>JADJTY010000005.1 GCA_016710935.1 Chitinophagaceae bacterium | reverse complement strand
AAACCAATCGTATTGCCCATGGTGGGCAGGGTATTAACATCTGCAACACATATTTTATTGGTGACCCATTGATATTCTTAATGGCAAAGATATGAATTAAGAAAGCAAGGAAAAATTGAGTGCTGGAAACAAAACACTAAGGGATTAATTTAAACCTATAAATTATGGATAATCAAAGAGACTTCTCGGTGGGGTATATTAACAGCGATTGCAGCATCGCTCTGCTGTATTACTCCGGTATTGGCGTTCTTGCGGAACAAGTGGCATCGCATCTTCGTTTTTTTTTTTTTTTTTTTCTGGATGGAGCCATTCAGACCGTGTTTAATAGACTGCCATTTTGGTTATCGGGTATGCCTGGTATCAAGAATTAAAACCTGTAAAGGAGGATTGTAATTGTGAAACAACTGAAAAGAGAAAATATTTTCAAGCAAAAACGTTTCTTGGCTTAGTAACTGTGTTTGCCGCATTAACGATTGTTTTTCCTTATTACTCAAAGTGTTTTTCCCAAAAAGTGAAAAGAGAAAAAGCCACGAGATCAGCAAAGCCACTATCAGTGCCGTTGAATTTAAGATTAAAGGGATGAGCTGTTTGGACCTGCGAAGAAGATAAAGCATGAAGTTAATAAGTTGCAAAGATCGTCAATGCGGGTATTTTATCAAGAAGGAATGCCACCATAACATTTGATTCAACAAAGTAAACGTAAAGTCTATCGAAAACGGCTGTCAATGCAACGGGCTATAAAGTAACTGAGTCAAAAATAAAAAAAGGTAATGGGAAAGGTAACAAACACACATTACCTGCCCCAAAATGCAGCTATCAGAAAGAAGAGGGAAAGCCAACAGATGCATATGCCAATATTTTTAAGGAATAAAAAAATGAAAAAACAAATTTAAAAACCGAAGCAAGGTGACTGTTGTGTTTTTTGTTCCTATGGTACTGTGCCTTGCCCCCCGATTCAAAATGGCAAAAGCTGTTGTAATTAAACACTAAACTTAATCAAATGAAAAAAATAATAGCTATTCTTCTTGCATTTGTGGTTGTCAAAACTGTTTCAGCACAACAGGTATTGACCATGCAGGAAATTCAGTCAGCCATTCAAGCCAACCATCCCCCGCCGGAAGTAGGCGCTGGTTTTTTCAGACACCTTATGATCCCGGCAGGTGGAAATCAATGAACGGCCAGCCGGGCATGGGTGCTTTTATGATTTCAGCCCAGCAGATGTTTCCCAATAAAAAAGGCAGAATGCCGAGTTTGCTTACATGAATGCGCAGTCATCCGTAGAATTGCAAAAAAAGATGTGATAGTAAATGAACTGTTGTTTACAGCAAGAAAAAAACTATTATGACTGGATAGTGCTGGAAAAGAAACTGAAAGTACTGGACGAAAATGATAAGCTGCTAAAATTCATGATGCAGAGTGCAGAAATCCGGTATAAAAACGGACTGGGAAAAATCAGCGCTTATTATAAAGCGAAAGCGGCTTTGGCCAACGTAGAAAATATGCAACTGATGTTGCGTAATGAAATTAACCAGAAACGTATTGCCATTAACACAGTGATGAACAGGAGTACGGAAACAGCATTTGCAGTTGATACGAATTATGTATGGTACAACTTTAACAGGTCCATGTTTGATTCTGTATCCCTGATGAAACAGCGTAGCGATATTAAAGTAATTGACAGAAGTATTGAAGTGAATAAACTGGAACGCACAGCAGAGTTGGCAAAACTGAAACCGGAGTTTGGAATCCAGTACAATCACATGACGGGCTGGGCCAGGCAGCCCCTGATGTTTACGGTAATGGGGATGGTGAAAATCCCACTTGCAAAATGGTCCTCCAAAATGAATAAGGCAAAAGCTGAAAGCCTTGTTTGGCAAAATGAAGCATTGCGTAACCAGCAACAGATGATTATTAATGAAGCAAGCGGCATGGCTGATAACAGTTTCACCGAACTGGAACTGAAAAAGAAACAGATGAAATTATATGAGGAACAGATCATCCCGGCATTGCGACGGAATTTTCAAACCATGCAATTAGGCTACGAACAAAATACCGAAGAATTATTTGAGTTATTCGATGCCTGGGAAGCATTGAACATGACGCAGATGGAATACTTTGACCAGTTGCAAAAGGGTTTGCAGATGCAGGCAGAATTGATGAAAATTTTGGAAATAAAATAAAACGAACCGAATGAAATGTATTTATAAAATAAAATGGGTTGCAGTTATTGCATTGGCTGTTTTCTTTATTGCCTGTAATAGTGGTAATGAAAAAGCAACAGTAATGTACACCTGTCCTATGCCGCAGGATTCTGTTTTCAGCGACAAGCCCGGTAAATGTCCCAAATGCGGTATGGATCTGGTGCTGATGGAAAATCATTCGATGTATTCCGGCCATGACATGTCCGACAGCGGTATGGTAATAACCAAGGGATATACCTGCCCCATGCATCCACAGGTGCAAAGCGATATAGCGGGAACCTGCCCCATTTGTGGAATGCAACTGGAAAAAGTAAAATCACCCAATGAGCCCAAAGCAGTTTCGCTGAATACTTTACTAAAGCCTTCCAACCAGCAGGTGATTGCCAATGTGCCAATGGTACACATGATGGCAAGGAAGAAGATATAGAAATGGAATCATACGGCTTTATCACATACGACACCAGGCAGACAGGAGTTATCTCTTCCAATTTTTCCGGCAGGATAGAAAAACTGTATGTGAAATACCGGTATCAGAAGATCAGCAAAGGGCAACGCATCATGGACATCTATAGTCCTGAATTATTGACTGCACAGGAAAACCTCCTGTTTCTTTTGAAAAATGACCCGGAGAACATGATGCTCATCAATGCATCCAAACAAAATTGTATTTGCTCGGCATGGGCAACCAGCAAGTAAGCAATGTGATAAGAACCGGGAAACCATCTTACAAAGTTTCGGTATTCAGCAATTACAGCGGTCATATTCACGAAAGCAACAGTACCGGCATGGGCAGCAACCAACCCGAAGCCATGCAGCAGTTGGCGGTTACTACCGAAGAATTATCAGTTAAAGAGGGCATGTATGTGCAGAAAGGGCAAAACATTTTTGCCGTGTATAATCCCAACAGGGCATGGGCATTGCTGAACATTTTTACCGGGCAGGCTGCAATGGTTAAAGTTGGTAATAAGGTACGTATCACTCCTGAAACAAATCCGGCTGATGATTTCAGGGCCTCAATCAGCTACATAGAACCTGTTTACAGGAGCCGGTAGTAAAACGGTTACTGCAAGAGTTTATTTCGATAATTCAACCTACAGGATTCCCATAGGCAGCCAGGTGAAAGCGACCATTTTTGCCGGTGACCGATCCGCCAACTGGCTGCCGGAAGAAGCGGTTTTATCATTGGGTTTGGAGAAAGTGGTTTTCGTAAGAACAGGTGAAGCATTTATGGCAAGAAAAATAGAAACAGGCATTACCAATAAACATCTGGTGCAGGTGTTGAGCGGTCTGGAAAAAACAGAAGCCGTTGCTGCCAATGCACAATACCTGGTAGACAGTGAAAGTTTCATTAAAACAAATTAAATGACTATGAAAAAATATTTGATAATTATCGCTTCACTTTTATTAGTCTTTGCTTCTTGTAAAAGCAAGAAAACAACTGCAGTCAATAAGGATGAATATTACACCTGTAGTATGCACCCGCAGATCATGGAAGACAAGCCAGGCAATTGCCCCATCTGTCATATGGAATTGATAGTTGTAAAAAGAACCAATACCGCAGCAGATGAAATATTGCTCAATGATGAACAAATTCGTTTGGGTAATATTCAAACAGACACGATCCGTAATGGGATGATTGGAGATAAAATGATTCTTACTGCTACACTGAATACAGATGAATCAAAAGTAAACAGCATCAATGCCCGTATCATGGGGCGTATAGACAGGTTGTATTTTAAAAACATGGGTGATTATGTTTCAAAAGGTGTACACCTGTATGACTTGTACAGTGAGGAATTGAATAATGCAAAGCAGGAATACATTGTAGCAGTTGAAAAACAACAATCGCTTGATAATTCCATCATAGATTTTAACAGGCTGGTTCAAAGTGCCAAAACAAAATTGCTGTTGTGGGGTATGAGTGATGCACAGGTGAATGAATTGACAAAAACAAAAAAGCTTCTCCGCTAACTTCCTTTTACAGCAACGAGTCAGGATATATAACTGAACTGCCGGTGATGGAAGGACAGTATGTATCGGAAGGAAGCATCATAGTGAAGTTAGCCGACCTATCTTCATTGTGGGCAGAAGCACAGGTATATACATCACAACTGTCAGCCATAGACCTGAAAGGAACAGCCATTGTTCAGTTCCCGGATATACCCGGCAAAGAATGGAAAGGGAAAATAGAATTTGCCAATCCGGAAATTGTTTCAGACAGCAGGCTGAACCTGGTCCGTGTTTCCATACCTAATCCGGGAGGATTGCTTAAACCCGGAATGCCGGCTTATGTCAGCATTAAAAGTAAAGAACTGAATACACTTACACTTCCATCAGATGCAGTGCTGCGTGATGGTAAAATGAATATTGTTTGGGTGCAGTCCGGCAAAAACAGTTATAAGATGAAAATGGTACAAACCGGTTTGGAAAGCGGTGACAGGCTGGAAATAAAATCGGGGTTACAAAATGGTGATGTGGTGGTTACGAGAGGCGCATATTTATTAAACAGCGAATTTGTATTTAAGAAAGGCGGTAATACAATGGCAGGAATGGAAGGCATGGATATGAGTTCACATTAAGAAAGAAAAATGAAATATTTACCCAAATCAAAATGGAAAAAAGCAGGATTGATATTGCTGCTGATATTTGTTTTGATTCAATTCTATCCAAGACCGGAAAAAAATATTTCATCTGCACAAAGCAGTAATTCGATTGAACAACTATATCCCATACAGGATTCCATATTACAGGTTTTAAAAGCAGCATGTTATGATTGCCACAGCAATAATACAAACTACCCCTGGTACAGTAATATTCAGCCCATTGCATGGTTTCTAAACAGGCATATAGTGGAAGGTAAGGAAGAATTGAATTTTGATGAGTTTGGAAATTATTCAAAAGGAGACAACAAAGCAAGCTCAAAGCCATTGCCAGTCAGGTGAATGACGGGAGAAATGCCTTTGACTTCTTATAAACTGCTGCATAAAAAGGCAAGACTGTCTGGCAAAGAACGCAGTATGATAACAAAATGGTTCATGGAAAAATATGATGCCAGTAGAAATTGAATTGACACAACATGGAGAAACAAAATAAAACGACAAATTGGTTTGTCATTACCGGTGGGCCCAGCACTGGGAAAACAACTGTCATAAACCTGCTAACGGAAAGAGGTTATAAAACCACTATTGAACATGCAAGGCATTATATAGACACAATGAAAGAGGAAGGGAGAACTGTTGAAGAGATCAGGGCAAATAAAAGAAAATTTCAGTTAGGGGTATTAGATATGCAGATTGAACAGGAGGCCGAATTGTCGCCTTCAGAGACTGTTTTTCTTGACCGGGCTATCCCCGATGCAATGGCTTATTACCGTTTTTTGAATCTCGAATATGATAAAATATTACTTGGTGCAATGAAGGCAGTATCCTATAAAAAAATATTTATTCTTGACAGGCTGCCTTTTGTAAATGATTATGCAAGAACAGAAGATGAACAGGCACAAAAACTAATTCACCAGTTAATTATAGAAGTATATCAGTCATTAGAATTTCCAGTTGTTTTTGTACCGGTAATCAGCCCCGATGAAAGAGTGGAATTTATATTAAAGAACATGTAAAATAAGTTATCATGGATCATAACAAACACGAACATCATCAACAGCAGGAAATGGATCACGGTAATATGGATCACAGTAAAATGCAGCACGATCACGGCAGCATACCGATGGGTATGGCAGGCCACGACCATCACAAAATGATGATAGCCGATTTTAAAAAACGGTTTTGGGTAAGCCTTATTCTTACTATACCCGTATTGATATTATCACCGATGATACAAGGTTTTTTTGGATATAGCTTATCAGTGCCAGGAAATCCCTATGTATTAATGGCGCTTTCATCTGTAATTTATTTCTGGGGCGGCTGGCCTTTCCTGAAAGGTTTCATTACCGAAATTAAAAAGAAAGGTCCGGGCATGATGACCCTGATTGCAATGGCTATTTCTGTCGCCTATTTTTACAGCACAGCAACTGTTTTCGGATTAAAAGGAATGGATTTTTTCTGGGAACTGGCTACATTGATTGTGATTATGCTCTTAGGCCATTGGCTTGAAATGAAATCTGTATTAGGGGCATCCAAAGCCCTGCAATTATTAGTTAGCATGATGCCTGCCGAAGCACACCGGGTAAAGTCAGATGGACAGGTGGAAGATATAAAACTGGAAGCATTAAAGAAGGAAGACATTATACTGATCAAGCCCGGAGAAAAAGTACCTGCTGATGGAATTATTGTAGAAGGCAGTAGTTATTTAAACGAATCTATGCTCACCGGAGAATCAAAACCAGTAAAGAAAGAGAAAGAAAATAAAGTGATTGGAGGCTCTATAAATGGTAACGGCTCTTTGAAGATAAAAGTGGAACATACAGGGAAAGACAGTTACCTGAACAAAGTGATTAAGCTGGTAGAAGAAGCACAGAAAGCAAAATCCAAAATGCAGAACTTCAGCGACAGGGCTGCCAAATGGCTTACTTATATTGCTTTATCGGTAGGTTTTGGAACATTGGCTGTTTGGCTGATAGCAGGATATCCATTTGTATTTGCATTAGAGCGTATGGTAACAGTAATGGTAATTGCCTGTCCCCATGCGTTGGGTTTGGCCATTCCGCTGGTAGTAGCCATTTCAACAGCAGTATCAGCACAAAACGGTTTATTAATTCGTAACAGAACGGCTTTTGAAGAATCAAGAAAAATTACAGCACTCCTGTTTGACAAGACAGGAACATTAACAACCGGCGTTTTTGGTGTTACCAGATTTGAGTCAGTTAATACTGAATTTTCAAAAGATGAAATATTGAGGTTGGCGAGTGCTTTGGAACAAACATCAGAGCATCCTATTGCTGTCGGTATAATCAATAAAGTAAAAGAACACAACGTTGCCATTCCCAAAGCTGAAAAATTTAATGCCATTACAGGCAAAGGTGTTGAAGCAATGGTAGAGGGGAAATCAGTAAAAGTGGTAAGCCCCGGATTTCTGAAAGATAAAAATCTGACCATTCCTGAAGGAGCTTATTCAAGCAAAGCAGAAACTGTTGTTTTTGTTTTAGTTGATGATAAGTTGACAGGATACATTGCATTGGCAGATGCGATAAGGCCCGAAAGTGCAGAAGCAATCCAGGTGTTTAAAAAGAATGGAATTAAAGTATTGATGGCAACCGGAGATAATGAAACGGTGGCCAAAGCCGTATCTGATGAATTGAAATTGGATGGATATTATTCAGAAGTGTTACCGCACCAGAAAGTGGAGATTGTAAAAGAATTGCAAAGTAAAGGTGAGTTTGTTGCCATGACAGGTGATGGTGTAAATGATGCACCGGCTTTGGCACAATCAGATGTTGGTATTGCAGTAGGTTCTGGTACAGACGTCGCCGCCGAAACTGCCGATATTATTTTAGTAAACAGCAACCCAAAGGACATTGCAAATCTTATTTTATTTGGCAAAGCCACGTATAAAAAGATGGTGCAGAACCTGGTTTGGGCTACAGCGTATAACAGCTTCGCCATTCCATTGGCTGCGGGTGTATTATATAGCAAAGGATTTGTTCTGGGCCCGGCAGTTGGTGCGGTATTGATGAGTTTAAGCACAATAATTGTAGCAATAAACGCACAGCTTTTAAAAACCAAATTAAATAAATAATAAATCGAACTACTATGAGTTACAAAAAATTTTCAGTAATGATGATTATATCATTCATTATCATGTATTGTGTTATGTTCTTAAACATTACCCAGCTTGATTATTTTTATGTAAGTACTACCCGTATTTACATGGCCCTGCTGATGATTTCTCCGATGGCAGTAGTGATGATGCTGATGATGGGGAAAATGTACCCTAACAAAAAACTGAATACCGGTATTATTGTTTCGGCTATTATTGTATTCATTATTACATTAGCCGGATTACGGACACAAACACCTATTGGCGATGTACAATACATGAAAGCCATGATACCGCACCACTCATCAGCGATACTGACAAGCGAAAATGCCAATATAAAAGACCCTGAAGTAAGGAAATTAGCAGATGGCATTATAGAGGCTCAAAAGAGGGAAATTGCTGAAATGAAGGCTCTTATACAGAAATTAAGAAAATAGATAGTCCGGTTTTAAAACTCAATTTCAGGTAATTATAATATTGATTATAAAAAAATGCAACCTTGTTGATTTAATGCATGGCTTTTATTTATACTAAAGAAATTTTTCGCCTTACATTTGCAACAATGAAATTTTTATTCACTTTACTTGCTTTCTTCATGGTGTACTTATCCTGCCTGCCTTGCGGCGACAGTGTAGAGTGTAATTCAAAAGCACAAACAAAAATTTCAGCAGCCACTTCCCATCAAGATCATCAGCATAATAATGAAGTTTGCACTCCATTTTGTACCTGCTCATGCTGTGCAGCATCTGTGTTTTATTCATCTTATTCAAAAGTACAGATACATAAATTTGTTTTTTCTTCTGCAAAATTCCCTCTTTTTAATATCGCCTTTCATACTGAAGCGTATGATAATATTTGGCAACCTCCTAAAATAGCATAGTTACTCCTTTCGTTGAATTTGCTGCATAGCCAAAGTATTGGCATGTATTGCATCTATCATTCACTCATCCATTTTAAATGGCAACCAGGAAAAAAGCTAAAAAGGCAAAACAGCCTTTGGCAATTCGGGTTATTAAAATTATTGTTATTGTACTGTGTTGTGCTGTCCTTTTGGCTGCAATTGCTGAAAGAATAATTCACTTCTACAGGCATATAACCAAATAGATAAAACATGTTGAATAAAATAATTCACTTCAGTATTAAGAATAAACTCATAATCGGTGTGATGACATTGGCGCTAATTATCTGGGGCCTGTGGAGTGCCACTAAATTACCACTGGATGCATTGCCCGATGTTACAAACAACCAGGTGCAGGTGATTACCCGTGCCCCAACACTGGCTGCGCAGGAAGTAGAGCAGTTCATTACATATCCGGTGGAAAGGGCATTGTCAAATATTCAGGGCATTGAAGAAATGCGATCCTTTTCCCGATTCGGGTTAAGTGTAATAACCGTTGTGTTCAAAGAAAAGATGGACATCTATTTTGCACGGCAGCTTATTTCCGAAAAACTAAAAATTGCTGAAACCGAAATACCCAAGGGCTTGGGCACTCCCGAAATGGGGCCGGTTACAACCGGGCTTGGCGAAATATACCAGTATGTAATTCATCCTAAAAAAGGCAGTGAACAAAAATATTCTGCTATGGATTTACGCACCATGCAGGACTGGATAGTAGGCCGACAGTTAACCGGTATTGCAGGCGTAGCTGAAGTAACAGGTTTTGGAGGCATCAGCAAGCAATATGAAGTAGCTATTAATCCTGAAAGGTTAAAAGCTATGAATGTTACTATCCCTGAAATATTTACAGCCTTACAAAAAAATAATGAAAATACCGGAGGCGCTTATATCGATAAAAAACCAAATGCTTACTTCATTCGTGGTGTGGGATTGGTAAAAACATTTGCCGATATTGAAAGCATAGTTATCAAACATCAGAGCGGTATTCCTGTTCTGATAAGGGATGTAGCTACCGTGCAGTTTGGTTCTCCACCCCGCTACGGTGCTATGACATACAACGGCGAAAAAGAAGTGGTTGGCGGTATTGTTTTAATGATGAAGGGTGCAAACAGTGCAACAGTAGTGGAGTTGGTAAAAGAAAGAATGAAAACAGTTGCAAAATCTTTACCCGACGATGTGGAGATTGAAGTCTTTTTAGACCGGACCAATTTAATTGACCGTGCCATCAATACGGTTCAAACAAACTTGATTGAAGGAGCTTTGATAGTAATCCTGATATTGGTTTTATTTCTTGGCAATTTAAGAGCTGGTTTAATAGTTGCTTCTGCAATACCCTTATCTCTCTTATTTGCTTTGGCATTGATGAATCTGTTTGGAGTGAGTGCAAACCTGATGAGCCTGGGAGCCATTGATTTTGGATTAATTGTAGATGGAGCGGTAATCATTGTGGAAGCCACATTACACTTTTTTTCAAGTGAAAAACTACAAGGAAAACTTACCCAGAAACAGATGGATAATGCGGTGGGCGGCAGTGCCCGGCGCATGATGAGTTCGGCAGCGTTCGGACAAATTATTATTCTCATAGTTTATTTACCCATACTTTCCTTACAGGGGGTTGAAGGAAAAATGTTTCGCCCAATGGCTGAGACAGTTTCGTTTGCCATACTGGGAGCATTGATTTTATCACTCACTTATATACCGATGATGAGTGCCTTATTTCTTTCTAAGAATATAAGTCATAAAAAAACTTTTGCAGACAGGATGATGGCTTTCTTTCAGCGCATCTATTCTCCCTTAATTAAAGGCGCTGTAAAATTCAAATATGCGGTTACAGGTATTGCCGTAGGATTGTTGATTATCTCCATCATCATTTTTAAAAACATGGGTGGTGAGTTTATTCCCACACTGGAAGAGGGAGATTATGCCATAGAATTTGTTTTGCCGCAGGGTTCATCACTCAGTCAAACAACAGAAACCGTAATGATGGCGCAACGGATGTTATTGAAATATCCTGAAGTGAAAATGGTTGTAGGCAAAACAGGTGCTGCCGATATTGCAACCGATCCCATGCCACCCGAAGCATCAGATTTAATGGTAATCATGAAGCCTAAAAAAGAATGGACAACTACAAATGACTTTTATGAACTGGCAGATATTATGAGGGATAAGCTGTCAACCATACCCGGTGTTATTGCCGAACCAAGCCAACCAATACAAATGCGGTTTAACGAATTAATGACGGGTATCCGGCAGGATGTAGCGATTAAAATATTTGGCGAAAATCTGGATACCCTGGTTGCTTACGCAGATAAAGTTGCTGCTGTTATTGGCCCTATCAAAGGCATTACACAACCACAGGTAGAAAGGGTTGATGGCTTACCACAAATTACCATTGAATTTGACCGGGCGAAAATTGCAGGTTATGGATTAAATATTGAAGACATCAATCACATCATAAGTACTGCTTTCGCAGGTGAAGAAGCAGGAGTTGTATTTGAGAATGAAAGGAAATTTGATTTGGTTGTACGGTTAGACAGTGCCCATCGTACCGGACTTACCGATGTAAGCGATTTGTATGTACCATTGCCCGATGGCAACCAGATACCATTATCACAGGTGGCAAATGTTTCGTTCAAAACAGGGCCTGCACAAATAAGCAGAGAGTCGGGCAAGCGCAGGATTTATGTAAGCTTTAATGTCAGCGGCCGTGATGTGGCAAGTGTAGTAAAAGAGGCCCAGGAAAAACTAAACACAAAAGTAAAACTTCCAGCCGGTTATTATTTTACTTATGGAGGCACATTTGAAAACCTTCAAAAAGCATCTGCAAGATTAATGATTGTATTACCACTTGCATTGCTGTTAATATTTTTCATGTTGTATCTCACATTCCGTTCTGTAAAAGACGCTACATTAATTTTCACGGCAATTCCAATGAGTGCAATTGGTGGTGTATTTGCTTTATTGATGAGAGGAATGCCTTTCAGTATTTCAGCAGGCGTTGGCTTTATAGCCTTGTTTGGTGTAGCGGTGTTAAATGGAATTGTTTTGATCAGCACATTTAACCAGTTGAAAAAAGATGGTATGGACGATGTGCTGCAACGGGTATGGGAAGGAACTAAAATCCGGTTACGTCCTGTGTTAATGACAGCTACTGTGGCCTCTTTAGGTTTTTTACCGATGGCGCTTTCATCGGGAGCCGGAGCCGAAGTGCAACGACCTTTGGCAACAGTTGTTATAGGTGGATTAATTACGGCTACTTTTTTAACGCTGATTGTGTTGCCTTGTTTATATATCATTTTTTCAAAGAGAAATAAAAAAGTCATGAAGCAAACTGTAAAGGGACTTGCAGGCTTGTTGCTGATATTGTTTTCATTGAATGCAGCAGCACAAGAGCCGGTTCAAAAAAGACTGAGCATTGATGAAACCATTGGCATAGCAAAAAATAACCTGCAATATGGAATCAATACCCAACAGATCAATAAAGGAAAGGAACAGATAAAGACAGCCACCATGTTGCCTAAAACAGGTGTATTTGCCGAGAATGAAGATTTAAACCCAGCCGACAAAAATGGTGTTTTAAAAATCGGGGTATCGCAAAGTATTGATTGGCCAGGTTTGTATAAGGCTAAGAAAAACCTATATAATGAGCAGTTGAAATATTATGAAGCAACAACAGCAACCATTGATGTGGGTTTGAAAAGGGACATCAGAACAGCATATTATCAACTTTGGTATTTGCAGGATAAACAGCTTTTGTTTCATCGTCTTGATAGTATTTATAAATCATTAAGTGCAGCTGCAATATTGAAGGTAAAAACAGGCGACAGCCGTGGTTTAGACAGTATTGCTGCTAATGTGCGGATGGCGGAATTGCAGGCTTTGTTGCAACAAATTGGAAACGATATAAATATTCAGCAGCAATCATTATCACAGTTAGTCAATAGTAATGATTTGATGTTGCCTCTGATGCAGCCACTTGATAAATTAACGATGCCTGCTCAGTCTGCTGATTCATTACATCCGTTGCTGGCCTTGCAATCACAAAATATTAATATTGCCAATGCAGGAGTTTCAGTCATTAAAAATGAAAACAAACCCGATTTTTCGGGCCGTTTTTTCAGTCAGCGATTGTGGGGTGCAAGTAATCCTTTCACTGGATTTTCTGTTACGGCATCTTTCCCTTTATTTGGTGCATCCGCTTATCGCAGCAAAGTAAAAACTGCACAGGCCGAAGTTCAGTTGCAGCAAAAGCAATTTGAATATCAGCAGCAGTTATTCAATACCCAACAATTACAGATGCAAAAAGAAGTGGGAAGAAATAACAGTCTTTTATCTTTTTATGAAAAAAGCGGATTAAGGCAGGCAGAGGAAATTATAAAAGCTGCATCACTTGCTTACCGGTCTGGTGAAATAAGTTTTGCAGAGCTATCACAATTTTTAACACAGGCAATCGACATTCAGAAAAATTACCTGGAAGTACTTAATACGTATAATCAATCTGTCATTCAATACAATTACTTTATCAATAAATAATTTCTTTTATGAAAAATAAATCAGTCATCATTTTTACGCTTTGTGCTGCATCTATTTTCTTTGTTTCCTGCGGAAGTAAAGACAAGACAGAAACCGCTTCGCCTGAAACAGAAACACATGTTGATGAACATGCAAATCCTGATGAAGCAACATTAACTGCTGATCAGATAAAAACCATCGGCATTGAATTTGGTTCCATCGAACAGAAGCAGTTAACGGCTTCGCTTAAAACAAATGGTGTGCTTAAAGTGCCTAATCAAAATAAGGCAAGCATCAATTCGGTGTACAGCGGAGTGATAAAATCATTGCTGGTACAGCCGGGCAATAGTGTTTCAAGAGGGCAAACCATAGCAACCATTTCCAATCCGGAATTTATACAGGTGCAGAGTGAATACCTATCTGTTAATTCAAGAATTGTACTGGCTGAACAGGAATACAACCGTCAGAAAGAATTAAATGCCGGTAATGCAGGGGCATTAAAAAATCTACAGGCTGCCGATGCAGAATTAAAATCATTGAGAACAAGACGTTCTTCTTTACAGCAACAGATACAATTAATGGGCATCAGCACAGCTTCACTTTCAAACGGCAGGTTGATTTCTGTTTTAGCCGTGCGAAGCCCGATCAGCGGTATAGTAAGCAATGTAAATGTAAAAATGGGAGCTTATGTAGATCTTAGTACAGTGGTTGCAGAAGTAGTTGATAATAGCAGGCTTCATCTTGATTTGTTTGTGTATGAAAAAGATTTACCCAAAATAAAAAACAAACAAACCATACATTTTACAGTAACCAATAATCCCGGAAAAGAGTACGATGCAGAAATATTTTCATTGGGTTCTTCCTTTGAGAATGAAAGTAAAGCCATTTCGGTACATGCTATGGTAAAAGGTGATAAAACAGGTTTGATTGACGGGATGAACATAACAGCAAACATCAGCCTTGATCAGGCCACTTTACCGGCCATACCAACTGATGCCATCGTAAACTTTCAGGGACAGGATTTCATTTTTATAGTTGACTCAGTGGATACCAAGAAGAATGAAACTCATTTTAAAAGAATTCCAGTAGTAAAAGGAACAAGTGATGTTGGTTACAGTGAAATCACTTTATTAAAAGATATTCCTGCTGGCGCTAAAGTGGTAATAAAAGGTTCGTTTTTTATTTTGGCAAAACAAACAAATACAGAAGGACACAGCGATTAATAATCATTATGGAAAATAACGGAAATAATACAGACTTGCATGATCACAATCACGATGAAGAGCTTCAATCGGAGAAATCCGGCTGGAAAACACATTGGGATTTGCTATTGGCACTTTTCATTTTAATAGTGTTATTAGTATTGGAGTATGCTTTCAAAATTAAATTATCCGAAATAGCATCGTTCATAATAAATGCCATTGCCTATCTGCTTGCAGGAAGAAAAGTATTAGACCTTGCCTTTCGTAAATCAAAACGGGGCGATATTTTTAATGAGTTTGTATTGATGAGTGTGGCTACAATCGGAGCATTTATTATTGGCGAATATGAAGAAGGCGTAGCCGTAATGGTATTTTACCAGATTGGCGAATGGTTTCAGGATGCAGCGGTAAACAATGCAAAACGGAGCATCAAAGCACTACTGGATATAAGACCGGATGAAGTAACCGTAATAAGAAATAATGCCCCGCTTATTGCAGATCCATCCATTGTAGAATTAAATGAAACCATACAGGTAAAACCCGGTGAGAAGGTTGCCCTTGATGGTGAACTGCTTTCAGAAAATGCTTCCTTCAACACCGCAGCACTAACCGGCGAAAGTAAACCTGATACAAAGTATAAAGGGGAAGCTATTTTTGCCGGGATGATAAACCTGAATACTGTTGCTGAAATAAAAGTAAAATCATTGTTTAAAGACAGCAAGCTGAGTAAGATTTTAGAAATGGTACAGGATGCAACGGCAAGAAAATCACAAACACAATTATTTATCAGTCGTTTTGCAAAAGTCTATACGCCTATTGTATTTTTCTTAGCCATTGCAGTTTGTTTTGTTCCTTACTTCTTTGTAGCCGACTATGTTTTTCAAACATGGTTTTACAGGGCATTGGTATTTTTGGTTATCAGTTGTCCTTGTGCATTGGTTGTGTCTATTCCATTAGGATATTTTGGAGGTATTGGTTTGGCATCCCGGCACGGCATCTTGTTTAAAGGAGGCAATTTTTTGGATGTAATGACAAAAATTAATGCAGTTGTGATGGACAAGACAGGGACGCTTACAAAAGGAGTTTTTAAAGTACAGAAAGTTGTAGCCAATAGAATTGATGAAAAAGAATTAATAAAACTTACTGCTGCCTTAGAAAAGAACTCCACACATCCGATTGCCAAAGCCATCACAGATTATGCAGGGGATACTACCAACGGCGTAAAAACTGAAGATGTTGAAGAAATTTCAGGACATGGGCTAAAAGGAAAAGTTGAAGGTAAAAATGTACTTGCAGGCAATATAAAACTGTTGAAGAAATACAGCATTAGTTATCCTTCAGACCTTGAAACAATTGTTGACACAATAGTTGTCGTTGCCGTCAACAATCAATACACAGGTTACATTACCATCGCTGATGAAATTAAAGAAGATGCTGTACAAGCAATTAAAGACATGCATGACCTGAAAATAAAAACGGTAATGCTTTCAGGCGATAAACAATCTGTAGTAGATGAAGTGGCAAAAACAGTTGGTATTGATGAAGCATATGGTGATTTATTGCCGGAAGGAAAAGTGGAGAAAGTGCAGCAGCTTAAAGATGCAGGTAAACATATTGCCTTTGTTGGCGATGGTGTAAATGATGCACCGGTTGTTGCCTTGGCAGATGCAGGCATAGCAATGGGTGGGTTAGGGAGTGATGCCACTATTGAAACAGCCGATATAGTTATTCAGAACGACCAGCCCTCCAAAATTGTTACAGCCATTAAGATTGGTAAAATCACAAGAAGCATAGTTTGGCAGAACATAACAATCGCAATGGTAATAAAAGTCATTGTATTAATCTTGGGTGCAGGTGGTATTGCTACTTTATGGGAAGCAGTTATTGCTGATGTAGGTGTAGCGTTATTGGCAATTTTAAATGCTGTGAGGATACAAAGAATGAAAGTATAATACCTCATCAATTGGGTGTAAAAGACAAGTATTGTAATGCTTTCAGGCAACCTCCCTCATTTCAATTCGTCCGTTCCGTAAACTACACTTCCTTGCTCCTTCGGTCGGTAGCCTTACAGCAACGAACATTTTCCTTCGCTTGGCACAACGGTAGCATCCCTAAGCCACCCACAAGCCTTGACCGGGAAGCTGCAAACCATCGCACCCAACATCAGTAATAACAGATTTTAATTCAGTAACTGGGCATTAATGAATCGAAGCAACTTTTAGAATCCGCAACAGTGGGCTTCGGGTGGAAATCAAAAACAAATATTACACAAAGTTACGGCCAGCCAAAAAAAAATCAAATAAACCAGGCTAAACAAGTCGGCTCAACAGTATCTCACCCTCTCTCTTTTTTTTATTTTTTACTTACTGTTCGGTGATAGAAAAGTCTATCTGTAAAAAAATAAAAATAAGGCTTCAGCAAAGATTTTCAACAGTAGTACTATGGTTTTTATTTGGTTTTTGTTTGGACTTAGGCCGTGGTGATGCTACATATTTATTTTATCATTTTTAAAATTTTATGTTATGTATCATTTATTCTGTTACACTGCTTCTTGTCAGGTTTGGGTTTGTGCTGCTAATGGTTGGCATATTTATGTCAGTCATGGCGTTGTTATTGGTCGTTATCGTTATCCGCCTCCAGGTTCTAAGCGTTGGTTAGCAATGCTTCCTTAGTTTTAGCCCTTCGGGGCTTTTTTTTGTTTTGATAGAAATTGCTTGATAGGGCAGAAGTGGCCGGGAACACTTTATCCCTCGAAGACAATTGCAGCAATTGTCGTTCCTCCAATAGCTGCAATTGAAAACCCCACCGCAGCCAAACGCAAAAAAATAACGGCTCGTTCCTCACCAATTATTTTATTTGCGTATCGCTGCAACCAACGCTTCTTAATATTGTCTGCAAGCAGTTTCTATTGCGGGCTATGCCACTTCGTTCTATAGCCCTAATTAAGCCGGGCTAAGTTGTCTGCGGTTGCAGCGGCTCGAAGAAAAAAACACATGCCAAAAAGGCTTCGCCGTTTTTGTCATGGTTTTGCTAACCCTTCGCTGCCCCGCAGTCCGTCGGCTATTTTTTTATTTTTTCAGTTATGGTGGCTACGCCTTTCTGTAGTAAAAAAAATAAAAAAGCCTCCTCCACATTTTTAGCACGGTCGCTACGGCGGTTTATCCTGAACACAAATGCCATCGCAAAAACCGCCTGCTCCCTATGCGCCCCCTGCTGTTGTCTTGCTGCACTGGCACAGCCCTATGAGTTGTTTTTGTGTGAAATCCTTGCTTATAGCTTCGCTATGCCTGACCACACAAAAATTAGCCACGTTGTGTTGCGGGCTTCATGGCCGCCCCTCGCCGTTCCGCTACGCTGCACTTTTAAGTCGGGGCGGCCATTCCCGCCCTCACCCAGCAAGCCAAGGGCGCAGTGGGGGGCGCTGGTCAGCAGTGACAGCAGGAAGTGAACAGTTGATTTTCATTAACAACAAAAGGCAGAAATACATCAGGAAAATTTTGAAACCAAATTGATCCATTAATCAGGAAACCATCCAAAAGAACAAAGTATAAAAAAAGGCCGCAAAAATACCAATGCAGGCAACCGCACAAAGCCTGTAAAAAAAACAAAAAGACAGCCGCCATAAACACAGCCCCATCGCACATAGCCATCATTTATGCGGCTTCTGCTTTTGGTTTTTTTATCTGCATTGCTGATGCAACTGCTTTCTTTTTTTTCCTTTTTTCTTTTAAAATAAATTTTATTAAGATGAAAAATGCAAATCACTTCTTCGGTTCTCACAACGGTTCAGAAAATTTCTTTTGCCACAAGCCTTCATTGATTCTTTATACAGATGGTGTGAAGGAGTTGGCAGAAGGCTGCGGTGCTTACTGGCTGATAGATTTAATCATAAGCCACCAATGCCACAGGGATATTAACCTTGAACGCTTCCAGGTGTGGGATTTAAAGAGAGTAAAGGACAATGCCTTTACAATTCTTGCAACAGATGGAAACCACAACAAAGTAACAAGTCAGGAAATCCCCTTCAGTGATTTTCCTTATGATCTTGCCACGCTTTGGCTGGTGGATGGCTGCCTGATGTTGCCGGGTGAATACTAAAGCAAAAGCCCCGCCGAAAGGCGGGGCCATTTTTTGAACTGAAGAATGAACAAAGATGTTCAGGTAATTTCAAAAATTAGCTCAGAATAAATTTATTACTGAGGCAATGAAATCTAATACTCCGCTTAACATGGCTTTAAATTTAATTGTTATAAAAATTGTTTGCTTTAGTTGACTCGGGAAAATATTTCACGAATACATTTATCTTACCCCGACTTTTACAGGCCGGACACTTTCACCAGTGACAGTGGATTAAATGCACCGTTTTTCAAAGGATACATTTGTCCGTTAACTTCCTGGTAAAACTCAATTCCTAATGCAAGGAACAAAGGATGTGTACTGTTGGCAGTAACAGTGTTTACAAGGGTGATTACTGCAGTTGCGGCAGAATCCCAGGGTAACACAGCAGTTGCCTGTGCATCCATTACAAAGGTTTCATTTTCAAAATCAACCTCTGCACCGGCAGAAACAATTTTGAAATGGGTAGAACCACCTGGCGCTGCAAGCATGTTGATGGGAACGAATGCAGGAATATTTGCGGTAAGTGTACCGGCCACCCTGTCAATGGTTCCGGTGAATGGTGCGTAAAGGGTAGTTCCGAGTTTACCACTGATGTTAAACTCAAATCCTTCCAGCAATTCGGCTTCGCCATCAATCACATTACGTTGGCCACGGGGATTGGTAATGTCTTCCTGGATTACTTCAACCATTTTCTGAGTTAGACGACCAACCATCCGGCTGTCAGATGCGTTCTGTAACATTGCCCGGATTGAATTACGCAAAAGCTTTCCAGCTTTTCCGGCTCTTCCAAATTCTTCACCGTTTTCACGGGTTCTTTGAAATGCAGGATCATTGGCAATTTTGTCAGCAGATACTCCGCCTTTTTCTCTTGCCAGATAACCGTCCTCTGTTGTCTTGTAAAAAGTTATGCCACCGATTGTGCCATCTAATTTGATAATTCCTTTTTGCTTAGCCATTGTAAAAAATTTATTGGGTTAATAATTTGTTTCAATTTGTTGCTGTGTTATCAGCATTTGAAAACAAAAATAGATTGACAATAAAGCCTCAACAAATGTGCAAGGTCATCCGTTCCGTTTATTCCACATTATTCCAACTAACACCATTTTACCGCCTTCAAAAAATGATTATCTTTGCTATGGATTACTCATATCAAAGCCATAGCCGAAGTATGGATAGTGTATGAAAAAGTTATTTGATTAATGAACAGACTGTGTATTTATCCGAAGGACATTCAGATCATCACAGGAAGAAGCGATAGGTATGGCAGAAATCTTATTAAGAAGATTAAAGAGCATCTCAAGAAGCAACAACACCAGGTTGTTACTGTTGAAGAGTTCTGCCAGTACATGGGATTACAACAGGATACTGTTGCCCGGCAGTTACGATAACACGTAATGCTTACATTCGCAGACGCTATGATGCGGACTTGCACTCTCTACACTCAATAATTTTTCTTCTCTTGTTTGTGCAGCGTTTGCACTTGGTTTAGCTAATCTTGTTGGCTATTTGTTGCCCAATCGGCTGAAACCCTTGATATATCAGTAACTTGTATCTTCTGTATCGGAAAGTAATTATTAAAAAATCACAACAATCTTATCCCGTCTTTCTCAAAACTGATCTTTCGCTGTTTGTAAAGATTTCCCGTTGTCATTTTAAACGTCTTCTTACTCATCCCAAAAAACGAATAAATTGCTTCCGGGTCGCTTTTGTCGTGGTAAGGTAAAAAACCATCGTTCTCTTTAAGAAGCCTGAGTATCTTTCCTGTTTCATCTTCCACACGGTTGTAGCCGGGTTTGCCTGCCGACAGATCAATTCTGAAACGCAGGTCGCCGGCCTTATCTTCGGGATATATTTTTTTGATAAAGCCCGTAAACCGGTCGCCGGCAGTAATGTTCCTGTAAATTTCGTTATGGTGCAATACACCGGTGTGCTGGTTGTTAATGATGCATACATACCCAATATCGGTACGGCGGTAAACGATCAGGTCAACCACTTCCAGTTCTTTTACCGTCAATTCTTCGTTGCTTAAAAAGGGTTCTAATTTTTCAGTGGCGGCTAATCTGCCCGTTTGCTCATCCAGGTAAATTTTTACCAGGTACTCGCCATTGGGAATCATGTTCAGTTGCTGCTTCGATTTTGGAACAAACAGGTCCTTCATCAAACCATTATCTAAGAAAGCACCATGTTCTGTTACACTAACTGCCCTTAGTTTTACAATATCTCCTAAAACACCTTTTGGCTGTTGGGTGGTGGCAATCAGCCTATCTTCTCCATCATGGTATAAAAACACTTTTACCTCATCGCCAATTTTGGTATTTGCTGGTACAAAACGTTTGGGCAACAATATACCTTCGGCCCCGTCATCTAAATACACGCCAAAATCCACTTCACGTATTACTTTTAAAATATTATATTCTCCTGTTTTGATCATAGTGTTCTTATTGATGTAAAGGTAAGCTAATAACCCTGTCGGCGGTTGTAAACCCCGACAGCGGTTATTAGCCGTAAACAAGTTTTATAACCGCCGACAGGGTTTGCAACCGCTGTCGGGGTTATACAACCGCTGTCGGGGTTATCCGCCTTTATTCTGTATCTTCACCCGATTAAAATAAATTACATTGAAGTTTACAGATTTTGGATTTGACCCACGATTGATGGAAGGAATTGATGCCTCTGGATATGAAAACGCTACCCCGGTGCAGGAACAGGTTATCCCGCTGATCATGGCAGGTAAAGACGTTATTGCATCTGCCCAAACGGGAACCGGTAAAACAGCAGCTTTTTTATTGCCGCTTATTAATAAGATTATTACCGATCCCCATGAAGATCATACAAACAATGCTTTAGTAATTGTACCCACCCGTGAGCTGGCTGTACAGATTGCACAGCATATGGAGGGCCTTTCTTATTTTACTTCGGTAAGTTCAATAGCTGTTTATGGCGGTGGCGATGGCAATGCATTTGTGCAGGAGAAGAAAGCACTGAGTCATGGTGCCGATGTGGTTATTTGCACGCCCGGTAAAATGATGAGCCATATTAAAATGGGTTATGTAAAACTGGCCGGACTAAAATATTTAATTCTGGATGAAGCCGACCGCATGCTGGACATGGGTTTTTATGACGATATCATGTTCATCATTGACAGCCTTCCCAAAAAAAGACAGAACCTTTTATTTTCGGCAACCATGCCGCATAAAATAAGAGAGCTGGCCAGAAAGATCCTACACCATCCCGAAGAAGTAAATATCTCTATCAGCAAGCCGCCTGAAAAAATAAAGCAGGAAGCTTTTATTGTTTATGAAACACAGAAGATACCGCTGGTTAAACACCTGTTGAGCAAAAAAGATTTTAAATCGGTTTTGATCTTCTGCAGCAGTAAAATAAGTGTAAAGCAGCTTACCCGTGATTTGAAACGGGCCAGGTTTTTGGCCGATGAAATTCACAGTGACCTTGACCAGCCTAAAAGAGAGGAGGTATTGATACAGTTTAAAAGCGGCAGGCTGCCCATTTTGGTAGCAACTGATATTTTAAGTCGTGGTATTGATATTGACAATATTGACCTGGTTATTAACTACGATGTACCGCACGACGGCGAAGATTATGTACACCGTATTGGCCGTACAGCCAGGGCCGCTGCCGAAGGAAGTGCTTATACTTTTGTAACGGTAAAAGAGCAGCGCAAATTTATGAGCATCGAAAAATTACTGGGCAAGCCTGTGCCTAAGGCGATTGTTCCTGAAGAACTGGGAGAAACACCGGCCTATAATGCTGCACCATCAGGCGGAGGAAACAGAAATTTCAGCAAACCAAGGCGTTTTCAGAATAATAATAAGCGTTAATTTTTCGCATTCCTATTAAATGTTGATGTAAAGGCATTTTCCAATGTTTCCTTTCTGTGCTTCCCGAAATAATCGGGACAGGTCCGTGCTTCTCCCGAAAAGATCCTATCGTGTGCACACAAATACAATAGGAACACGGATGACACGAATTGGATGGATTTATAGGATTTCATTATTGTTTAAACTGTTTACTTACTCAACAATCAGCTTTTAAAATCAGATAACCACAGGATTTTCCTGCTTCGCAGGATGGTGGATCACCGAAATGATCCAAATTTTTCTGCAGAGCAGAAAAAAATCCGTGTTCATCTGTCAAATCCGTGTCATCTGTGTTCCAGTTTTTCCACATCGAAGATGTGTCCACACGATAGGAAAAGATCGGGACAGGTTGTGGCAAATTATTTCGCCGCCAGGCGAAAATATTACTGAGGCTTCGATTGTATATTTGTAAAAACAATTTCCATCAGTTCGCCTGCTACCATATTAACCAGCCCCATTGAATACTTGCATGGTGTAACCACCTTTAAGGGCGATCTTTTAAAAAAGGAACTGGAGATATTTAACTTCAAGGATCTGCTGGAGCATTACCCCTTCAGGCATATAGATAAAACAAAGCTGGATAAGATCGCAGCACTTACTCCCAACAATGAATATGCGCAGGTAGCCGGAAAATTAACACAGTTTGAGATTTTGGGCGAGGGCAGGGGCAAAAGATTAACAGCCCGCCTGCAGGATGATACCGGCGAAATTGAATTGGTTTGGTTCCAGGGCATCAGCTGGATACAGAAAGCCATTGAAGTGGGACACCAATACCTCGTTTTTGGCAAGCTGGGATTTTTTATGGGAAAGCCACAAATTGCCCATCCCGAAATTGAAAATTTTACTGCTCAAAAAGCAGATGGAAAAAATTACCTGGAGCCTGTTTATTCATCTACTGAAAAATTAAAAGCGAAGGGACTGAACGGAAGAGCCATTGGTAAATTAACGTACGCATTACTGCAGATACTTACTGAAAAAGACCTGTCCGAAAATTTACCTGAATCCATCATCAAGCAATATAAATTCATCAGCCGGTTTAATGCCTGCCGGCAAATCCATTTCCCTGCTACAGAAAAGCATTACCAGCATGCCGTGCGAAGGTTGAAATTCGAAGAATTGTTCTTTGCGCAGCTCAGGCTGGGCCTCATAAAATCAACCCGGCACCGGCATAGTAAGGGATTAGCATTTGATAAAGTGGGCGACCTCTTTAACATTTTTTTTAAACATTATCTGCCTTTTGAATTAACCAATGCGCAAAAAAAAAGTGTTAAGAGAGATCAGGAAAGATGCAGGCAGCGGCAAACAGATGAACCGCCTCTTACAGGGTGATGTAGGTAGCGGAAAAACCATTGTGGCATTGATGATGATGTTGATAGCAGCAGACAATGATTTTCAGTCGGTATTGATGGCGCCAACAGAAATTCTGGCGCAGCAACACTTCAATAGTATTACGGGTCTAGTAAAAGATATGCCGGTTTGTGTAAAATTGCTTACCGGCTCATCCAAAAGTAAGCAGCGTAAAGAGATCTTAAAACTTTGTGAAGACGGAACGCTGCACATTTTAATTGGAACCCATGCCGTGATTGAAGACAAAGTGGTGTTTAAGAACCTGGGTTTTGCAGTAATTGATGAGCAGCACAAATTTGGTGTGGCGCAGCGGGCGCAACTCTGGAAAAAGAATATCATTCCGCCACATGTGCTGGTGATGACGGCAACGCCCATACCCCGTACACTGGCGCTTACGGCTTATGGTGATCTGGATTACAGTGTGATTGATGAATTACCACCGGGCAGGCAACCCATCAATACCCTGCACCGTTCCGAAAGTACCCGGCCACAGGTGATGGATTTTGTTAAGGAAGAAATTGCCAAAGGCAGGCAGGCATACATTGTTTATCCGCTCATTGAAGAAAGCAGTAAAATGCCCGCCCGGATGAGCCGTTCGGACGGGGACTATGAAAACCTGATGAAAGGCTTTGAGGAAGTGAAATCATTTTTTCCGGAACCCGGATACTGGATAAGTATGGTGCATGGAAAACAGCCGGCCGAACAGAAAGAAACCAATATGCAGCGTTTTGTAAAAGCAGATACACAGATCATGGTAAGTACAACGGTTATTGAGGTTGGTGTGAATGTGCCCAATGCCAGTGTAATGGTAATTGAAAGTGCTGAAAAATTTGGCCTGTCGCAGTTACACCAGCTGCGTGGAAGGGTAGGAAGGGGTGCAGAAAAAAGTTTTTGCATATTATTAACAGGGCCAAAAATATCAAACGATGCCCGTGAGCGATTAAAGACCATGGTGGCTACCAATGATGGTTTTAAGATAGCAGAAAAGGATCTGGAAATACGTGGTCCGGGAGATATTGAAGGAACTAAACAGAGCGGTTTGTTAAACTTTAAACTGGCAAACATAGTCCAGGATAAGATCATCCTGGAAGCAGCCCGACACGCTGCTGAACATATTCTGGAATCTGACCCGGATTTAAATACAGCGGAAAATTTACGGGTTAAAATTTATCTGCAGCAGCAAAAGGGAAAAACAGCCTGGAGTAAAATCTCGTAACTGAATTATGACAGATTCGTGATGATACAAAACGATATTTATAAATTTATTTCTGTAAATTGTAAAAAAGAGTACTTGAAGATTTCGCTTAAAATACTACGCAGTTTTATATTATTGTGCCTATTTGCATTGGTTGTAAATACCGTACATGCACAGGTAGAATTTATCCAAAATAAAGGCCAGTGGGACAGCAGGGTAGAATACCGTGGCGATTTTCCTACTGGTTCATTTTTTTTGGAAAACGGTGGCTTTACAGTTGCGGTGCACCAGGTTGCCGACCTGAAGCGTTTGTCGGAACAAATGCATGGACACAATACCAATTCATCAACCCTGGGTCAGCCAATCATAATTAATTCACACGCATATAAAGTTAAATTCTTAGGAGGCAATTCATTTTCACAAAATGTGCCTGATAAAATTCAGGCTTATCATAATAATTATTTTGTGGGCAATGACCAGTCTAAGTGGACATCCGAATGTAAAATTGCTGAAGCGGTTAGTTATCAAAATATTTATCCTAATGTAGATATACGGTATTACAGCGATGCCGGTAAATTGAAGTATGATATCATTGTACATCCCGGTGGCGATATTGATAAAATTGCCTTGCAGTATACCGGGGTTGATAAACTGGAAGTTCAAAATAAAGAACTGATGATCACCACATCGGTTGGCGCTGTTAAAGAGCTTTATCCCTACAGTTACCAGGTGCAGGACGGAAAAAAACAAACAGTAAACTGTAAGTATGTTGTAAAAAATAACGTTGTGCGGTTTAAAGTAACCGGTTACGATCCCGGGTCAACCCTGGTAATTGATCCTACTTTAATATTTTCAACCTTTAGCGGCAGTACTGCAGAGAACTGGGGATTTACGGCCACACCTGCACCGGACGGCAGTTTTTATGCCGGTGGAATTGCATTTGGAAGCGGATTTCCGGTTTCGGCAGGGGCTTATCAAACCGTTTTTGGCGGAGGTATCAATGAAGATCAGACTAACCCCAACGGGTATGACATTTCTATCATCAAATTTTCGGCTAATGGTTCCAACAGGTTATTTGCAACTTACATTGGCGGTGCACGGAATGAGCAGCCTCACAGTATGATATGCGATGCGGCTGGTAATTTATATGTAGCCGGAAGGTCAAACTCAAACAATTATCCCGGCGCACAGGTGAGGTCATCTTCAAGAACTGATTATGATATTGTAATTACAAAACTGAATGCAGCCGGTACAGTTTTTTTAGGCGCTGCGGGAATCGGCGGAACGTCAAATGACGGCGTTAACATCCGGGGTAAATATATTGCGCCCGATGGTGCAGATGCAACCCGCAGGAATTATGGCGATGATGCCCGGAGTGAAATCATATTAGATGCTGCAGGAAATGTTTTACTGGCTTCCTGTACGCAGTCGGCTGATTTTCCGGTTACACCCGGTACACCTATACAGGCTGCTTTTGGAGGCGGAAGACAGGATGGTGTTATTCTTAAATTTAATTCCAATCTTTCCTCAGTTTTATTTAGCAGTTTTTTTGGCGGCACGGGCGATGATGCCTGTTTCGTTTTGGCACAAAGCCCGCTTAGCAATGATATTTATATTGCCGGAGCTACTACCGGTCCTAATTTACCTGGAATTATATTAGGAGTTATGCAAGGCGCATACCAGGGGGGGGTAACAGATGGATTTATTACCCAGATCAAAAATGACGGTTCGGCAATAGTAAGAACAACATTCCAGGGTACGTCTGGTAACGATATGGTTTATGGCATCCAGTTTGATAAAAACGGGTTTCCATATATCATGGGTACCACAACCGGTAACTGGCCGGTAGTGGCACCTGGCCCGGGTCCGATATTTAGTAATCCGAACAGTAAACAGTTTATCAGTAAGCTTCAGCCTAACTTGTTTGCTTATATTTATTCAACCATTTTTGGAACTCCTGCAGCGGTGCCTAACCTTTCGCCGGTTGCCTTTTTGGTTGACCGTTGCGAAAATGTATACGTATCGGGCTGGGGTGGTGGTATTAATTCTGAACGGGGGTATCCAACAGCAGGCACCGCCGGACTGCCTGAAGTAACACCGTTAACGGCAATACCGCCTGCTGACGGGCAGGATTTTTACTTTTTTGTATTGGAAAAAATGCCCAAAGCCAGTTATTTGGTTCACATTTTGGGCAGAACGGTAGTTTAGGCGATCATGTGGATGGTGGTACCAGCCGCTTTGATGCCAATGGAGTTATATACCAGGCATTTTGCAGTTGTGGCACGCCTTCCAATCCGTCTAACAGGTTCCCGACAACCGGGGGGTATGGTCAGGTATTAACAGAACGCCAAATGGCGATGGTTGCAACCTGGCCGCTGCAAAAATAGAAATGAATTTTGCAGGTATTGGTGCCAGTGTAAAAGCAACCATTAACGGAGTGGTAGATACCATTGGTTGTGTGCCACTTACCGTTCGGTTTACCGATACCCTTGCCAGAGGCAAAATGTATATCTGGATCTATAACGATCCTTTCAGCACTACCATAAGAGATACTACTTATGCACCAAATAATTCAGTTTCTCATACGTATAACCAAACAGGCAGCTTTCCATTAATGCTTATTTCTATTGATTCTGCTACCTGTAATATTTCTGATACTGCCTTTGTTACTGTGAAGGTTGGCAATAACAATATCAACGCCGACTTCTCCTTTTTCAAATTGGATTCCTGTAACAGTTTACGCTACCAGTTCATCAATCAATCAGTAGCTACCGTGCCTAACTATACCAGCCAGAGTTTTATCTGGGATTTTGGAGACAATACGCCCAAAGTAAGGTCCGGATTTGGCCCAGTAAATCATACGTATGCATCCGTGGGAACTTACACCGTTACCCTTATAGTAGATGATACCACGTTCTGTAATGCGCCGGATACGGCTATTAAGCAACTGCGAATAAGCCCTAACGTTAGGGCTGCCTTCTCTACACCCAACCGTGGTTGTGTACCCTATAATGCTGTATTTAAAAACCTCTCGCAGGGCGGTACCGACTGGATATGGGAGTTTGGTAACGGAGATACATCAACTGCTTTTGAACCAACTTATACTTACAACACAACCGGTACTTATAATGTACGGCTGATAGCCATTGATACCAGTACCTGTAATAAACGGGATACTTCGGCCTATTTTGCCATTACTGTTTATGCAATACCAACAGCAAATTTCAGCTGGACACCTAATCCGCCGCAGGCAAATGCTTTAACCAGGTTTACCAACCTGTCTGTTGGCGCAAACAGGTATTTATGGAATTTTGGTGATGGGGAAACCTCCACCGCTTTTGCTCCCACCCATCAATACAATGCTACCGGCACCTTCCAGGCAACCCTGTATGCATATAATGTTGCAAATTGTGTGGATAGTTTAACGCTGGATGTGCCCATAGTTATTGTACCCGGGCTGGATGTGCCTAATGCGTTTACCCCCGGGCGTTTTGGCGAAAATGCTGTTGTAAAGGTTAAGGGCTTTGGTATTGGTACCATGAACTGGAAAATATATAACCGCTGGGGACAGGTTGTTTTTGCAACATCAGATAGAAACCAGGGCTGGGATGGTACATTCAAAGGTGCATTGCAGGCTATGGATGTGTATACTTATACGTTGGATGTAGAATTTACAGATGGCCAGAAATTGAGGAAAACAGGGGATATTAGTTTGTTGCGATAAGGCCCCCTCAATCGCCCCAAGTGGGAAGTAAAGAAGAATATAGAAGCGAAGATTTGTTTTTTATAATAAAAAATTGGTAATTAATTTTTGTGTTGAGAATTGATTGATAATTAGAAAGATTTTTGCGACCAAATCATGACTTACAACTTAGGAGATTAGAAAACAGCATGTTTAGAAAAATAAAAATATCATTGGTTATCCGCAGGGTGCTTTTTATTGCCTATTGCTTATTACCTATTGCCTGCTTACAGGCCCAGGATCTGCATTTTTCACAATTCTTCAATTCACCATTGGTTACCAATCCTGCCAACACGGGATTTATACCAGATGCTGATTACAGGATTGGTGCCAATTACCGTAACCAGTGGAGCTCAGTAATGTCGGTGCCCTATAAAACAGTAAGTGCTTTTGGCGATGCCCAGGTGTTAAGAGACAGGCTTGAGAACGGATGGCTTGGGTTAGGTGGGATGATAATGAACGACAAAGCCGGTTCAGGCAGTTTAACCAGTACAAAAGTATATGGCTCGGTTGCCTACCATCAAATGCTGGGATTAAGCAGTTTGCTTTCTGCCGGGTTTAATATCGGTTGGGCAAACAAACATATAAACGAATCCAAATTAAAATTTCCTGATCAGTTTGACGGAAAATTTTTCGACAGTAAATTGCCCACCAGCGTGGTTTTTACCAATAACTATGTTAGTTATATGGATATGCATGTAGGAATGAACTATGCTTATTTCCCCGATGAGAATGTGTACGTCAATGCAGGTTACTCCATACAACACGTTAACAGGCCTAAAGAAACTTTCTTTGGCGACAATTCTGTGAACGGACGCATACCCATGCGGCACACCGGTTTTGTAAATGCCATTTTAAAATTAAACGACCGGGTTATTGTTAATCCCAATGCTTACTTTTCAACACAGGCAAGGGCTACCGACCTGGTTTTTGGTATCAACGCAAATTATAACCTCTCCCAATTTGGAGAGCAACAACTTATTGCCGGTGTTTATTATCGTTTGGGTGATGCCATTGTACCCATGGTCGGTTTAGAAGTTGCTAAAATACAATTTACCTTCAGTTATGATGTTACCCTATCTGCCCTTAGCAAATACAATGGCTATCGCGGTGCCAGCGAATTCAGTATCATAAAAAAAGGATTTTATCCTGATAATGTTGACAGGGCCTCCCTCTGTCCAAAGTTTTAAGTTTACCAACTTTGCCTGAACTATTAGGATGGAGACCATTCAAATTCCTGTAAGAGGTGTCACCTTTTATAAAGTCACTACCTGTATAGGGTAGCCGAGAAAAGGTGACACCTCATAAGCAAAAGCATCTACCAGCGGCAGATGCTTTTTCAGTTATTCATGGCATACATTTTATTCTTTCCCGATCGTCATCTTAAAATGATCCTGCCTGAAATATTTACGGTATTTACCGGCTGTCTTTTCATCCTGTTTTTTACCATCAATATAAAGCTCCTTGTTTTTATATTCTATGGTACATCCTGCTTTTACATTGATCAGCCCGTCCTTTTCCATTTCAGTAAACATTTCTTTGGTAAGTTTTAATTCATCTTTTGCTTTGTTAATACCGGCACGGGCTTCATCCATTATCCTACCCATATCAATTCTTTCAATTTCCAGCTTGCTTTTTTCTATTTCTTTTTTTGCTTTGGCCAGTTCCTGTTTTATAGCTTCTTTATCAACCTCGTTTAGCTCCCTTTTTGCTTTCTGTATTTCTTTGCCGGCTTCAGCCAGAGCTTTTTCTATTTCTGTGCTTTTAAAATTCAGGTCAGCATTTTTAAGTGAATTACTTACATGGGCCATCATCTTGTCCAGGTCAATATTTTTTAAACTGCGTTCAACATCTTTCATCATCTTTTCCATATCCACTGCTTTCATTGCCTTCGATATGGCATCCTGTTGTAATTTTGAGAACTCAATACCTTTTAATTCAGCGTCTACGGCTCCGGAAATCTTTTCCAGTTCGGCCTGCAGTTTTTCAAAATCTTTCATTTTAATGCCTTCTTTACCTGGCAAGGTATCTACGCTGTAAACTTCGCAATCAAAATCATCCCCGGTATATTTATCATAACCGAGCGGAGAGTTGAGAAAGGACATGGTGAGCCCACCAATCAGCAGCATGGCTAAAGTGCAGGTGACGGCTTTTTTGTGGCTTAAAAGAAGTTTTTTCATGGCTATACTTTTAGTTTGGTTTGAAGATCAATACGAATGTATTCGTAACAAATGTAGATTTCTCTTTCTTTATTTGCAATCCGTTAATAAATTTTAACAATTTTACAGGATTTCTTAAAATGAACATGATTTTATCAACTCACGATTTTATACGATTTTTTACACAAATAATGTTACATGCAAACTGCTGCGGAAGTAAAGGAAACTACAACAGGCCTTATTGAACTGTTTAAAAATATTGCCGGCGAAACTTATGTATTGGTTGATGAGGAAAGCCTGAATAATTATGCACACGACGAAACAGAGAACCTGCATTTTCTACCGGATATAGTAATTAAACCCCGTACGGCAGAAGAGATCAGCCGGATCATGGTGATTTGTAATGAACACAAAATACCCGTTACTCCACGGGGAGCCGGTACCGGCTTAAGCGGTGGGGCTTTGCCACACCTGGGTGGTGTTTTACTTTCTATGGAAAGAATGAATGCTATCCTGGAAATTGATGAACGTAACCTGCAGGTAACAACCGAGCCGGGTGTTATTACCGAAGTACTTCAAAATGCGGTTAAAGAAAAAGGGTTGTTTTATCCGCCCGACCCCAGCAGCAGGGGCAGTTGTTTTATTGGCGGCAATATCGCTGAAAACAGTGGCGGCCCCAAAGCCGTAAAATATGGTGTAGTAAAAGATTATGTTTTGAACCTGCAAATTGTGTTGCCTACCGGCGAAATTATGTGGACCGGTGCCAATGTGTTAAAAAATTCTACCGGGTATAATTTAACACAATTAATTGTGGGCAGTGAAGGAACTTTAGCCATTGTTACAAAGATCGTTTTAAAACTGCTGCCACATCCAAAGTATGATCTGCTGATGCTGGTGCCTTTTAATTCTCTGGAAAATGCAGGAGCCTCAGTGAGTGCCATTTTTCGTGCAGGCTTTACGCCCAGTGCAATGGAATTGGTTGAAATAAATGCGTTGAAAATTGTAAGCAAATTTGTTGATAGCACCGTAGTGCCTGTTACCGATGATATGGAAGCGCATTTAATAATTGAAGTGGATGGTAACCATCCGGAAACTTTAATGAGCGAAATGGAAGCCATAGCAGATTTGCTTGTGCAATATGATTGCGGGGATGCTTTTTTTGCCGATGATGCACAACAGAAAGCTGAACTGTGGAAGTTGAGAAGAAGGGTAGCGGAAGCGGTAAAAATAGATGGCTATACCATTGAAGAAGATACCGTAGTACCCCGGGCAGAACTGCCGGCTTTGATTAGTGGCGTTAAGGCATTGGGAAAAGAATATGATTTTGAAGTGGTTTGTTATGGTCATGCCGGTGATGGCAACCTGCACATCCGGATCAAAAAGCCGGGCAGTATCTACAGTTTAAATAACCCCGATGTGATACCGGCATTGCAGGCATTGTTCAAACTGGTAAAATCATTGGGTGGCACCATCAGTGGGGAGCATGGAATTGGCCTGATACAGAAACCATACATGGATATTGTTTTTGATAAAGCCGGTTTGCAGTTGATGAGCGGAATAAAAAAAGTATTTGACCCGAATAATATTTTAAACAGCGGTAAAATTTTCGACATCGCATAACAAGATATCCTGGCGGCGCCTGAACATATACAACATGACATTAAAAATAAAAAAGTACACATGAAAAAAATTGTAATTGTTTTAGCATTGATCAGCAGTTTTATCAGCGTTAAGGCCCAGGATGAAGAGAGAAGTGATGAAAAAAAAGGAGGGTTTAAAAAAGAAAATATGTTTGTTGGTGGAAATGTGAACCTGGGTTTTTCCAATTCAAGCACTGTATTAGGTATCAGCCCCTATGTGGGTTATAGTTTAAATAAATACCTGGATGTTGCTTTTTCTGCCAATGTAAGTTATACTTCTGTAAGAGATTATAATGAATACGGAGATAAGATCAGGCAAACCATTTATGGGCCGGGTGCTTTTGTAAGGATCTTCCCATTCAGATTTATATTTGCCCAGGCCCAATACGAATTTAACTTAATTAATTACCGGTACATACCGGCCAAAAACAGTATTAATTACGCTCCATTTCGCGAAAACCTGAATGCGAGCAGTTTGCTGGTGGGTGGTGGTTATGCCGGCGGCCGCGAAGGAGTAGGCAGCAGTTTCTATTATTTTTCTGTTATGTGGGATGTTTCAAAGTCCCCGAACTCACCTTATGTTGATGAATTGCGAAGAGCTTTACCTGTTATAAGGGCGGGATATAATATCGCCTTGTTTCAGGGCAGGTACGAGCGGGATTAATACCAATTAGACATTAAAATTATACTGTCAGCCTGAGCTTGTCGAAGGCGGGTTCACAATTAAAAGAGGCTCTTTTCCAAATGGCCCCGGTTTCGACAAGCTCAACCTGACAGCTTTTATTAGGATAGATTTAATGTTTAATTGGTATAATATCACAGGTATGCTAAAATTTCATCTGCATGGTTAATCACAACCAGTTTGTCTTCTATGTTGTCGTACAAAAAACCTTCCTCCTGCATGGTTTTTGCAAAGGTTAATAAATGATCATAAAAGCCGGCTGTGTTCAGGATAAATATTTTTTTATCATGAATGCTAAGCTGATTCCAGGTAAGCATTTCAAAAAATTCGTCCATAGTGCCGAAGCCGCCGGGTAATATGATGGCGGCATTACATTTTTCGTACAAAATTTTTTTGCGGGTATGCATATCATCAACGATGATCAGTTCAGTTATGCCTGCATGGTGATGCTCCCTGTCTTTCAAAATTTCAGGAATGACACCCACCACTTTTCCAGCTTTTTCCAACACCGCATTGGATACGGCACCCATAATACCTTTGTTTCCACCACCATAAATCAAGGTGATTTTTTTTGAGCCCAGCAAATGTCCTAATGCTATTGCTTCTGCCTCATACAATGGGTTATTGCCACTTTTAGAGCCGCAAAAAACCGCCAATGAATTTATCCGCATAAAACTTTATAGTTTATTATTGGCAAAGACACGATATTTTCTCTATTTTCAAGATTATTTTTACCTAAACGATTGATATGTCTCCCATTATTTTGTTTTCGTTTGTTATCGGGTATTTTGTTTTGCTGCTTACGGTAGCCTATTTCACATCCCGGGGCAGCAATAACGAATCTTTTTTTATTGGCAACCGCAACAGCAACTGGATGCTGGTGGCATTTGGTATGATTGGAACGAGCCTTAGCGGGGTTACGTTTGTGAGTGTGCCGGGTGGGGTGGGCAGCGGTAATTTTTATTATTTCCAGATCGTACTTGGGTATTTGATAGGCTACATGGTTATTGCATTTGTGCTGATACCCCTGTATTACAAAATGAACCTTACTTCTATTTATACCTACCTGGAGAAACGTTTTGGCATTAATGCACATAAAGCAGGCGCTTTCTTTTTTATACTCAGCAGGGTAGTTGGTGCTACAGCAAGGCTTTACCTGGTGATCAGTATTCTGCAGCTTTTTATTTTTGACAAACTGCATATTCCTTTTATTGTAACCACGTTGGTTATTCTGGCTCTTATTTTATTATACACTTTTGAAGGTGGCGTAAAAACAATTATCTATACAGATACTTTACAAACAACCGGAATGCTGCTTGGTCTGGTGGTTTGTACCATTGTTATTGTAAAAGCAATGGGTACCGATTTTTCAGGAGCCTTATCACTCATGAATGAAAAGGGCTATACCAAAATATTTAACACGGATGTTAAAGCGGGCTCCTACTTTTTAAAACATATTATCGGCGGTATGTTCATTGCCATTGCCATGACCGGTCTCGACCAGGAGATGATGCAGAAAAACATCAGCGTAAAAAATATAAAAGACTCGCAGAAGAATATCATGACTTTTACTGCCGTGTTGATGGTAGTAAATTTTTTATTCCTGTTCCTGGGGGGAATACTTTATTTATATGCCAGCACCAATAATATTGTAGTTCCGCCAGATGATCTTTTTCCAACCATTGCATTGAGTGATGCTTTCAGTGGAACTATCGGTATACTTTTTATCATCGCATTAATATCAGCGCTGTTCCCCAGCGTTGATGGGGCCATTACCTCACTTACCTCCTGTTTTTGTATTGATATTTTAGGCATGAACAAGAAAGAGGGGACAGAGAAAGAAAAGAAAAGAACAAGGCTAAAGGTACATTTCAGTTTTGCCGTTGTGTTCTTTATTATGGTGCTTGTTTTTAAAGCCATCAATGATAAGCTCATCATTGATTTTATTTTAAAATTTGCCGGCATTACGTACGGTCCGCTACTGGGTTTATTTTCTTTTGGTATCTTAACAAAGCGTCATCTGAATGAAAAATTAATATGGACAGTTTGTATTGTTGCGCCATTAATGGCTTTGGGACTGGACATGCTGAGCAATCCTGCCTGGTACGAAGCGAAGCTGCATGTATCACTTGGATTACAAACCATTTCAGAAAATATTTTTCATGGTTACAAGATCGGTAACGAATTAATTTTAATAAACGGCATATTTACCTTTTTGGGCTTAATGTTAATTTCCAATAAAGGAGATAAAAAAGTTAATATTTCCGCGTAACTTTACTGGATTAGTAAGTGCCATTCTTCAACTTTATTTAAAGTGCAGGGTGGCATTTTGTCTATACCTGTGAACTGCAATTTTAAAATGAGAACAGCGTTATACAATGGAACTGATCAACACCAGGGCAGAACAATATGCAAATAAAAATACAACTGCCCTGGATGAGGTGCTGAAGGAAATAGAAACATACACCCTGGCCAATCATCCACATGCACAAATGCTCAGTGGGCATGTACAGGGAAAGGTGCTTGAATTCTTCAGTAAGATGATAGCACCCAAACGAATTTTAGAGATCGGAACCTTTACCGGCTTTAGTGCTTTGTGCCTGGCAAAAGGGTTAACCCCCGATGGTAAATTAATTACGTTGGAAATAAGGAAAGATGATGCAGCAACAGCAAATGATTATTTCAGGAAAGCAGGCATGGAGACCAGGATTGATCTGCATGTTGGCGATGCACTGGAGATCATTCCGACCCTGCAGGAAAACTGGGACCTGGTTTTTATTGATGCTGATAAAGTGAACTATATTAACTATTACGAATTAACTTTACCATGGATAAAAAGCGGTGGCTGGATACTGGCGGATAATGTACTTTTTCATGGTGAAGTGCTGGAAGAAAATATAAAAGGGAAAAATGCAAAAGCCATACAGGCATTTAACGAACATGTAAAAAATGATGACCGGGTAGAACAGGCCATGTTAACGATAAGAGACGGGCTCTTATTAATTCAAAAAAAGTAAAGCATGAACAAAATTATCATCACCATATTATTTTTCCTGGCTTCGGTAACACTTGCAGCGCAACGGATCTCGGTTGAGGAATATATTGCGCAGTTTAAAGATATAGCCATCAGTGAAATGAAACGTTCCGGTGTGCCGGCTTCCATTACCCTGGCACAGGGTATCCTGGAAACAGAAAATGGAAACAGTGAACTGGTAAAAAAGTCGAACAACCATTTTGGTATTAAATGCAAAAGTACCTGGACCGGGGAAAGTGTAACACACGACGACGACGCGAATGGAGAATGTTTCAGGGCTTATACCAGTGCCAATGAAAGCTATAAGGACCACAGTGATTTTTTAAAGGCCAACAAGCGCTACAGCGCTTTATTCAATCTTGATCCGGCTGATTATGCAGGCTGGGCCAGGGGGTTAAAGAAAGCCGGCTATGCAACCAATCCCAGGTATCCCGATCTGTTGATAAAATATATTGAGCAGTACGACCTGCAACAGTACAGTTTAATAGCTTTGGATAGATTACCCGGATCAGATATGGTAATAACAAATGACAATAAAGGCCCTGCACCGGTTGAAGTAGTTAATGATAATCCCATTCCCGGAAATGACATTTCAGCTGCAGAAAATGATCTGGCCAAAATTACCAGCGTTAATACAATCAAATGCATTTTTGCAAAAAGGGGAACCTCTTTATTGGTTATAGCCAATAAACACAACATAAGTTTAAGTAAGCTGATGGAGTTTAATGATATGGCCGAAGAAGGGCTGCTTACAAAGGATCAATTAATATACCTGGAGAAAAAAGCTAAATCAGGAGAGCAGGAATATTATATTCTGCAGCAAGGCGAAACATTGTATGATGCAGCACAAAAAAATGCTGTGCAGCTTAAGTATCTTATGGAGTATAACCATGTAAAAGCCGATGCTACATTATACCCTAAAACAAAATTGTTTTTGCAGCCGGCAGGCGTACAAAAGGAAGTGAAAAGTGCTGTGGGGGAGAAAGCAAAAGTACACCAGGTTGGTCCAAAAGAAGGTTTGTATAGCATTGCCAGAACTTATAATGTTACCGTTCAGCAGTTAAAAGAATGGAATAAACTGGATACAGATAATTTAAAAATCGGACAGGAAATAATTGTTTCAAAATAAACAGATCACAACATGGTTATTCAGGTATTGGATAAAAAATTTCAACCTTATATTAAAGCTGATCAGATAAAGGAGCAGGTTGACAGACTGGCTAAGCAGATCAATGAAGATTATGCGGGTAAAAAACCTTTGTTCATAGCTATTTTAAATGGCGCGTTCATGTTTGCCTCCGACCTGTTTAAAGAACTTACCATTGATGCAGAAATTTGTTTTATTAAACTGGCATCTTATAAAGGAACAAAATCAACAGGCAATGTAATAACTTCTATAGGGTTGGATACGTCGTTAACAGACCGGCACGTGATCATTATTGAAGACATCGTTGATACCGGAAAAACGTTAAACGAATTTTTGCCCCAACTGGTAAACCAACAGCCTGCAAGTTTAAAGATAGCAGCGTTGTTACATAAGCCGGATGCATTGGTACACCCGCTTGCGATTGATTATATCGGGTTTACCGTTCCTAATAAATTCCTGCTGGGATTTGGGCTTGATTATGATGGCCTGGGCAGAAATCTGAAGGAAATTTATCAGCTGGTGGAGGATTAGAGGGGCAACGCAAAGCATGGAAAGCATATCTTACTGGTAGATATTATACTTTTTACAATCAGCTTGCAATTGAAAAAATGTTTTTTCTATATCCTCTTCATTGTATTGGCTTTTACCGCCAGGGCGCAGTATTATCTCCGGGGTGAGATTAAGGATGAGAAAAACCAATCCTTACAGAATGCAAAAGTGCTGCTGCATTCAACCAAACATGTTTATTATTCCGGTACCTATGGCGGCTTTGGTATTACTACACGAACATTATGGGATTCGCTGACAATAAGTGTAGATGGCTATGAACCTAAATGCCTGAAAGTAAATGCCGAACAATGGCAATACATTACTTTAAAAGTACTGCCATCCAATGTTAATAACAACCGGCACAGGCTTATTTCTGGTAGAAAAAACCTGGAACACACTTCCAGGGTAAAATGGTTTATAGATAATGAAACTTATTTTCAGTTGGTTGAAAATGAGTATGTACGTGCAGATAAATTTCCCAACACCGGTTTTTCATTGAATGTAAATAAGGCCTCCTATAGTAATGTAAGGCGCTTTATCAACATGCAAAGTGCAGTGCCTCCCGATGCGGTACGCACAGAAGAAATGATCAATTACTTCAACCTGCACTACCGTGAACCGAAACAGGGCGAAATTTTTAATTTTGAATCGCAGCTCACTTCCTGTCCCTGGGATATGGAAAAGCAATTACTTATGCTAAATGTAAATGCCAAAAAGCTGGATCTGAACATGGTACCACCGGGTAATTTTGTTTTTTTAATTGATGTATCGGGCAGCATGGATATGCCTAACCGTTTACCCTTGCTAAAAGCAGCTTTTCAGATGTTTGTAAAGAACCTTCGGGCAATAGACACGGTTTCTATTGTAACTTATGGCGGCACTGTTGGCATATGGTTGCAACCTACAGGCGGGGCCGAAAAAGAAAAAATAATAAAATCAATTGAAGAATTATCTGCCAGTGGTGATACACCCGGCGAAGCGGCTATTATGACTGCTTATGCCCTGGCAAGAAGCACGTACAAAGACAAAAGCAGCAACCGGGTAATATTGGCTACCGACGGTGATTTTAATGTGGGTATTACTTCTGAAAAAGCGCTGGAAGACCTCATAACCAAGGAAAAGCAGGGCGGCATTTATCTTACCTGCCTGGGAGTGGGAATGGGAAACTTTAAAGATTCAAAACTGGCTACTCTGGCAAAAAAAGGCAATGGTAATTATGCGTACCTGGATGATATTACAGAAGCAGAAAAAGTACTGGTGAAAGAACTTACCCAAACATTTTTTGCAGTGGCTGATGATGTGTTTATGAATTTGAAATTTAATGCCGACCTGGTAAAGGAATACCGTTTGATAGGTTTTGATAACAGGAGAGATGCAGTGTGCGACAGCAGTATTGACCTGGAAGGCGGAGAGATAGGAAGTGGTAACAGCGTATTGGCTATTTTTGAAATTGTACCGGCAAGCGATAAGCTTTTTAAGCCCGACCTGATGCCGGGAGATATAGTAGCTGATCTTGAAATGCGCTACAGCCTTTGTGATGATACCACACTGTTGACATTTAAATATAATTGCCTTGCTAATTTTGTTGAGTTTAAAAACCTGGATAAAGAATTACAATTTGCAACGGCTGTAGCCATGTTTGGCCTTAAAATAAAACAGTCAAAATATATTAAACAGGCCGATTGGCTGGATATACACAGGATTGCAGCAGAATCCTACGATCCGCAAAGTTACCTGCAAACTGAGTTTTTAAAACTGATTGATAAAGCACAGGATGTATATGCCAGCAAAAAACGTAAGAAAAACAGATCAGATTAAGAAAACATTTCCCGCACCTTGTCAAAAAATGATTTATCATTTTTATCTGGTTTAGGTTGAAAATTTTCTGACTGTTGTAATTTTTCAAGCATGTCTTTTTCAGCAGATGAAACATGTTGTGGTGTCCATACATTTATCTGTATCAACTGGTCTCCTTTTTCATAACTGTTTACATTGGGAAATCCCTTTCCCTTCAGCCTGAATATTTTTCCGCTTTGTGTTCCCGGTGGTATTTTAATTTTTGCCCTGCCATCAATGGTGGGTACTTCTATCTGTGTGCCAAATACTGCATCCGGTATGGAAATGTGCAGGTCAAAAGCAACATTCAACCCATCCCGGTGTAATTGTGGATGTGCTTCTTCTTCAATCAGTACGATCAAATCTCCGGCAGAGCCGCCACGTTCACCGGCATTACCCTTTCCGCTCAGGCTCAATTGCATGCCCTCCTGCACACCTGCCGGTATATCAATGGTAACTGTTTCTTCGCCATACACCCTTCCATCGCCCTTGCAGGCTGAGCATTTATGCGTAACCGTACTGCCTTCTCCATTACAATTGGGACAGGTAGTAACAGTCTGCATCTGTCCTAAAAAAGTATTTTGTACTCTTCGTACCTGTCCGCTACCACCGCAAGTGCCGCAATTTTGCACACTGTTCTTATCTTTTGCTCCGCTTCCGCCACAGGTATTACAACCAACATATTTTTTTACCTTGATGGTTTTTTGTGCGCCTTTGGCGATCTCTTCATAATTCAATTTTATTTTTACACGCAGGTTGCTGCCACGTGTACCCCTGCTTCTTCCCCCCGAACTTCTTCTGCTATTGCCGCCGCCAAAAAAGCTACCAAAAGGACTGTCATCGCCAAAAATATCCCCAAACTGACTAAAGATATCGTCCATGTTCATTCCGCCTCCACCGCTGTAACCACCACCGCCACGGCCCGGACTGAATGCCTGGTGACCAAACCGGTCGTACTGGGCACGTTTATCTGCATCACTTAAAATTTCATAGGCTTCTGCAGCTTCCTTAAATTTTTCTTCAGCAGCTTTATCACCTGGATTCCTGTCCGGATGAAATTGCATGGCCACCTTGCGGTACGCCTTTTTTATTTCATCCTGCGATGAAGATTTGGACACGCCCAGTACTTCGTAAAAATCTTTTTTTGACATTTGTTAGTTTCTGCTATTGTATAAAGCTTCTTTGAATTTTTTACTCCAGTTCCCCCTTCAGGGGGCGGAGGGGGTTATTTCCCTACCACCACTTTTGCAAAACGTATTATCTTATTGTTGAGATAGTATCCTTTTTCAACTTCGTCAACTACTTTTCCTTTTTGCTTTTCAGGCACTTCCACTTCCGTAATGGCTTCGTGTTTCTCCACATCAAATTCTGTATTGATGCTTTCCATGGGGGTTAACCCCCTTGCCTGTAAGGTATTTCTCAGTTTATTAAAAACGAGTTGAATTCCTTCTTTCTGCGCAGCAACATCATTGCTTTCATTCAATTGCTTTTCGGCACGATCGCAGTCGTCTACCACTTCCAGCATCGAAATGATCACATCCTTACCGGCTGTTTGTATCAGCTCATTTCTTTCCTTTGCATTACGGCGTTTAAAATTTTCGAATTCCGCGATCAGGCGCAGGTATTTATCCTTTTGCTCTTCCAGTTCGGCCTGCAGTTTTTCTAAAACTTCTTCACCGCCGGGGTTGCTTAAATGGGTATTGCCGGGAATATCCGCATCGGCATTTATATTCATTTCTTCGTTTTCGGGTGTATATATTTCTTTTTCTTCCATATCTGTTTTAAAATTGGTTGCAAAGGTACAACAGTCAAACATTTTGCCAAGGGTTCATTTGCAGTCAAATTGGCAATTATTTGCAAATAAGATACCCATAACTGCACTATGTATGACACGGATGCTACCTTTGCGCCATGAAGAGCATTTTTTTAAATAAGAAGATAAGCCGAAGAGTTGAAACCGGGCATCCGTGGATATTCGGAAACGAGGTAAATACCGGGAAAGCGCTTGACGCCGCTGCCAAAGCCGGTGAAATTGTAAATGTGTTTACGCACGATAAAAAATTTATAGGAAGGGGTTATATCAATCCCCAGTCGCAGATCATGGTGCGCCTGCTTACCCGTGACAGGGATGAAGTGATTGACGACCAGTTTTTTGTTAACCGTTTACAGCAGGCCTGGGCATACCGCCAAAAGCTTGGCTATACGGAAAACTGCCGGCTTATTTTTGGCGAAGCAGATGATATACCACAACTGATCATTGATAAGTTCAATGACTATTTCGTTATACAAACGCTGGCACTGGGGATCGATGTATGGAAACCGGCCATTGTAAAAGCCATTGAAAAAATATTTACCCCCAAAGGAATTTATGAACGCAATGATGTACCGGTAAGAGAACTGGAGGGCATGGAGCAGCATAAAGGTTTTTTATCTGCTGAATTTGATACCAACATTGTGATCATTGAGAACGGTGTAAAATTTCATGTAGATATTGCCAACGGGCAAAAGACCGGCTTCTTTTTAGATCAGCAGGATAACCGCCGGGCTATTCAGCATATTGTAAAAGACGCTGATGTACTGGGCGCATTTAGCTATACCGGTTCTTTTGAAATAATGGCCGGGCATTATGGAGCCAAATCGGTTTTGGGGCTTGATATATCGCAAAATGCCATCGATATGTGTAACCGTAATGCTGTGTTAAACGGGCTTGATAATATTTGTACATTTCAATGTGTGAACGCATTTGATGTGCTGAAAGAATGGAGCAAGGAAGGAAAGCAATGGGATGTGGTAATGCTTGATCCGCCTTCGTTTACCAAAAGCCGGGCTACTATTAATAAAGCTGTTGCGGGGTATAAAGAAATTAATTTACGGGGAATGAAACTGGTTAAACCGGGCGGGTTTTTAGTTACATCGAGCTGCACAAACCTGGTACAGCCCGAATTGTTTTTAGATATCATTCAAATGGCAGCAACCGATGCCAAAAGAAAAATACGGCAGGTTGTATTTAATTCACAATCGGCGGATCATCCCATCATACGCGGACAGGAAAATACGCACTACCTCAAATTTTTGATAGTTCAGGTGATGTGATTTTTAAAAAGAAGAGGAATTATTTAACTACCTGGAATTTACCGGAATCAATGATCTTTCCGTCCTTGTCTCTCAACTGGTAAACATAAATACCACGATAAAAATCTTCCAGTGTCATGGTCATGCGGGGGGGGATCTTGCTGAATTCGTTTACCTTTTTGCCCATGAAATTGTATATCTGCAGGGAAAAGGTTTTATCATAGCCATACAGAAATTCAAAATTGATTGCTGTAGTAGCAGGAATGGGATAAGGTTTTATCAGCTTTGCTATGGGTTCGCCCTGATTGGCGCTTTTAGTTTGAGCAAAAGAAGTAAAATTTATTCCAATAATTAAGATTAGTATGTAAACTATTTTTTTCAACTAAGTAAAAATATAGAAAATGTTTTGATTCAGCAATAGTTTGTCTGTTAGTTTATTACATAATTACAAGCTAAAGTACAAAAAAAATGTATTTGTTTACCGGAAATTACCCCCAAATGATGTTTTAGGCTGATAAAGCTGCAATTTTTTCATTTATTGCAGTAAAATCGGGCATTTCACCGGCATTTTCCAGTACTTCGGTATAAGACAATATTCCCTCTTTATCCACAATAAAGGCTGCTCTTTTACTAACGCCTTTCATATCCAGGATCCAATCGGTATACAAGGCCCCGTACAGCGCAGAAACTTCCTTGTTAAAATCGCTCAATAACGGGAAATTGTATTGCTGATCTTCCTTGTATTTATTCAGTGTAAAAACGGAATCCACCGAAATACCAATCACCTCAGCATTTATATTACTATAACGGCTTATATCATCCCTTACTGCACATAGTTCTTTCGTGCATACCCCCGTAAATGCCTGCGGGAAAAATAAAAGCAACACAGTCTTGCCCCAATAACCCGAAAGGCTTACTTTGTTTTTATCTGTATTGAATAACGTAAACTCCGGTGCTGTTTGTCCAACTGTAAGGTTCATAAATTGTAATTTTTTTAAAGATGAATATTGCTCTATTCACATAAACAGAATTTATCCCATTTGGTTCAAACAAAAACCCCTCTAGAAAGAGGGGTTTCATTGTTATCCAAACAATCCATAAAAACAAAAATCTTTAAGTTGTTAGCACACGAATTTTGTTACAGAAGATTATTTACTGATAAATTCATTGGCAAAACGGGTTAGGGAAGTTTTGCGTAAGTTATTTGCATTAATAAAAAAACGGTAAAAAGTAGTGTAAGTGTTTTGATTCTGCAGGAATTACCTGGTAAAAATACGTAGGGGTGTATTCAGTTTCAACAAGCAGGTAATTACCTTTTTTCATAGGTTAAGCTTTAGTTTTTTATAGGTTTCAGTGCAGATAAGATATAAACGGATACTTTTGAATTTTATTATAGTAAGTGTAAAGATTTAATGGCTATTACACAAATTGTTTTCAGCAGATTTGCCTAAAACAAAAGCCCCCGCAGGTTTTGCAGGGGGCTTTATTTATATAAATATGCTTTCGGTATTAATTATTGTTTTTTGTACCGGTCTTATTTTTGGCAGCAGTTGCTGGTTTTGTGCTGGTAGCTTCTGGTTTTTTCTTTGCCTCTTCAGCAGCCCATTTGTCATACTCTTCAGCAGTCAAAACATCACCGGTAATGGTAATACTTTTCATTTCATCAACACCTGCAAACTTTACAGTCAGGTTTTTTGTAAAATGACCTGCATTGGCAGCATTAAATTTAGCAGAGATAAAACCGGTAGCTCCCGGTGCAATCGGAGATTTGGTATAGTCTCCCATGGTACAGCCGCAGGTTGGGTTAGCCTGCTCAATTATAATGGGTTCTTTGCTGATGTTTGTAACAATGAACTTTACTTCTTTTGGTTCATTTTGCTTAAGATAACCCTGGTTAATAGTTTCTGTTTCAAATTTTGCAATATCAGCTACTGTTTTTTGAGCAAACAGCAGAGCCGAGAAAGTTAATGCAGTAAGTGAAAGGAATAATTTTTTCATGATTGGTTAATTTATGTTGTTTAGTTTTTTAAATCGTTAATGGCTTTATTTTCAGGGGCAGAGCTGCCCGGTGTTTTCCAAACTTCTCCTTTAATGGTTATTTGTTTACTTTGGGTATCGTTATAGGTTACCGTTATAAATTTTGTAAAAGGCCCTTCTGCAGCTGCATTATAACCAACGGTTATTTTAGTGTTTCCGCCCGGCGCTATAACCTTATCCTTTTCCCATTCAGGTGTGGTACAACCACAGCTTGCATTAATATTGTTGATCTTTAAAGAGGTATTACTTTTGTTGGTTACTTCAAAAATATGAACAACCGGCTTGCCTTGTGGAATCTTTCCAAAATCAAATTCGGTTTCCTTTAAAGTTAGCAGTTCATCTGCCTGGGCAATAGTTAATACATTTTGAGTAGAACTGGTTGGTACAGTGCCGGTTTGTGCCCGTGCAACCGACAGTAAACAAAGTAGGGACAAACATGTAAATAATTGTTTCATATTATGATTGTTCTTTAAGGTTAATGGTATAAAGATAATAAAACGACTGTATCTCTTATAAATTGTTATCCTGTTAGGAGATTTTTAACAAAGCTGCTCTATAATTTATATTTTTGTTCAGGATTAAATCAGGCTATGGATACAAATAACAACAACGATGCAGCTTTAGAGGAAAAACTGAGTTTCGAAAATTTCAGAAATGAGGTACTAAAGGATTATACATTTGCCTGCCAAAGCCGGGAAACCAGCTTACTTGGCCGTAAAGAAGTGCTTACCGGCAAGGCCAAGTTTGGCATTTTTGGAGATGGCAAGGAGATAGCACAGGTTGCTGTTGCAAAATTTTTTAAACCGGGTGATTTCAGGTCGGGGTATTACCGTGATCAGACTTTTATGTTTGCCAATCATTTGGCAACCGTTGAACAGTTTTTTTCACAGTTATATGCCGATCCTGATGTAAATAATGATCCATTCAGTGCCGGCAGGCAAATGAACGCTCACTTTGCCACTAAGTTTGTTGATGAAAACGGCAACTGGTTAAACCTGGCCCATCTCAAAAATATAAGTAGTGATATTGCACCAACAGCCAGCCAGATGCCCCGTGCATTAGGACTTGCCTATGCTTCAAAAGCGTTCAGAAAAATTAAAGAACTGAGTAACCTCACCAACCTGAGTACCGATGGAAACGAAGTTTGTTTTTGTACCATCGGCGACGCATCAACCAGTGAAGGCCATTTTTGGGAAACCATCAATGCCGTTGGTGTATTACAGGTGCCATTGGCTGTTTTTGTCTGGGACGATGGTTACGGGATCTCTGTTCCAAAAAAATACCAGACAACCAAAGCATCTGTCTCCGATGCACTTAAGGGTTTTCAGAAAAAAGAAGGTACCAACGGTATTGATATTTATAAATTAAAAGGCTGGGATTATGCAGGTATGTGTGAGGTAATTGAGCCTGCCATTCAAAAAATAAGAGACACGCATACACCAGCAATTTTTCATATAGAGGAGATTACCCAGCCCCAGGGGCATTCTACTTCGGGAAGTCATGAAAGATATAAATCTGCCGAACGTTTGGAATGGGAGAAAGAGTGGGATGGATTAAAGCAAATGCGTGAATGGATCATTACCAATGCACTTGCAGACGAAGCTGAATTAAACCTTATTGAAGAAGAAGCTGTGGCACATGTAAGGGAAAGTAAGCAAAAAGCATGGGCCAAATATATTGACCCTGTTAAAGAAATGGTTGCAAAAGCTGTTGCAATATTAGAACCCGTTGCGTTGGTAAACCCGGCAGTAAAAAAAATATCGGATGATTTGTTCACTTTACGAGAGCCTTTACGGAGGGATATCATGAAAACGCTCGCAACAGCAATTGATATTGCCGGCCATCATGAAACTTCAAATGCTGTAAAAACATATTATGCAAACCTGAAAAAATCTAATGCTGATCTGTACAATAGTTTTTTATATAGCCAGGGCCCCAGGTCGGCATTAAAAGTGCCCGAAATAAAAGCCCGATACGATAACGATGCAGCCGTTGTAAATGGTTTTGATATGTTGAACAGGTATTTTGATGAGTTATTTACAACCAATAATAAAGTGCTTGCTTTTGGTGAAGACCTTGGTCAGATTGGTGATGTGAACCAGGGCTTCAGCGGCCTGCAGGATAAACATGGAAAAGACAGGATCTTTGATACAGGTATACGTGAATTAACTATTATAGGCCAGGGAATAGGCCTTGCATTAAGAGGCCTGCGCCCAATTGCAGAAATTCAATACCTTGATTATTTATTATATGGTTTACAACCATTGAGCGATGATGTTTGTACCACACATTTCCGCACGGCCGGGCAACAAAGTTGTCCGCTTATTGTGAGAACCAGGGGGCACAGGCTTGAAGGTATCTGGCACAGTGGCTCACCAATGGGGGTGGTTATAAATGCACTGCGTGGTATGTATGTATGTGTGCCGCGTAATATGGTGCAGGCTGCAGGTATGTACAATACTTTATTGCAGGGCAACGATCCTGGTTTGGTAATTGAATGTTTAAACGGGTATCGCTTAAAAGAAAAATTACCTTCCAATTTAATGGCTTATACAGTGCCTTTAGGTGTTCCCGAAATTGTAAAAGACGGAACTGATGTTACCATTGTAACGTATGGTTCTACTTTACGGATCGTACTGGAAGCAACCGAAACCCTTGCTAAAATGGGTATTAGTTGCGAGGTGGTGGATGTACAGACTTTATTGCCTTTTGATATCAACCATACCATTGTAGAGTCGCTTAAAAAAACAAACCGCATAGTTTTTGTTGACGAAGATGTACCCGGTGGTGCTGCCGCTTACATGTTTAATAAAGTGATGGAAGAGCAGGGAGGTTATAAGCACCTGGATGTATCGCCCAGGACCATCACCGGCAAAGCACACCGCCCATCCTATGGCAGTGATGGCGATTATTTCAGCAAGCCCAATACAGAAGATGTTGTTGCGGTAATAAAGGAAATGATGCGGGAGTAAACATACCATTGGCAATAGACAATTTGTGTAATATAGCAATTGGAAGATCACTAAATCATATGAGAAATAATTCTGGAAATATTAAAACTCACCAGGGGGGTCAATTGAATACTTTTTGCCTGTTACCCATTGTTAATTGCCTATTATGACTTTATACCAGGTTGATGCATTTGCTGACAAATTGTTTAGCGGTAATCCTGCTGCTGTAATTCCCCTGGATAAATGGATCGATGATTCATTAATGCAACAGATCGCTGAAGAAAATAATCTTGCTGAAACAGTTTTCTTTGTGCCCAAAGAAGATGGATTTCATATTCGTTGGTTTACACCTGAACTGGAAATTGATCTTTGTGGCCATGCTACTTTGGCGGCTGCCTTTGTGCTGTTTGAATTACTGGGATATAAAAAAAATACAATTACCTTTTATTCGCTAAGCGGCCCGCTGAAAGTGCATCGCGACGGGGAATACATTGCACTGGACTTTCCTTCCTGGAAACCTGAAAGGGTTTCGGATTACCCGGAAGAATTAATGCAAGGCTTAGGCATTACCGAACATTTAGGTGTATATAAAAACCGTGATTATATTGTTGAACTGAATACGCAAAAAGATATTTTAGCGGTAAAGCCAGATATTACGCTGTTGAATAAAATAGATGTTATTGGCATCATTGTAACAGCCCCCGGAACCAACTGCGATTTTGTGTCCCGCTTTTTTGCTCCCAATTGCGGCGTTCCAGAAGACCCCGTAACCGGTTCGGCACATGCACAATTAATTCCTTTTTGGGCCGAAAAATTAGGCAAAGATAAAATGCACGCTTTTCAATTATCGAAACGTGGCGGTGAACTTTGGTGTGAGCAGAGAGGGGATAGAGTGACGATTAAAGGCAAAGCGGTTTTCTACATGAAAGGAGAGATAACGATATAAAAAAGCCGCTAAAAAAGCGGCTCTTATTTATTTAAGATTATGATACACTTTCTGTACATCATCATCCTGTTCCAAGTGATCCACCATTTTTAAAACATCATTGGCCTGCTCTTCGCTTAACTCCATGGTATTGGATGGTATCCAGGTAAGCTCCGCACTGGTTACTTCAATTTTCTTTTCTTCCAGGGCCTTACTCATATTGCCGTACTCATTAAATTTTGTACGGATGATCACATTGCCTTCGGCATCTTCTCCAATTTCTTCCAAACCAAAATCAATCAGTTCAAATTCAAGGTCATCAACATTCACGCCGTCGCCTTTAATTTTAAATTCAGCCATATGTGTAAAACCAAAAGCCACACTGCCGGTAGTTCCCAAAGATCCCTGTCCTTTGGTAAAATGCATCCTCACGTTGGCAACGGTTCTTGTGGGGTTATCTGTTGCAGTTTCTACCAGTATGGCAATGCCATGCGGTGCATAGCCTTCATACATGATCTCTTCGTAATTGCTGGTATCCTTTCCCATTGCCCTTTTAATGGCGGCTTCTACACGGTCTTTAGGCATGCCACAAGCTCTGGCATTGATATAGCATCTTCTTAAAGCAGGGTTGTTATCAGGGTCGGGTCCGCTTGATTTTACTGCAATGGCAATCTCTTTACCTATACGGGTAAAATTTTTGGCCATTTTATCCCAGCGGGCAAACATGGCACTTTTTCTAACTTCAAATATTCTTCCCATAATATTGGTTAATTGGTTAATCTGTTAATCCGTTAATCCGTTAATCCGTTAATCCGTTAATCCGTTAATTGGTTTGGCCGGGTTGCAAATTTAGGGAAAATCATTTTCTGGCAAAAAGAAAGCGGTACCCGTTGCCGGATACCGCATTTCCATCATTAACCATCAACTAAAAACTAAAACCAACCGAAACTTTTACTACCCGGTTATAAGCCAGGTAATTATCATTTCTATCAAGTTTAGATAATCCATAATCGTAGCCGGCCTGTACATTAAGGCCATTCTCAAACTGGTAGCCAATGCCGCCGGTTAAACCCATATCAACCTTATTGAAGCGCTCGGTAATACCAAAACCACGGTTAAAAATGTTGATACCGAGTACGCCAAGCTTCGCATTTAAGGTGCTTCTAACTAAGTAAGAAATCTGCGGACCTGCATATACCTGCAAACCTTTGTACACATTTGCTTTAAGAACCAGGGGCATATCTATATAATGCTGTTGCACCTGTGCACCGGCATTAATAGCCAATATTTTTAAAACAGGAATCTGCACATCGCCTTTAATGCTGTACCCTTTTTTTGAGTAGGCCAGGCCGGGCTCAAAAGAAAAAGTGTTGCTGATGGGGATGTTTACATAACCGCCCACATGCCAGCCGGTTTTGCCTTTAGTTACAACATAGCCGTCGGTTTTATCCAGCAGGTCTTCAATTACCTGCAGATCGTCGCCCTGCCATTTGGCAAAGTTGGCACCGGCCCTGATGCCGTAACTGACCTGTGCATGAAGGGAGTTTATCATCAATATACTGATGATGGAAAAGAAAATTTTTCTGATCATAGTTGGTTGCAGGGTTTAAGGGTCTGCTTGGATTTTTTTTAATTAGAAAATGATGCCATGCTTTTTTATTTTACTAAAGGATTTGTTAAAGGGATTTGCGTTCACTAACGGTTAACAAAAGGTAGCGTAGTTGTCTGGCCACAAAGCAGAGATCAAATTTCTAAGTCTTTTTAAAACAATAAGAGTCTATAAAATTAAAGGCTCATGTAGTGGCCTGACAACTAAAAACAGTAAGTTTGCTGCATTAAAATGCTATTATGGAAAAGGCCGTTTATTATGCAGATTACCTGCAACTGGAAAAAATTACTGAAGCACAGGATCCTGAAAGTTTTAAGGATGGAAGGGAACCGGCGCACGATGAAATGCTTTTCATCATTATTCACCAGGCTTATGAACTGTGGTTTAAACAGATATTATTTGAAGTGAACTCGGTTATTGATATTATGAATAAGCCCGTGGTAAATGATAACAGTCCCGAAATGCAAACCGTGGTACACCGTTTAAAGAGGGTAGTTACTATTTTAAAAGTACTGGTGCAGCAGATAGATATTATGGAAACGATGACGCCGATGGATTTTCTCGACTTCAGGGATATGCTGCGGCCTGCATCTGGTTTTCAGAGTTACCAGTTTAAGGTGCTGGAAGCAAAACTGGGTTTAAAGTTTGAGCACCGCCACGGACAAAATTATTACACTTCCCAACTGAAAGAAAAAGATATTGCCATTATTAAAGATGCGGAAAGCGGCAAGAGTGTTATTGAATTAATTAATGCCTGGCTGGAAAGAATGCCTTTTATTACAGAAGATTTCTGGAAAATTTACCAGCAGGTTTATGTGGGTAGTTTGGCAGAAGCAGAAAAAAATAATGCTGCTGCATTTGAAACCATTTTTAATAAAGCAGATGAAAATGTGGAGAGAAATCTTACGCCCAAAGCCTGCCGGTCGGCTTTGTTTATCATGATGTATCATGGATATCCCATGCTGGAACAGCCTTTTCAGTTGCTGGATACGCTTTTGGAAATTGACAATCAGTTAAGCAACTGGCGCAGCCGCCACATTAATATGGTGCAACGTATGATTGGTACCCGTATAGGTACCGGTGGCAGTACCGGTGCCGGTTATTTAAGAGCAGCGATGGACAAGCATTATATTTTTAAAGAACTGTCGCAACTGAATAGTTTTTTAGTGGATAGGAAGAAATTGCCGGCGTTACCGAAGGAGGTGGAGGCGCAATTGGGGTATTCGTAGGAACACGCCTTTGGCGTGTTCGTTTGGTATTTGCCGCAGGCAATTACAGAACACGCCAAAGGCGTGTTCCTACAAATGCAGCTCATCTGTATCCCAGTTAAGCACATTATTTTGAATGTATTTTGCTATCTGTTCATATTCTGCAGCGTTCCGTATAACTCTGTCGTGAAATCTACTTTGCCAGTGAAAATCATTAAAATTATTTTCTGTACACCACTTTTTTATGTAGCCTTTAAAATGATTTGCAAATGAACTTGCAGAACCTGTTGATAAAGGAGACAAGCCAGTAATATCAGTGTATTCTTTTTGTACCTTATTTATTATTTCAATGATCAGATGAATGTGATTTGGTAAAACAGCCCATTCAGTAATGCCGATAAGCGTAAGATTATTATTGATGAAATAGAAATTATTCTGGTAAGGGTTATCCAGCTTTTCATCTACATAAAATTTAAGGATGTTTTTTTTGACGAATTCTCCAATTGGAGTGTATATCATTTCTTTGTTAACGATTTTGCCAAAAAAATGTTCCCTGTCCTTGGTAACGATGGTTATAAAATAATGACCATCCTGCGAATAATCAAAATTATAAAGACGGTATTGCTTCTGTTTTTTGTACATACGGATTCGCTTTGAAGCGAATTCAAAAGTATAAAAAATGTTGATTTATTGTATTGTAGGAAAACGCCTGTGGGGTGTTCTGTTTTTGCCATAGGCAAAAATCAAAAGAATTCGCCTATGGCGAATTGAAACGAACACGCCACAGGCGTGTTCCTACACGAGTTCCTTTAACTTCTCCACCACCGTGTCAACTTCTTCCCGGGTATTGTGTTTGCTAAAACTAAAACGCACCGTTACCTGGTTGGGGTTGTTGTTGATGGCACGGATGACATGGCTGCCCTGGTCGGCGCCGCTGGTGCAGGCGCTGCCGCCGCTGGCGCAGATATTATTAATGTCGAGATTAAAAAGTATCATCTCCGATCTTTCTGTCTTGGGGAAACTGGCGCTTAGCACCGTGTATAAACAACTTCCCAATGCATCGCCGTTAAATGCAACACCGGGAATATTTTTTTTCAGTTCGTCCATCATGTAATACTTCAGCGTGCCGATATAGGCCATGTCTTCTTCATGGGTGGCGGTTGCCAGCTCAAGCGCTTTGGCAAAGCCCACAATGCCATAGAGATTTTCAGTGCCGGCACGCATGTTGCGTTCCTGTCCGCCGCCATGCACAAAGGGTTTTATGCGTACATTTTCGTTGATGTATAAAATGCCCACGCCTTTTGGTCCGTGAAATTTATGTGCAGCGCCGGTAATAAAATGCACCGGTGTATTTCTTAAATCGAAAGGGAAATGTCCAACTGTTTGCACCGTATCGCTGTGAAAAATGGCGCCATACAATTTGCACAATTCGCCAACAGCATGAATGTCTAAAATATTGCCGATCTCATTGTTGGCATGCATTAAAGTAACGAGGGTTTTTTCTTCGGCGGCGGCTAATAGCTTTTCCAGGTCTTCAATATCTATATGTCCGTTTGGTAATAATTTTACATAGCTCACTTTTGCAACATCCAGGTTATCCAAATGTTCTACTGAATGTGAAACAGCATGGTGTTCAACAGGCGAAGTAATGATATGCTTACAACCCAGGTCACGTATGGCGCAGGAGATAGCTGTGTTGCTGCTCTCGGTACCGCCACTGGTGAAAAATATTTCAGCGGGATGCGCATTCAAAATTTTTGCAACTGTTTTACGTGCAGTTTCGATAGCCATACGGGTCTCACGGCCATAAGAATAAATGGAAGAAGGATTACCAAACTTTTCGGTTAAGTAGGGCATCATGGTTTCCAGCACCTGTGGATCAAGTGCAGTGGTGGCGGCGTTGTCGAAGTAGATTCTGTTCATGGTTTATAGTTCATTGTACATGGTATTTTCATAATTGATAGTTCGATGAAGTTGAAGCTCTATGAACCATCAACATTTCGTTACATCATCTTCCCAATATCCTGCATCAATCTTCTGGCAATATTCTCTGCTGTTGTTTCAAAATTACTTTCGGCATAAATACGAATGATGGGTTCGGTATTGCTGGTGCGTAAGTGCACCCAGTCATTATCGAACTCGATCTTCAATCCATCTTCATCATTTATCGGTTGATTCTTATACAGGTCTTTAATATTTTTAAAAATAGTTTTTACATCGGTACCGTTGGTGAGCTCAATCTTATTTTTGCTGATAAAATAATCGGGATAAGTGCTGCGCAACTGCCTGATCGTTTTTTTGCTTTTGGCAAGATGCGTTAAGAACAAGGCGATGCCGATCAATGCATCACGGCCATAGTGCAGATCGGGCACAATAATGCCACCATTACCTTCGCCGCCAATCACCGCATTTACGGCCTTCATTTTATTTACCACATTCACTTCGCCCACCATGCTGGGAAAATATTCACCGCCATGTTTTATGGTAACGTCTTTTAATGCTTTGGTGCTGCTCATATTGGAAACCGTATTCCCTTTTCTTTTGCTGAGTATATAATCTGCCACAGCAACCAATGTATATTCTTCGCCAAACATGCTGCCGTCTTCGCACACAAAGCAAAGGCGGTCAACATCGGGGTCAACCGCAATGCCCAGGCTGGCTTTTTGAGAAACCACGGCACTGCTTAATTCAGTTAAATGCTCGGGTAGAGGTTCAGGGTTGTGTGCAAAATTTCCGTTCACTTCTGCGTTCAGCACTACCATATCTTTTACACCCAATGCTTTTAACAGGGCTGGTACTGCAGTAGCGCCGGTACTGTTTACGGCATCCACCACAATTTTAAAATTCTGTTTTTTTATTGCTGCAGCATCAACCAGTTCGTATGCCAGTACTGCATCTATATGTTTTTGTAATAAACTTTCATCTTTACGATACGTACCCAGTTTATCTACTTTGGCAAAACTAAAATCTTCATTTTCCGCAGTGGTTAAAATCAGTTTGCCTTCATCGCCGCTGATGAATTCGCCTTTGTGGTTCAGCAACTTGAGGGCGTTCCATTCTTTGGGATTATGACTGGCAGTTAAAATTATGCCACCCGCTGCTTTTTCAAATGTAACGGCCATTTCAACCGTTGGTGTGGTACTTAAACCCAGGTCAACCACATCCAATCCCAGGCCCATCAATGTATTAACCACCAGGTTGCTCACCATTTCACCGCTTATACGCCCGTCACGTCCAATCACTATTTTATTATTACTGCCTTGTTGTAATATCCAGCTTCCGTATGCTGCTGCAAACTTCACAATATCAACAGGGGTAAGGTTGTCATTGGTTTTTCCGCCGATGGTGCCTCTTATGCCGGAAATACTTTTTATCAGTGCCATTCTTTTGCTTTTAAGGGATTGCAAATATATGAAAAGTTGGTTAGGTGATGGTTCATAGTTCATGGTTCATAGGTCATAGTTCATGGGTCATAGTTCATGGGTCATAGGAGAAAGTAACATCCTGTTATAATGATCTACCTATGAACTATGAACCATTAACCATTAACTTTGCCCACATGCAACAAACCTGGTTCAAAGATTGGTTTAACTCGCCTTACTATCATCAACTGTATTTTAACAGGGATGATAAAGAAGCGGAGGCTTTCATTGATAAACTGATCAATTACCTGAAACCTGCACCAGGTAGCAGCATGCTGGATGTAGCCTGTGGCAAGGGCCGTCACTCCATTCATTTGGCCAATGAAGCCTGCCTGTCTGGCAGACAGGGATTTGATGTTACGGGAATAGACCTGAGTGAGGATAGCATTCATGAAGCATTGCAGTTTCAAACAGAAAGGCTTCATTTTTACAAACACGATATGCGTTTACCTTTCTGGATAAACTATTTTGACTACGCTTTTAACTTCTTTACCAGCTTTGGTTATTTTAATACCCGGCGTGAGCATGATAATGCGATACGCACCATTGCCCAATCAATTAAAAAGAACGGCATATTTGTAATGGATTTTTTAAATGTACATTATGCCGAAGATAACCTGGTGCATACATCTGAAAAAGAAATTGACGGTATCAATTTCCTGATCACCAAATGGTATGATGAAACGCATTTTTATAAAAAAATAGTTGTTGAGGATGAAGCCTTGCGTGAGCCTTTGATCTATACTGAAAAAGTAGCCAAGTTTTCGTTGGGCGATTTTACCGAAATGTTTGCCTACCAGGGTTTACAGCTGCAGGAAGTGTTTGGAGATTATGGGTTTGGTAATTATGATGTAAAAAAATCGCAACGGATGCTGATGATTGCTAAGAAAGTGAAAGGGTGATCAGGTGTCTGTCCACTAATAACATTCTGTAAGCTCTGGATTATACAAGTAATTAATAAAACTCAAATGTGCTGATTCTTTTCGTAGTAGCCTGACACCTGAACTACTTATTCTTATTATTGATCAACATCCACCTCGACGTTTCATACATAGCAGAAGTAAGTTGAGATAAATGTGCTTTTACCGAATCATATTGAAGTTGTGTTAATATGGGCAGGTCATTGCGCACAGGCAACAGCTCCTCTTTTTTAAACCTTATATTTTTCCTGAAAAAATAATCATCATTCACCACTCCGATCCAGCCCGGTGCATGGTAAATAATAAATGCAGCGTTTTCTTTTTTGGCCGAATCAAGCAGGTCTCTTCCCAGGGTTGTATTTAAATAAGGCTGCATCATCATGCCTGCAATGGTTGGTAAAATATCAATTTGAGATACTGCTTCGGCCCTTTTTTGTGGCGAGAGCAGGGCAGGGGCATAAAACAACAAAGGCACATGCTCATCACTCAGGCGCTGCTCTGTCCAGGCTTTGGGATAAATGGCAGTGGCATTACCTTCCACACCATGATCGCCTGTGAAAACAAAAATGGTATTATTAAAATGAGGCGAACTCTTTGCTGCTTCCATGAATTTTTTAATGCAGTAATCGGTATAGGCAAAAGCATGAAATTCTTTCAGCGATTCAAAACCATATTTTTGCAGATCTTCATTGGTGATCAGCTCACGCACAAAGTCCTTGTCTTCTTCCGGTATATTAAAAGGGCGGTGATTATCGGCCGTTTGAATAATGGCAAAAAAGGGTTTTTGCTGCTTTGACAGCACTTCATTGGCCTCCAGGAAAAGATTTTTATCGCTGATACCCCATACATTCAGTGCTGGCGCCCTGTAGCTGCCTTCTTCATAAACATGTAAGTTGTTTATATTACCCACCAATCCTTTAAAATTATTGAACTGGCTTCGCCCGCCGATAAAATAATATTTTTCGTAGCCGTCAAAATCATTGATGATCGTTCGTTGGTTTACCGATTCTTCATTTCGGGTACTGAATTTAGAAAGCTGCACATCCGGTATTCCGGTAATAGTTGCAAAAATGCCACGGGCGGTGCCAAAACTGGGTGTAAAACAACGTTCAAAAAAAATACCTTCCTTACACATCTGGTTAAAATAAGGTGTGCTGTTTAAGGGGTTACCACTCATGCTGCTTTTGTACATGCTGAAACTTTCGCAGATAACCAGCACCACATTGGGCTGACTTTCAAATGCACGGCTTCCCGGTTGAACCAACCTGCTGTACCTGTTTTTTGCACCACCATATTTCTCCAGTTGCAGAAAACTGCACATGTCATTATAGTAATCATTGGCCTTGCTGTTGTGATCAGGATTTCTGAAACGCAATGTGGTAAAAAAATTCTGCATGGGGTTTAAGGCAAGGTTACTTTTAAATTCATCATTCAGATCAAAAGCCTTAAAAAAATCAAGTGGTTTTACAGTAAAGAAACCATACACAAACCATCCCATCAGCAATAAAGCTGCTGCATGCCACCTGCGGCGGTATGTAAATTTATGGATGTTCATATTCCTTTCAGTTACATCCACATGCATTTTGCGAAACATCCAGATCATCATCATTACCGCACCAATCAATCCGATCAGGATCCATACAACAGGATAGGTTTGCCATACCATCTGGAGGCTTTCCCGGGGATCTTCGGCAAAGATGAGGGCATCGGCATTAAGCCTTGCATTGATGTAAGCAAACTGGCCAAAATCGGCGCCATAAAAAAACAATACCAGTAAAGTGGTAATGCCCAGGTAGGCAGTCCAGAATTTTTTACCCCGGTTACTGGTAAATGGCGATAACCTTGGCAATACAGAAAGTACGGCTATCGGCAATAAAATAATGGATATCCAGCGCAGGTCATATTTTAACCCCAGCCAAAAAGAAGGTGCCAGTTGTGCTAGTGAAATTGAACCAGGCTTAAAACAAATCACTGTAGCCATGCGAAAGGCGGTAAATATACACAGGTATATCAGGAATAGCTTTACTATCCATTGTATAGTTTTGGGAACACGCCAACTGATGAGCATAGTTTTTTAATTTCCTTAGCCAGAACGGGGACTGCGAATATACAAACAGTTAAACAGCTTTGGCACAGTTTGTATGTCAGCAAGAAATGTTCTAAGGGTTGCCAATCTTTTTAAAAGTTCATTACAGGTATAAATCCTTTTTTCAAGGTTAGCAACCCTTTAATCTATTTCGGAATTTAACCTACAGGATTAATCAATATATTTGAGCCGTTTTAAAACTCAATTCATGCCGGCAATCCAGCTCTCAAGATCTTCCTTTTTATTTTTACTGGCACTTGTTACCTGTTTAAATTTTACAGGGCTGTTTAATGAAATTATGGAACCCGACGGAACCATTTATGCCGCCCTGGCCAAAGAAATCGCAAAAAGCGGCAACTGGCTTTTTTTATGGGTTAATGGTGCCGACTGGCTTGATAAACCTCACCTGCCTTTCTGGATGGCAGCCACCAGTTTTAAAATATTCGGATATAACGCTTTTGCTTACAAGCTTCCTTCTTTTATTTTATTTGTTGTCTCTCTTTTTTACTGTTACCGGCTTGCCTGCGTTATTTATTCAAAAGAAACAGCCAGGCTAGCTACATTAATTTATGGCAGTGCCCTGCATATTATCATTTCCAATTTTGATGGCAAGGTTGAAATTTACCTCACCGCTTTTGTGGTAGCAGCCATGTATCATATGTACCGGGCATTTGAATCTACCTGGTTCCGGCATATCGTAGCAGCAGCTTTATTTGCTGCCTGCGCTGCCATGACAAAGGGCATTTTTGTACTGATCACCATTGCAGTTGGCTTTGTTATTTACTGGATACGTACAAAGCAATGGCAAGAATTTATAAAACTAAAATGGTATGTTTTTGTACTGCTGGTATTCATTTTTATTTTGCCGGAACTGTATGCGCTTTATTTGCAATTTGATCTGCATCCCGAAAAAGTTGTTTACGGCAAAACCGATGTTTCGGGCCTGCGGTTCTTTTTCTGGGACAGCCAGTTTGGGCGCTTTTTTAATAACGGCCCTATAACCGGCAAAGGCGATCTGTCCTTTTTTCTGCATACCACTTTGTGGGCTTTTATTCCCTGGTCCATATTACTTTTACTGGCTGTAATTAATTTTTTCAGAAAGAAGAAAAACACCGAACCGGCTTTGCAAAGATGGATCATCGGTGGCAGTGCCCTGTTTAGTTTTATGATGTTTACCTTTTCTAAATTCCAGTTGCCGCATTATATTGTTATTCTGTTCCCTCATTTCTCCATGATAACGGCGGCATACCTGCTGGAAGGGACTTCAGAAAAAGCGATGAACCGGATCAATATTTTTCAAACCGTATTATTTGTGTTGGTTTTTGCAGCGGTAATGGGCATCATCATTATATATGCTTTCGATTCGGCTCTTTGGTTTTTTATTGTGGCCGGTTTAATTGTCGTAGCTACCCTTTTTTATAAAACACAAAATACCCTGCTTGCAGTGCTTAAAAAAAATATAGGATTGGCATTGCTGGTGGCTGTTTTTATAAATTGTTTGTTCTATCCTTCTTTATTAAAATATCAGGCAGGTATGATGGCTGGTAAGTGGCTTAATCTGCAACCAGCTCAACCCACAGTTACTTTATACAAATGCCTTTCTACCAGTTTTGATTTTTATTATAACGGTAAAACGGATTACAGTAATCCTGATTCAACAGTTATCAACAATATTGCATCAAATGATTCACTGTATTTATTTGGTGCGGTACAGGATCTGAAAGATATGAATACGGATTCGGTGACGTTAACTCCGCTGAAAACCTTTCCCTATTTTCATGTAAGCCAGGTAAACGGCAAATTCATCAATCATAAAACCAGGCAGAATGTATTGGATACATTTGCAATTACTTTGGTAACCCGAAAAGATCATTCAAAATAATATTTCATGTTTCCTTTCATCATTAAAATGATCAAATTTGGCCTGGTGGGTTTACTGGGCATGATGATTGATTTTAGTACCACCTGGCTTTGTAAGGAAAAACTGAAATGGAATAAATATGTTGCCAATGGTTGCGGTTTTACGCTGGCAGTTATCTGTAACTACAGCATAAACCGGCGTTGGACGTTCACCAGCAGCAACCCCCTGTGGTTAAAAGAGTTTATTATATTTGTTATCGTAAGTTTGATTGGCTTATTGCTGAATACTACATTCCTATATTTTTTTCACCAGAAAAAAGATAAGAATTTTTACCTGGCAAAACTGATGGCGATCGTGATCGTTTTTATCTGGAACTTTCTGGCAAATAATTTCTTTACATTTAAATAAACCATCCCTTATAATTCTGCTATGCAGCAACTTGTTCATTTTGATAAAGAATTTTTTAAACTGGTAAACGGGCAGTGGACAAATCCTTTTTTCGACTGGATAATGCCCTGGCTCCGGAACTCCAATGTCTGGATCCCATTCTATCTTTTCATGGGATTATTAATAATTATCAATTTTAAAAAACAGGCTTTTTGGATCATTGCTTTTGGCATTATTACCATTACCCTTACAGATGGTATCAGCAGTAAGGTCATAAAACCTTATTTCGACCGTTTACGCCCTTTCAATGATCCCGATATAGGAACTATGGTGAGGTTTTTATTACCATACCGGCCGGGCAACGGCAGCTTCACCTCCTCACACGCAGCCAATCATTTTGGCCTTGCCATGTATTTATATATGGCGTTAAAAAAATACCTGGGTAATTGGATGCTGTTGTTATTCCTATGGGCTTTTTCCATTTGTTATGCCCAGGTGTATGTGGGAGTGCATTTTCCGGGTGATGTGATTGGCGGTGGCATTTTGGGCTGCATTATAGGGTTTAGTATGGCCTCTGTTGTTAACCGGTTTAATGCAGGAAAACTACATCAGCCCGCATGATTTCAGACTTCCTGATTTATTAATTAATTTACCTTAAAGTATCGTTTAATATAGTTTATAGATATTTGCACCAGAACTGTTTAATAAAAACTGCAGTTTAGCTTAAAAATACATGACGGAAATACTGATAATATTAGGCCTTATACTTATAAACGGGGTTTTTTCAATGGCTGAAATAGCCCTGGTTTCGGCCCGTAAGGCCAGGCTGGAAGGACAGGCAAATAAGGGAGATGAAAAAGCAAAAGCCGCCCTTAAACTGTCTAATAATCCCGATGTTTTTCTCTCCACCGTTCAGGTAGGCATTACGCTTATCGGCATTTTAACCGGTATCTTCTCAGGCGAAAATTTAAAAACACCACTCATTGAATATTTCAATCGTTTTGATTGGAGCAGGGATTACAGCAATGGTATTGCAACAACTATTATCGTAGTCATACTTACTTATTTTTCCCTGGTGCTGGGCGAATTGGTTCCTAAACGGATCGGCTTATCAAGGCCCGAATTCCTGGCCAAAAATTTTGCAAAACCGATGAGCTGGTTAAGCAAGATCACTTTTCCTTTTATCTGGTTATTAACTTCATCAACCAAAATAATTGTAAAACTTTTTAAACTTAAAGTAAGCGATAACCAGGTTACAGAAGAAGAGATCAAAGCGATGGTGGCAGAAGGAAGTGAGCATGGCGCCATTGAAGAAGAAGAAAAAGAAATTATTGAACGGTTGTTTCACCTGGGCGACCGGAACATAACATCACTGATGACACACCGCACCGATATCGCCTGGTTTGACGGAAGCGAAACAGTACAACAGGTAAAAGATAAAATGGATGCTGTTATCTATTCCAGCTATCCGGTTTGCGAAGAAACTATTGATAATATTAAAGGTATCATCAGCGTAAAGGATTTATTAAAGGCCCCGCCTGATGTGTTATTAAAAGACATTGCAAAACCTGCCTTATTTGTACCTGAAAATAATACAGCTTACCAATTGCTGGAAAAATTTAAAGAAACAAAAATTCACGGTTGCTTTATTGTAAATGAATACGGAACATTGGAAGGCATGATAACGCTGAATGATATTTTAGAAGCGATCGTAGGAGATGTGCCGCAAACCGGGCAGGATGAATATGAAATTATAGAACGATCCGATGGTACTTTTTTAGTGGATGCCCAGATTCCTTTTTATGATTTTTTAAGCCGCTTTGGAAAAACTGAATGGATGAATGAAGCCGACCATGATTTTGATACGCTGGCTGGTTTTGTATTACATGAGTTAGAACATATTCCTAAAACTGGTGAAAAATTTGAATGGCGTGGCTTTGATATTGAAATTATAGATATGGACGGACAGCGTATTGATAAACTTCTCGTAAAAATATCTGAAGAACTAAAAGAGGATATGGAGGATTAGGGTTTTGGGTTTAGCTGGGTTATAACTTAAAATACCCACCGAAACAAATTGAGATCTTGAGTTGGCAGCACCCCCCCCCCCCCCCCCCCCCCCCCACCCCTTTTAAAAGAAAATAAATTTAAGGATCAGATCAAGGATTCATCTGGTTCAGTAATGGCAGAAGCTCGGTTTCTCTGGGGAACTGGAACCCGCGTGGTTTCTTTTAGGTTTTTTTGGTTTTGTTACCGGAGGCAGAAACCCGCGCCCCCCCCTCCCCCGCTCTGGTTTTTTTTTAACCCCACCCAATTGGGGGAAAAAAAACAAAAACGGCGCGCCCCCCCCCCCCTCTTCATGTGGGCCCCCCCCCCCCCCCCCGGCCCCCCCCCGCCTCAGCACACAACCAAAGACTCAAAACTCAAAACTGTACTTGTCATCGGGATTAACCAGCTTGGTGCTTTTCTTATTTCCGTTTACCGTGGTATGTATAATGCTGAGTTGTTCTTTTTTATATTCAAATAAAATATTGTCTGTAATATCAAGCTTTTTTATCGTGTTGATATTATTGACCTGGTAATAACTTACAATGCCTTCTTCATCCTGTTCGTAACCTAAAAACTGTAAGGCAACCGGTTTTCCATCCACTTTGATCAGCAAATGTTTTTGCACATAATCGGCTACCAGTTTGTTGGTAGCGTTTTTATCTTTGGGTTTCAGGAGGTCAACATAGGTATTATAAGTTGAGCGAAGCGTTTTCTCAAAATCATCCGTAAATATCTTACAACTTACTTCCAGGGTTTTGTCTTTGGCATTGTGTTCAATTTCGGTAACACTTACATAAATAGGATGATATGTTGCCGGTGCAGGATTAAAAGCCAGTCCGCTAATCAGTAACCACTTAAATAAAAAACTTGCCATTTAGCTAACAGATTGATGAAAATTCGTTTCTTTAAAGATACATTGCAAGACAAAACTAATCTAAACAGTCAATTATTATCCGTTTCATGCAGGATTTAGGATTTTATTTTGAAATAGGGTGGCAACATATCATTGCCCTGGAAGCGAAAGATCATTGGTTGTTTATACTGGCACTGTCAGCGATTTACCTGATTGGTAACTGGAAACAGGTATTGATATTGGTAACAGCATTCACCATCGGCCATTCACTTACTTTGGCTCTAAGTGTGTTTGATATAGTAAGGGTAAATTCAGATTGGGTTGAGTTTCTGATTCCCTGTACGATCGTAGCAACAGCTCTTTTTAATTTTTTCCAAAAAGATTTTCAGCCACGATCACTCAGGTTGAATTATTTTCTGGCGCTTTTCTTTGGCCTGGTACATGGACTGGGCTTTGCAAATGCCATTCGTTTTATGCTGGCAAAAGATCAGTCAATGGGATGGAGTTTATTTGGATTTAATATTGGCCTGGAAGCAGGGCAGATTGCAGTGGTTACAGCAATATTAATCCTGAGTTACCTGTTGGTTAATAAAGCCGGCCTTAAAAGAAAATGGTGGGTGTGGGGCTTGTCACTGGTTGCATCAGGTATCGCTTTTAAAATGGCATGGGAGCGATTCCCTGCTTTATTATCATAAAAATTAAACACTCATAATAAACATTCAATAGTATAACATGAAACAATTAACAGCTTTTGTTTTTTTACTTTTCATCGGCATCATTGCAAATGCCCAGGATATTAAAAATAATCCGGGCAGCAACCATGGTAACCGGTTTGAGCAGTTGGGAACCATTCTTCCAACGCCTAATGAATATCGTACAGCCAGTGGTGCCCCCGGCCCCAAGTACTGGCAGCAGCGTGCTGATTATGATATTACCTGCGAACTGGATGAGGCCAACCGCCGCTTAATTGGCAAAGAAACCATCACTTATGTAAATAATTCACCTGATGTACTTACTTATTTGTGGTTACAGCTCGATGAGAATGAGCACAGCAACACGAATAATTCCGGTTACCAGGGTAGCAATTCCATGCCCAGGGGTATAAGTGAAGATGATATTACACGCTATGGTGGTAAGATTGATAAGAACAGGGAATATGGTGTAAACATTACCCGGGTTGCAGATGCAACTGGTAAGGCACTTAGCTATACCATCAACAAAACCATGATGCGTGTGGATCTGCCACTGGCATTAAAACCCGGACAGCAGTATATTTTTAAAGTTGACTGGAACTATAATATTATTGAAAGAACCAAATACGGTGGCCGTGGCGGTTACGAAAATTTTCCTGAAGATGGAAATGATCTGTACACCATGACGCAGTGGTTTCCACGCCTGTGTGTGTACAGCGATTTCCAGGGATGGCAAAACCACCAGTTTGTAGGCACGGGCGAGTTTGCATTGGTTTTTGGTAATTATAAAGTAGCGATGACGGTTCCTGCAGATCATATCGTATTATCAACAGGCGTAGGACAAAACTTTCAGCAGGTATTAACGCCTGCACAATTTGCACGCTGGCAAAAAGCGCAAACAGCAACCGATGTTACAGAAATTGTAACCCTTGCGGAAGCGGTTGCCAGTGAAAAACAAAAATCAACCCAAAAGAAAACCTGGATATTTAAAGCAGATATGGTACGTGATTTTGCATGGGGCAGCTCACGCAAATTTGTTTGGGATGCGATGCCTACTATGGTTGAAGGGAAAAAAGTAATGTGCATGAGCGGTTACGGTAAAGAAGCATACTCATTATACCGCAAGTACAGTACCAAAGCAGTGGCCCATACCATCAAAACCTATTCAAAATTCACTATTCCATATCCTTACCCCGTAGCACAAAGTTTAGAAGCGGCTAACGGTATGGAATACCCGATGATCTGTTTCAACTTTGGCCGTACCGAAAAAGATGCAACCGGCAATTACAGTGCCAACAGTACGTACAGCGAAGGAACAAAAAATGGTATGCTGGGTGTGGTGATACACGAAGTAGGTCACAACTTTTTTCCGATGATCATCAACAGCGATGAAAGGCAATGGTCGTGGATGGATGAAGGCTTGAATTCTTTTGTTGAATATCTGACTGAAGAGTTATGGGATAATAAATTCCCGGTTGGCAAAGGCCCTGCATACAAAATTGTGGATTACATGAAGCTGCCAAAAGATGTTTTGGAGCCCATCATGACCAACAGCGAAAACATCATACAATTTGGCCCCAATGCTTACAGCAAACCGGCAACCGGTTTAAACATACTGCGTGAAACCATTATGGGCCGCGAGTCTTTTGATTATGCCTTTAAAGAGTATGCAAGGCGTTGGGCTTTTAAACATCCAACACCTGCCGATCTGTTCCGTACCATGGAAGATGCCAGTGCCGAAGACCTGGATTGGTTCTGGAGAGGCTGGTTTTATGGAGTTGAGCCCTGCGATATTTCATTGGATACCGTTAAATGGGCCGTGTTAAATACAGATGTATCAACTACGCCACCTAACGCCGGCCCAACAACCAGAAAAGTACCGGTGGCAAAACCACAGTTAAATTCTTTTGATGATATATCAAAGATCAGGAACAGGGAAGACAAGAAAATTGTTTTTGCTACAGATGCCGATCCATCTCTCAGGGATTTTTACTGGAGATACGGTCGTGGACTGGCAAAAGTAGACAGCACGCCGTTTGAAATTACCACACCTGCAGGGGCACCTGTAGATACCTATACCGAAGCTGAACGCTTTAAACTGGCCGGTGATAAAAATATGTATGAACTTACCTTCAGCAATAAAGGCGGTTTGGTGATGCCGATCATTATTGAGTGGACTTTTAAAGATGGCTCAAAAGAAGTTGATCGTATACCAGTTTATGTTTGGCGCAAGAATGAGAATAAAGTGGTTAAAACTTTCATGAAGGATAAGGAAGTGGTATCAATCAAACTGGATCCGATGAGGGAAACAGCCGATATCAATACCGATAACAATACCTGGCCTGTTAATACATCACCCAGCAAATTCCAGTTGTTTAAAGGTGGTGGCCGAGGAGCAAGAGGCGCGGCAGGCGGAGTAAATCCGATGCAAAAAGAAATTAAATAAAAATATATACAATTTAAAATTGAGAAAACTGTTCCGCCCCAAAGCGGAACAGTTTTTTTTACAGGGTTTTAAGTAAATTACAGATATGAGATACATCTTCCTGTTGCTTTTTGTTGCCGGTTTTTCAGCCAGTTCATTTGCCGGTAAGGTAGATACGGTTTCCATCTACAGTAACAGTATGCACAAATACATAAAGGCTGTAGTAATAAAACCGGATAGTTATAAGAAAAAGAAAAAAAGTTTTCCGGTAGTTTATTTGCTGCATGGCTACGATGGCTGGTACAGTAACTGGATAATACGGGTACCGGAATTGATCAGTTATGCAGATCAGTATCAAACATTGATCATTTGCCCGGATGGTGCAAAAAGCAGCTGGTATTTTGATAGCCCGGTTGATACTGCATACAGGTACGAAACACATGTTGCAACAGAAGTGGTAAATTTTGTAGATAAAAATTACAGAACCAGGGCCGATAAAAACCACCGGGCCATTACCGGGTTAAGCATGGGCGGGCATGGAGCACTGTACCTGGCTTTACGCCATAGCGATGTTTTTGGTGCAGCAGCCAGCATGAGTGGGGGAGTAGATCTGAAAGAAAGCAAAAACCGTTTTGATATTATGCAAAGAATTGGGGATACTATTTTGCAGGCAGATAACTGGAACAATATGACCGTCATCAATTTAATAGAAAAGTACACCAATACCGGCGTAAAAATATTTTTTGATTGCGGCGATAAAGATATTTTTATAGAAGGCAACCGCAGGTTGCATCAAAAAATGCGGCAGTTAAAAATACCGCATACCTACATTGAAAGACCCGGTAAGCATGACTGGGATTACTGGAGAAATGCCCTTCCTTTTCAGTTGTTATATTTCCAGCGGTTTTTCTTGTCAGGCCGCTAAGCAGGCACTGCGGGTATTAGTATTTTTAAATTAATTAAAGCTTTTATTTTCTTCAGAGTCTTTGAGGTGGCCAGGCAAGTCAATGGAGTCATTGGTCTTAGTTGTCAGGCTACTAAAACCAGTATTTAAAAACTGAACTTAATTAGTAATTCAGGTAGTTTTATTTTTCAGGAATCTTCATAGTGGCCAAACAGCTAGCCACCCGAATAAGTCCTGCCATCCCTCACCACATTCTTCTTCCCTTTATTTTTCTTTTCCCACTCCAGCATTTCAGGTGTTTTTTCTACTTCTTTCTTTTTTACCGGTGGTGCTGCCACAGTCTTTTTATTATCATTTGGGGTTTCCAAATGGCCACGCTCATATTTTTCAACCTTTACCAGGCGGCCGGTTCCGGCATCATAAAATTTCCATTCGCCATGCCTTACGCTGTATTGATCAGCTTTTACGATCTTGTAATCAATGATCTCATTGTTGCCTTCGCCATAAACGGCAATGGTATCATAAGGTGCATCGGGGTCATAACCACGCCAGCTTTCTTCCCTGATCAGATCGCCCAGGTAGGTATAATATTGCTGTATGCCATCTTTACCACCACGTTTATACAATTCAACCGCAATAATATCGCCCTGCAAACTGTATTTGCGCCAAATGCCTTCTTTGTTGTTATTCTTAAAAATGCCTTCTTCTTCATAACCGGGTTCACCTCTTATAGGTTCAACATGTATCACCCATTTACCCTGCTTCATGTCTTTTTTGTCAATGGCATTCAGGGTATCGCCTTCGGCATTCAGCTTATAACTTTTATATTGTGCGAAGCCGTTTGTAAAAAACAAAAACTGCATGATGGTCAATACCAACAATTGCCGTATTTTTAAAATCTGCATAAACTGCTTTTTAATTGTTTGCTCATTTCAAACCAAAACAACCAAGGATGAAAAATCTTTTCAAATTTACAATAATACTGCTTTTAGTAATTGTTAATTCTGTGCAGGCACAGGTAAAACCCAGTACTGCTGCCGAAAGATCAAACGGTTTACAGAAAAGAAAATTGTTGGAGAAGGATACCACGCTTTACAGTATTAAATTCCGTAATGTGGGCCCCAGCGTTATGAGCGGCAGGGTAGTAGATGTAGATGTGAACCCGGCTGACCCTACCGAGTTTTATGTGGCTTATGCCACGGGCGGCTTGTGGTACACCAAAAACAATGGCCAAAGTTTAGTGCCGGTGTTTGATAAAGAAAATGCCTTTGGTATTGGAGATATTGCGGTTAACTGGAGCGATGGGATCATCTGGATAGGCACGGGTGAAGCCAATAGCAGCCGCTCTTCTTACAGTGGCCTGGGTGTTTATAAAAGTGTTGATAAAGGCAAAACCTGGGAACAATCCGGCCTGCCTGAAAGTCACCATATTGGAAAAATAAACCTGCACCCAACCGATAATAATATTGCCTGGGTAGCCGTACTCGGTCATTTATATTCTTCAAATAAAGAAAGAGGCATTTACAAAACAACCGACGGCGGCAAAACCTGGAAACAAACTTTATACGTGGATGAAAATACCGGCGCAGTGGATATGGATATCAATCCCAAAAATCCGGATGAATTGTACGCTGCCATGTGGTACCGCACCCGCAGGGCATGGAATTTTGAAGAAGGAGGGAAAACAACAGGCATTTATAAAAGTATCGATGGAGGAAATACCTGGAAGCATGTATCCGCTGCCGGTAGTGGTTTTCCGGCTGGGGATGGCCTGGGCAGAATTGGGGTAGCAGTATTTGCAGCCAATCCCAATATCATTTATGCAACATTGGATAACCAGGGCCGCAGGCCGGATACTGCGCAGAAAAAAACCGATACGAATTATGTGCTTAAAAATTTTAAGGACCTTACCAAAGAAAGCTTTGCAGCGCTGGATGATAAAAAATTAGACAGCTTCCTGTTTAAAAATAATTTTAAAGAAAAGTACACCGCTGCAACAGTAAAAGAACTGGTTAAAACCGATAAGATAAAACCAACGGAAATTTACAATTACCTTTTTGATGCCAACACGGCTTTGTTTGAAACCCCCATCATTGGTTGCGAAGTGTACCGCAGTGATGATGCCGGCATTAGCTGGCGAAAGGTGAATACAAAGGGCCTGAACACTTACAATACCTATGGTTACTATTTTGGAAAGATCTCGGTAAGTAATACCAATGCAGATAAAATAGTGATCAGCGGGTATGATCTTTTATTAAGCACCGATGGCGGTAAAACATTTAAATCAACCGATAATGATGCCACCCATGCCGACTGGCACGGCTGCTGGATGAACCCCAACAAAGACAGTCACTGGATAGCCGGAAACGATGGCGGCTGCAATGTTACTTACGATAATGGTGAGCATTGGTTTAAAGCCAACACCCCATCCGTTGGGCAGTTTTATAAAATAACAGTAGATGATGCAAAGCCTTATAATATTTATGGCGGACTGCAGGATAACGGCACCTGGTATGGGCCCTCAACGGCCAAAGATATAAGCCAGTGGGATTATGAAGGTGTGTACCCCTGGAAACAAATTGGCGGTGGCGATGGTATGCAGGTGCAGGTAGATACCAGGGATAATAAAACGGCCTACACCGGATCGCAGTTTGGTTTTTATGGCCGCAGGAGTACCGAAGGTGGCCCACAGGGCCCTGCGGGCAGGCGCTTATTTATTTATCCACGCCCGGATATTGGTGAACCTAAATACCGCTTTAACTGGCAAACGCCCATCTGGCTTAGCAAACACAACCAGGATATTTTTTATTACGGCACCAACAGGTTTCACCGCAGTTTGTTAAAAGGCGAGAACCTGGAAACGCTCAGTAACGACCTTACCAACGGAAGTGTAGAAGGCGATGTGCCTTTTGGTACTGCCACCACACTGGTTGAATCGCCCATGAAATTTGGATTACTATATGTTGGTACCGATGATGGAAATATTCATGTAAGTAAAGATGCAGGGTATAACTGGACTAAAATAAATACCAACCTGCCAAAGATGTTGCAGGGCTTGTATGTAAGCCGGGTTACGCCTTCTGCTTTTAAAGAAGGAAGGGTGTATGTTTCTTTAAACGGTTACCGCAGAGATCATTTTGGTGCTTATTTATTGGTGAGTGAAGATTTCGGAAACACCTGGACGCAGCTGGGAAATGATCTGCCCATGGAGCCCATTAATGTGGTAACAGAGGATCCTAAGAAGGAATATATTATTTATGTGGGAACTGACAATGGGTTGTACGCTTCCTTTAATATGGGCAAATCTTTTTTAACGCTGGATAACAACCTGCCCCTTGCATCCGTGCATGATATAGCCGTTCAGCAGCGTGAAAATGAACTGGTAATTGGAACACATGGCCGCAGTATTTACATCACTAAATTAAAAGAGATACAAAAGTTATATGATAAAATGATGGAGAAAAAATAACAGCGGGTTTTTAAAAACATTACGCTTAAAAACCCGTGCTGAAAAATGGCGTGAAGAGAATGAGCCGTGCTATGGCTTTTGTAAGCCTGGGATGCCGGGAAAATAAAATTAGCCGTTGTTTTTCTTTTTAAGTTCTTTTGCCATCTTCAAAGAATGCTTCAATGAATGTGTGTTTTTCCAGTCGTTGTGTGCTATGATGATAAACTGCGGTTGCCGGCATTTTTTCTGAACTTTTTTTAGCGTAGAGGCATATTCAATTACATTTCCATCATCTGTATAACCCAGGTTATCATCATCAGCACCTTTTATTAAGCAACCACCGTATAGGATTTTTTCTTTCTCAAACCATATGATAATATTGTCAACGGTATGTCCCTGTCCGGGGTAGTAGGTTTCAAAAGCATATTGCCCGGTATGGAAGACCGTATCCTTGGTCATTAAAAATTCAGCCCTTTTTTTATCATTCTTTTTACTCAATTCATCCGTAAGGACAGTAGTATAGGTTTTAATTCCCTGTTGCCTGTAATATTCAAGTCCCGCAGTTTTGTCGCTATGCCAATGCGTTGCAAAGCACATGATCACATTTTTATTATGCTTTGATCTGATACTGTCCAGTAATGGTTGAAATTGTGTGGTATCCCAGGGTGTGTCAAACATAACCACACCATCGTTGGTAACCAGGTACATCCCGTTTGCCGGCACCTGGCTTTCCTGGTAAGTATTGTAAGTGGTGTAAATGTAAAAATCTCCTGTTAAAGGTGAAATTTTAAGTTTCGCATGTTGTCCGAAAATATGGGTAAGAAAAAAAACTAATGTTGTTGTCAGTATGATTGTCCGCATCATGTTCCTGTAAAATATTTTGTTGATGTTTGTAGAATTCCCGCTTACAATTAAATATACGAACCTTTTTATCCGGTTTTAAATTTTAATGTTGGTTTTCTTCAATGTCGTATTCGCCTTTTTGTACTGCACTTTTGATCAATGCAACTCAATGGTCTCTACTTCGGGTATATCTTTTAAAATAAGCTGAATATGCTTCTGGTGCGCCTTTGCCTTAAAGTCCTGGAAAATTTCCAGCAAATCCCGGTCAATGTACACACTGTTGCTTCCGTTTATTTCCACCACGGCATAGGGTGGCAGACTGTCGAGCATTTCCATACATTTCTTCTTGTTTAAAAAACTAACATTCAGCGCAAGGTCAATGTTGAAATGTTGAATATGTCCTACGGTTTTTTCGCTCATGGTAAATCCTGCCCGGTAAGTATGCTTCACTAAAAAATAAATGGAGTAACCCATTCCTATTATCACACCGATCAGCAGATCGGTAAACAGAATGGCAATTACAGTAATAATAAAAGGCAGGAACTGTTCCCGTCCCTGTTTATAAACCGATATGATCATTTTTGGTTTTGCCAGGTTATAACCGGTGCGGATGAGAATGACAGACAAAACACAATAGGGTATCAGGTTGATCAGCGGTATGGCAAATAACACCGCCAGCAATAACCAAACACCATGCGCAAAGGATGCCATTTTTGTTTTGGCACCCGCTTCAGCATTGGCCGCGCTTCTTACAATGACTGCTGTGATAGGAATGCCGCCCAGCAAGCCGCTCAAAAAATTTCCGGTGCCCTGTGCCACCAGTTCCCGGTTCTGTGGCGTAATGCGGTTGTAGGGGTCAAGTTTATCAATGGCTGCAATGCTCAGGAGTGTTTCAAGCGTTGCTACAAAACAGATCACTACCGCATTGCGCCATATTTCTGTATTGCTGAAGAGGGCATCAAACTGCGGGAAACTGATCTGCGAAAAAATATTTTTTGGTATGCTTACAAACTGGGTAGGCTTAAGGGTAATTTGTGGAATGTAATGCTGAAACATAAATGCAAGCAGCACCCCAAACAAAACTGTAATAAAAGAGGTAGGCAGAAAACTTATTTTTTTTGCCAGGGTTCTTTTCCATAAGTAAAGCAGTATAATAGAGAGCAGGGCAATCAGCATTACACCCACCGAACTGTGTTTATACAAACTGTCTATATTGCTAAAAACATGTTTAAGGGTAATGATGTTAAACAATTCATTCGACCAGAATTCGGGCTTGTCATAACCAATAAGGGCCGGTATTTGTTTAGACATGAGTATGATGCCAATTGCTGTAAGCATACCCTTTATAACTGCCGACGGAATGAAATGGGTAAATCCGCCCAAACGAAAAATACCCAGCAATATTTGCAGCAACCCGGCAACTGCCACTGATAAGAAGAAAATTTCAATTGCACCCATATTGGTGATGGCTGCAGCACAAATGGCTGTTAGCCCGGCTGCGGGTCCGCTTACACTCAATTGAGATTTACTAATGAGTGTTACCACAATGCCACCAATGATACCGGCCAGCAAACCGCTGTACATGGGTACGCCCGATGCCAGTGCAATACCCAAACAAAGTGGCAGGGCTACGAAAAATACAGTGATGCTTGCCTTAAAGTCGTGCTTAAGAAAAGATAAATAGAAAAACCTCGATTTGCGGTTTAACAGGCTCATGTTCCATAAATTTCGGGGAAATTTATGGCAATGGCTTTTTTAATTGCCGATATTATTCTACTGCAGGCTGTACCACGTCATTTTACTGTTATTATTTTCCCCAATTATGTTTTTCATAGCTTTTGGCTAAAAGCCTTTCCTGAAGCCAGTAACAAAAAGTGCCTGCAATAACTCCAACAAAGGAACCTGCCAATACATCTTCAACAAAATGCTGCCCCAGGTAAACCCTGGAGTAACCAACCAGGCAGGCTATAATAATTGTGATAACTGCAACAGAACTTTTACCGGAATATAACGATATGATAACTGCTGCTGCAAAAGCCGATGTGGTATGGCCAGATGGAAATGAATTATGATGGTTAAGTGAAGCTGCGTAAACAGTGTGGATAACAGAAGGGTCGGGTAAAAAACCGGCGGGCCGGGGAAAATTGATAAGCCGCTTAATCACCTGTACAATCAGGCCGGAAATAAGATAGCTGGTAAGTAAGCCCAGGGCCAAACGTTTAAATTTTAACACAAACATGAATAAGGCTAACGCTATAATAAAAATGCCATCACCCATTAAAGTGAAAGCGCTGAAAAAAAAATCGGAGAAGGGATGGTGGGCCCCGTTTATAAAAAGAAAGGTATCTTTTTTTGTATTAAACATAACGGTTACAGCAACTCCGATAAAAAAAAGCAGGTAAAGGCTAAAGAAGGTGATGTTCCGGTAAAAGACCGGCTTTTTAATTTTCATAATACTGTTTAGCGATGATGATCAAAGGTATTCATAAACAAATTACACTATTGGTTATTTTCAGTTAATTGGAAATGTTTTTTTTTAAATACCTTCGGGCATAATTCAAACAAATGATACTGGGTAAAAAACTGGTGATAGTGCTTCCGGCTTATAATGCGGCCAAAACCATTGAGCAAACTTACAATGAAATTCCATTTGATATCGTTGATGATATTGTATTGGTTGATGATAACAGCATTGATAATACAACCGAAGTGGCAGCAGCGCTTAACATTAAACATATTGTTGTTCATGAACAAAACAAAGGCTATGGCGGCAATCAAAAAAGCTGTTACAATAAGGCAAAAGAATTAAATGCAGATATCGTTATTATGCTGCATCCCGATTACCAGTACACTCCCAAATTAATTCACAGCATAGCTTATATCATTGCCAATGGTGTGTATCCGGTTGTATTTGGGTCACGCATTTTGGGCAAGGGGGCGCTTAAAGGTGGCATGCCCTGGTATAAGTATGTTACCAACAGGATACTTACACTGATACAGAACATATTGCTTAACCAAAAGCTTTCCGAGTATCATACAGGCTACAGGGCTTTTTCAAAAGAGGTGCTCAATAATATCAATTATGAACTCAACTCTGATGATTTTATTTTTGATAACCAGATGGCAGCACAGATATTTAATAAAGGTTTTGAAATTGGAGAAATTACCTGCCCTACAAAATATTTTCCCGAAGCATCTTCTATCAATTTTAAGCGAAGCGCTATTTATGGTTTGGGTGTACTAAAAGTAAGTATGCAATACCGACTCTCTAAATGGGGCCTGTACAAGCCTGCTTATTTAAGCTGAGGAGTTCTTTTATAAAAATAAAAACCGTTTTTGTTATATAGAAAAACGGCGTCCGTTAATTCTTTTTCAAGTGCTTCTTTACTGGTTACCTTACACGAAATGTAAACCGGTTTGTCAATATCACCTTTCAGCAGCCATTCATAATTAGTATAGTTTTTATTCAGTTGTGGCTTCATACTTCCGTAAAAATAATGTGTATAGGTTTTATATTGAAAAGAAGTCATGTAGCAATCCTCTGTTGCATGTGCCTGCCAGAATTCAATACTGGCCCGCTGGCTGATGGCTTCAATATTGCCAATCAAAAAGAAGAGTGTAAGCTGAATAAAAATAAGTGAACCACCCAGTAAAACCCAAACCGCCCTTTGTATTTTTTGCCTCCTGAAATATAAAAAACATAAAACCAGTGCCGTTAAAAGAAAAAGGCCCGGTAAAAATTCCCAGCCGCTCCATTGTACCTGTGCCTGTATATTCTCTGTTGCAAACGCATCTTGTTTTAAAAGCGGTTTTAATTGCGACATGTGCTGACCAAAATATGCAGCAGCAAAAGGTGCCAGTACAAATGGGAATGCTGTTATGATGGTTATTGTTTTAACCCATCCATTTAAAACCCATTTTTTGGTGATGATATTATGTAAACTAACAGCCGCCAAAAAACTTACAGGGTAGTAGCACAAAGAGGAGTAATGAACAATTTTTGTTTGCACCAATGTAAAAACCACCAGCACCACCCAGAAAAAAATGACCATCCATTTTTTAAAATCTGTAAAGCGCTTATCTGCTGCTTCTTTCTTTACCATTGCCTGAATAAAAAAAGCGGTGGCAGGAAAACATCCGAAAAATAAAACTACAAAGTGATAAAAGAAAAAACCACCGTGCCCGGCATCTGCAGTGGTTAACAGCTCCCATTGGCGCACGGTAAATTCTTTTAAAAATTTATCGCCATGCTGCAGGTAATCAATACCCAACCAAAGGCCTGCTGTTGCTAAAGCAGAAAAAATAAACAGCAATAATTGTGGCAGGCTAATAAACCACCGAAACCTGTTAAGCACCCAATAAACACCAAATGTAAGCCCGGTAAGAATAAGCGCTACTGGTCCCTTGGTTAAAACCGCCAAACCCGACATGGCACCGCCGAATATAAGCCATTTTATATTTGATAGGTTTTCTCTTTTTTTATCAGCAGCTATTATTAAACCATAAATAGACAGGAAAATAAAAAAATTAAACCACGGATCAATAATGCCCGATTTAAAATATAGATGAGGAAGAATGGTGCAGGCATAAATAATTGCCCATAAAAAACCGAACGAATTATCTTTTAATTTGCGGCCGGTTAAAAAAAGAACCGGCAGTACAAGCATGCCCAGGAGCGCATTTGGCAGGCGTGCCGAAAATTCATTAACCCCAAACAGGTTCATGCAGCCTGCCTGTAGCCAGAAATAAAGTGGAGGTTTTTCGGTAAAAGATTCGAAATTGATTTGTGGCTGGCTGTATTTATCTGTAACAACCATTTCACGTGCTATCTCTGCAAAATTAATTTCATCCCAGTCAAAAAGATGCACATTACCCAGGAAAGGGATAAACAAAACGGCGGCTAAAAATACCAGAAAAAACAGAGAGGAGGTACCAGTAAGGTTTGGCTTTTGCATGGCTAAAATTATGTGTTTTTTTGAAAATAAAAGCCGTGGAGTTTATTTAGTATACATGCAATTAGTGAATTTTAATAAACCGGTTATGTTTCAATCTTTAATTACTTCTTTGTTTAGCTTTACAATGCTTTGCTCAAACCTACATATAATTAAGAGGTGCTTACTTTACCTTTTCATCCCTGTTCCGATACCTGCCTGCCGACAGGCAGGGCTATCGGGATGCCAACAGGTTTTCCAGATTGCTCATTGACATTTTGAATCCTTCTGTAAAGCCCATTTCAATCATCTTTTCCAAACGGTCAAGCGATTCATTGTAAATAGTAATGCTCACTGTAGTTCCGGGCGAAGTTGAATTACCTTGTTCGCTGAAGGTATGATCCCACTCAGAGCCTGGTAATTCCGGGTTTTCCGCTTCGTCTGCAAAAGCATTATACATTTTAAAGTTTGTTGTTGGGGTAATGGAAAGGTATTCCTGTAATGCCCAACGTTCCTGTCCTTCCGGGCTTACCATGGCATAAAATCTTTTGCCACCCACTTTAAAATCCTGGTATTTTGTTCTGGAAGTCCAGGGTTTGGGCGCCACCCATTGGTCAAGGATCTCTGCTTTGGTAAAAGCATCCCATACCAGCGAAAGTTCAGCATCAAATTCACGGGTTATGTAAACTGTTTTTGTTGCTTTGTCAAGCGTAAAATCAAATAATAAGTCGCTCATTTTTTTTGTTTTTTAATGGTTGCTAATACCTGGTCAAGTTGATTGAACCGGGTTTCCCAGATCTTTCTGAACTGGTCAACCCAAATATCGATCTCTTTCATTTTTTCAACTTCAAGCGAATAATAAATTTCCCTGCCTTCCTGTTTCTGTTTTACCAGTTCACACTCCGTTAAAATGCGCAGGTGTTTTGAAACAGCCTGGCGGGTGGTGTGAAAGTTGTCGGCAATGGCGTTCGGTGTCATGGCCTGCAATGCGATCAGGGTAATGATTGCCCGCCTGGTTGGGTCGGCAATTGCCTGGAAAATGTCTCTTCTCATGTTTTATCTTTTTAGTTGCGCAGCCAATCGGTTGCAAATATAAGTGCAACTATTCGGTTTCGCAAATATTTAGGCAATATTTTTTAAAATGACCTTGTGTTGTGTGGTCAACCATTTCATGAAGGGGATATATAAAAAATAATTCTCCGGGTATTTCTGTTTTACTTATACATTTGTACCTGCATTTTAAAAAAAGCCGTCTGCGTTTTGTTAAAGCTGCTCATTGGTTTGCCGATGAAGTGATTGCGACGCAACGATGATGCCCAAATTTATAATGCTGGTATTCTAGTTTATATTTACCCCGGAGAACATTAAATTCTTTTCTGTGTCAAAACATGTTAACAAGGTTACAGCGGCAGGCCTCTTGGTTGCTTTAGGAATTATTTACGGCGATATTGGTACTTCACCACTCTACGTTTTCAACTCCATTATCAAAGGCAGGGTGGTGGATGACACACTCATACTGGGTACACTTTCCCTTATCATCTGGACCATCACTTTACTTACTACCATTAAGTATGTTATCATGGTGTTGCGGGCCGATAACCGGGGTGAGGGAGGTATCTTTTCACTGTTTGCCCTGGTAAGGCGACGCAAAAAATGGCTGGTTATTCCTGCCATGATCGGTGGTGCTGCACTATTATCAGATGGTATTATTACACCCCCCATTTCCATTACCTCTGCTATTGAAGGGTTAAAGGAATTACCACGGTTTCATGACCTAAGCCAGAACACTATTGTGTATATCGTAATCGGCATTATTGCCGTTTTCTTTTTTGCACAACAGTTTGGTACATCCAGTATTGGTAAACTCTTTGGCCCTTTTATGTCTGTTTGGTTTGGTATGCTGGCTATTTTAGGCCTGATACACCTCAGCGATGACTTTACTATTTTTCGTGCACTCAACCCCTATTACGGTATTCGTTTCCTGGTTACTTATCCCGAGGGATTCTGGTTATTGGGTGCGGTATTTCTTTGTACTACGGGTGCCGAAGCGCTTTACAGCGACCTGGGTCATTGTGGCCGCGGCAACATCCGCATTTCCTGGATATTTGTAAAAGCCTGTTTGCTCATCAACTATTTTGGTCAGGGTGCAAGCATTTTAAAGCACCACAGCGGTAAATTATTGGATAAAGCAACCATTGATGCAGAAGGCATCAATGCCTTTTATGATCTGATGCCCAACTGGTTTATTGTGCCGGGTGTTATTGTGGCAACCAGTGCGGCTATCATTGCCAGCCAGGCCATGGTTTCGGGTTCCTTTACTTTAATAAGTGAAGCCATCCGTTTAAACCTCTGGCCAAAACTTAAGATCAATTATCCTACCGAGGCCAAGGGGCAAATTTTTATTCCTGCCATTAATACCATCTTATTTGTTGGTTGTGTGGGTGTTGTTTTATTTTTCCGTGAGTCATCAAAAATGGAAGCTGCTTATGGCTTAGCCATCATCACCACCATGTTTATGACCACCATCCTTTTTGCAAATTATATGGTGCTGCACCGGGTAAAGCCAGTGTTTATCTATATTTTCCTGACGGCTTATGTTATTATAGAATCTTCTTTTCTGGTTGCCTTAATGGATAAATTCTTACACGGTGGTTATATTACTTTAATGATCGGTTTCGTATTATTCTCGGTAATGTACATCTGGTACCTGAGCCGTAAAATTAAAAACCGCTATGTGGAGTTTGTGCGTATGGAAGAATATATTCCAAAACTGGAAGAACTCAGCAACGATACCTCGGTACCAAAATACGCCACCCACCTGGTGTATTTAACCAGTGCCAATAACCCTAAGGAGATAGAGCATAAGATCATTTACAGCATACTCAGCGGTAAACCTAAACGTGCCGATATTTTCTGGTTTGTGCATGTGGACACGATGGACGACCCTTATACCTGCGAATATTCAGTTGAACATATAATCCCCAACGATATCATCCGGGTAGAGTTCAGGCTGGGATTCCGTATGGCGCCACGCATTAACCTGATGTTTAAAAAAGTGGTGGAAGACCTGGTTGCCAACCGTGAAGTGAATGTTACCAGCCGCTACGAAAGTCAGCAGCGTAATAATGTGGTGGGCGATTTCCGTTTTGTGGTAATGGAAAAATTCCTGAGCCAGGATAATGAGCTGCCTTTCTTTGAAAGGATCATTATGAAACTGTATTTCTGGCTGAAAGAAATTTCGCTAAGCGAAGAAAAAGGTTTTGGCCTGGAGCAGAATACCGTACAGGTAGAAAAGTTCCCGCTTATTATAGCCCCGGTTAGTAAATTGAAATTGAAAAGGATCTATACGGATGAGGAATAACCCCCCTTCTGATAGCTATCGGGACCCTGAAGGGGGAGTTAGGAGTGTTTGAGTGCAGTCTTGTTTTATTTGAGATAGGTAAGCTACCTAAGAATTGAAAAGATTTTAAACTATCAAACTGTCAAGTTCCCCTTTAGGGATTAGGGGCATTATGAATTCCATCACTGCCATAGCACTAAAACAAAAAATTGATAATGCTGAAGATCTTCAGCTGATAGATGTACGTGAACCTTACGAACACGAAGCATTCAACATCAGCGGCCGGTTAATTCCTTTAAATGAAATTATTAAGCAGATAGATAAGATCCCAACCGACAAGCCCGTGATCATCTATTGCCGCAAAGGTATTCGCAGCCAGTTAGCCATACAGCGGCTGCAGGAAAAATTTCCCTTTACAAACCTGGTAAACCTTAGTGGCGGCATGGAGGCATGGCGAAAACAGTTTGAGGACTTTTGAGTTTTTAGTTTTTGGTTTTTAGTTTGTGTTTGCGGGAGAATGCCTAATTTAACCGGGTGCTAAACTAAAAACTAAGAACTAAAAACTAACTCTTGCTTCAAATTGCGCTCTATATCATCCTTGGCCTGGCGGCAGTTTCTGTTATCGTTTATTTTTTACAGGAGCATTTTATTTTTAAACCGGAAAAATTAAAACAGGACTTTGTATACAAATACGATGTGCCTTTTGAAGAATTGTTTTTTGATGTTGAGCCCGGTGTACGCATTAATGGGTTGCATTTTACGGTAGACAAACCTTTGGGCCTGGTGCTGTATTTTCATGGCAACAGCCGCAGCATTAAAGGTTGGGCCAAATACGCCAAAGATTTTTACCGCTATAAATATGATGTGGTACTGGTAGATTACCGCGGCTTTGGCAAAAGCACCGGCAAGCGCAACGAAAAAGATATGCTCGGCGATATGCAGTTTGTGTATGAAACGCTGGCAGCAAAATATCATGAGCATCATATACTGGTTTACGGCCGCAGCATGGGCAGTGGTTTTGCTGCCAAACTGGCCAGCGATAATAAACCACGCTATTTGATCTTAGACGCACCTTATTTCAGTTTTAAAAAAGCAGTGGAACGTTTTTTACCCATGCTGCCGGTGCGTTTTGTATTGCGTTTTCACATGCGTACCGATAAATGGATAACCAAAGTAAATTGCCATACTTATATTCTGCACGGCACCAAAGACTGGCTGCTGCCCATCAGCAACAGCGAAAAATTACAGGCGCTCAATCCCCGTAAAATAACACTCATACGCATTCCCGGCGGCGGGCATAATAACCTGCCTTCGTTTCCGGAGTATCATAATTTTGTACGGGATATTTTGCAAGTCTAAAACGTTAATCCGTTAATTAGTTAATTGGTTAATCCGTGGAGGCTTCAAAATTCAATACTTACTCCCTGCAAACAAACGGATTAACGGATAAACGGATTAACGGATTAACTTTGCTAACATGAACCGTAAAAGAATTTTCCGCTGGCTTAAAATAATTATACTGATCTATTGCATTATAGGCATTGCCTTATTTTACCTTCAGGAAAAATTTTTATTTCATCCAGAAAAATTATCGAATGCTTATGTTTATCACTTCAACATTCCTTTTGAAGAAGTGAATATCCCGATGAATAATACGGATACGGTAAACATGATCAAATTTTTTCCAACAGATTCTGTCAGAAGGGGCGTAGTGGTTTACTTTCATGGCAACAGGGAAAATATTGAACGTTATGCAAGGTTTGCCAACAACTTTACCAAACATGGCTACGAAGTATGGATGGGAGATTACCCCGGCTTTGGAAAAACTACCGGCGAACGTACCGAAAAGAAAATGTATGAGCAGGCACTGCAGATACAAAAAATGGCAGCGGCAAAATATGGTAAAGACAGCATTATTCTTTATGGCAAATCACTGGGCACCGGCATTGCAGCATACACAGCATCTCAATCAGGTAATAAAAGGCTGATCCTGGAGACCCCGTATTACAGCATTCCATCACTGTTTAGTTGCTATGCACCCATTTACCCAAACAGTAACATGAGTACGTATAAAATACCCTCACATGAATATGTAGCTGAAGTGAATTATCCAATCACCATTTTTCATGGTACCGATGATGGAGTGATACCATACCGCAATGCAGCCCGGTTAAAACAGCTATTAAAACCTGGCGATGAATTTATAACGATTGAAAAAGGCACGCATTACAACCTGAATGATTTTGATCTGTTTAAAAACAAGCTCGACAGTTTATTACAACTCCGATAACTGTGTTTTTGCTTTGGTGATTTTAAGTGTGTAACTGACCCCAATTTTTAAAGCATAGTTTTCTTTACCATGGCTTACGGGAAAACCATAAGCAACCGGGTAGTTGTATTCAGCAGTAATGTCCCGGATCACTTCATACACTGTTTTTCCAAAAGGGCGTTCGGTATCTTTTGTATCGGTAAATCCACCAACAACAAGCCCGGCAAGGTTTGCAAGCTTTCCGCTGCGCTTTAACTGGTACAGCAAACGATCGGTGTTGTAGATATGTTCGCCAATATCTTCAATAAAAAGTATTTTGTTCTTTGTGTTGATATCTGATGGCGTACCAATGATATGTGCCAGTAAGGAAAGGTTTCCACCAACCAATTCACCTGTGGCGCTTCCTTGTTTATTAAATAGATGTGCAGCACTATTGTATTTTGCTTTTTTACCTGTGATGGCATTTCGGAGTGATTTAATGAATTCATTTTCGCCTTCATTAAATGCGGCTGCCATCGGTGCATGCAGCGATGCTGTTTTTATTTTGGTGTACAGGTGGGCGTGTAAAATGGTGATGTCGCTAAAGCCGATCACCCACTTGGGTTTCTTTTTAAATTTTGTAAGATCAAGCCGGTCAATAATACGCCCCATCCCATATCCACCACGGCCAAAAAGAATGGCATCAATATTTTCATCATCCAGCATGGCCTGCAGTTCATCTGTTCTTTCTTCATCAGTGCCACTAAAATAATTTTTGCTTTTACTGCCCAGCGTTTTGCCTACCATCACCTCAAATCCCCAGCTTTGTAAAGTATTGATACAGGTTTGAGCTTTTGCAGCATCCATGTAACCGGCCGGACAGGTAATGCCAATGGTATCGCCTTTTTTCAGGTATGTAGGAATCTTTATCATCATATGTATGTTCACAGAATGTAATTAATCCATTCCCTTTTATTTTGAGTAAGTTTGTAAGTATCAAAAATAGTCAATGCGTTCATTATTCCTCAGCATTTTACTGTTGTTTACATTATTTACAGCTGAAGCGCAACCACCTTGTGCAGGCCCGGGCCGTACATCAGGTTCTGCCCAGGCAGTATGCGGTAGTCTTACCTTTATTGAAAATGATGTAAGCCCCTGCACAGGCCAGGGCGATCTGCCTAATCCAACATCAGGATGTGCGCCCGTTAGTACAGATAATTCCCGTTGGTATAAATTTCATTGTTACCAGGCTGGTACACTTGGTTTTTTAATTAATCCAAACAGTCCGGCAGATGATTATGATTGGGAAGTGATGGATATTACCGGGTTTGCACCTAATGATGTGTATACAATGGAACTGAGGATTTCTTTAAATTTAAGCGGGCAAACCGGTGCTACAGGATGTACTGCAACAGGAACTTCCGATATTAATTGTGAAGGGGGCGGGCCGGGAACACAATATAACAGGCTTATGAATTTGCAGGACGGGCATGATTATTTGATGATGGTTACTAATTGGTCAGCATCACTGGACCCTTACACCATTAATTTTTCCGGTACAGCGGTTTTAACTCAAAATATACCTCCAACTATTACAAGCGTAGAGATGGTTCCCTGTGATCCTTCAAAATTAAAAGTGACTTTTTCTGAAGATATTTTATGCAGCAGTATCACCAATTCGGGCAGCGAATTTGGCGGTATGATTGCCGGCCAGGTAGTTAGCAGTATCACATCCGATTGCAGCCTCCCGGGAGCAAACGGGGTAACATCGCTCATCATTAATTTGCTAACCCCTATACCAGACGGAACTTACCAGTTAACTGCAGGTACCGGTTCTGACCTTGATATTTTTAGAAATGTTTGCAGGCTGGAAATGTTACCGGCCTCCATACCATTTACCATTACAGCTCCAAAGCCACCGGTCTTTGATTCAGTTCAGTATGAAAAGTGCACACCTTCGCAAATAAAAGTTTTTTACAGTAAACCTATTGATTGCAGTACAGTGGAGGCAGGCGGATTGCAGTATTACATTACCGGCCCGGCACCGGTTACTGTTACAGGGGTATCTTCATTGTGTACCACCCGTGATTGGTTCCTGCTGCAATTGTCTGCACCCATTACTGATTTTGGAACTTATACATTACACAACCGAACTGCCGGCGTGTACACCATTTCCGATACCTGCGGGTTAGCTCAAAACAGTAATGATGTCATTTCTTTTGATGTGTTGGGTCCGGTATCAGCAGCATTTACCAGCCAGGTTAAATGGGGATGTGTTATGGATACCATTGTTCTTGCTCACCCGGGTGGTAATGGTGTTAATGCATGGAGCTGGAGTTTCAGTGATGGTTCTACCGCTTCCGGACAAACGGTTACAAAGATCTACCCGGTTACCCGTCCTTCTGTTGATGTGGAACTGGTGGTATCAAATGGTTTCTGCAGAGATACGGTTACCAATAATATTGTATTAGGCAACTTCTTTAAAGCTGGTTTCAGTAATAATCCTGTTGATTCTTTTTGCGTGAATGCACCGGTAGTATTTACAGACACTTCAAGCGGAGCTATCAGCAATTATTTATGGGATTTCGGGGATCTTACCCAGTTCAGCGGACAAAATCCGCCGGCGCATGTTTATACGGCCAGTAATAATTATACAATAAAATTAACGGTTACCGATATTCACGGCTGTACAAACACAGCAAGTGTAACCAGGTTTGTTACCCCTGTGCCATTCATTGATTTTACCGGGCTTAACCCTCAATATTGTACAGGTAATAAGGTATTTTTAAAAAGAAAGATCGGACCGTACATAACGGGTTATGTATGGGATAACGGTGATGGTAAAACTTTTACCAATGAAGTAGATGTACTTTTTTCTTATGCTAATGAGGGGGTTTATACCATTACACTTTCCGGCGCTGACAGGTATTGCGGTACAGCAACCGTGCGTAAAACCGTTCCCGTTTATAAAGTGCCCATTGTTACATTGCCTGCGGATACGGTACTTTGTCAGAACGAACAAATGCTTATTGGCGTAGCGCCGGTTGCAAATTATACTTATTCATGGAACACCGGTGCTACCACACCACAGGTACTTACCGGTAATTTTACAAGAGATTACCGTTTAACGGCAGATAATAAGGGTTGTAAGGGAATTGATGCCATGCATGTGAAGGTTTTAACTGCCTGTTTAATAAAAGTACCAAATGCGTTTACGCCTAACCGTGATGGTCTGAATGATGAGTTAAAAGCAGCCAATGCTGATCTTGCAAGGGATTTTTCATTAAAAGTATTTAACCGTTCCGGCCAGTTGGTTTTTTCAACCATCAATCCGCTGGAAGGATGGGATGGGCGCTTTAAAGGAAACCCGCAGGAAACAGGAACCTTCGTTTGGATGCTGAGTTACATAGATCCATGGAACGGTAAATTTGTAAAAGAAAAAGGCACCAGTATCCTGCTGCGTTAACTTTTAAACTTCTGTAAGCCTGCATTCATTGAGATGTACTCCCAAAGTGTGCAAAGCACCACACTTTAAAGCAACATTATTTTTTTGGTGGCCCACCGGAAAATCAAAACAAACGGGGTATTTATATTCAGCGGTTTTTTCCAATACAATATCCTCAATGGTCTTGCCAAATTCTTCGCCGGGCGTATCAGGTTTCATTTTAAAACCACCAATGATCAGTCCTTTCAGTTTCTCCAGTTTACCGCTTCGTTTTAAATTCCAGAACATGCGGTCAATGCTGTATAGGTATTCGCCGGTATCTTCCACAAAAAGGATCTTGTCTTTGGTATGTATGTCAGATGTGCTGCCGGCGAGCGATTCAAGCGTTTTTAAATTACCGCCTACCAGTTCCCCTGTGGCAATGCCGGTCTTGTTTTTTTCGTTGGGCGTAAAAATATATTTCATCCGTTCGCCCTTTAAACATTTGTTTATTGATTCAATGGTTTCCTTTTGAACCGGCTCTGCATTGTTCCAATCACCTGGAAAACTGTTGCACATTTTTGAATGAATGGTTGCCACCCGGAACTTCTCATTGATGTGCGCATGAAAAACAGTGGCATCACTAAAACCGATGATCCATTTCGGGTCACGGTCAAATTTTTTAAAATTCAGCCTGTCAATAATTCGTACGCCCCCATAACCACCTCTTGCAAAAAGAATTGCCTTCACGGTTTTATCATCCAGCATCTGCTGCAGGTCTTTTAACCGATCATCATCCGTACCTCCATAGCCAAAATCTTTTTTGCCGATCGTTTCACCGATCCGGGCAGTATAGCCCCATTCTTTTAATTTCAATAAAGCCGGTTGAATATCTTCTGTGGTGATGTACCCTGCAGGGCAGCAAATGCCAACTGTATCGCCGGCTTTTAAATAAGGAGGTTTCACTGCAGGAGAATCGCCATTAAAGCTGGTTTTACCGCTGGCCACAGCACCCAAAGTGGCCGCCAGGGGAATAAAAGATGAAAGAAAATGTTTGCGTTTCATGTGTTATTATTATTGATTTTGGCCAAATGGAATTCGCCAATTAGCAACTTTCTGTTCGTTTCAACACTTTTCTATGGCTCATTTCATACAATGAATTTACTCAAATTTCGGTATTGACCGCTGATTAGGTATTTTTGCTCCGCAATGAAACAACCAAAACGATATTTAATTACATCGGCCCTGCCTTATGCCAACGGTCCCAAACATATTGGTCACCTGGCCGGAGCCTATTTACCTGCCGATATTTATGTACGCTACCTGCGTGCAAAAAAAGAAGATGTAGTGTATGTATGTGGCAGCGACGAACATGGCGCTGCCATCACCATACAGGCTATGAAGGAAAAAACGACGCCCCGTGAAATTGTAGATAAATACCACGCCATGCTTAAAAGTAATATGGCCGACCTTGGTATTTCTTTCGATATATACCACCGTACATCTTCGCAACTGCACCATGAAACGGCGCAGGAGTTTTTTACAGCCCTCAACAGTAAAGGTGACCTGCAGCAAAAAGAAACGGAGCAGTATTATGATGAAGAAGCAAAAACTTTTTTAGCCGATCGTTACATTATTGGTACCTGCCCGGTTTGTGCCAATGAAAATGCTTATGGCGATCAGTGCGAAAAATGTGGCACCTCATTAAGTCCTGATCAGTTAATAAATCCCCGCAGCACTTTAAGTGGTAATGCGCCCACCAAAAAATTAACCACCCATTGGTTTTTACCGTTGGATAAACATGAAGCATTTTTAAGGGAATGGATATTAACCGAACATAAAGACGATTGGAAAATAAATGTGCTGGGCCAATGCAAAAGCTGGATGGATCTGGGCTTGCAGCCAAGGGCTGTTACCAGAGACCTGGATTGGGGCGTTCCTTTGCCACAGGATGTGAAAGGAGGTGAAGGTAAAGTGCTGTATGTTTGGTTTGACGCCCCCATTGGTTATATCAGTGCTACCAAACAATGGGCACTGGATAACGGTAAAGACTGGAAGCCATATTGGGAAGATAAGGACACTAAGCTTGTTCATTTTATAGGTAAGGATAATATTGTTTTTCATGCTATTATTTTTCCGGTGATGCTGAAACTGCACGGAAATATTTTACCTGATAATGTACCCAGCAACGAGTTCATGAACCTGGAGGGAGATAAGATGAGTACGAGCCGTGGATGGAGTATAGAGATGGATGATTATATCAATGATTTTGTGAAGAAAGAGAACGGCGGCGATCAGTTGGTAGATGCCTTGCGTTATTACCTTACCCAGATTGCGCCGGAAACCAAAGACAGTGAATTTACCTGGAAGGGTTTCCAGGATGCGGTTAACAGTGAACTGGTTTCCATCTTTGGCAATTTTGTTAACAGGGCCTTTGTACTGATGCATAAATTATGCAATGGTAAAGTGCCACCACTCCACGCAGATATTTTAGATGATGCGGATAAAAAAATGTTTGAGGAAATTCAACATGCAAAGGTTAAAATCCAAGGTAATATTGAAGCGTATAAATTCAGGGATGCTTTATTTGAAGTGATAGACATTGCACGTAAGGGCAATAAGTACATGCAGGATAAAGAGCCGTGGATTGTTGCAAAGTCACTTGAAACAAATCCCGGGGCCCAAAAGCAAATTGATAACTGTTTACACATTTGTTTACAGTTAACAGCTAACCTGGCTGTCTTCATAAACCCTTTCTTACCATTTGCAGCAAAAAAAATGTGCTACATGATGAAAGTGGTAGATAAAATGCTTGATTGGGAAAATGCCGGCAAAGCAAAACTGCTGAGTGTTGGTTATTCCTTACGGCCACCGGAATTACTGTTTCGAAAAATAGAAGATGATGAAGTAAAAGAACAGGTTGAGAAATTAAAAATTAAAAGCGAAAAAATTAAAATGGAAAATATAGAAAAGAAACCTGCAAATACAGCGTCTCAAAATCCCCCCTTGGCGGGTGGGGGGGCTAAGCCTGAAATCCAGTTTGATGATTTTGCAAAGATCGATCTGAAAGTAGGAACCATCCTTTCTGCCGAAAAAGTAGAAAAAGCAGATAAACTTTTAAAATTGTCTGTTGATCTTGGTTTTGAAACCAGGACTATAGTAAGCGGAATAGCCCTGCATTTTAATGCCGAAGATATTATTGGTAAACAGGTTGTTGTTGTTGCGAACCTGGCACCACGTAAAATGCGTGGTATAGAAAGCCAGGGCATGATCTTAATGGCAGAAGACAAATCCGGCAAATTGCATTTTGTAAATCCGGATACTTTAATTGATACTGGAAGCGGAGTGAGTTGATATTATTATTTTTATAAAAATCCAATAATAATGTTACATAATTCACACTTTTTTACTTAAGCACTGGTTAATAGAAACGGCGGTTTCCCATTTTCGGCTGTTTGGACCTATTTTTGTCTGGAACATTAAAACTATATATATGATTAGCAAAAATTTACTATTGGCCCTGTTTATTGCATTTACAGTACCTGTATTTGCACAGGAACCCGACATGTCTTTAATTCCTTTCCGGAAAGGTGATCTGTGGGGTTATGCTTCACCGGATAAAAATATAATCATTACACCAGCGTATGACGAAGCTGATCTATTTTACGAAGGTTTTGCCGTAGTTAAAAAGGGCGGTAAATATGGCTACATCAATAAGGAAGGGAAAGTTGTTATTCCCATAAAATTTTATGCTGCCAAGCGTTTTCGGGTAGGCTTTTATGGTTCAGATACAAAGCCTAATCCAAAAGATAAGGCACCCGCTGTACAAAAAACTGTACTCTTTGCAGGTGCGGCCCCCGCGGCCAATGGATACGAGATCTGTATTGATACAAAAGGCGCTCAATTGACCAAATGCCCGGCAATCAGTGAAAATAGTATTCCAGAAACCAACAAACCCGATTCGGTTGTTATTGTATCTAATTACAGTACCATTAAAAAAAGTATTTAGCCGTAGAAAATTCCAGGCTGCAATATGTAAAGGCAGCGGATGGCAGTAGCTATTTTATTTTTACCAAAGACGGACAAACGGGGTTAAAAAACACCAAATACCAGAATGTGGTAGAAGCTATTTATTCAGATATTGTATATGATGCAGCAGGAGGTTTTATTTTAACTGCCACTAGTAAATATAAAGGGTTCTTCTTTTTAACTCAAAAGGAATTGCTTCCCAGGTTTACTGAGGTTAAAGTTTTAAAAGGTGGTAATTATGTTATGGTAAAAACAATGGAAGGTAAATGGGGCTATGTTAGTAACAGTTTGCAGGAGTTTTTCGAAGATTAATAATCATCTATCTATAAGTATTTATTAAAAGAGACTCATTTATTGAGTCTTTTTTATTTAACATTACTGTTGTAGTGCGAGGTTGTTTTTTGAAGGAAAGCCTGGATCGTGATCAACAACCTGTTTAATATTTGCAAATAGTTTTTATCTGCCGAAAGATTTTTTTCATTTGCGGGTCGTTTTTATAATCATACAGATACTCAGCTTTATTGCTGACGGTATTAAATCCCAATACATAACTATTATCTATAACCTGGTAAATGGTTCCGCCCGATTTAGCAAAAACATAGTTGCTGACTGTATTGCTATCCAGTAAATTATTTCCGTAAGTGATGATGCTGTCCCGGTAACCTGCTGCTGCCAGGATCGTTGCATGTATATCAAACTGGCTTGCCAGGCGGTTATCTGTTTGCTTTCTGTTATCAGCCGGATCAAAAATAATGATCGGGATGCGGTTGGAAGAAACCGGTGTATACGTTCCCAGCTTCGCCTGCGGAAATAACCAATGATCGGAACAAAAGATGAATTTGGTATTTGCAAACCAGGATTCTTTTGCTGCAGCATTGAAAAATTGCTGCAGGCTGTAATCATAATACTGCATCGCTTTCATGGCAGCCGTATAATTTTGTGGCGATCTTTTTGCATAAGTTTCCTCAATATCATAAGGATAATGGGTAGAGATATTATACTGAATTGCAAAAAAAGGTTGTTGCTGCTGATTTACTTTTTGTCTGAAAAAGTCAAGCACCTGTAAATCCTGCAATCCCATACTGTGTGCCGGTAAATCCTTATAACCGGGTATATCTTCTTTGCTGTAATACCCATCAATACCCAGCCAGTTCATGCATTTGGCAAACCCAAAATTATCATACTCATCGCCGATGTTGAACAGGGATCGGTAATGTAGTTTTTTTAATGCCGTTCCAATGGGGGTAAAGGGCATATTAATGTAGGGTGAATGATAAAGCGGGATATCAGATAACGTGGGGATGCCCGTAAGTATTGCCGTTATGCCTTTATTACTCTCGTGTGCATAACAAAATGCATTGTTGAAGAAGGTACTTTTTTGCACCAACGAATCAAAAAAAGGCATGCTGACTTTATACGCACCGGCAGCATCAAAAAAATCATAAGGAACACTTTCCATGATGAAAAGCACAATGTTTTTCTTGCCCGATGTGGTATTGCTGATGTTGAGTTTTTTCCTGATGGGAATTATCGAGTCTGCTTCAACATCGCTCATATATTTTTTCTGCAGAATAGCTTCCCCTTTCCTGAAAAATGAATACAAAAATGTATGAAATGAGTTTTGAACAAAGGGTAGTTGTTTGCTTGGTAATTCAACCATTGGGTAAGTGGGTACCAGGACCTGGCTACAGGCATTTTTAAAAATGAATGATCCTGCCAACGCAATGAAAAGTACAACAGTTATTAACCTGCAATTATCCCCTCGTATAAAAGACCTGAATATTTTAATGTGCATACGAAATACCAGGTAAATGATCCCCGCTAGGGTTACAAAAAAAATAAGTATGATCATAAAATGTTGCTGCATCAGCCGGTTCAAGGGATGGTCCAGTACATAGAGCAGGTCTGCATTTGCCCGCTGAAAATGAAACCGAAAGTAAAATATATCTGCCAGGTTAAGGATAAGGGCAAAGCTGTTTATTAAAGTAAAAAAGGGAATAACAAGCCATGCCAATGCCAGATCAAGCCAGGCCGAGATTTTTTCTGTAATAAATCTTACTGCAGTTAACGTTAATAATAAAAAGGAATTAATGCCCAGCAGCGTGAGGGTATCCATACCCAGCGACCATTTGACCAGTTGTAGTTTTTCAGATGCTGTAATGCCTGTTGCTGCTCCTGCAAATAATAATGGCTGGTTATACTGATAAAATATTATTTTTAAAACCGAATGAAGTAATAATAAACCCATCAGGAACCAGATAAAGGGTTTGTTATTTTGCCAAACGGCCTTACCTGAAAATGATAAGTTTTTAAATTTCATAAAACGTTACTGTTCATGCTGAAGTGGATTGCATCAAACAAATATAAGCTAATGGCCTTTATCATAGGGCTGTACCTGGTGGTTGATGTGCTGCAACATAAGGGACAGACCCGGGTTTTATTTCCTAAGGATTTTACGGATGTTAAAAAGGTAGCATTGCTGCCACAAAGTAAAAGCATCCTGGTAAATAAAGATAAAAACTGGAAGAAAGCTGTTAATACCAAAGAACGGATGAATGAGCTTATGGTGGATGATGCAGGTTTTGAATGTGATGTTTATTTTGATACAGCGGCAAGATCTTTCTATGTTCATCACGACCCTGAAAAAAATATTGGCTATAGTCTTAATAATTTATTGCAGGTGTATGAGCAAAAAAAGCTGCAGGCAGGCATCTGGCTGGATATAAAAAACCTGGGAGATTCTAATGCGCTGCCTGCTTTACAAGCATTAGCAGCACTGCGCAATAAATACAAATTGCAACATAGGATACTGGTAGAGTCAGCCAGGGCCGACCTGTTAACAGCATTCACCGACAGCAATTTCTTTACAGCTTACTACGTTCCTTTTTTTAATCCATATAAAATGAGTAAGGATGAAATGAATTCTATGGCCGATAGTATGGCATCGGTGATCGGCAAATCAAAGATCAATGCCTTGTCGGGTTATTATTTTCAATGCAGTTTTCTGAAGCATTACTTTCCTCAGTACCCGGCTTTAACCTGGATTGACAACTCCTCCTTCAGTTTGGTAAACTTTCTTTTTCAACGTAAGATAAAGGGTGATCCATCAGTTTTTATCGCATTAAAACCATAACAGTAACGGCTTTTGGTTTTTATTTTCAGCTTAATTACAAATGTCTTAATTTCGAATTATCAAATAGTTGTTTAACTAACTAATTTCAGATCATGTCAAAAAGAATAATAAAAAAAGTAGCTGTGTTAGGCAGTGGTGTAATGGGCAGCCGTATTGCCTGTCATTTTGCAGGCGTAGGATTGAAAGTGTTATTGCTGGATATACAGCCAAAGGATACGCCTGCTGATGCAAAGCCTGCAGAAAAAAATAAGATCGTGAATGATGCACTCGCTGCGGCCATAAAATCAAACCCATCACCCGTTTATAATAAAGAGGTGGTAAAAAGAATTACCACCGGCAATTTTACCGACAATATGAAAGATATTGCCGATTGCGATTGGGTGATTGAAGTGGTGGTGGAAAGACTGGATATTAAACAACTGGTTTTTACCGATGTTGAAAAATACCGTAAGCCCGGAACCCTCATCACCTCTAATACTTCGGGTATTCCTATACACATGATGACGGAAGGCAGGAGCGATGATTTTAAAAAACATTTTTGTGGCACACACTTTTTTAATCCGCCACGGTATTTACGTTTGCTGGAAATTATTCCAACACCGCATACCGATCCGGAGGTAGTTGATTTTTTAATGCATTATGGTGATCTTACTTTAGGTAAAACAACTGTATTGTGTAAAGACACACCTGCATTCATCGCCAACCGGGTGGGCGTTTTTGGCATGATGGCCATTATGAATGCCATGGAAAAACTGCAGTTGAATATTGACGAGATCGATGCACTTACAGGCCCCATTGTTGGCCGTCCAAAATCTGCCACCTTCCGCACGGCGGATGTAGTAGGTATTGATACATTGGTGAAAGTTGCCAAAGGAGTTGCAGATAATTGCCCCAATGATGAAGCAAAAGAAATCTTCAACATTCCGGCCTGGTTAAACAAAATGGTGGAAAATAACTGGCTGGGCGATAAAACAGGGCAGGGCTTTTTCAAGAAAACAAAATCGGCCACAGGCGAAAAGGAAATTCTAACGTTGAATTTGCAAACCATGGAATATGGCGCCAGGCAAAAACCAAAGTTTGCCACTTTAGAAGCAGCCAAACCAATTGAAGATCTTAAAACCAGGATTAAAGCCTTGTGTGCGGGTACCGATAAGGCCGGAGAATTTTACCGCCTGTTTCACTACAATCTGTTTTCTTATATTGCTCACCGCATTCCTGAAATAAGCGATGAACTATACCGCGTTGATGATGGCATGATGGCCGGCTTTGGCTGGGAGATCGGAGCTTTTGAAAGCTGGGATGTATTGGGCGTGGCAAAAACAACCGAAGCGATGAAAGCCGCCGGTTATAAAGTGGCTGCCTGGGTTGATGAAATGCTGGCAAGTGGTGCCACTTCTTTTTATAAGGTAGAGAACGGAAAGCGTTTGTGCTATGATGTTAGTAGTAAATCTTATAAAGTAATGCCGGGTGCAGATGCCTTTATTGTAATGAGGAATTTTGAGAACGAAACCGTTTGGAAGAATTCAGCCTGCCGTACTTATCATTTGGGAAATGATGTACTTGGATTGGAATGGTACACCAAAATGGGCAGCATTGGCGGCGAAGTACTGGAAGGTATTCAGCGTTCCATTGCTTTGGCAGAGGAAAAATACAAAGGTTTGGTTATTGCCAATGACGGGCCAAACTTTAGTGCAGGTGCCAATGTGGCCATGATATTTATGATGGCCATTGAACAGGATTATGATGAGATCGATATGGCCATACGCCAGTTTCAAAACACCATGATGCGGGTGAGGTATTCAGGTATCCCTGTTGTACTGGCACCGCATGGTTTGGCCCTGGGTGGTGGTTGCGAAATGAGCCTGCATGCCGATAGGGTGATTGCCGCAGCAGAAACATATACCGGTTTGGTAGAAGTGGGTATTGGTGTAATTCCTGGCGGCGGCGGCACCAAAGAGTTTGTATTAAGGGCATCGGATGAAGTGCATAACGGCGAACCTGAAACCATTCCTTTACAAAACCGTTTTTTAACCATTGCAACTGCAAAAGTTGCCACTTCGGCTTACGAAGCTTTTGACCTGGGTATTTACAGGCACGGCCAGGATATGGTAAGCATTAACCAGGGCCGCCGGATCGCTGAAGCAAAACAGGCAGTGATAGATATGTATGAGGATGGTTATGTAATGCCCGTACAACGAACAGATATTAAAGTGCTGGGCCGTTCCATGCTGGGTGCCATGCATGCCGGTATCAATGGTATGTGGCGTGGTAACTATGCAACCGATCACGATGTAACGGTGGGCAAAAAACTGGCTTATGTTATGTGCGGCGGCGATCTGAGTGAACCAACCTTAGTAAGCGAACAATATTTACTCGATTTGGAAAGAGAAGCATTTTTAAGTTTAACGGGAGAGAAAAAAACATTGGAAAGAATTCAATCTATATTAAAAACCGGTAAGCCGTTGCGGAATTAGCGTCTCGTTTAACCAAAATTATTTTACCAGTTTTTCTTAAGCCAATCTTAAGCAACAGCTAACCAATTCAAATACAGGTGGTGCCATCTTTGCTGTAAATTATTTTTATGATACCAGCATCACACCTGCATGCCCTGGTGTTGCCGGATGATTGAATATGTTAAACCACAATGATCGTATTCAGATTATCATTCCTCTTTAAACAAGGGATCATACTTATATTTAAGAAAATAAAACCTTTCAATTTTGAAAATCAATAAAAATAAAAATCTGCAGACAGAAGTTGATGCTTCTTATTTGTATAACAAACTGGCCGAAGTTGAAGATGATGCAACAGTTGCCAATGTGTTTAAGCAAATGAGCGAAATTGAAAAGGGGCATGCAACTGCTTTTTTACAACGGCAGGGATTGACTGAACTTCCGCCACCCTCCTTCAGGGCAAGGGCATTGAACAGGATAGGGAAAATATTTGGGTACGATTATATTCTGGGTGTTTTAATGGACACCGAAAAAAGTATTTCAACAGCAGTAATTGCAGCAAAAAATAAAAATAAATTGCCCATCACGGGTACAGAAGCAAACCATGTAACCATTTTGCGTTCGCTGCTCGAAAATCAATCAAATGTTACCGGGGGCAATGTTGCCAAATTTGAAAGCAGGCACCGTTCGGTTGGCGGAAATGCTTTAAGGGCGGCAGTCTTAGGAGGTAATGATGGATTGGTATCTAACTTTAGTTTAGTGATGGGGATAGCCGGTGCCACCTCCGGTCAAAGTGGTGTGTTGCTGGCCGGTGTTGCCGGATTACTGGCTGGTGCTTTATCTATGGCATTGGGCGAATGGATATCGGTAAAAAGTTCGCAGGAACTTTCTGAAAACCAGATGCAGCTGGAAATGGATGAACTGGAAACAAATCCCGAAGGGGAGCAAAAAGAACTGGCACTGATCTATATGGCAAAGGGGATACCGGAAGATCAGGCACATACGATGGCGGCAGAAATCATGCTGGATAAAGATCTTGCTTATGAAATACTCGTAAAGGAAGAACTGGGTATTAATGCCGAAGAGTTAAAAGGTTCTGCCATGGAAGCGGCAGTTTATTCATTTATACTTTTTGCTGTTGGTGCGGTGATACCGGTTATTCCTTTCTTTTTTACAAATGGTACAACAGCCATTATTATCAGTGTGGCAGGAAGTGCGTTGGGTTTATTTTTAATTGGCGCTGCCATCACCTTGTTCACCGGAAAAAGTATCTGGTTCTCTGGCTTAAGGCAGGTGGTATTTGGCCTGGCGGCAGCTGCCATTACATTTGGTATTGGAAAATTGATCGGGGTTTCATTAGCCGGGTAAATTTTTACTGATGCGGATCCAACAAACCAAAAATAAACTGATACATTCGTTATTGTAAAAAACATCAATGAATGGGAGAAGTGGAACTGCTGCCGGAAAAGAACCTGCTTATTATTCGTGCTATAATAATAATTTACGGCGATGCTGCCCATGAAGCCCTGGCATTTCAGATAGCAGCTGATATTGAAAATTTCTGGAATCATGCTGAAGGAAAAGTAGCTATTAGGGATGGCTGGTTCTCCAAAAAAATATACGATGTACGGTTTACAATAGAAGGCAGGTTTGACCGTACACTTACGCCACCAATAGTTTTTGAAAATACCGATCCCCGTAATAATTATTTTCGGGTAGAAGAATTTGTGCATGGCGATATATCTTTTGTTGACGCCATCAACTGCAATACCGGGTATTTTAAATTGCAAAATATCCTGGATAACTCCACCACTGCAGCACATGAATTTGGCCATACACTTGGGTTGCTTCATCCACACAACCTTGACATAAGGGGAGCAGGAACACCGGGTATCATGTATCCACGTGGTACGTTGGTTGATCCGCCTTTTCAATACTATCCCGAAGTTGCCGCCGGCGAAAAGGGCGGCACTTTAAATCCATTTACCCGAAGGGTTTTACAAAAAGATATTGACGACCTGCACCTGGCTGATCTTCCATTTAATGAAAGGGGCAAGGCAGTAATCGGTGAATTTTCATCTGTATGGCACGAAAAACATTTGCCTTAACCAGATTAATAAAATTCTGTTATCTTCATCCCCTCTTATATTTTGATCTATGGCAATACTCAGCATTGATAATCTAACAAAAAATTATGGAAGGATCAGGGCGCTTGATAAGGTGAGCTTTGAAGTACCACCCAAAACGGTGTTTGGTATTTTAGGGCCAAACGGAAGCGGTAAAACAACCCTGCTTGGTATTATCATGGATGTTATAAAATCATCCGGAGGCTCCTTTGCCTGGGCCGGTGGAGGGCTGGCGCCAAATGATCTGAGAAAAAAGATCGGTACACTGCTGGAAACTCCTAATTTTTACCATTACCTGAGTGCAGAAAAAAACCTGCAGATAGCAGCAAAGATCAAGGGCAGGGGAGAAGGGGATATTGAAAAGGTATTGCGATTGGTAAATTTATATGAACGAAAAGACTCTAATTTCAGCACTTATTCACTGGGCATGAAACAGCGGCTGGCCATTGCTGCGGCTTTGCTGGGCGATCCCGAAATCCTGGTTTTTGATGAACCAACAAACGGACTGGATCCTGCAGGTATTGCAGAGATCAGGGAGTTGATCAGGCAGTTGTACAAGGGGGGTAAAACGATCATTATGGCAAGCCATATCCTGGATGAAGTGGAGAAGGTTTGTACTCATGTTGCCATCATTCAAAAAGGAGTTTTAAAAACGGTAAGCTCTGTAGCAGCATTGATGGATACAAGCGGTGAACATTCAGGGCTGAATGTTTTGATAGACATCAGTTCAACAGACAACGGGACTTTAAAAAATATTATTCAGCAACTGGAAGGCGTAGAGACTGTAACAGAAGTTGATAACGATCTACACCTGGTGTGTACTGAAAAAATTACCGGTGAGGCAGTCAATCGTTTTTGTTTTGAAAAAGGGATCGTGCTGAACAAATTAAATGTAAAAAGAAAATCCCTGGAGACCAGGTTCCTGGAAATTACCGGCAGGCAAAGCGACAAATAAAATTCTTAATAATAATTATGCTGTACCATGATCAACCTGTTAAAAATAGAATGGCTTAAAGTAAAAAATTACACTGCTTTTATAGTGATGACGCTGTTTTTCATCATCGGCGTGTTTGCACTTAACTATATCGTTTTTTTGGTAAACAAAAATATAGTTAAGAATGTACCCGGTGCCGGCCTGGTATCTTTTTCGCCTTACGATTTTGAGAATACCTGGCAATCTACCAGCTATGCAACCGGGTATATTTTACTGTTACCGGCACTGCTGCTACTTATGCTTTTTACAAATGAATATACCTTTAAAACGCACCGGCAAAATATTATTGATGGCTTAAGCAGGCAACAGTTCATCAGTGTAAAAATTATAATGGCCTTCATTTTTGCAGCGGCAGCCACACTGCTTGTTATCATTTCGGCACTTATTTTTGGCTGGGGATCAGGCACTTCATTTTCGTTGAACGGAATATTGTTTGTGGGCTATTTTTTTCTGAAAGCACTATCCTATAACATAATTGCCATTTTATTTTCTGTGCTGGTAAAACGTACCGGCTTTGCCATCGGCATATTTTTTATATACCTGGGTTCCGAAAACATTGTATCTCAATTGCTGAATGTGTTGAGCATGAAATTAAAAAGAGAAAATGCGATAGACCTCGGGAATATCGGGGATTATCTTCCGATGAATGCTGCTGATGCTTTACTGGAATTTCCTGATAACCCGATCAAGGCCATGAGTAAGTCAATCATGCCTTCGGATTACACCTGGCTGGTATTTGCCCTGGCAATGGCTTACCTGGTTATTTTTTATATCTGGAGCCGCCGCAAATTCATTAACGCTGACCTGTAGCTGCTGACAGATCTTGCAATGCAGCTTCAATGTTTTTAAATCCAAATGCAAAACCTGCATCCTGTATTTTTTTGCTGCTTACCGTGGTGCTTTTTAAAACTTCTATACTTCTTTGCCCCATCATTATTTTTAAAACAAATGCCGGTACGGGCATGGGAATGTAAAATTTGCCTTTCATGGCTTTTGCCAGGGTTAATGTAAGCGCTTTATTGCTGACAGGATTGGGGGCTACGGCATTGTAACTCCCTGATAAGCTTTCATTTTCAATGCCGGCAATAAACAGGTTGCAGAGGTCGTCAATATGAATCCAGCTTACCATTTGTTTTCCATTGCCTAATATGCCTGCCACCCCAAAACGTAGCGGTTTTTTAAATTCCACCAATGCGCCACCCTCATTGCTTAATACAATGCCAATCCTGAACTTTACCAATCGCTTGCCCATGGTTGTAACCGGCTCAATGCTTTCTTCCCATAACTTACAGGTGTGCCCTAGAAAACTATTATCGGCTGCATCATTTTCTGTAAATGGTTTAACCGGTTCGGTATCTGCACCATACCAGCCAATGGCACTGGCGCTGATGACGGCTTTAACTTTGTTCCGATAGCTTCCTGAATTATTTTTTAAACTATCAATGATTAACCTGCTGCTTTCGGTTCGGCTATCCTGTATCTCTTTTTTGTAAGCTGCTGTCCATTTTTTTTCAACAACGCCTGCCCCTGCCAGGTGAATAATATAATCTGCTTCCTGCAGGGCATGCCTATCCATTTGCTGCTTACTTACATCCCAGGCTGCATATTGCACCTGTTCCTGCTGCTCTTTGCCCCTTACATTGCGGGTTAAAATAATTACTTTATATCCTTTTTTAACCAGTGCCCGGGTAAGTGCTTTGCCAACCATTCCCGTACCGCCTGTTATTAATACCGTTTGCTTCATATAAAAAGTTAAAATATTGTATGTAAAAACAAAATTCCGCTCATCTTGTTCAGTGTATAATCATTGACTTTTAAATCGTAATTTTAAATATAAAGCATTGCCTGCATGAAACGTATATATCAATACCTGTTTATTCTGTTTTTTATTCTTCCCATTTCGGTTATTGCCCAGTCTGTTGCTGTTTCTGATTTTGACCGGGAAGATACCCGGGATATGAATTTTGAGATCATCGGAAAAATGAACAGTCCACAGGACCCTGCGGGTAATATTCTTGTATATAAAAATATCCGTTCCAATCATAAGATCAGCATTTTTGATAAGGACATGAATACCCTTGAAACCGTAAAACTGGATGTTCCGGAAAGAACCTTTAATATAGATTTTGTTTCTTATCCTGATTATTTTGTAATGGTTTATCAATACCAACGGGGAACTATATTGCACTGCATGGCAGTAAAAATGAATGCCAATGCACAGAAAATGAGTGAACCCGTTGAGATCGATACAACCCGGATTCCGGTAATGTCGGATAATAAAATATACACCACCATTTACAGCGAAGACAGGAAGAAGATCATCATTTTTAAAATACAGACACGGTATCAGAAGTTTAATATGCAAAGCCTGCTTTTTGATAACGACATGAAACTCATCAGTAAGAACAGGATGCTGGTTGATTATAACGAACGAAGGGAGAGTTATGACAATTTTTTGGTTGGTAACGATGGCAGTTTTGTTTTCACCTATGCAAAGCAATCCGGCAACCGGGATAACAATAGCGCTTTAAGCATTTTTATTAAATCACCGCAAGCGGAAACATTCGATGGTAAGGAAATTGACCTGAATGAAAAATACATCGACGAGGTAAAACTTAAAATAGACAACCGCAATAACCGCTACCTGATCAATACTTTTTATTACAAAAAAAACCGGGGCAGTATTGAAGGCTTGTTCACGTTTGTTTGGGATAAAGCAGCAGATAAACAATACGCAGCCCGGTTTACAGAACTAAATGATTCACTTCGCTATGAAGCAAAGTCCGGCGGTTTGTTACGCTTTTCACTGGATAACTTTTTTATACGCCAGGTTGTTGTAAAAGCCGACGGTGGTTTTATTCTTGCTGCAGAAGATTATACAGCAGATACCCGTGGCAATAATAATAATTTTAGCCGATACGATTATCTGTACAATCCGTACACCCTTTCGTCAGGCAATTTTTATTACAATCCTTTCAGGGGGTATTACAGGCCATTAAACAATTTAAATAATCAAAGTACCCGTTATTATTACGAAAATATCCTCGTGTTAAGTATCAGTAAAACAGGGGAGGTGCAATGGAGTAAAGTACTGCACAAAAGTCAGTTTGATGATATGGAAGAAAATTTCATGTCTTTTTCCACACTCACATCAGGCAACGAGATCCATTTTTTATTTAACAGTGACCGTAAGTACCAGGTCGTTTCTGACCAGGCGATTGCAGCGGATGGAACCATTACCCGGTACCCTACATTAAAAAGCCCGCAAAAAGGTTACGAGTTTATGCCAAGCCTGAGTAAACAGGTGGGTGCCAGGCAAATTATTATTCCCTGTACTTACCGCAACAATATTTGTTTTGCCAAAGTAGATTTTTAGACTGTATTACAACCTGCGGCAATCAAACAGTTTTCTTCAAGTAATAATAATTGTGCAATTTTGTCACAACTATTCAACTTCAAGCTATTTACAGGTGACCGGAACATTTAAAGCCAATAACTCCTATAACAATTTTTTGCTGTTATTGTATGGGCTTTTACTCAAGCTTCCTATGTTCCTGCACCCCAAAGTGCCGCAACCGCAGCAGATCGATGGGTTTTTATACAGGGTAATATTAAAATATTTGAATCCGGTAGCTGTTTATTTACCATGGATCTTTCCCGTTATTACATTTATTTTATTGTTTTCCCAGGCTGTTTATTTCAATAAGCTGGTGAATGATCAGCGTATCATGCAACGCCCACACTACCTTACAGGCATGAGTTACCTGCTCATCACATCACTGTTTGCAGAATGGAATACCCTGTCTTCGCCACTTATCATAAACAGTTTGCTGATCTGGGTATGGTCTAAAATGAGCGGACTGTACAGCAATCAGAAGCCAAAAACAATTCTGTTCAGTATTGGCATTGCCATTGGTATTGCCACTTTTTTTTATTTCCCTTCTATTGCATTTGCGGCGTTAATTATTTTTGGACTGGCCATTACACGACCGTTTAAACTGGCTGAGTGGCTCATTGCCCTGCTGGGTATTATTACCCCTTATTATTTTTTACTGGCCATTGTTTTTTTAACCGATAAATGGCAGGGGTACCAATTTCCGGGTTTTGCTGTTAACTACCCGCTATTCAGTCAATCGCAATGGGCCTATGCAGCTATCATTATTGTTTTGATCAGTGCCATGACCGGTATATTTTATATCCAGCAAAATTTCCGCCGTCAGCTCATACAGGCCCGTAAAGCCTGGAACCTCACCTTCCTGTACCTGCTGGTGGCCTTATTTATTCCTTTTGTAAATGCATCGCATAGTTTCGAATACTGGATCCTTTGCGCAGTGCCGCTTTCAGCCTTTATCGCTGCTGCTTTTTTATATCCTGCCAAAAGCTGGGTTGCTGCTGTTTTGCACTGGGTTATGGTAGCTTTGGTAATTGTTATCAGTTACTTCGTCCAATAATTGAAATACTGATTGTACCTTTGCAGTTATATACGTAATAGCGAGGAGGCACGACGAAGCTATCTCCCGATTGTAGATATGAAGTCAAAAGTTATGTACCTGGCTTTATTTCATTACTCATCATCGTGGAGTTTAGCCTGAGCGAATTCGAAGCATACTGCATCGCAATATTAAACAACCAAACATCAACTCATAAAACAACATTCGTACATGAAATTTGGCGTAGTAGTTTTTCCCGGCAGTAACTGCGACAGGGATATGATAGAAGCCCTGCAAAATGAACTGCAACAGGAAGTAATTCAGCTTTGGCATAAAGACAAAGATCTGAGCATGTTTAACACCGACGATTGTATTGTATTGCCGGGTGGTTTCAGTTATGGCGATTACCTACGCTGCGGCGCTATTGCCCGTTTCAGTCCGATGATGCAAAGTGTTATTGGATTTGCCAACCAGGGTGGTAAAGTGCTGGGTGTTTGTAATGGATTTCAGATCCTTTGCGAAAGCGGGTTATTGCCCGGCGTATTACTGCGCAACAGCCAGCAACAATTTGTGTGTAATAATGTTTATATAAAAGAAGCGGCAGCAGAAGATGCAATGAATCCTCCGGCTCCGCTTATGATTCCGGTTGCCCATGGAGAAGGAAGGTTTTATGCAAATGAGGCCACGCTGGCAACAATGGAAATGCACCGCCAGGTAATTTACAGGTATTGTGATGAAAAAGGGAATATTAATGCGGCTGCCAATCCAAACGGTGCCATTCATAACATTGCAGGTATCTGCAATACCGAAAGAAACGTTTTTGGTATGATGCCGCACCCTGAAAGAGCAGTAAGCTCAGCACTCGGTAATGTTGATGGCAAAGATGTTTTTAATCACCTGTTTGGTATAAATTAACAATTTTAAGGGTTAAACGGTCGTTAACCTGTAAAATACCAACGCTGTAATTTGTAAATTTGCTTATGAATAAATTATACATAAAGAAGATATTTTTAGCCGGACTGATGTTGTTCTTTGCAGGCTTTGTGCATGCCCAGATCAATAACCCGGTGTTGTGGACCTATTCAGCAAAAAAAATTGCTGATAAAACCTATGAACTGCGAATTACCGCCACTATAACTGATAACTGGCATTTATATGCACAGGATGCCGGCGAAGGCCCGGAGCCAACCACCTTTAAATTTACACCCAACCCGCTCGTAAGTTTTGATGGGAAAGTGATGGAAATTGGTAAAATGGAAAAATCTTTCGATAAGAACTTTAATTCTGTTTTGAAATATTATACCAATAAAGTTGATTTTGTTCAGAAAGTGAAAGTGAAATCTTCCATTGCAACTGTTGTTAAAGGCACTGTAAACTTTATGGTATGTAACGACCGGAAATGCCTGCCTCCAAGAGATGTTCCTTTTACCATTAATGTTGGCGGCAAATAGAGACGCATCATATATTCCCGATAAGATTTGTCGGGATTTTTTTTAAATAAGCACCATGCAATTCAAGAGGATAGTATCATTACTAACTGCAGTCATCTTTTTCTTCCAGCTTCCTGTTTTTGCCCAGGATTCTGCAGCAGTAACCTGGCAGGCAACCGGCAAAAAAATTGCAGCAGGCCAGTATGAAATTAAACTTACCGGAACCATTAAAGCGGGCTGGCATGTGTATGCAAAGGCCAATACAGCTGCAGGGTTGGAAGGATTTACTATAACATTCTCAGATTCAGCCATTCAAAAAGCGGGAGACCAGCAAATAACCGGCAACACCAAAACCATCGCTGATAAGATTTTTGAAACACAAACCGAGGTTATTGAGAAAAGCCTGGTGGTTTTGCAAAAGATAAATTTAAGCGGTACCGTTCCGGCAAAATTAAAAGTAACATTGCTGTTTAATACGGCCAACAACGATGCTTTTATTCCGGAGGAGAAAAAGATTGAGATCGATATGGAGGGAGGTGTAGATGTGTCGTCCTCTAACAGGATCTTAATTTCAACCATCGATTTAAATAATCCTGTTAATGATTGCGGCGGTACGGGAATCACTGCAGAAGAATCGGCTTCAGGAGGCTTATTAACTATTTTCCTGCTTGGTTTCCTGGGTGGGCTGGTTGCTTTGATCACACCCTGCGTTTTCCCTATGATCCCGCTCACGGTTTCTTTCTTTACAAAAAAGGCCATTTCAAGAAGACAGGGTATTTTTAATGCAAGCCTGTATGGTTTTTTTATTTTACTTATTTATGTATTACTGAGTGTACCTTTTTATTTTTTGGATAGTGCCAGCCCGGAGATACTTAATTCAGTTTCCACAAACCCCTGGCTGAATGTGATCTTCTTTGCAATATTTATTTTATTTGCTTTATCCTTTTTTGGCTTTTACGAGATCAGTTTACCAAGTGGCTTTTCCGGCCGGGCAGATGCTAAATCCGGTGGAGGGAATATAATCGGTATCTTTTTTATGGCCCTCACGCTGGCCATCGTTTCATTTTCCTGCACCGGCCCTATTTTGGGCTCTTTGCTGGTAGGTTCATTAACCGGTGGAGCTGTGCAGTTAACCGCCGGTATGGCTGGTTTTGGTTTGGCACTGGCATTACCCTTTGCATTATTTGCATTATTTCCAAACTGGTTAAACTCCTTGCCTAAATCGGGCGGCTGGCTTAATTCGGTAAAAGTTGTACTGGGTTTTGTGGAAGTTGCGCTGGCCATAAAATTTTTATCCAATGCCGACCTCGTTATGCATTGGGGTATTTTAAAAAGAGAAGTGTTTATCGGTATCTGGATACTGGTAGGCGTTGGCCTAACGCTTTATTTGCTCGGAAAAATAAAGTTCCCATTGGATAGCCCGAAAAAGAAACTGTCTAAAGCAAGGTTTTTTTTAGCCGCTATTTTTCTGGCTTTCACCATTTACCTGGTACCGGGAGTAACCAATTCCAAATATGCTAATCTTACGCTGATCAGTGGGTTTCCGCCACCGCTTTGTTATAGTGTTTATCAGAATCCGGTAAACTGCAAAAATTTTGAGCCCTTAAAGGATTATGAACTGGCATTGCAAAAAGCAAAGGCAGAAAATAAACCAATACTGATAGATTTTACCGGCTATGCCTGTGTTAATTGCCGCAGGATGGAAGAGAATGTTTGGACTGATGAAACTATAAAAAGCATTATGAGCGAAAAATTTATTCTGTTATCGTTATATGTGGATGACAAGAAAAAACTGCCTGCCGCAAAACAGTTCACTTATAAAACAAAAGAAGGTGTAGACAAAGAAATTATAACGGTAGGCGATAAATGGGCAACATTTGAAACGGAGAATTTTAAAAACAATGCCCAGCCATTATATGCCATTTTAAACGGCGATGAGCTTTTAATGAACAACCCTGTTGGTTATACACCCGGTATAAAAGAGTATCGGGACTGGCTGCTTTGCGGGCTGGATGCATTTAATAAATCAAAAAAACAGTAACCTGCTGAAAGACCTTTGCCAAAGTTTTAAACTTTGGCAAAGTTGATATAAAAAAACCTCTCCCTACATTGTGTAGGGAGAGGTTTTAAGTTTGAATCGGGGGGATTACAGAATTCCTTCTCGGGCAGAGAAGTGTGTAATGAGTTTATAAAGCAATTTGTTTTTCGGTCATCATTTTGCGCAGGTTAATTAACCCATAGCGCATACGGCCCAGGGCGGTGTTAATGCTGCAGCTGGTAAGGTCGGCAATTTCTTTAAAGCTTAAATCGGCGTAGTGGCGTAAGATGATCACCTCACGTTGGTCTTCCGGTAACAGATCAACCATTTTCCTTACTTTATCCTGGCTTTGGCCATTCATCATCTTATGATCAGCACCTGGCTCGGAAAAATTCAGTACTTCAAAAATGTCGCGGTCGTCGCTGGTTTTAATAGTGGGCGTACGCTTCACTTTTCTGAAATGGTCTACACACATATTGTGCGCAATACGCATGGCCCAGGGTAAAAACTTACCTTCATCGGTATAACGGCCACCTTTTAAAGTGTCGATGATACGGATAAAAACGTCCTGGAAGATGTCTTCTGTCAGGTACCGGTCTTTTACCAATAAGTAAATAGAGGTGTAAATTTTGTCCTTGTAACGGGTTACAATGGTTGCAAGGGCATTGGCATCTCCATCCATATATAAATGGATAAGCTGCTGGTCGGTAAGATTGTTAAGGATTTTCATAAACTTCTACAGTTTTTTTGATTGTTAGGATTTTAATAACAGGTCCAAAAAGTGGTGAAAAATGCGTAGAAGTCTTTTAGATAGGCTTTAACGGCTTTTCATTTTTTTGGATATTGGACTGTAAAAATAAAAGGATGTTTATGATTTAGTATGAGTATTAACGCCCGATCTTTTGGTTTTTTTTACTTAGTAAAACTACGTATGCAGATTAAGGGCCGGTACCAAACTATGAACTAAAACTACCACATAGTTGTTATACAATTATCTGTAAAAAAGACCTTTAAGAAAAATTTCACAAATAGATAGCAGCAGTATTAATGTAGTAATTTTGAGTATGGCATCAGTAAAAGAAAGATCAAAAAGTAAAGAAGCATCTTCAACACAGCAAAAGGATATATATATCAGGGGTGCCCGGGTACATAACTTAAAAAATGTATCTGTTGTGATCCCCCGGGATAAACTGATTGTGGTAACCGGTGTTTCCGGCTCGGGTAAATCTTCTTTAACCATCGATACGTTGTTTGCCGAAGGCCAGCGCCGATATGCCGAAAGCCTGAGTGCATACGCCCGCCAGTTTATGCAACGCATGAACAAGCCTGATGTGGATTATATAAAAGGACTTTGCCCTGCCATTGCCATTGAACAGAAAGTAATTACCCGTACGCCACGCAGTACCGTTGGTAGTATGACAGAAATTTACGACTACCTGCGACTGCTTTTTGCCCGGGCCGGTAAAACCATATCGCCGGTTAGCGGCAAAGAAGTGAGTAAAGACGATGTGGCTGATGTGGTAAAAGCCATTGAAAATTTAACGGAAGGAGATAGGGTAGTATTGCTGGTTACTTTCAAGCAGCATGCAAAAAGAAGTATTCCCGAAGAACTAAACATATTGTTGCAGAAAGGGTTTTCACGTCTTTATATAAATCAGGAAGTAATTAGAATTGAAGATTTATTAGAGATGAAAGAAAGCGAACAAAAAAGACTCTTTAAAAATTCAGGCTCCAAAGCTCCCCCTTTAGGGGGCGGGGGGGGCGAGGCTGCTTTTCTTCTGATTGACCGTTTAGTAGCCAAAAACTTTGATGAAGATGAATTACACCGCATTGCCGATTCAGTTAACACGGCTTTTTACGAAGGTGAAGGCGAAATGTACCTGGAATTGAACAAAGAAAAGCTCTTGCATTTTTCCAATAAGTTTGAGGCAGATGGAATTGTATTTGAAGAACCCGTCCCCAATTTATTTTCTTTCAACAATCCTTTTGGTGCATGCCCGGTTTGCGAAGGCTTTTCGCAGATACTGGGTATTGATCCTGATTTAATAATTCCGGATAAAAGTTTAAGTGTGTATGAAGGCGCTGTGGCACCCTGGAAAGGAGAGAAGCTGGGCTTATGGAAAGAAGCATTTGTAAAAGCTGCCAAGAAATTTGATTTCCCAATTCATAAACCAATTATTGACTTAACCGAAAAACAATTGGCCGGTTTGTGGGAAGGCAATGAACATGCAAACGGCATCAACGATTTTTTTAAAGAGGTAGAACAGAATTTATATAAAGTACAATACCGTGTTTTGCTTAGCCGGTATCGTGGGCGTACCTTATGCACGACCTGTAAAGGCTATCGCCTGCGGCCGGAAGCACTCTATGTAAAAGTAGGCGGCAAACATATCGGACAATTATGTGAATTGCCGGTTAAAGATCTGTTTACCTGGTTCGAAAAATTAAAGCTGAGTGAATACGACCAGCAGGTTGCAAAAAGAATTTTAATTGAAATTCATCACCGCATAAAAACATTGCTGGATGTTGGGCTTGGCTATCTTACCTTAAACCGTTTGGCTAACTCACTCAGTGGCGGCGAAAGCCAGCGCATTCAGTTAACCCGTAGCCTGGGCAGTAATTTAACCAACTCACTGTATATTTTAGATGAACCCTCCATTGGTTTGCACAGCCGCGATACCGAAAGATTGATAACTGTTTTAAAAGAATTACGTGACCTCGGTAATACGGTGGTTGTTGTTGAACATGATGAAATGATGATGAGGGAAGCCGATCATATTATTGATATGGGGCCGCTTGCCAGCCATTTGGGTGGCGAAGTGGTGGCTGAAGGAAATTATGATGAAATAATAAATAACCCCGAAAGTCTTACCGGTAAATATTTATCGGGGCAATTGAAAATAGAACCGCCCAAGCAGTTACGTAAATGGAACCGCTCTGTTAAACTGGAAGGAGCCCGTCAGAATAATTTAAAAAACCTGAGTGTAGAATTTCCATTGCAGGTTTTTTGTGTGGTAACCGGTGTGAGTGGAAGTGGCAAAACAACTTTAGTAAAACAAATTTTATATCCTGCTTTGCAGAAATTAAAAGGTGAAGGAGTTGAAAAAGCGGGGTTGCATAAATCTATCAGCGGGGATGTAGATTTTATTGCACAGGTTGAAATGGTTGATCAAAACCCGATCGGTAAATCAAGCAGAAGCAACCCTGTTACTTATATAAAAGCGTATGATGAAATAAGAGACCTGTACAGCAAACAGCCACTCAGTAAAATGCGTGGTTTTCAACCCAAACATTTTTCATTTAATGTGGATGGAGGAAGATGCGATGCCTGCAAGGGCGAAGGAGAACAAACCATTGAAATGCAGTTTTTGGCAGATGTACACCTTACCTGCGATGTGTGCGGCGGCAAACGTTTTAAGGAAGAAGTACTGGAAGTAAAATACAAGGACAAAAGTATTCATGATGTGCTGGAGATGAGTGTGGATGAAGCGATTGAATTCTTTAATGCTTCTTATGGTGCAGATAAGAACGGGGTAGACGTTGCAAAAAAAATACAACCGTTAAGCGATGTAGGACTGGGTTATGTAAAACTGGGACAATCATCCGATACTTTATCGGGTGGTGAGGCGCAACGTGTAAAACTGGCGTCGTTCCTGGGAAAGGGAAGAACTCAGGGCAGCATCTTATTCATTTTTGATGAGCCTACAACCGGCCTTCATTTTCATGATATAAAAAAATTATTGGCATCTTTTAATGCATTGATAGAGCAGGGGCATACCATATTGGTGATAGAACATAATACTGATGTGATCAAATCGGCCGATTGGGTAATTAACCTGGGCCCGGAAGCTGGTGATGCAGGAGGTAATTTAGTATTTGCAGGTAAGCCGGCGGATCTAAAAAAATGTAAGGAGAGTTATACAGGCAAGTTCTTGTAGGAATTCGCCTGTGGCGAGTTCTGATCAGGGTTGCGCAAGGTTAATAGTGTACTGGCAAATACGGCAACGGCAGGCAGCCCTCATTAGTTGTCTGGCCACTGTAAATAGTTTTCTGGTTGGAGATTATTTAAAACTCATGAAGCTTAATATTGTAACACACTGTGTAGTGGCCTGACAACTATCGCAACCTGTCGCTTTCTTTTAAAAGTTTAGCATCTTTATTCATTCCCCTGGCAGCCATTACAAAAGCCAAAACAATAATGCTGTGTAAGATGGCCGTTAAAGCATAAGTGCCCTGTGCAAAACTGGTGGTTTCACGATAGTACAAAAAGATCAATACCGCTTCCAGTAAAATACCCAACGCACAAAGCCTTAACTGTAATGCTCTTTTTTTATAAAGAAAAATGTTGATGAGCGCCAATACGCCAACTGCAATGGTTGTAACCATCAACAATAAAGTTGATGTTGCATTCAATTCATACAGTACCGGATCGTTTAGTTTGGTGCCGCTGTAATACGGAAATTTAAATCCTGCAAAGGCACAGGCAGCGGCCAGCAATAACCAGAGGGATTGAATGCGTTGTATCATGTTAAAATATTTGAACGAAATTAACTGAAATAGCGGTAAAATAAAAACCACCTGGTGAGCAGGCCAGGTGGTTTTATTTATAAAAACAAATGCTATTTATTTTGTTCCTGTTTTGTTGCAGTAGATTTGGCTGGCAGCAATACCTTTGGATTTTGATCAATGGTATTGGGTGTTGTGGGGCCTGAAGGTGTTTGATCTTCGGCTTTACCGGCCAGTGTCTTACGGCCTTCTTCTCCACCGGGTGTTGCGATGGCTGTGGGGGTAATTACTTTAGCTTCCAGTTTATCTTTCTCCTCCGGTTTTGCATCTTCTTTTCGGGTTAATGGTGATGGTGCCTGTGCCGCAGGCGGAGCCTCCAGGGTTGGTGATTTTAAACCTGGCATGGAAGTAGCATTAGCGGCTGCCGGTACTTTTACTTCCATCTTTTTTTCAATTTCAGGTTTTACTTCCTGGGCATAAAGTATTGTTGATGTGCAAAAGGTAACAGTTAGCAACAAAAGTGATTTTATAATTTTCATGATCTGGTGTTTTTATAAATGAGTTTTTAATTTTTTATTGAATTACAGTGATTTAATAATCCATAGACGTCATATTAATAGCTCCTGCAGTTGTATTTGTAAAACCAACTTCAACTGTGCCTGCTGCACTTACCCTTGCATATGCAATAAGCAATCCATTAGCCAATGCAACGGCAGGTGAAATATATACAGTACTGCCAAGTGCAGCGTTAGCAACTGTAAACAATTCTCCAACAGTAGAATTAGCAGGTACACTGGCAATATTCTGGTTGATGGTAACCTTAATTATATTAGTAACTGTAGTGCCGTTAACACCAAGCCTGAAGTTACCATTTACATCCAACAGCCTTGATGGATTTGCCACTCCCTATTCCTACCTGTCCGGTATTAAGTTCAATGGCCAGTCTGTTTGTGCCCCCGCCTAAAAAAATTAAACTGATCTGATGCATCTTCGTATTGCAGGCCATAAGTGGGGAAACCGGGGCTGTGAGCTATAACCATTCTGTCAGCATTAGAACTTCCGCTTTTGAACATATAACTCATTACCGGTACGCTGTTATCATATTGTATTGTACCAGAACTTCCTACTAAAAAATTATCTGCGACTGAAAAAGTAGAATCCGGGGTAGTAGTTCCAATACCCACATCTGTACCGGTTTGGCCAAGCACCAGGGAATTACTTTGCGCAACTGTTGCATTATAACCAATTGCAGTTGCATTAGTAAGGCCAGTAGCAGTAACATCGGCATCAAACCCAATCAATGTGTTGTTGGTTCCTGTTGTATTGGTGTTGCCTGCATTACGGCCAACCGCAGTGTTACCATCAGCATTGGTTACAAGTAACGCATTACTACCCACAGCCGTATTGGATGAGCCTGATGTTCCGGTTAGTCCCATGGCTGAATTACCCACTGCTGTATTACTGCTTCCTGTGACGTGGGACCGCATGGCCCAGCTTCCTATTGCCACGTTGCTAAGCCCGGATTCCAGGTTTTCGGCAGCCAGATCGCCAAAAGCACTGTTAAAGCCATTTCCGGTTCCTTCATAACTATATAAGGCATTCCAGCCAAAAGCATTATTCATATGCGAAGCCCGGTTTGAGAACAAAGCGCCGTTTCCAACTGCGGTGTTAAGATTGCCGCTTGAATCGTAGTACATAGCACTGTATCCTATTGCAGTATTATTACTTCCCTGGGCTATACGGTACAATGAAAACAAACCCAAAGCGGAATTTAAAGTGCCGGTATCTGCTGCAACATTGCTCCCGGGGCTTCTTTCGCCCATCCCTGAATAAGCACCAATAAATGTGTTTCCTTCTTTTTTGCATAATACCCTGCATTGATACCTACGCCGGTGTTATAATATCCTGTTTTGTTAAAACGGAATGCAGAAACGCCCACACCTGTATTCTGAAAACCGCTGCTATCCTGCTCCAGGGCTGCAGCACCTACAGCAGTATTATAAGTAGAGCCGGCACGTTTATGTAACAATAGTGCCTCATGTCCTATAGCGGTATTATAATGGCTGGCGAGGTTTGCACGTAATGCGCTTCGTCCTACGGCCACGTTAGCGGTTCCGCTTGTATCAAACAATAATGCACTCCGGCCCACTGCAACATTTTCTGTACCTGACCTTATATCGCTGAGTGCAAAATAACCTACACCTGTATTTGATTCCCCTGTGCTGAAACCTGCTGCGCCTTCACCGGCATAACTTCCCAGGTAAGTATTATATCCGCTGGTTACATGATAGCCAGTGTTTATGCCCACACCCACATTATCGTAACCGGTAACATTGGTCCTGAATGAGGAAACACCAATTGCTGTATTGCCGGCTCCGGTAGTGGTATTTTCTAATGCAACTAAACCGTTTGCAGTATTCCAGTAGCCTGTAGTAATATTGCGGCCACTATATGCACCTGTTGCTGTATTACCAGTGTTTGCAGCCGAGCCGAAGTTTACATTTTTTAAAGATTGATGACCGATGGCCACATTTTCGCTTGCCTGAAAAGAGTTTCCCATAGCGCTGTCTCCTATGGCAATATTATTTAATGCATAACCAGCTCTGCTCATAGCATCTGCACCAATAGCAACACCGGATGAACCTGAATATACAGCCATGGCACTATCGCCAATTGCTACATTACGGCTAAGTAAGGTTGCTGGTCCAGAACCAACTTCATAAGTGTAAAATTATCAGCATTTACAGCGAAAGCCCTGTAACCAACAGCTACATTTTTACGACCGGAAGCATTGGAATGCATAGCTCTGAATCCTATTGCTGTATTTTCGGTATTTCTTGTTGGATGGAGGCTGGTTACAGCTGGATTAAAGTTTCCTAACCTGGCTGCATATGTACCTACCGCTATATTATCCGACTTTAAATTATAATACATAGCATTTCTGCCAATAGCAATTGTTTGAGAAGCAGTATCAGTAGTGAAAGAAGCCTGGAATCCAACGGCAACATTATCTATACCGGCAGAATCGTTACGCAGGGCAGAGGCACCAATAGCGGTATTCTGGTTGTCGCCAATTAAACGGCCTGCATCATTACCTACTGTTGTATTGTTGCTGCCTGCTGTACTTTGGTACATGGCAGCATTACCTACAGCCACATTGTTGATACCGGTTTTGTTGGCTGTTAAGGAGTAGCTGCCCACGGCGGTATTTGCACCACCTGTTGTATTACTATCTAAACTGGAATACCCGATGGCTGTATTCGGGTAAGTGGCTGTTGTAGATTTTAATGCCCTGCTGCCCACAGCCACATGCTGCGACCCACCTGCGTTTGCATTTAATGCCTGAAAACCCATCGCCACGTTATCGTTACCAAAAGTGCGTAAGGCTGCGGAGTCGCCAACAACACTATTGCGGCTGTAAGCATCTAAAGTTGGCTGGTCGCCGTAAATACCTGAACCCTCAAGCGCATAAGCACCCACTACTGCATTTTTGCGGCCAATATTGGCGGTACGCCCGGCATTAAAACCTACATAGGTATTTTCACTGCCCTGCAGGGGGTTTGTTTGAAGCTCGTTATTATTAACCCCAGCCTCAGCACCCACTGCTGTGTTGCGGGTGCCTATTTTATTTAAGAACAATGCCGAACGGCCTATGGCTGTATTTTGTGTACCCGAAGAATCGGCTTCCAATGATCCCACACCTACTGCTGTATTTTCGCCACCATCCTTGTGCGCCTTCATAGAGCGGAAGCCAACTGCTACATTCACGCTGCCTCTTTTGCATTCTGCATGGCTTCTGAACCCACAACCGTATTCCATATGCCAATACTATCCTGTTCCAGCGCAAATGCGCCAACTGCAACATTACTGTTAAAACCATTATGTTTATGATAAGCCATTGCATTGATTCCTATAGCAGTATTAGCCGAAGAAGAATCATTAAACCTTAATGCGCTTACACCAACAGCTGTGTTATCAAATCCCCCTCTGTTATCAGCCATTGCAAATCCCCCGATAGACGTATTATAGTAGCTGTTTAATCCACCTACTGTGCTGGAAGCAGCGCTCTGGCTTGAGTAGCCTATGGCTGTATTATAGGTTATATAACCACCCCCATTGTAGTTTTTTAAAGCCTGGTAGCCAATGCCCATATTGGTGTGTGCTGATACAGCTTGGGCCATTGCGCTGTCGCCAATTGCAATATTTTGTGTTGAAACACCGGTTGAAGCCAATGCATGTCGTCCAATAGTAATATTGGCATACCCTGTATTCAGATTTCTTCCTGCCTCAAAACCTAAAGCATTATTTGCATAAAAACCCGGAGAGGAATGTCCCGTTACCAAAGCCCTGTAACCTAAAGCGGCATCCCCGGTTGAACTGTCAATAATACCAGATGGCAGATTGTTTACTCTGAACTTTACGGCCTTATTATTAATGCTGCCCAAAAACTGGTATCGGTTACATTGTTGTTCCCGTTAAGTTTCCAGGCAGTGGTGTCTGTTGCAATGCCACTGGCATTAATAAAAACCCATTGTGTGTTGGGCAAATCATAATAATGAAAACCAATACTATCAGGCCCGGTTTGATAAACCAGCAAACCATTGGCTGGTGTGGCAATTGCATTTTTTGCAGTTTTATCCATACGGGGAACAAGAACACCTTTTAATGTACTTGTTACATCCAGTATGGCACTGGCATCAGCAGCCGCTCCGGTTGTGTTGATACTTAATGATTGTGCATGGGCAGAAAAATGTAAAGTGGTTGCAACAGCAATGGCAAGCACAAAACGTAAACATTTTGTCATAATTAAACAGATAAAAAGTTAAAAATAAACAGCCGGCTTTACCAGGGAATTGGAAAGTCTTTGCAGGTATTGGGTTTAACCAGAGGGGCTAAAAAGAAAATCTAAATTAATACAATTTATTTAAGCTGCTAACCATTGGATAAATAATTATTTATTAACATCCTTTGCATATGAACAGGGCTAAAACTAATATTTAAACTGCGGATGAAAAATACCACAAACCGGTAATTTCTGATTGTAAAATAAAAGGACTTTTCGTCAGGAAAGTCCTTTTATTAATATTATAGATCAGTTTATTGTTTTTTTTGAAGATCGTGTTTAACAGGAGGCAGACTTACCGGATCAGAATTTTTTGAATAGTTTTTAACCGGCCCATTGGTATCCATTGGCTTAAACTCGCCACCGGGCACAATGGGTTTGGGCTTTTCATTTACTGTTAACGCTTTTACAGGAGCAACAATTTGTGGCCCGGCTGCAGGTAACGATGTTTTATCGGGTTCAGCAGTTTTGGAGGATCCATCAATTATTGGCTTTCGATCTGCTGCCTGTTGGGCAAAGCCGGTAAAACTGATGAGAGTAAAAACTGTTGCTGCTGTAATTTTTATAATTAACTTTTTCATATTGGTTGTTTATAATTTAAAACTATTGTTTTACAAAACGGAATGTTTCTTTACTGCCGTCTTCTTTTGTAATGATCAGGAAATAAGTAGCAGAAGCCAGTGGTTGCACATTCAGCACAACCATATTGGATGATGGTCTTAATAAGGAAATAAATTTGCCATCAGCTCCAAAAACCTGCAACTGAACTTTGTTTACGTATGAAGTTGGTAACTGAATATTTAATACCGTAGTTGCCGGTACCGGGAATATCCTTACCTGCTCCAGTCCTTTTTCAAACTTAACCGGCCTTACAGGCGAGTATGTAAAACTGCCCGATTTATCAATCATTTTTAAACGGTAATAGTTCCATCCCATAGCGGGGGAATAATCAAAATCAATATAAGCTGATTGGGATAATTGTCTTGAAAGAACGGTACCTATTTTCGTGAAATTAGTTGCAGTTAACGATTTTTCTATTTCATATTTCACCGTTTCCTGTTCGTTTGCAGCTTCCCAGTTCAGGCGTACTCTATTGCCATCTGCAATGGCGGTAAAGTAAAGCAGTTTAACTGGCAGCGCATTAAATTCACTGAATGTTCCCAGTGTAAACCTGCGCTCATCAAAATTATAATTATTGGTGGGCGAATTGGAGTTTACATAACCAAAAAGACTGTCGGTACCCAGGGTGTTACCAGTGGCCCAAAGCCCCGGTACATCCCAAATAAAAGGTGGGCGGTTTATATATTGTGCAACCAGCAAACTATCCCTGATAGCAGCATTGGCACTTACCTGGCTTTGTCCTCTCCAGGATAAACTGATCTTTGCATCATCATCGGTACTGAATTGATTGTTGCTGGTAACCTCCCAATACTCCACTTCACTGATATGATCTAATGGAGGAGAAAAAATATTGGTTCGGTTAAAGGGTTGGGCGTAAGTATATTCCGCCGTCCAGGTGGCTGTTGTGCCATTAACTTTCGACAGTTTAATGGGCGCATACAAACTGTCTGTTTTTCCTATGGGGAACAAATAAAAATTTGCTGCAGGAGTACCCACCACATTACCGGTGCGGCTAAGCCTGCCATTTACCCAGCTTTCGGAAAACGGGGTAGAACTGGAAGATACAATGGCATTAACATCCGGGTTGCTCACCAGCAGGCTGTCATTACCATAACCGGTTTCTGTAAAAACAAATCCGGTATCTAAGTGTAAAATATTTTTTACCTCGCAGGAGGAAAGCAGGGTGTCACCAACACTGTTGCGTATAAAGAGATTGTGAAATTTAGTTTGCCCGTAAAAGCTTTGTAAAAAACTACCGTTAAAAAATACACTGCCGGTGCTGGTCGGGTCCAATACACCTGCTGCTGTAGAATCCAGCCAGCCCTCAATTGCAGGTAGTGCGCTGGTTTTATACAGGAAAATAGAATCGTCATTGCTTTTCCAGTTGCTGGTTCCTAAAAAAGTTATACCGCCACCTGTGCCACCGCCTCCGGTTATAACAATCTTCGTACCCGGTGTGGTTACCATTTCTACATTAGTGGCCCTTACCAATTGCTGGGCATTGCTGTTAATGGCAAAGGATGCCGCCAGTATAAAAAGTAATTTCTTCATAACGCTTCAATTATAGGTAATATAAAAATAACCTGTTTTCATTTAATTTATATCCCCATTTTGGGTGATATTTTTATGATATTATTTCTGTTCCAGTTTTTCCACTCTTTTTAATAAATCGTCGATTGTTTTTTGTTGTTTGTCGATGATCTGTTGTTGTTCCTGGATGGCTTTAACCGCATAAACACCAAAGTATTGGTATTTTAAACCAAGGGAAGTGCTGCCGTCTCTATTGGTAATTTCAGTTACAGCTTCAGGAAAAGTGGCTGTACATCCTGTGCCATAAAACCAATAGTCAACGGGTCTGTTGATTTATTATCATTATACCTGAAGCTATATGATTTAAGATTGTTGATCTTAGCTAAAACACCCACAGGTAATTCTGAAATATCTTTTTTTAGCCTTTTATCAGAAAAACTGGTATAAACTCCATTTACTGAACTCCATGATCCCCTCAGGGTGCCATTATTATACATTTCCAGATTTGTGCCTGCTGTGTAATAGGTCCATCTGTTAGTTCCTGCACTGTTGTAAATTCCAAAAATATCGTCACCTAAATTTGGGCTCTGTACCTGTAATGTACCAGCAGTAAAGAAAGCAGTTGGTGTGCGGTTAACACCAAAGTAACCTGCATTGTCAATAGTAAGCCTGGATATATTTCCGCCACTCCTCAATTGAATGTTGTTATTGGCGCCAAAAATAATGCCGCTTCGGATACCGGCTGTATTGCTGGAAAGAATACCGTTTTCACTTGCATCAGGGGTTGACATCTCTAAATACGAATTAACATCATCTTCCATTAATATTTGCGTGGCAGCATTGGTTATCGCACCACTTGTACCTGTAAATACATGTAATTTTTTTGCAGGAACATTATTTCCAATACCTACCCTTTGACTAAGCAGATCGGCAGTTAATACTGAAGCTCCAGCGCTTAAGAAATTGAACCTATCACCTGCATCCTGGTATTGCAATCCATAATTGGAAAAAGCCGGGCTATGAGAAATCACCATCCGGTCTGCATTGCTAAACCCGGTTTTAAACATATAATTCATTACCGGCACCGAGTTGTCATATTGTACCGTTCCGGAACTTCCTACTAAAAAATTATCAGCTACAGAAAAAGTGGAGTCTGGTGTTGTGGTGCGAATGCCCACTCTTGTATCAGATGTTGCACTGTTTACTCCGTTTATGCTGCCCAGTATTATGCTGTTATTTTGTGCAACAAAAGCCCTGGCGCCAATAGCTGTAGCATTGGTAAGGTTGCCGGTAGATACATTTGCAAAGGATCCAATGCCAGTATTTGATGAGCCATCGATATTGTCAATTAACGCACTATCCCCAACAGCTACATTGTAACTGGCCGTGCTGTTATAAAACAGGCTTCTTGTACCCACCCCAATATTCCCGCTTCCCGTACTATTGCTGTATAAAGATGCCATACCAACAGCCGTATTGCTTCGGCCTGTGGTGGTATATGTTAGTGTGCTGCTGCCCAAACCTGTATTTTCAATACCTTTTAAAGAGTCTGCCCCTGCACCGTAGCCTGAAAGGTACCCGACAAAAGTATTTTCCGCACCGGTATTTCTAAAACCTGAATTTGCCCCAATAGAAGTTACACCCCTGGTATAAACACCTGTAGTAGGTACACCAATGCCATTGCCCATGGCAGCGTATCCCATAGCGGTATTATCAGTGCCACCTATGGCAAACATGGCATAGCGGCCCACGGCTGTGTTACGATGGGATGAATCACTGAATTCAAGGGTACCTACGCCCAGGGCCGTATTTTCTACACCACTTGTTACTGTACGTAAAGAGCGCCAGCCCATGGCCGTGTTATTAAAACCAGAAGTATCGGACTCCATCGATTGATAACCTACCGCAGTATTATGCCCGTTCGTTCTATGGTTAAGCATAGCGTAATTACCAATTGCCGTATTGTTGAATCCATCCCGGCTGTTAAAAAGCGCATTATAACCCATTGCTACATTATTATTGCCGGTACGATGACTATAAAGTGCATTAACGCCTACAGCAACATTTCCTGAGCCGCTGGTATCAAAACGTAAAGCACTGGTACCAATAGCTGTATTAACCGTGCCGGTTTTATTTTCGTACATGGCTAAAAAGCCCACCGCTGTATTATAAATACCGGCAGTGTCGTTTCTTAATGCACCGGCACCTATTGCGGTTTGGCCATAGTAACGGGTAAAGCGTAATGCGTCGTTGCCCACAGCCGTGTTGTCAAACATTGAATTACTTCCAGATGGATTGAAAGCTTCTAACATGGCGGCATTTCCAATAGCTGTATTGTTGTACCCGATTTTATTATTCATTAAAGTAAAAGAACCCAGTGAAGTATTAGCATAGCCGGTTGTAGCACTATCCTGGCTGGAAGCACCCACGGCAGTATTTGGATAACCTGCTGTAGTATTGGCTAATGCACGGCTACCTACCGCAACGTGCTGGCTACCGGTAAAATTTTTCGTAAGGGCACTGCTACCAATGGCAACATTATCCTGCCCAATGGTTGCAGTAGCAGCACTATCGCCCACGGCCGTATTGCGGTTTGAAGAAAATACCCAATAACTTCCACCATAAGAATTGAGTGCATGATATCCCACAGCGGTATTTTTTGTGCCCACAACATTTGAAGATAATGCCAATTGGCCCACTGCTGTATTTTCTTTACCCTCACCCGGGTCATTATTTGTATAATAGTTGTTGAGTAATAAAGCATTTGTACCTACAGCTGTTGTATATGGTACTTTGTTATAGTAGGCAGCCTGGGTGCCCAGTGCGGTTACTTCATAGGTACTATCGCCGGCCAAAGCCGAGCTTATGCCTATCGAGGTATTCCAGTTTCCTTTTTTATGAAGAAACTGGGAAGACCTTCCCACTGCAGTATTATTATTACCCGAGCTATCAGATTCAAGTGCACCTACGCCTATTGCTACATTATCTCCTCCACTTTTATGATTACGAAGTGATCTCCATCCAACAGCTACGTTGGTAAAGCCGATGCTGTCAAACTGCATTGATTCTCTGCCAACAGCTGTGTTGTTTCCATTTAATCCCCTGTGTGAAAACATGGCCAGCCTGCCAATAGCTGTGTTACCACTTGAGCTATCGTTATTTAACATAGCCTGGTAACCAACAACTGTATTACTTCCGCCGGTAATATTGTAAAACATCGTATTGGTACCAATGGAAGTATTGGCAGCACCCGTTGTATTAGAAACAAGTGCGTTGGAGCCTACAACTGTATTTCCACCTCCGGTAGTATTTGAGGTAAGGGCAAATTCACCTACACCTGTTCCAAAGCTGGCTTTATTGGCCACCATCGCATAAGAGCCCACAGCAGTATTTCTGGAAGTACCGATGTTTGACCGCAGGGCAAAATTACCGATGCCCGTATTACCGCCGCCGGTTGTATTGCTATCCAATGCACTGTAACCAATTGCAATATTATCAAAGCCTGCATTGGCCATCAATGCCTTATAACCAATAGCTGTAACGCCACCTGCCGCATTTGCATACAGGGCACTATCACCAATGGCAATATTATGTGTGGTATTGTTATTTTGAAGTGCACTGGAGCCAATACCAATATTATGAACCAGTGTTGGGTTGGTTAATCCAGCCTTGTAACCAAAATAAGTGGTGGTATCATTTATCTGGCCCGAGGCAATATTATTTACCCTGAATCTTAATGACTGATTATTGATGCTGCCTAAAAAACTGGTATCGGCTACATTGCTGTTACCAGTCAGCTTCCACGCAGTGGTATCTGTTGCATAACCATTGGTATTTATAAACACCCATTGTGTGTTTGGCAAATCATAATAATGAAAGCCAATACTATCCGGCCCGGGTTGAAACACCAGCAAACCATTGGCCGGTGTGGCAATGGCATTTTTTTCTGTTTTATCCATACGGGGTATCAGCATACCTTTCAGCGTACTGGTAACGTCCAGTATAGCGCTGGGGTCGGCTGTTGCACCGCTTGTATTAATACTTAAGGATTGAGATGTTGCAGTAAAATGTAAGGTAGTTGCAATGGTAACGGCAAGTACCAAACGTAAAAGTTTAGTCATACACTGGTAGATAAAATATTAATTATAAAAAAGTATTTACATAGAAACCTAAAGCTTTTGCAGGGATTGGATTTATCGGGGAGATAATAATGCAGTAAATTAATATATTTTATTTAGCTTCTAACAGTTTGATAAATAATTTTTTATTAACAAATTCAATTCATAATTCAAAATACAGTTATGTTAGTTCTGCACCATGATCGTCCAGTTTGCCCCGTCGCTTATTGCCATAACTGTTTTGGGCGAAGTAGTAGGGTTAAGTGTGTAGGTAGCTCCACCAACATCTGAATTGCCCGGAAATAATAATCCGGCAGCGGTTGCAATATTTGCCTGAAAAGCACTGCTGTTGTTGCGTATAATATAAGTACGGCCGGGATAAACCGTTGGATCAGGCAGTTGATAATAATTGTCAGTTCCATTTGCCGGTAACACACCCACATACGATTTTTGATTGAGTAATGAAATTGGGGTGCCGCTAGGGCCTCCGGCAATATTTAGAGAAGTACCGATGGCAACTGTACCATCTACCTGTAATGTACTATTAGGGGTAGCAGTTCCGATTCCTACATTTCCTGTTCCCCAGGCAATCACCATAGCGTCGGTGGCCATGGCACCTGTTCCGGAGTTATCAACCCCCATATCTCTAAAAGACAGATAGCCGTTTGGGAGTGTAACTGCTATTTTCCAGTCTCTTGCAGACCCAATGGTATTGCCGGATTGTAAAAAGATAGCACCGGTATCAAGTACGGAAAAACGGGTACCACCACCTACATGAAGTTTAGCAGAAGGTGCAGCATTTCCAATGCCTGTTTTGCCATTCTTTAAAACCACCATCGCATCGGAGCGGGTACCCGCTCCCGTTCCGTTACCAATGGTAAAAACCCGGTCGTTGGCATTAAAGGCGGTTGCGCTGACAGGACTATATTGTGTAGCAAAAAGACCCACAGTTGCTTCGCCAAAAGATGGGGAAAAATTAAACCTGCCTAAAGCCACACCCGAATTACCGGAAACGGTGTTATTATTTCCTCCGGCAAAAGCTTCACTGCCTGAAACAGTATTGCTAAGCCCCCCGGCAAACGAATTACCACCTGATACTGCATTTGCATGACCTCCCGCAAATGAATAATTAGCCGTAACCGTATTTGCATTACCACCTGCAAAAGCTCCATCTGCAAACACTTTATTGCTGCCACCTATTGCAGCTGCGGCAAATCCGGTAACTGTGTCTCTTAAACCAAAAGACACCGAATAATGGCCGGTAGCTTCAGAAAAATGCCCCATGGCAACTGATGCATAACCGGTGCTGTGGTTATTTCTGCCAATGGCCACAGCAAATTGCTCTGTTTCTGTTATATTTCCAGAGCCTATTGAAACTGAATTAGCACTTTTTGCCTGGCTGTTTTCGCCCATGGCTATTGCATTCAGGTTACTGGCCAGTGCATTAAAACCCAGCCCGATAGAACCCTGTCCGATATTAGCATCATCCCATTGTGTGCTGTTAACATAACCTGCCCTGAAAGCGTATTTTAGCGGAGAAAAAAACATGCGGGTGCCCGCACCGGTGGGTTCAATAGCCGGACTTGTTCCATCTCCGGTAACCAAAAAATTACCATTGTGTATATGCGTACGGCTGAGCGGGGCGGTTATGCCAATACCCACTTTGCCATCGTTTTTTATGGTCATCCTGTAATTATAAGCGCCGGCAGTATTCCTGGTAGCAAATTGCAGCCTTGTTGGCAAAATACCTGTAGCTATTGCTCCATCTGCATAAAAATCAAGCCCTGCAGATATTATATAATTTGAACCATCATAGTTCATGGTGCTTATGGCAGATAAATAATCGCCGTTGTTTACGGTAACAGGGGTTGCTAGTGTTCCTCTTGCATGTTGAAAGATAAGGCCGGGGGCATAACCGGGATCATTCACGGCATTTCTAATCAACAGATCAACAGGTGAGCCATATCCCTCCGATGCAATCTCAACTTTTGCATAGCCGTAGGATGAGTTGGGGGTGATGGTACCAATGCCTAATTCACCAGCCGTGGTAACTCTCAGTTTTTCTGAATTATTGGTTTTCAGTATTAAAGGCACATTATCGGTTGTGCCCAAAAAATGATTGGCCGGATTAGTACCGGTATTTCCGTATGTTCTCCAGGCTAACGAATCGGCATTTGAATTGGATAACATCCAGGTCCATTTGGTGCCATCATAATAATGAAAACCAATACTGTCGGGCCCGTTTTGAAAAATTAATAAACCGGTTGCAGGTGATGCGATGGCGTTTCTTTCTGCTCTGCTCATTCTTGGTATGAGCATACCTTTAGCCGTACTTTTTACATCAAGCAAAGCACTGTTATTGGCGGTACTGCCATCGGTATTTATTGCTAAAGATTGGGCAGATGTTTTGGTAGTTATAAAGCACAAACATACCAACAGGAATAAGCAGATTTGTTTCATGTTCAAAAATTTGAACATGAATATAATCAATTTAAAACAGTATTACCCCAGTTGAGGATAAAGCGGAAATTTTTTCATGAACTCTTTTACATCACCTGCCACAGCAGCTATGATTGCTTCATCATCAATATTCATCAATACTTTATCAATAAAATCCACAACGGTTTGCATATCAGCTTCCTTCATTCCTCTGGTGGTAATTGCCGGCACACCCACGCGGATACCCGAAGTAACAAAGGGACTCTTATCATCAAAGGGTACGGCATTTTTATTCAGGGTAATGTGTGCCCTGTCTAAGGTTTCCTGAGCTTTTTTACCGGTGATGTTCTTATTGCGGAGGTCTATCAGCATTAAATGATTATCGGTGCCACCGCTGATAAGTTTATAATCTTTTGCAACAAATGCTTTTGCCATTGCCTGTGCATTACTAATCACCTGTTGTCCGTAGGCTTTAAAATCTGCTGATAAAATTTCGCCGAAGGCAATGGCTTTTGCAGCAATTACATGTTCCAGCGGTCCGCCCTGTGTACCGGGAAAAACTGCCAGGTCGAGTAAAGAGCTCATCATTCTTAGATTTCCTTTGGGGTCTTTTATGCCCCAGGGATTTTCAAAATCGTGGCGCAGCATGATAATACCGCCTCTGGGCCCACGCAAAGTTTTATGTGTGGTGGAGGTAACAATATGGCAATGATCAAACGGATCATTCAATAAACCCGCCGCAATTAAACCCGCAGGATGTGCAATGTCTGCAAAAACAATAGCGCCAATTTCATCGGCTACGGCACGTATGCGTTTGTAATCCCAATCGCGGCTGTAAGCAGAGGCACCGCAGATGATCATCTTTGGTTTTTCTGCACGGGCTATAGTTTCCAGTTGTTCATAATCAACAATACCCTCTTTGGTTACACCATAATGTAATGCCTGGTATGTTTTTCCACTGAAGTTTGCAGGGCTTCCATGGGTAAGGTGGCCGCCCATACTCAGATCCAGGCCCAGGATCTTTTCTCCGGGTTTCATTACTGCTAAAAAAACAGCGCCGTTGGCCTGTGCGCCGCTATGTGGCTGAACATTTGCATACGTACATTTAAAAATCTCTTTTAACCGGTCAATGGCCAGTTGTTCTACCTGGTCCACAATTTCGCAACCGCCATAATATCTTTTTCCGGGGTAACCTTCTGCATATTTATTGGTTAATGAAGTGCCCATGGCCTGCATTACCTGCAGACTGGTAAAATTTTCTGAAGCGATGAGTTCAATGCCTTCACGCTGGCGGGCCAGTTCTTTATCAATCAAATCAAAAACCAATGTATCTTTTTGCATAAGCCTGTTTTAGAAGCGCAAATATACGCAGCATGCAGGATTTTGTGGATGAGGTTATTAACGATTAGTGTATAAAATACATGGATAACCTAAAATGTACTACTTTAGCACCCGTTTCAGGTTTTAGAAAAACACAATTGTAAACTAAATGCACTGCCCACGGCAGATTAGTTTTAAACAATGAAGGCAATTATCCCGGTAGCAGGTGCAGGTACAAAACTGCGGCCACATACATACACACAGCCCAAAGCATTAATTCCGCTTGCAGGTAAAACCATTCTCAGCATTATTGTAGACCAGTTGCATGATGCCGGCATTAAAGATTTCATTTTTATTATTGGATACCTGGGAGAGAAGATACAGGATTATGTAGAGAAGAAATATCCCGACTTAAACTGTCATTTTGTATTGCAGAGCGAGCGTTTTGGTATTGGCCACGCCATCAACCTTACCCGTGAAATTGTTGGTACAGATGAAGTGATGATCGTTCTGGGAGATACGATCGCAGATTATAATGTAAAAGAGATCATTGATTCTCCGGTATCCATGCTGGGAATAAAAAAAGTAGATGATCCCCGCGATTTTGGCGTTGCCGAAATTGAAGATGACGGATCGGTAAACCGGGTGGTGGAAAAACCATCAATTCCAAAAAGCAATATGGCGCTGGTGGGGGTGTATAAAATAAAAGAAACAGGCTTTATGTTTGCATGTCTCGAAAACCTGATGGGAACCAACACCAAGGGATACGAGGAATTCAGTCTTACCGAAGCGCTGGAATGTATGATGCAGCGGGGTGCTACCTTTAAATCTTTTAAGGTAACCAACTGGTTTGATTGCGGAAAGAAAGAGACCTTACTGGTGTCTAATGCAACTTTGCTGAAAAAATTTGGTGGTAATGTATCGGAAGACCACAACTATGAAAACACCATCATCATACCACCGGTTTCAATTGCCGAGGGCTGCGATATAAAAAATTCAGTTATCGGGCCTAATGTAACAGTAGGGGAAAATACCCGGATACAATATGCTATTGTTAAAGACTCTATCATCGGTTCCTACTCTAACCTGTATGAAATTGTTTTAAACAATTCGCTGATCGGGAGTGATGCTGAAGTGAAAGGCGTTAGCCGGAATCTGAATATTGGTGATAATACTGCCATTGACCTGGGCGGTAACAGAAGTTAAACATAACAATACAACATAAAGGTGGTCCAGATATAATCTGGACCACCTTTAATATTTATAATATCCCGGATTAACTAAAGTGGAAACCGGATTCGCTCCAGCCGCAGATAATACCTCCCATAATAGCCAGGGTTATTACCCAATAACCGGATGTAACAAAAATAAGTTTCCATGCTTTGTGACTGTACAGGCCATTAATGGCAATTACCGGAAAAACAAATAACAGTCCCAACATGGTTCCATGCAATGCACCATGTTTAAATGTTCTGAATGCAGTTCCATAATCGGCCATAAATGCAGCATATGATGGTTTGGCAAGGGCAGGATCGCCGCCGGTCATGCCCAATGCACCAAACTGGTGTATCACTACCGTGTGAATGATGAATAACCCTGCAATAAAGGCAAATACAAACGACAACCCGAAAATTTTGGCCATATTGCCTTTTTTAAGTTGCTCTTCTGTTAACCCTTCTGCTTTCATCCAAACCGTGCCAAACACTTTTGGATGATACCATATAAAACCAACAAGAAAAGTTGATAATGCTGCTGCTGATGCACTCAGTGCCATGTGTCCAAAGTCCATGATAAGTAGTTTTAGTTGGTTCAAACATAAAAATAATAATTAACACATACAAGTATTTGCACTTGTGATTGCCTGTTGAGGGTAAATTATTTAATACTTAAACGACAGTTTTTTTTAGGCTTTATAAAATAAAATCATTTACTTTGCGTTTCAAAGTACTTTCTGTTTGTTATTCAAATTTTACTGATATTTGAAAAGGCTTTATAAATTATGCAAAACCGGGTAACCAAACTGTTCAATATAGAATACCCCATCGTACAGGCAGGGATGATCTGGGCCAGCGGATGGCGTCTTGCCAGTGCCGTTAGCAATGCGGGTGCATTGGGTATTATTGGCAGTGGCAGTATGTACCCTGGCGTTTTACAAGCGCATATCAGGCAGTGTAAGGCGGCAACCAATAAACCCTTTGGTGTAAATGTACCGCTGCTGTATCCGGATATTGAAAAGCATATCCAGATCATTATTGAAGAAAAAGTACCCATTGTATTTACCTCGGCCGGGAACCCAAAAACCTGGACTTCAACTTTAAAACAACAAGGCATAACCGTTGTACATGTTGTAAGCAGCAGCAAATTTGCCCTTAAGGCACAGGAAGCCGGTTGCGATGCAGTGGTTGCCGAAGGTTTTGAAGCCGGGGGCCATAATGGCAGAGAAGAGACCACCACCATGGTATTAATACCCGCTGTATGTGCAGCAGTACATATTCCGGTACTGGCAGCAGGTGGTATTGCAACCGGCAGACAAATGTTAGCGGCCATGGTTTTAGGAGCTGATGGGGTACAGGTAGGCAGCAGGTTTGTGGCATCTGCAGAAGCTTCATCACATGAGAATTTTAAAAACTTAGTTATTAATTCAAATGAAGGCGATACGCAATTATCATTAAAACAATTAACGCCGGTAAGGCTGTTAAAAAACGATTTTTTTAACCGGGTACAGCAGGCTGAAAAGAATGGTGCATCTACAGAGGAGCTGCAGGAATTATTGGGAAGAGGAAGGGCTAAGCTGGGTATGTTTGAAGGAAACCTAACAGAAGGAGAACTGGAAATAGGGCAGGTGAGTGCCCTCATTAAAAGTATAAAACCTGCTGCAGAAATTGTACAGGAGATGTATAAAGAATATGAAGCTGCATTAAAGCAGCCGGTAAAATAATATATATATTTACGTCCTGATAGCTATCGGGATCAAAAATTAATAAATCAACCCCAAACACATGTTACTAAACCCAGGGCAAGTTTATACAGGATCTATAAAAACGGTTTTTCTTTTCAGTATTCTTTTTTTATTAATGACTGGTTTTGCAAATGCGCAAAATCCAATTAAAGATCCAAGCAGCCCGGACGTTCCTGTGTTACCCAATACGCAATTAGCACCTGGCCAGCTTTACGATCTGTTAAAGGATAAAAACGGAGAAGGAACCAAAAAAACCGGCGAAGACAGTAATAAAAAACTAAAAGACCGTATCGAAAAAGACAGTCTTGTTAAAGAAAGAACACCTCAGTCATTAAACCCCACGGAAGATACTTACGGAATGAATCTTTTCCGCAGTGGAATTGTTGCTTCGCTTACTGAATTGTCGACACCGCCACTTGATTACCCGATTGGGGTGTACGACCAGATCATTGTTTCGCTCTGGAATGGAGCAGAAGCTACCCTGGATTATACGGTGGCAAGAGATGGCTCCATTTTTCCAACCAGTATCGGCAAAATATATTTGCAGGGACTTACTTTTGAAAATGTAAGGTCTTTATTAACCAGGCGTTTTAAAGCATTCGTTCCGCCATCAACCAATATTTCTGTATCCATTGGCCAGCCACGTACCATTTCAGTTAACGTAGCGGGTGAGGTTAAGAACCAGGGACCTGTTACGGTTTCGGCATTCACCAATGCCTTTAATGTGATCGCATTGGCAGGTGGCCCCACCAATTTGGCCAACCTGCGTGACATACAAATAAAAAGAAACGGTAAAATCATTGATGTACTGGATGTATATAAATATTTGACCACCGGCGATTTTGGAAAACACATTTACCTGGATAATAATGATTTTGTGATTCTGCAAACGGTAGAAAAAAAGGTCAAAGCAGAAGGTAAATTCAAACGCCCGATGTATTACCAGCTCAAAAAAGAGGAGGGCATGAAGGCTTTATTGAAATATTCCGGGGGACTGGAGCGGGATGCATTTTCGAGTGGGGTAAAAATTTACCGTACTGAACTGGAAAAGCAGGTAATACAGGATGTTAATGCCACAGCCATTATCAACCCTACAAACGATACACGTTTAAAAGGTGAAGATTATCCCCTGGTTGATGGAGATATTATAAAGGTAATTGCGGTTAACCCCGGGCTTTTTAATAAGATAGAAATGAAGGGTGAAATATCGTACCCCGGTCAATATGAAGCCAGGAAAGGTGATAAGTTGTTTGACCTGATAAACAGGGCCGGAGGTATTACCCGTAATACGTACCTTCCCCGTGCCTACATTTTTCGTGGCGGTGGGGATAGTACCAATATTAAAGCAAGCCGCGTAGAAGTGAATTTAACCGACATCACCACCAATGATACAGCCAGTATTTATAATGTAGAATTATTTGCCAATGACCAGGTGTTGTTGTTCAATACCAACCAGTTTGCTGATAAACAATATGTTGAAATTTTTGGAGAGGTAAGAAAAGAAGGTAAAGTAAACAGGTATGGTGGTATGACTTTGCAGGATCTGTTGTACCTGTCGGGAGGTTTAAAGCAGTCGGCCGAATATGGGCGAATAGAAATATCCAGTATTGTGGATATAGACTCTGCCAAGGGAATGCAACAACCTACCCGTACCATTTTACGCACAATAAAAATAGCGCCCAATCTTGATCTGGACAGTGTGTCGTCTAAAATTGAATTAAGGCCCTATGACCAGGTGTATGTTCGTAAGAATCCCACATTTGAATTGCAGCAATTGATCTTAATAAACGGAATGGTTAAATATTCCGGCCCTTATCCCAGGTTAAGTAAATCTGAAAGAATATCTTCTTATATCGAAAGAGCGGGCGGGGTAAGAGAAGAAGCAGATCTTACAGGGGCAATTTTATACCGGAAGAAAACACAGTTCTTCAGGGAAAATGTAACCAATAAGGTTGCTTCCTTAACTGATTCGATCGGAAGTATTGTTTTGGATTCGGTTAAAACCAGTCTTGCTGAGGTTGCCAATGAACCTGTAAGCATAGATCTGTACCGGGCTTTGAAATATAAAAACAGCAAGTATGATATCGTGTTGCAGGAAGGTGATGTGATCTTCATTCCGGAAATAAATCCTTTTGTTAATGTAAAAGGTATTGTGCAATCGCCTTTAAAATTAACTTTTGATAAAGAACACACCAGTGTTGGATATTACATTGATAAGGCCGGCGGCTTTGGTATCAGGCCATGGCGAAAAAGAATTTATGTAACCTATGCAAACGGTAAAAGCCGCAGAACAAAAAATATTTTCTTCCTGCATTTTTATCCAAGGGTAAAAGAAGGTTCAACGGTAACCGTTCCGGTAAGGCCGGAAGGAGCTGAGATTACAGATACACTTTTGCAGGTAGTGGTTTCAGCTATACCAGTTGCCCTTGCTGCATATCTTGTTAATTTATTGAGGTAATTTTTTTAAAACACCCGTTACGCCATGAACAGTATAGAACTTATTAAACAGCTTATCAACCGGCTTAAAAAATACAGTTGGCTGATCGCTATTATTGCTGCAGCATTCGGCGGATTCTTCTATTATATGGCCAAACAAAGTGTATTAATGTACACAGCCAAATCCACCGTGTTCCCATTAAGCGGTACTTCAGAAACCAGTCCCGGGTCAACCATCAGCAGCCTTTTAGGTTTAGGTGAGGGAACAAAATCTTTTACCGGTGATGCATCCATTAACATTGTAGAACTTGCCAATAGTCGCCGTACCCGGGAAGCCGTTGCCATGGTGCGTATACCATCTTTGAATAATAAATCGGTATCAGAACTTTTGATTGAGGAGAATAATAAGTTTACCGGATTTATGCAAAACACGCGTATTGAACCGCCTAAAGACAGCCTGTCAAAAATAAATATTGCCAGTAGTTTACTGAAGGGTGCTTTTACCGCCAAGATCAATAAAACCGGTATACTGGAACTTTATGTAATTAACAGCAGCCCCGAATTGGTAAGGGAAGTGAGTTATATATATATTGATAAACTTTCAGAATTTTATATTGACCTGAAAAAGAAAAAGGCGCAGATTGATTTTGAATTTGCAGTTAAAAAGGCCGATTCTTTATTGCTTGTTTTAAATCAGCTCGATAAACGTGCTGTAGCATTGGATGAAAGTACTTTTTTTACCAACGAAACGCTGAAAAGATATAACCTTCCTAAAATTAACCTGGCCCAGGATAAAGCAACAGTTCAGTCGCAATATTATTACGCAGTAAATAACCGGGAATCTGCAGCTTACAGGCTGCAAAAGGAAACACCCATCATTGAAATTCTGGATAAACCCGAATGGCCTTTTGATACCATTCAAAAATCTGCTTTCACCTATGTGATCATGGGTTTGTTCTTAGGTTTGATACTGGGCATTTTCCTGGTTAGCTGGAAGGTTATTAATAAATACATGGCCGATGAACTGAATAAAGCCATTGAAAAAGCCTCCAGATCAAAAGAACCGATACTTGTTCCACAACAGGAGCCGGTAAAATAATGTATGGCTGATTATTTTCTAAAGGTCCATTTAAGCATTTCTTTCCAGCTTGCTTTTTTACCATACATTAATATACCTGTGCGGTAAATTTTTCCGGCCATCCAGGTAGTAAATAAAAAGCCACCAATCAACAATGCCATCGACAATGCCAGATGCCACCATGGAGGTGAAGTGGAAATCCTGCCCATCATTACAATGGGAGAGGTGAACGGAATGATACTGCCCCAAAACATGGCATCATTATCCGGCGTGTTTAAGTTACTTGATAAAATAATAAAACCAAAAATGATCGGCATCATAATGGGTAACATCAATGATTGTGCTTCCTGCGGATCTTCGTTCACTACGCTTCCAACCGCTGCAAACAGCGATGAATAAAAAAGATAGCCTCCAATAAAATAAAAAATGAAGCAGCCAATGATCAGTGGCCAGTTGAGGCTGCTTACATTGGCCATTAATTTAGCAGCTTCGTTAAACTGGGCAGCATTGTTATTTACAATTGCCGGATTACTTTGTATTTCCTGCACCTGGCTCATAATATCGCTGGGTAAAAATGCGGTGGCAGCAAGGGATAACGCCGACATCAGGATGATCCACAACAGCAATTGTGTTAAACCTACTGCACCAATGCCCAGTATCTTACCCAGCATCAGCTGAAAAGGTTTTACACTGCTTACCATCACTTCTGCAATGCGGTTAGTTTTTTCTTCCATCACTCCCCGCATCACCATGGCGCCAAAAATAAACATGGTGATATAGATTAAAATGCCGCTTCCGAATCCTACTGCGTAATTAACACCGGCATTAACAATTTTATCATCATCTCCTTTATTATCTACACTAAAATACCGGGAGGAGGCTTTTCTGATCGAATCTAAATAGGCTTTATCAATGCCCGATTGCTGCAGTTGATAATTTTGATACGCCTCATTTAATTTATTTTCAATGGAGTTTATCGTACTCATGGATGCGGCTTTTGGTGTACGCAAAACATAATGATGATTGGCGCTGTCATCCAGGTACACAAAACCGTCAAACCCTTTTTGGGTATAGTTTACCGTATCTATAGTAATGTCAAAAACAAAATTCAGTTTAGAACTGTCGTTCTTAAGCAGAGGTTTAAAAAACTCTGATGGATCCGCAAAAGCGATCCTTTTGCTTTTTTCTTCAGATTTTACAGATAAAAAAATACTGCCTGCAATAAAAAGCACGATCATGATCGGCAGTAAAAAAGTAGAGAGTAAAAAAGTTTTATTGCGAACCCTGGTAACGTATTCACGTTTTATTATGAGCCAGATCTTATTCATGTTGGGTAAAATTATGTAGTTGATTAAATTTGCTGGAACTGGCGTGCATTTTTTGTGCCTTCTACCAGTTTAATAAATATTTCGTTGAGCGATGGAAACACTTCACTGAATGTGTTAACCGTTATGTCTTTAGAAATAAAGTATTGCAGCACATCGTTTGTTTTGGTGCCTGTTGCCAGTTTCAGCAATAGCTCATCGGGCTTGTGTTTAATTACTTCAAATGCAGGGTTCTGTAAGTCTTCGGGTAATATAGCGGCACCAATCCGGTAAATATTTTCTTTAAATTCATTCTTTACTTCCTTTACGGTACCATCCAGTATTTTCTTTCCTTTGTTTACCAATACAATATGGTTGCAGATCTCTTCTACCTGCTCCATGCGGTGTGTACTGAAAATGATGGTGCTGCCTTTTTGTGCCAGGCTAAAAATTTCATCCTTTATCAAATTGGCATTCACGGGGTCTAAGCCACTGAAAGGCTCATCTAAAATGATCAGCCTGGGTTCGTGCAAAACGGTGGTTACAAATTGTAATTTCTGGCTCATTCCTTTACTCAGGTCTTCTACTTTTTTATTCCACCAGCTTTCCATTTCAAATTTCACAAACCAGGCTTTTATTTTGGTCATGGCATCTGCTTTGGAAAGTCCTTTTAACTGTGCCAGGTAAACAGCCTGTTCACCTATTTTCATTTTTTTATACAGGCCCCTTTCTTCGGGCATGTAACCTATGTAGGCGGTATCGTTAATGGGATCAAATTTTCTGCCATTAAAAATAACCTGGCCGCTATCCGGATAAAATATACCGGTGATCATGCGCAGCAGGGTGGTTTTACCGGCACCATTGGGTCCAAGCAAACCAAAAATATCGCCCTGTGCAATGTTAAAGCTGATATCGTCTACCGCTTTTTGTGTGGCAAAATATTTTTTAAGGTTTTGAAGTTCTAAAATGTTCATATTTAAATATTATTCTGGTAAATATACCTAAGAGTAAAATTGGGTAGCTTAATTTTTTACAAACGGCAAAATAAATATTCGATGTGAGAAAAAAAATTTAACTTTAGAATATGCAAAAACTCGCAAACTATATTTCTGTTGATCAAAATATTCAGTTTGGAAAACCAGTGTTTAAGGGTACCAGGGTACCTGTGCAGAGTTTATTCTGGCATCTTGAAAAGGGTATATCGTTGAATGCTTTTCTGGAAGACTTTCCAGGTGTTCAAAGAAAGCAGGCGGAAGCTGTGATTGAGTGGGGGGCTAAAAGATTTGAATTACCAGAAATAATTTTTGATGAAACTATTGTTGGATGAAAGCCTTCCGGTTAAGCTAAAGCATAGATTTATTGAAAAAGGGTATGAAACCTTTACCACAAGAGATATGAAATGGCTTGGTACAAAAAATGGAGATTTGTTAAGCCTGATGCTCCAAAGTAATTTTACAACTTTTATTACTATTGATAATAACGTGGCTTTTCAGCAGAACTTTAATAATTACCCAATGCGGGTAATTGTATTAGTTGCACATGATAATACTTACGAGACGATCATGCAATTTTTTGAAACAATAATTAAGAAATTATCAGAGACATTTACAGGTGTTCAGGTTGTTATGCACCCTGATTACTGATTTGTATTATTCTGCCGGCAACTCTTTCCCCATCCATGGCAGCACTCACTATACCACCTGCATATCCTGCACCTTCACCGCAAGGGTAAAAATTATTTAATTGCGGATGTGTGAGTGTATCATAATTACGCGGAATACGCACCGGCGATGATGTGCGGCTTTCTGTAGCAACAACTACCGCATCATTGGTAAAATAGCCGGGCATTTTTTTGCCAAATTCAATAAAACCTTTGGCCAGTGCCTGGTAAATAAAACCCGGTAATACCTCTTTTAAATGTACTGAATAAAGACCGGGCTGATAGGAACAGGCTGGTAAAGAGGAGGAGGTAATGCCCTTGCTGAAATCGGCCATGCGCTGCGCGGGTGCAACAAATTTTCCGCCACCGGCATTAAAACAGTTTTGCTCTACCATTTGCTGGAAGTGCATCATAGCCAAAGGATCATTTTTGATTTTTGATCCGGCCTGTCCGGTAGGCAGTTTTTGAATTACATCCTCCAGCTCAACCTGTACCACCATGCCGCTATTAGCGTAAGGGTTATTTCTTTTGGAAGGGCTCCAGCCATTCACCACCAGTTCACCGGCAGCTGTGGCTGCCGGTGCAATAATACCGCCGGGACACATGCAAAAAGAAAACACGCCACGTTCATTAACCTGTTTTACCAAAGAATAAGAAGCTGCCGGTAATTCGTAAGGTCTTTCAAATCCTCCCCCTTTGGGGGTGCCTGCCTGTCCGGTAGGCAGGGTTTGTCCGCAGGATCCTGTGGAGTGGGGGCCGTATTGAATGCTGTCAATTAATTGCTGCGGATGCTCGATCCTTACACCCAGTGCAAAGCCCTTGGCTTCAATTAAAATTTGTTTTTGGTTCAGCAGTTCAAAAATATCACGGGCACTGTGGCCGGTTGCTAAAATAAAAGCATCTGCATCAAATGTATGTCCATCTGCTGTTTTAACTGATGTTATTTTACCGGTATCAACAATAAAATCAACTACTTTTTTTTCAAATAAAAATTCGCCGCCGCAATCGGTGATCTGTTGCCGCATGGCAGTTATTATCTGTGGTAGTTTATTGGTGCCAATGTGTGGGTGCGACTGGTAGAGTATGGAATCTTCGGCACCAAATCGTACAAAGAGATTTAAGATGCGGTCAATATCGCCTCGCTTATTACTGCGGGTATATAATTTTCCATCGCTGTAGGTGCCGGCTCCGCCTTCGCCAAAGCAATAATTACTTTCGGCGTTGATGATGCCTTCCTTATTCAATATAGCTAAATCCCTTCTTCTGCTTCGTACATCTTTCCCTCTTTCTAAAATAATTGGTTTGATTCCCTGTTCCAGTAAATGTAATGCAGCAAATAAACCTGCCGGGCCGGCACCAATAATAACCACTTTCTTTTCTGCTTTGCTTACCTCTTTAAAATTGAAAGTTTGCGTTTCTCTTTGTAGAAATGGCTCTTCAATAAATGCATGCACGGTTAAATTAACCCAAATGGTTTTTGCCCTGGCATCGATTGATTGTTTGAGGATGTGGTAACCGGAAACGGAACCTGGTTTTTTGCCTGTATTATTGGCAATCAGTCTTTTTACAGCTGATTCATCAACTGCTTCTGAAGGCAGCAGCTTAAGGGAGATTTTTTGTTGCATTGCGTTTGGTTTTTATCCAAAAAAGCAGAGACTATTTATTAGCATTCTCCAGGTTCCTCCGCCAGCTGGCGGAGACGGAGGGTGTTTTAAAACGGCAAATCATCCACTGCATCCGGTGGCGTTGCCGAGAAAGTATCCAAAGGTTCCAGGTATTCGCTGTTGCCTGCAGAATTAGCACCCGGTTGCAGTATCTGCTCAATTCTCCAGGCATCTAGATTGGTAAAGTAGTTCACCTTTCCGTCTTTTGCCCACTTGCTACCTTTAATATTGAAGTATACTTTTATCTCATCGCCGATGTTTACCCGGTCAATAATGGCGGTTTTATCCTGTATACACTGAAATTTAGCGTAATTGGTAATGGTACGGCCATTGATATCCTCCGATTTTTCAACTGCAAATTCACGCACTTTAAAAGTTTCAGTCCGCTGAACAGTATCAAATTTGGCAACCAGTTTGCCGGTTAATTCATAACTCATATAAAATATTTAGCAGTTCAAAAGTAATTATATTTTCCTGATTATTATTTTTCCTTTAATTCTTTATTCTTCTGAAAAAAAGATATCTTACCTGTAAATGGTGTAAGGCATTCATTCGTTTTTTTTGCAAAGAAAAATTTTGTTTTATTTATTGATAATACCTTTTTTTCAGTCGCAATTATCTTTTGAAATGTACGACAGGATGCTTTCATGCAATTAACTGATCCGCAATAAAAGTGTAATACTGTTTTTTTTATTCCTATTTTTTGGAGAACCAAAAAACAATCCCTAACCCGGAAGACGATTGTACCGTTTAACAATTACTAAAAAAAATCAGTAACTGAGATTTTAAAAAACTAAAGCCGGCAAATATTACTTCTCCCCATTTGATATGTCAATAATAAGATAAGTGACAGGCAGGGGACAAAAAAATCTGTCGAAACCGGGCATTATTTTTTTCAACATAAAACAGATTTTTTTGCGAAATCCTGTTAAATTGTAACTGAATTACGGGTCAGATTTAGCTGTAAATCAGGCTGGTTGGGCATGTGTAATTTTGGAGTAAAAGCGGGGTTGCGTTTTGGATGCCTGAGCCGGAAGCTGGTTAAAAATGCATACTGTGATTTATTAGAAAAAAACAAATGAATAAAAAATTTTTTTTTCAACATTTTATTCGATATTCGCTGTCCCGCCAAAGATTTTTATTCAATTTAATTGGAAATGAAATTTTACCGGCAACCAACTGAGGAAACAATTCTTAACTCGATATATAAATTGCTAAGGAACTAATGGAGAAAGCTTTTGAAAAAGTATGGATTAATTGTTTAGAGATAATCAAAGACATTGTAGAATGGCAGCATTTCAAAACATGGTTCGAACCCATTAAACCGGTTGCGTTAAAAGAAAAAATTTTAACCATACAGGTGCCAAGTCAGTTTTTTTATGAGTACCTTGAAGAGCATTATGTTTCGCTGCTGGCAAAAACATTAAAGAGAGAATTAGGAAAAGAAGCAAGACTGGAATACAGGATAATGGTAGACAGCGGAAACAGTAAAAATAAACCTCAAACCGTTGATGTGCCGGGGCAGGGTTACAAATCTTATTCAAATAACGAAATGGATTTTCCGCTTGTCATAAATAATCCTGTAAAAAATCCCTTTGTAATTCCGGGACTTAAAAAAATGCAGATTGACCCCCAGTTAAATCATGCATATACATTTGAAGCATTTATTGAAGGCGATTGTAACCGGGTAGCCAGGCGTGCCGGTAAAACCGTTGCAGAAAAACCAGGTACCACATCTTTTAATCCTTTAGTTATTTATGGCGGTGTTGGTTTGGGTAAAACACATCTGGCCCAGGCAATAGGTAATGAGGTAAAAAGACTTCATGCCAATAAAGTGGTACTATATGTAAGCTCCGAAAAATTCATTAACCAGTTCATAGATCATGGCCGTAATGGTGCCATCAACGATTTTATACATTTTTATCAGCTGATAGATGTGTTGATCATTGATGATGTGCAGTTCTTTAACCGGGCCGAAAAATCGCAGGATGCATTTTTCTCTATTTTCAATCATTTACACCAAAGTGGCAAGCAGTTGATATTAACCAGCGATAAACCGCCCAAAGACCTCGAGGGTGTGCAGGAACGATTGCTTAGCAGGTTCCGCTGGGGATTGAGTGCCGATCTGCAGGTGCCTGATTACGATACCAAGATTGAGATACTTGAAAAGAAGATGAAAAATGATGGTTTGGAGATGCCATCTGAAGTGGTTAAGTACATTGCTTATAATATTAACAGCAATGTTCGTGAGCTGGAAGGTGCTTTAATTTCATTATTGGCACAATCTTCGCTGAATAAGAGGGAAATTGACCTCGAATTGGCAAAAAAAGTACTTAGAAATTTTGTGAAATCATCCAGTAAGGAGATTACGATTGACGCAATACAAAAAATGGTATGCGAATATTTTGATGTGCCTTATGATAAGTTGCTGCAAAAAACCCGCAAACGTGAAATTGTGCAGGCAAGGCAGATCACCATGTTCCTGGCTAAAGCATTTACCAAGAACTCTTTAAAAACAATTGGCGAGCATTTTGGCGGCAGGGATCACACCACGGTAATTCACAGTTGTCAAACGGTAAAGGACCTGATGGATACCGACAGTTTATTTAAAGAAAGTGTACTGGAGCTTCAGCAAAAGGTGCATTTGGCGGCTATGTAAAATTTAATCAGGTTTTTATTTCATATCCAGATTCTTAATTGAATTTGGATTTTTTCTTTACTGGCATTGAGTTTTACAGTTTCATGAAAAAGGGCAAAAAAAATCTGAATAAAAATAGCCTGTTTTATCATTTAGTTTTGGGTAATAACGCTTTGAATTGTATTTTTGCCACCCCTTACAAAATAAGGGCAGGTTAGGAGAGGTTCCGCCAGCTGGCGGACGAAAGGAAGAGTGAGCAATTATTTATTATAGGTATTTTGGAGAGGTGCCTGAGAGGCCGAAAGGAACGGTTTGCTAAATCGTCGTACGGGTTAAACTGTACCGTGGGTTCGAATCCCACCCTCTCCGCAAAAATTTTGGAAGAGTACGGGTTAAACTGTTCCGCCGCGGCGGATCGAATCCCACCCTATCCGCAAGTTTTTTTGAAATGTAGAGTAAGTTGGGTTAAACTGTTCCGCTAGCCAGCGGATCGAATCCCACCCTCTCCGCAAAAGTTCTTATAAGTTTTCATTGATCGGGTGTTCCCAATAAACCCATCAAATATTTTTAAGTTCGGGATGTAGCGTAGCCCGGTTATCGCGCCTGGTTTGGGACCAGGAGGTCGCAAGTTCGAATCTTGCCATCCCGACAAATTATCAAATTGCCTTCTCTTTAATAGGGAAGGCATTTTTGTTTTCTGTATTTACAAATTTTTTTAAGTTCGGGATGTAGCGTAGCCCGGTTATATAGCGTCCCGATTGCTATCGGGACCATCCCGACGAAGAGCCTTTCTGATTGATTTCAGAGAGGCTTTTTTTATTGGCTGTAATTCAGTACATGTAAGGATTTTATAAGTTTAGTACTAATTTCCCATTTTTATTTCTCTCTCTGGAAAATCCGATGAGTGTGACCACCCTTTTCCGGTTTCAATTGACCAGAAATGGCACTGAAATTCAATACAATTCCTGGTCAATCGTTTCCGGATTTAGGTTTTCAAGGCCACCCGATCTTTCACCCTAAACCGGGAAGGTATTTTTTTTAATGCATATCCATACTGACCCGTAAATTCAGCTTTAATTCTACTTATTCTACCTAAAATCAGTTAAATTTAGGTTTGCACTTCTCTAAAACGATTTATATGAAATATAATCCGATACAAAATTTTATTGGCGGAAAATTTGTAGCTCCGCAAACCCAAAAAACAATGGATGTAATATCGCCGTTAGACGGTACATTATTATCTACGGTTCCGATGTCATCGGCTAAAGAACTGGATGATGCAGTTAAAGCAGCAGCGGCAGCATTCCCTGCCTGGAGTAAAACCCCTATTAAAGAAAGGGTGCAGGTTTTCTTTCGATATAAAACATTGCTTGAAAAACACCTGGAAGAACTGGCAGCATTATGCAGTGAAGAGAATGGAAAAACGTATGGTGAGTCGGTAGCGGAAATTGAAAAGTGTATTGAACTTACTGAGTTTGCCACTTCCTTGCCTCAACTGGTTACCGGCGAATTGCTGGAAGTAAGCAGGGGGGTAGAGTGCCGAACAGAACATGTAGCATTAGGTGTTGTAGCTTCCATCGTTCCGTTTAATTTTCCGAGCATGGTTCCCAACTGGACATTACCCAATGCCATTGCACTCGGTAATTGTATGATCATGAAACCATCGGAAAAAGTGCCATTGAGTTGCGGAAGGATAGCTGAGTTATTAAAAGAAGCCGGCTTACCTGATGGTGTTTTTAATGTGGTACATGGCGATGTTGACATTGTGAATGCCATCTGTGATCATCCGGAAATTCAAGCCGTTTCTTTTGTTGGTTCAACAAAGGTTGCAAAAATTGTTTACCAACGTGCGACCTCAAATTATAAAAGATGCCTGGCTTTGGGCGGTGCAAAAAATCATTTGCTGGTGTTACCCGATGCCATACCGGGCATGACGGCGCAAAATGTTGCGGCAAGCATGAGCGGCTGTGCAGGACAGCGTTGTATGGCCGCCAGTGCCATGATCGGGGTAGGTAATGTGGATGCCATCATTGACAAGATTTGCGACGAAGCAAGAAAAATTATTCCCGGTGAAAACCTGGGTGCAGTAATTAATAAAGAGAGCAAAGAAAGAATTGAACGATACATCGGCGAAGCAGAACGGGACGGGGCTAAAATTTTAGTGGATGGCCGTAATGCAAAAGTTCCCGGTAAGGAAAACGGTACTTATGTTGGTCCAACGGTTATTGATTTTGTAACACCACAGATGAGTGTTGCCACAGAAGAAATTTTTGGTCCTGTAATCTCCATCATGCGTACAAAAACGGTTGATGAAGCCTTGGCCATTGAAAATGCAAATCCTTACGGTAATGCAGCCAGTGTATTTACACAGAACGGTGCCATGGCCCGTTATATCATTGACCATGCCAGTGCCGGAATGATCGGTGTAAATGTGGGCGTGCCTGTACCACGTGAACCATTTAGTTTTGGCGGATGGAATGAAAGTAAATTTGGTGTGGGAGATATTACCGGAAAAAGTTCAATTGAATTCTGGACAAAGTTGAAGAAGAGTACAACGAAGTGGAATGCAGAGGCCGGGGTGAACTGGATGTCTTAGAACACGGATGACACTGGTAGGACGGATAAAAACGGATTTTTCTGCTTCGCAGAAATCAGATACTTTTTGAACTATGAAACATGAAGAAATAACAGAGAAAATTATTCAGGCGTTTTATAAAGTATATAATATGCTTGGGTATGGTTTTTTAGAAAAGGTATATGAGAATGCTATGTTTATAGAGTTGACAGCATTGGGTTTTAAAGTAGAAAAGCAAAAGCGGATAATTGTTTATTATTTTGGAAATGTCGTTGGGGATTATAATGCCGACTTGATTGTTGAAGATATTATAACAGTTGAATTAAAAGCAAACGAATGTCTTGTCGAAGAAAATGAAAATCAATTAATAAACTATCTAAAAGCAACCCATATTGAAGTTGGGTTACTTTTAAATTTTGGGAAGAAACCTCAGATAAAAAGAAAAATATTTGATAATGATAAAAAAACAATGTTAAAAAGAGATTAGAACATGTGTGGCACGGATTATATGGAGTCGCAGAATTTGTTTATTAAGAAGCTGTTTCATCCAAATTCTACGAAGTAGAATCAATCCGTTTTTATCCTTTCAACCCGTCAAATCCGTGTTCAAAAAAAATAAAAATATGAGTACAAAAACACTTTCCGAAGCCAAAGAGATAATCGAAAACAATCTCGACTACACTTTATTCAGTTGGAGCAAACAAAAGGGCATTTCACCCATTGCTGTTAAACATGCTGAAGGTGTTTATCTCTATGATTATGATGATAACCGCATCATAGATTTTTCATCGGGTTTGATGAATGTAAATATTGGCCACGGGGATCAAAGAATTACGGATGCCGTGGTTAAGCAAATGCAGGAAGTGAGTTATGTAACGCCAAGCTGTGTCACCAAAGTGCGTGGCGAGTTGGGGAAGAAACTGGCAGAAATTTGTCCCGGTGATCTGAACAAGGCATTCTTTACTTTATGCGGCGCAACGTCTATTGAAAATGCAATTAAACTTGCCAGGTTGTATACAGGCCGCCATAAAATATTAAGCCGTTATCAGTCTTATCATGGTGCTTCAATAGGAGCCATCAGCGCAAGCGGAGATCCTCGGCGCATTGCAGTGGATGCACAACAGGCACCAAACTTTATTCATTTTGATCTTCCTTATTTATACCGCTGGGAATATGGCGAAGAAAACATGCTGAAAGAATCGGTAGCACAACTGGAAAGAATGATAGCATACGAAGCACCCGGCAATATTGCAGCCATTTTACTGGAAGGAGAATCCGGTTCATCAGGTTGTTTGCAATATCCAACAGGTTATTTAAAAGCAGTTCGTGAAATATGTGATAAGCACGGTATCTTATTAATAATGGATGAAGTGATGAGTGGCTTTGGACGCACGGGTAAATGGTTTGGTTTTCAAAATCATGATATCGTTCCGGATATGATCTGTATGGCGAAAGGATTAACCTGCGGTTATTTACCTTTTGGATGTTTGATGGTGAGTGATAAGATCGCAGCAAAATATGACGACAATGTAATGGCACTGGGATTAACTTATTCTGCTCACCCGGTAAGTTGCGCAGCTGCTTTGGCAACTATAAAGATTTACGAAGATGATAACCTCATTGAAAATACCGTTGCCATGGGAAAATACATGGATGAGCAGTTAGCGTTGCTGAAACAAAAGCATCCAAGTATCGGGGATTGTAGAAATACCGGATTGCTGGGATGTATTGAACTGGTGAAGAACCAGGCAACCAAAGAACCCATGGCACCATTTAATGCAAAGCCAGGTGAAATGGTAGTGATGAATAAAGTGGCCGCTAAATTAAAAGAACTTGGGCTATATACTTTTGTGAGGTGGAGCTATATTTTTGTTGCACCACCACTCTGTGTAACCAAAGAACAGATTGATGAGGGGTTGGCAATTATCAGTGAAGCGATAAAAATTGCAGATGAAGAAGCCTCCCCAAACCCCTCCGAAGGAGGGGCTAAGAAAGAGCCCTAAATTTTGAATCCTGGAATGAATAGCAGAAACTCTACACAATCGGAATCTAAGAACCCTCCTTTGGAGGGCAGGGAGGCCTCTCTTATCAACGAAGACCTTGCACCCATTCCGCAAAACAAGCGCACCTGGGGAACCTGGAACTATGCTGCGTTATGGATAAGTATGAGCCTGTGTATTCCTACATACATGCTGGCAAGTTCATTGATCGAAGGCGGTATGAACTGGTGGCAATCTATCCTCACCATTTTTATTGGCAATACATTTGTGTTGATTCCGATGATATTGAACGGACATGCCGGAGCAAAATATGGTATTCCTTTTCCTGTTTTTGCAAGAGCAAGTTTTGGAACAAAGGGAGCAAATATTCCTGCCTTGCTCAGGGCAATAGTTGCCTGCGGTTGGTTTGGTATTCAAACCTGGATCGGCGGCTTTGCCATTTACCAGATGATGAAACTCTGGATCCCTTCTTTAGCCACTTTACCACAAATCTTTCCTGATTCATTTGGTTTGCAAACGGGACCGGCTATATGTTTTTTTATTTTCTGGCTTCTGAATATGTGGGTTGTTTATTTAGGTGTAGAAAGCATCAGGAAATTACTGGTCTTTAAAGCGATCTTCCTGCCATTGGCCGCACTGGCTTTGTTGTTTTGGGCTATCAATGTCGGCAAAGGTTTGGGGCCAATATTATCGCAGCCATCAAAATTAACCGGTCCCGCATTCTGGGCATACTTCTTTCCTGCATTAACAGGTATGGTTGGTTTTTGGGCAACACTCTCTTTAAATATTCCTGATTTTACACGCTATGCAAAAAATCAAAAAGCGCAGATCAACGGACAAATAATTGGTTTGCCACCATCCATGACCTTGTTTGCTTTTATTGGCGTGGTGGTTACATCAGCTACCTTTATTATTTATGGCGAAAGTATATGGGACCCTGTTGTGCTTGCCGGAAAATTCGAAAATAAATTATTGGTAAGTGTTGCGATGATCGCTGTTGCTATTTCAACATTAGCAACAAATATTGCAGCTAATATTGTGAGCCCGGCAAATGATTTTGCAAACCTGTCTCCTAAAAAAATTAATTTCAGAACAGGCGGATACATAACAGGAGTAATCGGAATTTTGATCTTTCCCTGGAAATTAATTGCAGATCCCAATGGATATATTTTTACCTGGCTCATTGCTTACTCCAGTTTGCTGGGTCCTGTGGGAGGTATCATGATCGCTGATTATTATTTTATCCGTAAGCAACATTTGATCGTTGATGAACTATACCAACACAAAGGACGATATGGTTTTACGAATGGATTTAATTCAGCAGCCATTATTGCATTATTGGTGGGCATCATTCCAAACATCCCGGGCTTCTTATTGCAGATAAGATTAATTTCAGCAACTGCCTTTCCTGGTTGGATATCAGACCTGTATCATTATGCCTGGTTTGTAGGGTTTATTGTTAGCGGTTTTGTATATTTATTGTTGATGAAAAAATCTGACCGCTGAGAAAGGGAGTTCCTGAGACCACGCTGAATATTTCTGCGAAACTCATTTTCTTATTTTCTCTGCGATAAAAATAATTCGAAATGAGCATTCTGATTAAAAACGCAAATATTATTGGAGCCGCAGATAATTATACCGGCGATATCTTTATCCAGGGCGAAAGCATTGCAGCCATTGGAAAAAATCTCGACATCAAAGCCGATAAAATAATTGATGCAACAGGTTTGCTGGCTTTCCCTGGCTGTATTGATCCACACGTGCACCTTGAAATGCCGTTCATGGGTACATTCAGCAGCGATAATTACGAAACCGGAACCCGTGCAGCATTGCATGGCGGTACTACAACAGTAATAGATTTTATATTACAAAAGCAAGGCAATTCTTTGTACGATGCATACAACGAATGGAGCAGCCGTGCAAATGGGAATGCTGTAGGTGATTACAGTTTTCACATGGCGGTAACCGACTTTAATGAAAACACCTGTAAGGAAATTGTTGACCTGATTGAGAAAGAAGGCATCACATCTTTCAAGATATTCATGGCTTACAAAGGCGCGTTGATGATCGATGATAAGCAGATGGTTGGCCTGATGAATGAAGTGAAAGAACGTGGCGGTATGGTAACCGTACATGCAACCAACGGCGATATGATTGATTTTCTAATTGCAAAAAACCGCGCTGAAGGAAATCTTGCCCCCATCTATCATTATTTATCTCAACCCGAAATCACCGAAGCAGAAGCATCAGAACGATTTGCCTCCATTGCCGGCTACACCGGTTGTCCCGGCTACATTGTGCACATGACCTGCGAGGGTGCACTGAATGCGGTACGAAATAACAACCGTGAAAATCAAAAAGTATTTGCCGAAACCTGCATTCAGTATTTATTACTGGATGCGTCTTTATACGAACAGAATTTTGAAGGTGCCAAGTGGGTAATGAGTCCGCCGTTACGACAGAAGAAAGACCAGGAAGCTTTGTGGGCAGGTATCAACCAGGGATTGATACAGGTGGTGGCAACAGATCACTGTCCCTTTACCTGGGAAAAAAAATTATTGGGTAAAGATGATTTTTCAAAAATACCCAATGGGCATCCGGCTATTGAGCATCGTGTTGAGTTATTGTACAGCGAAGGCGTGCGTAAGGGAAGAATTACTGCCAATAAATTTGTAGAAGTATTATCAACCAATCCTGCAAAAATATTCGGGATGTTTCCGCAGAAAGGTTGTATAGCGCCGGGTTCAGATGCAGATATTGTTTTGTTTGATCCGAATGAAGAACATACGATCAGCGCAGTAACACATCACATGAACACAGATTACTCTGCTTATGAAGGATGGGAGGTTACCGGTAAAACAAAAACTGTTTTGTTGAGAGGGCAGGTTGTTATTGATGAAGGGAAATGTTTGGTAGAAAAAGGCAATGGGAAATATATCAGGAGAAATAAAGTGGAAGGGAAAATATAATTCATAAAATTAAAAAGTAAAAATATGCCCCGGATCATTAAATCAGGTTTGATACAAATGAGTCTTCCAAAAACAGAAGGCGAAGGAACCATTCCGGAAATTGTTAATGCCATGGTGCAAAAACATATTCCGTTTATTGAAGAAGCAGGAAGACAAGGAGTTCAAATACTCTGCCTGCAGGAAATTTTCAATACGCCCTATTTCTGCCCGGGGCAGGATAAGAAATGGTACGAAAGTGCAGAATCAGTTCCCGGGCCTACAACGGACCTGATGGCTACTTATGCCAAAAAGTATAACATGGTGATCATCGTTCCCATTTATGAAAAAGAACAGGCCGGGGTTTTATACAACACCGCTGCGGTGATCGATGCTGACGGAACTTATCTGGGCAAGTACAGAAAAAATCATATTCCGCATACCAGTGGTTTTTGGGAAAAGTTTTTCTTTAAGCCCGGAAACCTGGGCTATCCTGTATTCCAGACAAAGTATGCAAAAGTAGGTGTGTACATTTGTTACGACCGTCATTTTCCGGATGGTGCCAGGTGCCTGGGATTGAATGGCGCAGAGATCGTTTACAATCCATCTGCAACTGTTGCAGGCTTATCGCAATACTTATGGAAACTGGAGCAACCGGCTCATGCTGCTGCGAATGGTTATTTTATGGGATGCATCAACCGGGTGGGCGAAGAGAAGCCCTGGAACCTGGGTAAGTTTTATGGCAGCAGTTATTTTGTTGATCCACGTGGACAGATTTTTGCACAGGCCAGCGAAGACAAAGATGAATTGCTTGTTGCCGAATTTGACCTGGGTATGATTGAAGAAGTGAGAAGTGTGTGGCAGTTTTTCAGGGATAGAAGGCCGGAGACTTACGGGAAGTTGACGGAGTTGTAGTTTTTGGGTTTAATATGAATTCAAAATTCAAAAGTAAAAATTCAAAAATGATCCAATCAAACAGATTATCTCCCGAACAATTCGCCGAAAACTTCAGCGATATTCATCCGCCGTTTGAAACATCCGATGCTGCATTGGTAGAAGCCAACCGTTGCCTGTTTTGCTACGATGCACCCTGCATGAAAAGTTGCCCTACCGGAATTGATGTACCCAAATTCATTAAGCAGATCGCTACAGAAAATATCAAAGGCTCGGCACATACCATTTTTGTAAGCAATATCATGGGTGCAGGCTGCAGCAAGGTTTGCCCGGTTGAAAAACTATGTGAAGGTGCCTGTGTGTATAATTTTATGGAAGAAGCACCTATTGCTATTGCAAAGCTGCAACGCTATTCAACAGAAAAAGCAATGGCCGCAAACTGGCAGCTTTTTAAAAGAAAGGAATCAACGGGCAGGAAAGTTGCCATCGTTGGCGCTGGTCCTGCAGGATTGAGTTGTGCCCATGTTTTAGCGAGAGAAGGAATTGATGTTACCATCTTTGAAAAAGAAAACAAAGGTGGGGGCTTGATGACTTACGGCATTGCAGCCTATAAAGTAACGCCACAGTTTTGTGAAGATGAAGTGAATTATATTTTAGGTATTGGCGGTATTGAAATAAAATATAATCAGGAGCTTGGTAAAAGCATTTCGCTGACAGATCTGCAAAAAGATTTTGATGCGGTTTACCTGGGAATGGGTGTTGGCTTGGCAAGACAATTAGAAATCCCCGGTGAAGAACTGGAAGGTGTAGAAGATGCGATCAAATTTATTTATAACATAAGAGACAAAGGATTTGATAAAGTTGCTGTTGGAGAAAAAGTTGCTGTAATTGGAATGGGTATGACAGCCATTGATGCTGCTACGCAGGCAAAGCGGCTTGGTGCAAAAGAAGTTACCATGTTGTATCGCCGTACACAGGAAGAAATGCCTTGTACACAACATGAACTGGATATTGCCATGCTGGATGGATGTGAAATTGTGTGGCTGGCATCTCCCAAAGAAATAAAGGGAAAGGAGGGAAAAGTAAATGAACTTGTTTGCAGCATTATGCAATTAGGAGAACCAGATGCCAGTGGCAGACGAAGCCCCGTTGATACCGGCGAAACATTTTCTTTGAATGTTGATATGGTAATTAAAGCTGCAGGGCAAATGCCTTTTGAAAATTTGGTAAATGAATTCAACATTCAACATTCAAAAGGTAAAATAAATATTAATAACTCGGCAACAAATATAACCGGGGTTTTTGCTGGCGGGGATTGTGTGAATGGAGGTAAAGAAGTTGTAGATGCGGTGCAGGCGGGGAAAGATGGGGCAAAAGCGATTCTATCTTATTTAAGTAATAATTTAACCACAAAGAACAACAGGTAAATTAACAAAGTACACAAGGCTCTCTTTGTGACCTTGGTGATAGCCTTAGTGGTCTTTGTGGTAAAAAATAAATTTATGGCAGATATTAGCTCAAACTTCCTCGGCATAAAATCTCCCAACCCATTTTGGTTGGCCAGTGCACCGCCTACCGATAAAAAAATAAATGTATTGCGTGCTTTTGAAGCAGGTTGGGGAGGTGTGGTTTGGAAAACATTGGGCAGCCAGGTAAAAAATGTTTCTTCCAGATATTCAGCTTTGAATTTCGGCTCTAAAAAAATGATGGGCTTTAATAATATTGAACTCATCAGCGACAGGCCATTGGATTTAAACCTGAAAGAAATTTCAGAATGTCTTAAACTTTTTCCGGACAGGGCCATGATCGTTTCGCTGATGGCTGATAACGATAGAAACAGCTGGCACGAACTGATAAAAAAAGTGGAAGATACCGGTGCTCATGGATTGGAGTTGAATTTTGGTTGTCCGCATGGTATGACGGAAAGAGGCATGGGTGCCGCAGTTGGCCAGGATCCGGTTATTGCAAAAATGGTGGTAGAATGGGTGATGGAAGCAGCACATATTCCGGTGATAACAAAACTAACGCCCAATGTACATTCGCCGGTGCCAACAGGAAAAGCCTGTGTGGAAGCCGGTACCAATGCATTGTCGTTAATCAATACCATTCAATCGGTAACCGGGATCAACCTGGACACACTTGTTCCTAATCCATACGTAGCAGGTAAATCAGTTTTTGGCGGCTATTGCGGACCGGCAGTGAAACCTATTGCATTAAAAATGCTGACAACTATTGCACAGGATCCAACAACATCTAAAGTTCCGGTATCTGGCATTGGTGGCGTAAGTACCTGGAAGGATGCTGTAGAGTTTATGTTATTGGGAGCCAGTAATGTTCAGGTATGTACAGCAGCCATGAACCATGGTTTTAGAATTGTGGAAGATATGTGTGAAGGGCTAAACAACTGGATGGATGATAAAGGATTTAAATCGCTGAATGATTTTATCGGGAAGTCGGTTGAGAAGATCACACATTGGGAAGACCTGGATATCAACTATCATCATATCGCCAAAATAAACCAGGATAAATGTATTCACTGCGGACTTTGCTACATTGCCTGCGAAGATGCATCGCATCAATCTATCAATTTAGAATATGGTAAACCTTATAATAATTATACTATTAAGGAAGCTGAATGTGTGGGCTGTAATCTATGCCAGCTGGTTTGCCCGGTAAATGATTGTATAACCATGGAAGAGCACAGGGTAGCTCCGGAATACCTCAACTGGATTGATTTTCAGAAAAAGGGATTGCCGCTTAATGATCATTAATGTGCATAAATATGTGCTAAACAGGTGCAAAACCAAAGCGCCGGAAATTTGGAAGAAAGGCATTGTGTGAAGTATCTTTATTGTCCAATTGAGCGGTAGAAGTTTTAAAGATTGAAATCCCTTAAAAGATGGAAATCGTAAAAACGAAAACCAAACAAGTGGGAAGCATCGGGTTAGTAAGTATTATGAAATGAGCAATCAGGAAGTAAGAAACCAACTTGATGCTTTTTTATTTTATACCAATCAGGGATTAGCATAAACAAAAAAGCTGTAAATCTTTTCACAGCTTTTTTATTAAGAGAAAAAATTTCCCGCTTATTATGCATTGACTGCCTTATGGAGATCCCTGTATTTCTTAATAACATCGTGCGATGTTTTCAACTTTGACTGTTGACCGGTAATCACCTGGCGGGTTTCGGCACTGATCTCAGCATCAGATTCCAAAGCTTCCTTATATGCTTTCTGAGCCGCATCTTCGCCAAATTCGCACAATTCCAGTAACGATTGGCGGTTGTGGCCGCTAAACATGGTTTTAATATCCATCCATACCCTGTAAACTTTACCACTGTTTGTTGTTCCATCTGCAGGTGTACCACCTGATTGAGATACGATGGCAGCAAGTTCACTGGCATATTTCCGGCTATCAGACGCCATACTGCTAAATATGGCTCTCAGGTCCATATCCAGGTCCTTAGTTTCTTCGATCGCTTTTTCATAACCATTCACCCTGTCATTATTGATTTCGATAAGACCATTCAATGTCTCTGTCAATTTTTCATTTGTTTCCATAATTATAGTTTTTTTTATCAAAGTCTCTAAAATTGTGCCAATGAAACTTTAAATTAAAAACTATGAGAATTATACAACAAGTTCATGTGAATCTTATACCATGAACGAAAATGGTTATTATCCAACTACTCCGGCAAGTTCCAGGCTGCGTTTGCTTATCTTTTTATATTCAACCGTTTCAATAATTGCATCCGGGCAAAGGATCAGTGATACGCCTTCCTGTTTCCACCAATCTGTAGCGTATAATTTTTCTGCATGAATGACTCCAATTAGCCAGCTGTGTTTAAATTCATTATGCCATTCCTCGATCCATTCAAACTCAACTTTGTTTATTTTGTTCAGATCATCAGTACTGATAAATACTTTTAAATAATAATCATGGCTGAGCCCCGTATCGGTTTGATGATAGATCTTTTTGTATTCGTATTTGTAATGGTAACCCAGCGCCGATATATCACTCAACACTGCAGAAGCTGTGGGAAAAGCACCGGCACCCTTGCCTTTAAAAAAGTGTTCGTCTGCAAAGGTACTTTCGGTTGTTAGTGCATTAAACTCATTGTGTACATGGTACAGGTTGTCGGTTTGATTTACAAACTGCGGCAGCACAAATGCTGCCAGCGAACCGTTTGCCAGCTTTTTGCGGTGGCAACCAGTTTAATGGTTTGCTTTTTTTCTTTTGCTAAAACAGCGTCTGGTAAGGTAATGTTTTCAATACCATTAAAAATAAGATCAGTTGGTTTTGCAATTACGCCAAAAGAGTGTGCCAGCAAAATGCTCAGTTTGTTTGTGGCGTCAAAACCACCAATATCCAGTTTGGGGTTACTTTCTGCAAAACCAAGTTGTTGAGCCAGTGTTAATGCTGCTTTAAATTCCAGTTTTTCTTCCAGTATTTTGGTAAGAATAAAATTGGTAGAGCCATTGATGATTCCCCGGATCGATTTCAACAGGTCATTGTCATAATATTCTTCCAGGTTGCGAACAATGGGCATGCTGGCGCAGCAGGCAGCTTCATATAAAAGCGCTGTGTTGTTTTCCTGCTGCAGTTGCAACAGTTCTTCAAAATGTTCAGCAATCATTTTCTTGTTGGCGCTTACAACCGACTTGCCTTTTTGCAAAGCTGTTTTTACAATTTCAAAGGCAGCTTCTGCATCGTCAATAAGTTCAACCACTACATTGACGCTTTCATCGTTGAGGATAACATTTGCATCTGTAGAAAAATTTTCTGCAGCAATGCTTCTTTTCTTGTCTGCATTTTTTATGACTATTTTTTTTATAGATGCCTGCAGGGTAGGGGTGGCATGCAGCACATCATACAGGCCTTTTCCTACTACGCCGAAGCCGAAGAGACCGATATGGAGTTGTTTGTTTGACATTTTATTTCACAATTTTTTTGAATTACAATAATTACACGAATTTTTGCATTCGGATGTTGAATAGTTTGTTACTGTACAAGTGTGTCCTTCGGCTTCGCTCAGGATAAACTGCCAATGAAGGTCAGCTATGCACTTATGCTTGGCTCAAAATTTTCCTTCTCAATTTTTAATTTTGAAAATGCCTGTTCAAGGTCAGCGATCAGGTCATCAACCTCTTCCAGCCCAACACTAAGCCTGATGAGGCTATCGGCAACACCAGCGGCCCGGCGCTTTTCAGCAGGTATACTTTTGTGGGTCATTTGTGCAGGATGGCAGAGCAGGCTTTTTACACCGCCCAGGCTTTCGGCCAGTTTAAAATAATGCGTACCTGTTACCAACGCAGTAGCTGCTGCTGCTGTATCATTTTTTAAAGTGAAAGAAACAATACCGCCAAAACCTTTGCTTTGTTTTTTTGCTATCCCGTGATTGAGATGCGTTTTTAAGCCGGGATAATAAACTTTATCAACAGCTGGATTTGTTTCCAGGTATTCGGCCACCACCTGTGCATTGCGGCAATGCTGCTGCACACGCAGATGCAGGGTTTCAATACCACGGATAACCAGCCAGCTATCGAATGGAGCTAAAATGGCGCCACTAGCATTTTGTATGAATTTAATTTTTTCTCCCAGCGCTGTTTCTTTGGCAACAACAAGGCCGGCGATCAGGTCGCTATGTCCTCCAAGATATTTGGTTGCACTGTGAATCACCAGATCAGCTCCCAGCGTGAGCGGCTGTTGTAAGGCTGGCGATGCAAAAGTATTATCCACGCAAAGCAAACACCCATGCGCCTTTGCAGCCTGGGCAATGGCCCGTATATCGCTTACTTTTAAAGTTGGGTTGGTGGGTGTTTCGAGCCATATCAACTTTGTATTTGGCGTAAGTGCATTAAAAACGTTGGCAGCATCTGTTGTATCAACATAGTTCACCGTGATGCCGAATTTTTCGTAGATATGTGTGAAGAGGCGGAATGCACCGCCATAAATATCATCTACTGCTAAGATCTCATCGCCGCTTTTCAGCAACTTAACAACGGCATCAATGGCTGCAAGTCCGCTGCCAAATGCAACACCAACTTCTCCTTTTTCAAGTTGAGCAATAATGTCTTCCAGTGTGCCCCTGGTGGGATTGTTGCTACGGGCATAATCATACCCTTTGTTTACACCCGGCGCATCCTGCACATAGGTACTGGTTTGATAAATGGGTACACTGATGGCACCTGTTAATGGGTCTACGGGAATGCTGTGGATGAGTTGTGTTGCGTTGCTCATTGGTCTTGTTTTTTAGGCCCCCTCCAACTCCCCCGAAAGGGGAGGGAAAAGACAGTTATTAAATAGTGTTAAACAGGTTCTGTTTAATCACTTACCAGTGAGTAACCTTATCGGAGAAGTTTTCTCAGCCGCTGCCGGGGCTTGTAGCCGCCGGCAGGGCATTAAAAAAGCTCATCCGATAAATCAGATGAGCTTTTAATATTTTGAGGTATTATGTAAGCTTTGGATCTGACTTATCTGTCCCGTTGTTAAACGAGATGGAATTGGCACCTTTCTCCGAAATAAACCGGAGCAGGTTGTCAAGGCGTCATCGGGCCATTACCCTCTGCCTTTCTTGATAAGTGATAACTAAAGAACTGGCACAAAGATATTGGGGAAAGTTTTAGATTTCCAAATAAAAATTGCACAATATTTTTATAAATTTTTAAAAACCTTTGCAGTAAAGGGTTTTAGGGCAAAAATTATTTTATATTTTTCCGCATCCATTCCTCCTGGGAGTTGGCTGTTTGTTCAAGGGTAACCTGTTCTGCAATTTTTTCCTGTCCCTTAATGATGGATTTAGATACCATACTGTGCTCAATTACTTCCTCTTCCTTCATCCCCATCATTTTCATCAGCGGTATCAGTTTCTCACTGCCAAAATGCTTGAAAAGCGGTTCATCCATGGCACTGAAAACTATGATGTTATCAGCATCCCAATTTGTTATGAGTTCCAGTTCTTTGGTATGGAGTGGGTAATGTTCAACAAAAACGGGCTTCTTATTCACCAGTTTTGATGCATGCAGGTGATGGGTATCGGTAATAAGGTTTTCATCAAGTCCCTGTTGCCTGAAAAATTCTTTGAACTTAACCGCAGTCTCTGTAAACCAGCAAATAAACAAACGTTCAGGTTCTTTGCGGGCTAATGCTGCACAGGCGTTCATTTTGGCTATTGTTGAAATATACGCCTTGTCAACAAAAACATGATTGTCTGCACCTTCTTCCTTCTTACCAAATAAATTAAAAAGCATACATAAAATTGAATTGCAAATTTATGCAACTATGTTCCCTTCAACAAATCAACATTTAATTTGTTTGTATCTTTAGGGTAAGTAAGTACACATGGCGAAAGTAAAAAAGGCTTCTTCTGAAGAAAAAGCAGACAAAGATTTTATTGAGGTATTTGGGGCAAGAGAACATAACCTGAAGAATATTGATATTAAAATTCCAAAGAATAAACTGGTTGTTTTTACAGGTGTAAGTGGAAGTGGAAAATCTTCTCTTGCATTTGATACCATTTACAGCGAAGGCCAGCGGCGTTATATGGAAAGCTTTAGTGCCTATGCCAGGCAGTTTGTAGGCGATATGGAACGGCCCGACGTAGATAAGATCACCGGTTTATCCCCGGTAATTTCCATCGAACAAAAAACTACCAACAAAAATCCCCGCAGTACAGTTGGAACAGTTACAGAAATCTATGATTTTCTGCGCTTGTTGTACGCCAGGGTGGGGGAGGCTTACAGCTATAACACCGGAAGAAAGATGGTGAAGTTCAGCGAAGAGGAAATTGTAAGCAACATCTATGAAAAATTCGAAAACAAAAAAATAAGTTTACTGGCGCCGTTGGTACGGGGAAGAAAGGGACATTACCGGGAACTATTTGAAGACATACGCAAGAAAGGATATTTAAAAGTAAGGGTTGATGGAGAAGTGATGGATCTGAAACCAAGAATGCAGATTGATCGCTACAAAATTCATGATATTGAAGTGGTGGTTGACAGGCTGGCTGTTACAGATGAAATGCGATTCAGGTTAAGCCAGAGTGTACAAAAAACTTTGCAGTTGGGTAAAGACCTGATGTTTCTTTTAATAAATGAAGATGACAAGGTGGTGCAGTACAGTAAGCTGTTGATGTGCGAAGAAACCGGTATCAGTTATGAAGAGCCTTCTCCCAATGCGTTTTCGTTTAACTCACCTTATGGCGCATGCCCTACCTGCAGGGGTCTGGGCAATGTGTACACCATTGATATGAACGAAGTGCTGCCTGATAATACCAAAAGTGTGACGGAAGGTGGCATAGCTCCGCTTGGAGAAGAAAGAGATGCCAGCGTTTTTCAACAGGTGGTTGCTTTTGCAAGAAAACATAAGATCAATTTAACCAAACCAATAAAAGATATACCAAAACCTCAGCTTGATCTGCTTTTATACGGCGACCAGGACATTAACCCAGCATTACAACTGGATATGAGTGACGATTCGGTTCCGGAAGTATTTACCGGAAGTTATGAAGGAATAATTCCGATGTTAAAAAGATGGTTCAGTTCTTCACAAAGCTCAGAGATGTTGCGTAGCTGGGTTGAAGGTTATATGCAACTGGCAACCTGCACAACCTGCAACGGCGCAAGGCTTAAAAAAGAAAGTCTTTGGTTTAAAATTGATAAAAGAAATATTGCCGAACTGAGTAATTTGAATTTGGATAACCTGGCCGCCTGGTTTGATGGGATTGAACTGCGACTGAGTGATAAACAAAATGCCATTGCAAAAGATGTTTTAAAAGAGATACGGGAAAGATTACAATTTTTATTAGATGTAGGGCTTACTTATCTTTCTTTGAACCGGCCCTCTAAAAGCCTTAGTGGTGGAGAATCTCAGCGCATCAGGCTTGCAACACAAATAGGTTCTCAGCTACAAGGCATCACGTATATTTTAGATGAGCCCAGTATAGGTTTGCATCAGCGGGATAATCAACGCCTGATTGCTGCCCTGCGTAATTTAAGAGATATTGGTAACAGTGTATTGGTAGTAGAGCATGATAAGGATATCATGCTGGCTTCTGATTACCTGGTTGATATTGGCCCTAAGGCCGGCAAACACGGGGGCGAAATTGTTGCCATGGGAACGCCGCAAACTATCCTCGATTCCAAATCAGAAACAGCACAATATTTACTGGGAACAAAAAGTATTGAAGTACCAAAAGAAAGAAGAAAGGGTAATGGAAAATTTATTGAGTTGAAAGGCGTGAAAGGAAATAATTTACAGAATGTGGACGTAAAATTTCCGTTGGGTAAATTAATATTGGTTACCGGTGTTAGCGGCAGTGGCAAATCAACGTTAATCAATGAAACACTGTATCCGTTGCTGAGTAAATTCTGCTACAATTCAAAAGCAAACCCGCTGGAGTATCAATCCATAAAGGGTTTGGAGTTAATAGATAAAGTGATCGAAATTGACCAGAGCCCGATTGGCCGAACTCCCAGGAGTAACCCCGCAACCTACTGTGGTTTCTTTACAGATATCAGAACTTTATTTGCCATGGTGCCTGAAGCAAAAATAAGAGGGTATACTGCAGGGCGTTTTTCATTTAATGTAAAAAGCGGCAGGTGCGATGTTTGCGAAGGTGGTGGCATGCGTGTGATTGAAATGAATTTTTTACCCGATGTACATGTGCATTGCGAAAAATGCAATGGCAGAAGATACAACCGGGAAACACTGGAGATCCGTTACAAAGGAAAATCTATCAGCGATGTGCTTGATATGACGGTGGATGAAGCCGTGGAATTTTTCCAGGCCGTGCCTTATATCTATCGTAAAATAAAAGTATTGCAGGATGTAGGCCTCGGTTATATTACCCTGGGACAAAGTGCAGTTACACTAAGCGGCGGTGAGGCACAGCGTGTAAAACTTTCAACAGAATTAGGCAAAAAAGATACCGGAAAAACTTTTTATATACTGGATGAACCTACTACCGGGCTTCACTTCCAGGATATACAGCATTTACTGGAGGTGATCAACAAACTGGTTGACAGGGGCAACAGCGTTTTAGTTATTGAACATAATATGGATGTAATAAAGGTTGCGGATCATATTATTGATATTGGCCCCGAAGGCGGAGATGGTGGCGGCAGGGTTTTATTTGAAGGGGTACCGGAAGACCTGGTAAAAGTAAAAGAAAGTTTTACAGGCAAATATCTGGAGGCTGAATTAAAATAAAAAATCCATGCCTCACAGACATGGATTTTGAAATAAAAAAAGTGTAAGAGATATCAACGAAATTTGAAAGTTGTGGTTTCAGGGGTAATCTGTGAATATAAAAATACTCATAGCTCCTCTTTGGGGTTAAACTTCTGTTGTATCACAATACACTCATTCTTTTTACTGATTATTTAAAAACTGAAAATACAATGATCAAACAGGCTGCTAAAATAAGTGCCGCCTTATACGATCCCGGATTTAACTGGTAATTGGTACTCATCGTTTTATTTTTAAGTTCTGTTATTAATATACTACCGGACACCTGGTTTGTCTCATTGCAGGATTTTGATTAAGCGGCCCCAGCCGTATACCCACCTTCAAAACCAGCGAAAGATAGGTGTCGCCATCTTTCGAGTCGCCTCTTTGGTTACCCGCAGGAAACCTCGTCATACCCGGAAAAATAATGGGTTGTACTTTATCTGATAATTTATAAGCATTAGCGGCATCAGCAGCCGATAAATACTTACTGAAATCATTTGGATCAATATAATTCTTACTCACATCATCTATATAATCGGTAAATGTTTTTCTGTATAAAAGCTCACTGCTCAGGTTTATACGTTCAGATACAAAGTACTTTAAACCGGCACCCATTGGTATGTTTATCTGTGTAAGTTTATAAGGTTTAGATTCAGGATATTCGCTCATACCCTGTCCTTCCAGGCGCAACGGGTGCAGTTCATGCCAGGTTTTATTTCCAGCAGCATCAGTTAAAGAACCTTTTGGATTAAAATTAAAAACACCAACACCCAATAATGCATAAGGCCTTAGTTTAGGCTCATAGGTTTTATCTCTTCTGAACATCATAGTTGGATAAAGCTCCAGGGCAAGGTATGCTTCTAAAATAGTGGTCTTAAAATCAAGATTGCGTTGTTTACGATACAACTCATTAATACCGGTTGTATTAATAATGTCGTCACTTCCCTCCAGATACGTTACATCTGCAGCAAGCCTAATTCCCAACCATCCTTTTGGATAGGCTGTTACAAAAACGCCTTTCATCATTTTTGTAAACTCAAGATTAAGGTCTTTGATATCGTTGGTTCCTTTACCGGAGTTACCTCCCAGATCGCCTAAAAAGAAACTGGGGCCAAAGTTTAAACCTACCTCCCATTTAATTTTTTCTCCAAATAAAAATGACTGTGAATATGAATTGCCCAGGAATATGAAGCTGATCAGAAGCAGCAGTATATGCTTCCCCACAAATTTGTGTAAAAATGGCTTCATCAAAAATCGGATTTAGTCTTTCTAGTTTATTGGATAATTGGTATGGTTATAACCCCAACCTGGTTAAAATGCAGGATAAAATATATAAACCACAATGGAAAAACGGGAAACTGTTAAAGATATTGCGCCAAAGGCAAATTATTTATGTAATATCATTTCAATATGGGGAATCCCATCTTCCAGATATTCTTCACTACTTTGTATAAAGCCTAATGATTGGTAAAATATTTTAAGATAAAGCTGGGCACCAATCTTTATTACTGTACAGTTAAACTGGTCAAATGTGTGGCTGATACTTTCCTGCATCAGTTGCCTGCCAGCACCGGTTTTTCGGTATGCCGGCGAGGTTACTACCCGGCCAATGCTGGCTTCTGGATATGAAATGCCGGGCGGGATGATGCGTGTATAAGCCACCAGTTTTGCATTATCCCAGCCACAAAAATGCAGCGATGCCTGGTCTTTATCATCGGCATCCTGGTAAACGCAGTTTTGCTCAACCACAAATACTTCGTTACGCAATTGCATAACGCTGTACAATTCTGCCGCACTTAATTCTTCAAATTTTTTAAGTATCCAGTTTAGTTGCATTTTTATGGCCCCCCTTTTTTGCGTTTTCCATTTTAAACAACATGACTGCTGCAATTGACTTTGCCCTTGTTTTGGCCAGGGCAGCAATCTTACCTTCAAACAAATCATCCACTGTTTGTGTAAACAAATGTACCCAACTGGTGAAATGTTCTTTTTGCAGCGGCAATTTGTTATTTAAGTCATAATGTACCTCCATGGCGTTCTTGGTGTAAACCGGGTTGTCAAGCAAGATCGTTTCCCAAAAATCTACAATCACCGGAATATGTTTTTCCCAGTTCATATGCACTACCTCTGTAAAGATAAATCCAATGGTTTTATCTGCTTTTACCTTTTCGTAAAATTGTAGTACCATTTTTTCTATATCGGCCCTGCTGCTTATATCCACTTTCATTTTCTTATTTTAAAAAAGGTAAAATATCTTTAATGGTTACCGGCTTTTGCTGATCGTCAATTTCAATAACTATACAATAGCCATCGGCACCCCCAGCTTTTTTTACAGTATCAGCGAGTTTTTGCTGGTCGCTTTCCATTCTTTTTCCATCAATGGTACTCCACATTTCCTTAGTACTTAAACAGCCCTGCGTTGGTGTTAACGGGTAGTACAATTGCTTGTTATAATATGCGGGATTTACAGTGGTACCATGTGCAATAATTTCTGTTCGTCCGGCTTTACCGGCGAAATAGGCTTCAAAAATGGGAAAGTAACTTTTCCAGGAAGCCGGTAAAAAAGACCGGTAATTATCACCCAGCGATCGTGTAACAGAATCGCTTACATCGCTGGAATTTTCGTATGGCAATACCATTTGTATATTGGTAGTAGGGCCAATAAAATTACCTTGTGAAACAGCGAAGCCAAATATTTTAAAGATTCCCTGCGGAGTATTGCCATTGCTGAGATAGCCTGGCATGTTGGTGCAACTACGTGCCAGTTGCGGAACAGCAAAATATTTTCCTGCAGCTTCTTTAATGAACTGTCCATCCTTACTTCTTACCATAACCAATCCCGGGTAATTCCGGTTCTTTCGCTGAAAACTATACATGACCATTTCATTTGGTAAAAAGGATTTATTTAAAAGATCGGCCAGGGGCGGTGCAGGGGTGGGTTTAAAAAAAATGTGGTTTTGCAGAACCATAAAAAAATGCCTTGTTCCATCAAGGTTAATTAAACTATCGCCGGTTCTTGCCTGCATCAATATTTTACATGCTTCCTGCCTGTTGTTCAGCAAAAGATATTCGCAGCACATCGCGAACGATTTTGGATCGGTGGTGGTATTTGCAAGCGCTGTTACCTGCAATACAAAATCTTTTGGATAAAGTGGGTATATCACTTGCAGCATTGCTTTTTGAAATGCCACACTTCTGTATGCAATAGTATCCATTGCTATACGTATCCGTGTATCAATAAAAGTTGTTCTATAATTCAATAAAATAATGGCATCCAGGGCATCCTGCCAGTTTTCTTCGGTTGAATCAGTTAAGGGCAGTAATAAGTTGCTGTTGATATTACGTAAAAGAGAAAGGTATTCCTTTGCCCTGTTTTCTTTTGTTGTTTGTTTGGCAAAAGGCGTTGCATCATTTTGTGCAAATACAGTCAGACACAAAAAAATCAAGACAAATACAAATACTGCTTTAATTCCTGTCATTCACACAATGTAAAATAAAAAATGCATTCCAGCTAAAGGTGGAATGCATTTTTAAAAAGGTTAACGGTATTTATTGCACATTGGCAGCTAAAAATGCCTGTATTTTATTAAAGGCATCTGTGTAGGTTGCTGCATCCCAATTACCATGGCCACCTGGATAACCTACATATTGATTAATCACTGATGCTGTGGTCAATTTATTTTTTAAGGCCAACGATTGTGTGGTTTCATTTACTGTTGGATCGGTACTGCCTTGTAAAATGATAGTAGGACAGGCGGCAGCGGTAGTGGCAAATGTTAGAGGGCTTGTTTGCTGGTACATAGTTGGGTTGGTGGCAGGAGTGCCACTCATGAGTGTTGCAATCCCAAATTGCAATGGAGGGTTGATAGCATAGTCGTTATACATGGCAACCATATCTGTAGGGCCAAAAAAATCAATAACTGCTTTTATTTTTGTTGGGGTTTGATATTTGTAGGCATGTAATAATGAGAGGTGGCCACCAGCACTGGCTCCCATCAATACAAATTTATTACTAATTAAATAAGTAGATCTATTGGCATGGATAAATTCAACTGCGGCCTTTACATCTAACTCCTGAGTTGGAAAGGGGTTATTTGCAGGCAATGAAGCTAAGCGATAATTGATATTAAGAATGGCATAATCAGGCATCCGCTTTTTAAGTGTATCCACAAAAACGGTAAAGTCTGCTTTATCTCCTCCTGTCCAGCCGCCGCCATGTATCATGATCAAAACTTTGGTGGTAGCAGTGCTGCGGTTTGCCGGTAAATAAATATCCATTTTTTGCAAGGGGTCGGTGCCATAGGCAACATTCATGGTTATTGTTTCGGCTACCGGTGTTGGGGTGGGAGTAATAAAAGTATCACTCTTGTTACAAGATACCGACAGCAATAAAAATAATATTGCAACGGGAAAAAGATTTTTCAATTTCATAGCGGGCTGTTTTTTAAAATTAAAAATACGGATTATTATATCAAATATTGAAACGTGTTTAAATATTCAGTAAGCCTGCCTGTTTTAAAACATCAGGCAATTTTCTGCATCAAGGTGAGTCGTTTATAAATGTTTTCTTCAATCTCAATCAATGCAAAATGGTTTCCACGTTCAACAATACGGCCATCCTGCAATATTAAAATCTCATCGGCTTCTTTAATGGTGCTTAAACGATGGGCAATCACCAATGTTGTTCTGCCTTCCATTAAATTATTCAGTGCATCCTGTACCGATTTTTCTGACTCTGTATCCAGTGCAGATGTGGCTTCATCTAAAATTAAAATGGCCGGGTTCTTAAATACCGCACGGGCAATGCTGATGCGTTGCCGCTGCCCGCCTGATAAACGGATGCCCCGATCGCCGATATTGGTTTCATAACCATCTTCCGTATCAATAATGAATTCGTGTGCATTGGCAATTTTTGCAGCCCTCATCACTTCTTCCATACTGGCATCTGGTTTACCCAATGCAATATTGTTGAAGATGGTATCATTGAACAGGATGATATCCTGGGTAACAAAACTCATCTGGCTTCTTAAAGATTCCATGGTATAGCCACGTATATCGTTTCCATCAATGCTGATACTGCCGCTGGTGACATCATAAAACCTGGGCAACAGATCGGCAATGGTTGATTTACCAACACCTGATGGGCCAACCAGTGCAATGGTCTTTCCCTTTTCAATAGTGAAACTGATATCGGTTAAAACCGGCCTGTCGGAATAACCAAAACATACATTTTTAAATTCTACCAGCTTATCAAAAGATTTTAACGCAACTGCATCCGGATGATCGGCTACTTCAATCTTTGTATCCAGTACTTCCATGATCCTTTGTCCGGATGCTTCGCCACGCTGAATATTGGCCAGCGCTACCACCATGGCTTTGGCTGGCCTGATCACCTGCGAAAAAATGGCAATAAAGGCAATGAATTCGCTGGCCTGTAAACCCGATGGGTTACCGCTCTTGTTTTGTAAGATCATACTGCCGCCATAAATTAAAATACAGGCTACCACAATTACGCCCGATACTTCGGAGAAAATGGGCGCCAGTTCCCGTCGTTTAAAACCCTGCAAACTGGCTTTGCGGTAAAAATCGTTTTCACGGCTGAATCTTTTTACAATAAAACCGGTGGCATTAAAAGAACGGATGATACGCATCCCCATTAAGGTTTCATCAATGATGGTGAGCAACCTGCCAATGGATGATTGCATGTCTGTTGCTTCCTTGCGCAGCCTTTTGGTAACCGTGGCAATACCAATGGCAGAGATGGGGATGATGATCAGCGTAAATAAAGTAAGCTTTACAGAAATGGCAAAGAGTGCAATAAAATAGCCGATCATAATGTAGGGCTCTTTAAACAATACTTCCAGCGAGTTGGCAGCTACGGCTTCTATTTCAAAAACATCCGAGTTCATGCGGGAAAGGAGATCGCCTTTTTTTTCCTTTGTAAAATACCCCAGGTGCAGGTAATTTATTTTTTCAAAAATGGCTTCCCGTATTCTTTTTACCAGCAGGGTTCTGGCACTTACCATGCTGCGCTGTGCAAAGTACCTGAACACATTGGTAAGCACTACCGATAAAACGATCAGGGCTGCAATAAAATATAAAGCATATACCGGGTTTAATGTTTTTAAATGGTATACCTGGTAGTAAAACAGGTCTTTAAAATAAGTGGCCGAAAAAGAAAAGTCTGGCGCAGTTGCATATCGTTGCAGGCTTTCGGCTGTCTGGTTATCAAATAAAAAATTTAATAAAGGGATGATCAATGCAAACTGAAAAATGCTGAAGAATACGGCTATCAGTGTAAATCCAAAGAACGGCACTACAAATTTTCCATAAGGCTTTGCAAATTTTAATAACCTGCGGTATGTCTTCATCTGCTTATTTAATAATTAATAAAGTGAGCGGTAAATTTTCCAGTATTCCTGCGCAGCAATATTCCAGTTATATTCTTTTCCCTTGTTTACGATCTCCTGCTGCATGTTAAAAAGTTTGTATTGCTTCATCCCGGCAACAAAAGTTTCTTTCATGTGGGCAGCCGAAAAATTCTCAAAATAAAAAGCAACATCGCCGCCAATCTCGGGCAATGCTGTTTTATTTGATAAGAACAAAGGCTTGCCAACCGACATTGCTTCGGTAACCGGCAGGCCAAATCCTTCGGCTGTGGAAGGGAAGGCAAAGGCATAACAGTTATTAAAATACCAGGATTTTTCATTTTCAGATATTGGGCCAACAATATTGACATATTTTGAAACACCCATTATTTTTGCTGTATCTAATATGGATTGGTAATAGCCCACATCATCTATCCTGCCTGCAATTATCAGTTCCAGGTTGGGCTGGTCTTTTAACAATGGTAATAAAGTATGCATATTTTTTTTAGGCATGATGGTACCCAACGAAAAAATAAATGGCTTAACAGGTATGTAAGACTGTTTTAGTAACCCAGGTTTTGTCAGGGTATTTGTACCATTGTGAATTACATGTACGGGTTTATTTTTTACATCACAATAAAACAATACATCTTTTTTGCAGTATTCACTAATGCAGATAATAACATCCGCACGGTTTATAAGTATTTGCAGCCGGCGCAGATTTCTTTCTTTTTTAAATTCAGATTTTAAAGGGTCATACATAAAATTTAAATCATGGATAGATAGTACAACTTTTATCTTCGTGTTTAGGAAAGGAATATAATAACTGTCCTGATAAGTGGCGTGCCAGATTTTATATTTATCTAAAGCAGGCAAACGGAATTTATGCAGCTCGTTTTGTATAATGTGTTTTTGATTTTTACCAAACAGATTGATAGTTTCAACAGGACTGTAATACGCAAGTTCCTCTGAACCAGGCTGAATAAATTTTCTAAGATGATTGCCAAGATTCAGGCAGTAGTGGTACAAGCCTGTATTTTCGTATTTCATCCTTTCACAGTCAAAAATTATTTTGTTCATGTAGCTTTTAAAATTGGCATTCAGGTTAAAATTAAAATATCAAGTTGGCAGGAATATTGATAGCAAAAACTGTGCAATATCATTTCCCTTCATGATTAATAACATAAACAGGTTTATTTGATCCATATAAATTTAGCTTTTATATAGCGGTAACTGAATAGGATTGTTACTGTAAAAGGAAATGTGATGGTTTAATAAGTATTTTTGGCTGCTAAGTTGATTTTTTAAAGGCCCTTGCCTGAATTAAAATACATCGGGTAAAAAAACAAGTGCTTACATATGAATGATGCAAAAAAGAAAAAAAGGATATTATTGGATTTCGAAAGAATGGAAGGCCTTTTTACGGGTTTTTATTATTTTAATCTGCACTTTGGAAAGTCAGTTTTAAGGCTTGCACCTGATTATATGGATTTCAGTTTTTACCTTATTCAATCCCAGTTCGGAATGTTCGGTAATGATGTAAGGTATGAAAGCAAAAAATCTTATGCTAAACCACGAAATGGGTTGCTGAATTATTTTAAAAATAATAAGCCCTTCGAATACGACATTATCCATATTTCTGATCAACATTCACGCATTAAGCCTTTACATAAAAATTCCAGAATAATCCTTACCATACACGATCTTAATTATTTGGTTGAAAGTTCCAATCAAAAAGAAAGAGATGAAGAAAGGGAAAAGCACCAGCGCATTATTGATATGGCAGATCATATTGTATGTGTATCAAACTTTTCAAAAAAATCAGTATTGGAAAACCTGGACACAAAAGGGAAACCTATTGATGTAATTTACCAGGGAATTGAGCTGGCAGAATTTAATACTGTTGATGAACCACGTTATATGCCCAAAGGGCCGTTTCTTTTTGCAATGAGTAATGTATTACCGAAAAAAAATTTTCATGTCCTTCCCTGTTTGCTGAAGGGAAATAATTACGAACTGATTATTTCCGGTATTACCGAGCATGCACCGCAAAAAGAATATATGAAGGTAATCCTGGAAAATGCACGGCTGCATGGTGTACAGGACCGTGTTATTATTACAGGTCCTGTATCGAATGAAGAAAGACAATGGTATTTAAAAAATTGCATGGCATTTATGTTTCCTTCAATTGCCGAAGGCTTTGGCGCCCCTCCTTTAGAGGCTATGTATTTTGGTAAACCGGTATTTGCTTCTACACATACATCTGTGCCGGAAGTTTGTGGTGATGCCGCATACTATTTTAAAAGCTTTGAACCATCAGACATGATCAGAACATTTAATGAGGGTATGCATCATTATGAAACTTTTAAACCGATACAAAAAATAAAAGACAGGTACAATTTTTTTAATTGGGATAAAAACGTGTTGGAGTACATTAAGCTCTATGAGAAATTATAGGTTGTGTAAACAGACAAGCCAGGGGTAAAATTTTATAGCGCAATGAAAAAAATAGCATTTATTGTTCAGCAATATGGATTAGAGATGTACGGTGGTGCTGAATTACATTGTATGCGGTTAGCCGAAAAAATGGCTTCTTTTTATAAAGTAGATGTTTTGACTAACTGCTCGCTTGACTTTTTAACCTGGGCAAATCATTATCCGGAAGGAGAAAGTGAAATTAACCGGGTAACAGTTAAAAGATTTAAGGTTTCGCAATTAAGGGATTGGGGAAAAATGGGTGTACTGGAAAAAAAAGTAAAACAGGAAAGATATACGCCTGATAAAAGGAAAGGGATTAAGTCAATCTTCAAAATAATAGCAGCGTTTATAAAGAAAAGCGCAACCAGGGAAGATTATATAAACTGGGTGATTGCCCAGGGGCCAACGACGCCGGATTTAATTAATTATATTAAAACAAAAGAAAGCGATTATGACTGCCTTATCTTTTTTTCTTATCTCTATTACCCCACAGTATTTGGCATTCATATTGATCCACAAAAAACAATATTCATTCCACTTGCTCATGATGAATGGGCTCTTTACATGCCCGTTTTTAAACCGATGTTCAGGATTCCGGCTTGCATTATGTACAATACCAGGGCTGAAAAAGCGCTGGTAAACAGGGTATTCAAAAATGAATCAGTTCATTCGGAAATTGCCGGAACATGGGTTAATATTCCTGCTGAATTACCGGACATTGATGTTAAAACAACTTTGAAAATTTATTCAGATTATATTTTGTATGTTGGCAGGATTGATGATTTTAAGATCACCAATCAGGATTTTGATTGGTTTTTAAAGTATGTTGATGAAACTAAAAGGAATATAAAAATGATCTTAACAGGTAATTTGTACAGGGAATTACCGGTTAACGATCATATTATGTACCTGGGTTTTGTAGATGAGCATATCAAGTTTAATTTAATTAAGCAATCCTTATTTTTATTTCAACCTTCCCGTTTTGAAAGTCTTTCTATTGTTGTTTTGGAAGCATTTGCCATGGAAAAACCAGTGTTGGTACATCAGGATTGCGAAGTAATGAAGGATCATGTTGACATTAGTGAAGGCGGTTTTTACTACAAAAGTTATGCTGGCTTTAAAGATGCAGTAAACCAGCTGGCAGATAATATTTCTTTGAATAATGCAATGGGAAAATCAGGTAAAGCCTATGTAGATGAAAACTACAGCAGCGAAAAAATAATTACTAAGTTTCAAAATGTAATTGAAAATATTATTCCAGATAAAAATTAAACTACATGGCAGAGTTAAATACACCCGAAAGAAAATGGAATACTTCCTTAACCAATGATTTTGGTAAAAGAAGATCAGAATTGTGTAAAGCAAAAGTTTATGCTGCGGAATGGTATAAGCGTTGGTGTTCTGAAATTGGAGAAACACCCAATTTTCATAGGAAGCAATGGGAGTTTGTTTATATTCTGCAGTCTTTATGGGAGCGGGGGTGTATAGTAAAAAACAACAGGGGCTTGGTATTTGCTGTAGGAACAGAGCCTTTGCCTTCGGTATTGGCAAAGTTCGGATGTAGAATTACTGCAACAGATATTTTTCAGGAACAAGGGATGGAAATGGGTTGGGCACATGGAAACCAGCTTTGTTTCGGGCTTGATTCTTTAAATACACGTAAACTTTGTGATGATGAAGTTTTTAAAAAGTCAGTACAATACAGGCCGGTAGATATGAATGATATACCCGATGATCTTGTAGATTATGATTTTAACTGGAGCAGTTGTTCATTTGAACACCTCGGCTCATTAGAAAAGGGGTTTCAGTTTTTAAAAAATCAGTTAAATACATTAAAACCTGGAGGCTGGGCTGTTCATACCACCGAATATAATGTTTCATCCAATGATCAGACTATGGAACAGATAAGAACTGTAATTTACAGGCAGCGGGATATTGAATACATTGTAAATGAATTGCGGAAAGATGGTCATTTTGTAGAAGAACTGGATTTTTCCATTGGCGGATTACCCGAAGATTATATGGTGGATGTGCAACCTCATGAACAAAAAATACACCTTAAACTGCAGATTGAAGAATATGTGGCAACTTCTATTGGGCTAATCATTCAAAAGAAATCCTAGTATCTATATTTATCCTTCCACAACATTTTTAAAAACTTCCGCAACTCATCTTCCCGTAAATTTTTGCCCGGCTCAAAAAATGCAGTGCCGCTGATCGCATCCGGTAAATATTCCTGCGGAGAAAAATTGTTCTCGTAGTTGTGAGAATACTCGTAGCCTTTTCCATAACCTTCCTTCTTCATCAGTTTGGTGGGTGCATTGCGTATGTGTAAGGGAACTGGCAGATCGCCATGTTGTTTTACCGCACTCATGGCAGCACCAATGGCAACTGTTGCAGCATTACTTTTGGCACTGCTGGCTAAGTAAATGGCGCACTGCGATAGTATCAACTGCGATTCGGGATACCCGATCTTATTCACCGCATCAAAAGTTGCGTTGGCAAGCAATAACGCATTGGGGTTTGCATTTCCGATGTCTTCACTGGCAAGTATCAGCATTCTCCTTGCAATGAATTTTACATCTTCGCCTCCTTCAATCATTCTTGCCAAATAGTAAACAGCAGCATTGGGATCACTGCCACGTATGGATTTGATAAAGGCAGAAATAATATCATAATGCTGCTCGCCTTTTTTATCGTAGAGCGCAATGCGTTGCTGCGCAATTTCCATCACAGTTTCATCAGTAATCAAAGCTTTACTGCCCAGTGCGTCTGTTACAAGCTCCAGCAGATTTAATAATTTTCTGGCATCGCCGCCGGAGATATTGATGAGTGCTTCTGTTTCCTTCAGTTCAATCTTTTTTATTTTTAAAACTTCATCATTGCTGATTGCATGTTGCAATAATGTGATGAGGTCTTTCTCATCCAGTGCTTTTAAAATATACACCTGTGTTCTGCTGAGCAAGGCGCTGTTTACTTCAAAGGATGGGTTTTCTGTAGTGGCACCAATTAAAGTGATGATGCCTTTTTCAACTGCGCCCAATAAAGCATCCTGCTGGCCTTTGTTAAAACGATGTATCTCATCAATAAATAAAATAACATTGCTTTGCTTTTTCGCCAGCTCAATTACTTCCCTTACTTCTTTTACGCCTGATGAAATAGCGCTGAGTGTATAGAAAGGAACCTGTAATGTTTGTGCAATGATATTGGCGATGGTGGTTTTACCAACACCCGGCGGTCCCCAAAGAATCATGCTGGGTATTTTGCCATGCTCAATTGCAGTACGCAAAATGCTTCCCTTGCCCGTAAGGTGTTGCTGCCCAACAAGCTCATCAAGCGTTGTGGGGCGTAAGCGTTCGGCGAGGGGAGGGAGTGAAGTCAAAATTAAAAATTAAAAAGTCAAAATTTGGAACTTCGATAACTGTGTTAATCCATCTAATCAGTGTTCCCGAAAAAAGTCGGGACAGGCTATCCGTGTTTCTATCCCTTCAAATCCAGCTTAATCTGCAACTCCTTAAGCTGTTTATCATCAATGGTTGAAGGCGCATCCAGCATCACATCCCGGCCACTGTTATTTTTTGGGAATGCAATAAAATCACGGATGCTTTCGCTTCCGCCTAAAATAGCGCAAAGCCTGTCGAAGCCAAATGCAAGGCCACCATGCGGCGGTGCACCATATTCAAAAGCTCCGAGTAAGAAACCAAATTTATGTTGCTGTTCTTCGGCATCCATACCCAAAGCGGCAAACATTTTTTCCTGCAATTCTCTTTGATAGATACGGATACTGCCGCCACCAAGTTCATTACCGTTCAGGATCATGTCATATGCATTGGCCTTTATGTTGGCATAGGGATGTTCCAGGTATTTGTCTAAGTTTTCAACCTTCGGCGAATTATTGATCATCATATCAATATCAGAAGGTTTTGGGCTTGTAAATGGATGGTGTCTTGCTACCCAACGGCCTGCACCACCTCCATCCTGGTCTTCCAGGGCAAATTCAAACAGCGGAAAATCCACCACCCATAATAGTTTAAACTCATCGGGCTTGCGTAAACCTAACTGGGTTGCCATATACATACGCAAATCGCTGATTGCTTTACGGGTGCGTTCTTCTGAGCCGGCAAGTATTAAAATAAGGTCGCCGGGTTTTGCACCAGCTGCTTCGCCAATGGCTTTTAATTTTTCTTCGCTATAAAATTTATCTACACTGCTTTTGAAGGTACCATCGGCATTTACTTTGATGAAAACCAAACCTTTCATTCCAATCTGCGGTCGCTTTACCCATTCAGTAAGTTCATCCGTTTGCTTACGGCTGTATTCAGCACATCCCGGTACGGCAATAGCAACAACCGTTTCAGCTTCATCAAAGACTTTAAAGTCAGCACCATTTATCAGATCTGCTCTGTCCTGCTTACCAATAAAAACACTGGCAGGCTTTTTTAAATTAAGTATACTGATATCAAAACGAATATCCGGCTTATCGTTTCCGTAACGCCACATGGCATCTTCCCAGGTCATGCGTGCCACGGTATCGGTATAATCAATACCCTTCACATCTTTAAAAATACGTTTTACCAAACCTTCAAACATATTGATGATATCTTCCTGATCTACAAAAGCCATCTCACAATCTATTTGAGTAAACTCGGGCTGGCGATCGGCACGCAGATCTTCATCTCTGAAACATTTTACAATCTGGTAGTAACGGTCGTAACCACTTACCATCAACAGTTGCTTAAATGTTTGCGGCGATTGTGGCAACGCATAAAACTGTCCTGGGTTCATTCTTGATGGTACCACAAAATCCCTGGCACCTTCCGGTGTACTTTTAATTAAGAAAGGTGTTTCAATATCCATGAAATTATTTTCATGCAAAAAATTTCTTGCACTGCGGTTTACCTGGTAACGCAGCTCCAGATTTTTCTTTACGGCGTTTCTTCTCAGATCGAGGAAACGGTATTTCATGCGTATATCATCACCGCCATCGGTATCATCCTGGATGGTGAAAGGAGGAACGGCAGATTTATTTAAAATTTTAAATTCGCTTACAGCAATCTCAATCTCGCCGGTTGGGATGTTTGCATTTTTACTGCTGCGTTCATTTACTTTGCCGGTAACCTGTAAAACAAATTCTCTGCCCAATGGGTTTGCATCCAGGTCGGCGTTCAATGCCTCAGAAAATAATAACTGGGTAATGCCATAGCGGTCACGCAGGTCAACAAAAGTGATGCTGCCAAATTTACGAACGGTTTGTACCCATCCGGAAAGGGATACTTCTTTGTTAATATCGGTTAATCTTAATTCGCCACAGGTGTGTGTTCTGTACATATATTTATCTAAAATTGAGCGGCAAAGATAATTTAAATGGGTTACATCGTCTCAACCGTATTTTTATGTGTGGGTTTCCATAATAAATAGTAATACGCCAGCAATACAATGCCAATACTGGAAGGGATAATGGCCAGATATTTATAGGTAATATCTCCATAAACAATCATTGCATCAAAATGGAAGAATTCGCTGATCATCCAATAGCTGTTTGCAATGATCCATACGGTAATGGCAATATTGTGGCAAAGCTCACTCATGTATTGCCGGGTGCGCCAGCTGATAACAATGGCAATGATAAGGGTAGGAAAAACCATGGCTATGCCCAGTGGCCGCCAAAGCATACACCAGCTTATATCTTTAAGAAGCCAGAAAACAATGTGCAGGTTTTCCATCTTGCGATAGCGGATGGGGATATTGTAGGTTTGTTCAGTAGCCATAGTTCAAATTTTTTTTATTACACTAATAATACGAATTACACAAATTACACGAATTATTGAATTGGCGTAAAAAAACACGAACCGGTTGCTAAACCAATTCGTGTAACCTGACTGACGGCAGGCAGGTTCGTGTTTAAAATTCATGCAATAAGATTTACTCCACCGTAACTCTTATTCCCTCACTATGACTTGTAAACTCCGGCGCATACATACGTCCTCACCCACGTTCCCTCTCCGCACTTAGACAAGCTCAGTAGAGAGGGAGGCCAAACATAGTTTTTTATCCAGGCATTTGTATTGCCTTAGAGGTGACACCTTTTTAAAAGGTGTCACCTCTGGAAGGAATACTACTCTTCAATAGCTACGTTTGTGTTGTAATAATATTCTGTCATTTTTTTGTGTATTTCTATAAATTTTGCTAAACCTCCGAACCATTCCAATACTTCCTCTCTTTTTAAACCGGTAGGATTGTTTGACAGCATACTATGCCATGATGTCCATTTGTGTAGGGCAAAATCTTTACACAAATTATGACGTTGAGCATTTGCATGTATGTAAACGATCGCCTGTGTAAAATGCGATTCTTTATCAATTTCTATTCTTTTAAATGGACGGTGAAATAAATTGCCGGTTCTGTTGTGTTGCTTGTTAAATGCCATTGAGTAAGAAGTAAAAAATCTTTTCCATTCCAATTCTAAAAGTATTTCGGTGGTAGTAGCATTGGTAAGATATTGTTTTTCAATAGGCTTTAATGATACTGTTGGTAATGATTGAAGGTGATTTTTTATTTCTTCCATTGATTTTATCTGCACCAGAAAATGGAAATGATTTGGTAATAAGTTCCAGCAAAATGTATCTAAGAAAGGTGACAAATATTTTGCAAACTGCTTTAGGAAATATAACCTGTTTTCTTCTGATTTAAAAAGTAATTCTTTATTGTTTGTTCTGTTATAAACATGAAAAATACCGTTTTCATAAAAGTTTGCCAGGTTGTTAGTTTTAGTATTCTTGACCTTTTATTTTAAAATAGAGGTGACACCTTTTTAAAAGGTGTCACCTCTAAGAAACATCATTCTACAGTAACACGAATCCCTTCACTGTGTGATGTAAACTCAGGGGCATACATGCATTGTATAGTGGTAATGCCATTGCTGAAATTACCCGCGTGCGTAACAAACATAGGATACTCAAAAACATAACTGCCACGGGCAAGCCATCCAAAGAAGAAATTGGTGCTTGCATCTTTGGTGCTTTCGTAATAACCAAGACCGCCCTGGTATTTATATTCGCTGAGCACATTGGTTGGTTCCATGCAGGCAGCACGCATGTCTTTCATGTGTACGTATTCCATATCACGGTCAACTTTTAATTCAATACGCACTTTTACTTTATCGCCTACTTTTAATTGTGCACCATCTGCCAGTGCAACCAGCACCGGGCCTTTGTCTGAATTCTTTTCGATGAATAATTTTTTCACCAGTTTTAAAGGTGTTTCTGCAGCGGTGATCTTATCCAAATCTTCGAAATATTGCCAGTAAACGGAGCCCCAACTACCCCCTCCGCCTCCGCCGGCTGGCGGAGGAACTTTGGAGTCTGCAGAGTTTATGAAGACTGTGATATTGCCCATGTTGGCTTTTACTTTTTCGGCTTCAAATCTTTTTTTGAAGTAACCGGTGCCGGCTTCGGTTGCGTCGTCAGTGCTTTTTACAACGGTGTTTCCTAAATTGATGGTCACTTCTTTTTCCTCTGCCAGCCAGTTGTTGCCGCCAAGGAGCAATGCATAACAAGCTTCTGCTGTGGCTTTGGTGGTTTTCCAGTTTTGTGTTTGTTTTTGTTTTAGTAACCAGGTTTTTAAATCATCAACGGTTGTGTTGTTCTTGTCAATATCCATAAAAGCTTCAATCATCATCGCCTGGCTTTCAATAGGAGCCTGGTGCCAGTAATAGCCGCCTGTTGTCCATTCTTTCCAATACATGCCCATTTCTTCCTTGTTGATGGCATTTTCTTTTAAGGATCTGATGATGGCTTTGGGTGTGGCTGCATCATTGCTGCGGTGCAAAGCCAGTGCGATCATAGCCTGCATGTATTTGCTGTTGCTGAGCCAGTATTTTTTTGCCTGTCCGCTGTAATAATTATAAGCGGTTTGCGATGCTACAGCAACCTTATATTCGGGGAAGAAACTGCGCAGGTATAAATATTGGATATGGATGCTGCTTAAATTGTTGCTGTTTAGTTTTGCTTTGTATTTAATTAAGTTATCGTAATCTTCTTTTATTTTCTTATCAAGATAAGGAACGGCTTTATCAACAATCGTTTTAATGGTTTGATAATTATCGCCGGTCAACGCATTCAGTTTTCTTAGATGTCCGATACCGGTTGCAATGTACTGCGTCATGTAGCGGTCATCCCTTCCTCCCTTAAACCATACAAAACCACCATTGCTGCTTTGCATTTCTTTCAGTTTGTTAAATGCTTTGTTCTGTTCTGCACTCATACGTACCATATCAAACAGCAGGGCAATATTTTTCTTTTGCTGTGCTTCATTTTGGGCTTCAAGCACCCAGGGAGTTTCCTGTAATAATGCTGATTTTAATTCTTCATTTTTTTGCAGGTTAGAAAGTAAAGCAGGGGCCTCACCCCCCGCCCTCTCCAAAGGAGAGGGAGCTTTCCATTTTTCAAATACTGCTTTAATTTTTGGCATTGAGCGGCTGATATAGCTTGCTAATGTATTTGCATAATACCGGTTGAAAGTTTGCTCGGCACATTCGTAAGGATACTCCATTAAATAGGGGAGTGCCTGTACCGCATACCAGGCCGGGTTGCTGGTGTATTCAACTGTAAGCGCATGATTGGTGATAGTTGTACTGGCCCCCTCCCGGCCTCCCCCGAGGGGGGAGGAGTTAAGTAATTTATCAAACTTAAAAGTCTTTGTGGTTTGATTACGAATATTTAGCGGAAGACTTTCTGTAACCAGCATGCGGTTGGTTAAAACAGGAATGGCCATTTCCTCTCCATCAGAAAATTCTTCGGCTTTGGCAACGATCCTGTACGTCATTGCACTGTTAAAATTAAAAGGTATTTCCATCGGGAATTTTACCGCCTGGCTTTGCCCTGCTGCTACTGTAAAATACTGGTATGGAAAAACATTCTTAAACCAGCCATCAACCGGTTTGTTGGTGGCTGCATCCAGTAATTCAAGCGTTGCAATGCCGGTTACTTCTTTCTCACTAAGGTTTACAATTTTTGCGCTGAACTCCATATTATCTCCCTCTCTCATAAATCTTGGCGCATTGGGCTGCACCATCAATGGCTTTTGGGTTACTGTTGTTTTTTCACTATAACCAGTTGCCACATCTTTGGTATGCGCCAGTGTCATCAGCTTCCATTTGGTTAAGGCCTCGGGTATGGTAAAAGAAAATTCAATATTACCTTCAGCATCTGTTTTCAGATCAGGAAAGAAGAATGCGGTTTCGTTGAAGTTTTTGCGGACTTGAACAGAGTTGTTGTCCGTTGTTCTTTGTTCGTTGTTTTTTACGGAATCAGCAATCTTATCCTCAGCTATTACTTCTTCATCCTTAACAATTTTTGGAGGAGTAAATTTTACCTGATTTATTTCTCCAGGAGCAGGCGGTGGTGGCGGGGCACCAGCAGAAACACCTCTTACTCTAATCTCTTTTTCAGCACCTAATTTCGAAAATTCACTATATCTATCTCTATTATAATAATCAGAAGAAGTTAAAAGCCGGTCGTAAGATTTAGCAGGAGCAGCTAAATATTCATACTCCCTTCTGTTGAATTCTTCCGAGCTTACTTTTGCAAATCCATTTATGTTCCAGTAAATGGTATTGTACAATCCCGGCCATATATTTGGCCTGAGCCAGCTATGTCCCTTAAACTGGTCAAGACTTGCATCATACATGCCAGCCAGCATTTCAGCAGCAATCTTTTCTCCTTTATTACCGGTAATTTTTACTTTCCATTTTTCATTGGCGCCGGGTAATAATTTATCACGGAAGGTTTCATAACTGATCTTCAAATCTTTATTGCTCCACGGAATGCTGAAAGACTGGTTGCCTTTGTAAACACGGTTATGTTTTACAAAAGCGTAACTCATGGCCATGCCGCCACGGTCCTGTTCTCCCGCAGATATCGCAGATGTCGCAGACTGAGAATTGGTAATGGTTTTGTAAGTTAAAGTATTGGTCTTATCCATTTTGCTTAAGGAATGGATGAGCCAGATATTGTCAAAACCAGTGGCGATGTTGTATTTAATTTCTTCCCCGGGTTCTGCATTTCCTTTTATTACATCAAGCTTTACCGCATCATATATTTTTTCATTGGCTGCGCTATTGGTTAGCTGAATATATTTTTCTGCTTTAACCAATTCACCATATTTATCTTTTGTTGTTGCAATGATTTTATACCAGCCCTTTTCAATTTGCCCATTGCCCATTGCCCATTGCCCATTTTCCTTTGTGCTGTCCGTTTTATCTAAAACTTTCTCCCAAGCGGCCATTTACTCTGCTGGTCTTCATCTTTATAAATATCATAAGGGAAATATCCTTCGTATTCATTCCTGCTCATCATAAACTGATTGGGCATTTCCCAATACCTTTCCCGGTAAATTTTTGTGGGCGATATTACTTTGGTGATCGTAACATTTACGTTTGCTTTTTCAAAAATATCGTTCAGGTTGGTAGTGGAGATGTTTAAGTTTTTCAGGCTGTCGGCCGGCATCGTTTCCGGAATGTTAATATCCAGCTGCAACATCTGGTAAGCCACAGCAACCGAAGTATTGCCGCTCCGGGTTTCGCCGTTAATGTCGGTTATATCAGCACTTACTTCGTAATAAAAAGTTGGCTGACTTTTTTTATCAACCGACTCATCGGGTATGGCTTTGAATTTTATTTTGAATTCACCTTTAGCATCGGTTTTGGTTTCGCCGTTGGTGATCTCCATTTCTTCATTATTTCCTTGCGGAACCCCCCTGTAATAACCACCCCATCCCCACCAGATCGGATAACGCACTTTGCGTACCACCCGGTAACTTACTTTGGCACCATCTACATTATTGCCGGCGTATGCTTTTGCAGTACCGGTAACTTCAATACTGTCGTTAACCCGGTACGTGCCTTTTGGTTTTTGTATTTCAGTAAAGAATTTGGGTCGTTTGTATTCTTCTACACTAAAGCTTACGTAAGATTTAGTGGCCGTATCATAGAGGCTGAAGTTCCCATTCATAACACCTTCGGGCAGTTTGAATGAACCTTTGTAACTGCCAAATTCGTTGGTTGTAACAACCAGCTCGGCCGATTTTTGCCCGTTGGCATCTTTTAACTGTATGGTGGTTTTAAAACCCGGCACTACACCGCTTTTTGAAGCTTCTTTTTCTTTTAAAGTAACAATACCTTTAAAATACATTGTTTGTCCGGGGCGGTATATAGAACGGTCAGTAAATAAAAATGTCAGCTTTTCAGTTTGAGGTGTATAACTGTTGTAATTATAGCTGGAATGATTTTCATCCATGAATAATTCATCAGCCCCATGTGTAACCTGCAATAAAAAATTACGGTAATCCTTGCTTACTTTCAGTTTGAAAAACCCATTTTTATCAGTTGTATATTTTTCCAGTTTATCCTCTTCATATTTACTGGTGTTGTAATTATATTTTGATTCCCAGACTTGCACGGCTGCATTGGCAAGCGGCTGGCCATTATCCCGGTCAAGCACATAATAATCGTTAGCATTGGTATGTATGTAGCTGATGTTGCTTACATAAGTCTGTTGCTTTGCAAGCATATTTTTCTTTACTGAAAAATTGGGGTCAATACTTGCCAGGATAAAATAGGTACCGTTGGCAAGGCCATCAATTTTTATTTCAGTGGTATGTTCCTGGTAGTCCTGCAGATCGGGCAGGTTAATGCTCCAGCTTTTTACAGGTTTCATGGTTGAATAAAATTCCCATGTTTTTTCATAGTCCCTTCTGTCGATACTTTTTATTTCTTCCCTGCTGGTTTTTATTACACGCAGGTAAAGCGTTTTAATGTTTTTGTATTTAACCAGGCTGCGGAAAGGTTGCAGCGGCACATTCACTTTCTCTGTTTCAATATTCAATGAAGGCTGGTTTATTTGCCCAATTGCATTTTTTGCATTAATACCGCCTTCTGACTTCGGAAACCGGGCATAAGCTGTTTCAAATAATTCCCGGGCCCTTTTTATTTCGTACTGGTTTTCAGTTTTTGTAAGTGCTTCATATTGTTGTCCGCGTTGCAAATAAATATTGCCACGTAAAAACATAGCCTGTGCAATGGCCGGGTTGTTGGGATATTTTTGTTCAACGGCAAGTAATGCTTCTTCATACAGTTTTCCTTTGCCTTCTATCACTGCATTGCTGTTTACAAAGTTTAACCGTATCAGGTCTGCATCAATCAATGCGTCGGGGTTGGCATCTGTCAAATGAAATTTTATCAATTCCTGCAACAGCAGCAATGCTCTGTGCTGGATGGAAGCCGTGTCTTTTGTTTTAAAAGAAGCTTTACTAAAATCTTCTGCCCTGGCTAAAGCGACAGTATCATCAATCTTAAACTGGTAAGCCGGTTTGATAACTCCGTCTTCATCATTCATAAAAAACTCCAGTGCCCGGTGCGTTAAAAAATCGTACAGGGTTGGGCGCAGCTGCCTTGTGTTTTCTCCCTTAATGATGATGGCATCAAGCCCATCTAATTTGGTGTTTTTTAAAAGGGCATCATTCTGTAAAGAGGCTTTGTATAATGTAGTGATGGTAGCATAGAATTTATCTATACTCCAGGTGGTAATGTCTTTGCTTTTTTCTTCGGTGAGTTTGGTTCGGTTATAAAATTTCCAGCGGTTGTTTTGCAGGTATTGCCAGAACATTTCGGCATACATGCTTTGCAACATATTTTTTGCCGGACCTTTTGCTTTTGCTATCAGGGTATCTGTAAAAAAAATATTATTCTCCTGACTGTCTTCTTCAACCATGTTTCGGTACCTGATCTGGTACATACAACTTTTTATCTGTTGGGCATCATTGCCATCTTTAATGGCCAGGTTGTAAATTACCAGTACTTCCTGCAATGCCGATTTGGTTAGGCCTTTCTTTTCAAAGGCTTCCACCTTTTTCCAGTTTTTATCGTAATCATTTTTTGTCTGCGCCATATTAGTTGATGAAGTACCGGTTAACAAAAAAATAACCAGCAATAATTTTTGTATAAACATAATCGGGTATTTATATACAAGATACAATTTGTCAGTCAGCTGTTGCAGTTGACCCATTAAAATCATCTTATTAGCCAGTTAGATGAAATTATAAGGGGGTTTGCACAATTCTGGTTTAACTTTTTTCTTTAACTTTTCATTATAGTTATATTTTTATAAAACGGCACAACATTTGAATTTATATTGTTATAAAACCTAAACAGCATGAAAAAAACATCTACACTTTTAACAGCGTTATTCTTTTCAGCCATTTTATTTGCCCAGTCAAAACTCAGTATCTCTGCCAGCGGCAATGCAGATATTCGGGTGATGGTTGATGGAATCAGGTACACATCAAACGGCCGTGATATTGTGATCAGCAATTTAAAGAACGGCAATCATTCAGTTAAAATATTCCGTGCCAGCAACGAGCGTAACCGGTACAACGGTAATAACCGAAGCAACGGTTATCAACTGGTGTACAGCAATAATCTTTTTGTAAAACCACAGTACCATGTTGATATTACCATCAACCGTTTTGGCAAAGCTTTTGTTGATGAACAAGTAATAAGCGGTGGTTACAATGATGATGACGATGACTGGGGTGTAGATAATAATGATCAGTATTATGACAGGGGCAGCAGAAGAGCGATGGACAACAATGCTTTTCAGCAATTAAAGCAATCAATCGGTAACGAGTCTTTTGATAATACAAGGCTGAAAGTTGCGAAGCAGTTTATTGCTACCAATTATTTTACCACTGCACAGGTAAAGGAACTGGTACTGCTTTTTAGCTTTGAAAACAGCAGGCTTGATATTGCTAAGTATGCTTATGACTATACTGTAGATAAGGGTAATTATTTTTTAATAAATGATGCGTTCTCTTTCAGCAATAGTAAAGATGCATTGATGGATTATATAAAAAATCGTAAATAAAAAGATTAAACTTTCATGGCTATACTTTAGGCCTGCGTGGCGCAGGCGCACCGGGGCGAAAGCCCCGGTTTTTTTCACCTCACCCTTAATCCCTCTCCATCCTTCGACTTCGCTCAGGAGGAGGGGCGTAGTATGGGGCGTAAAATGGAAGCACCGGCTTTACATTAATTACCGGCAAAAAAATCCCCTGATATTTATCAGGGGATCAATAAAAATATTTTAAGCAATTACTTCTTCATCACTTCAGCCATTGTTTTACCAATATCGGCGGGGCTGGCTACCACATGAATGCCGCACTCGGCCATAATTTTCATTTTGGCAGCAGCGGTATCATCGGCACCGCCAACGATAGCTCCCGCATGACCCATACGGCGGCCGGGAGGGGCTGTTTGCCCGGCAATAAAACCAACAACTGGTTTTTTATTGCCGGTGCTTTTTATATAGTTAGCAGCTTCTGCTTCCATACCGCCACCAATTTCACCGATCATTACTATGGCATCGGTTTCAGGGTCATTCATAAATAATTCAACCGCTTCTTTGGTTGTAGTGCCTATAATAGGATCGCCACCAATACCAATTGCCGTAGAAATTCCCAGTCCAGCTTTGGCAACCTGGTCGGCAGCTTCGTAAGTAAGCGTACCCGATTTTGAAATGATACCAATTCTGCCTTTCTTAAAAATAAAGCCGGGCATAATACCCACTTTACACTCGTCGGCAGTGATAACACCTGGACAATTGGGCCCAACCAGTCTTGTGTCTTTGCCGGCCAGGTAATTTTTAACTTTCACCATATCCTGCACCGGAATACCTTCGGTGATACAAACCACCAGGTCAATTCCCGCATCGGCAGCTTCCATAATGGCATCGGCCGCAAAAGCAGGCGGTACAAAAATGATGCTCACATCAGCGCCGGTTGCTTTAACCGCATCGGCCACGGTATTAAAAACGGGTTTGTCCAGGTGTGCCGTGCCGCCTTTACCTGGCGTAACACCACCTACCACATTGGTGCCGTATTCGATCATTTGTGTAGCATGAAAAGTGCCTTCGGTACCGGTAAAACCCTGTACAATGATTTTGGAATCTTTATTAACTAAAACAGCCATGGACTAATTGATAATTGATAATGAAATAATGGATAATGCCGCAAAGATAGGGGAGATGAGGCGATTGGCGAAAGGGATATTTTGGTAACCGGTTCTGAAAGCTATCGGAAGGCCTTGATGGGGCTTTGATTGAGGTTTTAGGATGGGGAGGATTAGATACTTTAATCTAGCTTATCACCCTTCAACATTTTATCCATATCTCTGTCATCACTGATCTTTCCCTTTGCTTCCAGCATACGCATGTCTTTGGCATCCTGTAAAAATTCTGATGCAAAAATGAAACTGTTAAGGCGTTCATTTTTAGAGAAGATGATGTCTTTTTTATTGCCCGTCCATTCTGTTTTACCCTCAAACATGTACAGGATGTTTTCGCCCATTTCCATAACACTGTTCATGTCGTGGGTGTTAACTACCGTGGTCATGTTAAATTCACGGGTAATATCCAGTATGAGCTGGTCAATCACCATCGAGGTTTGCGGATCAAGACCAGAATTTGGCTCATCACAAAATAAAAATTTTGGATTAAGCACAATGGCCCGGGCTATACCTACTCTTTTTTTCATACCTCCACTTAATTCGGCCGGGTATTTTTTATTTACACCTTCTAAATTAACCCGGGCTAAAACTTCATTAACCCGTTTTAGTTTTTCACTAAAACTCTTTGAAGTAAACATGTCTAACGGAAACATAATGTTCTGTTCCACAGTCATACTATCAAACAATGCAGAACCCTGGAACAGCATACCGATCTGCTGACGTAATAATTTCCGTTCCTCCACATTCATATCAGTAAAACTTATTCCATCATAAATAATTTCACCCTCATCCGGCTCAAACAATCCCACCAGGCATTTCTGTAAAACGGTTTTGCCGCTGCCGCTCTGGCCAATGATCAGGTTTGCCTTGCCGGTTTCCATAACATGGCTTACATCGTCAAGTACCACCTTGTCGCCGAAACTTTTCTTTATGTTTTTAAATTCAATCATGAGAAGCTGCATTAAACCAGCAATTCTTTATTTATTAAGTAATAGCGCTGCCAGAATATAATCCGCAAACAATATCATCACACAACTCACTACCACACTTTTTGTGCTGCTTCGCCCGATTTCCAGCGCACCCCCTTTTACATAGTAGCCATAATAAGAAGGGATCGTACTGATTATAAATGCAAATGTGTATGCTTTTACCAATGCAAAAAATACATTGTAGGGTACAAAATTCAGTGTCAGTCCCATATCGTAAGTAGCTGTTGACAGGATACCCGTTGCAACGCCTGCCAGCCGGCCACCTAAAATGCCCAGTACCATGGATAAAACCACCAGCATTGGAATGGTAATTAAACAAGCAGCAATTTTTGGCATGATCAAATATCCTTTGGTATTAATACCCATGATTTCAAATGCATCTATCTGCTCACTTACCCGCATATTACCCAGCTCGCTGGCAATTTTACTGCCTACTACACCGGCGAGTACAATACAAACCACGGTGGGTGCAAATTCCAGAATAACGGTATCACGCACAATTTGTGCAATGGTGGTAAGTGGTATAAGCGGACTAACGAGCTGGTAACTGGTTTGTACAGCACTTACTGCTCCCATAAAAAAAGAGATGATAATAACGATACCCAATGAACCAACGCCAATTTCTACACATTGGTGCATGAGCTCCTTCCAGTACATGCGCATATTCTCGGGCCGGGTAAACATGCCTTTGAGCATTAAAAGGTAACGGCCAAAGTGGTTAAAAAAAAGCATGGATAAAAATATATTAGATGTATAATGTTAGCTGTACGAATGTATGATTATTTGGTTTACTGATTTTCGGACGTACATCGTTAACCACACTTTGCATAAAAGAACGTACCCGTAAATTACGCTTCCTCTGTGGTTCTGCTTTTGCGTTTCCACCATTTACTCTTCTTCACCACTTCCCGGGTATCAGTTTTGCATTTGGTTTGTGCATCTACCACTGCAACCAATACCATATTAAATATGGAGCGTATGGAACTTCCCAATTGTAAAACGTGAACCGGTTTATTCAGTCCGAGTAAAATGGGCCCGATAGAATCCGTTCCGCCAACTTCCTGCAGTAAATTATAAGCAATATTACCCGCTGCCAGGTTAGGGAAGATGAGCGTATTCACATCGCCGCTCAACAGCTCGGTAAAAGGGTAATTTTCTTTTAAAATTTCTTTGTTAAATGCGAGTATGCCCTGCACTTCTCCATCGCAGCTTAATGTAGGGTCCTTTTCTTTTACGATTTGGCTGGCCCTGCTTACCAGGTTTGCTTCGGGCGAATCGCTGCTGCCGAAATTAGAGTAGGAGAGCATGGCAATCCTTGGCTTGATGTTAAAAAGTTTTACTTCCTTGGCAACGAGCAAAGTTATTTCAGCCAGTTCTTCGGCAGTAGGATTAAAATTTACCGTTGTATCGGCCAAAAACAATGGTCCACGTTTGGTAAACATAATGTACATGCCGGCGATCTTTTTAACGCCAGGCTCGGTACCAATTATCTGCAACGCCGGACGGATAGTATCAGGATAATTTCTGCTTAATCCGCTGATCATACCATCCGCTTCGCCACTATCAACCAACATACAACCAAAATGGTTGCGGTCTTTCATCGCTTTATAACTTTCGTATTTATTTACACCTCTTCGTTGTCTTTTTTCAAAGAACAGGTCGCCGAATTTTTTTCTTACATCTTCATGCTGGTCATCAGCCGGATTCATAATGGGCATACCTTCCAGGTCTATTCCGTTTTCCTCAGCCAGTTTTCTTATTTTATGTTCCTTGCCCAATAAGATCGGGTAAGCAACACCTTCTTCCATCACCAGTTGTGCCACTTTTAAGATCTTGACATTTTCTGCATCAGCAAACACAATACGTTTGGGATCTTTGCGGGCTTTGGAGCCAATAACACGGCTTAACTGGTTATCCAGTCCTAAACGGTGGTTTAAATCATCAATATATCCATCCCAATCTATGATTGGATATTTTGCAACCCCGCTTTCCATGGCAGCCCTTGCAACTGCAGGTGCCACGGTAGATAACAAACGCGGATCTAATGGCTTTGGAATGATATAAGTAGGGCCAAAAGTGATGGTCTTTTCGTTGTAAGCAAGATTAACAATATCCGGCACAGGTGCTTTTGCCAGTTCGGCCAAAGCTTTTACAGCTGCCAGTTTCATCGCTTCATTAATGGCAGTTGCCCTTACATCCAACGCACCACGAAAAATATACGGGAAGCCCAGTACATTATTTACCTGGTTGGGATAATCGCTGCGCCCGGTTGCCATGATGATATCTTTGCGCACTGCAACGGCCACATCATAATTGATCTCCGCATCCGGGTTTGCCATTGCAAAAACAATGGGATTTTTAGCCATGCTCTTCACCATCTCCGGGCTCACCGTATTACCGGCACTTAAGCCAATAAAAACATCGGCATCTTTAAAAGCTTTTGCCAGGTCGTAATCCTTGTATTTTGCATCAACACAAAATTTTAATTTCTGTTCTTCTACATCCGGACGCCCGTTATATAAAATTCCTTTACGGTCAAATACCATAAAGTTGCTGTGCTTTGCTCCCAAAGATTCGTACAGGTGCATACATGCCATAGCTGCAGCACCGGCGCCATTCACCACAAATCTTACTTTATCAATTTTCTTTTTTTGAATTATTAATGCATTCAGCAAAGCTGCTGCACTGATGATGGCCGTACCATGCTGATCATCATGCATGATGGGAATTTTGCAGCGCTTCTTTAATTCCTGTTCAATATAAAAACACTCGGGTGCTTTTATATCTTCAAGATTTATGCCTCCAAACGTAGGTTCCAGCGACTGCACGATCTGCACAAATTTTTCAGGATCTGTTTCATTGATCTCGATATCAAATACATCAATATCTGCAAATATTTTGAAGAGTACACCTTTTCCTTCCATTACCGGTTTGCCGGCTTCGGGCCCGATATTACCAAGGCCCAACACTGCAGTACCGTTGCTGATCACACCCACCAGGTTGCCCTTGGCCGTGTATTTATAAACGTCTTCGGGATTGGCTGCAATTTCCAGACAGGGCTCGGCAACGCCGGGCGAATAGGCTAGTGAAAGATCTCTTTGTGTTTTGGCTTCTTTGGTGGGAACTACTTCTATTTTACCGGGGCGGCCTTTTGAATGGTAGTCTAAAGCTTCCTGTTTACGTAAGTCTTTTGCCATAAAATATATTTACTCCGATTTCAACAGCATGAACTGGACTGGATTTAACCGGAGATTAAGGTTTTATTTTTGTAACAAGCTATCGATAATTTTATTACGCTTTTCCCTGTTGATTAATAACTAATAATCAAGTGGGAGATGCAATTTACACAAATAGAGGGATAGTCAGCTTATATCAGTTTATATTAGATTTAACTTTAAAACTCCAGGTAACCGCAAATTCTGCTACAATTTCACCTGCGGGATTTCTGCCATACGATCTGGAGGTAATGATCTTTCCTTCATTGCTGGCAATAGCATCTTCTATTGTTTTTTTTATGGCATGGCCATCTTTGCAGGTAAATACCGTTATATCGGTAGCTTTTTTAATAAAATTACCTTCAATTTTTACCACCAGCATACTTACAGCCGGTTGCCTTTTATGCAGGTGCATCAGGCAAAGCAGGCCGGTACTCATTTCTGCAGCCATACTCAGGCAGGCAAAATAGGTACTCTTAAAAGGATTCTGGCTAAACCATTTGTAAGGGACTTTTACAGCGCATTTATTTTCATCGGCATCAACAACCCTTACCCCGCAAAAAAATGCGCTGGGTAGTTTTGAAAGCATGAACAGTTTAAATTTAAACGGATGCTTTATGAGTTGGAGGAATTGGGTGGTGTTTGACATTGAAAATTGTTTGTTGAAAATTGATTATTGAATATTAAAATAAACATGCTCAATATTCAATGCTCAATATTTGATCTTCAGTTTTTACTTTCCATACATTTCAGGATTCAATGCCCTCGGGCTCCACATCTCCAGAAACGCCTGCACTTTTCTCCTGTCATAACTTTTTTTACCGTCTTCCAGGTATTCGCTGTTTTGGGTATGTATGCGTTTGCCTTTTTGATCTAAGATGATGAATGTGGGGAATCCAAAACGTTGGGCATAGCCATATTTTGCAAACACGGCTTTATTTTCGTTCTCTTTACTGTAGTTTAAATGATACCAGACAAAGCTGGCATTTATTACCGAATCAATTTTTGGGTCGGCTTTGCAAAAACGAGCAAACTCAATACACCAGCTACACCAGTTACCGCCGCCTTGCAACAGTACATATTTATTTTCGGCCTTTGCTTTTTTAATGGCAGCAGCAATATCCTTAGCTGCATCAGCAGTTGGGTGGTATAATTTATTTCCTTCTGTTTGTCCCTGGCTGATGTAGCCTGTCAAACAAAATATAATTACGATCAGATTTTTCATGTTTTACTTTTTAACTTCTACCACACAAAGTACTGCATTCTGCCCGCTGTTACTTGCTCTAAAATTTATGGTGCCTCCGCTACCTGCAGCAAACTGCACACCGGCAACAGCATTTTGTTTTAAAGCATCGGCTACTTTAGCGCCATAATCGGCACCGGCGCTTTTTGAAATGGCATTGTTTACCGCATACCAGTCAATGGCTTGCTTTGTAACTACTATGGCAAAAACATCTTTGTTACCAACATTATCAGGCACTAAGCTTTTACCACGTGGAAAAAGGCGATAACCGGTAATGCCGCAATAAGGAGAAAAGGCTGTTTTAGTTGCATCATCTTTACTGGGGTAAGGAAATAAGGTATAACTGCTGCCATCTGTTTCCTGCCCAAAAATATAAATGTTGCATTCGGTTGAATTTTTTATTTCCATTTTAAATTTGGTGCCGGGTGCAACGGTGCCTACCGTTTCAAAAACATTACCTGCTTTTACTTTTAAAGGAATATATTTTTTATCATCGTTTCTTACCAGGCCAATAGCAGCTTCAAAAGCAATATTGGTAGCTGCGCCCATTTTTGGCATGGGGTCTACCCCATAAGCTTCCCGTACAAATTCTTTAAAGTCGGCATAACGTACCCAGCCAACGCCATTAACGCCCCATTCGGGCCCCCAGCTGTTCATGATCTGGAAGGCCTGCTTGCGGTCGTCATATCCGATCACACACATGGCATGGCCGCCAAAACCCGTCTGGCTGCGGTCTTCATTGGTTGGTGCCCACATTTCTTTACCCATCATACCCTGCATAAAACTACCTCCTACCATCATACCAATAACTACCGGTGCATCTTTAGCCAAATGTTCTTTTACTGCACGTACATTTATTCCCTGTGTACTTTCGCCATCGGTTAATCTTGTAAAGCCATGCAGTTTATTTTGTGCAGCTTTATTATATAGTGTTGAATTGGCCTGCCTGCTGCAATCCTGGTCATCATAAGGAAAATCATTATAAGGAACCACACCCCTGGTACTCATAAACTCCATGGCGTTTTGAATGTAGGCTCCCTGACAACCTTCTAAACCGATCTGGTTATAAACAAATGCCGGACTAAAAGCCGTACTGTTTCCACTGATGTTTTTTGAAGCAGCTTCTACAATGGTACGTGCAGCATAGGTACTGCTCCATGCCACACAACTTCCCTGCTTGCCCTGGTTTTGCCGGTCGGGGGCAAATTTTAACAGTGAAACCATTTCAGGCAAAGGGTTTTTTGTGTTATCATCAGCAAGCCCTTCGTATACACTCGCTTTTTTAAATTGCTCGGGACTAAAACTATATCCGCTTTGCGAAAAAAGATTTTTTACAACATCGGTAACACCGCCACCTGAACCATTTCTGAAAAAGAAAAAGTAGGCAGCAGCAGCGGCTATCAGCAATAGAATGATTTTCATTCCGCCACCTCCTTTACCACCCCTGCCTCCGCTAAATAAAGAGAGCAGCAAGGGCAAAAAAGCCAGTAAACCTCCTCCACCGCCGCCTCTTCCGCCGCCACCCGATGTGTTACTGTCGTCAAAATCCTGTTGATCCTGCGGATCATCTTCCATACGTATAGGCATAGTAATAAATTTAAGAGTTTAAATGTAAGTAGAAATTTGCTAACCTCTTTTAGCAGCTGTAATAAATCTGCGCAATCAAATTTAATCTCAATAATCAGCGATTTTCTTTTTCAAGTATCTCAAACTCCCTGCTCACACTGATTCCGTTTTCATCAACTAATGTAAGCAGGTGTTTTCCCGGCGCCGGGTTCATCCCCAGCTGGTGAAAATTTTGCGTGCTGCCAACATATACATCATCCATGCTCCAAAAAATTTTTGCACCTGCCCGGCGATGGGCTGCTGTAAAAATGGTTCTGCCACGTTCGCCGTTTATCTCCAGGGGTACATAAATTTTTGCGCCGGGTTGAGGATAAATGATCTCAATTAATTTTCCAGTTTCTGTTCCGATACCTAAGGGGATACAACCCGGCTTAAAGGGAGGAAGCGGTAAATAATCTATGTTGCGTTGCTTGTAATAAAATTCCATGGCAGGTGATAAGATGAACCAGCTTTTGTGTTGCATGGCCGATGGCGATTCGCAGGCTTCTGTTACTCGAAAACTTCCTGTTGCATCTAAATGAATTATTTTATGGTATCCACAAAGCGGAACTTTGATTGCATTGGGGGGCATCAATAAGGTATCTGCATCCGGACAATCAATATTTGCACGGTAACCACTTTGTCTGCACACCGGTACATACATAAAATTGTATGTTGGTTTTTCAAACCATTTTGTATTGGGTAACATACGGAAAATATCAAACAGGATCGGTGCTGCTGTTTGTATGCCCACCAATCCCGGCCTTCCTTCGCCATCGGTATTGCCTACCCAAACCGCCACTACATGTTTGGGTGTTAATCCAATCGCCCAGCCATCTCTAAAACCAAAGCTGGTACCGGTTTTCCAGGCAATTTTTTGCGATGATGAGAACTGCTGCCACAAACCTTCCTCACCGGGCCGCATTACATCCTGCATGGCCTGGAAGGCGAACCAGATGGAAGTTGCATCCAGGGGAATGCCTGATACAGGATGCTGGATACCGGATACCGGGTCTTTGACGGCTACATAATTTGGTGCATGAAAATCTTTTGCATCCAGCTTACCATGATTTTTTGTTTGATGATTTAATGTACGTGCCATGGATGCATACACACCGGCAAGGTCCCACATGGTTACTTCGCAGCCGCCCAATATCAAACTCAGGCCATAAAAATCAGCGTTGTTGTTTAAGGTAGTTATACCACATTGCTGCAGCGTTTCATAAAAACGTTGATACTTATATTGCTGCAGCATTTTTACTGCAGGCACATTTAAACTTCTTGCTAAAGCCCTGCCGGCTGGCACAGCGCCATCATAACTTAAATCAAAATTTTTTGGGGCATAACTTCCTATCTGGGTGGGTATATCGGGTATAATGGAGTTGGGTAAGATCAATCCATCGCTTAGTGTAGCGGCATATAAAATTGGTTTTAATGCACTGCCCGGACTGCGTGGCGCTGCTATCACATCTACATCGGCTTCCATTTCTTTGTTAGCCGCATCTTTAATGTTTCCAATATAAGCCAGTGTATTTCCTGTTTCCACATCAAGCACCAGCGCACAGGCATTATTGATGCCATTGCCTTTTAAAACAGATTGGTGTTGTTGTATAATAATGCCTACATTTTTTTGCAGATTCCCGTCCAAAGTTGTTTTGATCTTCGTTTCCTGTTTCCAGGCTTTGTTATCTTTTATAAATCGCTGTAACAGATGGGATGCATGTTGCGGAAGCCTGTATGGTTCATCGGGTAGGGGTTCCAGTTGGGCGAGTGCTGCAGCGGCCTTGTCAATTTTTCCTGCCTCCAATAAATTATCAAGCAGTGCGTTTCGTTTTTTCAGCAATATGTTCCTGTTTTTGCCGGGATGAACCAATGCAGGGGCATTAGGCAAAACTGCAAGGGCTGCCATTTCGCCCCAGCTTAATTTATCGGCACTGCGGCCATAGTATCGCCAGGCTGCAGCGTCAAGTCCAACAATGTTGCTGCCAAAGGGCGCATGGCTGGCATACAATGCAAGAATATTTTTTTTTGAGTAAGATAATTCCAGTCTTACTGCAAGTATGCTTTCTTTTAATTTATTCCAGATACTTCTTTTAACATTGCGGTTTGAAAGCCTGATCACCTGCATGGTAATGGTGCTGCCACCCTGTACAACACCTTTGTTCTTTATGTTTTTAACAACAGCTCTGCCAATCGCAATCGGGTCAACACCGGGATGTTTAAAAAAACGCCTGTCTTCAAAAGTAGTGATGCAGTCAATAAATTTTTGCGGTACATTTTTGTTGTAAGGAAAGCGCCATTGGCCATCTGCTGCAATGGTTGCGTTTAGTAAGTTACCATCCTTATCTTCAATAACGTAAGATGTTGGTGTATGAAATAATTTTGAAGGAAGAGAAAGTAAAACCATATCAATAAACCCAGCAACACAATCAATTTGATTTTTGATTTGGCGCTGATTGATTTTAGTTTGATTATTATGTTGCTGAAGAATCTACTCACAATACGATATTGGTAAGATGATAAAAACCGCTGTCGGGGCTTAAAGCCGCCGACAGGGTTTAAAACCCCGACAGCGGCTTCAGCCCTGTCGGCGGTTTAGTTTATTGTTTGTTCTATTGATTTATAACCTCCACCCACTTTCCATTCACCCCGGCCGTTATACTGTTATCATACATCGCTTCGCAATACGTACCCGGCAAAAAGAAGCGGCCCAGGTATGATGCATTCAACTGTATGTAATAAGTATATGTTTGATTTGGACCAATATTGAAATAAGTGTACACCCGGTCATCACGAATATCCTGGTAAGTAGATGATGAAGATTTGAATGCACCTTCGCCATCAAACATACGGGCATTTAAAATTTCCCAGCCGCTGGGGAAAATCTGGGATAATGCCATCTGCGAATAATAACCCCGCTTGCCGGGATTGGTGATGGTTACTTTGGCAACGAAATCACTACCCTGTGTAAGTTTGCTGATATCAATGGCCGTTCCGTTTTGATTTACATAACTCACACTCATATTTAAAACGGCAGGGTTATTTGTTATTTTGATACTATCGCCTGCAAGGGGCTGGCCCTGTATGATCAAACGCACATATAAAGTATTACTGCCTTTGTTATTGATGACAACGTTACTGCTTCCTTTTGCAAATAAGATAGGCAGTTGCTTAATATAAGAAGCTGAGTTGATGTCAACATTTTTTCCATCAACAGTTCCATTCGCAATAATTTTTGCACCGCTTGGATTTTTACCACAATACTTTGCAATAGCAATTAAACTGTATGCTGTTGTTTGTGTGCTGTACCAGTTATCCTGCGACAGTTTTGCACAAATGGTTCTTAGCAACTCTTCGGCCTTTGCTTTTTTGCGGAGCAATGTAAGTGTTTCCAATACCATCGCCTGGTCTCTTGTGTCTGAGCCATAGGAATAGCCCCAGTTTGTTCTTTCCGGAAATGATGTAGATAACCCACTGATCAGATCCAGCGCTGTATTTTCCTGGCCCGCCAGCGAATAAGCTGCTGCCAAACGCCATTTGGCTTCAGCAGATAAATATTTGAATTCCTTCAAGCGGTTCATAGCTCCCAGTTCCGGTGCTTTTGCCAATGCAAGACCGTAGAGACGATAAGCCTGTGTAAGGTCACCGCCATAAAAATTGGTGGTTGATGGAACCCAACTGTTTGCCTTACCCCGTTGAAAACTTTTCCAGTTCTGCAACATATACTCGCTCACCAGGTAACCATTATTTTGTGCTTCCACTAAAAAATGCCCTGCATAGTTGGTGCCCCATTCATCGGTTTCGCCGCCGCCCGGCCAGTAACTAAACCCGCCGTCTGGCCGCTGAAAATTCTGTAATCTTCCAATACCTGCTTTTACATTCCTGTCAACTTTTGCTTTTTTAGCTTCATCCAGGTCAGTCAGTTGGTTTAATACCAGCTGCGGAAAAACTGCTGAAGTAGTTTGCTCCACACATCCGTGCGGATATTCTATGAGGTAGTTCAATCTTTTTTGTAAATTCATAGAGGGCACACTGGAGATTTCCAACACCGCTGTGCTGGCTGCTGCCACACCAACCGGGTTAGCAATTGTTTTCCATTGTTGTCCGGCAGACAAAGTCATTTCAGTTACCTGTGTTACCGGTGGATTGGGATTGCGTATTTCAAGTTCCACTTCGTAATCTGCTTTTTCGGCGCCGGAGCTTGCCAGTAGTTTTACTTTACCAATGCCTGTATTTGGTTTTACCTGTACATCAAAGTAAACCATCTGTTCACCATTTTCAGTAAAGTTTACCTGTTGCGAATTTCCTCCCACCACTTCCAGGAAAGGGTTTGCCTGCAGCGATACATTCACTTTTCTGATATTATTTTCCATAGCAAAAATCGTCACCGGCAGTTTGATCGTTTCGCCCGGGCCAAGCACACGTGGCATGGTAGCCAGCATCATCAATGGCTTTTTAACCGCTATCGTTTTTTCTGTTGCACCATAACTGCCTGCATGAGCCGCAACAACCATGGCCCTTACCGAACCAATGTATGAGGGCAATGTAAAAGATTGTTTTTGTGTCTGGCCTCTTTTTAAATGAAATGGTCCCAGGTATTTTACAACCGGTTTAAAACGGTTGGCAGTTTTTTGTTTACCACCACTACCTTCATCGTCACCACCAATGGTTAATATTCTTTCCAGGTCGCCGCCCCAGGCGCCGATCACATAATCAAACAGGTCGAAACTTTTTACACCCAGTGCTTCCCTGGCATAAAATGCATCATGCGGATTGGGTGTTTTAAATCTGGTTAAGTCTAATAATCCTTCATCAACAATGGCCACACAGTAAGTCATTTCTTTTCCGTTCTGCTCACTCACAGCAAACGAAACATTTGTTTCAGGCCTGATACTGGCAGGAATATTCAACACAGGTTTCAGCACCGTATTCTTATCCTCCACAAAAATCGGAATAGAACCGTACATGCGTATCGGCAGATCGTTGATGGTTTGTGAATGTGGCTGTAATAAACTAACGGTTGCGTACACGTTGGGTGCCATACCCGCTTCTGTTTTAAATGTTACATCGGTTTGTCCCTGCTTTGTTTCCTGCCAGAAAGATTTTAATACTTTGCTGCCGTTCTCAATACTTACCAATACACGGCCACCTTTGCTGCTGGGTATTTTTAAAAAAACTTCTTCACCAACATTGTATTTTTCTTTGTTGGATTCGAAAGATAACATGGATGCAGCAGTCTGATCTTCGCCTCCGGCCCTGGTTTGCCAGTAAGCATCTTCAATATAAAAAGTAGATCCGGTTGTGTGCCCACTCTTCAGATCTTTTACTAATATCAGATAACGTCCCCATTCATTTTCAGAGGTGCTGAATGTCCAGTTGCCGCGGCCATTATTTAATTGTACTTTTTCCGTTTTCAGCAGTTTATTGTATTGATCCTGTGTAAAATTGCTGAGGTTGTCGCCGTTATTATCCCACCACCAGCGCCATTGAATGCGGTAAAACTGTACTTCCACTTCGCCGCTTCCGCCTATTAATGTTCCCTTGCTGTTAACATTTACAATTTGTGCGGTATGATTTTTACCCGCCATTAAATAATCAAATGGTTTTTCGCCATCGGGTAATTTAACGCCTGCATAACTTTCGTAAGGACTGTAAGGCATGGTTACATTATCAATACTGAAACTTCCGCCCGGTTCAAAAACCTTTACCATCATATTCGCACTCAACATACCCGGTGCGGTTTCATCAATTTCAAAATTTGTTTTTAATGCTGCATTGCCCTGCTCATCCAAAGTACCTTCGTAAATGGTTTTGCTTTGTGTTTGGTAATTGGAGGTTGGGTTGTCAAATTCAAAGCCGGCAAATTTTGGGAATGAGGTGCCCCGTGAAGAAAGTGATGCATCGATCTTTGCTTTTAAATTCTTACCCAATGCGCCAAACAACCATTTGGCATTGATGTTACCGGTTTCGGTATTGCCCTTGCCCAGCACCGGATCTTTACCAAAGTTCAGATCGATCTTCAGCCTGTTTGGCATGATGGTTTCTACTTTGATTCTTTTTTCAAACACTGCACCACCCACTTTTATTTTTGCCAGCCAGTTTCCGGTAGGCGAAGAAGCATCGGTATTGGTTTTAAAAAGATAGAAACCATCTTCAGCATCGGTTTGTACACTATGTGTAAATAATTGTCCCTGTGGTGTAAATAAACTAAACTCAACGGGATGGTCTTTTGGCAGCTTGCCTTCTTTATCTTCTACAATAAAATTCAGGTACATGGTATCACCTGGCCGCCAAACACCCCGCTCGCCGAAAATAAATCCTTTAATGCCGTTCTTCACTTCTTCACCACTTACATCAAAGCGGCTAAGTGCAAGTGAACTTCCATCATCCAGTTTTAAATAACCACGTTCATTTCCTTTGCGGGCGATCAATAAAAATGGTTTTCTTTTCAGATCAATATTGGCAAAACCATCGCTGCCGCTTTTGCCTTTGCTGATGATGGTACGTTGATAATCCATGATCTCAATATCAACACCGTTCATGGGCTCTGTTGTAAGAATATTGCTCACGGCAACCATCAGGCTGCCCCCAGGACCCTGCGGGTTATCATTGCCACGTTTGGCGGTAAGGCCAATATTGCTTGCTAAAATATTCCTGCTTGCCCAGCGGTCTTTATTGTAATAAGATTTGCTGCTGGGGTCATCCCTGCGTTCCCAACTGTACCCAAAAGGGTAGTAGTTGTCATATCTTTCCCAGAAAGCCGCATCTTCATCAACGCCCTTGTTATTTCCACCTCCATAGTCGTCATAATATTCTTCTTCTCCATCCTCATCCGTTGCAGCAATAGCGGCTGTATCGGTGGATTGATACAAAGAATACTCTGGTCTGAAACCAATGGTTACTTTATAAATAGCACCCTGCTCGGTTTTTAAATATTTATCAATGTCTAAAGAGAAATGTTGTTTTTTGTGCAGGTCTAAAGTCTTATCATCATCCAGCCTTAATGTTTTTTGAACAATTGGTTTGGCAACCCTTCTCAGTTCATTATTTCCACCCAAATCATTTTCCTGTAAGAATTGCGGTACATTATCTTCAAAAATCTTAATGATGCTGATATCAACCGCATTTAAATTGATTGATTCAAAAGGTAATACCAGCCTGCCGCTGTTGGGCAGAATATTTCCCTTGCCATGTATTTTTACAGAAGGCATCCTGTTTTGAAAATTGATATTGGAAGCAAAGCCTTTATCCAATGCCTTACCTTCTGAATTTTTTATTCCCGGATTTATATTAACGGTGTAATTGCCATCCAGTTTTCCGTTACCAAAAACTTTTACTTCGCTGCCGTTGATGGTGAATGAAATATCCGATTGTCCGCTTATACTGATGAGTCCTGTAAGATCCTGCCCAACAGCGATCATATCACTGAATTGCACGGAGGCAAACTGCTGTGCGTCATTAACAGCCACCACATTCAGTACTTTAAAATCCCCTTCTACAGGCACGGCTACTGATTCTTCGCCTTGTACATCCATATTCATCGGTTTGCCATCCCAACGCAGATCCACGTTGGTTGCCGATTTTGGGCGGTTTATATTTTCAATAGTATACCGGTGTGTTTTGGTGGCATCGTTATGTTGCCAGTTTATTTTCAGATTGTTATGCACAGCACCCTGCGGGTTATTTTGCGAAGCAATCAATAATTTTTCTACCTGTTTTCCATCTTCTATATCGGCTGTTTCCAGTTCGCCACTTAAGGTCATTTTATTTTTAACGCCGCTGGCCCGTAATCCATCATTACCCACCTTAAACGAAGGCTTTACTGTTTTCATACTGAATTTAAAATCCGAAAACTTGTCGGGCGTTTTGGTAACCTTACCCAACTTGAATGCTACCTGGTACATCTGGTCGGGGCTTAACCAGCTATCGGGTTTAAACTCGATGGTTCGGGCATCCAGCCAGTAAGCTTTACCTTTTACAGTAGGGGAGATGTTGAACAGGTCTTCCTTCACTGCTTCGCCAACTGCATGGGTGGTGTTGGCATCTTCTGCCAGTTTAATGCGTATGGCAGAAGTTTTGGAAACAGTACCTGTTGTATAAGCATCAATGTATTTGCTGAAAGCAGGATCTACATCCACCCATTTGTCTTTTTTGCCGCATGAAAACAGCAACAGGGTTACGCTTACAAAAGCAGGGAGTTTAAAAAAGTTGCTTTGAACTTTTTGGTACGACAGCTTTGGTCGGGTTTCATAAATTTGAAGTTGACGTTGAAGTTGATCCCCGATAGCCATCGGGACTGGTGGATTCATCATCCCGATGGCTACCGGGAGGCATTTTTTATTTGCTATGTAAATGTGGAAATAAAAACTGATATCTCCAATAGCCGAAGAAATTAATTTTAGTTAAACAATTTGTAAACCGCCGGACATTAGTCATTGGTCATTTGATCATTGAGGCCTTAAAGTCATTGAAGTCTGTTTATTGACTAATAACTCAATGACCAATGACTTTTGGTCAGAATTTCGTCACTGTTACGTTATACGTGCCATTAGTAAAGGATGAAGTTGTTTCCTGTGTATAACCACCGTCATTTGTCTGGGTGATCTTCACCTTTATTTCCAGGTTGGATGGAAAGTTGATCTTATTCTCATTCCGGATCACTTTATCCAGTTTGAGGGTATAGCTGCAGTTGTCCTGCCAGGAAATTCTGAAACGCACCACTGCTTTTAAAGCTTCGCTGGTTTCGGTTTGGTACATGCTGTTTCTGTCGGCAATGGTAACTACGCCTGCACGGGAATCGGCAATGCGGAATTTACCTTCACGGTATTTGGTGCAATCAGGTGATTGGCTGAAACTGGTTAAGCTGAAGCAAAGAAATAATAAAAGGAATATGATTTTGTTCAAAATGCAGGTTTATTTTCTGATTCGTTTATCAGGGTTTCTGTAAGCACAATGTACGGAGTAAATAACTACTGCCTCACTTTCAATTTCATAAACAACCAGGTATGGAAAACTTTTTAGCTTTACATCTCTTATGATATGTTGCTCATCAATAAAACCATAGTATTGTGGATGTCTGCTGATTTCGTTAAACCTTACCAGTAATTCAGCTAAGAAACGATCTCCCAATCCAGGTTGGATATCTTCATAATAATTGTAGGCTTCTGTAGTATCATCTGCTGCCGCTTTCAGGATAATTAGCCGGTAAGCCATTATAATTTATTTTGACGCACATAGGTTACGAAATCTTCGGCAGCCATTGTTTCAGCTTCATTGTTTTTATATTCATTCCTGCGGGCATAAATGGCAGCCAGTTCATCCTTACTGTATTCAAAATCGGGACTGATGCTGTCTTTCAGGATGGTATAAATAGCTTCCAGCTTTTTATCATCAGCTGTATCTATGTATTCATGGAGCGTTTCTTTTATTTGCGGTGCTGCCATAATTTTTTGTTTAATCAAATTTACCTGATTATTTCAAACTTTACAATACCTGATTTCTTAATAAATCCTCAAACTCATCTCTTCTCCTTATCAATATAGCTTCACCATCTTTTACCATCACTTCAGCAGGCTTCAGGCGTGAGTTAAAATTACTGCTCATTTCAAAACCATAAGCGCCGGCATTGTAAAATACAAGCAGGTCGCCTTCTGTTACTTCGTTCAGTTTTCTGTCCCAGGCAAAAGTGTCTGTTTCGCAGATGTAACCGGTTACCGCATATTTCTTTTCTTCACCATCCGGATTGCTGATGTTTTCAATTTTATGGTAGGCATCGTAAAACATGGGGCGTATTAAATGATTTAATCCGCTGTTGATACCCACGAAAGTTGTGGCTGCAGTTTCTTTTAAAACATTTACTTCAGTTATTAAATATCCTGCACCACTTACCAAAAACTTTCCGGGTTCAAACCAAACCTGCAAATGTTTGCCATTAGGATTGGGATGATTGCTGAAAGCCTCTTTTACTTTTTGTGCCAGCAAAGGCATATCCGTTTCACCATCGCCATCTTTGTAAGGTACTTTAAAACCGCCGCCCAGGTCAATTGATTCCAGTTCTTTAAAAGAAGGAATGATATCGAATAGCACTTCAATTCCTTTTACAAAAATATCTACGTCTTTTATATCGCTGCCGGTATGTATGTGCAGGTTTTGGATATGCAGGTTGTATTGCGATACCAGTGCCAGTATCTTATCAAGCTCATCAACGGGTATTCCAAACTTGCTGTTATCATGCCCGGTAGAAACTTTCAGGTTGCCACCACCCATGATATTTGGCCGCAGCCTGATGCCCACGGGATATGTGTGCCCATATTTTGCACCAAATTTTTCAAGATTACTCAGGCTGTCAATATTAATATGTACACCCAGGTTTTGGGCTTCTTCAATTTCAGAAAAATGAATACCGTTACTCGTGTACAATATATTTTTTGCATCAAAACCTGCAAGAAAAGCAAGCTTTACTTCATTGATAGAACTACAATCAACATTACAGCCGATGCTTTTAATGTGTTTTAGAATGTTGATATTGGTCAAAGCTTTGCAGGCATAAAAGAACTTTGTATCTGTTTGTGCAAAGGCATTGGTAAGCTTTTGGTATTGAGCTGTAATATTTGCTGCATCGTACACATAGAGTGGTGTACCAAACTCTGTTGCAAGACTTTGTAATTGTTGATGTGATAATGACATGTTGCGAAAATAAGAAACGAATTGCTGATTATGATGATTGTTGCAATTTCGCTAATGATCCAAAGAAAAAAGCTGCAAACCCTTGTTGGATTTACAGCTTCAGTTTAAACTTTTTGAATTTAAAATTTATCGTCAGCTGTTGGGCCGTAAAGTCCGGGGACTGCATTATCGCTTGCCCGTAAATAAACAACCAATTCTCCACGATGGTGGTACAGGTGGTTGAACAGAAAGCTACGTACAACCTGCATCCTGGGCATTACCGGAAAAATGGGTTCATCACTTCCTGCTACCATTTTCCAGTTTGCAAACATGCTTTCGTCGGTAGCGGTTTCCAGGGCCTGGCGTGCAAGCTTTACATTTTCTTCAAATTTGGCAACAATATTTGAAGCATGGCTGATGTCTCCTTTATCGTATTTGTATGCAGCCATATCAAAAACGTCCTGGTGCAAGGTAGGCTGATACCAGTTATACACTTCAGCGATGTGAGATGCCAGCTGACCGGTTGTCCAGTTTTTTTCAGCAGGTTTGTAATCTAAGGCACTATCCGGTATGGCACTTAATAATTTACGGGTGCTTTCGGCTTCGTGTTCAAACTCGGCCAGTAAAGATTTTACGATCATGAGTTTTTGTTTTTGAGGTTGATTGAAACGGGAATAAATCTACATCATTTCAGCACAAAAGCAAACAGCCGTATATAAGATGATAATTAGATAAAACAATTACTCAATCATTTCAACGATCTCCGTCGGCTCCAGGTTTGCATTACGCATGGCAATACCTCTTACTGCATTGGCTGCAAAATCCATAAAGGCTTTTTTGGTAATGGCATCATCGCCCACCAATGCCGGTACGCCAATATCGCCGCCTTCACGAATGCTTTCAACAATGGGTATTTGTCCCAGGAAAGGAATATCAAATTCTTCTGCCAGATTCTTACCGCCATCTTTTCCAAAAATGTAATATTTATTATCGGGCAGTTCTGCCGGAGTGAAATAACTCATATTCTCAACCAAACCAATTACAGGCACTTTCAATTGCGCCTGTCCAAACATGGCAATGCCTTTTTTAGCATCGGCCAGGGCAACGGTTTGTGGAGTGGTAACCACAATGACACCCGTTACCGGTACAGTTTGTACAATGGTTAAATGAATATCGCCGGTACCGGGTGGCATATCAATCACCAAATAATCCAGTTCACCCCAGTCAACCTCACTCACAAACTGCCGTATGGCACTGCTCACCATGGGGCCACGCCAAACCACGGCCTGCTTTTCATCTATCAGCAAACCAATGCTCATCATTTTAATACCAAATTTTTCAATGGGTACGATCCATCCTTTGCCGTCTTCTTCCCTCATCAGCGGCCTTTCACCCCGTACACCAAACATAATGTGCTGGCTGGGCCCGTAAATATCAGCATCCATCAAGCCTACTTTTGCACCGCCTGCAGCAAGTGCCAAAGCAAAATTGGAGGATACCGTGCTTTTTCCAACACCACCTTTACCACTCACTACTGCAATAATATTTTTTACACCACCTAAAATGGTTTTTCCATCCTTACGGTTGCTGCTGGTATTGCTGGTAAAGTTCACCGTAACCACTGCTTCTTTATTCACCAATAATTTTACCGCATTGATACAGGCGTTCATGATCAGATCCTTAAGCGGACAAGCAGGCGTGGTAAGTACCACTGTAAATGAAACATGATTGCCATCAATAGCAATATCTTTTACCATGTTCAGGGTTACCAGGTCTTTGCCAAGATCAGGTTCCTGTACGTTTGATAAAGCCTTTAAAATATCCTCGTTTGTCATCGTTCAATTATTTGTTAAAAAACTATTGTAAACCGCAAATTTAAACATTGATGCCCTTACTTTGTTTATTAATTAAGGAATGTTGGTATTTTTGGAGATGGGGTCATTGAAAATTGGTTATTGAACATTTTTTAATTGAAGGAAATTTATACCATACTTTTTTATTGCTGCTTTATTTGTACCTGTTGGCGCCAAAGCCCAGTTTGAAACTTTTAAAGATTCAATTGTACAGTTATACGGTATTGTAATGACTGCCGACAGCCTGAAGGGGCTTGAATCGGTGAGTGTGGTTGTAAAAGGTCAAAACCGGGGTACCATTACCAACAACAAAGGTGTTTTTAGTATTGTGGTATTAAAGGGTGATGCAGTTGTATTTACCAGTATCGGATTTAAACCCAAAACCATTACCATTCCTTCAAACCTGGAGGGAAACCAGCATAGCATCATTCAGTTAATGGTAAATGACACAGTTTATTTACCCGCAACCATTATAAAGGCCAGGCCCTCCCGTGTACAGTTTGAGCGTGATTTTTTAAACGCCGAAATGCCCGATGATTATATTACTGTTGCCCGAAAAAATAATAATGAAGCTACCCGAAAGTTATTAGTGGCAAACCTTCCCACAGATGGAAGGGAAAATAGCAGCAATTACCTGAGACAAACAGCCAATAAAGCATATTATGCCGGCCAGGCACCTCCCATGAACATCTTCAACCCCTTTGCCTGGGCCGAGTTTATTAAGGCATGGAAAAGGGGAGATTATAAGAGCAAGAAGTAAATACAACCCCTTAACACCCCCTCCGCCCCCTAAAGGGGGAACAAAAAACGCACAGTATTCCCTTGATTTAGTTTCTTTGCTGACACAAAGAAGTAATCTATATGAAAAGTGCTTTGCATAACTCCCCCTTCAGGGGGCCGGGGGGTAAGATCTTCCTGATCGGTTTTATGGGCAGTGGCAAAACATACTGGGGCAATATATGGGCAAAACAAAGCGGCCTTGCATTTTACGACCTGGATGAAGTGATTGAAAAGGAACAGCATAAAACGATTGCCGCCATTTTTGAAAATGACGGAGAAGCTCATTTCAGAAAAATTGAAACAGTGGCCTTGAAATCTTTTACAGAAAAAAATGATTGCATTATTGCCTGCGGAGGCGGCACAGCATGCTTCCATGAAAATATGCTATGGATGAATGCAAACGGGACAACCATTTATCTCTCGGCTACCCCACAATATATTTTTGACCGGGTGTTGGATGATAAAGAGAAAAGGCCATTAATAAAAAAACACAACGAAGCCGAACTGATCTTTTTTATAGAACAAAAATTAAAAGAACGGGAACCGTTTTACAACCAGGCACAAATCATTTTACCGGTAACTGAATTAAACGAAGAAAGCCTCTCAACTTTTAACTATTAACCCCGTCCGAACGGCGTTCAGCCGGGCGGGCATTAACTATTAACCCTTCTATGCACAAAGGCTTTATAAAAACTGCGGCTCTCTTAGGTGCTTTATCTGTAATGCTGGGCGCCTTTGCAGCACATGGCTTAAAGAAAATTTTAGCTGCCGGTGAGCTGCAGATATTTGAAACCGCCGTCAGGTACCAGTTTTACCATGTATTTGCATTACTGGCTGTGGGCATTTTGTATGCAGCATTTCCGGGTAAACTGCTGGTATGGGCAGGAAAACTATTCATGGCAGGCATCATACTCTTCTCCGGTTCTTTGTATGTATTGTGTTATGTAAAATACCAGGAAATACCTTTAAACTGGATAGGCGCCATTACACCTTTTGGTGGTGCAGCTTTTATTGCCGGCTGGGTATTGCTTTTTTTAGGTGTTGTAAAAAGAAATTAGAATGTGGTTACTTTTCGGTGCAGGGTAATTAAAGTGCCGTTCTTGCCTGCCTCTCCGTCAGACAGGTTTTCTATGCTGAAATCCACACCAATATCTGTCATCCGCTTTTTCATATTTTTTAAACCGTTTCCAAACTGTCTTAATTTATCAAGATCAATTCCGGTACCATTATCCCGGATATAAAGTGTTAATCCATCTTCAACCCTAATCAATGTTATATTTACTTCTGTAGCTTTGGCATGTTTCAAAATATTGTTCAATGCTTCTTTTACAACCAAAAAAACATTTCTCCTGATGGTGCCTATCACCTGTATATTCGGCAGGTTTTCGGGAATGTCTATTTTACAATGGATGCCTGTATCCTCAAAATATTCCAGGGTATAACTGCGGATGTAGGCAATCATATTACCCAGCGAATCGTTGCTGTTGTTCATACTCCAGATGATGGCATTCATTTTATTCAACAACTCATTGGCAGCAGATGAGATCTTATCAATTTCCGGAATGGGGTTGTTTACCAGTTTGCTTTTTGCCAGTTCGCTGTACAAGCTGATGGTGGTCATACCGGCTCCCAGGTCATCGTGCATGTCGGCACTGATCCGGTTTCGTTCTTCCTGTTGCGCCTGTATCACGGCGATCCGGGTTTCAAATTCTTTTTTTCCGGCATCCATTTTCAGCGACTCCTGTTTTTTGATCTCCCTGATCAGTTCATTCCTGTTTTTATAGGTTAAACCCAACAGGAAAAAAGTTAGTTCCAGTACAATACCTGTGTTATAGTAAAACAGTGAAGTGAAAAAGATATGCGTTGATTTTATTTTTAAAAACAATATTATGAGGGAGGCCAGCGAAAAGATCACCAGCATGGCATTGCCCGCAGCTATATAATTAAACAACCTGTCTTTGCGTTTCAGGGCAAGATAGATGAAGGCAAAGCCCAGCAGCAGAAAAAGTATTTTTACACTGATCTCCAGATAATACTGCGGTAAAAAGGTATCAGTAAAAAAATGAAGCAAAGTAAAAATAATCAGCAGCAGTGAAATGAAACGCACAGCATATTTCAATAGCTGGTCAAGCAGCACGTAATTGTTTTTTGTATCCAGAAATTTTCGTGCAAATGAAATGTAAAAAACATTGCCGGTAACCAGCAGAAAAAAATCAAAATAAGCGAAATAAAAATTGATGAATTCAGAAGCGCCTCTTGCCAATGATGAATTGAAAAATATAAGTAAAAACATGCAGAGCGAATAAGCTGCATTGTATAAAAATTCCTGTTTGCGGCTGATGATAAAATTAGTTAACATAAAAAGTATCATCATAAATAATACCCCGCTTAATATCAACCCGAAGATCTGGATATCTGATTTTTGCCTGGTTAAAAAAAGTTTATATTCCTGCAGGAACCCGGCGTTGATCAGCACCGGGCTGATGGTGCCAATTTCAGTTTTCAGGGGTTTTACCTCCAGTAAAAACAAACCGGTAGTGCCGGCGGCGAGTGTTATTTTTTTATAATTGGAAACATTGCTGCTGTCCTGTATGTTGGTACTTTCTCCCTCAGCTATATAAAGATCGTACTTCTTAAAATAAGTACGTGGATCCAGATAAGCTGATGTTTCTTTATCTGTATTATTTGTTATGAGTAATTTAAGGTATAAGGTAGCATTGACTTTTTCAGGCTTGATCCTTACTTTGGGATAAGCAGTTTTAAATTTTCCAAAAGGTTTTTTTAATACTTCGGAAAGCGGTAAGGAATTGCTTGTGTCGAAATAAAACCATGTTTTATCAAGCAGGTTGCTTTCATTTTTTACATCACTGATAAATATAGTGTCGGTAACTGCCGGTGCCTGGCCTGTACTGGTGTATCCAGACAATAAAAAAAGTAACAGGGTAATGATATGTTTCAAGCTGCAGCCGTTTGCTCAAACCTACGTAAATTCTGCGAAAGCTTATATTTCAACCCCCTTTTTTTCAATGCATTTGAAGTAATGGTTTTCTATATCTTTGTTACTCATGGCAAACAAACTGAAAACGGCAAAACCCAAAGCACCGGATCCTGATCAATTGAAGCAGGAAAAAGACGAAACCGTAGAAGTAAAGCAACTGCTTAAGGACGAGCGTACCCATAAAATTGCCGGAAGTATTTTACTGCTGCTGGCGTTTCTTTTTTTTATAGCATTTACCTCTTATTTATTTACCTGGGGCGAAGACCAGGACAAGTTCAGTTACCGGATGTTGCTGGCCAACGATATTAAAGTGCAAAACCTGTTGGGTACCTTTGGCGCATTCATTTCAGAGATATTTATTCGCCATGGTTTTGGTATAGCTTCTTATCTGATCTGCACCACGTTTTTTGTGCTGGGCATCAATCTTTTTTTTGGCAAGAAGGTTTTTTCTGTTTCACGAAATATTAAATACCTTATTGTTGGCTTGCCCATTATCAGTGTAGCCGGTTCGGCCATTTTTCAGGGAAATCCTTTTCCATGGGGTGGGGCTGCAGGTGATCTGGCAAGAGACTGGATGTACCAAACGATCGGGCAAATAGGAACCTTCGCGGTGTTGGCCGTGGCGGTATTGTCTTATGTGATCTGGCGTTTTAATCCCGTGTTTACTTTGCCTGCTAAAAAAGCGGCTGTTGCGGCCGAAGCTATAGTGCCGGTTGAAGAAGAAATTTCTGAAAAGGTAGAATGGGGTGATGATGCAAAACCTGCAAAAGGAAATTCGGTGAAAGACGTGGGGCCTATGTTGCATATTCCGGTAATGGAAAATACCGGACTGGATCATGCATTGAATATAGTTGAAAAAGAAGAAGCCGAAACTGCCCCGGTGATAATACCCCCGGTTACAGCAGAAAAAATAATTATGCCGGTTGATGCTGTTGCAAAACCCGAAAGCGATCTGCCGCTGGAAATTAAATCGGTACCCGAAAAAGTGGAAGAAGAAACACCACTTACTGCGGCAAAAGTTGCTGCCAGCAAGCCATACGATCCGATACTGGATCTGAGAGATTATAAATACCCGGTACTGGATCTGCTGGCCAATCACGGCAGCGATAAAATTGTTCAGGATGCCAATGAACTGGAGAATAATAAGAACCAGATCATCGGCACACTTAAGAATTATGATATAGAAATTCAGAAAATTTATGCAACCGTTGGCCCAACGGTTACTTTGTATGAGATCATACCGGCAGCGGGTGTACGCATATCCAGGATAAAAAACCTGGAAGATGACATTGCCCTCAGCCTTGCTGCACTGGGTATCCGTATCATTGCACCCATACCCGGCAAAGGAACCATTGGTATTGAAGTGCCCAATGCCAAGAAGAGCATTGTGAGCATGAAAACCCTGCTCTCTTCTGAAAAATTTCAAAACAATACTTTTTCTTTACCCATTGCTATTGGTAAAAAAATCGACAATGAAAATTTCATTGTAGACCTGGCCAGTATGCCGCATCTGTTAATGGCCGGTGCTACCGGCCAGGGTAAATCGGTAGGGTTAAATGCCATTTTAGTTTCGCTGTTGTATAAAAAACATCCATCACAGTTAAAATTTGTTTTGGTTGATCCAAAGAAAGTAGAGCTGAGTATTTATAAAACCATTGAAAATCATTTCCTGGCAAAACTGCCCGGCGAAGAAGATGCTATTATTACGGACACCAAAAAAGTGGTACATACCTTAAATGCACTTTGTATTGAAATGGATAACCGCTACGACCTGTTGAAAGAAGCCGGTTGCCGCAATATTAAGGAGTACAACGAAAAATTTGTTTCCCGCAAGCTGAATCCGGAAAAAGGCCACCAGTTCCTGCCTTTTATTGTTTTGGTAGTGGATGAATTTGCAGATCTGATCATGACTGCCGGTAAGGAAGTAGAAATGCCGATAGCCAGGCTGGCACAGCTGGCCAGGGCGGTGGGTATACATTTGATCATTGCCACACAAAGACCATCTGTAAATATCATTACCGGTACAATCAAAGCAAATTTCCCGGCGCGAATTGCATTTAAAGTGAGCAGTAAAATTGACAGCCGTACCATTTTAGATGCAGGAGGGGCGGAGCAGTTAATTGGTAAGGGTGATATGCTGATCAGCTACAATGGCGATATCGTACGTTTGCAATGTGCCTTTGTTGATACGCCCGAAGTAGATAAGATCGTTGACTTTATTGCTGAGCAACGTGGTTATCCTCAGCCATTTTTATTACCTGAGTATATTGATGAAAAGGACCTGGAGGGAAAAGATTTTGACATGGGCGATAAGGATCCTTTGTTTGAAGATGCAGCCAGGCTGATCGTTGCCAGCCAGGTGGGCAGTACTTCTTTATTGCAACGCAGAATGAAACTGGGTTATAACCGTGCCGGACGGCTGATGGACCAGCTTGAAGCTGCGGGTGTTGTTGGCGGCAACCAGGGCAGCAAGGCCAGGGAGGTTTTGGTAAAAACAGAAGCAGACCTCCAGCAAATGCTCGATTCATATAATTGAGTCGGGAGTCGGGAGTCTGGAGTCGGGAGATGGTGCATTCGGCCATTCACGTCTCACCACTCACCACTCACGTCTCACTACTCACGATTCACGATTATGTCAAAATTCTTATTCATCGGTTTGGGAAATATCGGGGCTGAGTATGCCAATACCCGCCACAATATTGGGTTTGATGTGATCAATGCATTTGTATTAAAGCATGGCGGCCAATTTAATACCGACAGGCTGGCTTATATGGCCGAAGTAAAATTTAAAGGCAAACAAATTGTATGTATATGTCCCACCACTTTTATGAACCTGAGCGGAAGGGCATTTAAATACTGGCTTGATAAAACAAAAGTGCCGTTAGCGCATACTCTCACCATTGTGGATGATCTGTCGCTGCCGCTGGATAAATTCAGGCTGAGGCCCGGTGGCTCTGCAGGCGGACACAATGGATTAAAAAGTATCCGGGAGGTATTGGGCACAGATGATTATCCAAAATTACGGTTTGGCATAGGTAATAATTACCCAAAAGGTATGCAGGCCGATTTTGTTTTAGGTAAATGGCTTAAATCCGAAGAGCCGGTGGTATTGCTTAAAATAGAAAAATGCCTGGAACTGATGGAAAGCTTTATAACAGCGGGAATTGAACAAACCATGACCGCTTTTAATAAACTTTCTGTTACATGATTACAGTTATTATTTGCTGACGCCTTATCGATAGTTGTTTTTTTTTAGCTATTTGTCTATATTCGTGCTGTAAACGCAATACCTAAAAAAACGTGTAATGAAGATTATTTGTGTTGGCAGGAATTATGCAGACCATGCAAAAGAATTGGGCAATAGTATACCCGATGAACCGGTGATTTTCATGAAGCCCAAAAGTGCTTTATTACAAAATCATACGCCTTTTTACTATCCTGAATTTACCAACGAATTACACTATGAATGTGAGATTGTTTTACGGGTAAGCAAGAACGGTAAATACATACAGGAAAAGCACGCTTCCAATTATTACGACGCTGTTACCGTGGGTATTGATTTTACGGCCCGTGACTTACAGGATGAACTAAAAAAGAAAGGGTTGCCCTGGGAAAAAGCAAAAGCTTTTGATAACTCTGCTGTGGTGGGGAAATTTATACCGGTGACCCCGGAATTTAACAGGAAAAGTATTAATTTTTCATTATTAAAAAATGGTGAAAAAGTGCAGGAAGCCAATTCCTCCCAAATGATATTCAGCATTGATAAGATCATCGAAAACATCTCTAATTATTTTTCACTCAATATCGGCGACCTTATTTTTACCGGAACACCCGCAGGTGTTGGCGAATGTGTAACCGGCGATGTGCTGGAAGGGTTTATTGAAAATCAAAGCCTGTTTAGTGTGGAAGTAAAATAATACACACGCTTCTTTTTAATTTTATTCAGCTTTTTAACAGTATTTGAACCACATAGAAGTATAGTTACATAGGTAAAAACATAGGTCTATGTGTTGCCTGTTGTGTACTATCAACCTATGTGGTAAAACAGGTAACTCCTTAATTGAATCAGCGGTTTTTTATTTATACCTTTGCCCATCTTTTTTTATTTTCATTCAACGCTTGCAATTTTAAATGATCGATACAGATATTTTATTAAGGGCTTATAAATTAATGTGTACCGCCAAAGCCATGGCCGATACCTACGAAGAGAACCGGCAGATTTGTAAATATGTACATTCTACCAGCCGCGGCCACGAAGCGATTCAACTGGCAACCGCTTTTCATTTATTGCCCTGCGATTTTGTTAGCCCCTATTACCGGGATGAGAGTTTGTTACTGGGTCTTGGTTTTTCTCCTTATGAATTAATGTTGCAATTGCTTGCCAAAGGCAACGATATATTTACCGGTGGCCGGGAATATTATTCGCATCCCAATTATAAGGGAGATGATAAGCCCGGCATTATTCACCAGAGCAGTGCTACGGGTATGCAGGCCATTCCTACAACCGGTATTGCACAGGGCATTAAATTTCTGGAAAAAATAAACTCATCCTTATTAATAAGGAGCAACAATGCTAAAGATCCAATTGCCAATTGCCCATTGCCCATTGTAATTTGTTCTTTAGGCGACGCTTCTGTAACCGAAGGCGAAGTAAGCGAAGCTTTCCAGTTTGCAGCTTTACACCAGTTGCCCATCATTTATCTGGTGCAGGATAATGGCTGGGGCATTAGTGTTACTTCTGAAGAGGCCCGTACAACCAATGCCAATGAAATGGTAAAAGGTTTTAAAGGCATCAAACGCATCAGCATTGATGGCAGCGATTTTTTGCAGAGTTATGAGGTGATGAAAAACGTGATTGATGAAGTGCGGAATGAAAGGCACCCGTTTTTGGTGCATGCAAGAGTGCCCTTACTGGGCCATCATACCAGCGGTGTACGTAAAGAATTTTACAGAACAGAAGAAGACCTGGCAAAACATTATGCAGATGATCCCGGTCCCAAATTGAGAAATAAGTTACTGGAGATTGGTGTTACAGAAGCAACGTTGATCAACATAGAAAAAGAAACTGCTGCAGAAGTTACCCATCATTTCCAGGGGGCCACAGCAGCGTCAGACCCCGATCCGTTAACCGTTAGCGACCATGTGTTTGCACCAACACCTGTAACAGAAGAAACCGGCGAACGTGCCCCGGCCAACCTGCCTACCGGACAGGCAGGTAAAGAAAAAGTAATGATGGTTGATGCGGCCTTGTTTGCCATCCGGGAAATTATGGAAGACCATCCCGAATCACTTTTATACGGACAGGATGTAGGGCGCAGGCTGGGCGGCGTTTTCAGGGAAGCAGCCACACTGGCCGAGCAGTTTGGCGATCACCGGGTTTTTAATACGGCCATACAGGAAGCGTATATTGTTGGTTCTACAGTAGGTATGTGTGCAGTGGGTTTAAAGCCCATTGTAGAAGTGCAGTTTGCCGATTATATTTACCCGGGATTGAATCAGCTGGTAACAGAAATTTCCAAGAGTTGTTATTTAAGTTGCGGTAAGTTTCCCATTCAAACTTTAATAAGAGTACCCGTTGGTGCTTATGGTGGTGGCGGCCCTTACCACAGCGGATGCATAGAAAGTACTTTACTTACCATCAAAGGCATTAAAATAGTGTACCCCAGCAATGCGGCCGATATGAAAGGATTATTGAAAGCCGCTTTTCTTGATCCCAACCCCGTTGTAATGCTGGAGCATAAAGGCCTGTACTGGAGCAAAGTGCCCGGCACCGAAGAAGCAAAAACTGTTGAACCTTCCCGTGATTATATCATCCCGCTGGGAAAAGGAAATATTGTTTTACAGGCAGATGAAGATTACGTAGACAGCGGCGAAAGCTGTTGCATCATCACCTATGGCATGGGGGTGTATTGGGCAAAAGCTGCCGCTAAAAATTTCCCCGGGCAAATAGAAATTGTGGATCTGCGAACCTTATTTCCGTTAGATGAGGCCCTGGTTTTTGCAACCGTAAAAAAACATGGCAAATGTTTAATATTAACCGAAGAGCAGCAAAACAATTCATTTGCCGAAGCCCTGGCGGGAAGAATTACAAAAAACTGTTTTACCTACCTGGATGCACCCGTTGAAGTGTTAGGAGCATTGAATTTACCTGCCGTGCCGATGAATATTGTTTTGGAACAGGCCATGTTACCCAATCCGGCAAAGGTTTCTGCCAGAATTGAACAACTTCTTACTGCTTAGCTGCCAAATTTTTGATCAAATCGCCTATATTTGCACCCCGTTAGCAGAATTGACCATGCAACCGGAATAGAATGTCGGGGTAGCTCAGCTGGTTAGAGCATCGGATTCATAACCCGAAGGTCGGCAGTTCAAGTCTGCTCCCCGATACGAAGCCTAAGTCTTTAGAAATAAAGAACTTGGGCTTTTTCTTTTCTCACTTTTCAGGCGAATCTCCAAACGGGCATTGAGTGTTGGCCTGGGACTCGCCATTAATTTGAAACGAAAACATGAATCATTGTTGCTTCGTAGCACGGCGGGTACTGCCCACCTGTGCACAGTTCCTCCAGCAGAGACTCGCCTTAGAAAAAAATGGCCTGGTTATAGACTTGCATGAGAACTGGAGATATTTTATATCCTGCTTTTCAGAATAAACATTTATCTTAATGCAAATAAATTTCCATGAATGATATTGACGAAATACTAAATACACTGATAAATTTCAGGAATGAACGCGATTGGGAACAATTTCATAATCCAAAAGACCTTGCTCTGGCAATTAATGTTGAAGCAGGGGAGTTACTGGAATTATTTCTTTGGAAGAATTCGGAAGAAGCCAAAGTAGAGAAAGTAAAAGAAGAATTAGCAGATATTTTAGCATTCGCTTTTTTACTTGCAGATAAGTATGGTTTTGATGTAAAGCAGATAGTCCTCGAAAAAATAAAGCAAAACGGTGAAAAATATCCTGTTGAAAAAGCAAAAGGGACTGCAAAAAAATATGACGAACTATGAGTCTATCTTTCGAGTTGTCAATTGAAGTTTCTGAGGAATATGATTTTACTAAGGACTCTTTGTCTAAAATTGAATTAAACCCCTGGGTAAAGAATCAATGGCCTTTAGTATATTTTATACAAAATAAAACGGAACGATTGGCTTACGTTGGTGAATCTACAAATGCATCTAGCAGAATTAAAAACCACCTTACGAATCCTGAAAGACTAAAATTAAACAAGATTTCAATTATTGGTTCCGATAAATTCAATAAGTCTGCAACATTGGATATTGAATCTAATTTAATACAATACATTTCCGCTGAAGGGACATATGAGTTACAAAATGGGAATTATGGTTTGGTAAATCATAATTACTATCAACAGGATTTATATAAAGACCTTTTTAGAGAGATCTGGACTAAACTTGTTGAGAAGAAAATTGTGTCCAGATCATTGAAAGATATTGAAAACTCAGAAGTATTTAAATACTCTCCCTATAAGTCATTAAATGAAGATCAATATAACTCTGTACTTGAGATTCTTGATGGCCTAACGATGAAAAAATCAAGCAGGATATTTATTAAAGGAAGTGCAGGTACAGGTAAAACAATTTTAGCTACTTATTTAATAAAGCTATTGAATACTGAGATCGTTAATACAAGTCTTGAAGAATTTAATGATGATGAGCTAAGAGAAATTAATTACATCAAAGCCTTTCAGGCGAAATACCCTAAAGCAAAAATTGGATTAGTAATCGCAATGAGCTCACTCAGAGAGTCACTTGAGAATGTTTTTAGAATAATACCGGGTTTAAAAGCATCAATGATAATAAATCCCTCTGATACTTTTAAACTTAAAGAAAAGTATGATTTATTGATTGTTGACGAAGCTCATAGGTTACGCCAATACAAGAACATTAGTTGGATGGGAGCATTTAAAAAAAATAATCAAAAATTAGGGTTAGACAATACTGGAAATGAACTGGATTGGATTATTGCAAATAGTAAAAATCAAATATTCTTCTATGATTCTGCTCAATCTATTAAGCCTTCAGATATTGATGCAGAAAGTTTCACTAAATTATTAAAGGATAAAAACACATTAAACCTTGAACTCAATTCGCAAATGAGAGTTCAAGGAGGTATCAATTACATAAAATTTGTTGATGATCTTCTTAATGTTAAACGTAATAATGGAAAATTCTTCTTTTCAAAAGATTATGAAATGCTTGTCTTTGATTCTTTAATTGATCTCTATGATGAACTTAAAAAGAGAGAAAAGTTATATAGTTTATGTAGATTAATTGCAGGTTATTCCTGGCCCTGGTTATCTAAAGAAAACAAAGAAGCAATAGATATTAAAATAGATGGTTTGGAATTTCAATGGAACCAGACAGATAAAGATTGGGTTAATTCAACAACCGCATTCACAGAAATTGGCTGTATTCATACAACTCAGGGGTATGACCTGAATTATGCCGGTGTTATTTTTGGAAAGGAGATTGATTACAATAAAGCAACGAATAAAATTGAAATTGATCCAAAATTGTATTTTGATATTAATGGAAAAAAGGGAATATCAGACATCGAAGACCTTAAGTCTTACATAATTAATATTTATAAAACAATTATGTACCGAGGGATTAAGGGGACTTTCATTTACGCATGTAACAAGAATCTTCGGGAATATCTCCAACAGCATATTTCAACATTTAAAAAAGAAATCCCCTTTAGAATACTAAGATTTGATGAGGTAAAACCCTATGTTAATTCAGTGCCATTGGTTGATATCTCAGCTGCTGCCGGAAGTTTTAGCGATTTTCAGATACATTCTGATTTTGAATGGATTGAATTACCATTTAATATAACACCCAAAAAAGGTTATTTTGTTTGTAAGGTTATTGGAGAATCGATGAATAGGAAAATACCAAATAACTCATATTGTTTATTTCGCCAGGATCTAGGTGGAAGCAGAAATGGAAAAATCGTTTTGGTTGAATTATATGATAAACAAGATTTTGACACTGGGGCTCGGTACACAGTGAAAGAATATCACAGTTTTAAAAATATTAAGGAAGAAGAATGGCAACATGAAACTATTACATTAAAACCATTGTCAGATAATTCAGAATATCAAAACATTACATTAGCAGGAGATGATGCAAATAATTTAAAAGTTGTAGGAATATTTGAAACTGTGTTATCCTAACTAGCTTAAGTTTTTGTCATTTTCTTTTCCATACTTTATACTGAAATTGCATTTTAAATGCCGTTAAATAAACTACCATATCCAACACTTGATGCTCTAATAAAGAAGAATATTGTTCATGATGAAGACTTGAAAACACTTCAAACAATCAGATTGTTAAGCACTGTAAAAAAAAGAGGCTGTCTTAGAAAAGAAGAGTTAATTGCAGTTTGTTACTGGAAATCTCCAAGGGCAATTCGTCTTGTGGAATCCAACCATGCATCACTTCTCAGGCGAGTCTCCAAACGGGCATGGAGTGTAGGCCTGGGACTCGCTGTTAATTTTATTACTTCCCGAGGAATTTACAAGGACTGAAGTTGTTCAAACAGGTACTAAAATCGGCTTAAGTCAAAGAGCAAGTTATTATGTCTTTGATGCCTTAGAAAGAAAGAGTTTAATAAAACTTAATTCTTCAGGAAAATATAGAAAACAGTAAGTGATTACAAAACTTGCAAATATTGCAAAAAGGTGGTTTCGGTTGCCTTTTTTGATTTAATAAATGAACCGAAGATTTTTTTTCTCTCTAGAGGACCTGGCTGCTTTAATTTTTTCTTTCGAATTTATAGCTAAGTGACTAGTATAATATATCAACTATGTGCCTGAAAAGAAATAAAGTGAAGTAGGCAACTTTTGTTATTACTATCTGCAAATTTGTGTCTTAGAATTTTTAAGTTTATTTTGGTTTTATAAACTACATTTACGTAGTTATTTATAAAATAATTGCGCCAATTTGAAGTTTGAGAATGTTAGCATACTTTATTCCGTAAACACTAAAGTGGCTCACCATATTAATGAATCATACTATGGTAAGCATTTTGTATGGTGTTCTCCTGTTTTCAATACTGAAAAACTAGATAGCCTTAGTATGTTCAAAAAAATCCCTCCTAGTTCAAATCCTTATACAATTTACCAACGCCTTAAACAAGATTGTAGCAACGGAGATTTACACAGTTCGTTAATTACACAAAATAAGTCAGGTTTGAAAAGAGGTGCAATCGAAATGCTATCGAATGCTGTTATTGATAATCTGGATTTTGCCAGAATAAATAAGATTATTGATTCGGCGACAATTGAGCAATTTTATCCACTTCTTTACTTAATCCCTAAAACTGCTGTGGAAAAAAGAGTAAAATTAGTGGATGTAAATAGTATGGCAAATCCTTTAAGTGTTGAGTATCAAATTGAAGATTTGATAAAAAGCGAATTTGAAATTATCGAACCTTAAACGATAAAAATTATGGTACAAACTATAGATAAAAACCTAGATAGTATACTTGCTATTGGAAGACTTTATGATTTTAGTTCAAAGAAAAGATTTCATTTAATAAAAAATGAATTTTTAAATGATGGAATTGGCAAAAAAGCACTCGAAATAAATCAAAAGATAAAGAATTCGAAAGGTATAGATATTTTTGAGGCTACTTCGGAAATTGATTTAATTGAATATGAAAACATCTTGAATCAATATACATCAACCGAGACTAATATTATAATTGGCAATATCTCACTAGGGCATGAGTATTTTCTGTTAAAGACTCAAGTAGATTTCTCAGTTGATAAGTTAAAAACTTACAAAATTGCAATGAATTCATTTTTAAAGCCTCTAATTAAAAAAAATAACCTAATTGTACCTGATGTAGTTAATGCATGTAAATCTGCAAACAAGGCATCGTTTGTTAAAGAATGTGGATCAATATTCGTGATAAAAAGGATTAAAGTAAAAACTAGAAACAAATTAATGTTATTTCATTTGACTTTTGATAATCCTGAACAAACTATTGAAAATAATAAAATAGGTATGTCGAAAGTTGGTGAGGATTTAGAGAACAGTCCGGGGTTGAGAATTGCGATGTTGTTTTTCTTTGATGAAAATGATTACCTCAGTTTGGTTAACAATCCAATCAGATTATTCATCAGAGCTTTAGATTTGTACGCGGAAAACTTAAATATTGGAACTCAATTGAAAAAATTTTATTACCATGTTTTATTACCTGCACATATTCGCGTCGATAACCTTGGAGAATATCTTATGAATTTACAGACCAGCGGACTAGATGACAATAATATCAAAACTGTTGCCATGAGCACCATCAGTGAAATACAACTTAAATTGAAATTTATTTATGCAATTAATTTTAATAAAATGCTGAAAAATTAAGGAAATATTTGGCTTGTCAACAGCGTAAATAAATGATAAAAAATATCAAGGTTATTTGAATTTATCATAACATATTTACGTTTTCTTGTGTCTGTATCTGTTTTCATCAGAGTGCTAAAAACGCCCCAACTGGCTTAAGTCTGTGGCCCAACTAGCGTAAGTGTTTGGTATTGCGGTGGTTGTTTAAAAAAAACTTTCAATATGCTTGAATTAAAAAGAAAGTAAAGACGTCGAGTTTATTAATAGGCCTTTAAGGGGAGATGATGAATTAAATATTCTTTAAAAATTCGCAGCTATAAAAATTATAAAAAAACAATTATCTCAATAAAATATTAATCAGTTAATGGCTACATATAAAAAATTTAAACCTAACTACAATATTGAAATAGTTTCAATTTATGAACCTTTTTTGGAGGAACCTTCGGCAAACGAATTCGCAAAAGAACGAATGAAATTAGCTTTTGAAAAAGTAGAAGATCTCGGAGATTTGGTTATAAAACGATTGATTAAAGTGATTGCGGCTATTATGGTTTTTATACTCATTAAGTTTTCTGATATTGAAAGCTTTACAATATTTGAAATCACAATTAAAAAAATCATGTATTTCGAACTTGCACTTCCTCTGATTATGATTTACTTTTTTTTACAGTTAATCTATACCTTAAAATCAATGTTTCAATATTATACAATTTACGAGTTTCTCTTTTTTAAACTTCATCCTGAATTGGTATTGGTTGACGTTGCACAACTGTTTGCACCATCTAATTTTTTTATTGATCTTTTCATAAACCTAAAAAGTAATGAGGGCAAAAATTCTATCGGGAGAAAACTTTTGATGATTTCATTGGTTCTATTACTGGTTAGTGGCTACTTTGGCGCTATTATTTGTTTGGTGCTGAATTTTAGAAAATATGAAATGGGTACATTTGGTTTTGTTATTGCAATTTTCACAATAGCTTTATTGGTTATTACTGGTTCAATGACCAATAAGCTAGACACTTTAAAGGAGGATATTGAAAAAGGCCGTTTGATCAAGGATGAATTTCGGTCTAGTTACAAACCTTTTGAAGAAGATCTAAATAAAGAATAGAATTTGCCTAAGTATTTGCCCAACTGGCTTAAGTGTTGGCCCTAACTGGCATAAGTGTTTGGCGTCCCCAACTGGCTTAAGTCTTTGGCGCAAGTGTTCCCAACGTAAACATTAATTTATAAACGTAATCCTGGAGGGATCACTTGTGTCGCTTCAGTTCTACCGGTTTGCAACCGGATTTGCAAAACCGAAATGTTTTAAATTAACGCAATCAATTTTAGGATTGGTCGGGTGATTAAAGAATAGTTGTAAAGATGAAGATTTTTAATCTCCTACGCATCGGTTCCGCAATGGTTTGTAATAACACGAACCAAGGCGGATGTTTTTACAATGCTACACCTGGTTTATACTGAGACAAAACGGGTTCATACAAAGGCTTTCGGGTATATCAGGCCGTATTTGCGCTACGCTACATGAGTAGCACATTTAGTTATTATGCGGTGACAAACAGTTAATATGCAATTATTGTTTTATGCAAAATTGTAACGTATATTAGCGATACTATTGTTGTGTGTCATGCGATTGAACACGCTAATAACTTAACCAACCAAAACTAAATGGCAGACAATACAGACGAAGAGCATTTAGATAATCCGATAAACAATCAATCGGAAAATCCTCCTGACGAAATTACTCCTGCTGCTGACGCGGAGACTATTAACCCAAATAAAGAAACTGAAAATATGGAAGTACATCATCATGCCCACAACCCAGCAGAACCTCATCATAAGAAAAACTGGAAATCTTATTTTTGGGAATTTTTAATGCTATTTCTTGCAGTGTTTTGTGGTTTTTTAGCTGAATATCAATTAGAGCATAAAATAGAAAGAGACAGAGAATTAGTTTACATGAAAAATATGTTGGAAGACCTGAAAAAAGATACGTCAAGTATAAATGTTGCTGTAAATGGCAATCGCTTTTTTGTTGCAGGAATTGACACTTTATTGAATTTACTTTCAAATTCACAGAATGATACAATGTATCAAAGAAGGTTATTTATCACATCTTTAGTAAACACTTATTACTACATGCCAATACAGTTTTCAGAGCTTACTATGTCACAATTGAAATACAGTGGTAATTTTCGTTTAATAAGGAAACACAATGTAGCAAATGCTTTATTACAATATGAACAGGGTGTAAACGCCTGTAAAACTAATTATGACCTGCTCCCGAACTATTTTCATATTTATGAAAGCACGAATAAAGAACTTTTTAACATGACACTTGCCCGAAAAGCATTCAAACTAATAGAACAAGATTTTAATTATGTATTTCTCCCATTATCCGAAATAGAGAAATCAGTAGACAAGGGAAAATATTTAGATAAAAATGACCTTACACTTTTTTCTAAGTATTACGACGATGTATTGTATTATCAAACCACCCTCAATAACGTGATAAATATAACAGCGAAGCAAAAATCGTCAGCAGATTCTCTCATACAATTAATAAGGAGTGAATACAAACTAAAAGAATGATACTTCAAAATTATTGGACAAAAGCACGAACGTACAACATGAACTGTGTAATAAACCAAACAAAACTGCTATCAATGCTTGTTTCTCCCCAACTGGCTTAAGTGTTCGGGATAGGTGTTCCCAATGTAATTCCTCGGCTCGGTTTGTGATTCTCGAAACGAAAGGAATAAAACACTAATCAGGCTAGGTAGGATAAACTGGATGATTTGCGACTCAGGCTATACACTATTCAAACTAATTGTACCACTATAACAAATAAGCTCAAATATGCAATCAGCAGAAAATCTTATAAACCCCGGCAGGCTACAGGATATTATTACACCTAATACCAAAAAACTCAAGGAACAAATAGATGAAATGGCTTTTAAGCTCGCCTACAACTATGTTACCAATTCCTTTGGTGATACGGATGTAGTTATGTTGGACAAAATATTTAATGTCTTTTTTAGTGACAAGCAAAATTCGGATTCCTTTAAGACTTCTTTCAAAGAATATATTGAATCCAACAAAAGAGTTCGAAACATAATGATTGTAGGAGCCGGTGCTTCTAAAGCTGCCATTTCAAGTATTCCTCTCGGACTGCAACTTAAAGAAAATGCAGAGAATAAATACTTTGCAGAAGTGCAGGAAAATGGCCCGGAGTTTATGAAAAGGAAATTGAATACAGAAATGAGAAACCTGAAGGCAATGATTGGTGAGAAGTCAATTACTTTTGAGAATTACCTGCATCTGCTAACAAAAAGCCTGGTTACTCAACCTGATCTAAGGAAATATATCCGGGATATAACAGGGGTGCGATATACACCGTCTTTATTTAACGGGATAGTAGCTCATATGTTAAAACATGGTTTTTTGGATGTGGTCATAAACTACAATTTTGAAGAAACTCTGGACCAGGAAATTGAGGATGAAATTGGTAAAGAGAACTATTTTGAAATAATTTCCGATGGACATTGTGTTAAACTGGAAGACATTACAAGAGACGGCAGGCTTACTACTCCTTTGTACATTAAACCCCACGGCAGTAATTCACATAAGTCCACATTACGGTTTACGAATAACCATTACATTGAAATGCCTTACGACATAAAAGAAATGCTGGAATGCCTGCTTAAAGGGAAAAAAAATACCACTGATGAAACGGAGCTTAAAACACCCCAAAATAACAGTCTGGATGTAGTTAATGAGGTGAACCTGTTTGTGGTTGGTTTTGCACTTGAAAGTTTTGAACTGAATGAGATACTTAAAGAATGTTTTGCTAATAGTTCAGATATAGGTTTTAACATTTTTCATATTGATAGAACGCCCTTACCCTCGTGGTGTGATGAGCCTAAGTTTAATAACTTTTTAAGTAATGTGGGGCTAAAGAATGTTACCGATTTGAAACAAACCAAATTCGATTTAAAATCAACTAATGAAAACTGCAATAATAAAATAGAATTCACAGGTGTTTGTACTGATTTTAAGAATACCAGTCCTGTTTTATCATCTTTAGACGAGTTGTTCAGTGTAATATGGAAAAATACCCATGATAAATTTGATAAAAAATTCTGGCCAAGAAGCCTGGGAAAACATGAAATTTTGTATTACCTGATGTTTGATGAAGTTTTGCGGGAAAAGCCTGAAACCTCATTTGATAAAGTAAAGGATCAATATGAAACATTCGGTACAGCTGCTACAACAGAATATTTCTTGGATAAAACATTAATAGAAGTAGCTTTTAGCTTCATAAGAAACAAGGGTATTGTAGATTTAATTGAATTGCTTAAGGGTAAAGCAGGTAAATATCATGACTTATACTTAAAATCATTGAATAAATTTAATAAAAGCAAAACTCCTTATTCTATATATCAATTGGTATCTTACTTTACGCTATCAGATTCTGAAGGTCTTAAAGCTAATACTGATAGAGTAGATTTTTTGAAATACTCGGATAATCATTATAAGGTCCGGCACAGTGTCGTAAAGGATTTTTCTGCTCTTTTAAGCGGCAAAAAGTCACAGCCTGGGGATGCTTTTTTAAACTCACTATATAAAAATTCTCTGAACCTAATCTCTGGCCTGAAACCTGAGTCTGACTATTCTACAAAGCTGGCCATATATATTACCTGCAAGCTGTTTGAGTCTGAGTATTTATCTGACCGGACAAAGAATCATATAAGCAAAAGTTACTCATGTAAAATTAATAACGGCTATCGTATCATGGAAGGGGCTATCGAAGTTCCCGAAAACAATCTGCTTCAGGAAATATTAAGGCTTTTTAATAAATCTGCAGGCTCGCATTATTATGTTATTAAAACAAGGGAAAAGGATCCTGTTCATAATATGCTTGAGACATTTACTTGCGAAAACTTACTACATACAAATCTTTCTTATGATTATCGTTGTTATGAGTTATTGCACAAGGGTTGGGACCTATCTTTTATTGTTGCCGAAAAAGGTGCCATTTTAAAACTGGCACCCTCATTAAAAGAAAATCAGGACATAATAATGATCTGCTGTTATGAAGCATTAGAATCAATGACTCAGAATGGAAAGCCATTTGAAGAATATGAGATTTTGAAGGAAAATATCCTTCAAAATACTGGGATTTCGGCAAACAGAGTTACACTTTTGTTACTTCCTTCCAGAGAGCACAATCACCATGTTTCATTATTTTTTAAAAAGGAAGAATCAGTACAATCGGATAGTGGAAAAACGGCTGATCACTCCGAAAATGTTTTAGACACCGGCAATTTTCCATATTATTTTTTTGATGCGCTATATCATTTCAGATCGGGCTTCTCCAATGCGATTGATCCTGTACTAATAAAACACAAAAACAATCCTGACGATAACAAAACGTTTTATGATTATGGAAAACTGATCAAGTTGTTTCACCTGTTAACACTAAGGTCGCTGGCATTTATGCATAACACATATAAAGAGGATAGTGTTGCTTTTAAAGTGTTGGAAGGGTATCTTTTAAAATCAAAAGTTAAAAATTATTACGAATATTTAAAAAATAATAAAAACGATAGCTTTAATAGCTTTAAAAAATGGGAGGGGGATAAATATGACGAAGAAGTAAAAATATTTTTACGCAGTTTAGAATAAAATGATTGCCTTCACCAACTAGCTTATGTGTTATTCCAACTGGCTTAAGTGTTTGGCAGGTGTTCCCCCAACTGGCTTAAGTGTTTGGCCCCACTCAACTGGCTAAAGTTTTACACAAACTGGTTTTAGTTTGGTCCCGTCTGGCTAAGGTGGTTGGCTCATGTTTAGGGGATATTTAAAAATCCTTTAGGATTTTTCCTGCCAATAAAATACAATTCAGTTTGGGTAAGCGCAGCCTGTAAATTTGCCAGCATTTGTTTTTCACTTTTATGGTTACGCACTACATAGAAATCTGTACCAAATAGTACTCTTTCCTTCAATTTTGGGTTACTTAATGTTTGTTTTAGTAAGGGGATTATATGCTCGTCATGAACAATGTAACTAATATCTGCGTAAAGGTTATCATATTGTAACATCATACTGCTAATAATACTGTACCAGTCAACGTTTTTCCATACCAACTCCAGTGTGCCAAATGAGTTGCTAATATCTCCGGGTTTAATAAAGTTAATACCCTGCCCAGGTTGCGTAACCAGTTTATTGGTGAAGTTATCGCGGTCTTTCTCGAAATATTTCTGCCACTCATCTTCTCCACCAAAATGCCCAAAGCAAAGTTTTAGTTGCCTGAGATCATATGTCATTGGCGATACAGCATCAGTATACCCATAAAGCTCTTTTATGCGTTCATCCTTAGCTTCACCTACTATGAGTCGCAATAACTTTTCTTCTACCAGGCATAGATAATTAAGCGGATGCGTAAAATTATTAATGAAATCAATATTCTTAAGTTCAGGTAATAAAAGCGGTGAATATTTACCAAGGCCATCAGCTTGTTTAAAAAGTGGATGCCAGCCCCATTCCTTTTTTTTGGTTCCCCTGTAAAAAATAGTGCCCCTTATGCAGTGAGTTAAAATAGGTAGATTATTATCCATGGCATATTTCCATAGTGGTAACAACAGCTCTTCAAAAGGATAATAGCCTAATGCGGGATAAATTTTAAAGCCGTTGAATTTTTTATTTTCTATATAATCTTTGATAAAGCAATCTTTTAAAATTACAGTGCCATTAGGGCCAGGCTCCCAATCAAAAAATACCTGCTGTCCTACAATTTTTCTTCTTGGATCTATTGCAACAAATGGAAAAACCAGGTTTTTATATTTTTTGTTAAACTTAATAACTGCAAGCTGTCCCATTTGCATTTTATAATCCCCTTCAGAGCTAATTGGGCCAGCTTCCATGAATTCCATATCCATAGGCAGCAGAACAAAACCGGTTTGTTCAGGGTATTGGTCTTTTAATTTTACAAATATTTTTCCTTGATTTTTGTAATATGCAAACCGGCCGATGTTGATGTAGCGCTCTAAAAACTCAAGCGTTTTTTTATCCGGGAGAATGCTCATAAATGCCCAGACTTTTTTTAATGCAAACCAAATAAGTTTGCGGCCCCTTGCGATAAATACCAGTGTAAAAAAGAATACTGCCAGCTTAAGCCATGCCGGTGCGGAGGCAAATAAGAGATTATGTTTGATAAGCCAGTCAACAGCATCTGTAATCATGTTAGAGATACTTTGACTGGGTTTGATAAAAAAGCCGTTGACCCATATTAAAAGGTACAAAACAGCATGATATACGATCATGATGTTTATTAATGAAACGAATAGACCGGCAAGTAAATAACGCCCAATAAACGAGCGGTATCGGTAAAAAATGGTTTGTATTTTTTTATACCACCATGTATGTTTCCATTGCCTTGGGCTTTTGGCGCTTACATACCAGAATTTGCATACTGCCAGTACAAGTGGAATAGAAAGCAGTTTATAAAACGGCCATGGCAAAAAGGTTTTTGCTATGTAAGGCGGAATATTTGCACCGACAAAAATGTGAGTGTGACAGTTAATAAAGTAGGGCGGTTGTGCTGGTTTAGTTGTCATAGCAGAAAAATATAGAATATTATGCAGAATTTGAAATATTTTGAACTAGTTTCCCTCGATTGGCTTAAGTCTGTACTACCCAACTGGCTTAAGTGTGGCTTTCTCCTTTCCGCATCAGTTATAATGAACCAAACTTCAATTGATTTTTTACAGTTAAACTGTAAACAGTAAAATTCTTAATGCTCCCGGCTATAAATTATTAGATGATGTCAATCATTGTTTTTGTTGAGGCATTTCATTTTTTCAACCTGTCATGGTTTTTACTTTTGTTGAAGCAGAAAAACTTTGTTGCCGGTTTTTGGTTTGAAAGAAATATTAACTGTAAAAACTAAAGATTATGACCAGGAAACAACAAATAGAAGCATATGAAAAATGCCTTAAAACAAAATTAGATCATGTTAAGAATCAACTAAACGGCTTAAAAAGCCAGATGATAACTGAATCGTATTATGGTGATACATTAAATGACCCAACTGCAGGCGGGTTAAGTGCTTTTTTGGGAAAAGCTAAATTAAGCATGGATTTGCTGGATAAACATATACCGGAGGTTACGTCTGAAATAGAAAATTGCGGCCTGAAGTCGGTTGATTTTTATAAAACAACAAGCCCGGTATTAAGAAAACTGGCCAGGCAACTGGATGATGATGCAAATCATTATAAAGACCTTGAGTCAAAAGCCAGGAAACCGGATATGAAAAGGCAAAGGAAAGTTGAATGGTATTTTTCATTACTCTATAAAAATATTGTAAAGGAAATTTTTATAGACAGTATGCAAACTGAGTATACGAAAAGAAGAGGAGATACAAAAAAAACCACGTGTGGAGAGCCCTGTAAAAAAGATGGGCATCCCTGTCAGCATATAGTATGGGAAGGATGGGTGTGCTGGCAGCACGGAGGTGGCAAAAAAGGTATCTGATACAGAAAGATTACGGGAAATAAACCAGGTATTTTTTTACCAAGCTTCTTCACTAAAACGGCGGGTACTGACACGCACAAAGGCTATCAATATAGACCCGGGTGAGCAACAAAATTGTGCAGGAGAGAAAGTAACAGGGTTTGACATTAAACAGACTTACCTGTACATGAACCGGCAGTTAAATACAATCATCCTGAATTGATAATTATTAACTTGTATGCCATGAAACTTCTTTCCCTGATCGTACTTTTCTTTTACCTGTACGGAACTAGCGGTTGTTTCACCGTGCACAGCAATAAAAGTTTTTCATATAGCAAACTAAGCCCGGCTGAATATGCGGCTGTTTTGAAAGACAGCAGCAATTATTACCTGGTTGATGTTCGTACAGCAAAAGAATACAAGCGTTCTCATCTGGCAGGAGCCCTTAATTTCAGTTATCTTAATTTTCATATTGGCAGGGATGTAGACTCTCTTAAAAAGGATAAACTGGTATTGGTTTATTGCCAAACCTGCCACCGCAGCCCATTGGTTGCCCGTAAAATGAAAAACATGGGTTTCCGGAAAGTGTATGACCTGAAGGGTGGTTATCAAAAGCTGGCTATCGCTCACACGAACTGATGTAAGTGATTGCCCTCAACTGGCTTAAAGTGTGGCAGGTGTTCCCTGCTACGATCTTTAATGTAAAAACGTAATCAGGGTGGGACCACTTCTGTCTCTTTAGTTCTGCCGGTCCTGAGCGTAATGAGCGAAGTCGAAGTATCGAAGGGGTAACCGGGGTTGATAAAACGAAATGTCTAAAATTCACGAAAGCAATTTTAGGACAAGGGAACAAACAGTTTTGTATTAGTTGTATACGATGAAGATTTTTTTGGAACACATTGCACCAGTGAATTTTAAAATAGTTGTTCAATATAGATAAAGAAAAAGGACGTTATTATGAAGGCCCAAACTAAATTCACCACCCACACAGCAATTCAATACCTTTTGACTGTTATTGGAGTAGCTGGAATTCCTGCAATTATACTTCCATTTGCATGGGGTTACTCTCCGCTTACTGCAACCTATAGTCACAATTTGATTTTAAGCGAAACCTGGCGAATAGCGTGACCCTTTTTTCTTCCGGTACTTATCACTATTGCAATTGTACGTTGGATTATTTTAAAGAAACACAGCAAAGCAGAAATCATAGCAGGCTACATGGTGGGTGCGGCTATAATATGCGTGACGTTTTCGGGGTATGTAGTAAGTTATGAGTGGACGACGGATGATACCCAATGGCAAATTACATTTATATCACCATTCGTTATGCTGCTATTTGGAATCTTTTTTGTGCTGAGAAACAGGAAGAAACTCATTCCAGGGCCCAGAGGAGCTATCGTTCTAATGCAACTGGCATATCTCATTAACTGTGTTTTCTGTTTGATCGGTTTCTTTGGTATGTGGCAAATCGCCGCGTACTTGTCATTGGCTACGGCCATTGTCTATTTTGCACAGATCATCTTACTTGTACAGTATGATAAGCCAGAAAAATCTTTACACATATTGTAGTACCCGGAATTACATCACTTATAATTGTATTCCCTGTCGCAGCCCCTGGGCAAGTGTATGTAATGCCAGCATGGTTCAAAGACACGAACGGCGGGAGGGTAGCGGGATACATTTCGACAGTGAAATTTTTACAGCGTAAGTATTGTTTGAACCCCCATTGGCGCCGGTGTTCCCCTCCTCAATGATTAAATTCAAACTGATTTTCATTGGCATTACCGGTCCGTTCTTTGTATTGATCCCCAACTGGCTTAAGTCTTTGGCGCAGGTGTTCCCAACACAACGTTGAAATTTAAAACGAAATCTTTGTGGGATCACCTGTGTCTCTTTAATTCTACCGGTTTGTAACCGGATTTAAAAAACCGAAATGTATTAAATTTACGAAAACAATTTTAGGACCATGTCTTCAAAGTATAAAGTTGGTGAAGATGCCATTGCGCACTTTGTAACATTCTCTGTTGTAGGATGGGTGGATGTGTTTAGCAGAGAAAGCTACAAGGAAATATTTGTAGATAGTTTAAAACATTGCCAGGAAAATAAGGGCTTAAAATTACATGCCTGCCCGTCCGAATGGCTGGCCGGGCGGAGGTTATTATGACCAATCATGTTCATTTAATAATTAGTAGCGAAACCAATAAACTGGTGCACAGCATCCTGCGGAAAGACATTGTTCGGGACTTAAAAAAGTATACCAGCAAAAAAATAACAACAGCAATACAAGAGAACCCAACAGAAAGCAGGAAGGAGTGCCCGCCCGGATGAACTTCGGACGGGGATGCTTAATCTTTTTGGCTACGCCGGTAAAAAAAACGCTAACAATAAGGACCATCAATTCTGGAAACAAGATTATCACCCCATAGAACTAAACTCAGCAGCTAAATTAAAAGAGCGGCTTGACTATCTACCCGTCCGAACGGATTCATCCGGGCGGGCATGAAAATCCTGTAAGAAGTGGGTTGGTGTGGGAGCCATGGCATTATAAATACAGCAGTGCAATTGATTATTATACTAACGAGCCTGGGTTGTTGAAAATTGAACATCTTCAGCCTTAAATCCGGATACAATCCGGCGGAATTGAAAGGCACAAGTGGTCCCACAGTCATTTTTTAAATTATAGACTTTTCGTTGGGAACACATTGCGCCAGTGAGAACACATTGCGCCAGTGAGGTAAACTAGACATTTTCGTTAGGAACACTTGCCCATTTGTGGAAACGCTCCTTCCAATCAAAAACCTCCCCCCCCCCCCCCTTCCCCCCCCCCCCCCCCGTGGCCCCGGTTGGGGGAAAACCCCCAAGGCGGGGTTCTTTCTGAAAGAAAGCATCTGAGCATATTAAGGAAACGGGCGGGAAACGCAGGGGCAGCTAACGTTAACAACACAACGTAGTGAGCTATCGTTAGACTGGGATTTAAAAGTTGATCCCCCCATAGCAAAATAAAAAAGAAAATATTTCTTTTTTTAAATACTATTTTTAAATCCCAAACTGCTTATTTATGAAAAAACATCTGCTCCTATCTTTATTTCTGCTAAGCTTTATCATTAACAGCAATGCCCAGGTAAGTGCGGGTGGGCGGCCCTATAGTTTTGATAACCCGGTAACAGATAATGCAGAGGCCGGTAAAGTTGTATTGCCGCAACTGAATATAATTCAGCTGCGCAGTGTGCATCCGCAAGGTAAAAACGGCACCCCTTATCCGGCAGGCAAATTACTGAAGACCAATTACAGCATGCAGAACAGCGGGGTATGGACCAAACTGGCTAACGGTGGAAGATTATGGCGGCTGATGATTGAAGTGCCCGGCGCACCTGCCACCAACCTGTATTTTAAGAATTTTTATATGCCGGATGGGGCAAAATTGTATGTCTATAATACCGATAAGACACATGTGATCGGGGCTTTTGGCAGCCAGAATAATAACCCCAGCGGTTTGTTTGCTACACAACATATTTATAACAGCAGTTTTATCATTGAATATTTTGAACCGGCCGGTATTGCCCGCCCCGGCAGTTTTATCATTACTGAGATCGGAAATGTTTACAATGCACCCCGGCCACGTAAAAATCTTAATATCCGGGGATTGGTATCTTTTGATTTTGATGATTCAAGATCCTGCGAAGTGGATGTTAATTGCAGGGAAGGATATGGCTGGGAAAAACAGCGTAATTCAGTAGTACGTATATTAATGAAACAAGGTGGCTATGAATTTTGGTGCAGCGGTTCGCTGGTAAATAATACCGCTCAGGATAATAGTGGTTATATACTTACAGCCAATCATTGTTATTGTACAGCTACCAATGATGAAATGAATCAATGGTTATTCTTTTTTAATTACCAGGCCAATAGTTGTGATGACGACCAAAGGCCTGATAAATCTGCAACCCTTGTTGGCTGTACTTACCTGGCAAGCTCCAGCGATCGCACCAGTAAAGATGTAATAGGCTCCGACTTTCAATTACTTGAACTTAACGGGGCTATACCGGCGGGTTATAATGTTTATTATAATGGCTGGGATGCAACGGGAGCAGGCAGTACCAGGGGGGTGGGTATAAGTCATCCCAAAGGTGATACCAAAAAAATAGCAACCTATAATAAGGAGATCACTAAAACCGGATGGGATGACGATGATGACACTACGCATTGGGGTGTACGTTGGGCAATGACATATAATAATAATTTCGGGTGCACCGAGGATGGGTCTTCGGGTTCACCTTTGTATAATAAGGCAGGATATGTGATCGGTCAGCTTTCAGGCGGGTCCTCTGATTGCAGGAAACCTGATAGTCCATACCTGAATTATGATTATTACGGCCGGATGATGTATGACTGGAACAGGAACGGCAGTCGTGAATCTGTTCAATTAGCTCCCTGGCTTGATCCACAAAATAGCGGAACAATGTTTTTGCATGGCAAGCCGGCAAATTCAAAAGCTCCCTGGCAATGGCAGTATACTCAAATCGCTGCCAGCGACCCCGGCAACTACATGTATGTTACACCCGACAATTATGCCTGGTCACTGGGAAATATCACACAAAAATCCGCCTCAGATGTGAACTATGGAAAAGCTGTTGTTAAAAACTCCAGGATACCCCTACTCAAAAATATAAGGTATTTTGCCTATGGCGGTTCTCATTGTGCCGCTGTTGATTATGATGGTGCGGTTTGGACATTTGGCAGAATAAATAACGATGGCGAGTTGGGCAGATCCGGCACCAGCCCCGACACAATACCGGGAAGAATAGAAGGATTAGGAATTGCTGCGAATGTATCCGCAGGGTCTGGGAGAACCATAATATTAATGCAGGATGGAACACTCAGGTATTATGGCAGAATAGAATATTACCTGGCGGGTAGGCCTGAATATGATCCTAAACCACCAGTAAGGTTAACAAGTCCACAGACCGTGCCCGGAATTTATGGTGTTGTGGCTATTTCCACATTTTCCACGGGTGTTCATACCCTCGCTTTAAAGCAAGACGGTACAGTATGGGCATTTGGCGGCGCAAATAGCAGGGGCGAAAGGGCGGTAACGCCTCCTGTAAATTACAGTGATATTATTATCAACCAGGTTCCCGGTATAACCAATGCGGTTGCTGTTGCTGCCGGCTTTGGCCATAGCCTTGTTTTAAAATCAGATGGAACGGTTTGGGCATTTGGTGTTAATATCTATGGGCAGCTTGGCATGAATGCTACCGTAGGCACTACAAATGGAGTGTTTACACCCACTGTGATACCGGGAATAGAAAATGCCATTGCTATCGCTGCCGGCTTTAATCATAGCCTGGTGTTGCTGGCAGATGGTTCGGTAATGGCATTCGGCGTTAACACTTATGGAGAGCTGGGCAGAAGTCCCGGAACTCTCAGTACTTTACCCAACCCTGTACCTGCCAGGATACCCGGGTTGAAAAGAATTGTAGCCATTGCCGCAGGTCAGTATGTGAGCATGGCACTTGATGCAGATGGTAAATTGTGGAGATGGGGCAGTAATTCATGGTCTGGAGGTGCTTCGGCAGTTTCCCCTGCTCCAATTGGGTTAGAAGGCGTTGAAGTCAGTTTGTTGAAGTGATAATATAGTTCCGCCGATGTTGATCTTATCTACAACACCCGCAGGCCAACTGGCTCACCAGCCTACCCCGCCGGCTGGTGTTATCACCACCGGCCGTCTCTGGCCCCAACTGGCTTAAGTCTTCGGCGTCCCGATAGCCATCGGGATTCCCAACACAATGTTGAAATTTAAAACGCAATCCTGGTGGGATCACCTGTGTCTCTTCAGTTCTACCGGTTTGTAACCGGAGTTGATACAACGAAATGATTTAAATTTACGAAATCAATCTTAGGACTGGGTGGGCAATTAAACAATAGTTTTAAAGATTAAGATCTTTATTCTAACTCCGGATACAATCCGGTGGAATTGGAAAGCACTACTTGTCCCGACCTGTCCCGACCTGTCCCGATGAATATCGTGGATGAATATCGTGGATGAATATCGTGGATGAATATCGTGGATCTTTATCGGGAAGTGATCCCACAATCATTTTTTAAATTATAGACTTTTCGTTGGGAACACATTGCGCCAGTGAGAACACATTGCGCCAGTGAGGTAAACTAAAATCATTTTCGTTAGGAACACATTGCGCCAGTAGGTTTTTGAAAATGTTTAATGCCTTTTATACCGATAAAAGTTGTACTAACATTCATACCCTGAAATAAAAAAACTTATTTTAGCCATAACGGCTTGATTGAAAATACCCGATATATTTCGACTATTATCAACCGGAACTTTTTGTTTACAAATAAAATTTGGTACGTTCACTTTGAATTCTGCAACAGGCGCCCCCGGGGGATTCCCAACAACATGGTCAAAGATCTTAATTGTAAAAGTGAATGGTTCATTTGGAATACCTTTTATAATTAGGGATTCAAACTGCAGTTGAAAAGCTACATCATCAGTAGATTTCAATATTATCTTCAATCCAATAAAATTACAGATCTTTTTTCCTGCATAGTTTACTGTAAAATCTCCATAGGTCCATACGATTTCTTCCGGATCTCTGTCTTCTTTCATTTTCTGGCTACTGTCCTGAAGGATGACCTCATATTCGTCTACCATTTTTAAAAGCTCAAGTTCTTTACTGAATTGATTTTGCTTGTTCATTTTGAGTCATTTTTATATAAAGAAGTAACTGATCTTGGTAATGTAGGAATGGCTGGGGTATAGCCGCTGGGAATAACCCATCGATTTGCACCATTAAACCAACCAGTAAAAGTTGCAGGATTCTTGAGCTCAGCAGGCGTTTTAGATATGCCCCCCGCTCCGGGAGGACCTGAGCCGGCAAGGAAGAAAGATTGTCTTATTGAAAAATCTCTACCATATCCTATTAATGCACCGCCTTTTCGGGTAGTTGATACAGTCTTTACTTTAGAGTAAATATTCTTAATGATATTTTGAGATACAAAACCTACAGCACCTCCTGCTATTTCGCCGGTTCCTTGCACCATCCCTTCAACATAACAATTTTCCATGGTGGATCGTCTCAGGCTTCCAATCAATCCACCTAGACTATCTTTCCCTTCAATATATACATTTGCATAAGTCTGAATAATTTTAGAAAGAAACATCCTTCCCACTACACCACCCGCAGAATTACCTGATATTTTCCCCTGGATATGACAATTTTCAATCGTAGTATTTTGCAATGCCTGACCCGCTAAGCCTCCTGTACCTTTCCCATTAGGATTATTGGAAGGATCTTCACTTATGACTTCACCTCCAAAGAAACAATTTATTAAAGTTGCCCCTTCTGCAATCCCACAAATGCCGCCTACAGATCTCACCCCCTTTATTACTCCCTCCACCTGCACATCATTTAAAATTCCTCCTCTTATCTTTAATGCTACCGTACCAACAGGGAAATTGCCTTTGATATTTACACCTGAAAATTTAAGATTTATAACACGACCAGTATTACCAATCTCGGCAAAAAGCGCAGCACCTCCAGTACTTACTAGATTAAAATTGTGAATAGTAAAGCCATCACCATATAAAACACCCATAAATCGCTTATTGATCATATTTCTGTATACAGGTTCCAATTCCTGCCAGCTGATGTTATTCATTAATCGAAAATGTTTGGATAAGTCTTCATCTCGTATATTGATCAGTTGTTTCATTGAAGCAATCTTGAAAGCTTTTACATAGCTAAGCCCATCTACGCCTTCATCACGTGAATTGGCATAAGGATATCTTAAGCCTCTGGAACCTTCCCCTTCAACAATCTGGTCTCTGTAGGGAGTACCATTTGCATCCAATGTTTCAAAAGGTTGGAACAAGGATTTATAAATATTTATTCTTTTACCTTCGATTACTTTATTATTAAGATGCTCAAGAATATCAGCACCACCTAAAAGTCGTCTATTGATACTAATAAGGTCTTCCGTGGGGTATATACTTTTTATTAATCCAATAGAACCGGCCACAAAAGGGGATGCCATAGAAGTGCCTCCAAGCAACCCATATCCTCCACCAATGAAAGTAGAATAGATGGCATCTCCAGGAGCGGAAATACGTACAAAAGGCGTATTGAACTGATTTTGGTATTGGAAATTTGATGTAGGAGCCAATTGGTCGTAACTGGTAGTCGATGCAACACAAATTACCCTAGGGTAACACGCAGGGTAAACAGGGGTGATATATAAATCCCACGCATCATTTCCAGCTGCCGCTACAACAATCACTCCTGCATCAATAGCATTTTTAATGGCATCATAAAAATAAGTAGCACTGGTCAAAGAGCGATTAGATAAGTTTATTATTTGCGCACGCATTTGCACGGAATAATTGACTGCCTGGGAAGTAGCAAATAAACTGCCTGTCATTCCCTCGGCATATTTAGCAGTTAAAATTTTAGCTTCAGGACATATTCCGCTCATTTTATTTACCTGTGTAGGCTTGGCTGCTATAATTCCTGAAACATGAGTGCCATGATTATTAGTTCCCTGAATAATTTTATTATTGCCAGCAAAATTCCATCCGTTCAAATCGTCAATAAATCCATTGTTATCATCATCAACATTATTGTTGGGAATCTCTCCCGTGTTTAACCAGAGAACGGGGGCTAATGCTGGATGTGTGATATCTATTCCATTATCGATTACCGATATCAAGACTGGATATTTAGGAAGCCTGCTGTATTTAATCCTTGACATAGCTTCAATTCCATCGCCATCAGCATCATACTTACCTCCATTCAGTGAAGGAATTCCTTCATTAAATAGACTCCATTGACGAACATCATAGTCAACAAGAAATTGATTTGATTGCTGGTAAACAACGTAATTAGGCTCTATATATTCAGTATCCTGAAATCCATCAAAAGCTTTTTTTAATTCAGGAAAAGTAAGCACCTGTGAAGATTTAAATTCAACCAGATATGTATGCATACCCTTTAATGAATCCTTCACCGAAATGTCGAATCCACTATTCTGCTTTACTTGTTGTAAGAATAGTATGAAGTTTTCTAGCCTAATTGAAGGCTTAAGCTTTATCACAGCTTCATTAGTATAATAGGTGATGTTCTGGATAATGGAATCCTTTTGATCTTTACCAGAATAGCGATCTATCCAGATGATCTTTTTCTGTTCACCAACTTTTTGTAATAAAAAAGATTTATCATATTTACCGCTGTCAGAGTTTATATCTATGGAGGTAAAAGAATAATCTTTTAGGGCATCTGGTAACTTAGGCTTTGTCGATTTTTTTACTGAACAACTGCTCAGAAAAATGATAAGAAGGAAGAATAGGATATTTTGCTTAGAAAATTCAAATTGCATAGGGTTTCTATATACCATCAGTCTGATTTTATTATTCGTAAATCCAAATTCACAAAATTCTAAATCACACATGAATATATGCAAACTAGCTCACATGTCAGTGTGGTTCAATAAATTTCCATGATCTTTTTATTGGTAGGTATGTTTCTGACTCCCCAACTGGCTTAAGTCTTCGGCGCAGGTGTTCCCAACACAATGTTGAAATTTAAAACGCAATCCTGGTGGGATCACCTGTGTCTCTTCAGTTCTACCGGTTTGTAACCGGAGTTGATACAACGAGATGATTTAAATTTACGAAATCAATCTTAGGACTGGGTGGGCAATTAAACAATAGTTTTAAAGATTAAGATCTTTATTCTAACTCCGGATACAATCCGGTGGAATTGGAAAGCACTACTTGTCCCGACCTGTCCCGACCTGTCCCGATGAATATCGTGGATGAATATCGTGGATCTTTATCGGGAAGTGATCCCACAATTATTTCGGTAAACTATAAACATTTTCGTTGGGAACACATTGCGCCAGCGTGAAGTGATGCCCCTCTAAACCCTCCTCAACCTTTTTCAACCTCAACCTCAACCTCCGCCTACGCTCAACTAAACAACAAAATCAATAACTGCGCTGCCACGATCCTTAAGATCATAGTAACAGGGTACACCGTGGCGTAAGTAACAGAAGGAATATCACTTCCGGCAAGTTTAGTGGCAAATGCCAAAGCCGGAGGATCGGTAGAAGCACCTGCCAGTAAACCACAGATCTCGAAATAAGTTTTCTTAAAATATTTTTTTGCAATGATACCGGTTATAACCAACGGAATGATCGTGATAGCTATGCCCATCAACATCCAAATAAATCCACGCCCATCTGAAAATGCTACAGAAAGATTTTTGCCGCTGCTTAGGCCTACACTGGCTAAAAACAGACAGATACCCAATTCCCTGATCATCAGGTTTGCACTGTTGGTGGTATAATTATTCAAATAGAATTTATTACCAAACCTGCTGAGCATTAAAGCTACTATTAACGGGCCACCAGCCATACCGATCTTTATGGCTACCGGCATTCCGGGAAAATGAAAAGGGATACTGCCTAAAATAACACCCAATACAATACCGATAAAAATGGGTGCAAGGTCGGGAACCTCTAATTTTTTTAAGGAATTACCCAATGCCTCAGAAACGATCTTAACCCCTTCCTCTGTACCTACCACTTTTATACTGTCGCCCAACTGCAGGTAAATATCACCGTGTGGTACCATCTCAATGCCGGCCCTGCTTAATCTTGTCATGGTAAAATTCTGCTGAAACAGTTCGGGCAGGTCACCAAGACGTTTGTGTGTGACTGATTTTTTAGTGACATAAATGGTACGGGAAATGAGGTTACTTTCTGTGGATGCTTTTAAATTGATATCGCTGTAGGAGCCTACGATCAATTTTAATTGTTCCGCTTCTTTTTTTGTTGCCACGATCAGCAATACATCATTTTCTGCCAATACGGTTTCCGGTGTTGGCGTGATGATCTCACCTTCATGCAGCATCCTGGATACGATGATCCTTTCTTTCAGCATTTCAAACAGTTTTATCAGTGGCTGACCGATCAGCATGGTATTCTCTAACTTAAAATGATGGGAAACGGGTTTGTTGGACCGGATCATATTTAACCTGCGGTGCAGTTCCTGCTGCACTTTAATATCTATCCTGAATATTTTTTCAGCAGCAGTAATGAACCTATAATTCCGAATACGCCAAAGGGATAGGCAACAGCATAGGCCAGTGTGATGAGTGACCTGTCGGTACCCGTAATATGCAAATCACTTACGGCAGCCTGTGCAGCAGCAAGGCCGGGTGTATTGGTTACAGCACCGCTCATGATACCTGCCATTACTGAAATATGATTGCGGCTTGCATAATATAAAATGATAGTAACCAGCACCCCCAATGAAACAGTGATGATGGCCAGTAAATTGTTATGGAATGCTGATTTTTTTAAACTGGCAAAAAAGCCGGGGCCAACCTGCAGGCCGATGGAATAAACAAACAATACTAAACCAAATTCCTTTAAAAAATGTTCAGTTCTTTCATCTACTGCTATGCCGAGGTAAGATAAAAACATTCCTGTAAATAAAACCCAGGTAACACCTAATGCTATACCGCCGATCTTTAACCTCCCGAGCCAGATGCCAACAGCAATAACCAATCCAAATATCAAAACAGATTGTGCTATGGAATTGTTGGTAAAAAGCTCAGTGAACCAATTGTTCATAAAAGGGGTTTAAAATAACGAGGTTGTGTCAAATATACTTATCAGCCTGCAAGATAAATTACAAGTCTGGTCAAACCATCTATATTTTAATACAAGCCCGTTATTCATCCACGATATTCATCGGGACAGGTCGGGACAGGTCGGGACAGGTTGTGTCGCTTCAGTTCTACCGGTCCTGAGCGTACTGAGCGAAGTCGAAGTATCGAAGGGGTAACCGGACCTGCCTGCCGGCAGGCAGGTTTGGCAAACGAAATGTTTTAAATTTACGAACAGTATTTTAGAACCATTTAGCGGCCTGGTTTGGGAGCCAGGGCATTATAATTACAGCAGTGCAATTGATTATTATACTAACGAGCCAGGGTTGTTGAAAATTGAGCATCTTCAGCCTTAAATCCGGATACCCCTTCGACTACGCTCAGGACTGGCGGAATTGAAAGGCACAAGTGGTCCCACAGTCATTTTGGTAAACTATAAACATTTTCGTTGGGAACACATTGCGCCAGTGAGAAAATCGTCAGACCGAACCGAAGCCGAATAGAATTATGACCCGTCCTTAAAAAAGTTTTATGGTGATTTTCTAAATTCAAATCGTATCGTATATCCTTCGCCCTGTGCTGCTTTTTTTAACTTAATAATCAGTTGATTTTTATAACCACTGCCCAACATATCGCTGCGCTTATGTTTATACACCCACCATTTAATATTCTCTTTGCTATCCTCTGTGCTGAATTGTTGAAACGGGAAAGCAGCCTGGCATTGATCAATTTCTGCCGTTAGCTCATTAAACCGTTGTCTGGCGATTGTTTCATTAGCGGCATAGAATTCGGTAGTGTATTGGTTCCAGATATTACCGGTTACATATTCCACCTTTGGAGAAGTAAAGTCTTTATACTTTATCGTGGCTGAAAAGGTAGGACTCCATTCCTGATTTACCAGCAATTTGTCGCAAAGGGCACCGAAGTTGGTAGAGCAATTATCAAATAACGTCTGTAGTAAGGGCAGTACTTCATTGTATTGGTTTCTGTTAATAACCACCGGCGGATTTTTCATAATTCCCTTGTCTGTTGTTCCCTTATTATGAAACAGGCGGAAGATGGCAGTATGAGTATTGCTGTCACTCAGCAGCATCAATTGGGCAGTAATAAAACTATCTGCATTTTGCTTTATGTAGAATGAATTATAGAAGGAAAACCCGGGTTTTAGCACCATGTCTTTTTCGGAGGGCTTTAAGCAAGACAATAATTTAAGCTGAAAGTTTTTGATGAAAAGCCTGGCCTCTTTTTCATTGGTAAAATTGCTAATAGCCATGTAAAAAGGAAGGGTTACAGTTGCATTAGTTTTGAAATTATTTACACTGCCAATTTGAACAGATCGTTTGGCAAAACCAAGTGCAGAAAGGGTGGTGCTGTAGGTAACTGTATTGTTGTTCACTTTTTCGTTATATCTGTATTGGAGAAAACCGTTGGCACTATTACTGAGAACAAGTTGCAGACTGTCGCAAACAGGGCCGTTTTTATTTACAGTTACAGTTGCACTTTTCGGCGGCTGGGGTTGTGCTAAAACGGGTGCATCTGCTAACAATATAATTGCACCCATCAGCAGGTACATTTTATGAATAACGTATTTCATGTTATAAAAGTAAGTGATAACGGGATGATTATTCTAAGGGTTAATGGGTATTTTCCTTCCACGCTATCTGTCCTTGCGCTTGCTAGTTGTTTGGCCAAGGAACGTTGCTTTTGCAGGGTGTTGCTTACTGGTTAATATCTACCTTTTTCGGCAAATGTATACTGCGGTTAAAAACCTCTAAGACTGATAGACATCATTCCTCAACTGGCTTAAGTGTGTGGCGCAGGTGTTCCCAACGCAATGTTTAAATTTAAAACATAATCTTTGTGGGATCACCTGTGTCTCTTTAATTCTACCGGTTTGTAACCGGATTTAAAAAACCGAAATGTATTAAATTTACGAAAACAATTTTAGGACCATGTCTTCAAAGTATAAAGTTGGTGAAGATGCCATAGCGCACTTTGTAACATTCTCTGTTGTAGGATGCCCGCCCGGATGAACCCCGTTCGGACGGGGGTGGATGTGTTTAGCAGAGAAAGCTACAAGGAAATATTTGTAGATAGTTTAAAACACTGCCAGGAAAACAAGGGCTTAAAATTACATGCCTGCCCGTCCGAATGGCTGGCCGGGCGGAGGTTATTATGACCAATCATGTTCATTTAATAATTAGTAGCGAAACCAATAAACTGGTGCACAGCATCCTGCGGAAAGACATCGTTCGGGACTTAAAAAAGTATACCAGCAAAAAGATAACAACAGCAATACAAGAGAATCCAACAGAAAGTAGAAAGGAGTGCCCGCCCGGATGAACCCGGTTCGGACGGGGATGCTTAATCTTTTTGGTCATGCAGGTAAAAGCAATGCAAACAATAAAGACAATCCCGCAGGATGCTTTGCACAATTCTGGAAACAAGATTATCACCCCATAGAACTAAACTCAGCCGCTAAATTAAAAGAACGACTTGACTACCTGCATGAAAACCCTGTAAGAAGTGGGTTGGTATGGGAGCCATGGCATTATAAATACAGCAGTGCAATTGATTATTATACTAATGAGCGTGGGTTGTTGAAAATTGAACATCTGGGATCCTGAATCCGGATGCAATCCGGCGGAATTGAAAGGCACAAGTGATCCCACAATCATTTTTTAAATTATAGACTTTTCGTTGGGAACACATTGCGCCAGTGAGCCGGCCGGCAACAGATGCTAAGTAAAAACAAAAACTATTTTTATGAACAATGCTTCCTTCTCTTTTGGTGGTTCCATCCCCGAACGCTATGACCGGTACCTTGGGCCCTACATCTTTGAACCATATGCACAGGATATTGCAGCCCGTATTAAATTACCTGTAAAGCAGGTGCTTGAGGTTGCTGCCGGCACAGGAAGGGTAACGCGTCATATTGCCGAACGCATTGGTAAAGATGCACAGCTTACCGCAACCGATATCAATGCCGATATGCTTGCCTTGGCCCGGCAACGGGTAAATGCCCCCCATATTGAATGGATAACGGCCAACGCAATGGAGCTGCCTTTTGACGACAACTATTTTGATTGTGTGGTTTGCCAGTTTGGTTATATGTTCCTGAACGACCGGCAAAAAGGATTTGATGAAGCCCTGCGGGTTTTAAAACCGGGCGGCCAGTTCCTCTTCAGCACCTGGGATAAAGTAGAGCACAACATAACGGCATACATAAGCCGGCAAATAATAACGACTTTCTTCAAAGACGATCCACCGGAATTTTACAAAGTTCCTTTCTCCATGTACGATCCTGCAGAACTGGAGGCGCACCTGGTTGCTGCCGGATTTGGCAATCATACGTTGCAGCGGGTGAGCTTAATTGGAGAAAGTGAATCGGCCATGCACATTGCAACTGGTTTTGTGGAAGGCAATCCCATCATCACGGAGATAATAAAGCAGGCCCCCTCGCAGCTGGAGCAGATAAAGACAATGATTGCCGCACAAATACACAGCCAGGTAAGCAGCGACCCCGTTCGCTCGCCATTAAATGCATGGGTAGGTGAAGGGTATAAATAAGTTTAATGCCCCCAACTGGCTTAAGTGTTTGGCCTCCAATTGGCTTAAGTCTTTGGCGCAGTTGTTCCCCCAACTGGCTTAAGTGTTTTGCCCACTGTTGGTAGTCGTGCCGATGGCTAAAAATGGTTTTGGTATTGTTATAGAAATCCAAGGCGGTGGATCTTATTTTCGCCTGTTTCTGAGTTGGGCGACACCTAAATTATACCTCCGTTCATTAACAAAATCCAGTTATTTACAGTTAAAATTGCGAGATAATTGAATAATCTCGCAATTTTGTCTATTTTTACTGTCAGACAACACAAAATGATAGAAAAAGCACCCCAACCTACCAGAGATGATACAACCATACCGTTGATGGTAAAGCTACAGTCTGCCGGACTTTTAGCTTCAATTCAAAATGACTATCTATATTGGGACAAAATAAAGTACAAAACACAAGAGCATAAGCCTGAAGAACTTTGGAATGCTGTAAAGTTAGATCGTTACTTAAAAAGCAACACTATCAAATTCGGTAATTACAGTTTTACCTATGTGATAACAGATTATATGCAGCGTGCCTTACATCAATTTGATTTGCATATCGGGGGAAATTTAAGCAGCAATATCGGAATTGCAGAAACAGATAAAACAAAGTTTGTCATTAGCTCTATAATGGAAGAAGCTATTTCAAGTAGTCAAATGGAGGGTGCCAATACTACCCGGAAAAAGGCTAAGGAATTGATTCAAAAAGAACAAAAGCCAAAAACCAGGTCTGAGCAAATGATTATGAATAATTTCATAACAATGAAACATATTGTTCAGCATAAAAACGAAGCTATAACACCAGAAAATATTCTGTATATACACAAATTAATATCAAATAGAACATTAACTGACGACAAAGATGAAGGCATGTTTAGAGATCATGATGAAGTTTTTGTTGTAGACCATATAAACAGCGAGGTAGTACATACACCCCCTTCCAAAAATGAATTAGACACATTAATAAAAGACTTATGCTCTTTTTGTAACAATGATACCGCAAACTTTATCCACCCGATTGTAAAAGGCTGTATTGTTCATTTTATGATAGGATGGATACATCCGTTTACAGATGGAAATGGAAGAACAGCGAGGGCGCTATTTTATTGGTTTCTGTTAAAACAAGGGTACTGGCTAGCTGAATATTTATCCGTATCCAGGATAATAAAGGATACTAAAGGACAATATGAAAAAGCGTATCTCTATACCGAACAAGATGATAATGATTTGAGTTATTTTATAACCTACCATATCAAAACAATGGAGAAAGCCTTCGATGCTTTGAAAGTCTATATTAATCGTAAACAAAAGGAAGTCTTTCAGGCCGCTAAATTCCTGAAAATCCCTAATGTAAATGATAGAATGGCTCAAATACTAAAGATATTATATGATGACTCAGAAAGAATATTTAATACGAAAGAAATCGAATCACGATTTGACATATCCAATTTTACTGCAAGATCAGACTTAAAAGCGCTTGTTGATTTAGGGTTCTTAGAAATAATACAAGTAAACAAAAAGAAACAAAACTTCATTAAATCAAAAGACTTCGACAAAATTTTGAAGGGAAATAAATTGTAATCAGGCAAGGCGATCACCAACTGGCTTAAGTGTTTGGCGTACCGATACCTGCCTGTCGGCAGACAGGGCCATCGGGATTCCCAACGCAATGATTAAATTAAAAACGCAATCCTGGTGGGATCACCTCCCGACAAAGTCGGGACAGGTTGTGTCTTTTCAATTCTGCCGGTCCTGAGCGTACTGAGCGAAGTCGAAGTATCGAAGGGGTAACCGGACCTGATACAACGAGATGATTTAAATTTACGAAATCAAGTGTAGGACTGGGCGGGTAATTAAACAATAGTAGTAAAGCTTAAGATCTTTATTCTGGCTCCGGATATAATCCGGTGGAGCTACAAGGCCCAAATGATCCCACAATCATTTCGGTAAACGATAAGGATATTCATTGGGAACACATTGCGCCAGCGAAGTTATCAAAAGCATTAAACAGCATTTACATGTTTATAGCTTTCGTCCCTGCACCTGCATTTTAAATGTTCTCCTAAAACAATTCCACAGGATTCATTCCCAAAAAATCCTTCCATGGCAGTCCGGCATTTCCAATTAGTAAAACTTTATGAGGATTAAACCTTTTTTTAAATGCTGTCATTCCGGAAGTATTTCCGGCGGCTCCACTCTTTACTTCTAAACCAATTACCTTCCCTTTTTTTTCAATAACAAAATCAACCTCATCATTGCGCGCTCTCCAGTAATGTAAATTAAATTTCTCTGTAATTGAATGATTAACTAAATGGGCGCCGATTGCCGATTCCACCATACGTCCCCATTCATCAGGTTCTCCCTTTACATCTTTAAAGAATTTATGCCGCTGGGCGCTTATTAAAGCAGTATTATGCACCTGGAATTTTGGGCTTGATGATCGTTGGCGTATTACATCCGGGGCGTATTTTTCTAATCCCGCAAGCAGGCCGGCGGTATCCAGCAACTCCAGGTAGTGTGAAAGGGTAGTGGTATTCCCTGCATCTTGTAACTGACCCAGCATTTTGGTATACGAAAGTATCTGACCCGAATACAAACAACCCATTTCAAAAAGGCGTTTCATCAGTGCAGGCTTATCCACCCTGGTCAGCATAATAATATCTTTTGAAATACTGGTTTCAATCAGCGATTCCAGCACGTATGTTTTCCAGCGTTCCTCATCTTTGATCAAATCTGCCGATCCGGGGTAACCCCCAAACCATACATATTGATCTACATTCCATCCAAATGCCTCTCTCATTTCTTCATAACTCCAATGGCCCATATACGTGCTTTCAAATCTTCCTGCAAGTGATTCGGTAAGTCCTTTTTGTAACAGCAGACGGGATGATCCTAACAAAATTACTTTCAGGTTTATTTTATTTCGGGTATCCCTGTCCCACAGCAATTTTACAGTTTCACTCCAGTTATCTATTTTTTGAATTTCATCAATTACCAATAAAAATACCGCCGCCTTTTCCAGCTCCATTTTTACACGGGCAGTTTTCCCACTGCTGTTCAAGCCAGCTGCTGTTTGTTGCGGCTACGGCATCAGCAGCAATAAAATGGAATCCAACATTAATTTTTTCTACCAGTTGGGTTACCAGGGTGGTTTTTCCTATTTGCCGGGGCCCCATTACTACCTGGATGAACTTCCTTGGCTCATGCATCCTTTTATAAGTGGCTGTAAATGAAGACGTTCAAACATAGTTTACAATTTACTTAATATACTGAGTAAAAATACTCAAAATTATGAGTAAACCAAATACAAGCCCCGAAATAATTTTGTGTGAGTATGTAAAAACCGTAAGATTTTCGCAATGATTTTGCGTAAGACGACCTAATTGTGTGTCTTGCTATTTAAAAATAAGTTGCTTGTAATACCGGAATATTTGAGGGAATATGCCTGCTGTAACCTGAAGCCCTTCGCACCGGTTCGTGGCACACGAAACGGAAGAAATGAAAGCTGTTTAGTGTGCCACGAACCAGGGAAGTGGTTGTGAGAACCTGATAAAATCATCAATAATTTGGGTAGGTAAACCTCAATTTGTAGAAATTAAGCCTTCAGCTTTTTTGTAATTAAGCCCGAAAAATGTATTGATCCCCCACGAATTTTATGCCGTTTGTAATTCCTGTTTTTTGCTGATTATCATCAGGTTTAGCTCTGATGGGAGTCAGCAGTACAGCATATCCTTTTTTCAAACTTTGTGTTAAAACTAATATCATGCGCACAATTCTACTGCTGTGTTTCTGGGTATTATATTCAGCCTCAGCGCTTTCTCAAAATCTTGTAGCCTACTATCCTTTTAACGGAAATGCAAATGACCAAAGTGGCAATGCTATAAATCCAACTTATATCGGCGCTGGCGTAACTTTAACAACTGACCGTTTTGGCAACGCCAACAGTGCATATAATTTTGATGGACTAACCGGATCGTATATACGTATGCCGGCCGATCTGCTGCCCACTACCAACCGTACCATTTCTTTGTGGTTTAACGTGACTGATGTAAGCAACAGGCCGGGTTTGCTGGGTTATGGAGGGAATGGCAGTTGCGGAACAACCCTTATCATGGGGCTTAACTGCACCGGTACCGGAACCTATTTTGTACAGGGCCACTGTGGTAATAACGGTGCGGGGTATACGTATCCAGCACCTCCTGTAAATAGCTGGTACCATTGGGTGCTTACTATTAACGGGGCCGATCAGAAAATATATGTAAACGGCGAACTGAAAAGTACCACTTCTTCTTTCGGCGGCAGTACCGCGGTTACCGGAAAAGACCTGGCACTGGGCGTGATCACTTCATTGAACGGCACGGCACCCTATACCGATGCAAACGTTGGGTATACCAATGGCAAACTGGATGATATCAGGATCTATAATGCAGCCATGTCTGATGCACAGGTAATGCAGCTTTACAATAATGAGTCTGTTGGATTGGTAGCTTTTTATCCTTTTAACGGTAACGCTAATGATGAAAGTGGTAATGGAATTAATTCAAATTATACAGGCGCCGGAGTTTCTTTAAATGCTGACAGATTTGGTAATGCAAATAAAGCCTATTACTTCAACGGTGCCGTTGGTTCGTATATCCGTATACCGGCCGACAATTTTCCTGCTACTAACAGAACGATTTCTTTTTGGTTTAATGCAGACGACCCGGCCGTTTACCGGGTACCTTTCTCCTATGGTGGAAATGCATGTAATGCCTCTTGTTTTTTAATGATACTGAACCAGGGAGGTTCAGGAACTTATACCAAGTCGGGACATTGTGATGTAGAACGAATAGTTGTTCCTTATTCCACACCACCGGTGAATAGCTGGAAACAATGGGTGATTACGGTTAACGGAACGGTACAAAAAATATACATCGACGGGATATTGCAATCCCCTTCTTTGATTGAAAATTTTTCAACCGCAACCTATGTTCCCGGCCGGTCGGTATTATTGGGAGCCATGGTAAATACTGATGGAAACTCGGTTTACCAGGATGGTATCTGGAATTTTAAGGGTAAAATGGATGAATTCAGGATTTATAATAATGCCATGACTGATGCCCAGGTTCTTTCATTATATTATAGCGAATATGCCGGACCGGTAGCCTATTACCCTTTCAACGGCAATGCCAATGATGAAAGCGGAAATGGAAATAACGGTACAGTGAACGGCGCAGTTTTAACTGCTGACCGATTTAACAACACGAACAGGGCCTATGCATTTAACGGCACTTCAGATTACATTAATGTTCCTGATGCTGCCACCATTCGTCCGGGTGCGGAAATTAGTTTATCCGCCTGGGTGAAAAGAACCCGTTTGGGTATTGATATTATAGCCGAAAAAGGAGGAGACTGGACCGGAGGTACCTGTAATTATGGTATGGGGCTGCATAATATCAACAATAATATGTTTTATTTCTACTTTAACGGTGGATGGAGAGGAACAGATGGTGTAAGTGACCTCAACTGGCATCACTATGTTGTAGTGGCTAAAACCGGAGATGTTAACCCGGTGTTGTATATTGACGGACAACCCAAGCCTGTTCTGTACTCCAGCGGAGCTGGATCAATAGTAATGAACAATTCGGCAGAGGACCTGCACATAGGATCTCAGGTTGGTGCAGCTACTTATTATGGAGCTAATTTAATAGATGAATTAAATATTTATCGCAGGAACTTATCCGCTACAGAAGTACAGAAAATATACAATCAAAGTGCAACCGGCCTTGTTGCTTATTATCCTTTTAATGCCAATGCCAATGACGAAAGCGGAAATGGAAATAACGGAACAGTGAACGGCGCAACATTGATCACTGATCGTTTTGGCAACGCCAATAAGGCGTACAATTTTACGAATCCCAATCATATAAGTGTTCCTAATACTAATATGTTTGGAGATGAGTTTTCAGTGTCATACTGGTTTAAGATAAACAGTTACTTTGGGCAAAGAGGTGTTATGAGCAATGTTGCCGTTCCAAACGGTGGGTTTCAGCAGGCACTTGACGGAACAACGTTTTCTTATATTTTGGGGTATAATTTCCCACTAACAAATGACCCTTTATTTTCTAATTATACGATGCTGGAACCGCTCAGTCAATGGCATCATGTAGCATTGACTTACAAAAAAACAGGAGCAGTCAGTTCCGAAACCCAATTGTTCATTAATGGCGAATTGAAAAGATCTAATACCCATAGTTTATCCATTTCATTTACACCAAATGCTATGTATTATATTGGTCAAAACCACAGTGGATTGAATTTTCAGGGTGATTTGGATGATATTAAAATTTATAACCGGGTTTTGTCGCCCAATGAAATACTGCAACTGGCTGATATACCCATGATGCCGGATCTGCTGGCTTATTTACCAATGAATGGTAACGCCAATGATATGAGTGGTAATAGCCGCCATGGTATTGTTGTAAATGCAACGGCTACCACAGATAAGTATGAGAACAATAATGCTGCTTACCAGTTTAATGGCAATGGCTCGGGCACAAGTATAACGCTGGCCAACAGTACTTCACTTGACTTACTGGGAACACCCTTTACTATCAGTACCTGGGTGAAGTTTTCAACAGCTACCGGTGAGCCAAAAATGATTGCCGGTAAGCATAATTGCGGCAGTGCAACAGGGTATTTTGTGGGTGTGGATAATAACAGGTTATCATACTGGCTGGCCAGTGGAGGTTCCTGGAGCCAGGTGCTTACCACAGAAACTTTCAATGATAATAAATGGCATCATATAGTAGGAACATATGATGGCGTTGAACAGAAATTATATGTGGATGGAATTTTTAAAGCAGGAACCAGTACCAATTACAACACACCGGCCAGTGGTGCACCCATAAAAGTAGGAGAACCCTCAGGAGCTTGCGGCGGTACAGGTTTATTCAATGGTAAAGTTGATGAATTAAAAATGTATAATGGAGCATTAGATGTTGCACAAGTGAAAGCTTTGTATAAACAAAGCAGGGGTAGTGGCAATGCTTTAAAATTTGATGGTGTTAATGATATTGTTGCTATTCCTAATGGCGGCGCACTCAATAATCTGCAAACAGGAACTATAGATCTTTGGGTAAAATGGAATGGAATAAATCAAGACCCGAGTTCCGGGGATGCTTACGGGGCAATAACAGGCAGACAATTAAATTCGGTATTCTCTAATCAGATCATTGCATTGAATGGTGCGGATCCTAATAACGCAGGTATAATCTGGAAACCATACAGTTCAGTAGCAACAACCATGACAAGCTCATTATCACCGGGAAACAAATGGAATCACCTGGCCATTGTTTATAGTTCCGGCAACCATAAAATGTATCTCAACGGCATTGAGGTGGCCAGCAGTATTGATGCAGGAACGATAGCAGACGGAGCAGTTCCCTTAACGCTGGGTGGCTGGATAGACCATGGGAATTGTTTTGCTAATGCAGATTTAGACGAGGTCAGGATCTGGAATATTGCGCTTACACAAACCCAGATCCGCGAATGGATGAACAGGAAGATAACAGCTGCACACCCCGCCTATTCAAACCTGGCGGGCTATTATAATTTTGATGAACCGCATTTGCAACTGGCTTATGACAGTAAAAATGGAATAACCGGAACTATGATCAATGGGCCAAGCTGGGTAATCTCCGGTGCGGCAATTGGTGATACCAGTGCTTTCGATTTTATCAATGCAATTAAAACCACTACGCTTACTGTTGCAGCCGGCGAAAATTTTACGGCAACAGCAACCGGGGGAGCACCTTCCGGGATCAGTGTGTATGAAGTGAAGGATATTCCTAATACAACAAACGGTACGGTGGGCATTGGTGAAAACGACCATTATTTTGGCGTTCATGTATCTGGTGGCACAGCGCCACAATACACTGCTACTTATAATTATACCGGCAATATTATTGTAACACCGGCATCAGAACCAACCTTACAATTATATAAACGCAACAACAACAGCGATACCCTGTGGACCAACAGCGGGGCTACCTTGAATATGCCGGCTAATACCCTTACCATAACAGGACAAAACACGGAATATATAATTGCCGCCGGAGGCACTGAACCCGTACCGGATGCTGTTGCTGCGCCGCAAAACCAAATAATTTGCTCAGGATCATCGATCACAACGATCCTGATAACCGGCAGTGTTCCATCAACCGTGTTCAACTGGACAAGGGACAATACAACCACCGTAACGGGGATTGCAGCCAGCGGTGCCGGTGATATCAGCGGTACATTGACCAATACCACCAATGCAGCCATATTGGTAACATTTACCATAACGCCAACGGTTGGGGTCATTACGGGTACGCCAATAACTGCAACAGTCACAGTTAATCCAACAGCAACTGTAACTACCGTACTAAACCAGGTTATATGTAACGGCGCTGCAACTCCGGCTGTAAACTTTACCAGTACTGCAACAGGAGGAACGATCGTTTATGACTGGACAAATAATACAACAAGTATTGGGTTAGCAGCATCAGGCACTGGTGATATTGCAAGCTTTACAGCTATCAATGCAACTACTGCTCCGGTAATGGCAACCATAACCGTAACACCAACGTATACCAATGGTGGAGTAAGTTGTGCAGGAACCCCATCCACATTTACAATAACTGTTAATCCAACAGCAACAGTAACAACGGTACCAAACCAGGTTGTATGTAACGGAGCAGCAACTACGGCTGTAAACTTTACCAGTACTGCAACAGGAGGAACGATCGTTTATGACTGGACAAATAATACAACAAGTATTGGGTTAGCTGCATCAGGCACTGGTGATATTGCCAGCTTTACAGCTATCAATGCAACTACTGCTCCGGTAATGGCAACCATAACCGTAACACCAACTTATACCAATGGTGGAGTAAGTTGTGCAGGAACCCCATCCACATTTACAATAACTGTTAATCCAACAGCAACAGTAACAGCTGTAGCCAACCAGGTTGTATGTAACGGAGCAGCAACTACGGCTGTAAACTTTACCAGTACTGCAACAGGAGGAACGATCGTTTATGACTGGACAAATAATACAACAAGTATTGGGTTAGCTGCATCAGGCACTGGTGATATTGCAAGCTTTACAGCAATCAATACCACTAATGCACCCGTAACAGCAACTATAACTGTTACACCTAACTATACCAATGGTGGAGTAAGTTGTGCAGGCACCCCATCTACATTTACAATAACTGTTAATCCAACAGCAACAGTAACAACTGTAGCCAACCAGGTTGTATGTAACGGAGAAGCAACTACGGCTGTAAACTTTACCAGTACTGCAACAGGTGGTACGATCGTTTATAACTGGACAAATAATACAACCAGTATTGGTCTTGCATCATCAGGCTCGGGTAATATAGGTAGCTTTACAGCAACCAATACAACAACTACACCTGTAACCGCTACGATAACTGTAACACCAACTTATACCAATGGTGGAACAAGCTGTGTGGGCACTCCAACAACCTTTACCATCACCGTTAATCCAACGGCAACAGTAACAACCGTACCAAACCAGGTTGTATGTAACGGAGCAGCAACTACGGCTGTAAACTTTACTAGTACTGCAACAGGTGGTACGATCATTTATAACTGGACAAATAATACAACAAGTATTGGTCTTGCATCATCAGGCATTGGAAATATTGCGAGCTTTACAGCTACCAACACAACCAGTGCACCGGTAGCCGCAACCATAACCGTAACACCAACTTATACCAATGGTGGCACCAGTTGTGCAGGAACCCCATCCACATTTACAATAACTGTTAATCCAACAGCAACAGTAACAGCTGTAGCCAACCAGGTTGTATGTAACGGGGCAGCAACCACAGCGATTAATTTTACCAGTACTGCAACAGGCGGTACGATCGTGTACAACTGGACAAATAATACAACAAGTATTGGTCTTGCATCATCAGGCATTGGAAATATTGCCAGCTTTACCGCTACCAACACAACCAATGCTCCGGTAACAGCAACCATAACCGTTACTGCAACCTATACCATTGGCGGAACAAGCTGTGTAGGCACTCCAACAACATTTACCATCACAGTAAATCCAACGGCAACAGTAACAACCGTACCAAACCAGGTTGTATGTAATGGAGCAACAACAACTGCAGTGAACTTCACCAGTACTGCAACAGGCGGTACGATAGTTTACAACTGGACAAATAATACCACCGGCATTGGCCTTGGTGCATCAGGCTCGGGTAATATAGGAAGCTTCACTGCGATCAATACCACTAACGTACCCGTAACAGCAACTATAACTGTTACGCCTACCTATACAAATACCGGAGTAAGTTGTGCAGGTACCCCATCAATATTTACCATTACAGTAAATCCAACACCCAATGTAATTTCAGTACCTGCATCGCAGGTTATATGCAGCGGATCCCCGATAATAACGATTGTATCCAGCGGCAACATACCAGGCACGGTCTTTAACTGGACCAGGGATAATACAGCAACAGTTAGCGGTATAGCTGCAAGCGGTACAGGTAATGTTAGCGGAACCCTGGTAAACAATACCGTTTCTCCCATTACAGTGATCTTTACAATAACACCAACATACACAAACGGAGGTGTAACCTGTTCAGGTCCTACGGCTACTGCATCTGTATTAGTTAATCCACAACCAGTAGCATCTATCAGTTACACGGGTTCTCCCTATTGTACTACAGTTACAAGTGCCCCTGTAACCCTCACCGGCACTACAGGCGGTACTTACAGTGCAGCACCTGCAGGTTTAACCATCAATGCAGCTACCGGAACCGTAAATCCCAGTACCAGTACACCTGGTACGTATACGGTTACCTATACCCTGGCCGGATGTGCAGCCTTTACTGCTACTGCCAGCATTACCATAACGGCAGCGCCTAACATGATCATCTTCTATGCAGGCTCTCCTTATTGTTCTAATGCAGGTACAGCAAATGTTACCAGGTTTGGCACAGGAGGTGGTACGTATTCAGCAGCACCTGCAGGCTTAACCATTAATGCAACAACAGGAGCGGTAACACTGGGTACCAGTACACCGGGTACTTATACCGTTACCTACACCATTGCTCCATCGGGAGGTTGTGGTACCACAATAACCACCACTACCATCACGATAACTGCAGCGCCTAACGCTACAATAGCTTATGCAGGATCACCGTATTGCTCTAATGCAGGCACAGCCAATGTTACCTTAACCGGTTCACCAGCTGGCGGAGTATACAGTTCAACAGCCGGCTTAAGCATCAATGCAGCAACGGGAGCAGTTAACCTGGCAGCCAGCACAGCAGGTACTTACACGGTTACTTATACGGTAGCAGCCAGTGGTGGTTGTGCATTATATACAACTACAACAACTATAACTATTACGGCACTTCCTGCAGCAACGATTGCTTATACAGGATCGCCTTATTGCAGCAATGCAGGAACCGCTACGGTTACAAGAACCGGTACAGCAGGCGGAACGTATACAGCAGCCCCTGCGGGATTAAGCATTAATGCCGCTACGGGAGCTGTGAACCTGGCAGCCAGTACAGCGGGTACTTATACGGTAACTTATACTTTAGCAGCCGGTGGCGGATGCCCTGCAGTAGCAGCAACAACCAGCATCACCATTACAACAGCTCCGGCAGCAACCATCAGTTATGCCGGTACTCCTTTCTGTCAGCCTGGAGGTATAGCCACAGTAACCCGTACGGGTACAGCAGGCGGTACTTACAGCGCAACACCTGCAGGCTTAAGCATCAATGCAACAAGCGGTGATATTAATGTTACCACCAGTACACCGGGTACCTATACGGTTACCTATACATTAGCAGCCGGTGGCGGTTGCCCGGTTGTAAATGCAACCACATCGGTTACTATAAATGCTCCGTCTGTTGCACCAACAGCAGCCAATGCAACGGCCACTGCTCTTTGCGGTTCGGGTACAGTAACCTTAAGTGTGGTTGGCGGAAGCTTAGGCTCCGGAGCAACCTGGAGATGGTATAGCGGAAGCTGCGGCGGTACAGCAGCAGGCACCGGTGCCACATTGAATGTTACGGTAACCACCACTACCACTTACTTTGTAAGGGCAGAGGGAGCCTGTAACACCACGGCCTGTGCCAGTGTAACCGTAACCGTTAATACGCAACCAACCATATCTATTGCGGCTTCACCCGGCACCGTATTAAAACCATTCACCACAACTACACTCACTGCAACGGTAACACCTGTTGCAGGGAATACGATTGTTTGGTACAGAAATGGAAATGTAGTGCCCGGGGCAACAGGCCCCACACTGCTGGTTACTATAGATGGACTGGGCCTGTATACAGCAAGGGTAACATCAGGAGCCGGTTGCAATACCTTATCTAATGCGGTGCAGATAACCTCCGAAGGCATGAACCAATTGTTCATTACGCCCAATCCAAACGAAGGACAGTTTAAAGTGCGTTACTATACCAACGCAACACAGTTGGGCTTTGTACGCCACCTGGTGATGTTTGCCGGTAACGGACAGAAAGTGTTTGATCAGACTTACCCCATCACTGCACCCTACAGCAGTATGAATGTGGATGCAAGGCTTCTTTCTAAAGGAATGTATCTGGTTATGTTAACTGATGCTTTTGGTAAAGAAGTACTGGCTACAGGTAGGGTAGTTATTCAGTGATAAATAACGGAACAGTTATCAGATCCCCGGTTTATAAGACCGGGGATCTTTTGTTTAGTAACAAGTATTTATTGACAATAAATACAATTATCAATAGGTATAATGGTACTCAATTACCGGCTACTGTTACCCATGAAAATGAATTAAAAAGGGTTTTAATCCCCCAACTGGCTTAAGTTATTTGCGACCCGATACCTGCCTGTCGGCAGACAGGGCTATCGGGATTCCTTCTTCAGTGCTTAAATTAAAAACGTAAACCTGGTGGGATCACCTCCCGACAAAGTCGGGACAGGTTGTATCTCTTCAGTTCTACCGGCCCTGAGCGTACTGAGCGAAGTCGAAGTATCGAAGGGGCAACCGGATTTGCAAAACCGAAATGTTTTAAATTTACGAACAGTATTTTAGAACCTTTTAGCGGCCTGGTTTGGAAGCCCTCGCATTATTAATACAGCAGTACTTTAATTGGAGCTGGACGTTGAAACTTCGCCAGTTTGCATCGCTGTACTTTTGTTCGGGCAGACGAATTTCAATTTGGCTTTTTGTGGTTAACTTCAAGTTTATATTTTCAATTGGGCAGTGGTTCCGGGCTGGACGTTATAAAATATCCCACCTGCAGCAATACCTGCCCGTTTGGTGGCAAGCAACGACATCATTCACTATATTTTATAGCCCTATTTATGATAAACTTTATTGAAGAAAATTGCCATTTTCGCCTCTCAAATGCCCTTTACAGGAAGGGGCATAGCTATAAACCACATAGTCATAAGGACACGGCTATTAGTATCGTATTAAACGGCATAGTGCATGAAAAAGTGGATAATAAATTAGAAATAGGAAAGAGTGCCGTAACTATTATTAAGCCTGCTGAAATTATTCATCAAAATATTTTTACAGAAGATTGTACAATACTTTGCTTATACCTTAAAAATATCCGGAAAAATAAACTAAAGCATAGTGATATACTTGAGGAATGGACATGGATGAGCGGATTAAATTGTATTCCATACTTTATAAACATTTTACAAAGCAAAGATGAAAAACAAATTCATGAAAGCATAGCTGACTTGCTGAGGTATATTTCATTTTGCAAAACGGATTCTACTGTCACCAACATGCCCTCCTGGCTTGCAGATGCAAAAGCATACATTGATACTTATTATGATGAGCCTGTAAATGTTACCGCACTAGCTAAAAAATATAAAGTGCACCGGGTTTACCTGGCAAGGGTTTTTAATAAATATTTTGGACAAAATATCAAATCTTATTTAAAGTCATTACGTATACATCATTCAGTAGCATCCCTGATAAATGGAACCAGTATTAATGACACCGCATTTGTAAACGGTTATAGCGACCAAAGCCATTTACAAAGAAATTTTAAACAACAACTTCAACAAACCCCGTTGGAGTTTCAGAATTTATTTAAGTAGAGGTTTCATTTGTTCAATCCTTTTGAAAATGATTAAAGTAACTTTCCCGAAATTGTATAATCATGAAAATAATTTTGGGGTTGATAGCTTGTTTTTGCATGGCTTTTACCAACCTTTACAGCCAATCAATCAGTAATTCAAGCAAAGAAAAATTTATTGCAGAATTTGATGCCTACATCAGTGAAGTGTTAAAAAATACAGACATCCCAGCTATTGGCATCTCTATTCTTAGTGGCGGTAAACCGGTTTTTATAAAAACATATGGCTTTGCAAATAAAGAAGCCGGTATTAAAGCCGATAACAATACACTGTTTTACATTGCTTCATCCACCAAATCTTTTACAGCATTGGCAGCTGCATTGCTGGATAAAGAAGGAAAAATAAAACTGAATGAACCGATGAATAAATACATGGGTTCTTTGAAATTCAAAAATCCAATTCCTGCAGAGCAAATCACTATCAAACATTTATTAACCCATACAGCCGGGCTTACTAACGAAGCACTTGGTTTTAGAATGGCGTTTAGCGGCGATATTAAAGACTATGAGATTGATCATGTTTTTACAGGTGCAATGACCTATGCCGATACCATGTTTAATAAATACAATTACGATAATCTTGGATACAATATTTATGCAGTATTGCTCCGAAAACATTTAAAACTAAATTGGCAGGATGTACTTGCCACAAAAATATTCAAGCCTGTAGACATGAACCATACAACCAGTTATATGTCTGAAGCAGTTAGGAAAGGATGGAATGTGGCTGCGCCCTACCAGGCGATTGGGAACAATGGTGCAGTTCTTACAGAACTGCCAAAACAAGACAACAACCTGCAATCTGCCGGGGGCATCTTCAGTTCTCCAAACGATTTAGCCAAATGGATTGAAGTAAATATGAATAAAGGAAAAATAGATGGTAGGCAGGTGTTTGCAAAAGAGATACTAGAAAAATGCCAGACAGGTTATGCATCTGTAGAAAGGACTATGCAGCCATTTACCGGATTAAGCCAGTATGGTTTGGGATGGATAATAGGTGATTATAAAAAAGAGAAAGTAATTTATCATTTTGGAGGATTTCCCGGTTATAGTGGGCATATTTCTTTTATGCCTGATAAGAAAATTGGCGTAGCTATCACCACTAACGAAAGCATTATGGGCTCAAGGGTAGCAACTGTATTGGCAACATTTGCTTATGACTGGTGGCTGAATGAACACGGGATGGATACCATATATGAAGGAAAGAAAAATGAATTAAAGCAAATGTATGAAGGGTATAAACGAGCTTCAGCAAAAGATATTGAATCCAAATCTAAACGTCCATCGAAATTATCACTGCCACTTACTAACTATACAGGTGTGTTTACCAATGAGTTTTGCGGCACCATGAAGATTTTTGTAAAGGACGCTGTATTAAATGCAGCATTAGGAAACATGCAATCATCGAGTACCCATTTTACACAAGAAGAAGCGATAAGGGTTGAACTTATACCCGGTAGTGGACAGGTAATAAAATTTATGAAAGACGAAAAAAATAGCATAACAAAACTTGTGTATAACGAATTTGAATTCATCAGAATGAGTAATAAAGACTAAATCTTATTGTATAATACAGCCTGCCACTAACATTGGTGGCAGTTGCACAACTACCTTCCGAAAACATTTTTTCCCAACTGGCTTGAGTCTGTGGCAGGTGTTCCCAACTGGCTTAAGTGTTTCCCTCCCGACCCCCACTGTTGGAAAATAATCCCATGATTATTTCGATTAACTTTAATGATTGCATATGTGAATACATTAAACAGGTTGGAAAAGAGAACACCTCAACATAGTTAATCACCATACGCTCTATCTTAGCCTTTCAAAAATGCACCCATCAGTATATGAAATACAATCAACTCATAAACGGATCACCTGCCGTTTCAGAAATCGGACTGGGGGCCTGGCAATTAGGTGTTGAAAGCGGCTGGAAAGCAATGACAGAAAAAGAAGCGATCGCACTTGTTCAAACATCTTTTGAAATGGGTGTGAATTTCTATGATACCGCTCCCAATTATGGAAAGGGTACCAGTGAACTACGTTTAGGTAAAGCATTGAAAGGCTACGGGAGAAATAAGCTCGTGGTGAATACAAAGTTTGGCCACACCGATACGGGCGGTACCGATTACAGTTCCAATAGTATCCGAAGATCGCTTGAGGGAAGCTTAAAAAGATTACAGATGGACTATGTGGATTCGTTGATCCTTCACAATCCGCTACCCGAATATTTAGATGGAAATAGGAATGACCATTATGAACTGCTGGAACAGTTAAAAACAGAGGGAAAAATAAAGGCCTATGGTGCATCACTGGATACGTTTAAAGAAATAGAAACCTTACTTCAAACTACCAACAGCAAAGTGATAGAAGTTTTTTTTAACTTATTCCATCAGGATGCAGCACGGGCATTTGATCTTGCTAAAGAGAAAAATGTGGGTATCATTGTAAAAATTCCGCTCGATTCCGGTTGGCTTACAGGCAAGTATAATGAACACAGCATTTTTAATGATATCAGAAAACGATGGTCAAAATCCGACATCCGGACCAGGGCTGTTTTAGTTGACAGCGTTAAAAAGATCATTGGCCCACAGGCTAACCTGGCACATACTGCCTTGTCCTTTTGTTTAGCCTACGATGCTGTGTCAACCGTTATTCCGGGTAACACCAGTATGCAACAATTAAAAGAAAATCTGTCAGCTGTTTCAAAACCTGTCAGCAAAACGTTGGTACAACAATTGGAAACTTTTTATGAAGAAGAAGTGAAGAGCCTGCATATTCCCTGGTAACAGTAAACTACGGCTCGGTTCCTGTCTTCACGAACCGAATAAGTAATAATAAAAATGGTTCGTGAAGACACGAACCAAGGCGGGGAAAATTAAAAATGCATTTAGGAAAAGTGCATTCAAAAAAACATAACAGCTTTTTCGCATCGGTTCATATATTTACAGCAACCAGTAAACAAAACCAACATAAAAAACCAACCAAAAACTAATGTATGAACCTGGAGATAATTGACTATTCGATCATTGCAGTTTATTTTCTTTTTGTAGTTACTATCGGTTACGTGCTTAAAAAGAAAATTAAAACAGGCAATGATTTTTTGATGAGCAATAAAAATATCCCGCTCTGGATCACTTCCCTTGCTTTTATTTCGGCCAACCTGGGCGCACAGGAAGTGTTGGGTATGGCAGCCAATGGTGCAAAGTATGGATTGTATACGGTGCACTTTTACTGGCTGGGCGCAGCACTGGCCATGATATTTTTAGGCGTATTTATGATGCCTTTTTATTATGGCAGTAAAGCCAGGTCGGTTCCGGAATACCTGGCACTGCGTTATGATGAAAAAACACGGGGCTTTAATGCCATCACGTTTGCAGCCATGACCATTTTTTCGTCGGGCGTTTCCTTGTACGCCCTGGCCATGCTGATGAATGTTGTACTGGGCTGGAATTTTGACGTATCCGTCTGGATGGCAGCAGGCATCGTACTGGTGTATACGTACCTGGGCGGACTAACCAGTGCCGTGTACAACGAGGTACTGCAGTTTTTTTAATTGTATTGGGTATTGCACCTTTGGTGTACATAGGTTTGGATAAAGCTGGAGGTATTGAGGGTATACTGCAGAATGTGGACAATGCAAAACTGCATGTATGGAAAGGAATGGGAAGTGCAGAAACCAACCCGATGGGCGTAGATGCATTTAGTCTTGTATTTGGTTTGGGTTTTGTACTGGCCTTTGGGTACTGGTGTACCGATTTTTTGGTGGTACAAAGAGCCATGATCTCCAAAAACCTGAATGCTGCACAACGCACACCGATCATCGCCAGTATTCCTAAGATACTGATGCCGGCCATTGTAATTCTTCCGGGCATTATCATACTTGCTTTACAAAAAACTTCAACAGGGTTTGATCTGCCGGTTAATGCCAATGGCGAAACAGATTACAATATGGTATTGCCAACCTTGCTTACAAACTTATATCCCAACGGAATTTTGGGCGTAGGTATAACCGCCCTTATTGCATCTTTTATGTCGGGGATGGCGGGAAATGTTACTGCCTTTAACACCGTGTTTACTTTTGATATTTACCAGGCTTATATAAAAAAGGAAGCTTCAGAAAAGCATTACTTAATTGTTGGAAAAGCTACCACGGTCATAGGGATCGTATTATCTATTGCTACTGCCTATGTTGCAAGGGGGGTATAACAGTATCATGGACCTGTTACAGCTTGTCTTTAGTTTTGTGAACGCTCCTTTGTTTGCCACATTTTTATTGGGTATGTTCTGGAAAAGAGCTACGGCCAATGGGGCATTTTACGGACTATTAAGCGGAACGGCAGGAGCAGCGCTTGCACATGGACTAACAACAGCCGAAGGAAAAGGAGGGTGGATCACTAACCTGCATACCTACTATTCAGGAACAAGCCATGCATTTAATATTGCCTGGATGGCATTTGTAATTTGCTTTCTGGTAACCGTAATAGTTAGTTTGTTTACCAAACCCAAACCTGAAAACAGCCTGGTTGGACTTGTTTACAGTTTAACGCCCAGGCAAACGGATAAAGCCAAAGTATGGTACAAAAATCCGCTGGTGCTGGGTATAATTGTACTGCTGGCAACTTTAGTACTTAACATTATTTTTTATTAATTAAGTAAAACAAAGAGCATGAAAAAATTATTAGACCTGCGTTTTGTGATCGGCGCTTTTTTTACAATTGTGGGCTGCTTACTGGTCATTTATTATTTTGTAAAAGCATCAGGGGAGTTAACTGCTGCTTCAGTCAATATATGGTGCGGTGGTTTGTTTGTTTTGTTTGGTATCAGCATGATCATATTATCCTATGTACAAAAGTTAGGGAATGATTAATTCACCTGCTTTAAAGTATAATTTTGGGTGTTAAAGGAAACAGTTAAAATTTTGATTTTCTTGTTTCTTTAAATGCACAGGTTCCGGCAGTTAAAGCCGGAATGCTAATAAAATTAAGCATGATTTCCCCCGTTATAAGGCCTGCTTATTTAGTAATAAATAACCAGGCTTTTTTTATAATGCCCGGATGATTTATCGGTACCACTAACAGGTAATTAACTAAAATAATAAACACAGGATCAATAAAATACTTTACAATCATTTAATATGCTGATGTTCATCATTTGAAATAATAATAGGTAGTTTTATTTTTATTATATTAAGAAGAACATAATCGCATTTTCAATGAAACCCGACTCACTAAAGCAAATACAACTGCAATTAATTGATCTTGAAAAAAAAATGCTGCTTGAAATTAAAAAAAGAGAACTGCAGTTTAAAAATATTCATCCCCAGCAATTGAATGCAGCAAGAAACCTCCTTCATTATTTGGTTTTAAGGAATGAGGACATCCGTAACCTGCAGGATTCACTGCACAGTTATGGTCTTTCTTCCCTGGCCAGTGCAGAAAGTCATATTCACAGCCAGTTACAATCTATTCTTCAGCGCCTGGGTAAACGTTATGCAACCGGCCAGCTGGATGAATGTACACATGAGTACAACCAGCTGCAGATGGCAGAAAAAGCAAAATACTGTTTGGCGAAAAAAGAGATGCTGCCAGACCGTTCATCATGGTACCCTTTGATGCGTCGTTTGCAGATAACTATGCTTTAATAAAGAACCTGCTGCAAAACGGTATGAATGTGGCCCGGATCAATTGTGCTCATGATGATGAAGCCACCTGGTCGAGAATGATACAACACCTTAAACGTGCCTGCCGTTATACCGGCCTTAGCTGTAAAATTTATATGGACCTGGCCGGTCCAAAGATCAGAACCAGGTTACTAAACAAGGGAAAGGATAAGGGTAAGGTAAAAGTGAAGGAAGGTGAAATAGTGTGGCTGGCAGATGATGATAAAGGTTTTAAGGATGATGCTATAGTGATCAGTCCGAATGAACCGGGTATTATCAATATGCTTAAAAAAGGCGAAAGGGTGTATATAGATGATGGAATGATCAAGGGATTTATTGAGACAGTGGGAAAAAACCGGGCGGCCATGCGGATCGTACGTATCTCATCAGCCAAGCAACAGATCAAAGAGGGCAAAGGCATTAATTTTCCCGATTCTGCTATTGCCATTTCATCCCTTACCGAATTTGACAAAGCCTGTTTGCCTTTTGTATGCGAACATGCAGATATGGTCGGTTATTCTTTTGTCAGGTATCCTTCAGATCTGTTGGGCTTGCAGGCATTGTTAAAAAAGATAACTTCCAAACCGCCGCATATCATTATTAAGATTGAAACTACCGAGGCAGTGATAAACCTGCCGCAACTTTTACTGTGCGGTATGCATCAAAAAGCTTTCGGTGTAATGATTGCCCGCGGAGACCTGGCCGTGGAGATCGGATTTGAAAGAATGGGAGAAATACAGGAAGAAATTCTTTGGATATGTGAAGCTGCTCATGTGCCGGTGGTTTGGGCCACGCAGGTATTGGAAACCCTTAACAAATCCGGGATGGCCACCGTTCAGAAATTACAGATGCAACACATGCTGCCATGGCCGAATGCATCATGATCAATAAGGGCGATCATACCATTGAAGTAATAGAAACGCTCAGGGATATTTTACAGCGTGCCGGCGGACACCATATTAAAAGCGTTTTACCTTTCGCCCGCTAAGTATTGCACAACACTATATTAATGGGGAGGTCTGATGAACGCTCCATCATTTCTTTAAAGCTGGTTTTGCAGCTTTCTTCTTAACCGGGATCACTTTTGTAGCTGGTTTTGCAGCTTTTTTCAGCGGGGTTTTCTTGATCCCCGCAACCAGTTTCTTTGCAGCTTTCTTAATTCTCTTTTTAAATTCTTTTTCTCCCAGTTTTTCTTTTAATGAACCCAGCGCATTATTTAACTGCTTTGTAGTTGTCTTCCGCAAATTATCCACCGGGGAATTAATTTTTTACCTGCTTTATTTGCTGTTGCCATGTTGTTTTGTTTATCACACAAAAATTAATTATAAGATTTACATATTTCGTATTATTTCTTTTGCCGCGGTATTCCCCCGTCAATCTGAAAATGAAATTTGCGTTTGGATCGGAAGGTTGCAGAAGATGTTTGCAGTACTTCGGTTTTTTCAACAATGATCGGTTTCCCAATCGTTAAGTACGGGTAAATAATTGATTTTTTATCCGGATAACACCATTTTATTAGCCTTTGAAAAAGCTGACTGCTATCATCTGTAATCCCCATGCCCGTCATTTTAACTGAATAAATTTGTAAATAGATTTAGCTTTACAATGTAGTGGGTAAAAGAAGATTTAAAGTAAATGAGGAATAAGGCTAAACGCTAAAATAATTTTATGAAAAGATATTGGTAGCAACAGACTTTTCGAAGGTAGCCGGTAATGCTGTTAATTATGCAGCAGATATGGCTTTATCCATTGATGCACAGCTGGTGCTGTTGCATGTAGTACAAACCCCCATTGGCTTCAGCGATCTGCCCATCGTTATGGGATTGGAAGATATGATGCGTAATGCTGAAAATGATATACAAAACCTGAAAGAAGAAGTAACACTTAAAACCAATGGCAAAATTAATATTGAAACAGAAGTGGGTATGGGCGGCTTTTTGAAGAGTTGAAGATGGTTTGCAAACGGGTAAATCCTATGCAGTGGTAATGGGCAGCCGGGGAAAAACGGCTGCAGAGCATTTAATGTTTGGTTCTCATGCGGTTCATACTGTGAAGCACTGGCATGGCCTGTAATAACCGTTCCGCCTGAAGCCGGTTTTACAGCGGTTAAAAAATTGCTCTTGCCAGCGATCTGACCGAAGTAGTGGAAACTACACCTTTTGCCGAAATTAAAACACTGGTGCATGATTTTAATGCCGAACTGCATATCCTGAACATCGGAAAAAAGAAATTTTTGATGCCGACATCGTATTCGAATCAGGCCTGATGCGGGAAATGACCCTGGCCTTAAAACCAACCTTTCATTTTATTGACCATGACAATACAGATGAAGGGATCATGGATTTTGCTGAAAAACCAGATCGACCTGTTGGTGGTGATGCCACACCGGCATAATTTATTGTCCGGTTTGTTTCATAAAAGTCATACAAAACAATTGGTACTGCACAGCCATGTTCCGGTTATGTCTATACACCAATAATAAATGTGTGCATTTTAAATTGTCATAATGCAAAATCTTACTTAAAATAAAATGCGTTCAAATTTTAGAATCTAAAGCCCCTCTCCCCTTGGAGAGGGGTTGAAGTGAGTCAACCTGGCAAAACTATAAGCACAAATCTGCCCAATAATCCTTATTTTGGGTGATGCCAGCGATCATAACCATCATCACCTTCAGCCCTTGCATTGATAAAAGCACCGCAGTACCTGCTTTAGTTCCCGAAAAAACTGGTGCGCGCTGCACCCAAACTGGAACCCGGCGGTGGCGGCATTAATATTGCCGTGCCATAAAGAAACTGGGTGGTGCAGCAACTGCCATCTTTCCATCCGGGGTACACCGGCAAATATTTTAATCATTTACTGGAAGCAGAAACGTCGATTCGGTTATTATTGAACCCGCAATGAAACCCGGGAGAATATTATTGTGGTAGATCAGGCTAACAATAATCAATACCGTTTTGGAATGCCGGGAACAGAACTGGCAGCAACGGAATGGAAAAATGTTTGCAGGCTGTGAAGAAATGAGTGAGTGTTGAGATTTATCATTGCCAGCAGGCCATTTACACCTGAGTACCGGATAATATTTATGCCTTGCTGGCTAAAATATCTAAAAAAAAAGCAAAATTCATTGTTGATACATCGGGAGATGCACTAAAACAGGCTGTAGCAGAAGGTGTGTACCTGCTAAAAAGGCCCAACCTCGAGAAGGGGTAAGTTACTGGGCAGGTAAAAAGAATTGCAGGTAAATGAAGTTAAAATATTGCCAGGGAGATCATGGCCAAAGGCGGATGCGAGGTAATGGTTGTTTCCATGGGAGCTGCAAGGGCGCTGGGTGCTGGTAACCGGTGAA
>JADJTY010000004.1 GCA_016710935.1 Chitinophagaceae bacterium | reverse complement strand
GAAAAGCAAAAAGCAAAGTACACGTATGGTTTGCTTGAAAAGCAATTCCGCAAAACATTTGATGAAGCTGCACGCCGTAAAGGGGTGTTACCGGTGAAAAATCTTATTAAATTATTAGAAGCCCGTTTGGATAATACCGATTTCGTTTAGGTATTGCACCAAGCCGCCAGGCTGCACGCCAGTTGGTATCTCATAAGCACATCACTGTTAATGGTGAGGTTTCAACATACCTTCTTACAGCTGTGTAGCAGGGTGATGTTATTGGTTTAAAGAATAAAAGTGCTGGCAAACGCTTCTATCTCCCGGTAATTTACGTGGCAAAAATGCCAAGTTTAGCTGGTTAGAGTGGAACGAAACTGCATCACAGGGTACTTTTATTACTTATCCTGAAAGAGAAAGTGTTCCTGAAAATATTAAGGAACAACTGATCGTGGAATTGTACTCTAATGGTAAGGGGAACGGCTGAATTAAGCCTTACCGTACAAGAGTGCGACGCCAATAAAGCTGAACAAAGAAACTCAGCTTGGTACAAAAATTTTAAACATTAAAACAACAAAATACAAATGGGAATTTTAAATTTTGTTAAACCAGATAAAATCGTTCTTCAGAAAGCAACCGGAGTTTGAAGCCATCTTCGAATTCCGTCCGCTGGAACCAGGTTATGGTGTAACTATCGGTAATTCTCTTCGCAGGGTGTTGCTGAACTCTTTAGAGGGTTAGCCATCATCGGTATTAACATTGCCGACTGCGAGTTTGCTACCTTAAAGGTATTACTGAAGACGTTACTGAAATAATCTTAAACCTGAAGCAGGTTCGTATCAAGAAGAAAGTTGAGCATGAAGTAAACGTGGAAAAAGTTACACTATCTATCAAGAACAAAACTGAATTCACTGCAGGTATGATCGCTGAAGCGTCTCCTACATTTGAGATCATGAATCCTGAATTGCTGATCTGTACTATGGACAGCAGTGCCAAACTGGATATCGAGATCACGATTGGTAAAGGCCGTGGTTATGTTCCTGCAGAAGAGAACAAAGAAAAGAATTCTCATTTTGGATATATCCCGGTTGATGCTATTTATACGCCGATCAAGAACGTAAAATACGCTATTGAAAATACCCGTGTTGAGCAACGTACCGATTTTGAAAAACTGATCATGGAAGTGGTTACCGATGGTACTATTCACCCGGAAGATGCTGTGAAGCAGGCCAGCCGTATTTTAATACAGCACCTGATGATCATCACTGACGAGAATATTACTTTTGATACCAAAGAAGATAAGAAAGAAGACCTGGTTGATGAACAGACTTTACAGTTACGTAAAGTATTGAAAACACCATTGGAAGATTTAGACCTTTCTGTACGTGCCTTCAATTGCTTAAAGGCTGCCAAGATCAACTCACTGAGCGAACTGGTACAGGTACGAACAGGAAGACCTGATGAAATTCAGAAACTTTGGCCAGAAATCTTTAAGTGAAATTGAGCAGGTGTTACACGAAAGAGGTTTGAGTTTTGGAATGGATCTGAGCAAGTTGAAATTAGATGATGAGTAATAAAACAATTGGCAATTAGCAATATGCAATTGGCAAGTATTCAATAATAAGTAGCTTACAATTCCTGACACGGTGTAAGCGAATTAAAACTAAAATGTCATGCGTCACGGAAACAAAGGGAATAATTTAAGCAGAACGGCTTCTCACAGAAGAGCCCTGTTAATGAACTTAGGCTGCCAACTGATCACTTACAAAAGGATCCACACGTATTATTAAATTAGGTGCAAGAACCGGTGATAACGCTGAAATAGCGATGATCGAACTGGTTGACTTTAACGAGATCTACGGCAAAGGTGTTACTTCTGCTGCTGAACCAGCTAAGAAAACACGTCGTGCCGGTGGTGCTAAGAAGAAAGCTACCGATGCAGAAGCAACAACTGAAGCAGCTGCTGAAGATAGTTCGACTCCGCTCACTACTGATACAGCAACTGAAGAAAAGCATAAGCTTGAAACTAACAGTTTATATAAGGCTCCCCCTACACAGTGTAGGGGGAGCTTTTTATTGTATTCACAATGTGAAAAATTTTATTTGCTTATAACCCCATTATATTCTTTTCTTTGCAAAACCTTTATAATTAATGTCTCTTTCACAAACAACCCCAGCCATTTTAATTTTAGCCGACGGAACTGTATTTAATGGTACTGCATTTGGCAAAACCGGTACTGCCACAGGCGAAATATGTTTTAATACCGGTATGACAGGCTACCAGGAAGTGTTTACCGATCCCAGCTATTACGGCCAGGTTCTCATCATGAATAATGTACACATTGGTAATTACGGTGTAAAAGCTGCAGATGTGGAAAGTGACAGCGTAAAAGTGAAAGCCGTAATTGGCCGCAACCTGGAAGATAAATACAGCCGTTTTATGGCAGATGCTTCTTTGCAGGACTATTTTGAAGCACAGGGTGTAGTAGCCATTGATGGAATTGATACCCGTGCATTGGTGGCTCATATACGTACACAGGGTGCGATGAATTGTATTATTTCTTCAGAGATCACTGATGTAGCACAACTGCAAAAATTATTGAATGAAGTGCCTTCAATGGATGGCTGGAACTGGCATCAACAGTGAGCACCAAAGAATCCTATTTTTTGGGAGACGAGAAAAGTGATCTGCGTATTGCAGTACTCGACTTCGGTATCAAGAAAAACATATTGACTTGTTTGGTGGAAAGAGGCGCTTATGTAAAAGTGCACAATGCCAAAACCAGTTTTGAAGAACTGGAACAATTTAAACCGCATGGCTATTTTATCAGCAATGGCCCCGGCGACCCGGCACCGATGGATTATGCAGTAAAGACAGTGAAACAAATTTTAGCTGCCGGTAAACCTTTATTTGGTATTTGCCTGGGCCACCAGTTGCTGGCACTCGCCAACGATATCCCTACATTTAAAATGCACCATGGTCACCGTGGATTGAACCACCCGGTAAAAAATATCATCAGTGGTAAATCGGAAATTACCACACAGAACCACGGCTTTGGTGTAGACCCTAAAGCGGTAAGAGCAAATGCCAATGTTGAGATCACCCATGTTAATTTAAACGACGACAGTATTGAAGGCATCCGTATAAAAGATAAAAAGCCTTCTCAGTACAATACCATCCAGAAGCTACACCAGGTCCACACGACAGCAGGTATTTGTTTGATGAGTTTATCGGGATGCTGAATAATTGATCATACATTGAAAATTGTTCATTGCCCGCAGGATGCCGTGCAAACATTGTATATTGAGAATTATTTGGCGCCATAAAATAATGTTCAATAATCAACGCTCAATATTCAATACTCAATTCAAACATGCTGGTCATGAAAATTGCAATCTTAAACGGTCCAAATTTAAATCTGCTTGGCAAACGTGAAGTAGATATTTATGGAGCAGAATCTTTCGATAATTATCTGAAGACCCTGCAGGAGAAATATGCCAATATCGAAATTTCCTATTTTCAGAGTAATGTAGAAGGGGAGTTGATCAATGAAATTCAGCGATTGGGTTTTAGCTCTGATGGAATAATTTTAAACCCCGGTGGCTACACACATACTTCTGTTGCACTGGGCGATGCCATTGCTGCCATTACCACCCCGGTAATTGAAGTGCATATCTCCAATATTTTTGGAAGAGAAGATTTCAGGAAGTTGTCTCATGTTTCCGGAAAAGCAAAGGGTGTTATCAGCGGATTAGGGCTGAAAGGATACGAACTGGCGCTGAAATATTTTCTATAACTACATCGTTCTGATAAAAAAGAACACTGCAAAAGCAACTACGAAAAGCACCACAGAATACATAATGATCCCCGGCGTATTCGATTTGCCTGTTTTACTGTTAAAAGTGTACTTGCAATCATCGCACTTAGTGTGGTGCAATAATTTAGGTCCCAAAACACCACCCCACCAAGTATATTTTACTTTAGATACGGTTTTGCTGCCACATGTAGGGCAAACAATTTCATTTGCAAATTCGTTAAGTTTATCCTGCATAAAATAGTTTTGTATCAATAAATGTACAAACTAAACGCTTAGAGTTTTAATTTTTGCAAATTTTTATGCTACAAAATAACCCGCAGTAATAAAGCGTAACCGGTATCTTCTTTGGGATTATCTGCAACAGTAACCACATGCAGCCCGGATGCCGACCACACTGTAAACAGGTCGCCTTTTTTATGCTTTACCATCGCTTTATCAAGTTCAGGTAGCATAACCCCTTGTATAAACCAACCAAGGTCTCCTCCTTTACCCGAAGATTCAAGATCCGCACTGTAAATACTTGCCTGTTCCGAAAATGTACTGGTTTTATTTTCTATTTTCCACATAATGTTTAGGGCCAGTGATTCTGCAAAGCTCTTTTCAAAAACTGCCGTATCAATCAGTATGTGTTTGATATGATAAAAAGTATTAGGGGCCTTCACCAATATTTTTACGAGAATATTTTCTTTTTTAAACGGGCCGTATGTTTTACCAACCTTACCATGATAGGCCAGGCTGTCGGATTTACCCATAAATTGTCTGGTGCTTACCACAGTTACCGTATCAATAAAATATTTTTTCTTCAGTACATATTTTACAAAGCCGATGGGGTTTTGGGTGGTGTCTAATATCTTTTTAATCTGGGCAAGGGTTTGGCTTTTTGCAGAAAAAATAAGGCCGGTAAAAATAAAAAGGGAAACAAGCTTTTTCACAGTAGAAATTTAAAGGGTAAAGATAATGAAACAAATTTCAGCAGATGGTTGGGTTATTGCTTTCGGCTTTTTACCATTGGGATTTTTTTCTTTTTTGCTTCTTCGTTCCAGAGTGCCGCAGCAATAATAATTTCCCGAACCTCCTTCTCCTTTATATCTTTTACAGAATGCAGTGAAACACTAGCTACAATGGCTCTTCCCATAAGTTCCAGGGAAGGGAATTCTCCTGTAAGGTCTTTACCGCGGCATAAACCCAAATCAATGCCATTGGGTATGGCATTAATGTAGCAGAACATTCCAAAATAATGATAGAAGGGAATTTTAAAGCTTAACTTTTCCTGAATTTCCGGAACGAGGTTGAATAATAAACTCCTTAGATTCTTAGCAATAGCCTGTTGCGTTTCTGATAAGTTATCTATATATTCATCAACATAGTGCGACATGGTTAGCTCATTTCATTTTCCGCAACACAGCCTTCACCTGCTTTTTCATTTGGTCCAGATCTGCAAGCTGCTGCTGTATAAAACTATTGTCTTCCAGGCGGCCAATCACTTTATTCATCTCTTCATTGGTTTCGTAAACCATTTTGCGGAAAGGATTGCTGTAATCTTTTGCACGGGAATCAAATATGCCTTTGCACATCCATTCTTTCGTTTCAAGCGCCTGTTTTAATAACACTTTGAGCAATACGGGTGTAAATTGTCTGGGTGTTATATTCAGTATTTCAAGCAGGGAAGTATAAGCATGATTTAATTTGTCGGTAGTATAAGCCAAACCCTGCTGCCTGTAAAAATCATGCAGTTCAACCCAGCTTTTAACTTTACCCGATTTGATATTACGTTTAACATTTTCTGTTTCTGCTTTTTGGATCAACTGCCCGCCCACATTAAGCCATTCGCTGCGTTGTATTTTAGCCGACAGCGTTTTTTTGAGCGCAGCAAAATCAGCGAATTTATTATTGTTGATATGCTGTAAAATTTCCATCACACCATAATACTGAATGAGTTCTTTAAAGATCAACATGGCTTGTGGTACTTTATGCAGTTCGGTCTTTCTTTTTGAGTTTTCCCAACCGGATACAATTGCTGTACCGGCATCATCAGCCTTTAACTGCCCGAGTATTCTAAGCGCATCAAACATTTCATTGATGGTATCCGGTGCCAGGTAATTATATTCTATATGCTGTATCTTTTCTATCCTGCGGTCACGGGCATTATACTTCCATTCATTGCGTGCCAATGCATACATATTGTATATGAACCAGTAGCCGGGAATTACCACCAGCTTATTATTGGTAACATCATTGCTTACCAGGCTAAAAGGTATCTGTATATTCAGCTCAGCCGGAAAATCGCCTTTTGCAATAATGGTGAACGCTGCAAATTTTGAATTGTGTTTTAAACTCACACAAAGCCCCGGCCAAAATCCCCGTCCCGCAATGATCTCACCATCTGCGGCCCGGCTATTGTGGTTGCTGCCAATGGTAGCACCTGCCGCAATATTGCTTTGTCCCATTACCAGCGCTGCACATAAAAATGAATTGTTATGGTGCTGCTCATGCGATGGAAAGATCAATGAATTTAAAACTTCGCAGCAGGAAATGGTAGAATTATTGCCCAGGTAAGAGTTGATCAGCCTGGCGCCATATTTCAACTGCGAGTGAGAAGCCATTACAAACCTTACAGCTTTTACACCATAAAATATGCGGCAGCCATAACCCACAATTCCATTTACCAGTTCGCAACCTTCACCAATCTGCGATGTTCTTTTTTCGTCGCTGTTAACGGTTATGTTCTTTAATTTATTGGCACCTTTAAAATAAGCATCTGTGCCCACCCAAACATCTTTGATGATCTTACAGTTTTTTATAACTGTCCGGTCGCCAACCTTTCCATAATATCCACGTTGTTTATCATAGCGTTTCTCTGTAAATTCTTTAAACTTATTTAGCAAGTCATCATCTTCCCTGTACTTGCTCCAAAGCCAGGCATCGCCTGCCAGCATACCGTTAAAAGGAATTACACTGCGGCCACCAGCCTCGTTGCACAGTTCCATCCAAACCCTGGTCTTTTCTTCTTCCCCATCTTTTAAAATACCATTACCAAATTTTGAGTAATCGGTGGTAGCCAGTTCATTTACATTGGCGATCATCACTTCGTTGCCAATAATATAATGACTGAGGTAATTTACATTATCAATACAAACATTATTGCCCAGATCGCTGCTGATGATGGTACTGTTGTAAAGTCCTACAGCCATACGCAGGTTATGAAACTCCAAATAAAAGGGTTCTAATTTTCCAATACGTACCAGTCCGTAAAATTTACAATTCCTTACCAGTTCGGGATTGAACTGTTTTGCAACAAAGATCTTATCCCAGTCATCGGATGTGTTGCGGTTACGGATGAGGGTCTCGATATCTAATGCTGTTAATTTGCGGTAATCAATTCCGTTTTTATTGTGCAGGTTCCTTAAATGGTATTCATCCTTACCTTTTGGAATATATTTTTCATCTACAAAGTTGTAGCCAAGATTATTAACCGGATGTTTTTTGATGATGTTCATGAACGAATGGATAATTGGGTAATTGATAATGGATAATTCATCCCGGTAATTGCTGAATGCTGATTTGCATACTGATCATTTTTAATTTATTCAAGTTAAGATTAACTGAGAAAAAAAAGAAATCCTGCACCAAAAACATGATCAATTACCCCTTTTTCGCCGACATGCAGGCATTATTAAATTATCCATTCAAACGTTTATTCTACAGTAACTGATTTTGCAAGGTTTCTCGGTTTATCTACATCAACACCTTTAGCAATACCCACGTAATAGCTTAACAGCTGCATGGGTATAGTGCTCAACATGGGCGCAATAATTTCATCGGCTTCCGGTATGTAAAATACATCATCTGCCATACCCGGGATCACTTCATCACCTTCTGTAATTACAGCGATCACTTTTCCTTTACGGGCTTTTATTTCCTGTATATTGCTTACAATTTTTTCGTGGTACGAATCTTTGGTAGCGATAAATACAACCGGTAAATTTTCATCCACCAGCGCTATTGGGCCATGTTTCATTTCTGCAGCAGGATAACCTTCGGCATGTATATAAGAGATCTCTTTTAATTTTAAAGCACCTTCCAGTGCAATCGGGAAATTATATCCACGGCCCAGGTACAACGCATCAGAAGCACCTTTGTATTTTAAGGCAATTGCTTTTAAAGCCTCTGCATTTTTTAGAATGGCGTTTACTTTTTCCGGCACAGCATCTAACTCAAGAAGCAAATGATTATATCGTTCATCACTGATGGTTCCTTTTTCTTTTGCAATTTTTAATGCCATCATGATCAGTACTGCCAGCTGACCAGTAAATGCTTTGGTAGAAGCTACACCAATCTCAGGACCTGCATGTGTATAAGCACCACCATCGCTGATACGGGCAATGGATGAACCAACCACATTCACCACACCAAAAATAATGGCACCGTTTTCTTTGGCTCTTTCAATGGCCACTAAAGTATCAGCGGTTTCGCCGCTTTGCGAAATAGCAACAATAATATCTCCTTTGTTAACAATCGGGTTGCGATACCTGAACTCCGATGCATATTCAACTTCAACCGGAATGCGGCAAAGTTCTTCAATAATATATTCGGCCAATAACGCCGCATGCCAGCTGGTACCGCAGGCCACCATAATGATGCGTTGGGCATTTTTAAAATGCTCAATATTATTCTGAATTCCGCTCATGGTAATAGTACCTGCATTTGCATCCAGTCTTCCTCTTAAACAATCGTGTATGGTGCTTGGTTGCTCAAAAATTTCTTTCAGCATAAAATGATCGTAACCGCCTTTTTCAATTTCGGCCAGTTCCATATCAAGTTTGGTAATGAAAGGTGTGATCTTTTCGTTGCCCAGGTTTTTTAATATCAGTTCATCGGGGCGTACAATGGCCAGTTCGTAATCATTTACATAAACTACCTCCTTCGTGTATTCCAGCATGGGCGATGCATCGGAACCTAAAAAATGTTCACCTTTACCTACACCAATAACCAGCGGACTTCCTTTTCTTGCTGCAATGATCGTATCAGGACTATCGGCATCCAGTAACAAAATAACATAAGCACCGGTAACTCTTTTCAGCGCCACCCTTACAGCTTCTTCCAGATCGCACTGGTTATTTTCTTTTATGTCTTCAATAAAATTCAGCAACACTTCGGTATCGGTATCACTGGTAAAAACATAACCTTTATTACTTAGTTCTTTTTTTAACTGGGCATAGTTTTCAATAATGCCATTGTGTATCATGGCAAGTTTGCCACTGGCCGATGTATGCGGATGCGCATTCCTGTCGCTGGGTTCGCCATGCGTGGCCCAACGGGTATGGCCAATGCCGGTATTTGCGTGCAGATCCTTTCCTAAAATGGCTTCCTCCAGTTCGGCTACACGGCCTTTCTTTTTATATACTTTTAATCCACCGTTTAGTAGTGCCACACCGGTACTGTCATAACCCCGGTACTCCAGTCGTTTTAAACCGGTAATTACGATCGGATAAGCCTCTTTTGGGCCGGTATAACCAACAATTCCACACATATAATGAGATTTTTCTTTAAAGTTAGGGCAATCAAAAGCGAAATATAGCTACTGAACTGCCGGCATAATTATCTCCGCAATTTAACGAAATTGTACTCAAATGAGCATTTTATGGATCAATTGTAAACCCGCTTTGGTATCAATGAATTAAATTTAGGTTCTTAAAATCAGGTGTATGAAATATCTTTTTATCTTTTTAGCTGTTCTGAGTTTTCAGATTTCAGTAAAAGCACAGCAGGAGCCGGGCGTTACTAAGATCTTTATTGTGCGCCATGCTGAGAAAGAAACCGGTAAAGACCCTTTATTAACGGCTGCCGGTAATGCCCGTGCCGGCGATCTGATGCGGGCATTGCAAAATGAGGGTATTCAAAAGATCTATGTTAGCCAGTACAGGCGTACACAGAATACAGGCGATAGTTTAAGGTTGCAATTGAAAATTGATACGGTGCATTATGCAGCAGATACTTTGTGCGATAATCTTATTAATGCCATTATGGAGCACAGCGATTTTGGAAAAACCATTTTAATTATTGGCCACAGTAATACCCTGCCGCAAATCATCAGAAAGCTGGGCGTAACTGATCATCCTTACGGTGATATACCCGACAATGAATATGATCATTTATTTATGATCACTTACAAGAAAGAAAAAGCAAGATTGAAGAAGCTGCGATATGGCGCTAAATCGGGGGCTTCAGCGGCGATGCAGTAGTTACAACAACACCCCACTCAAAAATAAATAAGCCACTGAAAAATAAATGATGATGCCGGTCACATCGACAAGCGTTGCAACAAATGGTGCAGAAGAAGTTGCCGGGTCAAATTTCATGCGTTTTAAAAAGATGGGCAGCATCGAGCCTGCCAAAGTACCCCACAACACAACACCCATAACAGAAATGCCGGTTACCATGGCCAATAAAAAAGTATGGGTGCCATACAGGTGGGGTTCAACATAACTCCAGACATAGGTTCGTAAAAACCCCACCAGGCCAAGGAGTCCTCCGAGCACAAGTCCGCTTTTTATTTCACGTTTCAGAATAATAAACCAGTCAGCAATGGTTATCTCAGCTTTTGCCATGGCTTGTATGATCAAGGTAGATGCCTGGCTTCCGGTATTACCGCCGCTGGAGATAATGAGTGGAACCAGCATGTTGAGCACCAGTACCTGTTTAATTTCATCTTCAAAAAAACTCATGGCACTGGCTGTAAATAATTCTCCTGCAAAAAGTACAACCAGCCAGGGTGCACGTTTTCCGATCAGTTTCCAGAAAGGCATATCCAGGTAAGGTTCATCCAGGGCCTCGGTACCACCGATCTTTTGAATGTCTTCGCTATACTCTTCTTCTGCCACCCAAAGAATATCATCAATAGTTACAATGCCCAGTAAAATATTGTTTTCATCCGTTACCGGCAACGCCACCCGGTTATTCATTTTAAAAACCTCGCTGGCCATTTCCTGGTCATCGGTAACATGTAAGGCAATAAAACGGCCATCCATGATATCTTTTACTTTTGTTTGAGGTTCGGCTAAAATAAAATCCCGTATTCTGATATCATCCAGCAATTCATCCGCTTCATTGATCACATAGATAACATCAATGGTTTCGCTGCCACGGGCATGTTTTCTTATGGTTTGAAATACTTCAGCCACGGTATTTTCTTCATACACATACACATAATCCGGTGTCATGATCCTGCCCATGCTGTTTTCGGGATAACCCAGTAATTCCAGCGTATCCCTGCGCTCATCAGGGTCTAATGTTTTTATCAGGTCACGTACAATGCTGTTGGGTAATTCTTCCAGGAAAGCAACGCGGTCATCGGCTGGCAGTTCGTTCAGCAGTTCGGTGGTTTTAATGGCCGGTAAATCCTTAATTATTCTTTTCTGGGTAGATAATTCGATTATTTTAAAAACACCTGCTGCACGGTGAATGGAAAGCAGGGAAATGATCTGGCATTCGTATTCCTCATTTTCATAAATAAGATCGGCCACATCACTGATGTTCTGGTCATTCAGGAATTCCTGTATGGCCAGTTGATTTTCGGAAGCGATCACTTCTTCAAACTGCTGCTGTATTGATATTTCGTCAATTTCGCTTTGCATCGGTCCTTTGTAATTAAATTGCAGTACAATTGTGGCGCAATTTAACCCATTTATTGTAAGCAAAAGTTATGCTTAAACCTTATTTATTTGTTGATGATACCAGCGGAAAGGGGAGAGGGGTGTTTACTCATGAACGCATTCCTGCCAATACCGTAATTGAAATTGCACCGGTGATCGTGATGGAATTTTCAGACAAGGAACATCTTGATAAAACTTTATTGCACGATTATATTTTTGAATGGGGAAAAGAAAAAGACAAATGTGCGATGGCGCTTGGCTTGATACCCATCTATAACCACAGCTATAAAAGCAACTGCGAGTATTTTATGGATTTTGAGGACAGTTCCATTATGGTTAAAACAGTAAGCGTAATTGACAATGGAGAAGAGCTTACCATTAACTACAACGGAGACTGGAATGATGGCAAGAAAGTTTGGTTTGATGTAAAATGAGTTTAGAAGCTTAGGGTTTGGTAATTTAGCTGTAATAATCCGGCAACTAAACCCTAAACTTTCTAAACCTCTAAACTCCTAAATTTTTCTTATGCCTGTTCTATCAATTGTATTTCTACTGCAATTCTTACTTCGTCACTCACCACTACACCACCTGCTTCTGTTACTGCACTCCAGGTAAGGCCAAAATCCTTACGGTTTATTTTGCCGTTGATGGTAAAACCAGCTTTGGTATTACCGTATGGGTCTTTCACAACACCGCCGAATTCTACTGATAATTTTACATTTTTGGTTATATCACGTATCGTCAGGTCGCCGTACAATTCAAACGAACCATCGCCATCTACATTTTCAGTTTTTGTTGCTTCAAATTTGATCTGCGGAAATTTTTCAGCATCAAAGAAGTCCGCACTCTTTAGATGCCCGTCTCTTTGTTCGTTGTTTGTAGATATTGAATTTACATCAGCCGTAAAACTCACTTTGGCTTTTGTAAAGTCTTCATCTTCTGTTTGAGCCGTAACATTAAAAATGTCAAAACTGCCTGTAACATTGGTGATCATCAGGTGTTTGATCTTAAACTGTACTTCACTGTGTGTAGGGTCTAATGCCCAGGTTTTAGTTGCCATGATTTATAATTTTGAATGCAAGTTATTAATTAATGTTTAAACATTGAAATTTATTTTTGAAAGAAAATGTTAATAGGATTAGACGTTTTATTTAGCTTTATAAAAGCTGTCAGGTTGAGCTTGTCGAAACCGGGGCTTAAATAAAGGCTGCCAGTATTCTAAAATAACCCGCCTTCGACAAGCTCAGGCTGACAGTATAATTTTAGTGTCTATCAGTATTAATAGAAAAATCCCCCCTACACAATGTAGGGGGGATTCTATATAGACACATAAAATGACTATTTGTTCGCTTCAAATTCCCTGCGAATGATATTTAGTGCAGCTCCTGCTTTAAACCACTCGATCTGCTGTTCGTTGTACGTATGATTTACATGAATGGTATCGGAAGTTCCATCCGTATGGTTAAACACCATTTGCAGCTGTTGGCCAGGTGCAAAGCTGGTTAAACCAATGATATCAATGCTGTCATCTTCCTGTATTTTGTTGTAATCTTCCTTATCTGCAAAGGTTAAACCCAGCATACCTTGTTTCTTCAGGTTGGTTTCGTGAATGCGGGCAAATGATTTTACCAGCACCGCACGTACACCCAGGAACCTTGGTTCCATAGCCGCATGTTCCCTTGAAGAACCTTCGCCATAATTTTCATCACCCACCACTACCGAGCCAATGCCGGCGGCTTTATAAGCCCTTTGTGTGCCGGGCACCGTTCCATATTCACCGGTCAATTGATTTTTTACATTGTCGGTTTTTTCGTTGAAGAAATTCAATGCACCGATCAGCATGTTGTTGCTGATATTATCCAAATGGCCACGGAATTTTAACCAGGGACCTGCCATTGAAATATGATCGGTGGTACATTTTCCTTTGGCTTTTATTAAAAGTTTCAATCCTTTCAGATCGGTGCCTTCCCATGCTTTAAAAGGTGCAAGTAGTTGCAACCTGTCGGATGTTGGCGAAACCAATACCTGAACATTACTGCCATCCTCGGCCGGTGCCTGGAAGCCTGCATCTTCTACTGCATAACCTTTAACCGGCATTTCAATACCCATTGGTTCTTCCAGTTTAAATTTTTCTCCTTTATCGTTGGTTAAATAATCGGTAAGCGGATTAAATGACAGCGAACCTGCAATTGCCAGGGCCGTTGTAATTTCAGGCGAAGCCACAAATGCATGGGTATTTGGATTACCATCATTCCTTTTAGAAAAATTACGGTTGTAAGAAGTAACGATCGAATTTTTTCTTGTAGGATCGGTTGAATGCCTTGCCCACTGTCCAATACAAGGTCCGCATGCGTTGGCTAACACTACCCCGCCCATTTTTTCAAAAGTGGCTAAGTAACCATCTCTTTCAACGGTGTAACGTACCTGCTCCGAGCCTGGTGTTATGATAAATTCTGCTTTTGCTTTAAAATTATTAACCGATGCCTGCTCTGCAATAGAAGCAGCACGGGTAATATCTTCATAAGATGAGTTGGTGCAGGAACCGATCAATCCAACTTCCATCTGATCGGGCCACCCATTTACTTTAACTGCATCGGCAAACTTGGAAATAGGCCATGCCAGATCCGGCGTAAACGGTCCGTTGATATGTGGTTCCAGTTCTGATAAATTAATTTCAATAACCTGGTCAAAATAACTTTCCGGGTTTGCGTACACTTCATCATCGCCTGTGAGATGTTCAGCAATGGCATCTGCGCCATCGGCAACTTCTGCACGACCGGTTCCTCTTAAATATTCACCCATTTTTGCATCGTAACCAAAAATGGAAGTGGTGGCACCAATTTCGGCACCCATATTACAAATGGTTCCTTTACCGGTACATGACAATGATTTTGCACCATCCCCAAAATATTCAAGTATGGCACCGGTACCGCCTTTTACGGTTAATATGCCGGCCACTTTTAAAATAATATCTTTTGAAGCCGTCCAGCCGCTTAATTTACCGGTCAATTTAACACCGATCAGTTTAGGGAATTTAAGTTCCCAGGGCAATCCGGCCATTACATCACAGGCGTCGGCACCACCCACACCAATGGCTATAATGCCCAATCCGCCTGCATTTACGGTATGACTATCGGTACCGATCATCATCCCGCCCGGGAAAGCATATTGCTCCAGAACCACCTGGTGAATGATACCTGCACCGGGTTTCCAAAAACCAATGCCGTATTTATTGGACACAGAAGCCAGAAAATCGTACACTTCTTTATTTTGTGTTTTTGCTTTGCTCAGATCTTCAACAGCACCCACTTCTGCCTGTATCAGGTGATCGCAATGCACGGTAGAGGGTACGGCCACTGTTTTACGGCCAGCCTGCATGAATTGTAACAAAGCCATCTGGGCAGTAGCATCCTGCATAGCCACGCGGTCGGGTGCAAATTCCACATAATCTTTTCCTCTTTCATACGCAGTGGTAGCTGCTCCCTGCCAGAGGTGGGCATACAATATTTTTTCGGTAAGGGTAAGGGATTTGCCGGTTGCTTTACGGGCAGCATCAATACGGGCACCAAAGTTGCTGTACAACTTTTTAATCATGTCAATGTCAAAGGCCATGGGAATAATTTGATGATTTGGAAATGATCAATTTGAAGATAAAAGGACGGTTTTGAAAATAAAAGCCTGTATAAATAAGCGAATATTCAAATCTGCACGTCTTCAAACTGAAGTGCCGCAAATTTACGAAAACTGAATCATTTTTTAAAGCCCTTTGTTTTTAGCGGAAAATGTGTTTAATTTAGCATTATGAATAAGTTTAAACAATTTATTGAGTGGCATATTTTTGGTGTTTGCTCTTCCATGGGCGAAAAAATGGGCATTGCAACCTCTACTATCCGTAAATATTTTATCTATATGTCGTTTATGACATTTGGCTCACCTGTTATTGTTTATCTTTTTATAGCTTTTTGGATGAATATTAAGCGGTATATATTGAATGCCAGGAGGAATCCGTTGAGATACCTGTAAAAAAACCCCTCCGCCTCCGCTAGCTAGCGGAGGAACTTGCAGCTTTTAGAAATTAAGATTATTGTTTTTACACAACATCAAATGGTATTTTGTAATCCATTTTTAGTTAGGGTTAATTGCGGTTCTAATTCTCACCAGTTTCTCCAGCAAATTTTCCAGCAGATCCAGTCTCAGCATATTGGCTCCATCACTTTTTGCAAAAGCAGGGTTGGGATGCGTTTCAATAAATAAACCATCGGCACCGGTTGCAATGGCAGCTTTGGCAATGGTTTCAATCAATTCGGGATTACCGCCGGTTATACCTCCAGCCTGGTTTGGCTGTTGTAAGGCATGTGTGCAATCCATGATCACGGGTACATTTATTTCCTTCATCCAGGTAATGTTCCTGTAATCAACCACCAGGTCGGTATAACCAAAAGTATTACCCCTTTCAATCAACCCAACTTTATCATTACCGGCTGCATTAATTTTTTCAACAGCAAACTTCATAGAAGGTCCACTTAAAAATTGCCCTTTTTTTACGTTTACGATCTTCCCGGTTTTTGCTGCAGCAATTAACAGATCAGTCTGGCGGCAAAGAAAGGCGGGTATTTGTAAAACATCTACATAGTCTGCAGCCATGGCCGCTTCTTCGGCTGTATGTATATCGGTTGTTGTGGGGATGTTGTATTTTTCACCCACTTTTTTTATCAACTCCAAAGCTTCTTTATCACCAATACCGGTGAATGAATTGGCAGAAGTTCTGTTTGCTTTGCGATAGGATGCTTTAAATATATAAGGGATCTCCAGTTTAGCACACATGGCAGCTACTTTTTCTGCAATATCCATTACGAGTTCTTCTCCTTCCACCACGCAGGGGCCTGCTATTAAGAAGAAATTATTATCGTTATATTTTTGATTGCTGAAAAGTTCTTTTAAATGTTTTTCCATGCAACAAAAATACTAATAGCCAATGGCTTTAAGAAACTCTTCTTTTTTTGGCGGGATACATCAACATAATTGCCATTTTAAAGCGGGATCGTAAAGGTCAGGCTGTTTTGATAAATCGCCAGTCAATATCAAAAAGATTTTTCCCGTTCCGGAATTTTCTTAAATCAGCAATAGTAATTTCAATTACATCACAGGCACTTAGCGCCGGAAAAAAAAAGTTCATTATATTAAAAAAATGCGAATTGACCGTAATTAACTGAAGTTGCAGGTTCGGAATATTTTCCACCATTGTAACCCTGTCTTTACCAAGCGGGATGATTTGAAATCTCAGAATTCCATCACTATACAAGTATAAGGAATGTTGGCCTGAGCGTGAGTTAGTTACAAGTATCCACGAATTAATTCTAACAAAATAATCTGGATGGCTTATTATTTGTTCGTCGGCATTGATTGGCATATATATTTTTTATTGGTGATAAGATTTACCCGGATGGTCCCCATGGTACATTACATACTTTTCCAACATAATCAAATTTGTAATGCCATGATTTAAGATTTTTAAGAGTTATTATCGTTAAGATTTTATACGATCAATAACAGGTAAAGACCGAGGTTTGAACCCCTTCAAAATCTCCGGCGGGATCACGAAAAACAACGCTGTCTTTTATTGCAAAGCCTTTGCTGTTATAGGTGTAATAAGCGTTTACCACCGGTATGATAAGTCCGCTCCTGTTGTCGTTAATTGACCATTCCAGGGGATTGTTTACGCTGAATAAAAAATAGTTCTGGGGAAAGTATCCTGAAGTAGGATCGTTGAGAATATATTTTATCCATTGGTTGCCCCAGAGAAAGTTCGGTTTATTATCATAACTTTTTACTTTGATGATGGTATCTCCGCTAACAGGGTCTATAATGGTTTGTATGTTGTTATTGGCATCATAGGTATATTTCCATATTATTTCACCCTGCGAAGCGCCATACGCATACAGTAAATTTGTTTTAATAACTTTCCTGGCATTATCGTATGTGTAAAGTATAGTCTGAACAAGGGCATTGGTACTGGTAACACGCCTGTAGGTTGCAGCAGGTAAAAAGGTCTCATCTTTATAAGTTATCGTGAGCGTATATTGAGATGATGAGTCTTTCACTAATCTTCCTTTTGTATCATAGCTATACGTTACAAAGCCATTTAGTGAGCGGGGATTACCATTAGCATTGTAAACAAAATCCAGGTCTCCAAAAAGCCCCAGGCTGGCTGCGTCTGTTGTTTGAGTTACAATACAACTGCCATTCGGTTGATTGTAATCGGGAGGGCCTGGTACAGCATCATTTTTTTTGCAAGACTGAATAAAGCTTATCAGTGCGATTGCCGACAGGTAAAGGATGATCTTTTTCATAATTATAAGTTTATTTGGTTTTGATTCCTCAATTTTTTTATAAAACAAAAATTCCTGACAAACTTAAATTCAACAATATTCTTTTCCTATGCTGTTGGGGTAAAGCAACCGGTATATTGAGGGAACAACTGTTTGGGTGAGGGAAAACCGGAAGATGAAAATTTAATTAAGGGTAATTTTAATAGTTGCTGTTGAAGAAAAACAGTCCATCAAAAGTTGGGGTTGGCTGGTTTCTAATAACCCCGGTATTTTTAATAGTCAAATATTATGGTCTTGTAAAAAAACGCCTTGTGGTTTGAGAATACAAATAAACTGCTTCCATAGTACTGCCTTTCTTTATCCTGTGATCTTCAGAACTGCTCACGATCCATTTGCCCTTTTCAGACTTAAGCATCACCATTTTACTCAGCGGTTTCGACCTGAAAATAAAGGATTGATCTTCTTTCATATAATCACTCCATCCAAAAATTACATTTCCGCCTATCGTTTCCACCAACATAAAATTGCCAAGCGTTTTGTTGATGTCCAGGCCAGGATTAACAATTTTCTTTTTTGATTCGTAGATCTGTATAAAAACTATTTTCGCCCCGCCACCTTTTTGTGTAATGTAATTTTCGCCTTCCAGCACCTGGCCCCTGTTATTTATTTTGCAGGTTATATCGTCATCAGGAAAAATAACAGTAATGACGCCGTCATCTTCCGAAACAAGTTGTGCAGCAAGGCCCTTGTTATCGTACATGGAGAAGCCTATGATTACAGTTGTACCTGAGTATGTTAGTATTAAAGGCTGCAAAGCATTTTTAGTCAACTGTGAAGGGGCAGCAATAGCTGTAAACTGTATATAGAATGCAAGCCAAACGGTAAAATATTTTATCATGATGATATGTTTGATTGTAAAAGTTGAAATGCATATTAATTTTCGTCTGGTACTGTATCAGCATCAGGAAAGACGTTGCTCCCATCGTCAAAAAACAATCTGCGTTTCGCCAGTTTGTAAATTTCAACAAGCACATGCCCTTTAGGATAAGTACCTGTGTCTGTGCTAAACACTTTCCAGGTATCGCCTGACTTTACCATTGTATAGCTGCTACGGGTGTGTGGAAATGTGCAATAGAATGAATTGGCTTGTACACTGGAAACCTTACAGAAATAAACCTGTCCATCACTGAATTTAATGCCAAGAGCATCGGATGCATCAATTGTAGACTGATAGTACAGACTATGCAACGGAGCTTTGACAAGTAACATTTTAATCTTCTGCCCCTTAGGATATTTTCCCGTACTACTTAGGATTACACCACTTTTGCTAAATTCATAAATGCTCTGTGAGTGAAGAAACTGCAGTTTTATTTTATCTGTAGTTTCAGTAATTACTTTGGCAGTATAAAACTTGCCGTCAGCGAATTTTACTGTGCTTTCAGATGGTAATTGGGCTTTTGTAAGTTGAAAGATAAAGCCTGTGAAAAAAACAAGCAGGGTGATCTTTTTCATTGTTGTATGTTTTTATTTAATTAATACGATTGTTGAAAGATTCTTCTTTTATCCGTATAATAATAAACTGCTGTAACGTCACTGCCCACTACAAATTCGGGTAGCTGGCTATAATTAATACTCCATTTATTTTGTGTTAATCTGATCCTGCAATATTTGGTACGCTTATAAGCAACGGGGTACACATTAAGGCAACTTGTTGCCTGGTCGAACTGACTATAACCTGCATAAGTGTAAGGTTTATTATTTACGCTATATGCCAGGCGTGAGATTACACCTTGTGAGAGTTGATATGCCGGGCTTGTAAGTTCATGCCTGTTTTCCATAATTTCTACAACGTACATACTGTCTTTTACATTAAATGTGCCTGTGGAAGACAGTACTTTTCCGGTTTTATTGATCACGCATTTACCCCAACCGTCCATAAAATCAACAGTAATTATATCGTTTGCTTCCGAGAGCAATTCGCCCCATTGATAGGTGCTTGACCGGGTTCTGGCAAATACCAGCGCAGAAGGTTGTAAGCTAAATGCTTTTTTAGCTTCCACACGGTTTGTTAAAGCAGGGCTTCTTTTTGTAACCTGTGCTGAAACACAGTGTGCTGCAACTAACAGTATGCCAATGATGAAGGGCTGTTTCATGTTGTTATTTTTTTAATTCTTTTGTGGAAATATTTGTTATTACCTGAAAATAGCCTTCTCCCTTAGCGGTAAAATTTGCGGCTTTATCAATGCCGCCGGTAGAAGGAGGAACATCCTTTAGCCAGACCTCTGTTACATAATATTTTTCATTTTTATTACGGCTGTAGGGCAACTGGTAACTTTGTTGCATGATTAAAAATCATCAGAACCGATGTTATCATATTCCATCAGCCAGTAGTAAATGATCATTTTTGCTCCTTCTTTTTGCACCGGCAGGTATTTTAAATTTTGCATTTATACCAGGTTTATAATCAGGTCTTCTTAATTGTTCTGCATTTAAATGAGCCTGCTGTTCTACACTAAACAATCTGTCCTTGCCATTTATCGGCATTATTTCCTTGCCGCTTCCATCAAAAATCTGTGCCCACACTTGGCCATACAATTCAGCATCGGTATTGTTATTTAAAGTTGCCATACTGGTAATGTTAGCAGTAACTTCCAGGTCTTTTTCAGGATCAGAGCAACTCCGTACTTGAAAATAATCTGTAGCACTATTGCTTATTACTACTTCACCTTCCAGGTTTTTAAATTGGTATTTGATGGGCATTACCGAGTTATACGTAACAGTTTCAGCTATTTTGGCACATCTTTTTTTAAGATCATCAATAGAATAAACCGGAAAAACTTCATTGGATTTGCCCCCAACTACATACATTTTTATGGTAGATGTTTTGTTGAAGGTTTTGCTCAACACATCAACATTTACCTGGCCTCCGCCAACGCCCCAATTACCACCTCCTTCAAATTTGTCGGCAATGGCCCTATCCCTGGTATCAATTTCCATACAGGCCAGGATGCGAACGCCATAAGTAACAGAATTGATGAACATCATATCGGAAGTTTGAGCGGATGTATTGGTGAAAAAGCCATTTTTAGGAATGCTGGTATTGATTGTAAACATTTCCTTTGTACAATCTATTAAGATGTACTTATGATGTTCTTTATCGTTGAACTGGAAAAGATTTTTTGCATAAAATCCGAAACCATGGCCGGAAGCACCAATCTTGACCATAGCATCTGACATACTTTCTACTTCATAGGCTGTGAATGACATGCTGCCGCTGGCAATCTCATTGGGGTTTTTACTAAAACCCATGAAAAGGGTGGCAATGCCATTACCGATCGTTGCAGCCCCCGGTTCTTCTATATCTTCATAATTTTTTCCGGTTGTATTATACACTGTTGCATTGATGCGAATAGGGTTCCGGCTATTTTCCTCACCTTTCCAGCTTCCGTTTACATAATTGTCGAATTTGTAAATGGCACCGGGATAAATATGCGATGCCTGTTCAGCATAGTCAACCGTCATGAAAGCATTATCACTCATAGTAACCCTTTTTTCTTCTGTAATGCACCGTTCCCCATTACCTTTATCTTCCGGTGTTGATGATTTTGTTTCTGATTTCAGGCGGCCTCCGCTGCTGGTTGCATTATTCACGGGTTTTGCCAGCTTGAATTTTTTGAGTTTGAAGCTTTGTTTCATAACTGTACCGTCAGTATTATTCCACCGGGCTTCGTAATTTCCCAGTGCCTGCGGCATTTCCAATGGTCTTTTTTGATCTTTTGAAACCGAAGTAGTTTTTGTTGTTTCTGCTGTTGTTTTTGTTTTAGTAACATCTGTTTTTTTTAACTGTGCCTGTATATTGTTGATTGTTAAAAAAAGAAGTAAGGTTGCGCCGGTTATTTTCATTTTATTAATTTTCATGATCTGCTTTTTAAGATGAATGAATTGTTTAGAGAATGTTTACCTAAACCATTATATAGTGTACTACCTGACACACTTAGATATAGTCTTATTCTTTTCCTCAACTGTTGGGGAAACACAACAGGTATATTGAGGGAGCGACTGTTTGAGTGAGGCATGATGAAGATTTTATTGTTTGATAACCTGTTTATTTACATAGGTTTTTTTCACAGGGTTTACAGTATTCAGAGTTTTACTTTTATTGAGCATTTCAGTGTTATTAAAATCATCAGGTTTCAATATAATTTTATTTCTAACCAATACTTTTTTGAGGTCACCCAGCTTAGTGTTTTGCGCATGCCCATCACTTCCAATAAAGCTTCCGTCATAGTTCATCCAGGCGCCCTGCATGCTATAATTAATAACGCCGTCATCATTTTTTATTTCAGTGGTATACACAAACCATTTACTGTTGGGGTATTGTGCTGGCTGAGGCGGGGTTTTACCGGAAGTTTGCCAGAATCCACTAACCGGTTTCATCTTCACCTGGAAGGGCACGCCGGTAGGTAAATTGGATATGGTATAGTTTAATGTTGTGGACTTAGGATAAAGAGATACATGCATATCATCTCTTGCTTTCTTCTTTTCAAATGTTACAGTTGCTTTACTTACAACTTTATAATCTGTGTAAGTACCGTCCGATTTATCAGCAATATTATTGGCAGACTTAGGCCAAAATTTGGTGGGTGCAAGTACTTCCATTTCAAAAGCGTTTTCCGGATCTTCTTTGGGCGTACCTATTTCAAATTTCCAATCAATCTTTCCCGTGATCCAGCCAATACCTGTGAGCGGAAGATCAACCGGAGCTGGGGTGATTTTTCCCGGGGGCACTTCTCCATATACTTCGTAAGTAATTGTTACATTACTGCCCGGACCGCCAACAATATGCCTGATTTTAAATGGGGGGTCCGCATTATAAAAAAATTCATTATCCCCCCAATATGGCACATCAAACCGTACATGCAAAAAATACTTTTTGCCTTCAAAATTTACTGCATAAGTAACATAACCTTCAGTGCCACATAGTGCCAGCGCCTGGCTTGTTTGAAATTTAGCTGTAGCGCCTGGCTTTACTTCATCAGGGGATACTTTTCCGTTGTCGTTCACAAAAAAGCTACCGTTTTTTACTTGTGATGAGTAGCCGTAAATACTATGCTTGCTTTTATTAACAATGAGCACTGTTACCGAATTGGCGCTAACCAATAAGGTAATTTTAATGAATATTACAAAAAAGGATAGCTTTTTCATTGCTTGATGTTTTATTTGTTAAAAATTGACTCGGTTTTATTTTTTTTTGTTCTCTTGATACCAATGGAGTTTTTGTTGTTTCTGCTGTTGTTTTTGTTTTTGTAACATCTGCTTTTTTTAACTGTGCCTGTATATTGTTGATTGTAAAAAAAGAAATAGATTTCCGCCGGGTGTTTTCATTTTACTGATTTCCATGATCTGCTTTTTATGATGAAAGATTTGTTTAAAGCCTGCTGACCAAACCCATTTTGTAGTTTATGCCAAACAAACATAGATGTAGCCCTGTTCTTTTCCTATGCTGTTGGGGTAAAGCAACAGGTATATTGAGGGAATAGCAGTTTGAATGAGGGAAGTGCCGTGGAGAATAACCAGTAGTTGAATAAAACTCAGCGCAATTCTAATAATTGCTATATAATTAGTACCTTAATAATTGCTTACCTCAAAAAAAGGGTTACTCGCCCTGCAAATGCCGTTGCTTACTAATATTCCCAGCACGTCTGCATTGATTTAACTTAGTTTTAAAATGTAGAAAATAGTTATGATGAAATACAAATACCTGTTTATTTTTTTATTGGCGCATTTTACAGTCACCAATGCAGTACATGCGCAAAAGATTGATTCGCTATTGCGGGCCTTTAATAATTATAAAAAAGAAGATACGATAAAGTTGAATCTCCTGAATAGTATTGCAAAAGCATACCAATATATAAATATCCCCAGGGGGTTACAAATGGCTGATGCCGCTATTAAGCTGGCAAACAAATTAAATGATCAGTCAGGATTGGCAATGGCATATATGGCCAAAGGCGAAAACTATTACAGGCAAAATAGTTATTCATTGGCTGCTGATCTGTTTAAACAATCACTAACCATTTTCGAAGGGTTGGGAAATAAAAAAGGGATGGCAGATTGCCTGAATAATATGGGGAATATTGAATTAAAATCTAATGATAAAAAGGCATTGGAATTTTTTAAAATGGCGATGATATTGAATGAGCAGATAGGCAATAAAAAGGCGAAAGCATTATACTTCGCTGGTTCAGGAACTTATTATAAAGGGATTTCAAACTTCCCTAAAGCGCTTGAAGATTACGCAGAGGCTTTAAAAATTTATGAAAAATTAAATGAAAAACGAGCATTGATGGCCATCTACAGTAATATAGGTAATATTAATTTACTGATGTCGGATTATCCTACAGCCTTATCATACTGTCAAAAAGCATTAATGATTTCTGAGCAATTGTCTGATAGTAATGGTATGATCACTCCGCTTTCTACTATCGGCAATATGTATATACGCCTGTCAGAAAATGAAAAGCATTGGAATATTTTAAAAAAGCGTTGGTTGTTGCGAGGTATATTGGTGTTGGAGATACAGCACATATTTTAAATAGTATCGGAACGGCTTATCAAAACATGGCTAAATATGAAGAGGCAATAAAGTACTATCTAATTTCGGTTAAGGCCTTTGAACAATCAGGTAAAAATACCGGTCTGCTGCGGTTGCTTAATAACCTGGGTTATCTGTATTATAGCATATCAGATTACCACGCTGCCATGAACTGCTACAACAAGGCATTGCTTGCGGGAAAAAAAAACCAGGAGTAAATAAAAATGATTTACTAGTTGTTCATCTTAGTATTGGTGAATTATACCGGGATGTACCCGATTCGATACTGACACAAATGGGAATAGCCCCCAAGGAACGATACAATAAATGCATCGAATATTTTAATATGGGAAAACAGGTTGCTGCAGAGGTTGGCAGTTTAATAAACCAACGATATGCCTGGGAAGGCCTGAGTATCATGTATGAAAAACAAAAGGATTTTACGAATGCACTAAATAGCTATAAAAAATATATTGAATTTAGGGATAAGATCATCAATAATGAAAAGGAAAAGAAAATATCACGTCTTACACTTCAATATGAATTTGACAGAAAGTCGGATTCTATCGAAATACAAAGACTCAAATCGGATGAGAAATTAAGAAAACAGGAATTATTCGCCAGGGAGCAACAACAATTACTCGAGCTAAATAAAAAGGAACTCGATTTTAACATAAAAGAAAAAGACCTGCAAAAACTGGCTTACCTGAAAACGCAGGCCGACCTTCAAAATGAACAACTCTTAAAACAGCAAAAGGAGAAACAACTTACTATTTCAGAAAAGGAAATGTTACTGCAATCCGCACAGGTAAAAACGCTATCACAAGAAAATGATCTGAACAAATTGAAACGCCGCCAGCAATGGTTTTACAGCATAGGCATGCTGTTATTGTTGAGCCTGGGGGCATCTTATATTTTTTATCTTAACCGGTTGAAACAAGGTAAACTTAAAATGGAACTGGCTAAAGAAAAGGCAGAGCAGGAGAAAAAAGCATCCGAATTTCAGCGCAACCTTGCCGATATATCATTGACGGCCCTGCGGTCGCAAATGAACCCGCATTTTATTTTTAATTGCCTTAATTCTATCAAACTATATACCACACAGAATGACACGCATGCAGCTTCTGAATATCTGACCAAATTTTCACGACTCATCAGACTGGTGATGGAAAATTCGCGAAACGAACGGATCTCATTGGCTGCTGAACTGGAAGCGTTGCGTTTATATATTGAGATGGAAGCTATGCGTTTTAAAGAAAAAATGAGTTACAGCATTTCAGTTGATAAGGATGTGGAAATGGATTATATCGAGATTCCGCCGCTTTTGTTGCAGCCCTATGTTGAAAATGCTATCTGGCATGGATTAATGCATAAAGAAGAAGGAGGCCGTATTGATATAACAGCAGCAATGAAAAACAATGAATCCATACTGGAAATAAATATTGCTGATAATGGTGTAGGCAGAACAAAGTCGGAAGAATTACAAAGCAAAACAGCAACCCGGCATAAATCTTATGGAATGAAAGTAACTTCTGAACGGATAGCATTAATAAACCAGATCTATAAAACCGGTGCCAATGTGGCTATTCATGATATTGTTAATGACATCGGAGAAGTGGCAGGAACACATGTTATAATTCAAATACCTGTATAATGAATTTATTAAAAACTATTATCGTAGATGATGAGCCCGATAGTATTGAGCTGTTAAAGATCGAACTGGCTGCACACTGCCCACAGGTAGCAGTAGCCGGCACCTATACCAACTCAACAAAAGCTGTGAATGATATTGAGAAACTGCAACCTGACCTGTTGTTTCTTGACATAGAAATGCCCGGAATGAATGGTTTTGAGCTGCTTGAAAAAATACTGCATCTTAATTTCAGCATCATATTTATTACCGCTTATAATCAATATGCATTAAAGGCCTTTCGTTTTAATGCACTGGATTACCTGGTTAAACCCATTGACAGTATAGATTTGATTGAAGCCGTGGCAAAGGCAGAAAAAAAGATGAAGCCGACTGCCGCCCAGTTAAATCTGGTACAAAGACAGCTAAGGGGAGAACTGCCTAATAAAATTGCTATTCAGGGAAATAACGGTATTACTTTTATTGAATTAAACGAGATTGTTTATGTAGAGGCCAGTAATAATTATTCCAGGCTTTTATTGACTGATAAAAAGCTGTTTACTATTTCCAAAACTTTAAAAGATGTACAGGAAGTGCTGGAAGAAAGCCATTTCTTAAGGGTACACCGGCAATATATCATTAATCTGAACCGTGTAAAACAATTTAACCGCAATGAGGGTATTCTAACGATGGATAATGGTGATCATATACCGGTAGCCCGAAATCAAAAAGAACGGTTGGTTGAAAAATATGGCTGGCTTTAAAAATCATTTTGTGGGTAGTTATAATAGTAACCCGTTTGTTATATCCGCTTCGAAAACATTTCACTTCGCCCAGGGGACAATAAAAATTACGGCAATAGTGTGCCCTTATATCTCCATTTGATCTTTATCAACCTTACACAACAACAAGAAAACAGAAATAGCTGTAACCTATGCCCTGTACTACCCATGAGTACCGGGCGGTGGGAATGCTTTTCGTCCTTACATTTGTACAATAAACAATCACTATGGTAAAAGAAAAAATATTGGTCATTGGTGCCAGCGGGCAAATAGGTGTAGAGCTTACATTGGCTTTGCGAAAAATGTATGGCAATGCCAATGTGGTTGCTTCTGACCTGCGGGAAGAGAACGACCTTTTAAAAGGAACCGGTCCTTATGTGAGCATGGATGTGATGAACAAGGAAATGCTGCATGTACAGGTGATCAGGCAAGGTATTACACAAATATATTTACTGGCTGCTATCCTTTCTGCTACCGGCGAAAAAAATCCCAACCTGGCCTGGAGCCTGAATATGCAGAGCCTGCTGAACGTGCTGGATATAGCCCGGGAAGAAAACCTGCACAAGGTTTACTGGCCCTCGTCTATTGCGGTTTTTGGGCCTACATCGCCCAGGCAACATTGCCCGCAGGCCACCGTTATTGAACCCGTAACTGTTTATGGCATCAGCAAATTTGCCGGCGAGTTCTGGTGCAATTATTATAACCGCCGTTATGGTGTTGATGTAAGAAGTTTGCGCTACCCCGGTTTGATCAGTTATAAAAGTGCTCCTGGCGGCGGAACAACGGATTATGCTGTTGAAATTTATCATGAAGCACTGGAAGAAAAGAAATACGAATGTTTTTTGCGGGAAGATACCTACCTGCCGATGATGTATATGCCCGATGCCATTCGGGCCACCATCGAACTGATGGAAGCTGATGCATCAAAAATTTCAATCCGCACTTCTTATAATATTTCAGGTATGAGTTTTTCGCCAAAAGAAATTGGGGCTGAAATAAAAAATCATATTCCAGATTTTTCAATCAGCTACAAACCTGATTACCGGCAGGCGATTGCCGATAGCTGGCCTCAAAGCATTGATGATGCAGTAGCACGTAAAGACTGGGGCTGGAAAGAAGAATTTGACCTGGAAGGAATGACGAAGGATATGCTGGAGAACCTGGGGAATCAATAGGCAATTGGCAAAAAGCAATTGGCAATAAGCAAAAGGCAATAAGCAATTTACTTTCTGGAAACTTAAAAATTGTTCTATTGAAAATTGACAGTTTACTTTTTCCTTTTAAATAAGCTTATGCTCGTAAGCATATTTAACCAGGCCGATAACGCTGCTGGTACTTGTTTTTCGGAATATATTTTTGCGATGGGTTTCAATGGTGCGTTCACTAAGGAATAATTGTTCGGCGATCTGTTTATTACTTAATTCTTTTTCAATAAGCTGAACGATCTCTATTTCACGGGATGTTAACCGTGCTTCTTCATTTTCTTTTTTCAGCTCACTGTCCCGGTCATTTCATGCAAAACCTCTTCGCTGAAATAGACACCGCCACCGGATATTTTCTCCAACGCTTTTATCAGTTCCTGCTTGCCGATGTTTTTCAACACATAACCGGAAATATCGGCATCGTCGATCATCTGGTTAACAAGGTCGCCCTGGCCGCTCATGCTAAGTGCCAGTATTTTTATTTGGGGAAATTGCTGGTGTACCTGTTTTGAAAGTTCGGCGCCGTTTAACCCGGGCATCATGATATCCGTTAATAAAATATCTATAGATTTTTTTTCAATCAGGAGATCATTTCCAAAGGTTGGGTACACTCAATTACCACTTCAAACTGGTCGTGGCCATGCAACAAAGATTTCAGCCCATCAATTACAATCTGGTGATCATCAACAATGCCTAAAATTATTTTTTTATCTTTCATATGGTTTGTTACTACCGGTATAGTGTGCAAGATAATTTTTTTAGCCGGTAATGGGTACATGAATAGCTACCAATGTCCCTTTGCCCGGGGAACTGTCAAAATCTACCGTACCTTTTAAAAAGGCAACCCTTGAACTGATATTCTTTAAACCGATCCCCTCAAAATGCTGTTTATCATTAATATCAAACCCGCGGCCATTGTCTTCAACAGTTGCAGCAATTCCATCTGCATCCTTGATCAAAGATATATCCAGGTTATTGGCGCCGGAATGTTTTATCACATTATTCACACATTCCTGTATCACCCGGTATAAAACAGTTTCTACATTACTGTCAAGCCGTTCATGTAATCCTTCGGTGTGCAGGTTAATTTTGATGATGCGGTTATCAATTTTATCAAGAAATTCCTTTACAGCACTGGCCAGCCCGCTCTTCAACAAAGCATTGGGCATCATCTGGTGACTTACACTTCTGATCTCTTTACAGCTTTCATCTACCAGGCCAATCAGTTTATCAAAAGTTATTTTCTGTGCTTCATCCCTAAACTCGATATCGTTTTCAAATGCCGATAAATTCATTTTTTCCGCACTCATCATCTGGCCCACACCATCATGCAGTTCGGCGGCTATTCGTTTGCGTTCATTCTCTTCGGCATTGATAATGGCTTTGGTCGCTATATCCTGTTGCTTCATCACTTCGGCCTGTAAAAGCATCCTGTTTTGAATCTGTCTTTTGCGGTAAAAATTAAAGCCGGCAAAGCTTAAAAGCACAGTTACAGCAATCAATCCCCCAAGCAGGTAATTCTTTTTAGTGATCTCCGCGTCCTGTAATTTCAACTGCTGTTCTTTTTTTTCTGTTTGATATTTTGCATTCAGCTGTTCGATTTGTTTTAGCTTATCGCCCGAATATATAGAATCCTTTAGCGCCATTTGTTTTTTGTAAAAATTAAGCGATAATGCCGGGTCTCCTTTTTCGGCAATTACAGCCAGTTCTTTATAGTTTGATAACAGTAAATCTGCATAACGCATTTTTATTGCTACACTGTTGCTGAGGTTATATTGTTCGATCGCTTTTGCATATTGGCCCTGCTCTTTATACATATAACCCAGGTCACCATGACCCAGTGCAATGGCAAAACTATCTTTTAAGGCTTTCCTCAGTTCAAGCGCCTCCAGTAAATATTTCTCAGCCTCCACAAAGTTTTTTTGTAAAGTATACACCCCTCCTAAAAAATTAAAACTGTAGGCTTTGCCGGAGAGGTCATTCATTTTTTCACGAATGGCCAGGGAGCTTTTATACCTCCTGATGGCTTCCGTATAATCTTCCTTATATTCAAATACCACGCCCGATTCATTCAGGATCGTAGCCATACCGTCGTCGTTGTTCAGCTTATTATAAATAGCATAGGCTTCATCATACATCTGCAGTGAACGGTCCAGGTCTCTTGTTTTGCGGTATAATTTACCCAATTCGTTCAGAACACCGGCTTTAACTGCAGGTGCATCTGTTTTTTTGAGGATATCCATCGCTTTATAGTAATACACTGCGGCACTGTCGTAAGAGCCTTTAAAATACCAGGATAAACCGGTATACTTTTTAAGCTCAGCCACGGAAGCGGGGTCTTTTAATTTTTCGGCAAGTGCAGCCCCTTTAACAGCGGCAGCCTGGCACTCATCAAAATCTTTAAAGAGCATGGCATTGGCAAGTGCTTTGTATGCTTTTGCGTTTTCGGCATTATCAGCATTGAATTTGATTATGAACTTCAGGCTGTCGGTATTGACACCTGTGCATTTGCAAATAGTGCAACTAGGTTAAAAATAAAAATGAGAAATACTTGTTTGTTTTGAACATGCCGGTTTAAATTTCAATTAAGATAAGCCAAGAACATCCTTCATGCTGAAAATACCTTTTTATCGCAGCTATATTCAGCAGCTAAAACCGCTCCCAATGCAAATCCATTGCGGTTGTGTGCCGTATGTAGATCTCAATATCATCAACGGCTGAACTGTAGGTAATGCTGTGTGTGCCCGGTGCAGGGTCTTCCGTTTGCTGATGATGGACAATGCTTCGGATCAGTTGTTTCATCGTTTACCCATTTTTTTGTTGAAATTTCCTGTAAGATCTGTTCTGCCAGGGTAATGGCCGTGCCGCTTGGCGCATCTTTTTTGCGTGTGGTGGATCTCCCTGATGCTGATGGCATATTCATGATGCCCGTTCATCAACTGCGCCAGTTTTTGTTCACTTCAAAAAATATTCACTCCTACACTAAAATTGCTGGCATATAAAAGCTGCCATTTTTTCTTTACAATAATTTGCTACTTCGTCCCAGTCTTCTAACCAGCCGGTACTGCCGCTCACCACCGGGATGCCGGCATGAAGGCAGGAAAGAATATTTTCTTTGGCACTATGCGGCCCGGTAAATTCTATAGCCACATCGCATAGCAGCAGGTTTTCTTTTGTAAGATCTCCCTTGCTGTCAATATCGATCTTTAAATCTACCGTGTGACCTCTTTCAAGTGCAATTGCTTCAATGGTTTTACCCATTTTTCCATAACCGATCAGCGCAATTTTCATACCCCCTAACCCCCTCCCGATAGGATCGGGATAAATTCCGGGGGAATTACCTGCATTATTCATCTGTGAATTTTATAGTTAGTGATAACGGAAATGAAGATAATTATTTTGAACGGGTTTTTCCGATGTTGAGCACAATACTTATACCATTGGTGTTTGCAAACTGGCTGTAGCCCGGCTTTATCTGCAGGCTAAGATCATCACTTACATCAAAAGTCTTCAGGTGTGCATCAACCGTGGCATCTACCACATTCAAACCCCAGAAAAGAATAAAGAACAGCACCGTGTAATCAACATTTTGCCGCACCTGGTTTCTGAAAGTTTTAATCCTGTCCGGTTGGTCTTTTACCGAAAAATAGGGCTGGGGTATTTCAAAATCGTTTGCAGGGTTGCCATCAATGGAATTTAAATAGGCATTTTTAGCTTCCTTATACTGTTTAACATTTCTAAAAAAGATATAGGTTGTTGTTCCCAATGCTGCGTACACCACCGGAATTTTCCAGTATTTTTTATTGGTTGCCTGTCCCCAGCCCGGGATTATGGCCGAGCGGTAGATAGCAATATTCGGATTGTATGCTTTTGATGGATCGGGTTTCGAGAAAATTTTTGTGTTGCGTTTTCTGGTGCTGTCTTTTTGAGCAAAAGATTACCACATACAAAAAACGAACAAATAAAAATGATAATTGTGGAAGCTTTAAACATTAAGATACGTTGATATTAAATTTATCAAGCAAAGCATTTAATTCTTCAACGGAGTAGTACTCAAATAAAATACTACCGCTGCCTTTTTTGTCGTGTTTCATTTTTTACACGGGTGTTAAAGTTTGAGGCTAAATTATCTTCTATCTTTCTAAAATTGTCGGGCAACGATGCTTTTACAGCAACTTAACAGCCGGTGTATATTGCTTTCTTACCAGTTCTTCTGTTTGTCTTACAGACAAGCCGTTCTTTTTTCTCGTTGAAAATGTATAATTGTTTATCAACCACATCAACATTTATCAATGCCCGGGCATGGCCCATGGTTATGACACCGGTACGAACTGCTACCTGGATATCCGGTGGTAATTTAAGCAGGCGGATGTAATTGGCTACGGTACTTCTTTCTTTACCCATTCTTTCGGCCACCTGTTCCTGTTTGTATTCCAGTTCATCCATCAGGCGCTTATAACTTAATGCAATTTCAATGGCATTCAGATCTTTACGTTGTAAATTTTCAAGCAGCGATAATTCCAGTAACTCGGCATCGTTGGCCTGCTGATATATACCGGTACATCTTTTATACCGGCTATTTTGATGCCCTTAAACGGCGTTCGCCTGCAATAAGCCTGTATTTACCATTGGATAGTTTTGAAACCGTGAGCGGCTGAATAATGTCGTGTATTTTAATGGACGCAGCCAACTCGTTCAAAGCATCAATATCAAAATCGTGGCGGGGCTGTTTGGGATTTACCTCAATCTGGTCCAATGCAATCCGGTAGGATAAAGAAGCCTGCTCCAACACTTCGGGTTTTCCACTGGATCCTGCGGATAAATTTCCGGCAGTGTTTTTCAGATCGGCATCAATGTTCTGTAATAAACTTCTTATTCCTTTTCCTAAAGCATCTTTTTTATTTGGCTGCGACATAGTTTTTAGCTTTTAGCTTCTAGCACTTAGCTTTTAGCAAAAAGCACGTGGCTAATGGCTAAAAGCTAATGGCTAAAGGCTTGTTATTCTATTATTCTTTCTTCTTCTTTTATCTTGGTCATATTATTTTTCTGCAAAATTTCTTTTGCCAGATTCAGATAGTTCACCGCTCCCTTGCTGTCGGCATCATACAATATAACTGGTTTTCCAAAGCTGGGTGCTTCGCTCAGGCGGGTATTACGGTGAATGATGCTGCTGAAAACAATTTCTTCAAAATGGCGCCGCACTTCACTTACCACCTGGTTTGCAAAGGCGCAGGCGGCCATCATACATGGTCATTAATATACCTTCTATTTTCAGATCCGTGTTCAACCTGTTTGTACAATTTTAATGGTGTTTAATAATTTACCCAGGCCTCCAGGGCAAAAAATTCGGTTTGTACTGGTACCACAACGCTATCGGCAGCAGTTAATGCATTTACCGTTAACCCCAGCGATGGAGAACAGTCAATAATGATGAAATCATAATTATCCCGGATGGGTTCCAGTATTTTCTTTAAAACGGTTTCCCGGTTGGGTAATTTAATCATTCTATTTCGGCACCCACCAGGTCAATATGCGATGGCAGTATATCTAAAAAAGGTATATCCGACTTTAAAATAATATCCTTTGCCTGTGCTTCATTCACCATGCAATCGTATAAGCTTTGGGTAATATTATGCAGGTCGAAACCGGTACCGGTGGTACTGTTTGCCTGGGGATCGGCATCTACCAGCAGGGTTTTATATTCCAGCACGGCAAGACTTGCCGCCAGGTTTATAGCCGTAGTAGTTTTACCTACCCCGCCTTTTTGATTTGCTACACCAATTATTTTGCCATTTGTTCGTTGTTCGTTATTGTTTCTTCACTTTAGCTAACAGCTTCTAGCTCACAGCTTGTTTTGCGCCAAAGGTATCGTAATACAGTTCAATATCCTGACTTAGTTTGAACTGTTTTTGAAACCATACCGTGTAATTCCTGCTTTTATAAATATTCCCGGTCTTACACGTCTTTGTAAAAAAAGCTGGTTTTATGTGCAAATTGCTATCAGGATGGCAAATTTAACCATTCGGGATAAAATTGGACAACAAAGAAGCTTCTTAATTGTAATATTGGATAATTAAGTTTTAAAAAGCAGTTAATTTATGGTCACCATTATATCC
>JADJTY010000003.1 GCA_016710935.1 Chitinophagaceae bacterium | reverse complement strand
GCCAAAATCTGGTTTCCACTGCGGCTCTTTTATTTTTTTAAAAAAACCTTCGTATTCGCCGGCTCTTATCACCGATAAATTATTTCTTGTTGCATCGGGCTGTGCAGCTTCGTATAAATAAACGGGGATGTTGAGTTCTTCTCCTACCCTTTTGGCAAGTTGCTGTGCGTAGGTTGCTGTTTCTTCCATGCTGATGTTTGCTATGGGTATCAGCGGACAAACATCTGTTGCGCCCATGCGGGGGTGCTCGCCTTTGTGTTTGCTCATGTCTATTAACTCGCCGGCTTTTTTGATGGCTTTGTAAGCGGCTTCAATAACATTAGCCGGCTCGCCTACCATGGTTACTACAGTACGGTTGGTGGCTTTGCCTGGGTCTACGTTTAATAAGCGTACGCCCTCAACGGATTCTATTTCGTTGGTTATTTGTTTGATGATGTTTAAATCATTTCCTTCTGAGAAATTTGGAACACATTCAATTAGTTGTTGAGCCATGGTTATTGTTTTTTGCCGGGAAGGCGGAAAGACGTTTTATTTTTTACGACTTACCGGCTATTTTTTATTTTTAAAATTAAGAAAATTAACCACAAGGGTCACAAAGGTATGCACTAAGAACACAAAGATATACTTAGTGCACTTTGTGTTCTTTACTTCGTGTCCTTTGTGGTAAAAAATCCATGTTCAGATAAAAATCATACTGCCACATGATAAAGATTAGCCGGCACTTTAGGTTATAAAGCTGAAATTTGCAGCAAAAAACAATCAATGATTCACCCCTACAACTACGTAAGCTCCAAAGAAGCATTATCCATTATTGAAAGTAACACCCGCGTTTTTATACACGGCAGTGTGTACCTATTACCTTTTGAATGAACTCGCCAAAGAAAGCGACCGCCTGCAGTCAGTTGAAATGGTTTCCATAACCTTAAAAGGAGAACTGGAGATCATGAAACCGGTATATGGTAAGAGTTTTCATATGAACTCCTTATTTGTATCTGAGCCAATTCGATCTGCAGTGGCAGAAGGCCGGGCCGATTTTGTGCCGGTTTTTTTAAGTGATATTCCTTACCTGTTCACCAGTAAAATACTGGAACTGGATACCGCCATTGTACAGGTTTCTCCGCCTGATCAGCATGGATACTGTTCATTGGGCTTGTCGGTAGATATTGCCCGTGCTGCAGTTGATAATGCCTGGCAAACGATTGCACTGATAAATCCACAAATGCCCCGTACACATGGCGATGGAATGATACATACGGACAGGTTTACCAAAATGGTTTTACATGATTCTGCCATACCGGAAGAAAGTTACAGTGCAAAAGTTGGTGAAACTGAGCTACAGATAGGTAAACATATTGCTGATATGATTGAGGATGGCAGTACCCTGCAGATGGGTATTGGTACTATACCGGATGCAGTACTTTCTTTTTTGGGAAACCATAAAAACCTGGGTGTGCATACCGAAATGCTGAGCGATGGCATCATTAACCTGGTAGAAAAAGATGTGATCAATAACAAATATAAGGCAAAACACCCCAATAAAACAGTTACTTCTTTGCCATCGGAACAAAAATTGTATGATTATGTAAATGATAATTCGTCATTTAATTTTCTGGATATTGCCTATGTTAACAATCCGCATGTGATCAGGCAAAACCCAAAAGTGATTGCCATTAACAGTGCGATTGAAGTAGATTTAACTGGCCAGGTTTGTGCCGACAGTATAGGCGCTTACCAATACAGTGGAATAGGCGGTCAGCTTGATTTTATGCGCGGATCTGCATTAAGCACGGGCGGCAAACCCATCATTGCATTAAACAGCCGCACTGTCAAAGGCATACCCAGGATTGTACCACATTTAAAAGAAGGCGCCGGTGTGGTTACCACCCGTGGGCATGTGCATTTTGTGGTTACCGAGTATGGTGCAGTTAATTTATTTGGTAAAAATTTAAGGCAGCGTGCAAAATTGCTGATAGATATTGCACATCCAGATGACCGGGAAATGCTTAACAGGCTGAGCTACGAAAGGTTCAAATCATTTTAGGCTAATACATACAGTTAAAAATCAAATGTCGTTTTTTTTAATCCCGGCATTTGTACTTTAAAAAAGATCATAGTATTGCTGTTTGGTGAGCTTTTTCATATACCCGCTTTTAATGTTTGTACTATCCTTGCATTCGCAGGTATATGTGTAACCATTATCCCCGTCGGTTTTAGCAATAACCACTACGGTACTGCTGTTTTTATATTTCGGGCAGCTTTGCTGTTGGTAATTGCCTGTGTGATCTGGTATGAACAACTACCGGTCCAGTTTAACCTGAACTGCGTTCTTACTTTTGTGACCGTATTTTTATCGTACTGGTATTTATTTCGCCGGTGAACCAAAACAGTGTTTCCCAACGAATCGGTGTAAGAAAAATATCCTTTCTTATAATTCAAACAGGCATTACTATCTGCCTGTGCAAAAGTGCTATGGCAAAAGAAAAGACAGAGCATCATGATAAAAAAACGTTGCATACTATATCATTTAAATAAACTGTCCATTAATCATCACTTTATCTATCAAATTACTTCCGAAAGAATAAGGAAGGTAAGCAAGTGAAGGAATTGGTTTTGTAAAAATGAGGTTGGCTTTTTTGCCGATGGTGATGCTTCCAAGTTCGTTCTGCAATTCCATGGCATAGGCTCCGTTTACGGTAGCTGCATTGATAGCTTCTTCGGGCAGCATTTTCATTTGAATGCAGCTCAAGGCAACTACAAAATTCATGTTACCGCTGGGTGATGAGCCGGGGTTGTAATCGCTGGCCAGGGCAATGGCGCAGCCGTAATCAATTAACTGCCTGGCAGGTTGGTAGTGCATTCTTAAGAAGAAAGCAGCCGTTGGCAAAAAGCGTTCCAATGGTGTTTGAACTGCTTAATAATTTAATATCGTCATCTGTCATAGTCTCCAGATGATCAACGGATAAGGCATTTAACTTTATAGCAGATTCGATGCCTCCAATGCTGTTTAACTGGTTAACGTGCAGTTTGGGTTTAAGCCCATAACTCATGCCCGCTTTGCATATGGTTTCCATTTCTTCGGGAGAAAAAAAACCGGTTTCGCAGAAGCAATCAATATAATCCGCCAGCTTTTCTGCAGCAATTACCGGCAGCATTTGGTTGATGATACTGTCAATGTAGCCAGCACGATTTTCTTTATAAGCAACGGGATAAGTATGTGCCCCCAAGAAAGTTGATTTGATGCTAAGGTTTGATTTTTCTTTCAGCTTTTTTATCACACGTAGCATCTTCAGCTCCCCTTCTACAGTTAAACCGTAGCCGCTTTTTATTTCGATGGCACCAGTGCCGAGTTTGCTTAATTCTTCCAATCTTTTCCTGGCGCTGTTGAACAAATCATATTCGCTTGCTTCATTTAATTTATTGGCCGAGTTTAAGATACCGCCACCTTTTGCGGCAATATCTGCATAGCTCATGCCGTTTAATTTATCAATAAATTCTTCTTCACGGGTTTTGGCAAAAACGATATGAGTGTGGCTGTCACACCAGGTTGGTAAAACAAATTGCTCATCAGCATCAATTATATATTTGGGCAGTTGCGGAACTTTTAGTTCCAACTCGTACATATGGCCGTATTGGGCAATGATGCCGTCTTCTATCAAAACAAATGCATCTTCAATTACCGGCAGGTTAGCCAAAGCAGTACCCCGCAGCAATTGGTTCTCTTCTCTCACATTTACCAACTGTGCAATATGCTGAATTAATATTGAAGACATACTTGTAGTGGCTGTTTATTTTTTTGTAAGATTTAATCTTCTTTTAATTGAAAAATCTATCATATCTGGATACCTGATCCCTTGTAATATTTAATATTCCAGGGCCGATGATGAATATATCCTGCCACTCTACCCGGCGGTTATTATCATACCCTTCTCTTTCGGCATAGATGATTAGCCTTGGGCCCTTTCTGTGTATATCTGTAATCTCAAATTGTGTACTGTCAAAGCTCAGTTTATCTCCATTGTCATAAATGCGCAGTGGATATTTTTCAATCAATTGTTTGCCGGCTGCATCGGTATAAGTGAAGTTAAACATCAATGAATCCTGCATATCAACTACCTCAAGTGCAGTTGAAAAGCTATGCTGATTTTTTTCATCAATAAAAACTGTGGCGACCATGGGGCCTGCCCAGTTGCCAACGAACTTTAATTCTGCATTGGTAACCGGTTTGGCGGCTATTTGTGCATGACCGGTTATTGAGAAAAAAATGAGTAATGCACTTAAAATAATTTTCATCGTTTTTATTTATAGTGATTCAAAAACAGATTTGCTGAATGCTTCCAGCCCCGGATCTCTTGCCCCCATTAAAAGTAAGACAGAATTATCAGAAAGATGAGGCCTGGCTGTCTCCAGGAACAGGTTTCGGTCTTCAACAAAAAATGCATTTTTACCCATAGCCTTTATGTCATTAATTAAATCGTTGGCGCTGATATCTTTTACGGCTGTGCCACCGGCATAGAATATCTCACTCATCCATATTTCATCCTGCGGCCTTAAGGCGGCGGCAATTTCTTTTACAAAATCATCACGCAAAAACCTGGTAGGCCCATAACCATGCGGCTGAAACCAGGCTACAACTTTATTGGCTACCGGCTGGCATGCCATAATAGCAGCAGCACATTTTACCGGATTGTGTGCATAATCATCTATTACCCAAACACCGCTTTTGTTACCCAGCACCTGGTTGCGGCGGTAAATGCCTTCGTAATTTTTAAGGAAGATGCACAGGTTTCAAGATCAACACCAATTTGGTTTGCAACGGCAACAGCAGCCGGGCATTCTCCATTGTGATGCCCGATCGTATTCATTGAAAATTGAACATTGAAAATTGAATATTGAATATTAAATCCTGACTGTTTAAAATCTTTAGCTACATATCCTGCTTCTGAGTTTTCATCTGAAGAAAATCCTGCTTAATATTTTGTGAAAGCTGTCTGGCTAAAGTATTGGATTGGTTGACGATAAACTTCTTACTGTTGTTTTTAAATATGGTGAAGATGCTCGTCAGTTCATCAATCTCCTGGTGGTCTTTATCAACGTTCAGCAGCAATCCAATTTCAGGTTCGTATTGCACAATAGAGCCATCACTTTCATCTGCTTCAATAACCAGCCACTCTCCTGCTCCAACTTTTGCATTGCCTATTTTTCCTTCTTTAATTATACTTACCAATCCTGCTCCGCTAATGATGCTGGGTTGTAAACCTGCTTTATCCAGTATATCAAACAACATGGCACTGGTAGTGCTTTTGCCCGATGTTCCGCCTACTGCAATCGTTCTTTTACTTTTAGCAATGAGTGCCAGCAGTTCAGATCGTTTGATGATGGGAATATTCAGTTGCTTTGCTTTTTGTACTTCAAACACCGTATCTTCTATGGCTGTAGAAACTACAACCAGGTCGGTCTCAGCAGTTATGCCATCTCCGTTTTGTAAAAAACATTGTATGCCGGCTACCAGCAATTTTTCTTTGGTATCGTTAAATTCTCCTTCTTTAAAATAGCGGTCGCTGCCGCTTATTTTTATCAATGCCGGCCAGGTATTGTGCAATGGCACTCATACCAACTCCGGCAACACCAATAAAAAAAACATTTTTAAAATCGTGAATTCCGCTGATCATATCACAGGCTTCTTTTGTTTATAATGTAAAGTTCTGTAAGCAATAAATGCACTGGTTGCCATTAAAACAGCGGCCAGTAAAAATGGCGCTCCCGGCAACAAAAAAGGTGCTTCGCTATGTGTAAAGTAAAAGAATAAATTATTCATGAGCAATGGGCCAATGATGGCAGCAAGGCTCATGAGACTGGTAACCGTGCCCTGCAGTTCGCCCTGAACATTGGCAGGCACATGCCCTGCCATTACCGCCTGCAGTGCAGGCTGGGCAATACCACCCAGGCAATACGGAATTAAAAACACAAACATCATCCAGGTTTGTGTAGCCATGCCAAACAGCAACATGCCCAATGCATAAAGTGCTAGGCCGGTGTACAGCGTCTTTTCATTTCCCAACCTCGGATTAATTATCCGGGTTAATCCTCCCTGCACAGTTGCAACCAATACCCCAACAACAGCCAGCGAAATACCAACCATTTTTTCATCCCAGTTAAAACGGTACATGGTAAAATAGCTCCAGTTGCTCATGATGGCATGTGCGGCAACATAGACCAGGAAAATAGAAACAGCTAATCCGCCAATGGCGGATATTTTTTTAAATGCAATAATGAACCAACCGGGTTTGCACGTTTCCACTCAAAAGGGCGGCGGTTTTCTTTGCTTAAAGATTCGGGCAAAACAAAATACCCATACACCCAGTTCAATAAAGCCAGGGCAGCGGCTGCATAAAAAGGAATACGTGGTCCAAGGCCTCCCAGCAATCCGCCAATCATGGGGCCAATGATAAACCCGAGGCCGAATGCGGCACCGATCATACCAAAATTTTTTGCCCGGTTCTCAGGTGTGCTTACATCGGCAATATAAGCTGCTCGGTTGTCATGCTTGCACCTGTAATGCCTGCAATAATTCTTCCAAAAAATAACCAGCCATACGATGGTGCCAGGGCCATAAAAATATAATCAATACCAAAACCAAATAAGGAGAAAAGCAAAACCGGCCTGCGGCCATATTTATCACTCAGATTTCCCAATATGGGTGCAAAGAAAAACTGCACCACGGCATAGGAAAACATAAGCAGGCTACCGTAAGTGGAAGCTGTACTGATATCTACCTGCTTTAAATCGGAAATTAGAGTTGGCATTACCGGAATGATAATTCCAAAGCCTATTATATCAATCAGTAGGGTGATAAAAATGAACCCGACAGCTGCATTTCGTTTTGAAGCCATTATTGTTTAGATCGTTGTGGATGCAAATGTAATTAAATAGTACTTGCAGATTCCGAGTTCATTTTGAATCCTGATTTGTGTTGTCTATATTTAAGCTTTAAAAAAAATACATGGTTAAAAAATATACCTTCAGGGGAGTACTTATTCTTGCTGCTGTAATAGCAGGCTTTATATTTTTACTCAGGGGTTGTATGTCCAGGTATGATGAACGATCGGCCATAACCCCTGTTCTGTTTTTTGAAAAAGCTGATAAAGGGATCGTGTTCAGTATTATTAAATACGGAAAAGCCACTTCATATAAAGAAGTGGAGGCAGTACTTTAAAAGTTTAAGCACGAATTATTTTGTACAGACCAATGATGCGGAAACTGGAGAACTCATCGCAAATAAAAAAATAAAGCACAACAGCGATGTAAAATTTCACCCAATAACTGTTATGGGAACCGGTAATGGGAATGCCTGGGTTTTTATTGGTGAGTTACTGGCATTTGATCCGTTTACACTTGAAAAAACAGCAGACAGGGAAATGATTGAAGCAAAGAACCCACAACTAAAAGGCAAAATGCCCGGCGAAAAAAACTATTATGAATACAACGATGCCAATGATGAAATACTGATAACAGCTACAGATGGAATGAAGTATACTTTATCAACAACCAGCTTACTGGCAACGGCAATTGATGAAGATGATATTGCCAAAAGCCCTGCCGAAGCAAAAATAAAGGAACTTAAAAAAGCAGCGGCAGCATTGGATGAAAAATACAAATCTTACTACGAACGGTACAGGGTTTACAATAAACTATACAGTGAAAAAAAGATAAGTTATGCTGCTTACCTTGATAGTGGCAGAAATTTTAACCTTCAGCAGGATAGTATCAGCGTAATGAAAAGGAATATTCGTGATGAAATAAGTGATCTTGATAATCTTAAGAGATCTGAAAGTGACAGAGAGCGGGAGATAAATAGTTTAAAAAGCGGCAGCAAAAGTTACAGTAGTATTTGTACAGCTGTTGATACGTTTAACGGCAAATGGTATGGCCTGTTAAGCAGTAAAGACTTGGAGAAAACCGAAATCCATTTCAGGTACAGATCTGTTTATACCGAAACTGCCCGAAATAAATTATACACAGCTACTGTAAGCCTGAAAGATTCTACAAAAAGCCGCTGAATTGCTGGTTACTGAACCGGAAAAAATAAATGATGCGGTTTATTTGCAGGGTGGATTTTTGCTGAACAAGACCAATGCTTTACCCATTCATTTAAAAAATGATGATGGATTTATTATTTGTTACCGTGAAAAAGTTGGAAATGCAGGCAATATTATTCTTGCCAGGGTAGATCTGAAAGGTAATAGCAAATGGACTTTAAATACAAAGCTCAACGAATTTACAGACTGTATCTATACCGGCAAACAGCTGATCATACTGGGTAATGATAACGATGAAATATCATCCGGCGATGCAAACCTGTTACTCTGCATTAATATGCAGAATGGCAAAGCTTTAATGCATGATTACTTTACTAATAAAATGCGCAAAGAATAATTAGTTCGCTTTTCCTATTTTAAAAGGATGTGCTTCGGTAGTCAGCACCACTTTTTTAAAATCCAAAGTTGATTCAGGTGCAAAGATGAGGTAAGCGTATTTTAATGTTTCTCCAAAAAAGAAACTTTCCATGGAATTTGTTTTTTCAAATGTTTGCACATTTTTCAATGATGCAAATCCTGCGTCATTTTTACAATGCTCAATAATACTTTCCACCATTACCTTCCCCTGCCATAAATATTTAAGTTCGCCAGTAAGGCGATACATGTAAAAAGCACTCTCCAGGTTTTCGGGCCGTAAAATATAATAGGCGCTGGTAATGGTATCGGCTTTAAAGTCAAATTCTTCGGGTTCAATGTTAAAACGTGTCCACATATAATAATTGGCTTCCTGAATCTGGCGGCCAGTTTCCACATCGCCTGCAAAGGCACACAGGCCTGCATAAAAGGCTTCCAGTGCGCCATAGGTTGTACCAATCTGTTTACCAGTATTCATATCAATCTGGTGCATAAACCAGCCTTTATCTGTTTTACTGATGAGGTGTTTTTTAATGGCAGTATTGTGCACATCAAAAGCGGTTTTAAAATCTTTATCACCAAACAATAACCAGCTTTTGTATAAATACTCATAATAAGAATCGATATAAGCACCAATATGACTTCTTGCATTTACCCATTTGCCGGTTTCCACATCAATCTGCTCTCCTACCAAATCCAAGCACTCCTGTGATGGTACACATACATCATCCCTTTCTTAGCAGCATCATAGTATTTTTTATTACCTGTAATTTTTGAAAGCTTACCAAACTCCATCATCAATGTTCCTATTTCGGCAGGGTTGTTAATACCATCTCTTGTTTTACCTGTTTGCAAATGCACATAGCGGTATGGCATTCCGGTCTTTGAATTAAAGGCCGGCATCAGTCGATCAGCAAGATCTTTGGCAAGTGTAAGAAATTTCTTGTCGCCATCCATTTCATAAGCAGTTATTAAACCGGCCAGCAGGCGAATGGTTATCTCAAAAACCTGTACATCATTATCAATATTAAAATCAAGTTTGGTTAAGATGAGGTCTTTGGCTTCTTTGGCTTCGGTTTTCAATCCCAGTAAAGTAAATGTATCAAATGCATCTACCGGTGTCATCAGCATTGACATTTTGTACCATGTCTTTGCTGTTTTGGTAAGCGGTTTAAGATCATCGGCACCCCAGGCAAAATCTTTATACCCCTGCCAGGCATGTTGTGCAGCTGCTTTTACTTTGTTACACATTTCCTGTTTCATATCTACAGAAAATTTTGCATCCTTTTGTGCATGCAGAGCAACTGAAGAGAAAACAATCACAGCAGTAAAAATAAATCTGTTCATTTTATATTTTTTTATCACTTCCGTAAAGATAGCAATATGAGTGGCATAAAAAAAGAGCCCGTTAAGAGCTCTTTATAGAAAGTCAGTTAATTAAAAATTACCATCTTCCACCACCACCGCTGTTGCGGTTGTTGCCATAACCACCACGGTTTCCACCGCCGCCGTTACTGCTTCTTTCTTCTCTTTCCTTAGCTACAGAAACAGACATTGCACGTCCTTCAACTTCTTTTTTGTTAAGGCCAAGCATCGCATCTTTACCTTCATCTTCAGAAGGCATTTCAACAAAACCAAAACCACGTGATCTTCCGGTCTCTCTGTCAGTAATAACTTTGGAAGAAGAAACTTCGCCAAAAGCTGAAAAAAGTTCGCTTAACTCAGCATCGCTGGTGTTAAAGCTCAAATTTGAAACATAAATGTTCATAAAACTTAAAATTAAAATAAAAGAAATAAAATACCTGTGCAGTAATGAGAAAGCAAACTTAAAAGACGAGAAAACTGTTACGGGGAGAATACTTTGTAAAAATTGAATCTATCTGTACTGTGTGCTCACAGCGTTAATGTACAATGCAAATGTAGACTTAGTTATTAAGAGTAACTAATAAATCTTTTATTGATGCCAGTTTGAGTGCGATTGATCATAAAAAACCTTCATCACAGGTTTTTCAATATAAGTATCATTAAAATAGCCTGCGATGAAGGAATCATATTAAAATCAGGCAGCCTTTTTACCCATGCCCATTACCATACCTACCACTGCGCCTACAATTGCACACATCACTGTAGTTGCGGCAACATCAGCAGCCATGGCTGTTTTACTTATAACATTGGTGGTTGCATACATCATACAATCAACTCCAACAGAAACCAGTGCACCAACAATACCACCGGTAAAAAGCCCACCGGCCATCGAGTTTACATTACTTCTTACGAAAATATAAGCCAGCAAAAATCCCATTGCCAGGTTACCGATAGCCAGGTACAGAAATTGAATATCTTCCATCGCACGGTCAACACCGGTTGCTGTGCCCGGATGTTTTGCATAAAACCTGTAAGAAGATTTCCATAGATCAAATAACCAAGACCGAAAAAAAAGGATACCGCCTACGATACCTCCATGAGCAATTTTTTAATGTCCATAAGTTTAGTTTTAGGTTAAAAGAATATAATGATTAACCAAAATAATCATTAGTTCAGCAAAATGCAAGTATCAATTTCATAATGCACATCCTGCCGCTACAATTGTTAGTAAATGCAGGGTAAAGTGTAACTAATCTTAATGTGACGATTTATTTTTTTGAGAAAGATTTATCGATCTGAAGCCCGAAAAAGTAACCCCCTACAGCACCTATAATCGCACCGGCCACTAACCACAATAAACTGGCTCCTGCTGCAAAATAAGCAATGCCAATACCAAGCAGGCAAAAGAATATGCCTGCAACCAGTACAGCACTTTTACTTTTTGCGCTTTAGCAGTATGCGTGGGAGGATGAAAATCGTGGTGGTGTTTTCTTTTTTTAGATTTTGCCATTGCTTTTTTTTGTTAAAGTACGATTTTTTTATGAAGACTACATTTCTGCCAAGTGTTCCAGTTCTTTTGAATACTCATACTGCAGGTCCTCATGCATAGTAGCAATAGTTTTTGAAATTTTTTTAAGTTGATTCTGCAGGATGTTCTTAATAACCAGGTTTTTTTTCAACAGGTATTCCGGAATCTACCAGGGTGGAACAGAAAAACAATAAGAGTTTTACTTCTGCCTCGGCTGAGCCGGTATACCGTACATATTTATTGAGTATGCGAATAATTTTTCTCAAACTTTTTTTACAAAATAAAGGCTGGAAGTGTTGATCTCCTGAAACTGCTGCAGCATTTCTGTTTTTATATTTTTCAATATAGGCCTGCTCATCAAAGGATTCAAACAGCAGGTAAGTAAGCAGTTCTTTATTTTCTTTCTTGAATTTTGCCAAACGTATACATAGGTCTGCTAATTGCTCTGCAGGTGTATTGGTTAATTCAAGCTTCAATTCATGGATAGTGGCTGCTTTCATAAAACTAAAATAGTAAGATTTTATGTAGATAACAGCTTTACAGAAAATTATTATGAGAGTGTTTTTACAATCTTGCCAATCATCAAGCCGTTATGATAAACTTCCATGGCGTAATTACCTTTGGTTAAAGTACCTGCTTTTAATGAAAAGGCCAGCCGCTTTGCTTCGCCACGTGAATAAGAGAAGTTGAACTTATAGGAATAAATCTTTTTCCATCGGGTGTATTGAATGTACCAGAATCCCAGCCCGAGCCTTTTAAAACCTTCCCATCAGGTTTAATAATTACCACCATCATTTCGGCATTGGTAAGCTGGCTGTTAAAATTCACTATTGTAAAAGCTCCGGATAATTTATCGGCATTTTCTGCAAGGGCAGTTTCATTATCATCAGTATTACTTACTGCAGTGAGCCTGAGATCTGAAGTTGTAAATGCTGAGTAAACCAGGTTTGGTTTTTCTGAAATGGCGGGCTTTACCATGATGCCGGGCCTGGCATTTTTATCAGTATTCTTTTCTGCTTTACTGATTTCTGTAAGTACAGCATTCAGTTTTTTATTCTCCGTATCCACTACCTGATTTTTTTCTTTCAGGTCATCTACTTTAGTTTGCAGCTCCCCAATTTTTTGTTTGGCAACAGTGTAATTATTGTTAGCAGTTTTGTTTTTTAAAATGGCCGTAATCTCAGTTCTTAACCTGTGAAATTCAGCCAGTTTAAGATTCAGTTCATTTTGCAATGAATCTGAATTGGTAAGCGTAGTATTCAGCTGAAAATCGAGGTCCTGCAAGGTTGCATCATATACTTTCTGCAACGAGTCTCTTACTTTATTAGCAATTGCTGCAGAATCGGGTACAGGTTGTGTAGCCTTGGTTTGTACAACCCCGTTTTTAGAATAGAAACTGTAGCCCCATGTCCAGATTAATACAAATGATACCAAAACCAATAGCAATGATACTAAGAGCAGTAACAAAGATTTAGTATCTCTCATGGGTAATAAATGTGGGTGTTTAATTTTTATTTAGCTACATTTTGATTAACATAAGCAGATATCCAACCAACTGCCCCGTTTTTAACCAGGTAGAATTTTTTGCGTTCAACCACACCATCAAACTGCCGCATAATTTTTAATAACAGCCCGGTACCGGCCAGTAATGCCCGCTGATCAAAAACCTTGTTTACCTGTTTTACATCCTTGCCTACTTTTTGCGCATCAATTCTATTTTCGGGTAAGGTTTTTACAAGGTAATAATCTGAGTAATAAGGAAGGGTTTTTGGCAAGCTTTTCGGTAAATTCCAGTACTTCATCATAGGTAACCCCTACAACTGCATTGTCGTTTAATTCAGGTACAATTAATGTAGCTACAGCCCAGGCAATACCACCGCTGAAGGCAATATTATCACTTTTTGGAAATGCGCCGCTTGCATTTACCGCATACACAATTTCATTATTCTCTGCCCCGGCAAGCACCCGGTTTAACTGGCTGTTGAAATTTTCAAGACCCTTATCCTCGCCCAGCATTTTTTCAGCAGCATTAAAAGTACTTTTTGTTCCCCAGGTAAGTTGAAAAGATCTGAAATCTTTGGTATTGCCGTAAGGAAAATAACCACCCTTGGTGTTGCCACTCCCTATATCAATTAAAAAAGTATTGTAACGCCTTGCTTCGGGCACAATGCCTAAATGCGAAAGCCTGGCCTCTTCTACAACATCAATAACAGCAACTTTTCTATCCGGCTCATTATTATTTAATCTGAATGCATTGATCAGTTGATCTATCCATATCTTCTTATCTTCTTTTTGCGCCTGTATATTTACACCACTGCTGATTGCGGTAAATACATTGGCAACAGGTATTTTATTTTGCTTCACCGCTACTTCATATAACCTGTTTAAAGCAGCCAGGTTGCCTGGTAGGTTGGCTGCGTAAAAGAAATAAAATCGGTATTGATGGAAGTATCTTTCAGAATTCTAAACTCCCCCTCTTCCGCACGCCTCTTATCCAGTTCAACCATGCTCATCTTTACACCCTTTGGAACCCACTTCAATACCGGCATAAACATTTCCGGTTTCATATTTCTGAACAACACTGTTTTGGGCTGTTGTTATAAAACCGCTAAACAGGAAAAGGCAATAATTACCAATAACCGTTGTTGTATTTTGTAAACATTGGTTTAGATTTTGTTCAAAATTAGCGAAATATAAACTGTGCATTTCCAGTTATGCACATGGTGTGAGAAAATTGTTAACAGGACTGACCAGTCTTCATCTAAAAAAATATCCGCTATAGATTTGGAATTTTAAACTTTGTTTATAATTTTACTACAGTATTACAAAGCTTACAGGCTTCAAAGAAACATTCGGTTTCAGTAACCCCCAAAAAAAATATAGGAAATAAATTTTAAACCAAATTCTGTGGGAAAAATATTTTTTTTTTTTATAAAAGGAATTATTGACGTAATTGGCCGTTTGGGCTTTTTGTGGGTTTTTTTTTGATTTAGTGGCCTTTTTGGTCTTTAGATTTTTTTTTTAAAATAAAAAATCCCCCCCTAAAAAAAAAGGGGTTTACAAGGGGGGGTTTTTTTTTTTTACGGGAAAAATAGCTGTTAGATCAAGATCACTTTCTCCATCACATCTCCTCCCCTGATATCATCAATAATTTCCAACCCCTCAATCACTTTTCCAAAGCAGGTATGCACACCATCCAGGTGGCTGGTATTTTGCCTGCTGTGGCAAATAAAGAATTGAGAGCCGCCTGTATTTAATCCACGGTGCGCCATTGACATTACGCCACGGTCGTGATATTGTTTGCTGCCTTTTAATTCGCAAGTTGATGGTATAGCCCGGGCCGCCGGCACCGGTACCGTTGGGGCAGCCACCCTGTATCATAAAGTTTGGTATTACCCGGTGAAAGGAAAGCCCGTTGTAAAACCTTCGCTGATCAGTTTTTTAAAATTTGCAACTGCAATGGGTGCGTCATCATCATACAATTCAAATTTCATTACACCTTTGCTGCTGTGTATTTCGCCCTGCGTTAATTTAATTTCACTCATTTTATTATCTTTTTTATTATGTAGATGCTGCGAAAATAACATTTCCCTTTCATTTTAAATAATCAATTGCCCCTGATTGATTATTGCTATTTTTATTACCTGTTACCACGCTTTACAAGAAACCATTTCATGACCAGGACCCGCAGCCATATTTTACCGGTAATAGTGATTGCACAATTTTTTTGTACTTCACTTTGGTTTGCAGGTAATGCCATTTTGCCCGACCTGGCCCTGCATTTGCATATTCCGCAACAGGCTTTGGGAAGCATTACATCGGCAGTACAGTTTGGTTTTATAGCCGGCACGTTGGTTTATGCAGGTTTACTTATTGCCGACAGGTTCCGGCATTCAAATGTTTTTTTTGTCAGCGCTTTATTTGCAGCCATTTCAAATGCAGGCATTGTGTTTATGGGTACAGGAATTACGCATGTATTACTGATGCGATTCTTAACGGGCTTTTTCCTGGCGGGTATTTATCCCGTGGGAATGAAGATAGCGGCTGATTATTATGAAAAAGGTTTGGGCAAAGCCCTGGGATTTTTAGTAGGTGCGTTGGTAATTGGTACAGCCTTTCCACACCTTATTAAAAGTTTAACTGCTGTTCTTCCCTGGAAAACAGTGTTGTATTTTACCTCAGCCTTATCTGTCACCGGGGGCGCTTTAATGTTGTTGTTTGTTCCCCCGGGACCTTATCAAAGTAAAATTCAATCACTTAAATACAGGGATGTATTCAGCAGTTTTAAAAACAAAGCGTTTCGTTCGGCTGCCTTTGGTTATTTTGGACACATGTGGGAACTGTATGCTTTCTGGGCCTTTGTGCCGGTTCTTTTAATGGCATATAATCATTTCAACCCAGCTGCCAATTTAAATATTTCGTACGGGTCATTTTGCATCATTGCAGCCGGAGGTTTGGCCTGTGTGGCCAGCGGCTATCTTTCACAAAAATTTGGAGCAAAGAAAACTGCTTTTGTATCATTGCTGCTATCCGGCTGCTGCTGCCTGTTTTCTCCGCTGGCTTTTTACCTGCCTGTTGTGCCGTTTATTTTATTTTTAATTTTTTGGGGATTGGTTGTTATTGCTGATTCACCGTTATTTTCTTCCCTGGTTGCTCAAAATGCCATTGCAACCATTAAAGGAACGGCCATAACCATGGTTACCTGTATCGGGTTTTCCATTACCATTGCCAGTATTGAATTGCTGAATTATTTATCGGTGCATTTTGATCAGCGTTATATGTTTCTTTTTCTGGCCATTGGCCCGGTAGCGGGCTTGTTGTGTATGTTACCAAAGAACAAAAAGTAACTATGGTAATTTAGGAGCAAGCCTGTTATACAGTTGAAAAAACTGTTGCCCAACTTTTTTATAATTATATTTTTCAGCAGCATGGGCAGCAATCAGGTCTTTATCAAAACTGTCTTTTTGCTTTACAAATTCCCGCAATTTTTCAGCTAAAGCCTGAACGTTTTCTCCTGGTACAAAAAAACCGTTAACGCCTTCTTCCACAATTTCATGAAAAACTTCCAGGTCACTAACTATCACCGGTATGCCACAGGCATTGGCTTCTATTAATACGCAGCCAAAAGTTTCAAAGCGTGAGTACAGGATCAGTGCATCGCATTGCTGCATTGATTTTGCCAATGCTTCCTGTGGCACTTCCCCCATGAGCAAAATCTTGTCTTTTAATCCTTGCTTTGTAATGAGGTCTTTCTGCATTTCCGTTACAGGGCCATACAACAGCATCTCAAATTGAAATTCATCTTTTATCAATGCCAATGCCTGTAAAATGGCCTCCGGATTTTTCTGGTAGATCATAGTTGAAATATGGATAAACCTGATCTTATGAGCTGGTTGTTTTTCTACCGGATAAAAAATACACGTATCAACCACATTGGGTATTACCTGTGTGTTTACAATAGCATATTTTTTTATCATCAGCTTTTGCAATGCTGCCGAAACAAAAGTAGCCGCTATGGCTCCGGTAATGATCTTTTTCCAGTAATGCTGATATACAAAATTATAATCTTTGATATTGGGCACCGCTTCTTCCAGGTAACCACCCCAATGCTCGGTAATCAGGTATGGAATATTGTATTTTCTTTTAGCCCACAAGGCAGTAAGGCCCGCTTTCATGGCTATATGCAGGTGAAAAAAATGAGGTTTACCATTATCAGTAATATATTTTTTTACAGCATTTCTTGATAACCGTTTGTATTGTAAACTGGATAAAAGTCTGTCGAGGATCTTGATTGATGTTGCAACGGGTTTATAATAAATGATCCTTTCGGTTAAATTCCCTGCTGTGCTAATGGTTTCTTGTATGTCATCTGTAAGATCTCCATGTTCATCTTTCACAATATGCAACACTTCAATTTTGCAAAACAAGGCGGTAGCGCGGGCATGCCGCTGTATAAAATCCCCATTAAAGGGGAATAATTTTGATGGATAAATACTTGCCAGCCACAATACTTTCATTTGCCTTATTTGTTTTGTTTTTCACCTGTAATATTAAACCCAAAATGATCAACCGTGGTTATGTTCACCTGGTTATAACCTCTTTTATTAAACCAGGCTGCTGCTTCTGTATGCTCGTGTTCCGACCTGAATTCAGGTGTGAACCAATCCAGGATACTCACCATCATCTCACGTGCATTCTGCTTATTGCCTTTCAGTTTTTTTATGCAGTAACTCAGCGGAAAAATAGTTACCCCGTATAAATAATATTGAAAAGTTAAAGGCAATTTAGAGGTTACACTGCGAATACGGTTAAAAAGCCTGTGTACGCGATCCTTTACCGGGTGATAAAGCCATACACTTAATTTGCCGCCCTCTTTTACTGTAGGCTCAATACAGGAAAACGACAGCTCTGCATTGTTGGTGTGAATTAAAACGCCACTACAGTGTACAATATCAAAATACATAAAAGGTACCGGTGGAAACTGCACATCACCCTGTATAAAAAAGACATTTGAAAAATTATTCCGGGCATAAGCATCTTCGATACTATTGGCAAAATCCATGGCAATGATCGACCCACAGTTTGAAGCTATTAAAGACTCCAGTTTTCCATTACCGCAGCCTGCATCAAAAATAATTTTATCTTTCAGGCTAACCCTGGTTTCCGCTGTCTCTTTTAAAAACCTTTCAACCATTCCTTCATCATTGGCATCCCAGGTTTTGTCTTTATCATAATTGTAAACCGACCATTCTTTTGTAAAACTTGCTTTGGTGCGTTTGTTTTTTTTAACTGCATATTTGATCAATGCCCCAAACTTTTTTAACAGGTTCTCTTTTAGCTTTGCATAATTATTATCCGCAGAAGATAAAAATATTTCGTGATCAAGAAACGCCTCAACAGTAAGCCGGGGAACACCTTTTAAGATGGGGTAAAACCAATCTGCTGTTGCATATAAAACCCCTTCTTCAATAACTGTAACCGTTTCATTATTATACACCTTCTCTGCCTGCTTTATAATGGTAAGCGTTAATGCAGTTCTGGTAACCGGGCATCTTAATATAGGAAGTAAAGATTCTTGCATTAACAGCTGTAGTTAAATAATTATTTAGCCAGGACCATCATGGAATAGCCACCCCATTTTTTTGCACTCCAGTCTTTATTGAAGGCAAACGAAATATTCCGCAATATTTTTTTAACCAATCTTTTAAATGAACCGGCCCGCGCAACATCCACAACAGGTTTTGTATACACCCAGTCAATAATTTCATAACCGGTATCCCGCAAAGCCCACTCCACCATTTCTTTGGTGTAATAATGAATATGCCCAACAGATTGCCGTTGCTGCAGTAATACATGTGGTTTCATTATGGTTCTGCAGGAAAGATCCAAAGGAATATGAAAGACAAACCAATTGCTTTTTTGTTTTAACTTTCTCAAAAATCCATAATAATCATCCACATGCTCTACTACATCTATTATAAGCATCAGATCCGCATGCACATTTTCTTTGGTTGTAATATCTTCATTAAAAAAGCTGGTCTTACCAGTTGCTTTTTTAGCGGCCAGTTCAATGGCCTGTGGCGAAATATCGTACCCGGTTAGCTTTTCAATACTGCTGGCTTTTTTCAGTAACTCAACCAGGTTTTCGCCGGCACCACAACCAACTTCAATAACTTCTTTTGGTTTCACCTCATTTTTTTGAAGCAGTCCGGCAATCACATCGGTCTTCCAACGGGCATCGGCAATATCCCAATCGGGATGCTTGCTGAAATATTCCCCACTCACATATATATCATTACTGCTTACTTTCACTTTGTAACTGAATTTTGTATGCTTTCTTTTATCTTTTTTAGATCAGCTGATCTAAAGATAAAAAAATCTGCCACGGCAATCTGATATTCTTTTTTAAAAACCGCAATGATGTATACCTGGTAAACAAGGTATCCAGCACTGCTCACCATGGCTGCTGCCACTATTCCATATTGCGGAATGAAAAGTATATCTCCAATAACAATTACGATCAATGCATAAACCGATCCGATGATATTTACTTTTACCCTGTTCTTCCCTGCAAAATAGGCAGTAAGCGTAAATATACCTGAAAGTGAAAGTATGCCCGGGATCAGCCATAAAAAAGGCTGGTACATGGCAGTAAAACTTTCACCAAACACAAAGGGAAAAAGCCATTTACCGGTAAGGGCTAAAAAAGCACAGGCAAGAAGGTAAAGTAAGAATATAGATCTTGATAAAAGTGTGAGCAATGTAACAATAGCTTCTTTTTGTCCGCCTGCAGTGATCGGAAATACAGCACTAGCCAAAATGGTTGGCAGTATAAAAAACAGGTGTACCAGTTTGGATACCTGTATATAGTTTCCCAATTCTGCAGCCGTGCAGTATCTTTCTACAAAAAAATAATCAATACGGTACAATAAAAAAAAGATGACATTACCTGCGAAAGCCAGGGCACAATAACGAAATAACAGCTGCAACTGAACAGCAGTTAAAATTTTAAACGAGAACGTTGGCATGAATTTTATCCATGCAGCTATTGCCATGCACAAACCCTGCACAAAAAAAATGCTGAAATAAACATAAAAATAGTTCTGGTCGTTAATGGCGGGTATAACAGATCTTCCATTGTACGGAATCAACATGATCAGGATAAGTGTACCTGCAATAATTATGATATTGGGTAATACAAAATTATTAGCTGCATAAAAAAATCCCGAACAGTAAGTTATTAAAAGGTTGCCGGTTATAAACAACACGGCAGAAAGTATTATCAGGCCAGGCGGTATTGCCTCAAAGGCTTTATTAAAAAAAAGATAGACCGTTAAAAAAGTGAACACCCCAATCATAAATGACCAGGTAATGGAAAAATTAAATAACCGGTCGGCCGGGATCTCTTTTTTTGCTGAAAAGTAAATGATACCCGATTCCAGACTCAGGCTGGTCAGCAACAGCACCAATGCATATATACTGCTGATATAATAAACTGCACCGCTTACAGATGCCTGAAAATGTCTTGCAATTAAAATATTGATGACAAAAGCAGATACATAATACAGGCCACGCCACAACATACTCTGTAATAATATCCTTCCTGTGTGCATAGTTTAAATAATGTTGCGGTGTTTGCATTTCAAATTGCTGTAACGCACTTAGGGTTGCCAACCTTAAAAAAGGTTATTACTGTTGAAACGAACTTTAAAAAGGTTGGCAACCCTCACCGGTTAAATCTGAAGCCAAAATCATATATTTGGTAAGCTCAAATGTAGCTGAATACTTCAGTAAAATAAAAATAATCGGGCTTTACAGTATGGCATTATTGCGAAAACTAAACTCAAAAGCCAAAACAGAGATCAATACAGGTTTTGGTACCAATGCATCCGACTATGGTGGCCGATTTGTAAATAAAACCGGCAAACCCAATATTGAGATCAGGGGTGTATCTTTTTTAAACCGGATCAGCTGGTATCATACCATGCTGAGTTTACCCGGCTGGAAATTCCTGTCCATCATTTTTTCTTTTTACATCATCATCAATTTTATTTTTGCCTGTATTTATATGCTGATAGGTGTAGAAAACCTGAATGGCATACAGTCCTTATCTGCCCTGGGTAAATTTGGCGCTGCTTATTTTTTTAGTGCGCAAACATTTACCACGGTTGGTTATGGCCATATCAGTCCAAATGGTGTTTTAACAAGTGCTGTTGCAGCAGGCGAGGCTTTGGTGGGACTGCTTAGTTTTGCCATTGCTACTGGTTTGTTTTATGGCAGGTTCAGCAGACCCAGGGCTTATCTTAAGTTTTCGGAGAATGCGATCATTGCACCATACAAAGATATTACTGCATTCATGTTACGGGTGGCGCCTTATAAACACACCACACTTACCGATGCAGAAGCCAAGGTTACTTTAGGAATGACGGTTGAAGAAAATGGGAAAATGGTCAATAAATTTTTTCCGCTGGAGCTCGAATTCAGCGTTGCCAATGCATTAACCCTTAACTGGACGATTGTACACCCGATAACAGAAAACAGTCCGCTCTATAATTTTTCGGTTGAAGATTATGCAAACATCAATGGCGAGATCATCGTTTTTATCAAAGCATTTGATGACATGTTCAGCAATACGGTTGTTGACCGCAGTTCTTACACCCTTAAAGAAGTGGTGGTGGGAGCTAAATTTCTGCCCATGTACCACCGCAGTGCTGCCGGCAGCAAAACCATACTGGAAATTGAAAAAATAAACAGTTTTGCAGCAGCAGATGTTAGTTTTGCCTTTGCTGCTAACGCTACAGCTGCTTCGCAATAAACTTATTTCAAACTGTTGATGATCGCTGCAAAGTCTGCAGCAACAAGGCTTGCACCACCCACCAATCCGCCATCTACATCCGGTTGACCAAAAATATCAACGGCATTATTTGCTTTAACGCTTCCTCCATATAAAATAGAAATACTATCAGCAACTACAGCACCATATTGGTTTGCCATTATACTGCGTATATGTGCGTGCATTTCCTGCGCCTGTTCGTTACTGGCAGTTTTGCCGGTACCAATTGCCCAGATGGGTTCGTAGGCAATTACAAAACCGGTTAACTGTTCTGCGGTTAAATGAAACAGGCTTTCTTTAAGCTGGGTTTCTACAAAACTATTTTGGGTTTCTGCTTCTCTTATTGCCAATGGTTCGCCACAACAAAAAATGGGTTTTAAACCATTTGCAAAACAAATATCAATTTTAGCCGCAAGCATGGAATGGCTTTCATTAAAATATTCACGGCGCTCGCTGTGGCCCAGTATCACATAATCAACGGCAATACTTTTCAACATTTCGGCACTTACTTCGCCGGTGTATGCACCGCTTTTTTTATCGTAGCAATTTTGTGCTGCAACAAATACATGCTGCTTTCCGGCCAGTTTATTTTTTATGCTGATGAGGTATGGAAACGGAACTCCAAAAACAGCTTCCTGGTTTTCTTTCAGTTCGTGTGGTGTGGCAATAAGCTCATCCATTAAGGTTTCTGCCTCTTGCAGGGTTAAGTTCATTTTCCAGTTTGCTGCTGCTATCTGTTTACGCATATCATTTTCTTTTTTAAAATAATTTGTAAATATCTTTCAAAATTTGTTGGTCCCTGTCGGAAATGGTTAAGCCTTTCAGTTTTTTCCAGTTATCAATATCTACCAACGCTTTGTTAAGTTTGTATTTGGTTATACCATCTGCACCCCATGAAAAGTTAGCAATAAATTTAGGCGTAAGTCCTGTTGCAAATACGTTACAGCAAACACCTACCATCGTGCCGGTATTGAATGAGGTGTTGATAGCAGCTTTGGAATAATCACCCATCAGCAGCCCTCCTTTATTGCCGGCGCTTATTTCCCGCTGATCCGCATCCACCCAGTATTTTACCTCCCCGGCAGTATTTTGTACATTGCTGTTACTGGTACCGGCTCCCAGGTTGCACCATTCGCCTATAACACTATCACCCAAATAACCATCGTGCGCCTTGTTGCTGAAACCAAATAAAACTGAATTCTTTATTTCTCCGGCAACTGTACAAAAGGGACCAACAGTAGTTGCTCCATAGATCCGGGTACCCATTTTAACTACGGCTCCTTCGCAAACAGCAACCGGACCTCTTAAAAAACTTCCTTCCATTACAACAGCATTGCGGCCAATATAAATGGGGCCATCGGTGGCATTTAAAATACAATGCTCCACCTTTGCTCCTTGTTCAATAAATATTTGTGCAGGTTTTATCAGTTTATTGGTTTTAGAAATGGCCTTGCTTTTTCTGCCGGCTGTTACCAAAGTAAAATCTTCCCGCAATGCCCAATCATTCATTTGAAATATTTGCCAGGGGTAATGAATTGCTTTCACATCTGCTGTTGCTTCCACAGACTTGTTGATCTTTATCTTATGCAGCCCCAACAATTCTTTGCTTGAAAATTTAAACGCGATGCCGCCTTCTTTGCCTGATGTAAGAAACTCGCCGTTGTTCAGTTTTTTTATTTTGCTGATGATTGATTTGGTTGGTAACACATTGGCATGAACCAACAGATAATTATCATCCCCGATCCGCTTTTCAATTTTTACAGATTGTGCATCATCCAGGTAATGGTCTTCCCACTTATCGGCAGATGGGATTTTCAAATATTTTTCCCATTTTTCCCGTATGGTTAAAATGCCGATGCGGATATCCTGTATATGACGAACGTATGTAAAAGGATGAAGATTCTCCGGCCGGCAGTATTCTTCTGTAAAAATGATCTTTTGCATATGTAAAATTACAAAGAAGAAAGCACAAAAAAATTTTAGCCACGGATTACACTGATTTTCACAGATTAATACAAAAAGGTCTTGATTTTACAGAAACAAAATTTTTAATGCTCTGCAACTCATCCGTGTAAATCCGTGTACTGAGCTTGCCGAAGTATCCGTGGCAACAAAAAAAATCCCCCCGGAGAACCGGAGGGACTTAAAGTATAGCCATGAAAAACAAACTTTAAATAAAGATAATGATCCCTATTAAATTATTTTGCCTTTTTCTCGTACCGTTTGTTGAATTTGTCAATCCTACCCGCAGTATCTACCAGTACATTTTTACCGGTATAAAAAGGGTGAGAAGTATTTGAAATCTCCAGTTTAATTACCGGATACTCGTTACCATCTTCGTAAGTTATTGTTTCTTTTGATACAGCAGTAGAACGGCTTAAGAACTGAGTACCATTACTCATATCTTTAAAAACTACCAACCTGTAATTTCCCGGGTGAATTCCTTGTTTCATAATTTAAAAGTTTTGTGCACGGGTTTTGCCGTACTAATTATTAGAAAGTGGCAAAATTAAGGAATTTTATTCAATTTTGAGTGTTTAAACACTAAAACCAGGCAAATCAGCTCTTCATATTGATATATTGAAGGGCGATGCCCACATTCCAGGTTTTACTGGCCTGAATAACTTCCTGCAGATCGTCTATCTTTTTGCCCGTTACCCTTATAATATCGTCCATGATGGCCACCTGAACTTTAAGGCCGCTGTCTTTTATGATCTTAACGATCTTCTTGGCATCTTCCTGCTTGATACCATTCCTTACCGGCACTTCTTTTTTGGTCACTTTTCCACTGGGATAAGGCTCTTTACTCAGATCATACACTTCGGCTGCCAGTCCCTGTTTCATACTGCGGCTGATCAGCACATCCAGTATTTGCTGGATCTTCATATCGCTGTCAGCTTCCAGGTTTACTTTATATTCCTTTTTATTCAGATCAATCACTACGTGAGATCCTTTAAAATCGAAACGGTTGGTTATTTCTTTACTTACGGTGTTGATGGCATTATCCAGTGTTTGCAGATCAACTTTACTAACGAGATCAAATGAAGGCATAGCAATAATTTCTTCAAAAATATTGAATAAATACTGAACTTGAAAATGCCGGATACCGAATGTTTCTACAAATTGAGCACACATTCAATATCCGGCATTCTTTTATTCAATATTCGCCTTAGCTGCCGCTTTTCACCCTGTTCTGCTCATCACTGGCACCACTGTTTCTTTTGCCGCTGCTGGCTTTTAATTTCCCCTTATTGAAACGGTAGGTAAAAGTCAGGCTCACAGCACGGCTATCATTCACATTTTTAAATTGTGCATCTACTGTACCATATTTGCTGTAACCTTTAAAAACTCCACCTGCAAAAATATCACGTACATTTAAACGAATACTGCCCTGGTTTTTTAATACCTGTTTGCTTACCCCGGCATTGAACTGGGCAATTGGTTTAATATAAATTACACCTTCCAATCCTTTGCTGCGGTAAAAACCACTAACCTCTGCAGCCCAGCCTTTACTAAATTTAAACTGCTGTTGCAATTGAACCATAAAGCTCGTAACTCCTAATGAAATTGGCTCTGTACCTACAACACCTTTAAAATGATTGTTGTAAACATTGGCATATATATTACCACTCCACCACTTTGTTATTGATTTATTAGCAGTGATCGCCAAACCTACCTGCTCACTACTGGCTATATTGGCCTTTTTAATAAACGTTTCATTGGTTACATCATTTTGCTCCAATACCATTTGAATAATATCAGTGGTTTTGGTATAATTAACGGTTGAAGTCAGAAAGCCCTTGTAAGTATGACTCAACTCAATATTATGAGCAAATTGTGCACTCAAATTTGGGTTTCCCTGCTCAAATGTATACCTGTCCAGAAAATGAACGAATGGGTTCATGTCCTGGTAATCCGGCCTTTCAATCCTGCGGCCATAATTAATAACGAACTGATTTGTTTCATTGGCTGTGTATTGCAGGTAAACGGTTGGAAACAATTGGGTATATGACCTTTTAAACTTTGTTTCGGTATACTCAAATTTACTTTGAGCCGTATTAAAAGAATATCCTTTTGAAATACCGTTTGAGTTTGTATTCTCAACCCTTAAACCAAGTTGCGCAGTCCATTTTTTACCAAGTGGCCTGCTGTAATTTACATAGGCTGCATTTATATTTTCATCATAAATAAAATGATTGCTTCTTGCGCTGTCTAAAACTGAATATCCTGTTTTTAAACTGTCGTACCTCGCATTGTTATCATTTTTAACAAAACTTGCTTTTATTCCTGCTTCAAATTTTGCATCTTTTTTCAAAGGCAAAGTATAATCTACTTTACCGCTGTAAATTTTTATGTTGGTTGGTAAAGTACCAGTTAAAACCTCAGGTGCCTTTAATTGATTTCCTGCATTATCAAAATAGATACTGGTTAGTGGCTGAACACTGGTTGCTTTATATTGTATAAAATCCAGATCGGCTGTAAGCTCCTGCCCTGCTGTATCCAGCTTGGTTCTGAAATTTAAATTGCTGCTAAAATTTTTCCATTTTTCTTCATTTTCAGTATAAGCTTTAGTTACATCTGTTAAAATATTATTGGGGTCATAAATAGATGTTTTGGTGCTGCTTTGCCATAAACTTGGATTGTAAAAACCGTTTAATACAAAGCCGATTGTTGTATTTTTTGATACCGTATAATCTATTCCTGCTTTAGCACTGTAATTATGACTTTGGTTGATCATGGTTGTTTGCTGATCAAATATGGATTTGATATTTTTTGTTGCAGCATCCCGGAAATTTCTTACAATGTATAATTCCTGGCCACGATGATTACGGTTGTAATTAAAATTGCTGAAGAAATTTACTTTTTTGTTGCGGTAGTTAAAACTCACTGCCTCGTTAAAGCGGGCATACCTGCCCTGTGTATAACCGGAAGTAATACTTCCGTTGTAACCGAACATTTTGTTCTTTTTGGTTTTGATATTGATAACGCCCGCATTACCGGCAGCATCATATTTTGCCGGAGGGTTGGTCATAATTTCAATTTGCTCAAGCTGGCTTGATGTCATATTTCGTAACATGTTTGCCAGGTCCGGACCGCTTAAATAACTGGGGCGGCCATCCAGGTAAACAATAACGCCGGCCTTGCCCTTCAGGCTGATATTGCCGTCTTTATCAACAGAGATACCCGGCGATTTTTCCAATACTTCCAATGCCGTGCTGCCGGCACTGGTAATAGAGGCATCTACATTAACAATGGTCCGGTCAAGCTTCCTTTCAATTAATGGCTTTTTAGAGGTAACCAACACTTCTTTCATGGCTTTTTCGGCAGGAACCAATTGAAGCACTCCGGTGTTAGCAGCTAAGGATGCTGCAGTGATCCTGATCGTTGAACTGTAGGTCTTTGTGTGACCTATAGAAGTTGCTAAAACCAGGTAATCACCTTCTTTTAAATTTTCAAAAGAGAAATTACCATCTTTGTCGGTTACGGCCACTTTTACCAGGGCCGAATCTTTGGCTTTTAAGAGAGAAACGGATGCGGCATCAATTACTTTTTGATTACCCCCGTCTTTGATACTTCCGGAAATTTTTCCGCTGGAAGCGGATTGGGCGAAGCTGGACAAGCCAATGGCTAGGACAGCCAGCAGGCTGAATAATTTTTTCATGACTATACTTTTTTGTTTTTAACCCGAATGGCTGTCGGGCGTTTTTAAAATAATCAGTTATATACTTTGATAACTACCTCACAAAAGTAAGTACTATGTGTTACATAGTACATTGTTTAGTAATGAACGGTAAAATTTAAGGATAACTGGTTATATCCCTATATACGTTAAACAAAACGGAAAGGTTACAGGTATAAAAAGAAATATGTGAAAAGTACTATTTGTTAGCAGCTGCTTTTCTTTTCACAATAATGATAAGGATAATGCCCGCCAAAACCAGCGCAGCAGATATTAATTCGGCTTGTGTAGGATGAAATCCAAATATGGAATAGGTATTATTTACCCTGAATAATTCTACAGTAAAACGCTCTATACCGTTTAAAATGAGATAGATACCGAACATAACACCTGGCGTTGTTATCTTTCTTCGAAGGGCCCAGAGTATTAAAAACAACAAAGTACAGACTACGGTCTCGTAAAAAGGTGTGGGGAAAACAGGTTGAGGTAAAGCCCTGCAATGCTCGTCATCGCAATCGGGTATTAAAACGCCATCCATATTTACATTTTTAGGATAGGTATAAGCAAAAAACCAGTTTGGTAAAAATGAAGGGCCTTTAAATGCTGCATGCGGAACTTTTTCAAGACTTTCATAAACACGGTCTGTAACCTGCACAAGTCCTGAATCCCTGCCAGGAACCTCGCCTCTTAAATAGTAGGCTTCATTTTTCTTAAGTTGGTTTTGATAATCTCCCGGCGCAGCTTCTACCACTTTACCTTCGTCATTTACTACATAAGCGCTGTTATAGATGCCCCAGTCACCATCTCCGGCAACCTGGCAACCAATACGCCCAACTGCATAGGCAAGTAAAAGTGCCAGCCCTGCAGCATCAACCAAATGAATGATTTTTATACCTTTTTTTGATGCATACCAGCAAATGGCAATAGCTGCCAGGATCAAACCACCGTAAAAGGTTAAACCGCTTGCAGAGAATAAACGACCGATCGGATCCTGGATAAAATCGCTCCAGTTCTCCAGGTTATCAAAAAGCTTGGCGCCAATAATGCCGAATATTAATCCCAGTATAATAATATCACCCACCCGGTCGTGTGGCCAGATGCGTACATTACGCCTTTCGGGTTCTTTCAGTTTGTGTTTGTTCTTATCGTACCACTTGAACCAGGCCAGTCCAACCCCTATCAGCAAGCCCCCCAACAAATTTCCCTGGGAAGAAAAAATATAATCCTGTGGATTTACTTCAGCTGGTTTACTAAAGAAAAGTCCAAATATTTTGTATCCGAATATAAAACCAACCAGTCCATTGATGAGGATATCCAGCGTAGAAGCGGGCTTACCTACTACGATCATTTCTTCTCTTGGTGATAAAAGGCCTTGCTTTTCTTTACGCTGCAATTCTTTACTTAAAACGATGGCAGCCGTAATAAATCCCAACGCAACAAACAAGCCGAATGTATTTAAAAAACTCAGCCCGTGCCATTCTACACCAAACCAATCCTGAAAAATATAGTACAAATTGGGATACATCTGCTAGCCGGGTTTTTTAAAATTTAGAAGTGCAATATACTAATTAGTACATGATTACTGCGTGCTAACAGAAAGCCTCCTGTGTAAACAGAAGGCTTTTATAGTACTTACTAAAAAAATATTAATTACAATGCTGCTCAAATGCACCGATCAGGTTCTCTGCAATCATTTGTGCACTGCGACCTTCAATATTGTGGCGCTCAATAAAATGAACAAGTTTTCCATCCTTAAATAATGCAATGGCCGGTGAAGACGGCGGGTAAGGCATCAGGTGTTCTCTTAATTTATTTACGGCTTCAATATCAAAACCTGCAAAACTGGTTGTGATATGATCGGGTTTTTTTGACGTGTTATGCACGGCCATTAATACACCCGGGCGGGCTGTACCAGCACTGCAGCCACAAACGGAGTTGATCATTACTAAAGTGGTGCCTTTTTCGGCCAGCGTATTTTCTACAGCTTCAGCAGTTAGCAGTTCAGCAAAACCATTTTCTGTTAACTCTTCTTTCATGGGTATTACAATTTCTTCTGGATACATAGCTTATTTTATTTTTTGTAGGTGTAAAATTACTGACTTCTTTTAAAAAATATGCACAACCTTAATAGTATTCCCAATCTCGAAATCTAACAAACCGGAAATAATGACATCGAAATTGATTAATCACCGCCATAATGGCCACAAAAATATAGGGTTTTAGAAATTTTGTCTTTAAAAAATGGGTTGGAATATAATTTGACGATTGTAAGCTGTAAACAATCAATTAAAAATTTAAAAATTATAAGCTATGACATTCGTAAAAGTGAACAACCCGATCAACAAAACCTTTGATGGTTTAATGAATGAATTATTCAACGAATTGCCGGTAAATTTCGGTAAATCTATCAGGGAAGATGTATTGCACTTTCCGCCTGCCAACATCATTGAAAAGGCAGATCAATACAAAATTGAGCTGGCAGCCCCCGGTATGGAAAAAGCTGATTTTAATGTAAAATTAGATGGCAAGATCTTAAACATCAGCGCAGAAAAGAAAGCAGAAACAGCTGCAGAAAACGAAAAAATGATCCGCAAAGAATTTGGGTACAAAGCTTTCAAACGCAGTTTTACACTGGATGAAAAGATTGATGCAGTCAACATTTCTGCAAAATACGAAAACGGAATTCTAACGCTGGAACTTCCTAAAAAAGAAGAAGTGAAAAGCGGGGCAAAAGAAATTACTATACAGTAAGCATAGTTTTTTTCATAAACATACAGTTGGTTTGGTTCCCTGTAAAAAGGGAGATAGTCCCTCTTATTCTTAAGAGGGGCTTTTTTATTTCACGCTGAGAAGGCAGAGAAGCAGAGGGCACAGAGAAATGTTTTACTCGCAGTTACTCTTTCTCCTTGTATCCAGTATGTACTGTATTTTCCAAACATTGTTCAACCGCACCAGTTGAAATGAATTTACTCCACAACTATAAAATTTCCCGTTAAAGTATAATTTAAAGGGAGTCCATACAGCAGCCATGGCTCCATCAATTTTCAAATCTTTAAAAACGATCTGCTCATCGGCTGCACCTGCAGGGATGGTAGCGATAATCTTTGCGAAATCACTTGGACTATCTGTGGTAATAATGGTTTTACCTTCTTTGTCTTTACCAAAAGTTTGCATAATAGCAGTTTCAGTAAAACATGATTTCACCAATACGGTATCGCTGTTTTTCATGCCGGTAAACATTTTATTAATTACAGCCTTAATGGAGTCTTCAGCGTTTTGCGCATATACTGCACTGCCTGTAATTACGGTTGATAAAAGCAATAACAGAAGGGATTTGTTAAGTTTGATTTGCATAGCTGTTTTTTTAATGAGCCTAAAAATAGGCAACACAAAGTTTGCCTATCAGAAAATTACATGAGTGGTTACGCTGCTATTTATACCCCAATATCTTCAACATGCTTTGCGAGGTCTGCTCTTTTGCATAAACCCATTCTACCAGTTTGCCGTTTTTATCCCTTTCTATGATCACATGTTTTGGTGAAGGGATGAGGCAATGCTTGATACCGCCATAGCCGCTGATCTGATCCTGGTAAGCTCCCGTGTGAAAAAATCCGACATACAAAGGTTCTTTATTGCTCTCCAGGTTTTCTTCATTGGTAGTTTTTACTTTGGGCAAAAACACTTCATTGATATGTTCTTCACTGTCGTAATAATCATGCCCGTCGCAGGTTATACCCCCTAAAACAATACGCTGGTATTCATTATCCCATTTATTGATGGGCAGCATCAGAAATTTTTCGCCAATGCCCCAGGTATCGGGTAACGTAGTAATAAAAGATGAATCGATCATGTACCAGGTTTCGCGGTCATTCTGAATTTTTTCACCAATAACACTATAAATATGCGCCATGCTCTCTCCTACGGTAAAACTTCCAAACTCGGTATAAATGTTTGGCATTTGCACCTTGGCTTTTTTACAGGCCGTTTTAATATTACCCACTATTTCGTTGATCATAAACTGGTAATCATAATTAAAACCCAGCGAATGTTTAATAGGAAACCCACCACCAATATTGATGGAATCCAGTTCGGGACATATCTTTTTTAACTGGCAATACAATGCAATACTTTTCTGCAGTTCACTCCAGTAATAAATATCATCCTTAATGCCTTTGTTTAAAAAGATGTGCAGCATCTTCAGTTGAAACTTATCTTCATATCCTTCGATCTCATCCACATAAAATTCCAGTACATCCTTTGCTTTTATTCCCAGCCTGCTGGTGTAAAAAGGAAAAGTAGGTTCCTCTTCGGCAGCTATTCTTATACCCAGTTTAAAAGGCTCACCGGTGCGGATATTCCGCTTGTACATGTTTAGTTCCTCTTTATTATCCAGTACAGGAATTACATTTTTAAACCCGTCGTTGATCAGCTTTGCAATGCGGCTGGTATAATTTTTTTGTTTGAATCCGTTGCAGATGATATGAATATCCTTAGTAAGCTTTCTTTTTTTATACAACGAATTAATGATATCAATATCGTAAGCATAAGAAGTTTCGAGGTGTATATTATGCTTTAAAGTTTCTTCAACAATAAAACTAAAATGCGAGCTTTTGGTGCAGTAACAATAATGATACTCTCCTTCATACTTATGTTTTTTAAAAGCATTGGCAAACAGTTTCTTGGCCTTATTTATCTGCATACCTATTTTTGGCAGGTAGGTTAATTTTAAAGGCGTTCCATGTTTATCAATGAGTGCTTTTATATCCACATCATTGTATCGCAAATAATCATCTTTCAGTTTAAAATCTTCCTGCGGAAAATTAAAGGTTTGCTGTACAAGGCTGGCGTAAGTATTATTCATTAATTGATTAAGCTGTTTTGGATGTAGAGATGTTTTAGCAAAAATAGTTTAATGTCTGTTATTATATAAAAAAACCGGTAGCGATAAAATCACAACCGGTCTTTATTAATTCATACAGCAGATTACTTTACTGAATCTATTAATTTCTTGAATGTTTCCGGCTCATTCATAGCCAGGTCGGCCAAAACCTTACGGTTCAGGTCAATTCCTTTAACAGCTAATTTGTTGATGAATTGGCTGTAGGTCATGGTACCTTCTTCCCTTACGGCTGCATTAATACGTGCAATCCATAAAGTGCGGTACTCACGCTTTTTTAATTTACGGCCAACGTAGCTGTACGTTAACCCTTTTTCCATTACGTTTTTGGCAACGGTGTATACATTTTTACGCTTACCATAGTATCCTTTGGCAGCTTTTAATATTCTTTTGCGGCGGGCCCTGCTGGCTACTGCATTTACTGAACGTGGCATATTCTAATTTTTTTAAAGTTTTTAGTTTGTTTAATCTATTCGCTGCTTTACTCCCCTTTAGGGGTTGGGGGCTTTATTTAAGTCCCAATAAACGTCTTACAAAGTGCATGTTTGAATCTGCAACAACACCATCCTTACGCATAGCACGCTTGCGTTTGGTAGATTTTTTTGTTAAGATGTGACGTTTAAAAGCTTTCTGAAATGTGATCTTACCTGTACCGGTAACTTTAAAGCGCTTCTTGGCGCTGCTGTTGGTTTTAACCTTTGGCATTACATAACTGTTTTAGTTACTCCCTGCTGGCGGTTCCGAAATGACGGGACACTTGATAGAGCCTTGTGGGAAATGTCTGAAAAAGAGAGTTATCTTTTTCGGGCGGCAAAGATAGGGGTAAATGGGCAAAAACGGAGGGGTTTTGGGAAGTTTTTTGCCTCGTTCAGCCTTAAACATACATCAAAGGTTCGTAAAACAACGAACCTTTGACAGAAAAACCTGGAAAATTGACCTTATTTCCCGTTAATCACTTCCTGCAAACACTCATTCAATCTTTTATTAAATGCATCTTCGGCAGGCTTATCTTTCACGATCTTCATCCAGTTATCGCCCTGTATTTTCGAGCATTCTTTCCATATCCTTTTCCGCTCAGGGTCATCAAACTTCATTCCCTTGGTTTTCATCCTGCATTCGCAAACCTCATCGGCCAATGCCGTACCATCAATTTTTGATTTACAACCTACAGAAAGCAGCAGTAATACAAATACTGCGAAAAAAGCATAATTTTTCATTTGTTTAGTTTTAGGTTTAATTAATCTTTTGGACAAAGTTTTTTCCTGTCGGAAAATGAATTGATAAAATTGATGGCATCCTGGTCCTGCCGAACACCCAGGTTCAGATCAACCAGTTTTATTTTTTCCTGCTGAACACCGTCTTTATAACCATCATTTACTTTTATGGTTCCGATTAGTGTAATGTTGCCCTGGATGCAGGATTGTATATAAATGTATGATTTTGAAGTCAGGCTGGTAGTTGTATAATTTTTACAATACTGATCTTTGTATTTGGCATCACCTTCATAAGCAAGTTTAATTGCCTTTTCATACATATCCTTTCCCTGCCACGAAAACTGTGTTTTGCTGCCATCAACCATCAAAGCCGGAGCCAGTATTTTAAGCATGGCCACTTTCAGTAATTGCGGGTTACCGTTCATTAAAATATTATGCAGAAAATCGGCCATCTCTTTTGCTGTATTAAAATCCGGCACCTTTAATTCGGGCAAAGCGGCAATTTCCTTTTTAGCTGTTTCCTCAGACAATGTATAAGCAAGGGTTTTCTTTTCGAGGTCTCTTATTTTGCCTTCGGTTAATTGTTTTGATGAAAGCACTTTGGTTTCGTTTGCACCTGAACTGGATAAAAAACGACTAAAGGGCTGTTTATAATTATCCCTGAAGAACCTTACTTCAAAACTCTGTTCTACGGTTTCCAGGTTGTAGTTTGGGCCAAGCATATCAGCTTTAACTTTCATAAAAAAAACGAGCAGGTTGGGACTATTCCATACAAATTTCTTTTCCATATCAACTGCTGGCCCTTCGTGCACGGTAACTATTTTATTAAAATAGTATCCATAAAAAGCACTCCAGTCTGTTGAAATTATTTTGTTGATCTCCTCATTTGTGGGATTGGGAATACCCTCCCACTCATTGTATCCTGTCCTGAATTTCTGATAGGAATATTTTGTTCCACCAACATATTGATAAACCGCATCACCTATAACTTTAACCACTAAATCGGGATATTCCTTTGATTTTAACCTGATATGTACACCCCGTACATATTCCCAATTACCGCTTCCCGAATTCCACTGGCGTGTACCGGTACTTTTGGTAAATTTAATATCAATTGTAAGTGCCGTTGTGAGGTCCTTTTTTATAACTGCATCAGATGGTTGGGCTGTACCTGCTACATAAATGCCGGCAAAAATGATCAATAATAAAAGCTGTTTCATTTTTTTCTGGTTTAATAATTTAATTAATAACACGCTCTATGCCTGCTCTCGGGGTTCTTTTAGGATTTACAACAGGTACTGATTTTAATTTTGCAGTTACTGGTTTTGCTGGTTTTGACTCTTTATTCGACCTGTTTAGTTTTCTCAGCTCAATAATTGAATCCGTAGTTTGAGTGCTCCCGTAAACGATCCGTACCAGTTTATTATTACAGCATCTTCCGTTCACCGGTTTAAATGAGAAAAAAAATACAGCAAACAGTATCAGCATTTTCATCGTAAGCATTTAATGATTATTACGAAGTAAAGATACTATGCAAAAACGGTGCTTTAATTACCTGTTTGGGTAATTTTTATTTCAGCAGCATTAATTCACGCAAACGTAAAATGAGGGTGCTACGGGAGAAGGCCCCTAATTTGAGATAGATACTTTTAATGTGCGCTTTAACTGTGTTGATAGAAACAAACAGTTCATCGGCTATCTGGTTATTTGTTTTGCCGGCATAAATGAGTTCTACAACTACAAATTCACGTTCGGATAAATGGGTTGGCAATGTTTTATTAATAAACTCAAGGTTAATGCCCGGAAAACGGTGTTTGTTTTTTTGGGTATGATTATACAATGCTATTTCAAGCGTGGCATATAAACCTGCATCACTGAATGGTTTTACCACATAGCCCGATGGCTCAGTACTTTTAGCATACTGCAGTGTTTGTTTATCTGAGTAGGAAGTAAGGAATACAAAAGGTAAAAAATATTTTTCATTGATGAGTTTGGCAATTTCAATTCCTTCTTCGCCACCATGCAGATTAATGTCAAGCAAAACCAGGTCAGGCTGATTGTTTTTTAACTCTGCCAAAGCATCTTCTTTGGAATACACAATTGCCGAAACTTCAAAATCATTCGTCTTTAATGCCGAAGCTATATCTTCTGCAATAATCGGCTCATCTTCTACTATCAATACTCTTACTTCAATCATACAACAGGGAGTTTATAATTCGTAAGCGTTATTTCAACCTTTGCACCATCATCTGTAAATACCTTTATTTCTCCTTTCAGTTTTTGTATAAAAGCATTGATCATCTTATAACCAAAAGTAGTTTTGTATTTGGTTTCAAAATCTGCCGGTAATCCTGCGCCATTATCGTACACTTTTAAAGTAAGTATATTGCCGCTTTCTTTTAATTCAATTTTAATAGCTCCTGCTTTACCGTCCGGAAAACCGTATTTAAGGCTGTTGGTAACCAATTCATTTAAAATTAAGCCCAGCGGAATTAAGGTATCCACATCAAGATTGATCGGCTCAATTTCTTTAATTAATTTTATTTTTGAAGGATGAATATTATAAGATTGAAAAAGATTATCGCATAGTTTACTGGTATAATCATTTACATCAATTACTGCCAGGTTATCATCCTGGTAAAGATTTTGATGAATGAGCGCCATAGACTGCACCCGGTTACGGCTATCTTTTACGGCTTCAAGTGCCTGTTCATCTTTTATATAATGAGACTGTAATTTTAATAAACTTGATATTACCTGCAGGTTATTTTTTACCCGGTGATGTATCTCTTTCATTAAAAACCCTTTTTCCTTCAATGCCTTTTCTATAACTGAATTCTGAACAGCCAACTGTTCTTTTTTCTTTTTATTGGCAGCAAATGCACGGTAGGCAAGCACTGCCATGCCTAAAAACAAAACAGAGGCCAGTATAAAATAATTCCGCTCTTTTTTGCGGCGCTGTGCAAGGGCTACAGAAACCTGGTTATCGCCGTTAAGCTTTTCAATTCTCTTTTCTTTTTCACCGGTTTCGTAAACCGCAGCCATTTCATTTACCTGGCGGCTGTTTTCCTCATTCAGCAAAGTATCACTTATCTGTTTGCTCAGATCCAAAAATTCGTATGATAGTTTGTAGTTGCCAGTATTAAAGGCATTTTTTGCCAGCTTGCGGTAAAAAACAGCTTCCTGTTCTTTACGTGATGCTTTTTGGGTAAGTTCCAATCCTTTCCGGTAATAAATTTCAGCTTCGGCGTATTGCTCCTGGTTAGCAAATACATCTCCCAGCGATTCATAAACAGAATATAAAAAATTGCGGTAATTATTTTCAACAGATTTCTTCTCCACTTCTTTTAAAACCGGCAAAGCTTCATTATACCTGTCCAGGCTTACCAGTGCGGCACCAAGGTTAGCTTCTGCGCCAATTAAATCGTTTGCTGCATTTATTTTTTTTGCCATGGCTATGGCCTCTTTGGCAATCACTAAAGCGCTGTCGTATTTTCCTGGTTTTGAAATGCGCTGCCAACATTTAATAACGAATTTAAAACTCCCTGTTCGTCATTTATTTCTTTTTTAATGGCCAGCGATCTTTGATAGTACAGGGCAGCATTGGCATAATCTTTACGGGAGCGGTAAACAAGCCCGATATTGTTATAAGAGATTGCAATGAACCGTTTGTTACCTGATTTTTGCCGCAGTTCCAGCGCAGCAAAATGATTTCGTAAAGCCAGCTCGTAATTACCCCTGAAATAATAGGCAATAGCAATATCACTTAAAATATGTGATGCTCCTTCGGGCTTATTAATAGATTGATAAATTACCAGTCCCTCGTTCAAATATTTTAAGCAGCTATCAAGATTATCTTTATAATCATAAGAAACGCCAATTGCCTGGTAACCCATGGCAATTTTTGGTTTATCTTTTAGTTTCTTTGCAAGATCTAAAGCCCGGTTTGCATAGATGATGGCAGAATCGGGGTTGATCTCCCAAAAATTAACAGCCATAAGTCTGTTGGCGTCGTATATGTTGCTGTCTATCTTGGAAACAGCCAATACACTTTTAAGCGAATCCATTTCAGGATTTTGTGCAACAGATGAAAAATGTGTGCAAATAAAAAATAGTAAAAGCAGGCGCAAATGCATATATACCTTTTATTAAATGTACCTATAAAAGAGGACACTAATGTAAAAAAGCCCTGGAGAAAGTTGCTTACCTGTTTGGGTAATATTCAGCAGGCTCCTGAAAAAATAATACCTTAGGTATATAGATTAAAATCAGAGGAGCGGTTAATTAAATAATAAAACCAGTATGCTGTGTTGTTGGAGATTGTGGCACAATTAAAATATTAATTCTTTACTAAATGGGCAAAGTAGAAAAAAGGCTGGAAGAACTTGGGCTATCATTGCCCCACCCCAAACCTCCGGTTGGTAATTATTTAGGATGCAAAATGATTGGGGAATTACTTTTTGCATCAGGCAGGGTTAGTGATTGCATTGGAGAAACAGGCACAGAAGTTACATTGGAAACAGCTAAAGAAGCTGCCCGAAATACTGTTTTAATGATCTTAGCTATCATTAAGCAAGACATTAAAGATCTGGATTTAATTACCGGCGTTTTAAAAGTAACCGGGTTTGTACGGTCATCGGCAAGTTTTACAGAACAACCAAAAGTTATTGACGGAGCTTCTGATTTATTAATCATGCTGTTCAATGAAAATGGACACCATGCCAGAACAGCAACCGGCGTGGCGCAAATACCTTTCGGCGCTTCTGTTCAACTGGATATTATTTTTCAAATAAAACCTACTTTGTAAACATAGGCAAAACAGGTAAACATTTTCTGCAATCAACCACTAATCCCCTGGCCTGTCCTGCTGTAATATACTGATATCCTGATTTTGAACTATACTGCTCATTGTCCCAAATATTGTTTATCCATTTATAAATTAAATAGGGTTCGTATAAGGTAAGTTGCCGGTTTGGCTGTTTCTCTTTCGCCCATTTGAATGTGAAAAATATACGCCGCAGGCTTACCTTTTTTTGTGGCTTGCTTTCGCCAATTAATTTTTGGGGAACTCTAACCTGTACTGCCCAATTATCTCTGTATTCAGGAGCAAGTGCATTTATCAATTCCAGCAAACTGATGCCAAAAGCAGTACAGCCGCAACCTTTACCGGCCCTGGGTATATTTAAGCCATTATACAGTTTGTCGTAGCCTTTTACTTTAAACGAATCGATATAAGCCAACAGATAATTATAGGCCGAATCGCTTATATTAAATCTTATAAATGCCACACTGGAATATTCAGTCCTGAGTTTCAATTCATTTTGCACAAGGGTTCTTTCTTCCAGGTGTCCCTTTATCACTTTAAACAAAACACCCAACCCGATCTTATCCTTTAATATTGAACTTTTAAGATCTGTCATTTCATCTGATGCCATACCGGTTAAATAGACAGAGCTGTCTTTTTTTAATTCGATGACCATATGGCCAAGTATCCTGCGTGGATGTTTTTTTGATTTTGAATAGTAATTACGGATTGTGCTAACCAGTAAACTATGCGGACTGTTCCACCTGTATTGATGCTGGGGAGGAAGACTATATAAGGTAAGTGTTTGCCCGTTTACAGCAAATGCAAAAAACAACAGCACACACAACAGCAAATACGTTTTTTTTAGATATAGCAAATTATATGACATTGCCGGCGAATTAAGGCAATACAATTTAAGAGAATATAAAAAGGAGCGGAATGATTACTCTTATTATATACAATGATTGTGGTCAGTACACTATTCATCCATCCCCTCACTGCCATCTGCAGTTTTACTGGAGTTTTTAAGCATCTGGTTTATGGTATCAATCTCTGCAGGTGTAAAGTAGCGCCATTTGCCTGGTGGCAGGCCGCTTAAGGTCATGTTCATAATGCGGGTGCGTTTAAGGCTTTCAACATTATAACCCAATGCCTCACACATGCGGCGTATCTGGCGGTTAAGACCCTGAACCAATATTATTTTAAAGCGGTTTGGCCCCTCCTGTTTTACAAAACATTTTTGTGTAACAGTCCCCAATATGCGAACACCGTTCCGCATCTTCTGTATAAAATCAAGGGTGATTGGTTTATCTACCGTTACCATGTATTCTTTTTCGTGCTGGTTACCTGCACGCAGAATTTTGTTCACAATATCTCCATCATTGGTTAAAAAAATAAGCCCCTCACTTCGTTTATCAAGCCTGCCAATCGGGAATATTCTCGTTTTATAATTTACAAAATCAATGATATTGGTTTTGTCTTTTAAGTCGGTGGTACAGGTAACGCCTTTGGGTTTATTTAAAGCCAGGTAAACAGCCGTTTTCTTTTTCTTCCCAATGGATTCTCCGTCTACTAATACTACATCACCTTCCTTTACACGGTTACCTTTCATGGCTTCCACGCCATTGATGGTAACACGCAGTTGTTCAATATACTTATCTGCTTCCCTGCGGCTGCAGAATCCTGTTTCGCTGATGTATTTGTTTAAACTGGTATCCATTAATTTGCAATATGCTATGCTAAGATATTATTATTAATTTATTTGTAAATTTGGATAAACCTGATCACTATGCACTACATAAATTATATCATGAACGTTCTTATTATAATTGGCTGTTTTTATGCACTTACAATCCAGGTAATGCGAATCATCTGGCTCTATCGCCCCGAATTTATAAAAGGTTCTTTTATGTATAAACATAAGGAGCCATCTAAATATGATCAGATCTTATATTTCATAGGCATGTTGGTTATCCTGACTTATACTATATACTCATTGGCAATTAAAATACTATAAATTAAAAAAGGGAAGCAAGAACTTCCCTTAAATCTTTTATGCTTTGAAACCTATAACCTGTCTGCTTCCTGTTGTTTTCTTTTAGATAGTTTGGCTTTGGGCGCAAACATCACCAGCATACGCTTACCTTCCATTTTTGGTAAACCTTCCAATGCCCCCACATCTTTTAAACGATCAGCAAATTTTAATAATAACAATTCACCTCTCTCTTTAAACATGATGGCACGGCCTTTAAACTGAACGTGGGCCTTCACCTTATCTCCATCACTCAAAAATTTTTCGGCGTGTTTAACTTTAAACTCAAAGTCATGGTCATCTGTATTGGGTGTAAAGCGTATCTCTTTAACCTCACTGGTCTTCGATTTCGCCTTCATCTCCTTCTTCTTCTTCTTCTCTTCGTACAAAAATTTATTGTAATCGATGATCTTACAAACGGGAGGTTTGGCACCGGGAGAAATCTCTACCAGATCCAGTTCCTGTTCTTTTGAAATTTTGATTGCGTCTGCAAGGGAATAAACACCGGGTTCCAGATTTTCGCCAACCAAACGCACTTCCAGTGCTCTTATCATGTGGTTGGTGCGGTGTTCCTGTTGTTGTTCTTTTTTAAAGCGGGGGTTAAAGGTACCCCGGGGTCTTGGTGGAAATGCCATTTATTGTTTTTAGTTTATAATGTTGTTTGTGCTTATCAAAAATATCATTTTATTGCAGATAAGCTATTAGCAATTTATTTATTTATTGTTACTAATCCAAATTTTACGGGTAATCAATTTCAATTCAAACTTTACTCAGATACCCTGTCTTTTATTTCCGCAGCAATCTCCTGCACAAATTCACCGATCAATTTAACTCCGATATCCCCTTTTCCCTGCCTGCGGATGGCAACCTTTCCTTCATTCATTTCCATCTCCCCAATTACCAGCATGTATGGTACTTTGGCGATCTCTGTATCACGTATCTTCCTGCCGATCTTTTCGCTACGGTCGTCAATTTCAGCACGAATATCAGCTTTTTTAAGCGTTTCCAGAATTGTATTTGCATAATCCATGAACTTATCGCTGATGGGCAATATTTTTACCTGCAGCGGCGCCAGCCAGGTTGGGAATTTACCGGCATAATGTTCCAGCAAAAATCCAATGAATCTTTCATGGGTTCCCAACGGAGCCCGGTGAATGATCAGCGGCACTTCCGGACTGTTATCTTTATTGGTAAAACTTAATTTGAAACTGCGGCCCTGGGCAAAATCTACCTGGTTTGTAGCGAGTGTAAATTCACGGCCAATGGCACTCCAGATCTGTACATCAATTTTGGGTCCGTAAAATGCGCCTTCGCCTTTCACCTCAACATAAGGAATATTGCTTTCAATAAGCACGTTCCTTACCAGTTCCTCTGTCTCTAACCAAAGTTCGGGCTCATTTACATACTTCTGTCCTAATTTTTCAGGATCATGCAAACTCAGGCGCATCACGTATTTTTCAATACCAAATATTTTAAAATACTTCTGGTACATATCATTTACAGCCCTGAACTCTTGTGCAAAATCTTCTTTACTACAATAAATATGGGCATCGTTCATGTGCAGGCAACGCACCCGCATGAGGCCAAATAATTCACCGCTCTGCTCAAACCGGTAGCAGGTTCCGTATTCTGCAATGCGGTATGGCAGGTCTTTATAGCTCTTGGGCTCGGCATCAAATATCTTATGGTGATGCGGACAATTCATTGGTTTTAAATAATAAGTTTCGCCATCCATTTTCATGGGGGGAAACATACTATCGGCATAATACGGCAAATGCCCGCTGGTTAAATACATTTGCTCTTTAGCCAGATGCGGTGTAACCACACGCTTGTAACCAGCTTCCTTTTCAGTTTGTTTGGCAAGTGCTTCCAGTTCTTCAATAATGATGGTGCCCTTGGGCAGCCACAAAGCAAGTCCGGGACCTACATCATCATTAAAAGTAAAAATGCCCAGTTCCTTACCTAATTTACGATGGTCTCGTTTTTTAGCTTCTTCCAGCATCAGCACATATTCATCCAGTTCTTTCTGCTCCGGAAAAGTAACACCATAAATACGGGTAAGCTGTTTGTTTTTTTCATCGCCTTTCCAATAAGCACCTGCAATACTGGTAAGCTTAATCGCTTTTATAAAACCGGTATTGGGGATATGCGGACCACGGCACAGATCCGTAAAACCTCCCTGTGTATAAAAAGTAATTTCACCATCGGTTAAATTACTCAACAGGTCCAGTTTATATTCATCACCTTTTTCGGCAAAGTATTGCACCGCTTCGGCCTTGGGTATTGGCTTACGGATAAAAAGATTTTTTTGCTTCGCCAGTTCATTCATCTTTTTTTCCAGCGAAAGCAGATCCTCTTCAGTAATTTTTTGATCGCCCAGGTCCATATCGTAATAAAACCCTTTTTCAATTGCCGGTCCTACCCAAAACTTCACACCTGGAAAAGCGCCTTCCACTGCCTCGGCCATCAGGTGGGCAGAAGAATGCCAGAAAGTTGCTTTACCATCAGCATCATCCCAGGTGAGTAATTTTAAAGAAGCGTCTGTATCAATTGGCCTGTGTGCATCCCACACTTCGCCATTGATGCTGGCAGCCAATACTTTTCTTGCCAATCCTTCGCTGATGGATTTGGCTACATCAAATGCAGAAGAACCGCGTTCATATTCTCTTACAGCTCCGTCGGGTAATGTTATCTTTATCATATCTTTAATTGAAAGTCGTTAGTTATTGGTTATTGATCATTAGTAATTGGTCAATGGTCATTAGTTATTCGTCATTGCCTATAGCTATCAATCGGGCTGGTGTATGCTATCAAATGACTTAATGACTAATGACTAATTTCCAGTCTGCAAATTTAACGAAGTATTAGCTATGGAAAAATTTATCTAAAATATCTTTGCCGGGATGAAAAGAATTGTACCACTGATTTTATTTGTATTGTTTGGCTACCTGGTTTCCGCTCAAAATTTTACCGGGCAATGGAAAGGCGAATTTGTAGATAAAAGTACTTCCTACACGGGCTGGGGTGGCGACAGGTGCGAATATGTTTTGGAGCTGGAAAGCAACGGAAACAAGGTTTCGGGCTACTCTTACACGTATTTCAGCGATGGCGGAAAACGCTATTACACCATTTGCAAATTAAGCGGTACCATTAACAGGGCCAGCAAATCAATTGAAGTAAAAGAAACAGCACGAACCAAAACCAATGTACCGGTAACCATCCGCAATTGTTTTCAAATTCACCGCTTAACTTATTTTCAAAAAGGCGACGACCTGTCGCTGGAAGGAACCTGGGTACCCGTACCCAACCAGGAAGGTGATTGTGGATTCGGAACCACTGTTTTATCACGCAGGCTGTTGCAAAAGAATGCGGCCTATGTAAATAAGCCCATCCCCAAGCCTGCTCCTGTAATTAAGCCAAAAACGGTACAACCTGCCGCACCTCTTGTAAAAAATACACCCAAACCAACCCCGCCGCCGGTTGTAAAAGTACAACCCAAAGTAACACCGCCTGTTGTAAAAAAAGATACTAAAAAAACGGTTGAACACCCGGTTGTTAAAAACAACGCCGAAAAAAAGAACAATACGCCCACTAAGGAAGTTGCTGCCGAAGAACCTCCTCCCGTAGTTAAAACCGCGCCGGTTATAATTAAAACCCCGGATGCTGCGTATAAAAAACGCAGCAGTGAGCTCATCAAGACCATTGAAATAGACAATGCAAGCTTTACAGTTGACCTGTACGACAATGGCGATATAGATGGCGATAGTATCTCACTTTTCTTTAATGGCAATCTTATTATTTCTCATAAACGCCTGAGCGACAAAGCCCTCCGGCTGAAGCTTGAAGTTGATAAAGAAAAAGATTTGAATGAATTGATCATGTATGCCGAAAACCTGGGCACCATTCCTCCAAATACCGCTTTAATGGTGGTAAATGATGGCGATAACCGCTATGAAGTACGTATTTCATCCGATCTGCAAAAAAGCGGGGTAATACGTTTTATGCATAAGCCAAAAACGAAGCAATAAAATAGCCGGTTGAACGTTATTAATCCAACCAATATTTTATTACCAATGAAAACTACTTATACCTCCCTTTGTTTAATTGCAGGTTTGTTTTGCATCACGGTGTTCAGTAATTCCTGCGCCAAGGCAGATACCAGCACCGGTGTACCAAAAGAAGAGCAGGTAGTAGGCGAATGGGTTATCAACCGTGTTCAGCTCCGGCTCTATCAAAATGGGGTATTCATTAGAGATACCATCATCAAATCAACCCCCAAGCCCAAAAATTTTGTACGATTTGAAGCGAACGGAGGTTTTGAATATAAACTCAACAGCACTATTTCTGATTTAGGAACCTATGAATTTGGCAGTGCTTCTACATTGGTTACCAATTCGTCTCCAAAAGCCTACAGCTGGACGATGATCACCCTGACCGATGTATTGTTTACGGTGGTTTCAAAAGGTGCCGACCCTGCTTTTCCAGGGTATTTTGTTGAGCGGTACCAGACATTTACACGCTAACCCCCAATTTTTAATAATAACATAGGCATCCCGGTAATTTCCGGGATGCTTTTTATTTATATAAAAGCAGTATGAATTTTATCAGTAAATATTTAAGAACATTATCAGAATTTCACATTCCAGGTTATGGCCGGTATTACCGGAAATAAAGAAACCTGTTTAGCCTGTATTTCCAATGTGCCGTTAAAAGGGCTGCCGGTTTGATCGAAGTAAATGAAGTAAGGATTTCTACGGTTGTAGGCATTGTACACACTGAACACCCACTCACTTTTCCATTTGCGTTTGATGTTCTTCTTCGGTGTGAGGATCGCTGAAAAATCCAACCGGTGATACGAAGGAAGGCGGTATTCATTAATGCGACTATACTCCTGCGTTAGTATTCCGCCAACTATATAAAAACGCTGTGGTAAGGTTGCCGAATTACCCGTACCATAAACAAAGGATGCAGATAATTTCCATTTATTACTGAGTTCATACATGGCTACTACACTCATATCATGCCTGCGGTCGTATTTGGCCGGATACTTTTCCCCAAAATTCAGGGTGGGGAATTTGCGCCAGGTCCAGCTTAATGTATAACCGACCCAACCGGTTAAACGGCCCTTGGTTTTATTAACAAATAACTCCGTACCATAACTCCATCCTTTACCAAATGCAAAAGAGTTTTCTGTATCGTCCAGGCTGCTGGGTATATACCCTTCCTTATATTCGATCTGGTTCTCCATCTGTTTGTAATACACTTCTACAGATGTTTCATACATATTATCTTTAAAGTTTTTAAACAGGCCTGCTGCATATAGCCAGCTGATCTGTGGCTTTACCTTGTAGGTACTGGGCACCCAGATATCGGTAGGCAAAGTGGTGCCTGCATTACTTACCAGGTGTATGTATTGCATGTTACGTGTCACCGATCCTTTAACAGAAGTTTCATCATCCAATGCATACCTGAAGGTAAAGCGTGGCTCCAGTCCACCATAGTTTTTAACAGCCTTGCCTCTTCCAAAAACGGTACTGTCGGTGCGGTTTCCATTATCATCGGTCTGGTAAATTTTATAAGGGCCCGTCTGCTGAAATAAACTATACCGTAACCCCACATGAATTTTTATTTTTTCATTGATCTCCCAATCATCCTGCAAATACACCGCTGCTTCGTGGGCATATTTGATTTGCGCATTGTTGGGTTTAAAAACTGTAGAATCCTGTTTGCCGCTGATCACAGAAGGTGTGAATTTGTGGTAGGTGTAAATGCCCCCAAACTTCAGTTTGTGACCGGTATATGGATACAGATCAAAGTCCTGCTTTAAACTTAAATCCCTGATGCCGGACGCTAGCTTTAATTCAAAATCATTTTGAACGGCATTGAAGGTGAAATTATAATCGTTATATACCACTGTGGTATTTCCAAAAAGCTGGTTGTTAAACACATGGTTCCATCGTAAGGTACCCGTACTGTTTCCCCAGGGAATATTAAACTTTAAACTCTGTTTACCATTTACATAATCAAAAACATCACGGCCAAAATAACCACTCAGGTACAACCTGTCTTTATCAGAAAAAATATAATTAACCTTGGCATTCAGGTCATAAAAATAATAACCGCTTCCTTTAAACTGGCTGCCCGATTTTATAAATGGTTTTGCAATGGCATCAATATAGGTACGCCTGCCTGATAGAATAAAAGATGACTTATTTTTTTTAAGCGGACCCTGTATAGATAGCCGGGAAGCGATCACTCCAATACCGGCATCTACCTGTAATTTTTGGTTGTTACCTTCTTTCATCGAAACATCCAGCACACTGGATAAGCGTCCTCCATATTGAGCGGGCATACCCCCTTTAATAAGTGTTACATTTTTTATAGCATCCGCATTAAAGATGGAAAAGAAACCAAAGAGATGGCCTGTGTTGTAAACCGGTGCATCATCCAGCAATATCAGGTTCTGGTCTGGCCCGCCACCACGTACATAAATACCTGAACTACCCTCTCCTGCATTACGTACGCCCGGTAAGAACTGAACGACCTTTAGCAGATCAACCTCCCCTAAAAATGCCGGGATAGATCTTATCTGCTCTATGGGCAAAGTAAATTTCCCCATCTGCGCATTCTTTACATTGGCATCTCGTTTTTTTGTAGATACCACCACTTCTTCTGCCAGGAAAGATCTTGGCAGCACATCAAAATTGATCTTTGTATCGGCACGCAGATCGATTGAAACCGCTTTTACACGGTAACCAATAAAAGTACAGATGAGCAGATACTTTCCTTCGTCAAGTGTGATGGAATAAAAACCGTACAGGTTACTGCTGATGCCCTTTGTTTGCCCTTGCACAGCAATGGTGGCACCTATCAGGGTTTCACCATTCAATGAATCCTTGATGTATCCGCTAATGGTGTATTTGTTTTGTGCCGAACCGGTAAACGTGCCCAATACAAACAGCAAAACAAAGAAAAATATTTTCATAGTTACTTGATTACAATAAATACCGGTATTAAATCGACATTATACTATTGCGCCTTGATGGTATCTTTTACCATACCGCAGTGCAGCATGGTTGATTTAAATTCAGGATGATTTTTTCCTAAATAGGGATTAACCACCTCTTTGGTTTTACTTACCCAGTTAGCTTCTTTTTCATCACCAAAGGCCATGGGACAGTTTTGCCAGTACATGTTTTCTCCTTCGTAATTTATTATTCTAAAGAAGGGATACAGGTTTTCAGATACCATACTGAAATCTTTACGCATTTCCTGCAGGTCGGTCATAGTTAAAATAGACTGTGCGTTACTTTTTATGCCATCAAAAGTACTCATGGCAATTGCATAAATATTGGCAGTATCTTTTTGCAGTTCACCCATAGGGATCGAATCAAGCAGTTGTACAAATTTGCCTGCACTGGCTTTAACTTTTGCTGTGTCTGCATCAACCAGGGCAGCCGACATATCAAAATAGGCATTCATAGCTGCTGTTACAGCCAGGTTAAAAGTGTCGGAATGTCTTTTTAAAATAAGCGCTTGCTGCTTTGGTCCGTGATCTCCCCCACCAGCATTACTGAATTTATACCACACATACCCGGCAACTGCCAGTATCACGATCAATATAACCAGAAGTACTTTTTTCATATTACCTATTTTTTTGCAAAGCTAACTACTCGGGAAATACATTGATGTTATAAGCCGATTAATTTTTTGATAATGTAAGCGGAATTAAGATTTAAGGTTCGATATTCGTTATTTTTGCCGCTTTATAACAGTTTTGAACTTTTTTTATGCTTTTAGGATTACAAAATGTGACGTTTGAATTTGGAGCCCGAACCATTGTGGAAGATGCCACCTGGCATATACAGCCCAACGAACGTATTGGCTTAATTGGCTATAACGGTACCGGAAAATCTACTTTGCTTAAAGTATTAACCGGACAGTACAGTCCGGCAAAAGGCACGGTAGAAAAAGGCCGGGAAACCACTATTGGTTTTTTACACCAGGACCTGCTGGGATTTGACACCGAAGATTCTATCCTGGAAGTGGCCATGGGTGCTTTTGAAAGAGTGAAGCAACTGGAAAAAGAACTGGAACTGTTAGGTCATGAACTGGAAAGAACCGGCGACGAAAGCCTGGCCAATAAATATGCGGATCTTTTGCATGAAATGGAAGTACTGGATGGTTACAGCATACATCACCGCACCGAAGAAATTTTACAGGGACTTGGTTTTGCAAATGCCGACCTGGGAAAGCAATACAAAAATTTTAGTGGAGGCTGGCGCATGCGGGTACTTTTGGCAAAAATGATCCTGATGAACCCGGATGTGTTGCTGATGGATGAACCTACCAATCACCTGGATCTGCCGAGTATTGAGTGGCTGGAGAAATATTTGATACATTATCCGGGTGCTGTGGTGATTGTATCGCATGACCGTTTCTTTTTAGACAGGATGGTTAATAAGATCGTAGAACTTTATCAAAGAGAATTACATTTTTATACCGGCAATTATTCTTATTACGAACAGGAAAAAGCCCTGCGTATTGATATGCAGCAAAAGGCTTACGAAAATCAGCAGGATTATATACGGCAGAACGAACGCTTTGTAGAGCGCTTTAAAGCCAAGGCCAGTAAGGCTGCAGCAGCACAAAGTATTGTGAAGCGGCTGGAGAAATTAGACCGTATAGAAAATGTAGAACTGGAACGCCCCAATATGCGTATCAATTTTGCTATTGATAAAACACCGGGTAAAATTGTAGCCACTTTAAAACATGTAAGCAAGAGTTTTGGCGAAACAAAAATATTGGAAGATACCGGTGCAGAAATTGACCGTGGCGATAAAATTGCATTGATTGGTGCCAATGGTAAAGGAAAATCTACTTTATTAAGAATTATTGCCGGTACCGAATCCTTTACTGGCGATCGTGAATGGGGACACAATGTAGAAGAATCTTTTTATGCCCAGCACCAGCTGGAAGCACTGAACCAAAACAATGATGTACTGGAAGAACTGAAAGAAGCCCGCAGCGGGAAAAATGACCTTGAACTGAGAAGTTTACTGGGTGCTTTTTTATTTAGCGGCGAAGCGGTTGAAAAGAAAATTAAAGTATTAAGCGGAGGCGAAAAAGCCAGGGTTGCTTTGGCAAAAACCATTGCCAGCAAAGCCAATTTTTTAATGCTGGATGAACCTACCAATCACCTGGACATTCACTCGGTTGATCTATTGGTAGAATCTTTAAATAAGTATGAAGGCACCATCGTTTTAGTAAGTCACGACCGGTATTTTATCAGCCGCATTGCCAATAAAATATGGGATATAGAAGATTATAAGATACGGGAGTTTAAAGGTACTTATACCGAATACGAAGACTGGAAAGAAAGAAAAGCGAAGGCAGATGCTGCTTTGTTAAAAGAAGAAGCCAATAAACAATTGGCAACAGGCAATAAGCAACAGGCAAAAGAAACTGTTGTAAAGGCAGAAGAGTCGAAACCTGTTACGCAACCTGTAAATAATAATCAAAACAGCGGTATTGATAAAGAATTAAAAAAAGAACTTACCAAACAGAAAAATCTTTTTAAACAACTGGAAGAAAAGATCGCAGATCTTACCAAAAAGAAAGCACAACTGGAACTTGACCTGGCATCGCCTGATGTATATGGAGATAAAACTAAATTCCTGCAAACAGAAACAGCTTATAAAAATGCTGATGCAGAATTAAAAAAAGCAAATGCAGAATATGAAATTGTTTTTGAAAAACTGATGGAGCTGGAAGAGAAGATTTGATTAATTACGTCGCTTGTACAAAATGAAAGAGGCTGTTTCAAATTATTGAAACAGCCTCTTTGTATATTTAAATTCAGCTAAGGTTATTTTACTGGCACAAGCCTCCACATTTGGCCTGTAACATTTTGAGTTTTGTCCATAAAAGTAATCCCTGTCCGAGAACCATCAGGTTTGTTGCCTTCTAAAGAGCGATCATTTCCATGTGCATTAGAACGAAGCCGGTATAAATTATCGCCGTTTTTGTCACTTACTAATTCAATTATCCATAGCTGACCGGATACATTGCTGCAATCATCCATAAATGAAGAACCTCCCTTGGCAGAGCCGTCAACTGGACTATTAGCTTCCAGGCATTTATTATTGCCCGCTGCCTTTGATTTCAGGCGGTACCAGCCTTTATTATTTGCATCTGGAACTAATTGCCACATGGTACCGGTAGCATTTTTTTGAGAAGACATAAATGCAGCGCCATCCTTAGTTGGACTGAGTGCACCATTACTTTCAAGAGATAAATTATCAGCGTGTTGTTGTGTTCTTAAATAATAATAACCTTTGTATTGAAGGCTAAAAGAAGCGCCCTTTTCCTGGGCATAACTTTGTAAACTAAGTGCAAGACCGAGCATAAATACAATCACTTTTGAATTTTTCATTTTAACTTTTTAATTGTTGCGCCTACTCTTAATCAGCATTTTCGGCTTCCTGCTTTTAAATGTTATGCAATACTATTCAGGTGCTTTTAATTTTAGTTGCTGCTGGGATAGAATCCATTTTATAGGGATGAAATTTCTTTTGTTACCAGAAAGAATAGAATGAAATTGCATCTATATGGATCGATTCATTCTCTGGTATATCGGCTCAGTGCTTTTCATTACCCTGCAATACACCTGTGCGGGGCAGCCTGCTGTAATGAAAGAGCTGCGAAAGGCTGATAGCTTAATGTATATTGAACATATGGAGGAAGCTGGTTCTTTGCTGAAAGAGATGGAAGAATTGCCGCATCTAAATAAAATTGCCGAATTGAAACTTCAGTATTTGCGGGGATATTTTTATGATGCATCAGAGGAAAATACTTTAGCTACTAAAGCGCTCATGCAGCTCACGGAAATGGCGGAGAGGGAAAATCAAGTATCGACTAAGCTAATGATTCTTATCAGAACACATGCTGCCACGGCGTTGTCTATAGAAGAAAAATATTGTAAATACCATTCAGAACATCCAGGACGTCATTCAGAACATTTAATTAACACTATCATAATATAAAAACTTAATTTCATTTTCAAATAAAACTTATGTTGAAAAAAATAAGATTATTCTTATGCAGGAAGTTCACTATTGGGCTAATCTTATTTATGATATCGGGCAATATTTCTGCGCAAGCTATGGATTGTGATGACCTGGACTTAGAGAAAGAATATACGCTGTTAAAGAAATTAAATAGAAGTAAGAATAATAATAAAGTTATTTTATTGGCTGATTCTCTCCTTGCAATTATTAGCAAAAATGGAAAATCTACCTGCAAGTTAAGATTCCAGATAGAAATCGAGAAAGGCGAGTCGTTAGAGCTTCAAAATAAGTTTCAAGATGCTATGAATCTTTATTACAACCTTATCAGAAATGCTGAGCCTCTAAAATATTGGGATATGGTCGCAAATGCCCATATTTCTTTAGCAAGAATTCAAGAACATTTAGATAGATACGGAGATTGTCTACATCACCTTAAATTGGCAAATACGTTAATACAAGAACATAGATTACTTAAAATTGAATCTTATTACTGCGTAAGATATTCGTCGTACCTGAGATTAATTGGTAAAGATTCTTCCAGGTTTTATGCTCAAAAAGCAGTAGAATTGGGCCTTAGAGATACTAACAATAAATCCATTTCTGACGGCAATCTACTTTTAGGGATATTAGCTAATGAAGTTGACTCGTCCATTTTTTACTATAAAAAAGCCATTGATGCTTATCTGTTAGACCACGATTACCGCGTAGCAGCAGAGGTAGCTAATAATATCGCAACGAAACTTCTCAAAGTAGGCAGATTGACTGAATCTATGGAGCAACTAGCTTATGCTAAGCTACTAATCGAACAAATGCCTGTAAATGATGAATTGTATTATGAGGTACTAAGTAGAATCTATAAGATCAAAACAACTGTTTTTGAAAAAAAGAACATGATCGACTCTGCATATTTCTATCTTAAAAAAAGTAACGAAAATGAAGAAAAATCCAAATGGATTATAGACAAGGAGACAGTCACCAATAATGCCATAAACTTTGCAATCGAAAAAGAACAAGATAAGTTAAAAACATCTGAGAAAATAAGTAGGATATTAAAGATAGGTATTGGTGTCATGTCAGTGCTAATCCTTGCATTAGGTTGGTCAGTCTTTAACAACTATTCCAAGAGAAAGAAAATAGCAACGCAGAACAAAAAAATAAACACACAGGTGATTGAGTTAAATAAACTGGTCCGGCAAAAACAAATACTATTATCAGAACTGCAACACCGGGTTAAAAATAACCTGCAGCATGTACTTAGCCTGCTGGATATACAGGAAGAATCATTGGCTCATAATAATATACAAGAGGTAATAAGGGAGAGTAAGAACCGTGTACAATCGATGGCACTGCTGCATAACAAGTTGTCGTACTCCAACGCCAACGATTCAGTAAATTTTGAGGAATATCTTCATGAAATGGTGGCACTTATTCAAATGGCATATTTTAATCCTAAAAAGCAAATAAACATTCAGGTTAATTGCAATGTTAAGCAACTTGATATTGATACGGGGATTGCGCTGGGGTTGATGATGGTGGAATTGTTAAGTAACAGCCTAAAACATGCTTTTATCAAGAAGGAAACTGGCAACATACTGATCAATATCACCCGGGATAATCAAACTGGTAAAAGGCTGCTGGAGTATAGTGATGACGGCAGTGGATTTGATTTTAAGCAACCACCAAGGAAAGGCATAGGGCTTGAACTGATAAATGGCTTACTAAAAGAAATTAATGCAACACTTAATACCAAACAAGAAAATGGAACAGCATTCTTCATCCGCTTCTAAACAAAACGAGGCAGATAGATTTACCATCCTGTTAGTGGAGGATAATTTTTTGAACAGGCGGATGGTTAAAAAAGCACTCGAAAAAAATTATATCATAAAAGAAGCAGCAGATGCTGAAACGGCTGCTGAAATGCTATGTTTGGGTAAAGTGCACCTGGCCATTATTGATATTCACCTTGGCAACGACAAAAATGATGGTATCTGGTTAGGCGAACAGGTGAAAAAAAAACATGACATTCCTTTTATTTACCTCACTGCTTTTGGCAATGGCGATATTTCACAAAGGGCAATATCCACATACCCTTCTTCTTATATCACAAAACCGTTTAAAGAAATAGACCTTGCTCTATCAATAGAAATTGCATTGTTGAAATATCTTGCAGATAAGCCATTGAAAAATAAATGGATCATGGTAAAAGATGGCGACTATTTTGTAAAGTTGTTTACCGATGCTATTGACTACTTTGAATCAACAGGTAATTATTTACAAGTGTTGAGTAACGGCAAGTTGTTTAAATGCAGATCCACTATTAAAGAGATACTTGCGCTGTTGCCTGAAAATTCTTTTATACAAACCCACCGGGCTTTTGTTGTAAATAAAAATAAAATAGAAAAATTTAATTCGGACAGCGTTATTGTTGGCGGTTCAACAATACCTGTATCCCTAAAATATGCCAACAGCCTTTTGCTATTAATGAAGATATTCTCTCCATATTGAAGTACCTCTCCGCTTCGGTTCCTGGCACACAAAACAATATCTTTCAATCTCAATAAAATAATTCATACAAATTACTTAAAAACCGAAATCATCTGCTTACAAAAAACAAAAGATCCCCCGATTACTCGGAGGGATTTTTTATATCTTTTAGAAACTATTAATAGTTGCTCAAAGTCATTTCTACTCTTCTGTTTTCTGCACGGCCTTTTGCTGTTTTGTTATCAGCAACTGGTTTGGTTTCGCCATAACCAGCAGAACTTAAACGGCCTTCAGCAATACCTTTACCAACTAAGTAAGCTTTAACTGAAGCAGCTCTCCTGTCAGACAGATCCTGGTTGTACTCATCCTTACCTTGAGAATCGGTGTGACCATCGATCTGCACTTTGTAAGTAGGATTCTCGTTCAGGATAGTAACAACATCATTTAAACGCTTGAAAGACTGAGCCAATAATTTATCGCTTGCAGTTGCAAAGAATACATTCTTGGCAGCTAAGTTAACACGCTTGATGATCTCTTCGCTGATAATAGGACAACCGAAATTAGAAGCTGGTCCTTTTTCGTTGATACACTTATCTTCTTCGTCGTTTACACCATCACCATCTGTATCAGGGATAGGGCAACCTTGATAACGTGCAACACCTGGAACAGTTGGGCACTTATCTACTTCGTCATTGATACCATCTTTATCAGTATCAGGTATTGGACAACCCTGGTAACGGGCTAAACCTGGTACATCAGGACATTTATCTTCTGCATCAGTGATACCATCACCATCCCTGTCTGGGCAACCTTGTAAGGAAGCAAGACCCGGAACATCTGGACACTTATCATCAGCATCTAACACGCCATCATTATCCCTGTCTGGAGGAGGAGGAGGTAATGGTGGTGGTGGTGGTGGTGGCACAACTGCTGGTTTTTCTTTACCAATGTTCTGAGCTAAACCTATTGAATAGAACAGGTTATCACCTACTGCTGTTTTCTTAGTTATATCCCACCTGTATTGTGCCTGCACAAACATGTAGGTAATGCTATTGAAATTAACCTGAAGACCAAGACCGGCAGGAACATAAGCACCAAATTTATCGGTGTACAATCCGCCGCCGATACCTACCGTTAAGAACGGATTCAGCAAAGCAGCATCAGGAAAAGGACGCACGTTAATGGTTGGCTCCAGTTCCAGGCCTATTTCAGTTTTTTGTGTTAAACCGGTGCGTATTGCACGATAATCACGAAAACTGGCATTTGCCTTAATAGCAACATCAATCTTTGGATGGATTCCTTTCCAATATGATAAAGAGAACCCTTTATTCATATCTCTGAAAGTTGCGTAAGTTTTGCCCGTAATTGGATTCTTAATACCCAACGGAGCTACAAAGTCCTGCATATTGAAATGCAAGCCGAATAGCGGGCCCTTTTTCTCTCCAGATCCCTTCTTGGTTTTTTGGGAAAAGGCACTTGTGGCTAAAAGAGATAATGCCAGAATTAGTGTTAGTTTTTGTTTCATAAACTTTAATTTGATTAAAATTTTTATCTGAGTTATGTGCAAATATAATGTTAAATTAATGGAAAGGCAAAATTTGTAACTATTTTTATAATTTTTGCTAAAATAGTTAAAATCAAACCTTTACCAATTTCCATTTCCCTTTCCTGAAAATCATAATACTGATAATTGCCAAAACTGTTTCTGACACTCCAATAGCAACATAAACACCCGTTGGACCCATTTTCAGGTATTTTGCCAATATCCAGGCCAAAGGTATCTGTAAAACCCAAAAAACGAACAGGTTAATATATGTAGGTGTTCGGGTATCGCCTGCACCGTTAAAAGCCTGGCTTATTATCATGCCATAAGCAAAGAAAACATAGCCAATAGCTAATATGTGCAGGCATTCGGTGCCGGCAGCAATGGCGGCTTCATCGTTTGTAAAGAAACGCATGAGCGGCTCCCCAAAAAGAAAGAAAATAACCGCTACTACAGCAAAAAAGCAGAAGGTTATAAATGCTGTTCTCCAAACTGATTTCTCGGCCCGCTCCGGTTGATTAGCACCCAGGTTTTGTCCTACCAGGGTTGCTGCCGCATTTGCCAGGCCCCATGCGGGTAAAATGGTGAAAATACATATCCGTATGGCGGTACCATAACCCGATACTGCCGCGGTGCCCGATTCTGCTATGATCATAGCCAGGAATATCCAGCTGCAACTGCCGATGATAAACTGAAACATGCCACCGGCCGATGTATTTAAAATACTGCGTATTAAGCTGAATTGGATCACAAATTGCCTGGCCGTAAGTTTTATCAGTGATTTACCATTAAACAGGTAATAAAACTGGAGCAGCACAGCTATGGCTCTTCCGGTGGTGGTTGCCACAGCAGCGCCAACTACACCCATTTTGGGAAAAGGCCCGATACCAAGTATGAGCAAGGGATCCAGCACTATATTGATTACATTGGCCAGTATTAAAACCCGCATGGCAATGGATGCATTGCCTGCACCCCTGAAAATAGCATTGTTTATAAACAATAAAACAATAACGATGTTACCCGTGAGCATGATCTGTGTAAACAAATAATTTTCCTGCGCAACTTTTTCAGATGCCCCCATCAGCAGCAATATTTCTTTTGGGAAAATAAAACCTATAATACTTACAATGACAGAGAGGAACAGGCCAACTACTATGGCCTGGGCAGCGATATTGGAAGCGGCTTTAAAATTCTTTTCCCCTGCACGCCTGGCTACCAGTGCCGTTACCCCAATGGATAAGCCCCAGGCAACAGAATATAAAATAGTGAGTGATGCTTCAGTTAACACAACGGTTGAGGAGGCTTCAATACCTATTTTGTTTACAAAATAAATATCCACAATAGCAAAAAGAGATTCCATCACCATTTCCAATATCATGGGAATGGCTAGTAAAAAAATGGCCCTGTTAATGCTGCCGGTAGTAAAATCCTTGATCTCGCCGGTTAAAGCCTGCTTAAATAATTTTAAAAAAGAAAATATCTTTTGAATGGAAAATGCCATGATCGTATAAAATAAGAAGTTAAGTAAATAGTTTGTTTGCAATGCAGTGTTGCATTGTCAGCAGTTGCAGACTAAGGAAGATGAACCCTTCCTTAGATGATAAATTACTTCATAGCAGAAAATTGTAGGGTGCAAAAGTAGAGATTTTATTTTTTCAAAAAGTATTCCGAGTTTTTATTTACAGACTTTTTTGCGAATAGCCTATATTTGCAGCCGATTTTGGAATGATAAACCAAAAAAAGTGTATCAGCCTTCTAAGCTTAGGGCCATTGGTTCACTTGTAATAATCGGCTCGGTAGCTCAGCTGGATAGAGCATCAGCCTTCTAAGCTGAGGGTCATTGGTTCGAATCCAATCCGAGTCACATTTTTGAAAAGCCTGTTAAACAGGCTTTTTTTATTTTATGCAGGCAGTCGTTTATATATTATTCTGGCAAACACTTCAAACATATTTTGAAGAATAAAAACAGGCAAGACAAAGAGAGACATATATTAAGAAAATGAAGAGTAAAATTTATATTGAGCGGTTAATAAGATCAGTTGGATAGAGCATCCCGATTTTTAATCGGGAGGGTCATTGGTTCTCCCGATTGCTATCGGGACAATCCAGATCACAAAAGAAAGAGTCACTTATTGGCGGCTCTTTTTTATTTTTATACAAATATTTGGCAAATGGATGTAAAAATGGAACCCTCCTGGAAAGAAGTGTTGAAAAATGAATTCACCAAACCTTACTTCCAGCAGATCGTAACTTTTTTAAAAACAGAAAAAGCTGCGGGCAAAATCATTTACCCTCCCGGTTCACTTATATTCAATGCATTTAATCAAACACCCTTTACCAAGCTTAAAGTGGTGATCCTTGGCCAGGATCCCTATCATGGAGAAGGACAGGCACACGGCTTGAGTTTTTCTGTTCAAAATGGTATCAAACCTCCCCCATCACTGGTTAATATCTTTAAAGAAATACAAAGCGATATCGGGATTGCCATGCCGGCGCAATATGGCAACTTAACCCGTTGGGCCGAACAAGGTGTGCTGTTGCTGAATGCTGCACTAACGGTAAGGGCTAACGAACCTTTCAGTCATGCCAAATTTGGCTGGGCACAATTCACCGATTCGGTCATACAAAAAATATCAGACGAAAAAAAGGGAATTGTTTTTTTACTTTGGGGTAAGTTTGCACAGGATAAACAGGTACTTATCGATGAAACTAAACATTTTGTATTGAAAGCTGCTCACCCCTCTCCACTCTCTGCCCATGCAGGTTTTATGGGATGCAAACATTTTTCAAAAACAAATGAACTTTTAACAAAACAAGGTATCGAACCGATTGATTGGAAATTATTGACACCTTAACCCCCTGATGGGGGAAAAGTAAAAGATTATGAAGGACAATAAATCAGCTATTAAATAAACTAATCGTTACATACTTTTTAAAATGGATGAAGACTTAAATAATAAAAGTGCTAAAGCTCTGCCAACTGGCGGATTGGGGGTTGCAATTTTCGGAAGGATATGGGCCTTATGGGGATTGATAACTTTTTTAATTACTTTTCTCATCATATTCATTCCATCCATGCTTTCTCATTTAATGGAAGAGGCGAAAGGACAAAAATATTTTATTGCCGTTTCTAAAATATGGATGAATGTATGGCTGTTTTTAATTGGCTGCCCGGTAAAAGTAACAGGCAACGAAAATTTTAAACCCGGCAAAGCTTATATCGTTGTCTTCAATCACAATGCATTGCTGGATGTGCCGCTTTCAGCGCCTTTTGTACCGGGTGCAAACAAAACCATTGCAAAAGCATCCTTTGCAAAGATCCCAATATTTGGTTCATTTTATGCAAGGGGCTCTGTTTTGGTTGACCGTAAAAATGAAAAAAGCCGGAGTAAGAGTTTTGATGCCATGAAAAAAGTGCTGGCCAAAGGCATGCACATGTGTATTTATCCCGAAGGAGCCCGGAACCGTAGCTCCGAACCTATAAAACCCTTTTACGACGGCGCTTTCAAACTGGCCGTTGTTGCAAAAAAAGATATCATCCCCTGTGTGATCACCGGCACAAAAAAAGCAATGCCCATCAATAAGAAATTCTTTTTACTACCAGTCAGGCTTACCATGCATTTTTTACCGGCCCAAACTTCGGCAGACAAAACGGTTACGGAATTAAAAGAGAAAGTACATGCCGAAATGCTGAAGGAATATGTGAAATATAAGTAAGCATTAAAATGAATCCCCGGACTTAATTTCAATAACTCATGACTATTGGCTACTGACTATTGACCCCTGACTATTGACTACTGACTATTGACTACTGACTATTGACTCCTGACTCCCGACTCCTGACTCCGACTCCTGACTCCCGACTCCCGACTCCCGACTCCTGACTACTTTACAGATCATAAAAATACCTCGTTCTGTTTATTTTCAGATCACGCAGTAAACCCGACTTGGGACTGATACTGATATTGAAAGAGCGGTATCTTCCCACGGGAGAAATATTGATAGCCATCTGCCAGCAATGCATTTCCCGGGTAACATACATACTAATCATTCCAAGTTCTTTCAGTGAAATATTGTACGAACCATTGATACCGATCTGCCACCGGGGCGTAAGGTTTAAAGTGCCCGTCCAGCTTATATTTTGAGAAATCTGTCCTTTATAGCCGGTACCCAGACCGTTTGGAATCCTGTTATAATTTAATGCATATTGAAAACTGATGCTCCATGGAATATTAAAGTTTGCAAACTCTCCGGGATTATTAGTGATATAAGCGGCCTCCTGCTGGTATTCATTCAACGGCATACCCGTTACCGGATTAACCTGGTTATTTTGTTGTAAATTATTATTCATGGGTAATCTTTCATTCTTATCTCCTCCTTTAAACTGGCTTTGCACAGCAATGTTTGCACTGGTTAATTTACCCAGGGATACTTTTTCTCTCCAAACCATTTTATTGATAAATTCTCCCCTGCTGTTTGTTAAATAAGGTACCACCACAGCACCTGCAGATATACTGATTTTTTCAAAAAGATTGGTACGCAGGTTTATATTGAAAGGACTCAGCTTAAAAGAATCCAATAAAAAATTATAGGCACTGCTAATACTTAAACCATCCAGCAGGGTTATTTTTTTAACCGCATCAGCAGCGGTATCTTTTTATTACGCACTTTCATCTGCAGGTTATTATCAAGTCCAAAACTGATGCCGCCAAACCTGCCTTCGCCAAATGCACCACAAACACTACGTTCATAAAAAGAAAATCTTCCTTTGTTACCCAACGTATCAATCTGGGATGAATACCAGTTTTTCCTGTTCATATCCGGTTTGTAATTACCCGAAATGTTTGGCCTTATTTCATGGCGTATGGCCTGCACCTTACTTTTCTTTTTAAAAGTATACATACCAAATATCCGGGTGGTAACACCTAATCCAAAATTCATTTCACGGGAAGTATGAAAACCGTTTGTTATAGTGGTATCTATTTTTTTATTTACCGGGTTCCAGCTTCGTACAAATTTTTCCTGGTACCATCTTTCCACATAACCAATGCTGGGTGCAATCTGAAAATTGCCGACCTGCGGTAACGATAAGGTAATGGGTACATTGTGATTGGCTCCCCATTTATAATTTTTGGCAAACTGGTTAAAGAAACCACCCAGTGTATCATAAAAAGAAGAAAGGCTGCGCACATTGGTATTGAGTGCGATGCCCAGGTTTTCGTACCACTTGTATTCTCCGATCACTTCCTTACGCCTGAGCGGATACAGTGTATTTACATTAAACCCGATATCCGGCAAATTGATGTTCCACAGTTTACTATTGGTATTCTGGTTATGATTGCCGCTGATATTTATGTTAAAAGGTTTGTCTTTCCAGGTCTTTGAATAGGTAATGGAAGAATTAAGCTGGTTTTGAAAATTCCTTTGCGGACTATTGGGCACCGCAGCGTTAAAACCGCTGCTGCCAGCATTTAAGCTGGCGTTAAAACTTACACCGGGCCGGGCTTTGGTATCGGAACTGTGGCTCCAGCGCACATTAAAATTCCTGACGCCCGATTTATCCAGGTCACGCAAATGCTGATAATCCACTGTAAGATTTCCCTGGTAACGGTATCGCTTATAATACCGTGGACTCAGGTTGGCCGTCCACCCGCCATAAGAATAAATGGTTCCTCTCGCCACCACATCCCATATATCGCTTAACACTTTGTAATAGCCCAGTCCTTCCAATGCTAAACCCAGTTGTTCATTAGCAGAAAAAGTAGGGGCCAGTATGCCGGAACGCCTGCCGGTCTTTAACGGAAAAATACCAAACGGTAAATAAACAGGAATGGGTACATTTTCAAATTCGGGATGTACCGGCCCGGTAACGGCCATCTTTTTGTTGATAAATTTAAATTTCTTAGCAACAAAAGAAAAATGCGGTGTATCCAGGTTACAGGTGGTGAACTGGCCACGGTAACCATAAAAAACATCGGGGTCAACCTTTTTTATTTTTTCTGCATGAAAAAATATTTCACCCTGTTGTGTGTAGGTACTTTTTGTAATTCCTTTCAGCGTTTTCATATTAAACTTAATGGAATCACTCTGCGTTTTAAAATCGGCCTGGTTAAATACCGGGAAGGAAATAACATTACCATTACTGTCTCTTACCAAATAGGCACTCACCATGCTGGTGCTTTGATCAAACTCTATGCGTGGTGCATACAACTGGTTATCTATATATTTTACACTGGTTCCTTTACCATATAAGATAATTTTTTTGGCAGGTATGTCCATCACCATCGAATCATCGGCATGATATACAACAGCCGCATCCAGCGCATCTTTGGAAGGGCGATAGCTAATGGTATCAATCTTATTGATAATGGTAGTATCTGCAATTTTTTCAACAGCAGCAGCAACAATCTTACCAGTTGCTTTTAATTTTTGTGTGTCAGTTTTATTAACAGGTAAAGTATCAACAGTTAAAAAACTGTGAAAGTGTTCAGTATTAAAACCGCCTGCACTGCAATACAGCGTTATGGTGAGTAACAGCAATGCCAATGCCAGAACCGATATATATTTTGCCTTACCTTTGTTCAGATGGTTCATACTTAAGATTGGCAAAAATAGCCATTATAACAGAATGAAAATGTGAATAATTGATTAATTACTAACCCCGATAAAAACGAACAGAACATGCTAAGGAACAAAGTGCCGTTTATTTTTCTTTTTGCTGCTTTGCATTTGTTAATAATAAAAGAATTATCTGCTCAAACTCCTAAACTGATCAAAACAATTATTGTGGATGCCGGCCATGGAGGAACCGATGTTGGTGCCACCGGGCAGTATGAAAACTCTTTACGCTCCAAAGAAAAAGACGTAACGCTCGCCATTGCATTAAAACTGGTGGATGAATTAAAAAAACAATTGCCCGGTGTAAAAGTAGTTCCAACACGCACAACAGATATTTACCAGAAACCAACAGAAAAAGCAAGGATTGCCAATGAATTTCACGGCGACCTCTTTTTATGCATACATGCCGACAGCGGCCCTTTAAAACAGGGCAAAAGGCAGGTGGGCACCAGGATGGTAACCAAATACAAAATTTCTTATACCGGGAAAGGCAAGAAAAGAAAAAAACATAAAACGGCCTACGAAGTGGAGGAACCCGTGTACGAATATTTTAAAATACCACTCACACGCAGTGGCACCAGCGTTTGGATATTTGCTGCACATAAAACCAGTGATAAATTAAAAGCCATCATGGATGGTGATGAAAATTTTGAAATTGAAGCAGATGGAGTTGATTCTTTAGAAACCAATATTGATTTTAACAGCCCCCAGGGTAAGATCATTGCAGCAATTTATGCCAAAAGATACCAGGAAAGAAGTGACCGCCTGGCCGCCCTTGTAAATGAAGAAGTGGAGAATACAGGAAGAGCAGCTTTAGGCGTAAACCAGCGGCGGGTGGGCATTTGGGTATTGCAGGCTACCAATATGCCGGCAATATTGATTGAAACCGGTTTTATAAACAATCCCGAAGACGAACGCTATATTAACAGTGAACAGGGGCAGCAGGAACTTGCTGAAGCCATTACAAAAGCAGTTCAACGTTATAAAGCACAGGTGGAAAGTATGAACAATACAACACCGGCTCCACCACCCGCGGTAACAAAAAATAATCTGAAGGACCCGGCAGGAAAAAATACTGCACCGGCCCTTGCATTTGAAACAAGACCAACTAAGGATACAAAAACCATAGAGGTTAAAAACAATAAAATAGAAGTGGATATTTATGATGATGGTGAAATTGATAATGATATAGTATCGGTTTATTACAATAATAAATTATTGGTTGATAAAAAATCCTTAACTACCAATCCACATTCAATGACCTTAACAATAGAACCCGGAAAAGCAAACGAACTGCTTTTATTTGCCGATAACCTGGGAACTATTCCACCCAATACAGCGTTAATGATCATTACAGACGGTAAAAAGCGTCACGAAGTGAGGTTATCGGCCGATCTTAAAAATAATGCTTTGGTAAAATTTGAATTGAAGAATAATAACTAAATTACCTTTGACATAAAATCTAAAACAGGTTTTACGTCAGTTACTACAATGAAAATTTCAAACGAAACAAAAATAGGTTCCTTAACTGCCATCTCCATAGTGCTGCTGGTACTGGGCTTTAACTTCTTAAAAGGAAAAACATTCTTTGGTAAAAGCCATAACCTGTTTGCCAAATATACCAATGTGCAGGGGCTTGCCGCATCTAACCCCGTAATGATAAACGGCCTGCAGGTAGGCAGTGTGTACAGTATCACTACAGATAAGAACATGAAGGAGATATTGGTGAATATGAACATCACCAAAGATGTTAATATTCCCGTTAATTCTGTAGCAACTATAAAAACATCCCTGCTGGGAAACATCAGTATTGAAATACAACTGGGTGATGCAACCGCTTATATTCCCCGTAACGGAACCATTGCAACCCAGGCCACTATAGGAATTTTTAATGAAGTAGTAAGCCAGTTCACCCCGGTGCTGAACAAACTGGGCAGTGCAGTCAATTCAATTGACAGTGTATTACACAGTGTGAACAGCATTTTGGATCCTTCAGCCAGAAACAATATACATGCTACCCTGGCTAATTTAAATCAAACAACCGCTCACCTGATCGGTGCATCTGCCTCTTTACAAACTTTGCTGAATACCCAAACCGGCGCATTGGCAGGTACTTTAAATAACCTCAACTCATTTACATCAAACCTTGATAAAAACAGCGGTAAGATCACCAACCTGGTGGGGAACCTGGATAAAACAGCCACCAACCTGTCGGAACTTGACCTGCAAAAAACATTAACCGTTTTAAACAGTACCATCGGCGATCTCAAATCAACCATTGGTAAACTGAACACCACAACGGGTACTGCAGGTTTATTGCTGAACGATACCAAGCTGTACAATAACCTGACTGCCACTGCCAATAAACTCAATTTATTGATAGATGACCTGAAGACAAACCCGAAGCGGTACATCAACATATCGGTATTTGGTAAAAAGAATACAAGCCCGGGATTAACGGTGCCTTTACCTGATACCGTGAATGCTCCATACCTTAAACAGTAAACTTTATCATTCTGTTATAAAATAAAAATCCCAATTTACAGTCAGAATAAAAAAGGAACATTGCGTTTGAAATTTACCATCAGCAGTTTATTTATTGTTTATTTATTGGCAGTCAGTTATCAAACTGCTGCCCAGCAAATTATTAGTAGTGCTCCTTCCTCCGATTCCGTACGTGCTATAAGAATTATACAGGGCAAAAGCTTAAGGCTTATCACCATAGATTCTGTTACTTCTTTTGAAACCATTGCAGGCGATGTAATTATCAAAGAAGGGCTTACCACATTTTATTGCGACAGTGCTACCATTAACCGGAAAACCAATATTGTAGAGGCTTTTGGGAATATTCACATTAACGACAACGACAGTATACACACGTACGCTCAATATATGCGTTTTGTGGGATCGGACCGCATTGCCTACTTAAAAAAGAAAGTAAAACTTACTGACAAGAAAGGAACGCTGTACACCGATGACCTGGAATACAATTTAAGAACGGGCATTGCAACGTATAAGAACGGAGGACGTATTACCAACGAAAAAACCGTTTTAACCAGCCGTGATGGGGTGTATTATTCAGATACCAAAGACGTTTATTTTAAAAACGATGTACACCTGAAAGACCCTGACCGGGATATATACACAGACAGTCTGCTGTATAATGTAACAACAAACATTGCAACATTTATTGCCAAAACACGCATTATTGGTAAAGATGGAAGTAAAACAACTACAAATGCCGGAACTTATAATTTAAATACCGGTGAAGCCATTTTTACAGATGGCGCATCTTTTAGCGATAGTACCCACAGTGCCAGGGCCAAAATTATGGCTTACGATAAAAAGAGTAACACCCTGCAAATGCAGGGAGATGTAAGATTTGTTGACAGCGTAAACCGTATAATTGTTTTAAGTGGAGAGGCGTATGCCGACCTGAACCGAAATTCATTTTTAGCCAGCCGTAAACCGGTGATGATCCTTCACCGCGATGGCGACAGTACGTACATTGCAGCGGATACACTTTTTTCGGGCCTGCGTAAATACGATAGCCTGGAAAGAAAAATGGTTACGCAAAAAGATACTTTAAAAACAGCTTTGGTGGTACAAGCCAATGATAAAGATTCTTCCATCCGCTATTTTATAGGCTTTCACAACGTACGTATTTTTAATGATTCTTTGCAGGCTGTAAGTGATAGCCTTCACTACTCTACCATAGATTCTACATTTAAGTTATTTGGCGAACCGGTAGTTTGGAATGATAAATCGCAGGTAACAGGTGATACTTTATTGATGTTCACCCAAAATCAAAAACCTAAGCGGCTGTATGTTTTTAATAATGGCATGATCATTAACAGAACCAAAGAAGGTATGTTTAACCAGATTGGGGGCCGGACATTGAACGGTTATTTTGTGGATGGCAATCTTGATTATGTAAGGGTAAAAGGAAGTCCGGCTGAAAGTATCTTTTATCCCCAGGATGAAGACAGCGCTTATGTGGGCATGAACCGCAGCAGCGGCGACGTAATTGATGTTTATTTTGTAAAGAAAGAACTGAACAAAGTAAAATTTATAAATAATGTTGATGGTGTTTTGTATCCCATAAAAGAAATACCTGCCGATAAAAAAGCACTCAAAAACTTTAAGTGGCTTGACAACCGCCGGCCTAAGAGCTGGCTTGAGTTGTTTGAATAAACAGGCCAGTGTGCTTAGGTTGTTTATTGGATGCACTTCCATTCTGTTCTTAAATTGATGTTAAATGATACTACTGCTATTGCATGCCGTTTTTATATTGAATAGCTTTCAATGGGTATTTGAAATGCCTGCCTGAAAACAAATCTTAAAACCGGCTATCATGAAAAAATTTACACTCTGTTTATTTATAAGTTTTAGTTCAGCTTTCCTGGTTGCCCAGGATGTCAGACTAAACGATTCTGTTATTTTTATAAACAACGATCCTGTTGCGCTGTATGCAAAAACCCTGAACACTTCCACACCACGTTATAATATGGAAGTGTATAGTTTTGATGATTATGTGCTGATTAAAGCCGAAGTAATTAAATTTAATGCCCCGGTTGCAGAGCTGAAACCTTTTTATTACTACGAATTAACCTTTCCGCCAACGGCAGATACTTTTGCTGTTTATATTGAAGACGAAGCTTTTCCGCTGGTGCTGGCAAAGATCATCAGGGATTATGACCTCATCAGCAAAAATGAACTGAATAAGAAAAATGTAGCCAGGTTTATGCAGGATTATTATGGCGGCCCTGCTTTGACAGCAAAAATAAAATCCTTTGAGGATTATCTGAATGAAACAAGATATTTTAATGAACAGGAAAAACGTGACAGAACCAAACCTGTAACAATAATAAACAACAATGTTATCATGCAGGATGGTGTTAAAATTGGTTTGATAGTTCAGGCTAAAAATTCAAATGTAAGCAGGCAAATCAATAACGATATGCCACCGGTTTACGATAGCACAAGAATAGGCATTACACAAAGAGTATTTTACGAGGATGTTGTTAGAACAAGTACTGAAATGCAAATACTGCTTTACTCCAGCAACAGAAGAATTGATAACCTCCGTCGTTACAATACCTGGAGCCCGAAAGACCGGGTTAATACCGCTGTAAAGGAGAAAACAGCTGCTGAGCGTAATTTATACCAGGTTTCTAAAGCAGCTTATAAAAAAAATAGTATTTATTCTGAAGGACTATTGATGACAGTCTGTTATTTAATTGAAGATTATGCCCTGTGATTTAATCTGATTACCCCTGTTCTGCTACCCCGTATGACCATATGTAAACTAAACTTATTTTAATTTAGCCAGCGCATCTTTTATCTTGGCAAACCCCTTTTCAATATTTTCCATACTGTTGGCAAAAGATATGCGTATGCAGTTGGGCTCACCAAACGCACTGCCGGTAACGGTTGAAACATGTGCCTTGTTCAGCAGGTACATACAAAGTTCATCCGCATTTTCTATTATATCATCACCATCGGCCTTGCCAAAAAAATGATTCACCTGCGGAAAAACATAAAATGCTCCCTGGGGTTGGCTGCAAACAATACCCGGTATTTCCTTCAGCAACTCCATTACGCGCTTTCTGCGTTTGGTAAATTCTTCCACCATAGTCGCAGTAGGTTTCATATCGCCGGTTAAGGCTGTTATGGCCGCCCTTTGTGTTATCGCAGTGGCACCACTGGTAACCTGTCCCTGTATTTTTTCGCATGCTTTTGCTACAGTTGGATGAGCTGCAACATAACCCAGGCGCCAGCCGGTCATGGCATAACCTTTACTTAAGCCGTTGATAAGAATAACCCTGTCTTTTAAAAAATCAAACTGAGCAATGCTTTGGTGGGCACCTTCAAAATTGATGTACTCATAAATCTCATCACTCATTATAAAAACATCGGGGTGCTTTTTAAAAACTTCAGCCAATGCCGTTAATTCTGCTTTAGAATAAACAGCCCCGCTGGGGTTGCAGGGCGATGAAAACATGAACAGCCTGGTGTTTGGCGTTATGGCCGCTTCCAGTTCGGCAGCAGTGATCTTATACCCGTTTTCAATGGCGGTGTGTACAGCAATTACATCGCCTCCGGCCATACGTACAATTTCGGAATAGGTAACCCAAAAAGGTGTTGGAATGATCACTTCATCCCCTTTATCAACAATACTCATAACGGTATTGTAAATGCTTTGCTTGGCACCGGTACTTACAATGATCTGGTCGGTGGTATAATCCAGGTTATTATCCCGTTTAAGTTTTTCACAAACAGCTTGCCGCAGATCGGGGTAACCAGCCACCGGCGTATAATGGCTGTAATTATCATCAATAGCTTTTTTTGCCGCTACTTTAATGTGATCGGGCGTATCAAAATCGGGCTCACCCAAACTCAGATCGGTGATATCCAAACCCTGCGCCCTCAATTCACGGCCCAGCTTGGCCATTTTTAAAGTTTCCGGTTCGTTAAAGCGTTCAAGCAAAGATGATAGCCTCATCAGTTAGTTTTTAGTTGCGGTAAAAATAGTTATTTATCGTAGTTAAATAATACGGAGCTCAAATCAGGTTTAATTATTCGGTTACGTTTGAGTTCATAATCATACAAAACCCTGCCCAGGTTTTTCATAAAAGGAAAGCCAATGGTTTTGTAATCGTATTTATCATCGTTTAAAATACCATCGCTGTTGCAGTAAATAATGGCCGAAACAAAAAACTCAATTTTATTTTTATAATCAACAATATAAGCCGCATCTATCATGTGTCCGTAAGCATCGCCGGGTTTATTAAAAATGCGGATGTTTTCATCAGGCATCGTTTTTTCAGCACCATAAAATAAAAATTTACAGTAAGTAGGCCAGTATTTTAACCTGTCTGCAGCATAAGGCGGGTAAACGCTTTCAGTTGGGTACTGGCTCATGTATTGCATCACAAAACGGCGGTCTTCTTCCCTGATTTTAAATCTTTCACTGGCTTTTACTTTCTCCGGAAAAATAATACCCATCACCATTTTATGCAGGTCTTCCAACCCCAGCCTGTTCTTTTTAGAAAAATCCATTGGCCCGCTTTTTAATTTGCCGCCCGAATAATAACCCAGGCCCAGGCTGTCTTTTCTTGCGGCATATTTCATGGTGCTTTTTTGTTCAGGCTGTTCGTACAGCAGTTTACCGGTGCTATCATAAAATTTTACCGGGTTGGTTCTCCGGTTTTCCGCTTCACTTAAAAAAATATTCAGCCGGTGAAGTATCTGCACATCATCATAACCCTTCTTTTTAAATGCTGCATCAATATATTGTTGCCCTAAAAATTCATACAGCCGGTTATAAGCATCATTGTCGCTTACCAGCAATATCTTTTTAATATAATGGGCGATAGTTGGTTTGCCTTCCGGCGATGTGGGATCATTAAAAACGGCTGTTTGCCCGCTGAAAGCTGATTCGGTCAGCATAATTGAGTTACGGTCAATACCCCGATCCCTTAATTCATTCAGTTTTTGCAATGCCAGCAAAACAATGGGCAGTTTAACCGTAGATGCCGGGTAAAAGTATGAAGCAGGGTTTACATTTAAATAGTGATGGGTGAAATCGGGCGTGCCGTTTGCCCGCCTGTCAATTTGGGTATAGATGATCTGTACATTATTTATATCCCGGTTTTTAAGTATCTCACCAAAATAAAGGGGGTATTGCTGCAATAAGGATTCTAAAAAAGGCTGGGATTTGGTAGTATCCATCGGTAATGTTTCTTGTTTAGTACGGGGCGTATCCACTGCCGGTGCAGACTGTTTGGTAGTGCCGCAGGACATGAAAACAGCCATTGCGGCTAAAAAGGCAAACATTCCATTATTTTTACAAATCATATAACAGGTTTACCCTGCAAATTGAATAAAATTCTAAAATTATCCTCCCAAAAATCTGAACAGGTTTTTCCCTATCTTTGCACACTTCTAAAAAATCAACAAAGAAGCTACTAAAACGACTATTATTATGAAACTAAAAGGTTTAGTCTGGTTTTTTACAATTGCACTTACAATATTATCTCTTTGGGAATTATCCTATACGTGGGTAGTGCGTAATTATGAAAACTCGGTTACTGCAAAAGCAACAAAAATTGTAAAGAAAGCATTTCCTGCTTTAAAAGGTGATGAACTGGAAACTGAAATAGAGTTAAGGAAAAGAAAGATTCTTGACAGTACAGCAGAACAAAAGATTTACCCCATTTTTGGAACTACCTACAAAGAGTGCAAGGCTAACGAATTAAACCTCGGACTTGATCTGCAGGGTGGTATCAGCGTTACGATGGATGTAAGTCTTACAGACCTCTTAAAGTCTTTAAGCAATAACTCAACTAATCCCATTCTGCTTAATGCCATACAAACAGCTACTGCCAATAAAGTGAACAGCGATGCTGATTTCATCACTTTATTTACCGATGCTTTCATCAAACAAAATGGTGCAGGTAAATTAGCTTCGGTTTTTGCTGGTGCAGAAAAAGAAGTAAAGCCAAATGACAGTGATGCTGCTGTAATAACAAAACTTAAAAAAACTGCTGCAGGCGCCATTAAAGAAACTTACAAGGTACTGGTTCGCCGTATTGATAAGTTTGGTGTTGCACAACCCAATATCAATTACGACGAAAATAAAGGTATCATCAACGTGGAACTGGCCGGCATTACTGATGTTGAGCGTGTGCGTAAGCAATTACAGGCATCTGCACACTTACAGTTTTGGGAAGTGTACCGTATTGATGAACTGGCCAACTCTTTAAAACTGGCTGATGAAGGCTTGCAGAACTATCTAAACGGTGTTTTACCCGACAGTACCGGTAAGATTGATTCAACTAAACTGACAGAGAATGTGAATCCATTCTTTAAGGTAATAAATCCACAAAATCCGCAAACAGACCAGGCTACCGGCAAACAGTTCTTTTCTGCTAATATTGGTAGTGTTGCCATGCAGGATACCAGTCTCTTTTATCAGTACCTGAATAACCCGGTTGTAAAAAATGCTTTACCCGCAGATGCTAAATTCTTATTGGGCATTGAAGAGAAAGCTGCAAAAGGAACACAAAGGTTCTTCCAGTTATATGCCGTTAAAACCATGCCAGGCAGCGATAAAGCGCCGCTTGAGGGTGAAGGCGTGAGAACAGCTTTCCAGGCTTATGATGATAAAGGAAAAGCTTCCATTAAAATGGAGATGACCGCCACAGGTTCAAAAACCTGGGCCAGGCTTACTGCAAAAAACGTTAACCGTCCTATTGCTATTGCATTAGATGATATTGTTTATTCAGCCCCAAATGTAAACGGACCTATTGAAGGAGGAAGCTCTGAAATATCGGGCAGTTTCACCGTTCAGCAGGCACAGGATCTTGCCGATCTTTTACAATCAGGTAAACTGGATGCTCCTGCCAAGATCGTTGCGCAGCAGGTGGTGGGCCCTACACTTGGAGCAGAGTCTGTAAAAGGTGGTATGATGTCTTTCGGCATAGCCTTTTTGGTAATATTTATTTTAATGTTGGTTTATTATAACAACGGTGGCTGGGTTGCTAATATCGCTTTAATTTTCAACCTGCTGTTTACCATCGGGGTTTTAATTTCACTGCAGTTTACATTAACCGCTGCCGGTATTGCAGGCCTAGTATTAACCATTGGCCTTGCGGTAGATACCAACGTAATTATATTTGAGCGTATTAAAGAAGAACTTACAAAAGGTAAATCTTACCCGCTGGCTGTGAACGATGGTTACAAACGTTCGCTGGCACCGGTAATTGATGCCCACGTAACTTCTTTGCTTACCGCATTCATATTATTCTACTTTGGTTTGGGCCCGGTACTTGGTTTTGCCACAACACAGATCATCGGTATTTTGTTATCGTTGTTCTGCGGTATTTTGGTATCCCGTTTAATTACCGAAGTATGGACCAACAAGAACCGTCACTTTAATTATTTCACCGGTATTTCTAAAAAAATATTCAAACACGCCAGCTATAAGTTTATTGAGCTGAGGAAATATGCTTACATCGTTTCTTCTATTGTATTTATAGCAGGTATCTTGTCTTTCTTCAACGGCTTTCACCTGGGTGTAGAGTTTAAAGGAGGCCGCAGTTACACGGTGCAGTTTGACAGGGTAGTTAAGAACGACGAAATACGTGACGACCTTAAGGCAAAAACAGCTTTTGATGGTGATAATGTAACTATTAAGACTGTGGGCGATAACCGCCACCTGAATATTACAACTGCTTACCTGAAAGATGATGAAAGAGCCGACAGCGCTGTAAAAGCCAGGTTATTTGAAGGACTTAAAAAAGTGTTACCTGCCGGTATTACTTTCGAGCAGTTCACTAAAAATAATCTGCAGGCCTATTCAGCCGTACAGCCCAGTATATCGGATGATCTGAAACGTGGGGCTGTAAAAGCGACCATTTTTGCCATGTTGATCATCTTCCTGTACATCTTCATCCGTTTCCGCGACTGGAGATACTCAGCAGGTACGATCGTTACCTTACTGCATGACGTATTTATTACGCTTGCCGTGTTCTCATTCTTTAAAGATATTGTGCCTTTCCCGCTTGAGATCGATCAACACTTTATTGCAGCCATATTAACCGTTATTGGTTTTAGTATGAATGATACGGTAATTGTATTTGACCGTATACGTGAGTACAGCCGCGATATGAAAGGCGCTACCAAAACCACCATCATCAACCGGGCCATTAATGATACACTTAGCCGTACCATCATGACCTCTTTAACGGTATTCTTAACCATCCTGATCCTCTTCATCTTTGGTGGTGAGGTTACACGTGGTTTTGCCTTTGCCATGCTGGTGGGTGTTATTACCGGTACCTACTCTTCTATTTTTGTGGGTGCTCCAATATTGGTTGAGTTTGCAAAAGACAAGCCATTGGGCGCTGCTGCAGAAGTGGTGAAAGAGAAAAAGAAAACAGTATAATTTTTATTTGAGTTATAGAGTAAGAGCCCCGTTTTACGGGGCTCTTTTTTTATTGTTTAGTTCTGAAACTGTAAGCATGAAATGATTTATTAACTTTAACAAAGGAGTAAAATATTTACTGCCATGCAAAAATACATTGAACAACTACTTTCAGATATTGACTACGCTGCCGCAAATGTAAGCATGCCTTTTATTGAAAAGGAAGTAGCGTTAGGCGACTTTATTTCTGATGAAGAAGAAGATATAACAGCGCCTGTACGTAATCTGCAGGAATGGACTGGCATTACATCGGAAATGCTTCCGCCGGCAGCTATGCTAAACGACAGGCAAATAAACCAACTGCTGCAATCGCTAAAAACAATGCTGGATATATACAACTGGGCTTTTGTATTACAAATACAGGTGCCGGAAAATGTTCAGTATGAAACTATCCGCCATAATTTTAACCAGCAGGCAAAAATTAAACAATGGCACCCCGGTTTTTTCTCTATGTGCCGGGAAGGTACTTTACATAATACATGCAGCCTTGGACAATATTGCCAATGCGCTTTTTATGCTGATTTATTTTCAAACTTTATTGATGAAGAACTTACCCCACAAGAAGAAAGGGTAAGAGCATTAGAAATAGAGGTAAGTCATCTCAAAAAAAAGCATGGAGCTCATTGGATGAAATATTATCCTTACCATTTAGATGCTGATTATGATGACGAAAATGGAAATCCACACAATTATGGTATGGATGATAAGGATGAAGATAGAAATGATGACTGGTGGCGAAAGTAAATTACTGCTTACACCGCAAAACTAGTCCCGCACCCGCAGGTCTTACTTGCATTGGGATTATTAAAAGTAAATCCCCGGCTGTTCAGTCCGCCCTGCCAGTCAACTTCCATACCCATCAGGTAAATACCATGACTTTTTTCCATAATTACCGGTATGCCATCCATCTCATAATTTTCGTCCTTTTCGGTTTTGGCATCAAAGCCTAACACATAGGTCATACCACTGCAGCCCCCACCCTTTACACCAATGCGTAAAGCCTGTGTGTTATCAAAGCCTTCTTCCAGCATCAGCCTTTTTATTTCTTCTTTTGCCGATGCAGTTAAAGTAACGGGTATTGCTGTAGTTGTTTCCATATCTGAATCTTTGTACAAAATTAAATAAAATTGGTAAGCTACTTTTACGAAATACGGCAAAAGATAGAACACGGATGGCACGGATTGAACCGATTTGTACAGATTTATTCTGCGGGAACAAAACCTATGATCTGCCTTTGAACAATAAAAGAAGTATTTATCCGGAGGCTCTAAAGCCCTCTCCTGAAGGAGTTCCTGCAAAGGAACAGGGTTTGGGTGAGGCCACAATCCCTTAATTTTGCCCTAAATAAACGATCTATGAATTTATCAGAAGGAACTGTTCAGAATATTATTTTTGGAGCCATTTTTATGTTTTTTATTTCCATTGCCTGGCTGCTTGCCGAATTTAAGGGCATGAAGGATGAGATTAAAGAACGATTAGGTATCAACAACGAAGTAATTAAACTAAAACTGCAGGCACTGGAGCGTTTTACATTGTATGCCGAAAGGAGTTCATTAAAAAATCTTATTGCACGTACTTCTGCAGCAGGTTTAACCGTGGTTGACCTGCAGCTGAGCTTACTGGAAGCCTTGCGTACAGAATATGAGTATAATGTGAGTCAGCAAATTTATGTTTCGCCAAAAATGTGGGAAGCAATTGGTAATTTAAAAGATCAGAATAGTTTTATTATTAACCAGCTTGCTGCTACCCTTCCCTCTGATGCCAATGGTATTGAACTGAGCAAACGCATACTGGAATATGTTGCCAGCACCGATGCTGAATTAGGCAAAACCGTTTTAAGCGCCCTGCAGTTTGAAGCAAAGAGAATATTATAATTATGGCTACCGATAAAAAAATATTTACCGACTCCGGCATTGAAATTAAAGAACTGTATAACCAGCCCGTAAACAATCCCGGACTGCCGGGCGAATTCCCCTTTACACGCGGCGTACAACCTGATATGTACCGTGGCAAAATGTGGACCATGCGGCAGTATGCCGGTTTTTCAACTGCGGAAGAAAGCAACCAACGCTACCATTATTTATTGAGCCAGGGTGTAAATGGTTTAAGCGTGGCTTTTGATCTGCCCACACAAATTGGTTACGATAGTGACCATGCACTGGCCGATGGCGAAGTGGGTAAAGTGGGTGTGGCTATTGACAGCCTGGAGGATATGGAAATTTTATTCAAAGGCATTAAACTCGATGAAATTACCAGCAGTATGACCATCAATGCCAGCGGATTTATTTTACTGGCTTTTTATATAGCGCTTGCTAAAAAACAGGGGGCCGATCTTAAAAAAATATCGGGCACCATACAAAATGATATTTTAAAAGAATACGCTGCCAGGGGTACGTATATCTATCCGCCCAAGGCTTCCATGCGTATCATTACCGATATTTTTGAATGGTGTGCTGCAGAAGTTCCGAAATGGAATACCATTTCCATTTCGGGTTACCATATCCGTGAGGCTGGAAGTACAGCCGTGCAGGAAATTGCTTTTACGCTAAGTAATGGTAAAGCTTATGTACAGGCAGCTTTGCAAAAAGGGTTAGACATCAATGTTTTTGGCAAACGCCTCTCCTTCTTTTTTAATGCCCACAATAATTTGTTTGAAGAAGTGGCCAAGTTCAGGGCTGCCCGGCGCATGTGGGCAGGCATGATGAAAGAACTGGGTGCCACCGACCCGAAGGCGATGATGCTTCGTTTTCATACACAAACAGGCGGCAGTACGTTAACCGCTCAGCAACCTTATAATAATATCAGCAGGGTTACCCTGCAAACATTGTCGGCTGTTTTAGGCGGCACACAATCATTGCATACCAATGGTTATGATGAAGCATTGAGCCTGCCTACCGAAGCAGCCGCAGCCATTGCATTGCGTACGCAACAGATCGTTGCATTTGAAAGCGGTGCTGCAGATACCGTAGATCCATTGGCCGGCAGTTATTTTATAGAATCGCTAACCAATGAAGTGGAAGCCGCTGCCTGGAAACTGATAGAAAAGATAGATGCGATGGGTGGCAGTGTTGCCGCCATTGAGCAGGGTTTTATTCAGGATGAAATTGCAAAGAGCGCTTATGAATACCAGCGGCAGATTGAGAACGGAGAAAAAATCATTGTAGGTGTAAATAAATTTCAGACCACCGAAAAAAATAAGATACCTGGTTTTAAAATAGATGAGCAGGTACAAACCCAGCAGGTTGAAAAACTGAAAGCGTTTAAATTAAAAAGAGACCAGGATAAAGTTGCCGCATCATTAAAACTGCTGAACGAAAAAGCCATCAGCGGCGAAAACCTGATGCCTGCTGTATTGGCAGCTGTTGAGAATTATTGCACACTGGGTGAAATTGCTGACGAGCTGAGAAAAATTTTTGGAGAGTATAAATAAGCCGAGTTCTGAAGAAATGCCTGCGCTTATTTTTTCGATTATTCATTACTGTTAAATTACTAATAAAAAGAGCCCCCCGAAATTTCGGGGGGCTCTTGTATTATAAACAGATCACTGTTTTTATTGTATCACTACTCTGCACATGGTTAAACGGTTACCGTTCAGGTCACCGATTTCAACCCAGTAGAGTCCTTTTCCAAATCCACGCATATCAACATCCATTCTGTCGTATGGTCTTCCGATCGTGTAGTTCTGTGACAAAACGCGGTCGCCTTTAGAATCATAAATTGTTAAGAATCTTGGCAACACGTTGTTTGCAACACTGTAATACCTAACCTGGAACTTACCACTGGTTGGGTTTGGATAGATGAAGCACTTACCGCTTGCAGAATCTTTGATGGTTACGGTATTGGAAATGTTCGTACATCCGTTCGCATCAGTAACTCTCAGTTGGTAATCACCCATACCATCCACATCCACTCTCAGGTTAGCTGTTCCTAAACCACTCACCACACCCAATGCAGGGCTGCTGAGTACCACGCCATTACGTATCCAGCTATACACAAATGGTGTAGCAGGAGGTACAATAACTGAAGCAGCTATGGTTGTTTGCATACCTGGTAACAGGCTGGTAGGATTAGCACTGATCGAGAACGCTGGTAATGGATTAACCGTTAATGTAGCTGCTCTTGAAGTTTGTGCAGCACATGGTGCAGCACCATTCACAATTGCACGATACTGGTATCCGTTCATAGTTACCGGAGGTGCAGTAATGGTCAGCGTAGCTGCAGTAGCTCCGCTGTAAACGCCACCATTGTTAACATTGGCCCAGGTACCACCACCATTGGTGCTTACCTGCCACTGATAGCTGTGAGGACCTGTACCTGCCGTAACAGCTACCGTAAAGGTTGCTACCTTATCGGTACAGATGGTTTGGTTAGCTGGCAACTGTGCATTCAGGGTTGTTGGCTGGTTAACCGTTACAACAACTGTTCTTGGTGCAGAAATACAAGGCGCATTATTTGCACCAAATAGTACTCTACCTATAAAGGCTCTTGGTGTAAATGTTGGAGCAGTAGGTGCAAAATCACCGGCATAGCTAACATTTGTTCCTGAAATCAGGTCACAACCACTTTGAGAATTAGTGTAAGTACCTGCTGCAACTGTACTGTACCTGAGATTACCTGCGCCTGCAGTTAATCTAGATTCAAAAGCAATACCATAAGTAGCACCTCCAGGAATTGTAAGACTTAATCCCGAAAGCATAGGTTGCGGTACCGTTGTAGTTGTATTAGCTATTGCTGTGTATGTACCGGTTCCAGCCACAATCCAGCCATTTGCCGCGGTAATAACACCAGGTAAACCATTTATAGCACTGGTCTTATAGTATAATGTTGCAGTACTTGCACCACTTGTTGATGCTATACTTTCAATACCAGTAATAGTTACCGGGAAAGCATTGTTATTTTTAAAGTTAGAAGTAACCAATGCAAACTGGTTATTGTTGGTAAATGTTGTTTGAATGGAAGTTGGTGGAATACCTAAACTCTGCACTGTTGCAGTATAAGTATTTGCACCAATAGTTGTTGGCTGCGCCCATACTGAATCTACAGCGGTACCGGCAACATAAGCAATGGTACCAGCTGCATTAGAGAACAATCCAAGAGCCGGGCTCCATATAGCCGGAGTTCCTGTTGATAAACTCTTCAGCTTTACCGGAACATCTCCCAAACACATGACAACCGGGTTAGGAGTAACCACTGGAGCACCCGGCGTATAATTTACCAATACAGTTGATGTACCAACACAACCTGTTGCAGTATTGGTTCCTGTTGCAGTGTATAATGTAAGTACGGTTGGTGCTGCATAAACAACTGGTGTTTGTGTACCGGCAACATAAGGTACAGTTGCCAACGGATCCATATATAATCCTGTAGCAGGAGACCAGGTATAAACAAGCGGTGTGCTTGTAGTACCCGGTGTGGTATACTCAACCGTGATCGACCAGTTGGTTAAAGTACCCACATCGCCCGGACCTCCATCTGCCATGGCAAGTGTCCAGGTACCGTTTGGAGTTGCATATAACTGGTTCCAGTTGGTTGCTGTTGATGGGAAGCCGGCTATTTCCTGAATTGTAAATGGTATGGTACCATTCAGCAGATCAGCTTTCCAGGTTCCTGTAATTGGTGTTGTTGTTGCTGTGCCCAAAGCTGGTGTACCTGCTGAACTGATGGTGGTATTTACAAATCCTGCATTAGGATAAGTTCCTGCCTGTGTAGCAGTTCCACTCATATATTTGGCCAGGTTTAAAACTGTACCATTAGGTGCTTTTAAATTCATGATCATGTCGCCCACATACGTGTGGCCAGGCATGTTGAAGTTAACCCTGATACCTGTAATGGTTGCATTGGCAGGTACGCATGAAACTGCAAGGGTTGTTGTTACACCATTTGCGGTATTATCCGGTACTGCAACACTGATAGCACCCGATGCTGTAGTACAACTACCAGGCACCGGAGGTGCTGCAGATGCTGTACTTAGTTGTGTGCCACTAATGCCTGCAACGCCACCACATACAGGGCCCGCAGGTGTAATAACAACAACCGGTAAAGGATTAACCGTTAATGTAGCACAGTTTGAAATATTAGCAGTGCCTATCGGAGCGCATGTTCCTCCTAATACTACACGGTATGCATAACCAGTCATAGCAGTAGTTACCGGGTTAACAGTAAGCGTTGCTGTATTTACACCAGCGTACGGAGCTCCGTTGGCCAGGTTCGTCCATGGACCGGCACAACCGGTTGTACTTTCCTGCCATTGGTAGGTAAGACCTGTACCTGTTCCGCCAACGGTAAAGGTGGCAGTTGTACCTGCACAGTTTACCTGGTTGGTTGGTTGTGTAGTAACAACCGGGCGTTCGTTTACTGTAATAGTAATATTCGCCTGGCGAATACAACCTGCACCATTGTTATGGTTAACAGTATAGGTAGTAGTTGTCATTGGAGAAGCAGCAACAGGATTTGTAGTTGTTGAACTTAAACCTGCAGCCGGAGTCCATAAATAAGTACCCCCTGGTATTGGAGTAAGCGTGCTTCCGGTAAAGTTCACTCTACCGATAAACCCTCTTGGTGTATTAGCAAGAACAGCTGGAGCAATATTCCCCGCATAACCTATACCTGTTCCGGTAATGATATCGCAACCACCGGCAGAAATAGTATATGTTCCTGCAGCAATTGTACTGTAGCGCAGGTTACCAACGTTGGTAGCTGTTTTAGTTTCAACTGCAAGGCCATAAGTTGCACCGGCAGGAATTGATAACGTGTTTAAACCACTTAAGAAAACCTGTGGAATATTTGTTGTTGTATTGGCAACTGCAGTATAGGTTCCAGTATTAGCCAGTATCCATCCGTTAGCTGCCGAAATAGCTCCGGGAGCGCCCGCAATAGGCGTTACTTTATAATACAGAGAAGCAGTGCTTAAGCCACTTGTAGAAGCAATACTTTCAATACCTGTAATTGTAACAGGGAAAGGATTGTTATTTCTGAAGTTAAATATAACCAGGCCAAAAGCATTGTTATTTGTAAAAGTGGTCTGGATGCTGCTATTTGTAAAATTACCTTCCATTACCGTTAACCTGGTAGGATCACCAGCACATACTGTAGTACCGGGATCAGCTACAATAACCATGGGCAAAGCCGCTGCAAAAGTTACAGTAGCTATGCTTGAATTGGCTGAAGCACAGGTACCAAATTGCGTTACCGCACGGAAATAAGTTGTTTGCGTAATGTTAGTAAAAGTGTACGTAGCACTGGTGTTGGTAATCGGAGTCCATGGACCTGCAAGATTGGTTGCAGATTCCCAACGAACAACGTTTCCGTTAAAGCCAGCTACGGTTAAAACACCACTGTTTGTTGTTCCGCAAACATTTGAGTTTGCCGGGGTAACAGTACCGGGTGTTGATGCAGCTGCAACAAATAAACCCGCAGGATTACTGGTTGCATTTGGAGCACAGGTACCTGTAACCACACAACGGTAATAGTAACCATTCATACCAGCTATGGTAGGGTTAACCGTAAGTGTTGAAGTGGTAACACCTGAATAAGGTGCACCGTTGGCAAGATTGGTATAAGTACCACCAATACCGGTAGTGCTTAGCTGCCATTGATAAGTAACGCCACCTGTTGCAGCGCCAACGCAGGTATAACTAACAGATGAACCTGCACAGGTAGTAACATCAACAGGTTGTTGATTAATAGTTGGAGCACAAGCCACAACCTGGGTAATTTCAGTGATATTATCTTTAAATGATACCCTTACATTAGCAGCGTTGAATAAACCTGAACGCATGTTAACAGCTGCTTTGTAATTAAGTGAAATATCATCAACCCACCAGCCTGCTGGTGCAGTTGGAGCAGTTGTATTGTCATCAGATCCAAAACGGAAACGTAACATTACAGTCTGGCCATTAAAAGAAGCTAAGTTTACTTTTGTATTAATGAAAGTAGCCTGAAGACCGGTAAATGCAGCTCTTCCTGACAATGCATTTGTAGGAGCAGCACCAAGGCCTCCGTTGTATCCGTTCAGCGTATAATTAGCTGCGCCAACGTCATTCCAGGTTGTGCCTCCGTTTGTACTGATCTCAACAACACCTCCATCCCATCCGTCTTCGGTATTCCACCTGTGCCAGAAACTTAATTCAGGATATGAATTGAGTGGTATAGCAAAAGAAGCGGTTGTAGCTAATCTTTGGTCACCGGATATGGCAAGATTTTGAACATAAAATGAATTAGGAGCACTGTTGCTTACCGTAGTTGAAACTACCCATGTTGGTGTTCCAACAGATCCGGCTGTGGTCCATGCTGCAGGTATACTGGCAGTTGCCACAGGCTCTGTAAATAAAGTAACAGGCGGGAAATAAGAACCCGCATTTACATTTACAATGAACGGATAATTGGTTGTTCCGGCAGCCTGGTTAACAGGAAAACTAACCACGCGGTTAGCTGCGTCATAAGTACCACCGCTTACATAAGTAACATTGGTAGGTAAAGTATCTCTTAAAGTATAACCGGTTACTGCCGAGCAGGTGGCTACTGAGTTATTATAAGTAAGATTAGATCCTTCGGGTATTGTTGTTGCACTAACGGTAGCGCCTAACGTAATAGGTGCAGTAAAATCAGGAACCTGATCTGTTACACTTCCGGTAGAACCTTCTGATGCAAATGCACCCATACCTCTTCTTCTGAACGCTTCCCAGATGGCACAGTTATATAAACCGCCATACAAAACCTGGTCAGCCTGCAGGATGGCATTTCTGCCACTGATAAAACCGGGACTGCATTGCTGCAACCTCATACCTTCAGTTACCAGTTTAAGTGCAATGGCATTACCACCGCCGCCGGCAAAATTGTATAAGTTAGGATTGATGTTACCAACCTGGTTAATAATATTCCAGGTCATATCCCATAAAGTAGCACACCAGATCTCTCCTCTTGGATGAGGACCAGCTGGTAATGATGCTAAATAAACCCTGTTATTTACAGCAAAATCTGTACAGTAACGCTGACCACGGATACCTACACCCGTAGTAGGTTGAAATAATGCGTAGGTTCCAATACCTCTTGGTGAATTGAAGCCGGTATTTAAGGTTGCTGTTGCCCAGTCCTGGGTTAACATCAATCCATAATAATCGCTCCAGCCCTCTCCCATTTGCTCTGCATTACCTAAACATCCGGCGCTGCCACCACCTGTAAAACGATTGCTGATACCATGTGCATATTCGTGAATTACAATTCCATTATCTACATCACCGTCTCTGTTTGGTGTTCCGCCGTTCCATAAATACATCTGCATCCTTCCGCTTCCGCCATCGGCTGGTGTAGAGAAGTTAGCATTATTGGTTCCGCCACCATCCTGGGCTTCTGCATTTACATGGTCATTTCCGTTACCGCCACGGCCCAGGTTATCATCCTGGAAATTTGCAGCTGGTTCAGTAAATCCATAGATATACATGATATCATGAATTACATTATTCCAGTAAAATAAATTGGTGGTATTAAATTGTTGATTAGGCACCGGTGTTGTTTGAGTTGGATTAACGGCGTAATCAGGTGTAAAATCAAAAGTTAAATTAGGGAAAGCAGTGGAAGAAGTAGCTGCATCAGCGATAGATCCGTTGTTATCATTAGCCCGGTCCTGGTATGCAAATACGTTATTACTACGTGTATAATTGTAATCTGTTGCTGCCAATCCGGTATGCCACTTTAATGTAGTTGCATTGCCCGGTGCTGCTGTCCATGGATCTGTTCTTAAAGCATGTGCGCCATTAGGAAAAGTTGGAGCTTCAGCAGGAAAAGGAACTACCCTGTAAGATGCAGTAGTAACCAATGAAGGATCTTCAGCTGTTTTAAAATCGAAGTTACCTTCATGTGTAGCATGTACATGCTTATTTCCATAAGCAAATCCCGGATATTTTACCAATCCATGTACATCAGGTGTTCCCCAATCACAATAGTCGGTATAGTTATCCATTCCAATTACACTGTTGTTAACAGCATCAACCCTAACCATCCAGTAATCGGCAGTGGTTTTAGGTATGATATAAACATGCCATGATAAATTGATCTCATTAGAATTTTCAACGGGTGTCCACATTAACTGGGCAGTAATATTCTCCCTTGAAACGCCCATGTTACTAAACTCAACCTTGCGGCCATTGTCTTTTGTATTAACAACAACAGCCATTTGTGATGCATGTAAACCCCTGTCTGATAAAGCAGACTGTACAGCCGATTGTGCAGTTACAGATGGTGTGCTTGATTTACCTGCAGCAAATTTTTGCAGGTTGTGGTTAAAAGCACCTGCCTGGGAAACCAGTTTATCGCCTTTAAAAGCGAGAACCAGCATCTGGTTAAATACAGGAATTCCCTGGTATGTCTGGGTCAGGTAAACCATTCTGATGCCGGTGGCATTATCCTGGTAAGTCCTTGACACCATCACATGACTAAGGTCCTCAGCAGTGAGTCCCAGCTTGGCTTTGCTTGCGCTAACCAGTCCGATGGCTGCATTCTCTTCAGCATTGATAGATTGTGCATTGATACTGAACACACAAAATAACAACGGAATAATAAAGAGTAAAACTTTCTTCATAATTGATGTTGTTTTAATTTTAGAATACATGATTGAATTGGAGAATAAAAAATATTTGGAATCTTTATACAAAAAGAAAATAAGGAAAAAATTTACCGGGAATTTTTCTTACAAAGTGTACTATTATATGTAAGTGAAGAAGTAAAGGTTTAACTCATACGCTCTTTATTTATAAAATTTTGTTTTTTTTATTTAAAATTGATGTGCAATATTACAACATTAAGTTAATGTTACTTGAAAAAAAACAGGTATCTTATCAACAATTTTATAAACGGTATTTTATTACCTAAAACATTCATATACAATGAATAGAAATAAATATTACCTGCTCTTTATAAGTGTCTTTTTTTTCGTGGCCATGCTTATTGGCACCGCAAAGGTTTTGGCCGGAATGAAAAAAGATATAGCCGGCACCGTAAAATTCATATTTCAACCTGCCGAAGAAGGTGCACCTGAGGGAGAAGAAGGTGGTGCAGCATTGATGGTAAAAGAAGGTGTTATGGATAACCCAAAAGTGGATGTGATCTTTGGAATGCATATCGAATCCTGGATACCTGCCGGTGATGTACAATATAAAACAGGTTCTTTTATGGCATCCGCCGATCTGTTTACCATACTGGTGAAGGGTAAATCCTCTCATGGATCGCAGCCCTGGCTGGGTGTTGACCCCATTGCTGTTTCGGCACAGATCATTGAAGGCCTGCAAAATATTGTGAGCAGGCAAATGGACCTGACCAAAGCACCGGTTGTAATTACGGTTGCAAAAATAAACAGTGGCGTACGCTTCAATATTATTCCCGAAGAAGCTTTTATGGAAGGAACTTTACGAACCCTGGATAGTAAAATGCAAATAGATGTTCAGGAACGTATGAAATTTACAGCCGCTAAAATTGCAGAAGCTTCCAATGCTACAGCTGAAGTAAATTTTTATAACAAAACCCTGGTAACGTATAATACGCCCGACCTGGTTGAAAAAATGTTACCGGCTTTACAAACCGCCGCCGGTAAAAATAATGTGCGGCCAATGGAATGGGTAACCGGTGCTGAAGACTTTAGCTTTTATGGTACAAAGGCCCCGGCGTTCTTTTTTTATATTGGCGGCATGCCCCGTGGCAACGATGCAAAAAATGCACCTCCGCATCACACCCCTGATTTTATGATTGACGACAGCCGGTTATTTGTGGGCGTAAAAACTTTTTGTCAGCTGGTAATTGATTATCCAAAAACTATAAAGAAATAACATATAGGAGCAGCATTGATTTTTTATCCTGTTTGTTTTCCGTTTAAACAATATACTGCACATTTGATGCAGTAAAACATACATTTGCCAAAATTCATGATTAACTACCATTCTCTATGTTCCTGAAAACAAAAAGCTATTTGTACACTATTAGTTTTTTTATAATTTCTGTGGTTTTACTGATACCTGGTATTGCTTTATCACAAACTACCATAGTAGGTAAAGTGACCTATAAAGACGATGCCACGCCTGCTGCTTTTGTGAATGTTGAAATACAGAACCGCAAAGGCATAGAAACCATGACCAATTTTGCAGGAAATTTTACACTGCGGATCCCGGATTCCAAAAGCAATGATACCGTTGTCATTTCATCTGTGGGTTATATAAGCATTAAGTTACCTGTATCTGTTGCTGCAAAAAGATCCCAATTTATTCTCACAGAGATCGTAAAAAACATGAATGGGGTTACGGTCTTTAATTCACATGAAGTTATAGGCTCCAAACTGGAAACCGTTGGTTATTACAGAAGCTGGGGACACGAAAATACAGGCGGTGAAATAGGCCGCATTTTTACGTTGCCTTATAAGAAATATAAGATCGATAAGATCAGGTTTAAGGCAGGCAACACCTGCGATACCTGTTTATTGAGGCTTCACATACGTAAAGTTACGGATGGTAAACCCGGTGAAGAGATACTGACCGATTCAATTTCTTTGTTGGTAAACAAACTATCGCTTGATACTAAAATTCCGGAGTTTGATCTTACCCCTTATGACCTTACTTTCTCAGAAAAAGAATTTTTTGTTGGCATTGAGGTTTTAGATTGCGGAAATGGTAAAAAAGGATTTTGCTCTTTTAGTTTTGCCGGAACAGAGAAGGGAGAATATGTATATAAATCCAGGAGAACAAACGAATGGTCATCAACTGATGATTATACCATTTACCTGAAATTGTTTTTGAGGTTTTAACAGCGTGATATATAACCCAATTATGTTGACTTCTTTTTGGAAATATTACAAATCCACTTCTTCCTCCTTTGCATATGCATTGATATAAAACCGGTAAAGCTGCATTCCTAATGCAATAGCGAAGGACCCGCATGAAATAATGATCAGTAATTGTTGCACCTGGGTAAAATTAAATCCCCCATTTAATGAAGGAGTAAACATGGCTGATACAATAAAAAGCAGGAATGTGATGATTCCCAGGATACGCAATTTCATTATATTTTTTTTCATCAGTTATAAATTTATATAAATATAAACAAACTATATTTAATGTGCAAAATCAACCTCAAAATTTCCCTTAATTCTTTCCATAGAAGGGTTGAAATACCCGAATTTCAAATTCGGAAATTCTTCCCGGATCAGTTCCATCATCTGCTTTACACCCATGCACTCGCCGGTATCGGTAACACCAATTTTTCCCAGGTACCAATCGGGATCAATATTAAAATTACGCCACTGGATCATACACAGGTCAGTTTCTTTGATCAGCTTTCTTAAGGCTTCGTATTCTTCAATGCTGTCCGTCATGCCGGGAAAAACAAAGTAGTTGATGCTTGTCCAGCCGCCATAACTACGCATGATTTTCAGGCTTTCAAAAAGGTCTTCAAATTCATAATTATTGGGGAGGTAATAAGAAGTGTAAATATTTTTACGTGCCGAGTTGGTACTTACCCTGATGCTGTTTAAACCCACCTCACACAGGGCTTTAACAGCTTTGGGCATGCTGCCGTTTGAATTGATATTGATACTCCCCTTTTGTGTATGCTTTCTTATTTCTATGATCGATTCCCGGATAGTTTCCCACATCAGTAAAGGTTCGCCTTCGCAACCCTGTCCAAAGCTGATAATAGGAAAAGGCGCTGTTTCCAGGTGCGGAACGGTAAACTCAACGATCTCCTCAGCCGTAGGCTTAAAGGTTAACCTGTCCTGTGTACTGATGATCGTTTCATCTTCGGGCTGAAAAGAAATACAGCCTATACAATTAGCATTGCATGCCGGCGAAACCGGTACCGGGCATTCCCAGCGGCCAATGGCTAAATTTCTTGCGGCAGGACAGGTATAGGTCATGCAGCAGTTTTCCATTAAATGTTTTATCAGCCTGTTGTGTGGGTAAGCTTCCAATAATTTTTTTGTTCCTGTCTCGATCTGTTCTTCCACATAACCTTCAGCTTCCTGCCTGATATCATTTTCTATCCTTACTGCAGGCACATACATTTTTTCATCAAACCAGGCAGCAGCTGTGTAACAAAACAACGGAAGTGTAGGCGCATTTTTTTCCGTTTCATAAGCAGCCATATACAGCCCGGTGTGTGCCGGTGGAATGAAAGCAGCAACAGCCCAGCCTTTTTCACAAAGCCGCATATCGCCTGTTTCTACATCAATCCCAATTCCTTTGCGGCCGGGCAGTTCATATAAATTTCCACCGGTTGGCAATTCAATCCATTCATCAACGGGTACCGGCATGGCATCCCAGCCACTGCGACCGGTTGCATACAGCGAGGTATCTTCAAAGATATTTCCTTCGCCATCTGAGTATAAAATAAATGGACTTGTTGTTAACATGGTATGCATTTAATTGATGGCACTTTGCCCCAGTTGCGCCGTACAAAAAAGGTTAAACTCATCTTCATCCACGGCTTTCGCAGTTTCAATAATTTCAACCTGTATTATTTTGTTTGTTTTAAAATCGATGGTAAGTATGTTGTCTTTTAAAATTACATTTTCCATTTCCGTCCAGGGGAAAACAATGGTTTTAAAAACCCTGTTTAAATGAATTCCGCTATCAGTAAAAGCAACTGTGGTGCTTTTACCTTTTACTGCCGTTACCAGCAGATAAACAATTGCAAAAATAAATACTGCCAGGAAACCAGCATGCTTAAGCCAAAAGTTGCCGTACAACAAAGCCAGGATAAAACTGAAAGTTTCAAGCGCTTTATTCCGGTTTTTAAAAAAGTAATATACGATGCTTATTAATGCATAAAATCCAAGTGTTATATACAGATCAAGTTTTACCCCGCCATCGTTTGTGTTTAATACAAACACAGCAGCTGCAACCACATGCAAAAAAAATAAAAACCAGGTAAACAGGTAATACGCTTTTTGGTTGTTATCTTTTAATGTAAAGCTGTATTTCATTAAGCCGGAGGATTTGATGAAACCAGCAGGTTACACAATTTAAACAAACACCTGGCGCCTACATTTTCATCCCATTCATCATGGCTTACACCCACTTCATTTAAATCGAATCCAATTAATTTTCTGCCGCTCTGTATTATTTTTTTGAAGATATAAAATACCTGCTCGGTTTCAAATCCGCCTTGCACGGGTGTTCCTGTATGCGGACAAAGTTTAGGATCCAGCCCGTCGATATCAAAACTTATAAAAACCTTGTCGGGTAAATGGCTGATCATTTCATCAACGATCTGCCTCCAGGTTTCGCCTTCATACTGGCGCTCTTTTATTGCCTTATCAAAATAAGTAACAACCCGTGTTTCACTGGCATTGATATAATCCACTTCTTCATCGCAATAATCTCTTATCCCCACCTGTACCAGTTTTTTCAGTTGTGGAATTTCTTCCAGCGCATTATACATAATGGAGGCATGAGAATAAACAAACCCTTCGTAAGCTTTTCTTAGATCGCAATGTGCATCAATTTGCAAAATACCAAAATCGCCATGCTTTTCGGCTATGGCTTTATAAAAACCAAATGGGGTGCTGTGGTCGCCGCCCAGCAAACCAACCAGTTTACCTGCATCCAGCAGTTCTTTGGTGCGCTCATACACCCAGTTATTCAGAAAAACACTTCCTTCGTTAATTTCCTTCAGTGATTTGCACATGAATTTATTATCCGCCACCACTTCATCATGCGCTATATAGTTGATCAGCAATTCAGCTTCCTTGCGCAGGTAATCACTCTTCATCAGTACTTTTTTATCGCAGGGTTGCATATAAAATCCCTGCTTCCAGCCGTCTTTAACATCCGGGTCATACAGATCAACCTGGAGGCTTGAATTAAAAATATGCTCCGGAGCCCTTGCTGTACCTGCATTGTAGCTAACCGTTACTTCCCAGGGGATGGGTAAAATAATCAGTCTTGCATCTTCTTCTGTAAAGGGTAAACCAAAAATGTTGTTGTTTGGGTTGCCAACCGAGTTGGGGTCAAAATTTGAAAGGTCAGTCATCACGCGAATTATAATTGAACAGATTCTGTTTTTAAAAACGGCACAAAGATATGGTACTGTAGAGAAAAGCAGGTAGGCAAAAAATTAATTTTGCACTAAAAAACCCGACTGCCACAGTGGACATGATTTTTAATCTGTACCCCAATGATTAAAATCAGCTTAAATTAATATGCTTTTAGCTTAAATACCTTCTTATTAACGTACCTTTGCTACTCAAATAAAGCTATGAAAAAAACACATATTATCATCCTGGTTTCCATTGCTGCACTTATTGTGACGCTTATTGTATTCTCTGCCGGTGATTTTTCTACCTATGAATCCATTAGTTCGGCCCAAAAAAAACAGGGTAAATATGTACACCTGATCGCCAAACTTGATAAAACGATGCCGGTTGAATACGATGCCGTAAACAACCCCAATTACCTGAGCTTTTATGCTGTTGACAGCCTGGGGGGAAAAACAAAAGTTATTTTTCACAACAGCAAGCCAACAGACCTTGAAAAAAGTGAGCGTATCGTAATGAAAGGATCTATGAAGGGCGATCATTTTGAATGCAAGGATATTCTTTTAAAATGTCCGAGTAAATACAAGGATGATAAAAAAGAACTGGAAAAAACAGTAACCGACCAACAGAATTCTACTAACTAATAATTATTCCCAATGCAGTTTGAAGGCGAACACTTACTACCGGGGCGTATCGGGCATTTCTTTGTATTACTTGCCTTTGTTGCGTCCATTATTTCAACTATTGCTTATTTTATTGCTGCCCGGAAAACGGACCTGGTTGAAAAAAGATCGTGGCTGAATTTTGCCAGGATTGCTTTTACCACGCAACTTGTTTCTGCAGTCATTATTTTCATTGCAATATTTTACATCTGCGCCAATCATTACTTTGAATACATGTATGCTTACAAGCATGCGTCGAAAGAACTGGAACCAAAATACCTGCTGGCCTGCATCTGGGAAGGACAGGAAGGCAGTTTTTTATTGTGGGCCATCTGGCATAGTATACTGGGTATTTTCATTATATTCAGATCAAAAGAATGGGAAGCGCCGGTAATGACCGTGATCAGTTTAGCCCAATTCTTTTTATTAATGATGCTGCTTGGTTTTTATGTGGGCGATGTAAGATTGGGCAGTAACCCCTTTACCTTAACCAGGAACGAAATTACAGGTCCTATTTTCAGTCAGCCTAATTATTTAACTTTTATTAAAGACGGTGTTGGCTTAAATGTTTTACTGCGTAACTATTGGATGGTAATTCATCCACCGGTTTTATTTTTGGGGTTTGCAGCAACCATTATACCTTTTGCGTATGCCTATGCAGGTATTCAAACCAAACGTTTTGGAGATTGGGTAACCCCTGCCCTGCCCTGGGCTTTGTTTAGTGCATGTGTGTTGGGTGTTGGTATTATGATGGGCGGAAAATGGGCTTACGAGTCATTATCTTTTGGCGGTTATTGGGCATGGGATCCGGTTGAGAATGCATCTCTGGTTCCCTGGATGATACTGATCGCGGGTTTACATACCATGGTGATCTTTAAAGCCACGGGGCATTCTTTAAAAGCCAGTTACCTGTTTGCGTTCCTTTCATTTATTTTTATTCTGTATTCTACTTTTTTAACCCGTACAGGCGTTCTGGGCGATACATCGGTACATGCATTTACAGATGCCGGTAAAGCAATCAATATCATGATACTGCTTTTTGTAGCGGCATTTACCTTACCGGCACTCGGTCTGTTGATCAGTAATTTAAAAAAAATCCCAACTATACAAAAAGAAGAAACTACCAATTCCCGTGAGTTCTGGATGTTTATAGGTTCGCTGGTTTTCTTTTTAGCAGCTATATTCATCATTGCCAAAACATCCGTGCCTGTTTATAATAAGATCCTGGGAACCAAAATTGCGCAACCTGAGGATGTTGAGTTTTCTTACAACAAAGTAATTGTACTGGTTGCCATCATCATTGGTTTACTAAGCGCCGTTACGCAATACTTCAAATACAAAAAAACAGAACCAGGTTCTATCTTAAAAAAGCTGGCTGTACCTACCGTTATTGCAGCTATCATTACGGTTTTACTGGCGGTTTTTTATCCGCTTACCTATTACAAAATGGGTGCAGGGTTTTTAGGCGCTGTGTATGTTGCTTTGTTTGCTACCATCTATGCTGTAATTGCCAATGGCATGTATATCTGGACCGGGTTGAACGGAAAACTGAAAGCCGCCGGTGGCTCTGTAGCACATCTTGGTTTTGCACTGATGATAGCCGGTATTCTGATTTCTTCCAGCAATAAAAACATCATCAGCAGCAGCAGTGCAAACGGCATTAATTTACAAATAAGTGGTAAAGACCCTTTGACCAAACAAACGGATAACCCGTTGGAAAATCTTACGCTGATACGTGATGTACCTGCTACCATGGGGCCTTATGAAGTTACTTACCTGCGGGATTCTTTTGGCAATGAAAAAGGAAGACGTTTTTATGAACTGTTGTTTCAACGTAAAGAAGCCGGTACAAAAAAAGTGCTGGAGCAATTTACTTTGTGGCCCGATGTGTATATCATGAAGGATAACAACATGAGTAGTAATCCTGATACAAAAACCTACCTGACCAAAGATGTATTTACCTTTATTTCTTATGCCATCAACAACGATGTACCGGAAGATACCACACAATTTTCGATAAAAGAAATGGCCGAAGGTGATACTGCTTTTTACAGCAATGGCATCATCATCCTGAACAGTGTGGTAAAGAACCCGGTTAACGAAAAATATAATTTTAAACCAACTGATGCCGCCCTGATGGCTGATCTTACACTGATCAGCAAAGACAGTTTGCATTATAAAGCAATGCCCCTTATACAAGTTGACGGTATGGGTGTTAACCAGGTGGATGATACCGTTTATGCACAAAATATGTATGTAAAATTTGCCGGCGTAACAGATGGCCGCAAAGTTAAGATCGGCATCAAGGAGTCTGATAAGCTGATCCAGTACGTAACACTGAAAGCATATGTTTTTCCTTACATCAACTTAGTATGGCTGGGGTTAATTATTATGGCCCTTGGACTTATTATGAGTGCGGTTAAAAGAGCAAAACTGTCTACTTTTTACGCCGCACTGGCCTTACTTTTAGGCGCAGCAGGGCTCTTCTATATGTTTCTTTTTGCAAATTAGAATCGCACTCTGCCTGTAACTGGCGGATAACTTTTTCTACTTTCTTATCGGCATCGCTGTATAAGGGTGTGCTGTGGAAAAACGATTGCAGTAAAGCTGAATCTTTTAAAAAAGAATCAACCATCTGCGGCACCTGGTAAACCATCAGGGTATCGCACTGGCTTTTAATAAAGGTATAAGCAGAATCTATTCTTGCTTCCGAAACAGAGTCTTTATGATGCTGCATTTCCAGGTAGGCCTGCGGATTTTCTCCTGCTGTGCACCCATAAAACAAGATTATAACATAATAAAAACTAAATTTTAAGGTTACCTTAAGCAACATAGTGATATAAATATAGGTCTGGGTTGTAAATTTACAGTATGCAAAGGCGGAATTGCCATAAATATTATCAAATAAAATTAATCCTGCTCCTGGTTTCATTAACCACAGGTATTACCAATACCCATGCCCAAAACGGTAAACTGGATACCCTTACAACCTATGCTGTAGTGTATAACGGCGATACCATAGAAGCAAAAACCCTGTATAATTTTGCGGTATATACCCGCATCAGAAATGCCAACATGGAAACCCGTACAAAGATGACCCGGTTACGTAATGCCATCATTGTTACCTACCCTTATGCTGTACGCTCTGGTTTAATATTAAATGAAATGAATGCAAGGTTATATACGGTAAAAGACAAATCAGACCGTAAAGAATACATTAAATCCAGAGAAAAAGAACTTAAAAAAGAATTTACGGATCCGCTGAGCAATTTATCAATATACCAGGGAAAGGTTTTAATGAAACTTATTAACCGTCAAACCGGTAACGATTGCTACGATATCATCAAAGAATATAAAGGCGGTTTTACAGCAAGGTTTTACCAAACGGTGGCCTTCTTCTTCAGCAGCAATCTTAAGCAATCTTATGATCCCCGTGGTGAGGATTATGAAATAGAAATGATCCTAAAAGAAGTTTGCCGCACTTATGGCTTCAACTATTATCATAGTTATGCTGTTGCCAATTAAACAGGGCCAATTTTAAACTTTTTCCTGCCAGGAATGTTATTTCCTCAAGTATTATTCCTTTTTATGTTAACATCTGCGTAAATCGTATTTTGTCATATCAATTCTACATTCTTTGTGCGTAAAATGAAGTAAATTGCACTCAGAAATTTATCAGAAAAAAATGAAGTTAGATATACTGGCGTTTGGAGTTCATCCCGATGATGTAGAATTGAGTTGTGCCGGTGCGCTTTTGGTTGAACAAAAGAATGGTAAAAAGACAGGAATTATAGATTTAACGGCAGGAGAATTGGGGACCAGGGGATCGGGGGAGATAAGAAAATCGGAAGCTGCCGCTGCAGCAAAAATATTAGGTGTTGAAATAAGGGAAAACCTGGAAATGGCTGATGGTTTTTTTCAAAATGATGAAGCTCATCAACGAAAAGTGATCAGTGCCATCAGGGCATTTCAACCGGAAATAATTTTGTGTAATGCACCGGATGACAGGCACCCGGATCATGGACGCTCTTCAAAGATGGTAGCTGATGCCGCATTTCTTTCGGGACTAATGAAAATTGAGACAACGTTTAATGGTGAAGTTCAAAAAGCCTGGCGACCTAAATATGTTTTCAGGTATATACAGGACAGGATGCTGCAACCCGATCTTGTGATAGATATTACGGATGTATTTGAACAAAAGATCGAAGCCATCCGGGCGTATAAAACACAGTTTCATAACAGTGATCTTGATGAACCGCAAACATATATATCTACACCTGATTTTTTAGATAGTGTGATTTACAGGCATAAGTGGTTTGGAAAAATGATCGGGGTAAAATATGCGGAAGGATTTATATCAGAAAAGATGATCGGCCTCAAAAATTTTGATGCCATTATAAAAGAAAATACTTAGCTAAAATTCAAATAACCAATATGGCAACGCCAAAATTTGCAAATGTTCAGGGCTCCAACTTTTACCAGGAACTTAAAAAAAGGGTGAACAATTATTTTGCTGAAACAAAGACCCCTGCTCATGGTGACTTCAGCCTTTACTTTAAAGCTGTACTATTGTGGACGCTTTACGTGGCTCTGTATGTACACGTTTTATTTTTTACCCCGCAACAAACCTGGGTCGCTTTGGTAGAGTGTTTGGCAATGGGCGGCTTAACTGCTGCCATTGGATTTAATGTAATGCATGATGGAGGCCACGGCAGTTTCAGTAACAGCAAAATATGGAATAAAATAGCAGCATTTTCGGTAAATGCGCTGGGTGCAAGTGGCATTATGTGGAATAATAAACACAACATCATTCATCATACCTATACCAACATTGATGGCATAGATGATGATATTGAGATCAAGCCTTTGTTGAGAATGTGCAAAAGCCAGAAAAAATATGCCATTCACCGTTTTCAACATGTATATGTCTGGTTCCTGTACACTTTATTATTATTGGTTTGGGTTTTCCAATCCGATTATAAAAAATATTTCAGTAAAAAAGTAGGTGAAGTACCCATTAAAAAAATGAGCGCTTTTGATCATTTCGCTTTTTGGTTTGCAAAGGCAGCGTATTATTTTATGATGATCGTATTGCCCATTATGCTGGTAGGATTTTTACCCTGGATGATCGGCTTTTTAGTCATTGCCATGTTTGCAGGCTTTGTATTAAGTATCGTTTTTCAACTGGCGCATACCGTAGAGGAAACAACTTTCCCTGTTCCCAATGCTGATATCAATACCATTGAAAATGAGTGGGCCATTCACCAGGTAGAAACAACAGCAAATTTTGCCACAAGGAATAAAGTCATTTCCTGGCTTGTTGGCGGACTGAATTTCCAGATAGAGCATCACCTGTTTCCAAAGATCTCACACGTCCACTACCCTGCTATCAGTAAAATAATAAAAAAAACCTGCGAAGAGTATGGTGTAAAATATATTGAATTCCGTAAAATGCGCCATGCCATTGTTTCGCATGCAACCCATTTAAAAAACATGGGCAGAGCATAATTCATACTTATTTTAATCAACGGCCTTTTTATTATTTACATGATGCAGATAATAAAAGGGCTTTTTTTATGCATCAAATTAAAACGCATCAGTTATGAAACCAAAAACCTGGATAGATATACCCAAACCAAATGTAAAAAAAGAGAAAATGAATAAAAGTGATATCGTTTAGGTTTATACTAAATCAGAAGGAGTTTTATATTTTTGATATTTAAATGAAAAGCAAAAAAAACAGGTTTTCAAAATTATTACGATTCTGGAAATTGCTTGGTCCGGGATTGGTAACCGGCGCAAGCGATGATGACCCCTCCGGCATTGCCACTTACTCGCAGGCAGGTGCCGCGTATGGCCTTTCTACCTTATGGACCGCATTGGTAGCGTTTCCACTTATGGCTTCCATTCAACAAATGTGTGCAAAAATCGGGCTGGTTACTTCCCAGGGGTTAACCGGTACTTTAAAAAAATATTACCCAAGACCCGTTTTGTATGTAATGCTGCTTTTTAGTTTCCCTGCCATTATTTTAAATATTGGTGCTGATATAGCCGGTATGGGAGCGGTAGGCAACCTACTCTTCCCTGCTATTGATGCAACATATTTCAGCGTAATATTTACAGTCATGCTTTTAGGATTGATCATTTATTTGCCCTATCGTAAAATTGCTGCAGTACTTAAATATCTGTGCATTGTATTGCTGGTTTATTTGATCGTTCCATTTCTCTATAAACAGGATCTTTTGGCCATTCTTAAAGCCACTTTTATTCCCACACTTAAGTTTGATAAAGATTTTATCAGCATTCTTGTTGGTATACTTGGCACTACCATTTCGCCTTATCTGTTTTTCTGGCAGGCTTCTGTAGAAGTTGAAGAAATGAAACATAAAAAGAAATATGTAGTGGTTGATAAAAAAATAATTGACAACATGAAGCAGGATGTGGATTTTGGTATGTCATTTTCCGGCCTGGTCATGTTCTTCATCATTCTTACAACAGGTACTGTTTTGTTTAAAGGAGGTATTCACCAGATTGACACGGTTGAGCAGGCTGCCCTTGCATTAAAGCCACTGGCCGGAAACCTTGCATATCTCCTTTTTGCAATTGGTGTAATCGGAACTGGCCTTATTGCCATACCCGTTTTAAGCGGTTCACTTAGTTATATAGTTACAGAAACTTTTGGCTGGAAACAGGGCCTTGATAAAAAATTTCATGAAGCTAAAGCCTTTTATGTTATCATTGCTATTTCGCTATTACTCGGTCTCTCCTTAAACTATGTTGGGATCTCACCCATCAAAGCTTTGATTTATACTGCTATTTTGTACGGCCTTACTGCCCCTGTATTAATTGCTATCATTCTTCATATCTCCAATAATAAAAAAATAATGGGAGATAACGTAAATGGAAGATCATTAAATATTATGGGTTTTACAGCTCTCCTAATAATGTCCCTGGCCGCACTGGTACTGCTATATTTGTATATTTAAACCGGGATAGGTATCTACAACAGTCCCGTGATATGATTCTTAGCACAACCCTACTTTTTATGTGAGCATCTTACCGTAAATTTGCCCTTCAAAACAAAAATAATGAGCGAAGAAAATCCACGGGATGCTGTACAAAGCCTCAACTTTATTGAGGAAATTATTGAATCAGATCTAACGAACGGTAAATACAAATCCATACTCACCCGGTTTCCGCCAGAGCCAAACGGTTACCTGCATATTGGCCATGCAAAATCCATCTGCCTCAATTTTGGTTTGGGTATAAAATATGGCGGCAAAACCAATCTTCGTTTTGATGATACCAACCCCGTAACTGAAGAAACAGAATATGTTGACAGCATTAAGGAAGATATAAAATGGCTGGGCTTTACCTGGGCCGAAGAATTATATACTTCTGATTACTTTGACACCCTTTATAACTATGCTGTTGACCTGGTCAACAAAGGCCTTGCTTATGTAGATGATTCCTCTGCTGAAGAAATTGCTGCCATGAAAGGAACGCCTACCGAACCCGGTAAAGACAACCAATTCCGCAGCAGAACCATTGAAGAAAATCTAGCCTTATTTACCGACATGAAAGCCGGTAAATATAAAGACGGCGAAAAAGTATTGCGTGCAAAAATTGATATGCAGCATACCAATATGCTGATGAGGGATCCGATCATTTCCCGCATTAAACATGCACACCACCACCGCAGCGGCGATAAGTGGTGCATTTACCCTATGTACGATTTTGCACATGGACAAAGCGACAGTATTGAAAATATCACCCATTCCATTTGCACGTTGGAATTTATTCCACACCGGGAATTATATGACTGGCTTATAGAAAAGCTGGAAATTTTTCCGTCGCATCAATATGAATTTGCCAGGTTGAGCATGACTTATACCGTTATGAGCAAAAGAAAATTATTACAACTGGTAAATGATAATCATGTTACCGGCTGGGATGATCCACGCATGCCTACCTTGAGTGGATTCCGCCGAAAGGGATATACTCCAGAAAGCATCCGCACATTTTGCGATAAGATCGGTGTAGCAAAAAGAGAGAATTTTATTGACCTGAGTTTACTTGAATTTTGTTTGCGTGAAGACCTGAATTCAAAAGCTTTACGGGTAATGGCAGTGCTTGATCCTGTTAAACTCATCATTGATAATTATGAAGATGGCAAGGTAGAAGAATTGGAAAGTGAAAACGGGCCTGACGAATCTTTAGGAAAAAGATTACTCCCCTTCAGCAAAGAACTTTGGATCGAAAGAGAAGATTTTATGGAAGAGCCTGCTAAAAAATGGTTCAGGCTTGCACCAGGCGCCATGGTACGTTTAAAAAGTGCCTATATCGTTAAATGCGAAAGCTTTGTAAAAGATAGTGATGGAAAAGTAACAGCCATTCACTGCAGCTATATTCCGGAAAGCAAGAGCAACCATGACACAAGCGGCATCAACGTAAAAGGAACCATTCATTGGGTAAGCGCTGCACAGGCAGTAACTGCTGAAGTCCGTTTATACGACCGTTTATTTACTGTTGAAAATCCCCTGGGCGAAGCCAGTGATTTTAAAGATACCATCAATCCGAATTCTTTACAGGTGATCACGCATGCTGTAGTTGAGCCATCGCTTAAACTGGCAACCGCCGAAAGCCGCTACCAGTTTATCCGCAAAGGATATTTTTGTTTAGATAAAGAATCCACTGCAGAAAAGCTGGTCTTTAACCGAACGGTTACACTGAAAGATGCCTGGGCTAAGGAAGTAAAGAAAAATTAAACCGGTTATTTTGGGGCAGTAATTTTTGCATTGGGGAAAACCGAAGCAACCAGCATCACCACAGCGCAGGCTACCATCAGATAAAGACTGAACAATTTTTGCGGACAATAATTATTATAGCAGGATGCAAGCAGGATAAAGGTTTTAACCGAATAAGCTGCTGTAAATGCACAAACAAAAAGGTTTGTCCTTTTAGCCCATACTTTTGGCAGGATCATCAATACCAATACAACGGTTCCAAAAAAAATTAAAAATTTGCCGGGTTTGCCATAATGGTTATCATAACTGTAAAAACCGGTAAATGATTGATTCAGGTCGGCATGGTAGGTCCAGGGTAAAAAGCAACTAACCATTAAAGTTAAACTGGCGGCTAAGCCAAGCCAGTGGAGGTATTTTACAAACATATCTTTAAAATAAAAACGTCATTGCGAACAAAGTGAATATATCGCTTTTTGGCAATGACGTAATTTTTGAGTGAGGTCCCGACCGGATTCGAACCGGTGTAGAAGCTTTTGCAGAGCTTTGCCTAGCCACTCGGCTACAGGACCATTTATTTTGTCTAACAAAACCTTTTGAGCTTTGCCTATCCGCCAGCTGGCGGATACAGAACCATTTATTTTGTCTAACAAAACCTTTTGAGCTTTGCCTATCCGCCAGCTGGCGGATACAGGACCATTTATTTTGTCTAACAAAACCTTTTGAGCTTTGCCTATCCGCCAGCTGGCGGATACAGAACCATTTATTTTGTCTAACAAAACCTTTTGAGCTTTGCCTATCCGCCAGCTGGCGGATACAGGACCATTTATTTTCTTTTCCTAACAAAACCCTTTCAGCTTTGCCTATACACCAGCCGGCGGATACAGGACCAAAAAAATATCGAATAAGGAATATTGAATATCGAATATGAACTCAAAATACAAATTTATTCCCTGCGCTATTCGGACGCAAAAATAGGGTAATTTTAAGTAAAATTGCACAACCCCAATTCTAAACCAAAAAAATATGAGCCGGATAGCCGAATCTGAATTGATCATCAACGAAAGGGGGGCAGTTTATCATTTAAATTGCCGGCCCGAAGAGATAGCATCAACCATCATTACCGTTGGTGACCCGGACCGTGTTGGTGAAGTAAGTAAACATTTCGACAAGACAGAATACCAAAACAAACACCGTGAATTTGTAACCCATACCGGTTTTATTGGTAAGAAAAGGATCAGTTGTGTTAGCACCGGTATTGGCCCCGACAATATTGATATTGTTTTAAACGAACTGGATGCACTGGCTAATATTAATTTTGAAACAAGGCTCATAAAGGAGAAACTGACCCGTCTTAATATTATCCGTTTGGGCACATCAGGCTCGTTACAAAAAGATATTCCCGTTGATAGTTTTGTGGCTAGTTCTCACGGCCTTGGCCTGGATAACCTGATGCATTTTTACCGCCAGGAAAATAATGAAGAAGAAAACCAGATCATACAGGCTTTCAGCACGCACACCCAATTAAATTCAGGCAAGGTTTCACCCTATATTAATATGGCCAGTGCTGCGCTGATAAAACATTTTACAAAAGATTATCACCAGGGTATTACGGTAACCTGTCCGGGGTTTTATGGGCCACAGGGACGTATACTCAGGCTGGGACTAGGTTACCCGATGCTGATCGATAACCTCACCAATTTCACCTTTGGCAATTACCGGATCACTAATTTTGAAATGGAGACATCGGCTATTTACGGCTTGGGAAATGCATTGGGGCATCATTGCCTAAGCCTTAGCGCTATTGTAGCCAACCGCATCAGCAAAGAATTTTCTAAAGATGGGGCATTGGCAGTTGAAAATTTAATAAAACAATCTTTACAAATAATATCAGATTCAAGTATCTAATATGAAATGAGCCATATTTAAAGGCTGAAATAAAGAACAATGATTTAGGCGAATTCCATGTGGCCAAAATCAAATAACTTAAACACATGAATGTAGCATTTTATAAATACCAGGGCACCGGCAATGATTTTGTCATTCTCGAAAACAGGGACAACCAATACAGCCATCTCACCGCAGAGCAGGTAAAACTTATCTGCAGCCGCAGGTTTGGCGTGGGTGCTGATGGGCTGATGCTTTTAAGTAAGCATGCTGAACTTGATTTTGAAATGGTTTATTTTAATGCTGATGGAAATGAAAGCAGCATGTGTGGAAATGGCGGCCGCTGCCTTGTTCAATTTGCAAAAACCAGGGCATGCACAAAAGTACCTACCAGTTTATGGCCATTGATGGCGAGCATGAAGCAGATATTGATATGCAAAATATGATTCGCCTGAAGATGCAGGATGTAAATAAAGTAGATTATCATTCCGGATATGCCATATTAAATACAGGTTCACCTCATTTTGTAAAATTCGCCAATAATGTAGAGGATATCGATGTAGTAGACACGGGCCGTAATATCCGCTACAGCAAACATTTTGAAAAAGAAGGCATCAATGTGAATTTTGTTGAAACAACTGATGAGGATGGTATTTTTGTACGCACGTATGAACGTGGTGTGGAAGATGAAACCCTGAGTTGCGGTACCGGCGTAACCGCATCAGCATTAATGAATGCTCACAACGAAAAAGGTTTTAACCGGGTAGAAGTGAAAACGCCGGGCGGTCATTTAAGTGTTGAATTTAATAAGATCGATGACGAACATTTTGATAATATCTGGCTCTGCGGACCTGCAGTGTTTGTTTACAAAGGCGAAATAGAAATATGACTAAACCGGAGATTATACAGGAAACCGAAAAAGCATTTACCCAACTATCATCAACCTGTAAAGGTATCGATGAGGTTGCTTTTTTTAAACGCCCTGATGAAAAATGGTCTGCTGCAGAAAATGTACAACATCTCATCATTTCAACCAACGCATCTACCCTTGCCTGGTACCTCCCACTTTTTTTGGTGAGATGGATTGGCGGCACACCCAACAGAAACTCACGAACATATGATGAATTAAAAAATAAGTACTACAAAAAATTAAGTGAAGGAGGCCGTGCAAGCAACAGGTTTGTACCAAAATCATTTGAAATAAAATATGGCAAAAAAAAATTACTGGATAACTGGAACAAAGCCACTGCAAAATTCATCAACACATTAACCAAAAACAGATCAGAAAAAGATTTAGACAGTTACCTGGTAAAACATCCATTACTGGGCCGCATTACTTTACGTGAGCTTGGTTATTTTACTATCTTTCATACCGAACACCATTTACACAGCATACAAAAAGCCGTTGAAAAGCCATGATCCAGTACTTTCAACCTGAGCGATTCCTTTTATATAACCATACCTATTTGTATCATCCTCACACATAACCAGATCGTTACGGTTAATTCATTTGAGAACGAAGCCATAAAAAAATTCCTGAGCACTTTTCAGCACCGCAACCCCGACAGGATGAATATGATGGTGCTGAAAATATTTGAGAAAGTAACTTCCAATTTCCAGGACTACCTGAAAGAAATAAATACCCGCCGAAACACCCTGGAACAAAAACTATACGACAGCAACCGCAATGAAGAACTGCTGCAGCTCATGCGTATTCAAAAAAGTTTTGTTTATTTTCTAACAGCATTAAGAAGCAATGAACTGCTGATGATGAAGATAAGCCGTACCAATATTTTAAAACTAAATGAAGAAGAACGGGATTTCCTGGAAGATCTGATCGTAGAAACATCACAAGCCCTTGAAATGGCAAACACCTATACCAATATCCTCAACAGTACACTGGATGCCTTTGCCAGCATCATCAGCAATAACCAGAACGCCGTGTTGAAAAGACTTACAACGCTCACTATCTTTTTAAGTGTGCCGGTTTTAATTGCCAGCATATATGGCATGAATGTTCCTATACCCTATAGCGAAAGTCACCTGGCATTCTGGTTACCCGTTATACTTTCGATCATCATTCTTGGTTTTGTAATTTGGAATTACGCAAAACGGTACAGGCGATGATCAGCATGTTCAACATCAGGGTTTATGGCATTTTAATAAATGAAAAGCGCCAGGTTTTGGTCAGCGATGAATTTATACGAGGTGCCTGCATTACGAAATTTCCGGGTGGCGGATTAGAATTTGGCGAAGGCACCCGCGAATGCCTTGCCAGGGAATTTATGGAAGAGATGCATTTAAAAGTAAACGTAGCTGATCATATATACACCACCGATTTTTACCAGCAAAGTGCTTTCAATGCCGCACACCAGATCATCTCCATTTATTATTTTGCAGAAGCACTGGAACCTATAACTGCTCCCTTGCGCGGCCAACCGTTTGATTTTGACGCTCAGCAATTAAAAATGTATGAGGAAACAGGTGAAACAGAAACTTTTCGTTTTATAGATTGGAATGATTTTTCGGAAGAATCGGTAAGTTTACCTATTGATAAAATAGTAGCCAACAGGATAAAGCAAATGCCATGATAACACCCGATAAATTCTTTGAACAGGAGATCATACTGGAAGATGCCCGGGCAAGACTGGAGCCGCTTACTGTAAAGCATTTTGATGCACTGATGGCCATTGCCCTCAGCAACAGTGATATCTGGAAATTCACCCTTGCCAATATCACGGATGAAAATAGTTTCAGGCATTATTTTAATACTGCATTAAAGGAACGTGAAAACAAAGCCTCCTATCCTTTTGCCATGTTTGACAAAAAAGAGAACCGCTATGTTGGCTGCACCCGGTATGCTAATATTTCTTTTAAAGACAAGCGTTTGGAAATTGGGTGGACATGGATAGATCCGCTGCTGCATGGCAGCGGCATCAACAAACATAATAAATTTCTGATGCTGCAGTTTGCTTTTGAAACATTAAACCTTAACCGGGTAGAATTAAAAACTGCCGGCACCAATTTAAAATCGCAGCGGGCCATGGAAAAGATTGGTGCTGTAAGGGAAGGTGTTTTACGAAAGCACAGTATCAATGATGTTGGAGTAACCAGGGATACCGTTTACTACAGTTTTATCAACGACGACTGGCCTTCTGTAAAACAAACTATCTTTAAGGAGTTATATATTCTATAAAGCAGCTGAGTAACAAAGAAAACTTTGTGCGCTTTGTGTCTTCATGGGCTAAGTTGCCACTACTAAAAAAACTGATTTATGAAAAGATTACTATGCTCGATTATTGTTCTTGCAATTATTAGTTGCAACAGTAACAATAATAACAAAGAAACCGTTGTTGCAGCAACAGATGATCTGTACAAAGAGATACAAACAGGTGGTGTTAAAGTAATTCCTATTGAAACACCGAAAGGTAAATTCAATGTATGGACAAAACGTATCGGCAACAACCCAAAAATAAAATTGCTGTTATTGAACGGTGGTCCGGGTGCTACCCATGAATATTTTGAATGTTTCGAAAATTTTTTACTGCCGGAAGGCGTTGAACTGATCTATTATGATCAGCTTGGTTGCGGCCTGAGCGATGATCCTAAAGACACTACGATGTGGGATTTGGGACGCTTTGTAGAAGAAGTAGAGCAGGTTCGCAAGGCATTACATTTAAACAAAGACAATTTTTATTTACTGGGCCATAGCTGGGGCGGCATTCTAGCCATGCAATATGCATTAAAATACCAGGATAATCTGAAAGGTCTTATCATCAGTAATATGATGATGAGTTGTCCGGATTACGGTAAATATGCCCAGGAAGTACTGGCTCCCCAGTTTGATCCAAAAGTGTTAGATACCATCCGGCAGATAGAGGCCAAACGTGATTTTCAAAATCCAAAATATATGGAATTATTAATGCCGCATTTTTATGCAAAACATATTTGCCGCATACCATTAGACCAGTGGCCGGAGCCATTGAATCGTGGGCTTTCAAAAATGAACCAGTCGTTGTATGTTACCATGCAGGGGCCCAGCGAATTTGGTATTGGCGGCAATTTAATAAACTGGGATGTTACCAAAGAGTTACCTAAAATAAAAACGCCAACACTCACCATCGGCGGCAAATACGACACGATGGACCCTGAACATATGAAATGGGTAAGCACGCAGGTGCAAAATGGAAGATCAATAACCTGCCCCAACGGCAGCCATATGAGTATGTATGATGACCAGAAAAATTATTTTCCGGGATTGATACAGTTTATTAAAGATGTGGATGGCGGAACCTTTAAAGCGGAGAAAAGTAAATAAAACAGTTTTGTCATTTCGACGATAGGAGAAATCTAAAAAGAAAACAAAAATAAAATACAGATTTTTCCTATCATCGAAATGTCAGTACAAAATTATAATGGGCTTGCCTGCGGCAAGCCCATTATAATTAATAAAAATCTATCAGCCTGTAAGCCGGATTCTGTAAGTGTTTGTGTAACCAAGCTAAAGGTCAAACACCCGGTTATCATTTATCTGGCTGCAACATTACTGTTACAATCTTGCTGCCTACCCTTCGGCATCGGACGAGCCGCCCTCAAACGCCGGTTTACGTGGCATTACAGCACACAAGGTTTACCCGATTGATGCATTACTGCAAAAACCCGTGAGCTCTTACCTCACGTTTTCACCCTTACTCCTCTCTTGTCATACTGAGCTTGTCGAAGTATGTCAAGAGAGGAGCGGTAATTTTCTGTGGCCCTGTCTCTTTCGCCATGGTTAGTGTCTCCACTAAACATTCCGAAGCCGGTTGTTAACCGGTGTGTTGCTCTGTGCTGTCCGGACTTTCCTTCCCCTAATAAATTAGAGAACGATAACCCGGCTGATAGCCGACAAAGGTAGATTTTATTTATTTGAGATGCAGATCAATTGAATTGTTTATCCAAATATAAAAGGTTGCCGAAGAAAGGCCACCTTTTAAAAATTACATACATCATCAGAAATCAAACAGATCAGAAACGATCCAGGTTCATCACCTTAGTCCATGCTGCTACAAAATCCTGCACAAATTTCTCTTTCGAATCTTCACATGCATATACTTCTGCAAGCGCACGCAACTCTGAGTTGGAACCAAAAATAAGATCAACACGGGTTGCTGTCCACTTAACTTCACCTGTCTTACGGTCGCTACCCTCAAATACATCTTTCGCATCCGAAGTTGCTTTCCAGGTTGTACCAAAGTCGAGCAGGTTTGCAAAAAAATCGTTGGTAAGTGCTCCGGGGTTATTTGTAAATACGCCATGTGTAGTTGCTCCGGTATTTGTGTTTAACACACGCATACCACCAACAAGCACTGTCAGTTCAGGTGTTGTAAGTCTTAACAGTTGCGCTTTGTCTATCAGCATTTCTTCTGCTGATGCTGTGGATCTGTTCTTTTTATAATTACGGAAACCATCTGCAACCGGTTCCAATACAGCAAATGATTCTACATCGGTCTGTTCCTGCGATGCATCATTACGCCCTGCAGTAAAAGGCACTGTTATGGTAATACCGGCATTCATGGCTGCCTGTTCAATACCTACACAGCCAGCCAGTACAATGATATCGGCAACAGAAATTTTCTTATTGCGGGTTTGCGCATTGTTGAATGCAGCCTGGATGCCCTCAAGGGTATCCAGTATTGTAGTAAGTTCAGCAGGATTATTAACTTCCCAGTATTTCTGCGGAGCAAGACGAATGCGGGCTCCATTGGCACCACCACGTTTATCAGAACCACGGAATGTGGAAGCGGATGCCCAGGCAGTAGAAACCAGTTGAGATACGGTAAGCCCCGAAGCAGCTATCTTTCCCTTTAGTTCTGCAACATCGCTATCGTTTATCAATTCATAGGTAACAGCCGGCACAGGGTCTTGCCAGATCAGTTCTTCAGCCGGTACTTCTTTACCAAGATAACGTGAGCGTGGGCCCATATCACGATGTGTGAGTTTGAACCATGCCCTTGCAAACGCATCTGCAAACTGATCCGGATTTTCGAAGAAGTGCCTTGAAATCTTTTCATACGCAGGATCTATTCGCAATGCCAGATCGGTAGTAAGCATAAATGGTGCATGGCGTTTTGAAGCATCGTGAGCATCGGGTACTAAACCGGCACCTGCATCTCCTTTCGGTTTCCACTGTTGAGCACCGGCAGGGCTTTTAGTTAATTCCCACTCGTAACCAAACAGGTTCTCAAAAAAATTGTTGCTCCATTGGGTAGGTGTGGTTGTCCATGCACCTTCAAGACCGCTGGTAATGGTATCTCCGGCATTACCCGTGCCGAATGTATTATTCCAGCCCTGGCTTTGTTCCTCAATACCTGCTGCTGCCGGTTCACGGCCAACATATTTGCCCGGATCGGCAGCACCATGTGTTTTTCCAAATGAGTGGCCACCGGCAATCAATGCTACAGTCTCTTCATCATTCATTGCCATACGCCCAAAGGTTTCACGAATATCACGGGCTGCAGCCAATGGATCAGGATTGCCATTAGGCCCTTCAGGATTTACATAGATAAGCCCCATCTGAACAGCTCCAAGCGGATTCTCCAGTTCGCGGTCGCCGCTATATCTTTTATCTCCCAACCATTCGGTTTCAGAGCCCCAATAAATGTCTTCCGGAGCTTCCCAGATATCTTCACGCCCGCCACCAAAACCAAAGGTTTTAAAGCCCATCGATTCCAGGGCACAATTGCCTGTGAGTATCATCAGATCGGCCCACGAAAGTTTCCTGCCGTATTTTTTCTTTACTGGCCATAACAGTAAGCGTGCCTTATCGAGATTGGCATTATCGGGCCAACTATTGAGTGGTGCAAAACGCTGTGTGCCCGAACCTCCTCCACCGCGGCCATCGTGAATACGGTAAGTACCTGCGCTATGCCAGGCCATACGAATAAAGAAAGGCCCGTAGTGTCCATAATCAGCGGGCCACCAATCCTGGGAGGTTGTCATCAGATCGAAGATGTCTTTCTTTACCGCGTCCAAATCGAGCGTTTTAAATTCCGTTGCATAATTAAATGATTCACCCATCGGATCAGACAGGTTTGAATGTTGCCGTAGGATATTCAGGTTTAATTGGTTTGGCCACCAATCGCGGTTGCTGGTACCGCCACCAGCACTTTTCTTTAAAGCTCCGCCCGAAAACGGGCATTGGCCCTGGGTTGCATTACTTTCCATACTATATTTTGTTTAGTTGTTTTAGGCAATAAAGTTATGATAATTGTGATTTACTTTTTTAATGAATTGGTCATGAAACAACAACCGATTTCATGACAATAATCATTGTCAGATATACGTTCTCATGTTGATGTTTTTAATACCTGTTAAAACAGGAGAACCATTGAATTGTTTAATCAACAACCGATTCTTTTAAGCAATGTTTTTTTGAATGAATAGGCAGGAATACCTGTTGAACTGAGCTTTATTATTTGAATTTCATCGCAGTAAGCTCTTAATAAAACTGAAGCACTGCGAAAAAAACCCTGATATCGGGTGCAAGGACCAGCGCCAATGATCCCAGCCCGCGTTTAAGTACTTGACCAGTTAGTTTTTTTGCAACATAAAGCCCTGTTTAACATTTCATTAATTAGATAATTACCTGTTTAGCCTTGCCCTGAAGTGTATGTGTTGTATATTTGCGCCGCAATTCAGAAATACCGCGATTTTGGCTTAAAAAGCCTCCTGTTTGCCCAAAAACTATCTGCCCGGCAGCTACGCCTGCCTGATTGAGCAAAAATGTGTAATGAATAAAAAACAGAAATATGAAATGAGCCATCCTGCATGTTAAAACAAAAAGGAAATGTAAACAGGCGAATTCCATGTTACAAAAAACAATAAATATAAAACCATGAAAAGTGAAGTAATGGGTGTAGGTACACCGCTTAGTAAAAAAGACCTGAAAGAATTATTGCAGGAAACAAAAGAGACCCTTGCTGTTGATGTAAAATTTAACAGTGGAGACCGCACATTCAGTCACCTGGATTTGTGGAATTTGCAAAAAAGACAAAAATCAGCCATGGCAATGAGAAGAAGGCTGATGTAAAAAAAATATTGTTTTTATAATCAATAATTTTTTCTTTATGGAATTAAAGAGGCTGTCTTTTCAGACAGCCTCTTTTCTATTAAATTCTTCTAGTGTAATATAACCGTTGAGCCCTGTCGTTTGTGTGTTACGCCATCCACATCAACTGCTTCTACCATCCAAACAACCGTTTGTATTTCCTGCCGGTCGCCTTTAACCCTGCCATCCCATCCCGGCCTTTCGGTTGTAGTATGGAATAATAATTTACCCCAGCGGTCAAATACTTTAAAGGTCTTCAGGGTTTTAAAGCCCATTAATACCGGGTACAGGTAATCGTTACGTCCATTGCCATCGGGCGTAAAGGTATTAGGAACATAGATCTCGATCTTCTTTTTAATGTTTACCATTTGCGTATCTACTGTAACACAACCGGTTTTTGTTTTTAACTGAACATGATACAGTTGCGATGCAAGCCCTTTAAAGGTTGGCCTGTAGCTGTTAGGAAGATCAAGGCTGGTTGCCGGTGTCCATAAAACAGTATTGGCAATTTGCCTGGCCTGCAGCTGTTCCGGAAAATTCATCACTGCTACCACATCGGCATACCTGGTACCCGGTAATGGTTCATCAATTGTAATATCCATTTGCTTAACAGACACTGTTTGCGGGCAATGAATATTGCTTACAGATAATTTTATCGTATAGGTTCCTGCGGCAGGATAACTGTAAACCGGGTTATATACAGCAGCTGTTGCCCCGTTTCCAAATTCCCATAACCAGGTTAATACAGATGGCGATGTATTGATGGTTTGATTAAATAAAGCCAGGCGCTGGTTTACACAGGCAGGATCTACTTTAAAATCGGCAATGGCGTACTTGAATATTTTTACGTTTTTATAGATACTGTCCACACAGCCACTATCCGTTGTTGCCACCATTTTAACCGTGTATTCGCCGGCTGCAGTATAGCTGTGTGTGGCATTTGTAAAGGTAGATGTGGTGCCATCACCAAAATTCCATAGGTATTGCATGCTGCCTGTAAGTACGGTGCTGGTATTTATAAAATTGAACTGGTTGTTTCCAAAACACTGTTCTGCATTGGGTTCGCTAAAGCCAACTACAGGTTCGGGATTGACTGTAATATTAAAAGCCGAATCATTAGGACAGCCTTTATCTGATGTACTGGTAAGTCTTACGGTATAAGTACCGGGGTTTCTGTAATAATGGCGGGCATTAAGTGTGGTATCGGTATTACCATCACCAAAGTCCCACAGGTATTTCATGGTACCTACTCCAAGCGTACTTGAATTGGTGAAAATAAAATCATTTATTTTTTGGCAGATAGCTCTTGTATTTACATCAAATGCTGCAACAGGGCTTTCGTAAACAGTTACAGTATAAGAAATGCTGTCAATACAGCCCTGGTCAGATGTTACAATCAGTCTGACAATATAGGTACCGGTATCGGCATAACTGTGCGTTACATTGGGTGTTGTTAAAATAGTACCATCTCCCAGGTTCCAGTTGTAATTCATAGTACCAAATGCGATGGTGCTGTTATTGGTAAAAACAAACTGGTGGCCGTTAAAACACTGAATAAAAGAATTGGTTGTAAAATCAACAACAGGTGTAGGATTAACAAATATATTAACATCAGTAGAGCTTAAATTACAACCCTGTAAGCTGAACAGCGTAACATGGTAAGCACCTGTTTGTACTACATTATAAACTGTATCAGTAGCTCCTGGTATAGCAATATTATTACGGTACCATTGTATACTATCTGCAACACCCCTTCCCACTTTTAATCGGGTAGGGTTAGCCGGCGTTATACATCCTGTAAGTTGCCCCGTAACATTCACAGTCGTATCTAACACAGCAGCCTTTACTGTAACCGTATCGGTGGTTAAACAGCCTCCTCCAAAATTCCGAACAGTAAGTACATAAGTTGTAGTTACCGAAGGTGTAGCTATTGGGTTTGATATGTTGGGATTACTTAAATCCGTGACGGGATCCCAGGAATAAACAAAGCCGGGTGTTGGGTTTACGCCAAGTTGAACGGGTGCTTTCTCACAGGATAACCTGTCTGGGCCGGCAGTTGCAAATACGTTCAATGTATCCATTAGTTGAACGGTTAATGTATCCGGGCAGCCGTATCCATTGAAGGGATCCAATGCAACCTGCAGTGTCATTCCTGAAGGTGGGGGTGGTGTAAAATTAATGGTTTGAGTGGTTGCTAAAGGAACGGTTGGGTTTGTAATATCCCACCATTTATAAAATTGATATCCAAAAGGAGCCGTCACATTAACAGCTGTATCATCCGGACAATAGGCAGAACCAAGGAATGAACTCTGGCATTGAGAATTAACATCTATATAGGCATAGCCAAAGTGTGTGCCACCACCTGCACCACAACCTGTAGCAGTAAAAGATATTTCAATGGTTTTGCCGGCATTTCCATTTAGATCAATGGAATTTGCGGCCCAGGGTTTGAATTTGATGCTTGGGTTTGAAGGCGCATCCTGAAAACCTGGTAATGGGTTTGCATTTGAGTAAGCTATATCAAATGACGCACAAGCATCAACAGTGTTGTCTGTAATGTTCCTCACATTAACTGTCAATCTTGGCTGAATATTAGCAGGATGCCCTCCTGTGTTATTGATAACAATGGCATAATTATAAATTAAACTAAAATTATTTTGAGTTGGCGGTATTGTAAATCGATAGGTTACCCTGTCTGCATTGGTACCTGTATTTTCCACTCCAATCCTTACCGAATAACCACTTCCATTTGGGCAAAGTGTGGGAAATTGTCCCCATTGATCTAAAGCAGGGACAGTAGAAGAAGTAATTATATCATGCCTGCCAGGTATTGGTAAAATAGGTACTGGATTTATAATTACTGCTCCATTAAAACTTCCTGTATTTATAAGCCAGTTGGAGAAATTACCTTGTTCAAAGTCAATATTGGGCGGGCATTGGGCAACAGATATTTTATTAACTACCAGCAATAAAGTAAGCAGAAAAAAATATTTTTTGCAACGGTTGTAAAACGCTGTGGTAGAAATAGGCACTTCAGTAGTTTTTTTAATATTCAAAGGGCGTTAAGTTACTTATTTAAAACCGTACTGGCAAAAAACGCCCCTCAAAAATTACTGACATTCAGCGAACTGTCTATTCACCCCCCATGGCAGCCTGCTTCATTTCGGAGGCCAGGCCCTTGCCCAGGTATCTTTCTATCCAGGCATGTACGCCATAAATAACGGGGGTAAGTAATATAGCTACTGCAAATTTATATATATAATTACCCGTGCCGGTAACCAACACCTGGTGCAGGCTCCAGGCATCGCCCTGTCCGGTTTGAATGCGTTTGCCTACATAAAAGGCTATGAAAAGTACCACAAAGCTGTCAACCAGTTGCGATACCAACGTAGAACCCGTTGCCCTTAGCCAGATATTTTTTTCGCCGGTCATTTTTTTTATGCGGTGAAAGATGAGCACATCCAGCAACTGCCCCACCAAAAAGGCGATGATGGACCCAATGATGATCCACATGCCCTGGCCAAAAATTCCCCGGAAAGCATCATCAGGTTTATCAATACCATTACCAACAGAAAAATATTCGGATGGAGACAGGTTGATGGCACCGGTGAAAATGAGAAATGCATAACTGATCAACCCAATGGTGAGGTACGATAAAAATTTTACACCACGGCTGCCGTAATATTCATTAATAATATCCGTCATGATAAAAACAACGGGCCATAACAATACCCCGGCTGTTAAATGAAAACTAAAAGAGCTGCCAAACAAATTGATATTGGCACGGGGCACACCAACAGTATCTTCCAGCGAAAATATTTTTACGCCGATTATTTCGGCCAGTAAAGCACTGGTTATAAAAATGCCAGCCAGTAAAATAAAGAGTTTGGTGCTTTTATCTTTAAGTATGGTATGTATCATACTGTTTATTTTAAAATGAAATGAAAATAAATCTGGCAGCAAAAGATCAGGATGTTAAAGATAATAATCCAGCGGGGTATTGTTACTGTTGTTTTAAGGGAATAGAATATGAATGCAAGCAGCAAAAAAAGCACATTAACTATAATAGCTGTGTAACCCAGTATCACAAAAGTGCCTTCCAGCCAGGGAAGCGGCAGTATATGTGTACTTGTACCTTCATAGCTGTTGTGCTGTTCAATATACCAAAGAACGATATACAGCAAAAAACAAACATTGAATATGACGGTTATTTTGGAGAAGAAACGCATGGTTAGTTAATTGGTTAATCCGTTAATCCGTTAATTGGTTTTTCTAACTTTAACAGCTCACTCTTTCGATGCCTATTGCCTATTGCCTATTGACTAATTATCCATTCCTCCCTGAAAGCATCGGCACAAAGCTAAAATTTTCAAAAGCTTCTTCCGTAATGCTGCCATCTGCCTGTTTGGTAATGCGCAACATCCGCTGGTGATGATCTTCATCAACCGGTATCACCATTTTGCCACCGGTCTTTAGTTGTTCTATTAATTTAGGCGGAATAAAAGGGGCTGCTGCTGTAATGATCACTTTATCAAAGGGTGCATAGGTTGGCAGGCCTTCGTATCCATCGCCATAAAAAAATTTTAAGTTGGGATACTGATTTTTAAAAATAAACTGTTTGGTGTTTTCGAAAAGTTTTTTTTGGCGCTCAATGGTGAAAACTTTGGCTCCTATTTCGGCTAAAACCGTTGCCTGGTAAATACTTCCGGTACCGATCTCCAGTATTTTATCATTGGGTTTTACCTGCAGTAACTGGGTTTGATAGGCTACAGTATATGGTTGTGAAATGGTTTGCCCTTCGCTGATGGGAAAGGCACGGTCTTCGTAAGCGATCTTATCAAAAGCGCTATCGAGAAAATAATGCCGTGGAATATTGTTCATAGCCTTTAGCACGTTTTCATCACTGATGCCCTTTTCCCTCAACAGATCCATTAACTTTTTGCGGAGGCCTTTATGCTGGTAACTGTCTTCGTATTTTCTCATAAGCCCCTCTAAATCTCCTACGCTATTTGGCGGAGAGACTTTGCAGAGTATTTGGTTTTAAAATCATTTCAAAAATCAATTGCTCAAATGTTTAATCTGCAAGATAAAAAAATGTACGCAGTAATTTCCGGATTCATTTTATCTTACTGTTTTTTGTATTCTATGTAACCGCCTACGGGGGGGCTAAATACTTATTTCAATCCCATCTCCTCCACAATCCTCGCAATCTTTTCATCCAGTAATTTTTCCGTAGCATCAAAAGCTGCTGCATCGGTCAGTTTTGCATTTACGCTGAAATAAAATTTTATTTTTGGCTCGGTTCCGCTTGGCCTGGCAGATATTTTTGTTCCATCGGCTAATACAAACTGCAGCACATTACTTTTTGGCAGATCGATTGTCCAGGTTTCGCTGCTGCTCAAATTTTTACCTAGTTGCAGTTCATAATCCAACAATTGAATTACCGCAGCCCCATCAATGGTAAGCGGTGGATTATTTCTGTACCCTTCCATCATGGCTTCAATCTCTTTAGCGCCATTCATTCCTTTTTTGGTAACACTCACCAGGCTCTCTTTATAAAAACCATATTGCATGCAAAGGTCAACCAGTTTGTCATACAGCGTGCGGCCCTTGCTTTTTTCATAAGCAGCCATTTCGCAACTCAGTGCAACAGCGCTGATGGCATCCTTATCACGTATCTTATCACCGATCATCAAACCAAAACTTTCTTCCCCACCAATAATGTAATTTTCTTTGCCCCGTCCGAACGGGTCATCCGGGCGGGCTTCTTTTTCCCTGATCATTTTACTGATCCACTTAAAACCTGTAAGCACATTATAACAGGCCACCTCACTGGCTTTAGCAATCACATCGATCATGTCGGTAGTAACAATGGTCTTAATAACCATATCATTGGGCTGTGCAATGCCTTTTGCCTTGCGTGCCTCGATCATATAATTAAAAGCCAGCACAGCGGTTTGGTTTCCATTCAGCAAAACCCATTCGCCCTTTTTATTTTTCACGCCAATGGCTACCCTGTCGGCATCCGGATCTGTTCCGAGCAAAATATCCGCATCCAGCGCCGCTGCTTGTTTCAGGCCAATGCTCATGGCTTCTGTTTCTTCGGGATTGGGGTAAACAACGGTAGGGAAATTTCCATCGGGTGTACTTTGTTCCTCTACAATACTCACATTATTAAATCCAAATTGCTGCAATGCTTTTGGCACCAGCACTATGCCAGTACCATGTATGGATGTGTATACAATTTTCAAGTCGCTTTGCGCCGCACAAACTTCCGGGTAAACACTTAAACCTTTAACCATGTTTAGGTAATCAGCATCCATGGCTTCACCCAGACTGATTATTTTTGCTTCACCCCCACTCCATTTCACATCATCCACCGAAGCAATTTTTTCAACTTCTGTAATTACATTTTTATCATGCGGTGGCACCATCTGTGCGCCATCATCCCAGTACGCTTTATAACCGTTATATTCTTTGGGATTGTGACTGGCGGTACAAACCACCCCACCCTTGCAACCCAGGGTGCGGATGGCGTAACTCAGTTCCGGCGTGGGCCGCAGCGCTTCAAACAAATATACTTTAATGCCATTGGCTGCAAAAACATTGGCAGTTATGGATGCAAACAAACTGCTGTTGTTGCGGCAATCATAAGCAATTGCAACACTGATCTCCCCAGTAAAGCATTGTTTCAAATAATTGGCATAACCCTGTGTAGCCATGCCAACTGTGTATTTATTCATACGGTTGGTACCAATGCCCATGATGCCACGCAGTCCACCGGTGCCAAATTCCAGGTTCTTGTAAAAAGCATCTTCCAGTGCAGCAGGATCTGACTTTTGCAAAGCAATTATTTCATCCTTCACAGCCTGGTCGTAATTACCATGTAGCCACTTATCAATTTTCTGTTGTGTTATTGCATCCATCATTTTATGTTTATACTTTCAAAAATAAATTATTCAACCTTCATAAAATAAAATAATTAGTTTTGTTATATGTTTTTATGCAGTAACAGATATTTAAAATATTTTTTGCTGAGACAAATGGTAACAATTGCCTTAATCTTCTCCTTTTCAATTGCAGCATCTCCCCAGGCTCCTCATAATCATGTTGTTGAAACATACACCCCCATGAACCCGCTTTTATATGCTACTTTTAAAAAGCCGGTAAAGCCCAATCCTTTGCTTTCCGAATACGTAAAACCATCCAGGCATGAATTGATGTACTGGCCGAACTTTCCATTTCATGCATCCCAGGCAGAAGCCAGGGACAGGGAATGGGAAAGAAGAAATAAACAAAACATTGCCGGGCAAATAATCAGCGATATAACCAGTGGTATTATCAAGAACCAGGTCAATTCACTTATTTACGGTAAAAAGATGCCGGTTGCTGTGGCGCCTAAGTTTTAAATCCTGTCTTTATCTTTTGCGTAATTCTTACCTGATACAATAACAAATGGTTGTTATGCGTATTTTTGTTCTTTATGAGCTTTAACTCTGTACATAATTCATCTTCCTTATCGGTGCCTTCTTATACTATGAAATCTTTATGGGGCCTTTTCATCAGCATATTCTTTTCATTTTCATCATTTGCTCAAAATGATACTTCAAAATTTATTCAGCCTGGTGTTACAGTTAATGTTACTCCCATTTCTTATCAAAATTCTGATAGCATTCCCACGGATAAACGGGTTAACTCATTAACCAGTCCGCAGGATGCTGCGCATAAACAAATAAACCGCAGAGTAAAGATCATCGCCGCCACCAACATCATCGGTTACGGTGCTGCCATGGGCGGGCTCTATGCTGCCTGGTACAGTAATTACCCACAGAGTAATTTTCATGTTTTTAATGATATGCCCGAATGGAAGGGTATGGATAAAATTGGCCATGCCTACGGAGTTTATGCCGAAAGTCTTGCCAGTATGGAGCTTTGGCGCTGGACAGGTATCAGCCGAAAAAAACGCATCTGGTATGGTGGCTTAAGCGGACCGGTTTACCACACGGTGATTGAAGTACTGGATGCCTACAGCGCCGAATGGGGATGGAGTTGGGGAGATATTGGCGCCAACTTTATCGGCAGCGGCATGCTCATTGCACAGGAACTTGCCTGGGATGAACAACGTATCCAATTCAAATTTTCTTTTCACCACAAAAGCTATCATGACCCTGCTTTAATTCAGCGCAGCAACAATATTTTTGGTACCACCACTGCCGAACGTTTTTTAAAAGATTACAACGGACAAACTTATTGGCTCAGTGCCAACGTACATTCATTCTTTCCGCAAAGTAAATGGCCAAAATGGTTAAATATTGCCGTAGGTACCGGTGCCGAGGGTATGTTTGGCGCCAATGAAAATATTGGTAAAGATGCAGCAGGCAATATCAATTTCAGTCGAACCGATATTAAGCGCTATCGCCAATGGTATCTCTCGCCTGATATTGATCTCACCAAAATAAAAACCAACAGAAAAGGTTTAAAACTTGTTTTCCGCCTGCTCAACATTGTAAAAATCCCCATGCCTGCTCTGGAATTTTCAAATGGAAGTTTTAAAGTAAAAGCGATTGGGTTTTAAGCTCCTCACAGCTAAATTATTGAATGCCCAAAAAATAATTGAGCTCTGCTCCCTCTCCCCTTGGAGAGGGCTGGGGTGAGGTCAACGGAAGTTTTAAAGTAAAAGCGATTGGGTTTTAAGCTCCTCACAGCTAAATTATTGAATGCCCAAAAAATAATTGAGCTCTGCTCCCTCTCCCCTTGGAGAGGGCTGGGGTGAGGTCAACGGAAGTTTTAAAGTAAAAGCGATTGGGTTTTAATGCCCGTTGCCTAAACAGGTAAAGACTTTTTAATCCTTGAGCTCCGCCCCCTCTCCTCTAAGGAGAGGGCTGGGGTGAGGTTTCCAGCCACGCCCCCAACACTTCCCCATTTTCCTCTTCCACCACAATATGTTCATCGGAAGTGGTAGAAACCGACAACCCCACATAATCCACATCCACCGGAAATGTTTTGTGTGTTCTTTCCACCAGTGCCAGGGTTTGTATTTTTTTAGGAAGCTGCTGCAGCAATGGTTTTAAAGCATATAACATGGTACGGCCGCTGTTGGCCACATCATCGATCAACACGATTATTTTATCAGTAAAATCCATGCCGGTATCTAAGTTGATGGTGAGCGGATGTTTTTTATCCATGCTCAGCTCAAGCACCAGCACTTCGCCGGTAAACACTTCCTGTATGTATTGCCTTATTTTTTCTGCAATTACACTACCGTGGTTTTTAATACCGATAAGCACCAGCTGTGTTTCGGTATAATTTTCTTCCACCACCTGCAAGGCCATGCGGCGTAACTTTTTATCGGCAACTTCGGCAGTGAGTATTTGTTTACGTTGTTCCATCGTGGTACGAATTTAAGAGTTAATCCGTTAATCCGTATATCCCTGCCCGAATTACGCGGTCAGGCGGGCGTTAATCCGTGGGGGGCATTTAATAAATAAAAGCTCAACTAACAATAAGGCTTTACGGATTAACTAATTAACAAGTTAACGGATTAACGTATTATAATTACCTTAGCAGCACAATCACAAAAGATGCAAATTGTACAACAAATACTTTTCATAGCCCTCACTGCAATCGCCATCTGGTTATTTGCCAAAAACATCGGCATCATCCGCCGCAATATTTTTTTAGGCAAAGCCGAAAACCTTAACGATAACCCTTCTAAACGCTGGAGAAATCTGATCCTCCTCGCCCTCGGACAAAAGAAAATGTTCCGCAACCCACTGGTGGCGGTAATGCATTTTATCATATATGCCGGCTTTATCATTATTAATGTAGAGGTACTGGAAATTGTACTCGATGGTATGCTGGGCTCACACCGTTTGTTCTTTCCATACCTCGGCAGTTTATATACTTTCCTCATCAACTTTTTTGAAATACTGGCCGTTGGTGTTATTGCTGTGTGCGTTATTTTTTTAGCAAGAAGAAATATCATCAAACTAAAACGCTTCATCAGCAAGGATCTGAATGGCTGGCCACGCAGCGATGCCAATTATATTTTAATAACCGAGATCATTTTAATGTCGCTCTTCCTGTTTATGAACAGCACCGACCGTGCCTTACAATTGCAGGGTGCAGCGCATTACCATGATACCGGTGATTTTATTTTCTCCGGCATTATTGCTCCTTCGTTAAGCGGCTTATCGCAGGCAACATTAATTACTATTGAACGCAGTTGCTGGTGGCTGCACATCATCGGCATTTTTGCATTTTTAAATTACCTGCCTTACAGCAAGCATTTACATATTTTGCTGGCCTTCCCTAATGCGTATTATGCAAGACTGGAAGTAATGGGCGAAATGCATAACATGCAAAGTGTGCAGAACGAAGTTAAATATATGATGCAGCCCGAGCTTGCGCCCACTGAACAGGCCGCCCCCATGAAGTTTGGCGCCAAAGATGTATTTGATCTGAGTTGGAAAAGTTTATTAGACGCCTACAGTTGCACCGAATGTGGTCGTTGCTCTACGGTCTGTCCGGCTAACCAGACCGGTAAATTATTAAGTCCCCGTAAAATAATGATGGACACCCGCGACCGCCTTGAAACTGTTGGCAAAAACATACATGCCAACGGCGAATTTAAAGACGACGGTAAAAATCTTTTCTCTCATATAACCACCGAAGAACTGCGTGCCTGCACCACCTGCAATGCCTGTGTACAGGAATGCCCGGTCTCCATCTCCCCGCTTGAAATAATTTTAGAACTGCGTCGCTCCCTCATTATGGAAGACAGCAATGCCCCACAGGAGTGGAATGTTATGTTTGGTAATGTTGAAAACAATTTTGCGCCGTGGAAGTTTAGCCCCGATGACAGGGATAAGTGGGTGGAAGAAATGAGTTGATCTGTTTCGACTTTTGATTTTTATTTTTTTTGTTACCAGCATTTGTTTTCCATGGCATCATCCTTGTGTCACTCACTTGTACGACATACCTATGTGGAGCTTTAATTGAAGCGAAAAGAGATATTGGAAGTGTGGTTCGTGTCTCAAAACCGAAATGTTCCAAAAAAATTGCTCATGTTATTATTTCAGTAAATTTGGTTTATAAAATATTGTCATGACCGGGATTGTAATTGATAAAAAGAAATACGTCTTAATTCCTGAAAAAGATTACAAGGCATTGCAGAAAAAAGCTGCCTTAAAAACCAAGGCTGTAAAAACATTTACGATTGATGAAGCTCGTGCGTATAGCAAAAAATTAATCAGAAAATGGGCAGAAAAATAAAAAAAATGCCCCCTTGACATAATGACTAAAAAAAACTGGTTCCATATCTCCACCCCCAACGAAATTGACTCCCCGGCCCTATTGGTTTATCCCGAAAGAGTAAAAGCCAATATCCAAACCGCCATCAACATGATTGGCGATGTAAACAGGCTTCGTCCGCATGTTAAAACACATAAGTGTGCCGAAGTAGTAAGGCTGATATTGGATGCCGGAATATCTAAATTCAAATGCGCCACCATTGCTGAAGCAGAAATGCTGGGTATGCAAAAAGCAACAGATGTTTTGCTGGCTTACCAACCAGTTGGGCCAAAACTACACCGGTTCATTGCACTCATAAAAAAATATCCGGCAACACAATTTTCCTGCCTTACAGATAATGCAGTTGCTGCTGCCGCACAATCCAACTCATTTACGGAAGCCGGTTTACAGGTACCGGTTTACATCGATCTTAATATCGGTATGAACCGCACCGGCATCAACCCCGATGATGAAGCACTGGAATTATACAACTATTGTTCCACTGCAAGTGGCATTATCATCAAAGGTTTACACGCTTATGATGGCCATATCCGGGATATTGATTTTGCAACAAAGAAAAAAAAATGTGATGATACTTTTGCTGTTGTGGAATTGCTTGCAAAAAATATTGAAAGTGCCGGATTACCCAAACCGATTATTATTGCGGGCGGCTCTCCCAGTTTTTCTGTTCATTGTAAAAGAGAAAATATAGAATGCAGTCCCGGTACATTTATTTATTGGGATAAAGGTTATTCCGTTCTTTGTCCCGAGCAGGAATTTATACCTGCGGCTGTGCTGCTTACCAGGGTTGTTTCCTTACCAGGTACAGGTAAAATATGTACCGACCTCGGGCACAAATCTGTTGCTGCAGAAAATGAAATAAGCAAACGGGTTTTCTTTCCGGAGTTTGAATGCTTAACTGCTATTTCACAAAGTGAAGAGCATTTGGTTTTGGAAAACAAATCAGCAAACAGGTTTGCATCCGGCGATATATTGTATGCTATCCCCTGGCATATCTGCCCTACCGTTGCTTTGTACAACAGCGTAAAAATTATAGAGAACGGTCAATGCATTGGGGAATGGAAAAATATTGCACGGGACCGGAAGATCACTGTTTGATATACTTCCCCCTGGTCCATAAAAACTATACTTTCAACACTGAGGATATTTTCTATTGCCTCAGATGCTCCCATCTCCATACAAAAAACGTGTGAAATCTGCAACTAACTTCAACAATTATGTAATGGTTGTAAACGGCAATTAATAAACCTTTACGTGGGAAAAGCACATCAATAAAACTCATTTTATGGACGCATTACAGGAACCGGTTGAACTTAAAGTGCCATCGGAAACACCTCAGACATTAGGGGCTGAAAACAGCAATCATAACCCCGGGCTAAGGGCCTTACTTTCAATAAAAAATTTCGGCACAACGCTGCAAAAGGATTATGAGCGCCTGCTGCAAATTGAAAAAGACCTGGAGGAACTAAATAAAACAGGTTTGCTCATTATTGAAACGCATACTCAACCCGAAGCAGGCGAAAGCTGGAAGCATACAGCATCGGCCATTACCAAAGCAGTTACCGGCATTAAAGACATATTGAATACTGCAAAAGAAAATATTGAAAAAAAAGTAACAAACGGTTTTGCAGCGCCCTGGCAGCAACTGGGTTTACTGGTAAAGCAATTAAATGAGGCCACTAAAAATTCGATAAACACCGGATATAAATTATTGCCCGAAACCCAATTTGTAAAGTGGCAGGACGAATATGAAGATGTTATAAAACCGCTTGTACAATCCCTGGTTGATCATGTAGATTCATGCAGGATATTGCTGCAAATGATTGAAAGATATTCACCAGACGAATTGAATATAATTACCAAGATCATTGTAGATCAGATACCACCGGATTTTACTTATGAAGAAGCAATCGTGTACCAGAAAGAATATTATGAAGCCCTTGTAAATTTTAAAAAAGAATTTAAAGAAGAAAAAAATCTGTGGGACAGGTTCCTGGATATCCTCGCAGGCGGCACACATCAGTCACCATCAGAGCGTGTGATGTTTGAAAGATGGATCGAGGGCGAAAAAGGTGATCTGTAAACATTTTAGCGGTACAAATGACTGTCTTATATGCAGCGATTCCTGTAACTTGCTTTTGCACACCGGCACTGGTTTGCCATTACTAATTAAATACCTGCTTTGGATTCGCTCACACATATTGCACTCGGCGCCTGCATGGGCGAAGCTTTTGCCGGCCACAAGGTTGGCAAAAAAGCCATGATTTGGGGTGCGCTGGCACAAAGTATTCCGGATATAGATTTTATTGCAGTAACCTGGCTGAATACCAGCGAAAATTTACTGGCCCACCGGGGATTTACCCATTCCATTTTATTTGGCGTAGTAATCGCTTTCCTGATGACTTTTTTTGCAGAAAAATGGCACCGGCCACATAATATTTCTTTTAACCGCTGGCTGGCATTTTTTTCTGCAGTGATACTCACCCATATTTTTTTAGATGCCTTTAATAATTATGGTGTTGGCTGGTTTGAGCCCTTCAGCCATTACCGCATCAGCTTTAATGTGGTATATGTTGCCGATCCGTTCTTTTCTATTGTGCCCGGCATTGCGCTGGTTATGCTGCTCATATTAAGATCATTCAGCAAAAAAAGAAAATTCTGGTGGCGCCTTGGTCTTGGCTTTTGCTTTTTGTATTTAAGTTACTGCGTAGTAAACAAGATCATAATCAACAACGATGTAAAAAAATTACTGTACAAACAGGATATACCCTACAACAGCTATTTAACAACCCCGGCTCCTTTGCAAAGCTGGCTTTGGTTTGTGGCTGCCGGCACGGATAGTGGTTATTATATTGGCTACCGTTCTGTTTTTGACAAAAGCGATAAATTGAGCCTGCAATATTTTCCACGCAATGCAGCTTTGCTAAACAGAACAAAAGATTACAGGCAGGTGCAACAACTCATCCGTTTTTCGCAGGGCTATTACACAGTAGAGCAGAGAAAAGATACCCTGGTATTTAATGACCTCAGGTTTGGGCAGGTTATCGGCTGGGCAGACCCGAAAGAAGAGTTTGCCTTTCATTATTATATAGCGCCCGATATTGACAACACACTGGTTGTACAGCGTGGCCGTTTTGCAAAATGGGACCGGCACTCCTTCAACATTTTCTGGCAACGTATTAAAGGAGAAGAAATAAAATAATTAAATACCGTTCCTCCAACAACTGCATTACATTTATCTTCCGATGAAAATAATCACCTGGAACTGTAATATGGCTTTCAGAAAAAAAGCAGCCCATGTACTGGCATATGGCCCGGACATTTTAGTAGTACCCGAATGTGAGCATCCCGATAAATTAAAATTCAGCGATGATATTCCAAAGCCAACCGACATACTTTGGTTTGGTGAAAATAAAAACAAGGGGCTTGGTATTTTTTCATACAGCCATTTCAGGTTAAAACTTATCAAAACCCATAACCCGGATTTTAAAATGATTGTTCCTATTGCAGTAAGCGGCAAGAATTACAAGTTCACTTTATTTGCGGTGTGGGCAAATAATCCTGCAGACCCCGATGGAGTTTATGTAGAACAGGTTTGGAAAGCCATCAATCATTACAAACTATCTAAAAAGAACACCATACTTGCCGGCGATTTCAACAGCAATACCGTCTGGGATCGCAAGTACCGCATCGGCAATCATTCGCATGTAGTGGATAACCTGCATAAAAAAGGCATTACCAGTTGCTACCATCTTCTCCATAATCAAATACAGGGCAGCGAAGTACATCCTACCTATTACTTATACCGTCACCAGGATAAACCCTATCACATCGATTATTGCTTTGCTTCATCCGACCTGGCCAATAAAATTCGATCGGTAGAAATAGGTGATTTTGATTTTTGGAAACTATACAGCGATCATGTGCCGGTAATGGTAACTTTTGTTGATGATTAATCCCCCATTGTCGCCCTGAAAGGGCAGTATATACCAAAATATAGCGAAGCTATATGGCAGTAGAGAATGTAGTCGATGCCAGCCCTGAAAGGGCGTAATAGACTGTTTCGCCCTTTCAGGGCTGGCGCAGTATGGAGTTTTAGCGAAGGGCTATGCCCTTCGTTTATGTATCTTGCCCTTTCAGGGCTTTTATTATTGGTACACTATAGTTATTGAGAATTAAAAACTGCATGAAGCTATTTTACAACCCAGGCCTCAACTAATTGAAAATGTATCCTCAGCTTTCTCAACTTGATTCTCTAAATAATATTTCGTTACTTTAATAATAATTTATACCATGAAGAAATTATTGTTTGCCCTGCTGCTTTGCCCTTTATTGGCAACCGCACAAAACAGCCAGCCTTTGTATCAAAATGATACACTCACTACCTCCGGTGGTTATAAAATTTATAAGGGCCAAACCATACAATTTTCAGCCGGTACATCGGCAGCAGGCTATTTTACTTTTATTAAGTTTCATCAAAGTATGGCCAAGAATAATACTTACACTTTACAAAATGGCACCATGCTGGTTAAAAATTTAAAGGGTTACAAATATTCCGGTACAGATAATAACAGTATCCGCATGGCAGGCACCATCACTTATAAAGATGGCAAGCAGGAAGAAGCAGATATTATCATGAATTTTGAAAGGGCCACAGAGGATTACGACGGGAAACCCTCAGAATTAAACATACCCGAACCGTTTAAAAGAAAAACGGGGCAGGTAACTGTAAAGTCTGAAACAAAACAACCGGTAGTTGCTGAACCCAAAAGACAAACCGCACCAGATGATCTGCGAAAAATACTGGTGGCAGATGAAATTAAAAAACTCTTCGACCTGTACAAAGCAGGTGCTTTAACCAAAGAAGAATACGAAGTACAAAAAAAGAAATTACTGGAGAGGCAATAAGCATTTTTACAACCTGTTATCAAATAGATTTTGTTTCCTTATTCTTCTTTTTATAAAGGATGATGTAAATTGTTTTTAAAATTGTACGATAAAATTTTATTTCATGATGAAATTATTATTTGCAATGCTGGTGTGCCCATTATTTGCATTTGCCCAAAATGATTTACCCAGGTTTGAAAATGACACCTTATACACTTCAAGTGGTTATAAGATATTTAAAGGACAAACATTACAGTTTGGAAAAGGAACCGGAAAGAATGGAACTTTCAGATTTATAATTATTGAAAACGGAGTTACCAGTAACTCATTAAAAAATGCTTCTATTGTTGTTAAAGAATTAAAGAACTTCAAAGTCGCTTCATATGTTGATGAGTATAGCTTGCCTAAGATACCTGTTTATTATTTTGTTTATGGAATTTTTTATATTGAAATAACAGGTACTATAAATTATAAAGATGGTTCAAAGGGATACATTGATATACAAATGGCTTTTGACAAGGCCATAGAAAATTCAATGGAATTACCAAGTGAATTGATTGTTCCTTACGAATTTAGAAAAAACAATAACATTAGTGCTAGTGAAGAAATCAAAAAATCTTATATATTATATAAGAACGGTGCCATAACCAAAGAAGAATATGAAGCCTATAAAAGGAAGTTATTATTTATGCATCAACCAAGCCCATTAATTTCAACGTTACAGTATATTGTTCCCACGTTTAAAAATGATACTGTATACACCTCCTGTGGCTATAAAATTTATAAGGGACAAACTTTGCAAATAGGAAAACCAACCGGAAATAATGGCAAATTCAGGTTTATCAATATTAAAAACGGATTTCCTACTGACTCTTTAACGAATAAAAAGATTGTTGTAAATAAATTGAAAAATTTTGGAATCTCTTCACTTGGGAATGGTTATGTTGAAATAGTAAGTGTTATCATTTATAAAGATGGATCTAAGGGGTATATTGATATACATATGGCTTTTGACTATGCAATTGAAAATTCTCCGGATTTGCCCAGTGAGTTGATTGTGCCAGATGAATTTAGAAATAAGCAGGAAGTTAGGATAGCCAAAGAGATCAATAAACTGAATAACTTTTATAAAGATGGCGCTTTAACCAAAGAGGAATACGAAATGCTAAAAAAGAAATTGCTGGAGAGGCAATAACTACAAATTAAAACCTGTTGAAAAAAATAAATTTTTTAATATATAAATACTGCTGCAAATCATACACGCTTTTCCTTTAGTTTTTACACATCCCTGTATTTCTTCACGCCATACCCTACTCCTGCAGCAATTAACAAACCCAGGCCACCGTCAATAGGTGTATCTTCCGGATCTTGAGGGCCGTCCTGCGCCATTGTAATTAACGGTAATACAATACATAATAATGTCAACACTACCGGCAGCAAGCGGTCCATTGTTATTTTATATTTTTTTGCAGGAAACACGCTGTTAGTTTTTAATGATCTGTGTTATAAATCTTTCTCCGTTAATGCCAGCAAGCGATAGCCTGTAAGTCCCGTTTGTCAGTGCCTTACTCAACGGAATTATTTTAAATGCACTGCCGCCATTATGATACACAGGTGTTTGGTAAACATGTTGTCCAAGGTTATTGTACAACATCAGTGTATAAGTTCCCTTATCAATATTGTTTAATTGCAGGCCAATAGTGCTGCCTGTAACCGGGTTTGGATTGATACTGATACCGGTTGGCAGCCCTGCAATAGTAACTTTTACAACGGCGCTGTATTTAGTTAAACCGGTTTTATCAAATGCTTTAATGCGATAGAAATTATTTCCTTTAACCGGAGCCACATCAAACCAGTTGTAATTAACCGGAGTACTGCTGTTACCAATTGCAGTGGTTGTATTTTGTTTGGAAAATTGAATTCCATCTACCGAACGTTCCACTTCGTAACGATCCATATCTGTTTCTGTTTTGGAGGTCCACTTAACTTCCACACCATTACCTGCCTGTCCGGTAGGCAGGTTTTTTGCCTGTGCAGTAATGGTTAGTACATCAATGGGCAGCGCTCGTATGGCACCAAAAACAATCATAAAGCGGTTTGTTGCTGCTGATGCTGCATCGGCAGTAACAGAAAAATTAACCACGGTACTGTCAATAACACTCAGCAGGGTTCTTGATCCTAAAAAATTATCGATCAGCTCGGCACTTAACGAAGTGTTGGTAAAAGCCTGTGGCCTGAACTCAAATTCATAGTCACGCTGTTTCATATTGTTCATAAAAAGCGGTATCGTATCACGGCTCACAATGACCGGCCTTTGTTCTACAGAGAGGCGTTTGTTTGCACGCAGTATAGATATATTCTCATTCCAGTTATTTATTTCTTTGGCATCTTTTGCATTAACGGCTGTATCAAAACCGTTGCCATACCAGGCATCTGCCTCATCGGCCAGGCGGCGGTAATTGTTGGGTTCTCTAAAATACAATAAGGTAGAAAATGCTTCATTAGGTGCAGGTGGCAGTAAAAACACGTCGTTATTATTACCAGATGCTTTGTGGCTCTCCTGCATATTTACAACGGGTACTCCTACTCCATCCGACTCAACAAAAAAAGCCTGGCCCGATTGTATATAGCGCTGCGGTCCTGTTTCGGCCGAACTCACCGTTACAAATCCGCCACGGGTTCCTACATTTGGATTCCAGTACGTATAATAATCGGTGATGTTACTGCTGGCTGCTCGTACCGCCTGCCAGTCGATGGGTGATGGGTACGGATTGGTTACCAGGTTAAGTGCGCCGCCCCCGGTAAATACATTGGTAAAACTGCTTACCGGCCCTTGTACAATGGTACCGTTTGCCCTGAGTGTTGTGCTGCTGGTGGGCATATTAACTGACAGTGGTATGGTAGTACTCATACTGCGGTCGCCTCTTATATAAACGAAATATCCGGTTAATGCATTCAGCATTCCGTTGGTATTACCAACTGCAGTGTATGTAGGCGTTACTGCATTGGCACTATTATAAAGAGATGATTCATTGGTTTGCGTTACATCAAAACCATTGGCATTGCCACCGGCGCCGGTTATTTGTGTACCATAGCCCGGTGCAGCATTGTTGATGCTGACACCAATGGTATTATTCATTTCATTGTTCATCCAGTTCAACCGTATTGAACCCGCTGTATTTACGGTTGGAGCAACCAGGCGGTATGCCCTGCCGTAATTTCCGGTGCCATAACCGGTACCGGGTGTACGCAATTTGATAAAGCGCTCCATGGTTACATTACTGGCATTGCTGAGCGTGCTTCCGGTTAGGTTGCCAATGCGTGCAGTGTTTGCATCGTTAGATTTTAAAGTAAGGTGTTTACCGGCCAGGTCAAGTGTTGACGCAGTTAATAACAATTCGTTATATACCTCAAGCGGGTTGCCCAATGTTGCATTGCCGTTGTTGAGCACCAGGTCTTTCAGGGAGCGTGACAGGGAATCTGATTGATCAAAATTCATGTTACCCGCCACACCTGAAAGATGCAGGTTTGAAACAGGCGAACCTTTTATAAAGCCACTGCCGGTTATACTGCCATTAAGTGTAAGGGTATTTGCAAGTATACTTATTGAACCGTTTATAAGATTGAGATTATTACCAATGTTAATATTACTTAGCAATTTTAAACCCGAAGCGTTATTCAGTTCAACATCATTAAAAGTACCGCCCTTTATATTTTGAATACCCGTGCCGGTAAAAATAAACTTACCGGTTCCGTAGGCGTAAGGTGTTACAGACTGGTCGTTAAAATCGGCTGTATCAACACCCTGGCGGGCGATGGTAACAGTGCCTGCGTTATTAAGTGTGCTGGTATTAGCCAGGCTTACCGGTCCGTTTACATAAAGCCCGGCACCGCTTTGCACCGTAATAACCGCCCCGCCGGTAGCGTGCAAACCAGGCTGAGCAAAAGCAATACTATAGGTAAATAAAAGCGAAATAATTATTAAACCGGTGCTGAGCTTTTTCATTGTAATTATATTTTAAACAAAATTACCCAGGTTAATTTGCTGTGTGTTTATTGTTTAGTAAACGGTTGTTGTGATTTAGTAACAGGTAAAAACTGGTGTGATATATAACCGCATAGCTGAAATGCCAAAGTAGCTAAAGCTGGTGTGCGATTAATTTAATTTTCCAAAAACAGCCTTACCGCCCGGTACTGCAAAATAGGCACCAACAACAAATCTTTTGGTGGTAGCATCAATAGCAACAGACCTTCCAAAATCATCGTTTGCAACACCTACCGGATCGGTAAAAAATTGTATTAGTTGCCAGTAATTTCCTACACGTACATAAATGCTTGCTGAGCCCTGGTTGGTATTTGCGCCTATATCATCCTGTATAGCCCCAATGATGATGTAGTTTCCCGAAACAAAAACACTGGAACCAAATACATCACTGGCACTACCATTGGGATCGCTAAGTTTTTGCATGAAAACCCAATTGCTGCCATTGTAATAATATATACTTGCAGAACCCTGGCTGTTAAACAGAACGTCATCGGCTGAAGCACCGATAACAGCATAGTTACCCGAAATAGACACACACACACCAAATTGATCTCCGCTTTCACCTGTTGCATCAATAAGTTTATTCATTAATACCCAGCTGCTTCCGTTATATCTATAAATGCTGGCTGTACCCTGATCGATATTTGTTCCTACATTTTCCCATCTTGCACCTACAATAGCATAAGTGCCATCAATGCTTACCGTACACCCAAACTCTGCAGTTGCACTGCCTGTAGCATCAGTAATTTTTTGCATAAAAATCCAATTGTTACCAGTGACATTGTATCTGAAAATACAAGCAGAACCCTGATCTACATTAGTACCTACCTGATCATTTTCTGCACCAACTATAATATAGTTGCCTGATATCGACACAGCAGAACCAAAGCGATCACCAATAACAAAGCCCGGATCAGTAATTTTTTGCATGAAGACCCAAGTACTACCATTGTATTGATAAATACTTGCTGAGCCGCCAGCATCACCCGGAGCCCCTACGACAGCCCAATTACCATCAATAGATACACTCTGACCAAAATTTTCGCTTGTAACGCCAGCGGGGCCAACTACTTTTTGTTGTAAAATCCAATTACTGCCATCGTAACGATGAAAACTTACCGAGCCCTGGTTTGATATTGCTCCCACATCATCCTGCTTTGCTCCAACTATGGCATTATTACCATCAATGGCAACTGAAAAACCAAACCAATCACCGGTAGCTCCATCATCCGGTGCAACCGGGTTGTATTCACTTATATTACCATTGGTAGCACAATCGCCCCAAACACCAAAGCCTGAATTACCATTGGCCTGCCAGGTAGCGTTACCCGATGCATCGCTGGTAAGTATTTTACCGTTACCTGCATTGTTTGCAAGTTTTAAAGCAGCAGGTTTTACAGTATCTGCTTTTACATTACCGGTTACTTCTAATTTTTCTGTAGGGTTAGTATTGCCAATGCCTACATTTTGCGCCTGTAAAAAAACTGCGGCAACAACAAACAGGAGGGTAAAAAATAATTTAGCCATAAAATAATTTTAAGATGCTAAACTATTTGTTTGGGTTTTTACAGGGAATACCTCATTGGGTGATTTTTAAGCTTGTGCAAAAAAAGGATTTCAAATTTTCACTGCCGTTAGTTTTCACTAACCCGTAAACGCCCCCGTTTTGTCTCCTGTCAAGCGGGCAACAAATCATTTCAGCACGGAGGTTTCTACTTCACCGCCGCACAATTTATTGATCTGTCATACTCCGACCAGTAGTCGGCCCCTAATGCAGCATACGTGCCCGAACCCAGATAATTTTCAATAAGTTCAACACTGCCCACTTTGCATACACCATCTTCCATATAGGCCACATGTAGCAAGCCCTTAAAATACCGGTAACGGGGAATGCCAAAATCATTTTTGGAAATCATCCAAAGTTGACCACCATCGGAGTCTAATGCCATTTTCAAAATCTTACGATGCGGATAATCCCGTTTAAGAATAGCAGCTAGTTTTGCAGCAGTTAGTTTGGGATCAGTTGTTTTAAATGGCTTGAAGAATATGGGGGGAAGACTTGAAAGACTCAAACCAGCGGTTTGTACTTTTTTATCGGCCAGATCGCTATTTAGTTTTATAAAAGGTTCGTCGGAATGATTAATAATTAAATCAAAATTGCCGGTTACTTTTGGCAAATTTTCATTACCAGAATTGTTAGCCACGGTAGTACCACCCACCAATTGAATGCTATAATTTATGATAGAATTATTTTTATATCCTTTCGGCCTTACTCTATATATAGGGCTGGTGTACATTCCGCCTTGAAAATTACTAACCATACAAAACACATCATTCGCCAGGGCCGGATCGGGTAGTATATCCAGGTCTATATAAGTTTTGGTAAGATCTTCTGGCTTTACATACATATAATCTCCATTAGTAAACCGTTCTTCATAGGTTTTACCATTTGGGACTGTATAAATGACTTTATACTTAAAGATTAATATGTGCGGCTTTGTTGGCCTATCGGGTTCTTCTATTTGAAAATACTCTTTAACTGTTTTTCCCAGTTCCACCCGGGCATAAATAAACTCATTGGATTTAAAACTTGTTTTACCTGCTACACTTTCATTGGTAAAAGGAACATTATTAAACTTTACTGTTCCATTGTTTTGAGCCAGCGAAGTTGCGGCGATGAATGCCGCAGAAATAAATAAAAAGAAATGTTTTAGCATTGTGTAAGTTTTAATGGAAAATGATTTATTAAATTATCGTAGGTATAATTTGAGTATTCCGGCAACAAAAATCACCAAAGAATTTTTTCGGGGAGTAACCACTAACTATTTTTATATAAATGAAATTGGCATATACTTCACCCTTTCCAGGATTTACGATTGTTTCATTCCAAAGCGGAGATTGTTTTATATAAATTCGTGATTCATTAATATTTGATTATCTACCTGAGGTTATTATTGTAGCAGCAATTTTTATTTTTTTCTGCTCAGCTGATACACAACATTGCTACCATCATCATTAGCAGGAAAAATTTTTGCACCTATGTAATCATCCATTCCTTTCATCAAAAACAGGCTTTCGCCGTTGGATGGTGTCCATGCTTCTGACCAATCGGCGCCTTTCATTTCAATGACAGATAGTTCCGTTTTACCATCTTTATCTTTCGCCATTTGCCAGGTACCTTCCATTTTTTCACCGTTTTGCAAAATGGTTACTTTGCCATCATCGGTAAAAGTGTAAGTAGATCCGCTAAGCCCTGCTTTCAATAATGAGTCTGTTAATATTTCTCTTTGGCTTAAGTTCTTGCTGTCATCAATTGTCCGGCTAATATAAGCAGAGTAAATTGTCCAGGTGCCTGTTATTTTCTTTTTTTCTGATGAGCTATTGCAAGCAGCTAAAAAAAAGGTAAGCAATAAAAGGTAGATAATGTTTCGCATGTTATTTTATTGTTGCGTTAATGAATACAGAACAAATATCTTAATAAGAGTTTGTTGTTACAATACCTCATTGGGTGATTTTTGTTTATGGCTTTATAAACATTACCGGCTTTGTTTTATCGCCTGCAAGATTTGTGCACCCGATTGTATATGTTCCGGCTACTAATTCTGGCACCAGTATAGTAACAGCATTATTACCGGCGGCAATTGCTATCAATTGCTTTTGCACCAGCCTGCCTTGCATATCTGTAATTATCATTTCTAATTTTTCTGTTTTGGCACAGGTAATATTCAGTTTAAAAGAGCCGTCTTTATTTATTGGGTTTGGCGTAATGCCCGTTATATAAATGCCCTTAACCGCATTTACCAAAGCAATGGTATTACTGTACGTAATTTTTCCATCAGCATCTGTTACTTTTAGCCGGTAATAATTTATACCCTGCAAAGGATCATTATCAGTATGGCTAAATGATTGCGTACATTCGGCTGCTGCTGCATTTATTCTATTGATTGCATTAAATGTTCGACTGTCGGCACTTCGCTCTAAAACAAGTGTAACTTTTGGTGTACTGTTGCAGGTAACTTTCCATTGCAGTAAATTTGTATTGCCCTGATTTTTTCCGTTTAAATAATTGATGTTAACCGGCAAAGGAAAACTTAAATTGGTATGTACATAGAAACCCGAAAAGCCTGCAACATCAAAAGACACTTCCCAGTAATTCCCATTCCAGAATATATCATTATCGGCAGGGTTAATATAAACACCTGTTGACATGCTGTAATTATTAGGTTGAGATGGATTTGTATTGGGCGTACCGTGATACTGCGTTATTCTTAAATTACTTCTTCTTGTATCTGTATTTCCTCCACCGGCTACGGTGGGCAAATCGGGCCACACCATATTATTTGCATTGTAGGTTTCAAACTCTGCATCGGTAAAATACAAGGTAACCCTGGCGGTTGATGTGGCTGCATTTGTTGCAGGTAAAATATCAATATGCCTTTGCAGGTATGGCTCGGCATTATAAAATGGTAAAACAGCAGGGTCAATATAAACACAGGTATTAATTTGGCCTGTGACCGGGCTGGCACCCGCTGGTTTTACTTTAGCTATGGGGTTACAAGTGTTGTTATTAAAAACAGATCCTGCCGTATCTACCAATTTATTTTGGCAAACTGTACTGCCAACAATACCTGCCAGTGTAGTACTGAGCGAATTTACAACTACATTAGTATTACTTGTTTTTGTACAGGCACCAAAATTAGCCGAGGCCGTATATAGCGTGTTGCTTGCAGGATTGGCATATACACTTGTTGCAAATGTTCCAGTGTAGGGAATGGTGCCAGCTGCGTCTGTATATAAGCCTGCTAAGGGTGCCCAGGTAATGCGGCGACCGCTTGTAGTAATTTTTACATTATCAATTGCCCAATAAAAACTGGTAGGTGATTCGGTATACCTAAACCTGATGTACTCTACTGGAAAAGGTGAAGCCTTGGAAAAGAATATAAAATTGTTAGGCGCCCCCTGTGTTGATGTAAAGGAATGTAAAATAATCCAGTTAATGCCATCAGAAGAGGTTTCTAAAAGTGCTGTGTTTGATGATAATGGGTCTCTAAGGTAATGATAAAAACTAACGACAAAAGACGAGTTATTTAATGTTCCTAATGGCTCCGATTGTAATATTGTTCTTGTAGCAGTGCCGCCCGTTTGTGCATAGCTATTGGTTAAATAAAACTGGCTATTATCATTACTGTTAAATGTAACCGGAATGGTAGAATATGTATACCCATTGGGGCGGAGTGTGAAAGCTGCATTTGCAATTGCACCGCCTGTTGAATTATTAAACTTGTTCCAGGAGTTGCCTTCGTTATTAAAATCATCTTTAAAAACAACAGCACTTGTAAAATTGCCTCCTGTGGCAGTTAATAAAACAGGTACATCGCCAACGCATTTGCTTACACTGGCCGGTGTTGTTAACGTTGAAATATTTACAGGTTCAACATATAACGTAATCGTTTTATCAGCACATCCATTAAGTGCCACACCGGTTAACGTATAAGTTATGGGTGTGGTGGTTACAGTCATGTCTACCTGCTTGCCAATGGTGGTATTTAAACCGGTAGCCGGGCTCCATGTCCAGGTGTATGCATCTGCATCATTTAATTTAACAGTATTGGTGCTATTGGCACAAGGCGTAAAAGTGCCTCCGGCAGGTACAGTTATAGCATTGCTGGTAAATGTTGGGTCTGTTTCATCCAGGGCATCATTATAATCTTCAGCCTTTAAAATATAAGCATAGGTAAATGTGGTGCTATCGCCGGGTAAAATACTGCCTACGTTAAAGCTTATACCAATGCAATGGTTATTGACAGGGCCTGTATCTCCGCCACTTAGTGAAACATCGCTACCTGCAGCAGCTACATACCAATCATTAGCGAATCCACCAGGTTCAGCGGGTATGTTGATACCCCTAAATACTTTTGAGCGGCAATCTTTACTTCCTAAACCGATATACGATTGCAAACCGGGTATGCCAATAGCTTGTATTAAAGATTTCCCATCTGCCGGGTTTTGATAAATGATGTTATTGCTGTTGTTTACATTAGTTGTTGATCCATTATAAAAATAATCAGGATCAGGATTTACAAATTCTCCGTAGTAAATATTATTAATAGTACTTGCTGTGGTATTGTACAGTTTTATTTGTACAGTAAAATATACTTTATCTTGTTTTACTGAGGTAATTTTTTTGAGCAATATGCCGCTACCATTACCCTGCCATGTGCTTGATGCTTTAGTACCATTTATATTAGCTGCAATATTAGCACCAGGCATCGGTATTCCACCACCTGGCAAATTATCACATACTGTTTCGCTACTGTTTGTTCTATCAGTACCATAATCAAAGCCATTAATAGTAATTCCCCAACCCACATAAGGTGCAACAGGCAAAAAATAATCGCCATTATATAAATTAGGGCTACCTACTGTCCAGCCATTTTTTTCGGGGTCGGCAATAAATCCCAGGTTAAGCATATCATTACCCGGAATTCCCACACCCACACCACTCCTGGCATGATACTCAACCGGTGCTTTACCAAAAGTACCCCAGCCGCCGCAATGGTTTAAACCTACTTCTACATAATCACCCTGCAGGTAAGCATTTCCATCATCAATTACAGCTCTTATTTTTTCTACAATGTGTATGGTATAATCTTCCGATTGGCCCCTGTTTACCGAATCGCAGGGCAGCGCAAAACCAACCGATTTTTTTGTTACACGTAATCGTGTATAACCTGCTGTGGCATTAGCTGGTACTGTAATAGCTGTGCTTGAAAAAATTGCATCTACACCTGTTGAGTTGGTAATAGTGCCTACATCATAACTTTCATTGGCATCTAAAAAATCATTGTCGTTATTCCAGTCAATAAAAGCACGTATGTAATGGGTAACGGCACCATTTGTATTACCCTTAACACTTAAATTGTATGAGCTGTCTTTTACAACAACGGTACTGATATTTGTAAAATCCTGGGTGGGTCCAGTAGCACCCGCTGTTGCACTTGTTGTATTATCAATACGTGCAAAACTTACATTTGTTATTGCGGAAATAACTACCGGATAATGATTGTTACAATACGGTGCGGCCGAAAAAACTTCAATGGTATAATCCTCTGACTGGCCAAAACCACTGGTGCTGCAGATATTTGGTGTAGTATTTCTTTTTTTTGATACCCTCATGCGATGATTACCAATACTTGCATTAGCAGGTACAACAATATTTAATGTGCTAACTATCGCATCTGTACCGGTGGAATTGGTTATTGATGGAAGCGAATATATCTCACCCGGGCCGCTCAAAATGTCATCATTATTCCAGTCTATATAAAGCCTCAGCAGGTTTAAAAAATTTCCATTGGTATTGCCTTTTACGGTAATGGTATAAGTGCCGCCGGGTACCACATAACCTTTTTCGGAAGTAAAATCCTGGTGTTCGGCCGAACCATTAACAACAGCAGATGATGTTTGATCAATATTGGCAAATATTACCTGGGTTATAGGCTCAACGGCTGATGTATAACTTTCGGCACAATACGGTAACGGAAACTGGGCCGATACTGCATTACCCAAAAAAATTGCTACAATAAAAAAGCTTGTAAATTTGCGCATTGCTGTAAACATTTAGTTTTATAACAGCAAGGTTTATAAAATTGGTAAGGCAAACAATACCGCATTGGGTGATTTTTATTAAGAGTGTACTCAGGCAATTCCCTGCTGCATGGCTTTAAAAACAGCTTCGCTGCGGCAGGCTACGTGTAGTTTTTTGTAGATATTTTTTACGTGTGTACGTACGGTTTCGTAACTTATAAACGCTTTGGCGGCAATGCTTTTATAATTATCGCCGCCAACCATCAGTTGCAGTATTTCTTTTTCCCGCTGGCTCAGTTGATAATCGTTTTCTTCGGGGGCAATGCGTATTACATTTTTACCCGAGAAAAAGCCCAGTACTTTTTTGGCCACCATTGGGTTCATCGGTGATCCGCCATTATACACTTCGTTTATGGATTCAAGGTATTTAACCGGGCTGTCGTTTTTTAGTATATACCCGCTGGCACCGGCACACAGGGCATTAAATATTTTTTCGCTGTCGTTAAATACGGTTTGTATCAGAATCTTTACATCGGGATAAGCCTGGTGCAGTTGCTGGCTTACTTCTATCCCGTTGAGGCCGGGCATTTCAATATCCATCAAAATCACATCAGGTTCACTGCGTTTCACATCCTGTAACCAGTGATTTCCATCTGCAGATGTACCACAGCAGGTATAACCCGGTGTACCATTTAAAATGGTTTCCAGGGCATCCCTAACCAGTTTATTATCTTCAAATATGGCTACTCTTATATCCATCATACTACTGCAAAACTGTGTTTTTTATTATAAAGGTACAATACCTCATTGGGTGATTTTTACTTTTAAAGAAATCAAGCAACCTGCGCCCGGTTTTGATTGAATATTGAAATCTCCCCCCAGTTCATCCGCCCTTTTTTGCATATTATCTAACCCATTTCCACGTTTTGTAGTATCAATATCAAAGCCTTTTCCATCATCACTGATGGTAATTTCCAAAAGCCGGTTACTTTCCTTTACATTTAATTGTAACAACCCTGCATCACTATATTTTACAGCATTGTTAATGGCTTCTTTAATAAACAAATAAAGCTGGTAGCGGTTTTCTGCCGACAAATAAAAATCTCCGATAGTAATAGCAGATGTAAACACCATATTTTTTGAATTGCACATATCGTATCCATACTGTTGCAGCCGCTCAAAAAGTAATTGCAGCGAATCCTGTTTTGGGTTAGCCGACCATACCAGGTCGCTTAATTTTTCGACCATTTCATTGGTTGAGTTTTGTATGATGTGTAAGGATTTTTTTGCGTTACCATATTCACCCTTCTCCATCAAATCATTTGCCAAATGACTGTACATAGATACACCGCTCAATGTACTGCCAATATCATCGTGCAGCTGACTGCTGATATTATTGCGTACTTTTTCAATAGCTAACTGGCTTTCTATCTGCTGCACTGCCAGCTGTTTTTCCTGATAGTTCCATTTTTTTAAAATGGCAATCAGGTAAAAAAAGATGTCGGCTAAAATACCGCAGCGCATAAAAAATAATGGGTAATCATCTGTAAAAAGATGATGAATATCATATCGCTCCAGTATAATCATAAGTACGGTAAGGGCATTTCCAATGATGTTCAGTATCATCCCGGTCACTATCCACCCTGTGTTTGGTATTCTTTTTTTATAAATACCTGTGAAAATATAAATACTAAAGCCCGTACTTAAAAGGTTAGCCAGGTAAAATATATACTGGTTTGATTGTTTTACGTAAATTGATATAACAGAAATAGTAACTAAGAAAAGGGCTATACCTGCCAAAAGTTTAACTAAGAAATCTCTTTTTTTATTATTGTACAAACCTGTAAAAAAATAAGTTAAAAAGTACGTGTATAAAAGATTAGTAATAATAATTAAAGGCGTGTTTGCATAAAAGTAAAAAGCAGAATCAAATACGGCATTATCATCAATTCCAAAAAAGTATAAGGAGCGTTCCAAAAAAAATAAATAGTTTGCGCCAACAGATAAGTACTGTATATAAGAATGTCTTTTTTGAAAGTAATTAAATAAACGATACCCAGAAAGATGGTTTGAAAAACCAGCACTCCCTGAAAAAAAAGATAAAATTTTTCTACTACAAATGCTCCCATACGCAACAATTTTAAAATAGCTTTTTCCAAACAACCACTGTAACTATATATCAGCTTGTAATATCAATCAGGTAATTTTGCATTGCAGGCAAACAGAGGCCCCTCCCTTTTCTTTTGATTGCAAAATCAGTTTAGCCCCTATCTCATCCGCCCTTTTCTGCATATTCTCCAGGCCATTACCACGCCTTACCATTACCGCATCAAATCCTTTTCCATTATCACTTACTGAAAATTTAACTTTACCATTCACTTCTTTTACAGTTAACTCAAGCAATGATGCGTTGCTGTACTTAACAGCATTGTTGATGGCTTCTTTGCAAAACAGGTAGATGTTACGGCGGTTTTCTACGGGCAAATTAATATCTGCAATTTTTTCCGGCACACTTATCTTTACCTGCATATTTTTAATAGCAGCCATATCTGTTGCGTATTCTTCCAATCTGGTTACCAGCTTCTTCAATGAATCCTGTTCGGGATTTATCAGCCATACAATATCACTCAGTTTATCTACCATTTTTACTGATGACTGCTGCATTACGTTCAGCGACTTTTCAATTTCTGCCGTTTGCCCCGATTTCATTTGTTCTTTAGTAAGATGGCTGTACATGGCAATGCCGCTGAGCGTGGCCCCTACTTCATCGTGCAGCTCACTGCTGATGCGGAGACGTTCACTTAATATGGCCCGCTGGCTTTGCAATTTTTTACTTCGGCGGTAGCGGTAGAAGCCAAAACCACCAAAAAGAAGTATAGCTACAATTGCAGTAAGGGCAAAATTCTTTTGCTGTTTTTGTCTAGATGCCAATACTGTTTTTAATTTATTTTCAGCACTAAGGAGTTTTATCTGTTCTTCTTTTATTTCAAATTGATACTGCATTTTATAGCCTTCCGTCTTCCTGATACTTTCTTCATTGAAAAGGCTATCCCGGTAATAGATGTGTTTTTTAAAGTTATCGTAGGCCTGCTTAAAATTACCACCAATACTGTCAGTAAATGAAAGGTGTAAATAAGCTGTTTTAAGAATTTCTATGCTGTTTAATGTCCTGGCAAGCCTGATAGATTCCACAAGATATTTTTTTGCTTCCGTGATCTTGCCAATCTTACAATAAAGTCCTCCAATACTGCTATACCAATAGGGCAGATTTAAGGTGTCGTCTGTTTTTGCATATGTTGTGGCTGCCAGGTAATTTTTTTCTGCAGCCCTATATTTTTCGTTTGCTGATTTTATATTGAGAAATATCATGGCTGAATCGCCTTGTTTTTCATAAACACTGGCAACACTACCATAAAAAAGTGAATGTATCCACCCCGGACTACCCAATTCCATGGAAATATTTTTAGCGGTTGTAAAATTTTCTAATGCCTCCTGGTATTTGCCTGATTCCAGAGCAATATCTCCTTTATAGCTGAAACAATGCGAAAGTGAATGCTTTTCTCCCAGCGGTTGGAAAAGGTTAATGGCCTTCTGAAAGTTTTCATCAGCCTCTTTAAAATTTTTCCAGGCCGTGTAGTAAATCCCGAAAACAAAATAACAGTGTGCAAGTCCAAATTTGTATCCCGACTCAGTATTCAATTTAAGGGCCTTATAAAGGGTCTCTAATGTCGCAGGATAATTATCCTCCATAAAATGCGTTGCAGCCAGGCCATTGTACGCAACACCCAAATAAGCTTTATTTCCAGCCTCTTCAAAAAAGCCCGCAGCTTTATGCATATTTTCAAGCGAAAGCGGAATATTCCATTCCGCTCCCCCTTACAAGTCCAATGTTTAAATAGGCAAACCCCTTTCCACTTTTAAAGTTAATTTTTTCGGAACGGGACAATGCCTGTTTTGCAAAAAAAACAGAACTGTCCAAACTTCCCTTTTGGTAAAACCTAAAACTCATCCAGTTCATTGCATCAATGCTTACAGTATCTTCCTTTGCTGTATTAATTATCTTCCGAAGGCTGTCAATAGAAACGTATTGTGCCGAAGCACCTGTTAAGGCAATATTAAAAATGAAACAAAACAAAATTGATATTAAATAAGGTCTCTGCATACTTATCCGAATATACTCAAAAATGCACAATTAAGCCTGTAATCGCAATACCTCATTGGGTGATTTTTAATTTATTTCAGGTGTTTATCCATTCAAAATGCAAGGCATTCAAACCAGCTGATGCCCTGAAGAGCATTGATTACCCCCCCCCGTTTTACCACAGAATAGGAACAGGTTACCGTAAACTAAATGGTTGTGGCATTTGCAAACTATAAAAGTTTTCATCCCTGCAAAAACTTTGAAAGAATATGATGAAATGCTGGAAGGGCAACGCTTTTTGCGTGTGCATAAATCTCACCTGGTAAACCCGGTTCATATTCAGGCATACGACAGGCAGGGTATTTTGTTAATGAGCGACGATTCAAAAGTAGAAGTTGCCCGGAGAAAAAAAGAATTTCTGCAACAGGCGCTGGCAGGTAAGGTATGATGTTGGCAATTTATTTCATGCAGGTTTATAAAGAAGTAAAAAAGGGTATATGCCATCATATTTGATCTCAGTTCATTTTCAGCTTTTGTTGAAAACCTGAAGTCATCCCAAATTTCTATCTCACTATAAATAACGGATTGTATAACCATGCATAAAACAGAAGCCCTTTGAATTAAATCATTCAAAGGGCTTACTGTTTGTTCAAACAACGGTTAATTAGTTATAAAATTATAGTTCATCAACCCATTTTTTCCATAAATCCATTGCAGCCTGGCTTTCAGGTTCGTATTTCATGGCAATAACGCCTTCGCCCAATTTACCAACATTAGCACCATCTTTATAAGCATATATGGTTACTTTTAAATTGTAGGATTTACCAAACAATAATTTACCATTCATATCATTCATCAATGACAGAAAAGCATAGTCATAATATTTATCTGACGGGTCGCAGAAAGAACGGCCGTTCAGGAACATATACCTGTCCTGTGTTTTAACTTTAGGAATACTGCTTGCCCAGTTCCGGCCCAGTTTTGCACATGATTTCCTGTCCTTCTTTACACCTTCCATTTCATACTCAATGTTTATTTCGGCTGTCTCGCCATACTTAGCCATTGCATTGGTTTTTGAATAATAGTTGTACCAAATCGTTTTACCGATCACCTGCGATTTGATGTGAACCTTAGGATCTTCCTTAGGCTCGCCATAAGCACTGTAGATAGCATTCTTGTTATCAACAAAAATTACTTTTTCTAGGTTATTTTTAAAAGCATCGAATTTCATCATTTTTTGCAGGGCAGCATCATTTGCATCTGATTTCAATTCGCTGGTCTTCTCATCAATTAAAGCTTTGGCTGTTTCAACATCAAAATCCTTTAATTGATTTTTATCTTTGGCCAGTACATCGCCAACCTGGCTGCCGTCTTTATTGGCAATGGCAAAAACGCCTGGTGCCAGTTCAAAGAGCGTGTTTTCAGATTCCTTAAACCATACCACTTTTTTCTTGCTGTATAATTTTTCATCTAAAAAAGCTTTAAACTCACCGCCTTTCCATTTAACAATAACCAGGTTCTGTATTTTACCATCTGCCTCGCCAACAAAAGTTACACTGATATCATCTTTCTGCTTCTTTTTCATTTTCATCGTATTTTCAAATTCAAAGCCATCGGCCGCAAAGTATTTACCCGATATAGCCATTAAATCAGCCTGTGCAAACAGCGATGCCGAGTATGTTGCAAATGACAACAGCAGTGTTACAAATTTTCTTTTCATAATTTTTAGTTTTGAGTTTTAGTATTTAGAGTTTTTGATATTTTGATATTCACTTACCAGTTTAACCCTCCTGCCAGCGATGTATTCGTAATCTTACCATCCCTGCCATCCCTGCCGGGTGCGCCGTTTGAGAAAGTAGTTGGGCCGTTTCCACCCTTGCCGGCTTTACCTCCGGTTGTAAACAGGTTTAAAGTAATGTTACCTACATCTGCTCCCTTAGCAACTACCAGATCTCCCCCGCTACCCCCATCTTTACCATCATCGGCCTTGCGGTCTTTCCTGTCTGCGCCTTTATCTCCGGGTCCTCCTGTTATATCTACATTAATAGCTGTGTTTTGCGATACTTTAAGCCGGTTGATCACCTTACCCGTTTTGCTTTCAATTACTTCAATTTTATAAATGGGCAGGTTAGTATTTTTTGTGGTTGCTTTCTGTATTTTAAGTTCCAGCGATTTTCCAGGCTCACCATTATAAGGCTGCAATACACCGCCAACGTCTCTTATCCACTGTGAACCGGAGCGCCCCTTGTGTATGATGTTGAACTTCACCGATTCATAGTTTAAAGGGATTACTTTTTGTGCTGTAACAGCAGTTGAATATTTAGAAGAGACCATAAACTTCAGTTCATCATTCTTTATTTTGGAAGCATCTTCATGTACTTCAATAGCTTCCTCTACAAAAACACCATCAGTTGTTTTAATTTCAAAATCATCCCAGGGTGTTTTCCCCCCTATATTTGGTGTGCTGTAGGTTTTACCATCAGCGGTAGTAGCTTTGATGCCAAATTTTACGGTGCTTCTTAATCCCATTTCTTTGGGCATCTCCACCATTTCTATTTCAATGGTTTTTACAGTTTTGCCTTTCAATGTATTTTCTGCTGCATCTTTTTGTGCATTGGCTGCTTTAACTTCATTTAGCTTACCCCTGGCTGCCAACTGGTTTTTAAAGGCATCTCTTACATGATTTTCGAGTGTTGACTTTTCTGATTCGTAACCGGAAACATCGCCTTTACTTAAAATGTAAATGATAGTAGCATTGTCATTACTCCATTCATATTGGTAAATCTTATTGCCAATTGCCGTTATCCTGAAATCCTTATACCCAAAATACACGGGGTTTTCAGGAATATCCGGAACAAAATTTTCTTTAATTACACCCTGACGGGAAATGGTGACTGTTTCAAGTACAGTATTACCTTCGAAATCCTTACCTGCACCCTGTTGCATAGTTACAGGCCATTGTTTAGATACTTTTTCGAATTTGTACTTTTTTACATTATTATAATCATAGCTTGATTCCATTTTATAAGTAGAATAGCTGCCGGCGCCAAAATCTGCAAAAGATTTATTTTGGTTTTGGGCAGCAACTGGTATCGCAATTGCTGCAATAAATACCGCCAGTAAAACGTGCAATAGTGATTTCATGACTTTCATTTTTTATTTATCCGGCACCTGCATTATTGCAAGGCGCATTAATTTGATAATGCAAATATGAAGGTGGCTGACTTGTGGTGAACCATGCAGTTTACCAAAACAGGTTTTGGGTTTAAGAAACAAGGAACAAGGCAGTAGAAACGAGCAATATGCAATAAGTAACAAGGCGCAATGCACAAGAATTAAGGAACAAAGAACAAATTGCAGGAAACGGGCTAGCCGATGAATGACAAATGATAGTTGCTGATTATCAAAACCCTGTCAATAATTAAGGGTTGGTAAGTGCAAAAGCTGCTTTGGTAAACCCGTACCAGCCGATTGCACATGATTTTATACATTTGTTTTAAATAAGTGAATTTGAAATTGATCTGGCTGTTGGTGTTTTGTATTGGCGGTTCTGTGCATGCACAGGATCCGTTTTACTATACCATCAACAATACCAACGGCCTTCCTTCCAACAGCGTGTATGATATTTTTCAGGATAGCAAAGGTTTTATGTGGTTTGCCACAGATAAGGGTTTGTGCAGGTATGATGGATCTGAATTTATTACATACACTTCCGAGGGTCAAACATCCAAAGCCGGAAGTTGCATCAATGAAGACAAATATGGACGTATCTGGTATTGTAATTTCGACGGGTTTTTATATTATGTTGAAAAAGGTGAGTTAAAAAACCTGGATCAACCCAAATCAACAGGCTATATAAAATATGGCATCATTAACGACAGACTATACCTGGTACAACCGGAAAGTGTTTTATTGTTTAACCTTAAAACCCTGCTGCCTGCAGAGAAAGTGCAGATAGGCGAAAAAAATATACAGGCTACCTTTACTTCCAATGACATATTTTATGTGTTAGGCGACCGGCTTCATGGCATTAAAAATAACAGCATCCTGGTAAATGAAGATACCCGGCCCCATTTTGATAACAGTTTTAAAGCACCCATCATACAGCAAACCAATAATGGTTTATTATTCACGTCAAAATTTTCAAACCATTACTTTACATACACTAATGGCGTATTCCGCGAAAAAGCATTTAACAATACAGCAGCATTTATTCAAAACATTTCCGTTACAGATCAATACACCTGGCTTTGCACACCAAACGGCATTACCAGGTACGATATTGAAAAGGGAGAAGGTAAAAACTTTTTTCCGGCTGCAAACATTTCTTACCTCTATAAAGACAGGCAAAACAACTACTGGATATCTACATTGAACAACGGCCTGATGTTCATCCGCGATTTTGATAATATTTTCATACCTATTCAACCGAGGCCTACCATTATGTCGCAGTTGGATGAACGGATTATAATTGGGACAGAGAATGAAAGTATTTATTCTTTTAACAGCAAAAAAGAAACACTAAAGAACATTTATAAAAATTACAGCAACCACCCCATCCGCCAGCTAACCGCCGATTCTTTTTCTAAAAAAATATATTTCACTTCTTCGCGGTTTAAAATACTTAATGACAAACTGCAAATAGAAAATGAAATTTCAACCGCTATAAAAGATGTTAAAAGAGTGGATGGGCGTTATTATTCAATTGCTGCAAGCGGCCTGTGCGGTTTGCTGGAAGTAAATAAAATCGCTACAAGTAAATGGCAATATAAAACCGGTAACAGTGACGGGGGATTGTTCAAAGGTTTCAATACCATCATCCTGCTTACAAATACAAACGGGAAATCAACAGCTTATAACCCGGCCAATGCTTGCTTGTATTATGCTACCAATAATGGATTGAAATGCGTTTCCATGCAAAAAACAGAAGACATACTTTATAAAAACAAACCTGTTTATATTAATATCCTGCAATACCGGCAAAATAAAATTGTTGCCCTTACTACCAACGAAGAACTGTTGGAAATTGACCAGGCAAATCATATCACCCTTTTTCCATTACCACCCAACCTGGTTAACGAACGGTTCACTAAATTTAAAATTCAGGGCGATGTTGTTTTTCTATTCACAAAAAATGCCATTATTGAATACAATCCCTTAACCAAAGAAGCCAAAAATATTTTACCGGTAAGCAACAACCTCGAAGTATCCGATGTAATGGTCATTGGCCAGAAAATATATTATTTAACTGCCGGTGGTATGTTGATTAAAAGCAGCAGTAAAATTGATGGGTATGCAGCACCTAAACTTGTTATCAACGAAGTAAAAGTAAACGGCAACAGGGTTGAAACGGATAAACTGAAAAACCTCAGTTACGGGGAACATGAGATCATGGTGAACTTTTCAACACTTTCTTACATACCTAACCAGAAATATGCCGTGTTGTACAAAGTAAACAACAATGAGTGGGGAAAACTGAATGCCGATAATAAGAACCTGGTGCTGTCTTCCCTTTCGCCGGGAAATTATCAACTGCAACTTAAAATTGACGGCATTAAAAATGCGCCTGTAGAAAGCCTTTCTTTCTATATTGGTAAACCCTTCTGGCTAACTAAACTTTTTATACTAGGCATAAGCATGCTGATCATTTTTTTATTCTGGAGCATCTATAAAAAACAGATCAATAAAATAAAAAAGAAAAACAGTTTGATCATTGATAAGATTAACCTTGAAAAAAATCTGAATCAATCAAAACTAAAAGCCATTAAATCGCAGATGAACCCGCATTTTTTTTACAATGCACTTAATACCATACAATCATATATACTGGCCAATGATAAAAAGCAGGCGGTTAATTATTTATCAAAATTTTCGGCCTTAACAAGAACCATATTGGAAATGTCGGAAAAAGAAACCATTCCTTTATCAGAAGAAATAAAAACCCTGGGGCTTTATCTTGATATAGAAAAAGCAAGATTCAGCGAGGATTTTGAATACGATATAAAAACGGTGAACATCAGCGATGCTGACCATATTAAAATACCGGCCATGCTGCTGCAACCTTATATTGAAAATGCTGTAAAACATGGGCTGCTGCACAAAAACGGCCCCAAGAACCTGTCAGTAACTTTTGAAAAACAGCCCGACCAACTCCTGATTAGTATTGACGATAACGGGATAGGCATGAAAAAAAGTGCCGAATTAAATGCCATCAAAAATAAAAACCACCGTTCTTTTGCCACCGGGGCCATGCAAACCCGCATAGATCTGCTCAATAAAAATAACAGCCGGAAAATATCCATCAGCAATATAGAAAAACAAAACGGCGCTGAACAATCGCTGGGCACTACAGTGATCATAAACATACCAATAACCAATAATTAAAAATGAAAGCAATCATCATAGACGACGAAAAAAGAGCAAGGGTGTCTCTCTCGCTGCTGCTGCAGGAATATTGTAAGGATATAGAACTGGTGGCAGAATGTGAAAACCTGCCCGAAGGTGTTAAAGCAATCAGGAAATACAAACCTGAACTGGTACTGCTTGATATTGAAATGCCCGGTTATAGCGGACTGGAGCTCCTTGATTTTTTTAATGAAAATGAAATTGATTTTTCCGTCATTTTCACTACCGCATACAACGAATATGCCATCCAGGCATTTAAGCTTTCGGCCATTGACTATCTTTTAAAACCCATTATACCCGAAGAACTGGTGCAGGCCGTTGCCCGTTTTGAAAAATACAAATCACAGCAATACAAGGCACTGGCAGAAAATATGCAGCACGAAAATTTTGAAAAAATTGCTGTACCCTCAGGCAACAGTTTAATATTGCTGAACCTGGCAGAGATCATGTACATAAAAGGTGAGGGTGCCTATTCAGAAGTTTTCATGACTGACAAGTCCAAACACCTGGTAAGCAGGAATCTTAAAAATTTTGAAGATATACTGGGTAAAGACAAACGCTTTATGCGCACACACAAATCCTATATCATTAATTTCAACGAAGTAAGCAGCTACAACAAATCTGACGGCGGCTGGCTGGTACTTAAAAACAATACAACGATACCCGTATCCATTGATAAAGGCAGCCTGATCATGGAGCGTATACAGATCGTAAAAAGATAAACAAAAACAGTTTTAGTAAATATATATGCCCCGCTATAAAAGCAGGGCTAATACATCTTATTTATTGAAAAAATCAGGTCTTCTCTTATTTCTCTTTATTCTCCAGTAAGTATTTCCAGATAAAAGCACCCAGTAATCCACCAACTACCGGTGCCACTAAAAACAGCCAAAGCTGGCTCAATGCTTTACCGCCGGCAAAAATTGCAGGGCCAATACTTCTTGCAGGATTTACAGAAGTACCGGTGATGGGGATTGCCACCAGGTGAATAAGCACCAGGCTGATACCAATGGCAAGACCGGCAGTTGTTGGGTTCCCTTCTTTTGAAGTAGTACCAAAAATCACCAATAGAAAAAGACAGGTTAAAACAGCTTCTGTTACAAAAGCTCCCATCATTGAGTAATTACCCAGGTAACCTTCGCCCCATCCGTTGGAGCCAAGCCCCCATTCGCCTAATTTATCAAAGCCAGCCTGGCTGCTTACAATTATATACAAAACGCCTGCTCCGGCTATAGCTCCCGCAATTTGTGCTACCACATAACCTGCCGCGTCTTTAGCGGTCATTTTACCTGCTGCAAGCATAGCAATGCTGATTGCCGGATTTATATGACAACCGGATATGGGGCCAATTGCATACGCCATGGCAACAACCGCCAAACCAAATGCCAGTGATATACCCAGTAAGCCAATCCCCGCAGGACCGGTTGTTGAAATGCCAGATACAACTGCAGCACCACAGCCAAAAAGCACCAATGAAAAAGTGCCGATAAATTCTGCAATGAGTTTTTTCATGTTGTTAGTTTTAGTTGAGTTAAAAAGAATAACAGAAAGATATGAAAATTTTACAGATGAAGTTTTTTAATGCCTGAACAGAAAATAAAAAAAGGGTATTATTAGCTAAATATAAACACGCAACATTTGCAACCACAGCCACAGTTAACCTGAAAATAAATGAATTTCAAAGTGTTAAAAACCAATACAAACCAGTAACTTTTTATAAGCCAGCTAAATAAACACTGATAAAGAAAACAGTAAACCAATGGTTTAATTTAAAATCGTAAAATTACTTGCGGGAAGTACTATAAAATAATTATACTATGTTAATAACTAAACCTTAAAACTATAAAAAATAATATTAATTTGAATTTAGATTTAAACGCTATTTTTTACAACAAACCAAATTGCTTTATGAAAAAAAAATTAACACTCATTGCATTGTTATTGCTTTCTGTTTGGGTAATTGCACAATCACCCGAAAATGATAGACAGGCCGGTTTGCAACTTGTACAACAACAGGCAGCTTCCATCGGATTATCGCAGGCCGATCTTCAAAATTCTGTTGTTACAAATTCGTACATTATTCCATCTACAAACATAAGGGTGGTTTACCTGCAACAAACTTACCAGGGCATTCCGTTATACAACCGTATGCAGGTGCTGGCATTTAAAGATGGCGCATTGGCATCCAATGCCGGTGAACGCTTTTTAAATCCGGAATTAAAAAGCAGACAGGCCAGCGCATCACCAAAAGTAAATGCTGCAAATGCAGTACAATCTTCGCTTACTGCTTTAAAAGTAAAAAATGCCGAAAATATACGTGTTGCAAATGCTCCGGTAATTAACGGTAAAGCAAGTTTTGGCAGCATGAATTTTTCTCTGGAAAATGTTACAGCCGAATTGGTTTGGTACCCCATTGAAATAACCGGCGAACTAAAATTAGTTTGGCAGGTTTTTATGGCTCCAAGGTCTGATGAAGATTACTGGCTTGCACGGATAGATGCATCAACCGGCTCTTTTATTGATAAACAAAGTCTTACCATAAAATGCAATTGGGATGGTGAAAATCATTCTGCCAAAAAACATCAATTACATAAAAGTCAAAATGCAGGTAATCATTTAATGCCTGCAGGCACAAGCAGCCCGTCTGTAGTTTCTACGGCCAGTTACCGGGTTATCCCCCAGCCTGCCGAAAGTCCTATTCATCCAGGTGGTGCACCTGCATTGGTAACCGATCCCTGGACAAAATCGCCGGGCAATGCAACCACATTAGGTTGGCATTACGATGGCACAACTTATTATTCAACCACCAGGGGTAATAATGTACATGCTTATGAAGACAGAGCAGGTACAAATGCCATTGGTATTACAGAAGCATCTACTACTGCCCAGCCATCGTTAACTTTCAATTTTGTTCCTAATTTAACCTTAGAACCAACGGTAAGAACAACGGCACCGAATCAACAGTTTAATACAACCAATCTTTTTTATTGGAATAATTTAATGCACGACATGTCGTACCTGTATGGTTTTACAGAAACTGCCAGGAATTTTCAGGCCAATAACCAAAGCCGCGGTGGTTCAGGAAATGATTATGTACTGGCCGAAGCACAGGATGGTGGCGGCACCAACAATGCAAACTTTTCTACACCTGCAGATGGAGGCAAAGGAAGAATGCAAATGTACTTATGGACTGCCCCAACACCTGACCGTGACGGTGATGTTGACAATGGAATTATTGCGCATGAATACGCACATGGCATCAGCAACCGTTTTACGGGTAATGGCAGTACCTGCTTAACCAATGCCGAGCAAATGGGCGAAGGCTGGAGTGATTATTTTGGATTGATGATCACACACGACTGGAGCACAGCAGTGGCCGGTGATGGTTTCAGCAAGCCAAGAGGAATTGGTACGTATGCATTAAATCAACCCATTACCGGATTGGGCATTCGTCAATACAGGTACAGTACCGATATGAGTGTGAATCCATTAACCTATGGCAACTTAGCATCGGTGGTTGCACCGCATGGTGTTGGTACAATATGGTGTACCACACTTTGGGATATGACCTGGGAGATCATTCAGTTGCAGGGAATAAATCCAAACATATTTAATCCTGCAGGCGGTGGAGGTAATTCCATTGCATTAAAATTGGTGAGTGAAGGTATGCGTTTGCAACCCTGCAGCCCAGGCTTTATTGACGGCCGCAATGCTATCTTAAAGGCAGATACTTTATTTTACGGCGCACAATACAGTTGTGCCATCATCAAAGCATTTGCCCGCAGGGGAATGGGTATAGGTGCATCACAGGGATCATCCAACTCAAGAACAGATCAAACATTAAGTACTGTTGATTGCTCATCTGCAACCTGTAATGCACCAACCGGTTTAGCCTCTTCTGCTATTACAGCTTCAAGTGCTACAGTAAGCTGGACAGCAGTTAGTGGTGCAGTTAATTATACGGTAGAGTATAAATTAAATTCAGCTTCTACTTATACAGTTGCAGCTGCTGCAACAACTGCAACTTCTGTAAATTTATCCGGCCTTACTGCAAGTTCTCTTTACGACTGGAGAGTAAGAACAAATTGCAGTACCGGCAACAGCGGGTATACAAATGCACAGTTTACAACAACTGCTGTTGCAGCATGTAATGCACCAACAGGATTGACATCTTCTGCAATTACTACTTCCGGTGCAACTGTTAGCTGGACAGCAGCCAGCGGAGCAGTTAGCTATGATGCAGATTATAAATTAGCATCTGCATCAACCTGGACAAATGCAGCCACTGCCACCACATCAACTTCGGTTGTATTAAGCGGTTTAGCATCATCATCTTTATACGATTGGAGAGTAAGAACAAATTGTTCTGCAGCAAGCAGTGTGTATGCACAGGCTCAGTTTACAACAGCAACAGTTCCATCTGGTTGCGGTACAGCTTTTGAACCAAATGAAACTTTAGCTGCTGCAGCTACCATTGCATCGGGTGTTACCAACTCTGCTGCAATTACAACTACAACCGATAATGATTACTTTAAAATTGTAACCACAGTAACCAGCAATATTGTTTACAACCTGGTTGGCCCGTCGGGTGTAGATTATGATATGACTATTTTAAACAGTGCCGGTACATCTATTGGTTCCGGTACAGGCTCTACTGCAACTGAAACAGTTACTTTAAATAATCAGGCAGCCGGTACATACTACATCAGAATATTTGGATACAATGGTGCCAACAGTGCAACGTGCTATACCATAAAAGCAACGGCAACAGCTGTAGCTACAAGCTGTGCAAGCACCTACGATGTTAGCACCAACGGCACTGCAACAGGTGCAGCTACCATTCCTTTCAATACAGATATTAAAGGAACACTTAGTCCTTCTGGTGATAACGACTATTACAAATTTGTGATTACAACAAGTGGTACTATTACCATGACGTTAACCACACTTCCTGCTAACTATCATTTACGCTTATTGAATAGTACCGGTGGTACAGTTCAAACTTCCAGTAATAGCGGTACAACCAATGAAACGATCAGCAGAACAGTAACTGCTGGTACCTACTATGCAAGAGTATATCCAAGCGGAAGTGCCAATAATGCTACAAACTGTTACACATTAAAAGTACAGTTAGGTACCGCATCGTTTTCAGAAACACCACTGGACATCACCAAAGCAGGTATATTAAAAATATACCCCAACCCGGTAAATGACTATCTAAATGTAAGTGTGCCGGAGAATGCAGACAGGCAATCATTACTGAGTATTTTTGATGCAAAGGGAGTTTTGGTTCGTACAATCAACATGACCAATAATTTGCAGCGCATTTATGTTGGCAATTTACCAAATGGTGTTTATCTTATTAAATTAAACAATGGCGAAGGTAATTTATCTTCAAAATTTGTAAAGCAATAGTATATATCATTTTATTTAAAGCCCCGTTCTGAAACAGAACGGGGCTTTTTAATGAAACACACTTATATACAGTTTACGAGATCATATTGATGAGTTGAAATAAATATTATTGTCTTTGCTGAATCTTAAAGTTTATTGAATGGCGTTACTGCTCAAATCCTCCCCTCTTTTTTGTACTTTTGCCATCCGATATTAACAAGGTAAAGAAAAAATGGAATTGACTAAAAATTTTGAGCCCAAAGCAATTGAAGACAAATGGTATAAACATTGGCTTAGCCAGCGTTATTTTAACAGCAAGCCCGATGGCAGGCCTGCATTTACCGTTGTAATACCACCACCCAACGTTACCGGTGTGCTGCACATGGGGCACACACTTAATGAAACTGTGCAGGACATTCTTGTACGCAAGGCCCGCATGAGCGGTTTTAATGCCTGCTGGGTGCCCGGCAGCGATCATGCATCTATTGCCACTGAAGCAAAAGTGGTGGGTATGCTTAAAGAAAAAGGTATTGACAAAAATGATTTAACCAGGGAAGAATTTTTAAAATATGCTTTTGAGTGGAAGGATAAATATGGCGGCATCATCTACAACCAGATTGAAAGGCTGGGCTGCAGTGTTGACTGGGACCGCACCACTTTTACCATGGATGATCATTATTACAAAGCGGTAATAAAAGTTTTTATTGACCTGTATAATAAAGGTTTGATCTATCGTGGTGCAAGAATGATCAACTGGGACTCATCTGCAAAAACTGCCTTGAGTGATGAGGAAGTTGAATACAAAGATCTTACCGGTAAGTTGTATCACCTGCGTTACAAGTTAGACACTGACAAAGAAGAATACATTTCTATTGCAACACAACGCCCTGAAACGATCATGGGCGATACCGCCATTTGCGTAAATCCAACTGATGAACGCTACGCTCATTTAAAAGGTGCATATGCTTTTGTTCCGTTGATCAACCGCCGCATACCCATCATTTTTGATGAATATGTTGATGCTGCATTTGGTACCGGTGCTTTGAAAGTTACGCCTGCACACGATATCAATGATTATAATTTAGGACTTAAACATAACCTGGAAGTAATCAATACCATTAATGAAGACGGCACCATGAGCGAAGCTGCACAGATTTATGTGGGCGAAGACCGCTTTATTACGCGTAAAAAGATAATTAAAGAGCTGGAAGAAAAAGGTTTCTTAACCAAAGAAGAAGAATACACAACGAGATTGGGTTACAGTCAGCGGACAGGCGTTGTTGTTGAACCAAGAATAAGTACGCAGTGGTTTGTAAAAATGAAAGAACTGGCCGAACCAGCATTAAAAGCCGTTGTTGATGGAGATATAAAAATTCATCCCGGTGATAAATTTTTAGCTACTTATAAATACTGGTTAGAAAATGTAAAGGACTGGTGCATCAGCCGCCAGCTTTGGTGGGGACAACAGATACCTGCCTGGTACGATGCCGATGGGAAGATGGTGGTTGCAGAAAATGAAAATGAAGCTTTAGAAAAATATTATACCATTTACCGGGAAGATCCAAAAAACGGACTTAAACAGGATGCCGATGTATTAGACACCTGGTTCTCTTCCTGGCTTTGGCCCACACAGGTTTTTAAAGGTATCACCGAGCCCGGCAATGAAGAGGTGAAATATTATTATCCCGGTTCGGTATTGGTAACCGGCCAGGATATTATATTCTTTTGGGTGGCCCGTATGGTAATGGCCGGCATGGAATATGAAAAGCAGATACCTTTTAAAGATGTTTATTTTACCGGCATGGTAAGAGATAAGCTGGGTAGAAAGATGAGCAAGAGTTTGGGCAATAGTCCTGACCTGCTTGACCTGATTGACCGCTATGGCGCAGATGCTGTTCGCTTTGGCATCATGGTTTCTTCACCGGCAGGAAATGATCTGATGTTTGATGAGAACAGTTTGGAGCAGGGGCGAAATTTTAATAACAAGATATGGAATGCGTTGAAGCTTTTGAAGATGTGGGAAAGTCGTCAGTCGTCAGACGTGAATCGTGAGAACCCGGCACCAGCAACTCACGACTCACTACTCACCACTCACGACTTTGCGCTGGCTTGGTTTGAAAATCGCCTGAATAAAGTAAGAGCCGAAGTTGATTCACTAATGAAGCAATTCCGTTTGAGCGAAGCGCTAAAAACGATCTATAGTTTGATATGGGATGATTTCTGTAGCTGGTATTTAGAATGGATCAAACCCGGTTTTGAACAACCCATTGATGCAGCAGTTTACAATAAAACCATTGGTTATTTTGAAGAACTGATGCAGTTGTTGCATCCTTACATGCCTTTTGTTACTGAAGAGATCTATCATTTACTGAAAGTGCAAAGCGATGATCTCTGTGTAAAACAATTTGCTGCTGCAAAGCCTGTTGATGAAAATATATTGACGCAAGGCGAATTGTTGAAGCAGGTAATTACTACTATCCGTGATGGAAGAAATAAAAACCAACTTAAACCAAAAGAAGCCATCAAGCTTTTTATAGAAACGGATTCAAAAGAAAGTTACAGTTCGATACAAAACATTTTGAGCAAGCAGGTAAATGCAGCTGAACTTTCATTTACAACGGAAGCTATTGCCAATACCATTGTTGTTGCTGTGGAAAAAGATAAGTTTTACATTCAAACAGAAAAAGAACTGGATACCGCAACATTAAAAGACGATCTCTTAAAAGACCTGGAGCATCAGAAAGGTTTTTTATTGTCGGTAGAAAAAAAATTAAGCAACGAAAAATTTGTTCAAAATGCAAAGCCCGAAGTACTGGCGCTTGAGCAAAAGAAAAAAGCCGATGCCGAAGCAAGGATAAAGACCATTGAAGAGAGTCTGTCAACGATCAGTTAAAATGTAAAATAGATACTAATTGTTGTTTAATTTCGTCTTTATATTAATAATCACAAGCTATGGCAGGTATTTCTAAACTTTTTTTAACGGTTGTATTTGCTTTCACTGTTTCAGCCCTGTTTGCACAAAAGCCAAAGCCAAAACCTGCAGCCCCGGCCAAACCTGCGGGTTTTCAAAAATTTACACCACCCAAATTAACCAGCATGCTCGGTATCAGGGGCGATAGCAGTATTGTTTACCGGGAAGAAGCATTGCAATTGATCAATCTGCCATTAAGAGTTACCGACGATAAAAAAGGTATCTACACCATTACATCTTACCAGGTGTTGTATAAAAGAAGGGGCGTTACCGAAACTGAAGACATGAGTGGCAAAACTTCACCTACAACAACTACAGTAATCAGTAACTTCAAAACTACTCCCCTCTCACCCATCTGGATCAAAACTTTAACTGAACAATTACGTATTGGGGAAGAACTGTACTTTTTTGATATCGTTGCCAAAGATGCACTGGGCAGGCTGATGTTTGCACCTGACCTGAGAATTAAAGTAAAATAATGTTATCCCTAAAAAAAGCAACTGCAGCCGATATCCCCTTGATCAGGGAACTCACTTTTGCCATTTGGCCACAAACTTACAGCAGCATTATCAGCCAGCAACAGATCGATTACATGCTTGACATGATGTACAGTCCTGCATCGCTGCAAAAACAAATGGAAGAAGAAGGCTGCACTTTTATTATTGTATATGATGAGGGTGAACCGGTTGCTTTTGCATCTTATGCACAGCATCCTGCGGACAATGAAACTGAACCAAAAATCTGGAAGCTCAATAAAATTTACATCCTCCCCTCTCAACAGGGAAAAGGCACGGGCAAATTCATCATCAGGTATATTGTTGATGAAATAAAATCCCTTCATGCAAAAGCCCTGCAGTTACAGGTTAACAGAGAAAACATGGCAAAAGACTTTTACGAAAAACTCGGCTTCAAAATAATTAAAACTGCCGATTTCGATATTGGCAAAGGGTATTTTATGAATGATTATGTGATGGAACTGGTTTTGTAGGAACACGCCTGTGGCGTGTTCTAAATGCGCCGCTATGCGAATTTCCTACGAGAACACGCCACAGGCGTGTTCCTACCCATGAACCAACTGGTGCGTTTCCTTTATAACCCCCATCACAAACACGCTCTGCACATTACCCATATTCTCCTGCTGACTTAATTTGTTTACATGAAAATCGTAGTAGGCATTCATGTCTTTACAAACCACTTTCAGCATAAAATCAAATTCGCCACTGATGCTGTAGCATTCAATAACTTCATGCAGTTCGTTAATTGTTTTAATAAAATTTACACCGGCTGTTTTGCTGTGTTCTTTTAAAGAAACATAACAGATCACCATCAGGTTCAGGTCAACCTTGTTCTGGTCAACCAGCGTAACATATTGTTTTATTACCCCGTTCTCTTCCATGCGCTTAATGCGTTCATGAACGGGTGTAGTGCTGAGGTGTATTTTTTCGGATATCTCCTTCACCGTAACCCTTGCATTTTCCTGTAAAAGTTTCAGTATCGCCATATCTTTTTTATCAAGCATAAAACTGGCGGTGGGCACATTTTCTTTTTTAGCGGCTTTTGGCATAGTAAACTTGTATTTTATCCTGAATTATCACGTAATACAGGATTATCTCCCAAAGTTAATAAACTATTTAGAAAATTATCCTATAAAATGTACATTTGCAATCTAAATCAATCAATATGTCAGCAACAACAAATGCTATCGATTTTACATTAGCCCACAAGGTTAAAGATATGAGCCTTGCCGAATGGGGCCGTAAAGAAATTATGTTAGCCGAAGCAGAAATGCCGGGCTTAATGTCTATCCGTAAAGAATACGGACCATCACAACCTTTGAAAGGTGCTCGTATTGCAGGTTGCCTGCACATGACCATTCAGACCGCGGTTTTAATTGAAACCCTTACTGCTTTAGGTGCAGAAGTTAAATGGAGTTCTTGCAATATCTTCTCTACACAAGACCAGGCCGCTGCTGCTATTGCTGCTACCGGTATTGGTGTTTTTGCCTGGAAAGGTCAAACACAGGAAGAATCTGATTGGTGTATTGAGCAGACCTTGTTCTTTGGTGGCGCTGACCGTCCTTTAAATATGATCCTGGATGATGGTGGTGATCTGACCAACATGGTATTTGATAAATACCCTGAGTTGATCCAGCACGTTAAAGGTTTATCAGAAGAAACCACAACCGGTGTTCACCGTTTATACGAGCGCATGGAAAAAGGTACGTTACCTATTCCTGCGATTAACATCAACGATTCTGTTACCAAATCTAAATTTGATAACAAGTATGGTTGTAAAGAGAGCCTGGTAGATGCTATCCGCAGAGCTACTGATGTGATGATGGCTGGTAAAGTTGCTGTTGTTGGTTCTTATGGTGATGTGGGTAAAGGTTCTGCCGCTTCATTAAAAGGTGCAGGTTGCCGCGTTATCATTACCGAGATCGATCCTATCTGTGCTCTACAGGCAGCCATGGACGGTTTTGAAGTGAAGCCAATGATTGAAGCTGTTAAAGAAGCTGATATCATTGTTACTGCATCAGGTTGTCGTGATCTGATCACTGAAAAACATTTCCGTGTGATGAAAGATAAAGCGATCGTTTGTAACATTGGTCACTTTGATATTGAAATTGATATGGCCTGGTTAAATGCAAACTACGGTTCTACAAAAAACACCATCAAACCACAGGTTGACATGTACACCATTGATGGTAAAGATGTGATCATCCTGGCTGAAGGCCGTTTGGTGAATTTAGGTTGTGCTACCGGTCACCCATCATTTGTAATGAGTGCATCGTTCACCAACCAAACCCTTGCCCAAATTGAATTGTGGACCAATACTGATAAATACGAGAACAAAGTTTACGTGTTACCAAAATTCCTGGATGAGAAAGTTGCCCGTTTACACCTTGCCAAAATTGGTGTGGTATTAGACGAGTTAACTGCCGATCAAAGCGCTTACTTAGGTCTTCCAAAAGAAGGTCCGTTTAAGACTGATGCTTACAGGTATTAATAGTTTTAGTGTCGGGACACTACTAAAATGTTTTAATTTTTTAGTGTGCTTGTAACTCAGTCAACTCCTTAGGTTTTCAAAGTCGTAATAGTGGCCTGAAACCTAACAGCGAATAAAAAATATATCCCATCTGCCTTTGGCAGGTGGGATTTTTCTTGTCCTTCGTAGCTTCAGCGAAGAAGAATTTTTTGGGGCCAGGCATTAGTTCTTTTCTCATCATCATTGGCGTCGCACTCTTGTACAGGTTATCCTTATTGGGCTTTTATTGAATTGTATTTGCCAAAGCAAAGGGGTACCATCTTTCGGGCTTTCCGGATTGAGGCAGCTCATAATTTTTTTATCTTGCACCCATGTATTCCAAAGAACAAATCTCAAAATTAAAAACCCAATTCTGGACAAACTTCGGTCTGTATATGAAACCCGTGCCCTCGTCATCAGGCCTGACAGTTAACTGGATCAATTATAAAACCAGCATCCGGCATATTCATTTTAAAATGGATGCAGATAATACAAAAGCTGTGATTGCTATTGAAATTTCGCATCCGCAGGAGGAACAAAGATTACATCTTTACAATCAATTTGTATCTCTCAAAAAATTATTAACTACAATAACTGCATTCAACTGGCAATGGAATGAAGCAGTTCAAACCGATCATAAAACCATCAGCAGCATTTCTCAGCAACTGGACGATGTAAACATATTGGATCAATCTGACTGGCCGGCTATCATCAGTTTTTTAAAGCCCCGTATCATGGCATTGGATGCATTTTGGGAAATAGTGAAGGATGGATTTGAATAATTCACTTTTCCATTTAAGAATTAATCAGGTATCTTTCATAAATAAGAACAAAATGAAAACTAATAAAGAAATAGCAACCCTCTTTTCAAATGGAAAATTTAAAGAAGTAGCAGACAATCTTGCCGGGGATATTGAATGGAATATTTATGAAAATGACATGAGCCTGAAAGGCAAAGAAGCAGTACTTGAGTTTTGTAAAAAAATAGCTGAATACTTTGAATCTGTAACAACAAAATTTGAAATGTCTGGCATTGTAGAAGAAAATAGTAAAGTTTCAATTTATGGCTATGCAGAATTTATAAAAGAAGGAAAAACAGTAAGCAAAGTTAATTCATGTGACGTTTACGAATTTGACGATAGCTCTAAAATTAAAAATATTTTTTCGTACTGTAACACTTGCAAGCCAATTGAGTAATAAAACTAATTTCAAAGCAGCAGGCTCAAAAATGCTGGTAACATACAAACCAGGCAGTAAAATTTAACCCTTGGGCTGTGGGCAAAGGCGCAACAACTGGCTTAGCATAGTAATATGTTTTAAATTTGAAGCATACAGGGAAATTCTTTTCCTAAAAGAAGAGATTAAAAGTAAACACCGATATGAGTCAGAATGCAATTTCAATAAGGCCATTTATTGGCGCAAAAGATTTCGCTTTATGCAGAAGATTTTACGAAGAACTTGGCTTTGAAGAAAGCATCCTTTCTCACAACATGTCTTTATTCTCAAAACAGGGCATGGGCTTTTACCTGCAGGATGCTTATGTGAAAGACTGGGTAGACAATACCATGCTGTTTTTGGAAGTAGAAAATGTTGATCAATATTGGGAAGAAGTATTGACTTTGAATTTACCTGCCAAATATGAAGGTGTGAGATTAGTCCCCATACGCCATGAGGCCTGGGGTAAAGAATTTTTTCTGCATGACCCATCGGGTATTCTTTGGCATTTTGGGGAGTTTTTTAAACCCGTATAGTAATTAATATTTACTGCTTGGCATCTCAATAAAAACCATCCCCTTTGCAGGTGGATGGTTTTTATCTGGTTTTATTGTATGCTTTATTTTATCAGGTCTTTCGTGGCTTCCTTTAACGGATGCATGTCAATATATTGACTAAAGAAATCAATTTTACCAGCATCGTTGTAATGCTGGGTGTTATGTGCCCAAAATGTGATAGCCTTACCGTTTTTATACTTTACATCAACCTTATACCAGCTAAGCATCCATTTTCCAACTGGTATCACACCGTTAGGACTTACATTGGCCATTACCGGCAGAAAGATATAGTCGGAAAATTTGATGTTGTCGATCATGTTAAACCTGCCGGAATAGTAATCCTTTACCGCCTGTTTACCAACCAGGCTGTCGCCCCCCGACCACCTGAACATTACATTATCTGCCAGGTTTGCTGTGTACCCTTCAATATCCTTGCTTTCAAAAGCAGTGAATGCAGTTTTTATTGAGTTAACCAGGTTACTGTCATTCACCAGTTCTACAGGCGCTTTGCCTGTTTCTGATTTAGTGTCTGTTGCAGCTGTTTCGCCTTTTTTCTCTTCGTTATTACAGCCAAACAAAATGGCAGCAACAAAAATTACCGAAATAATTTTTTTCATACGAGTGTAGTTTTAGTTATTATTAAAAATGATTAAAGCGTATTGAGCAGAGGCAGAAAGCTGTTCAATAGGTAAAGGAGAAAAACAAAATAGACATTTATTTTAAAAATTCAAATCATAGTAAATATATTTTTAATTTTTATCACCCGGCTGAAGTTGTTTTGGATTAAATTTGAACTATTAAAATGCAGGCATGACTAAACTCTCGGTAAATATCAACAAACTGGCTACCCTTCGCAACAGTCGTGGCGGTAATAATCCCGATCTCATAAAATCGGCCATGGATATTGAGCGGTTCGGTGCCGATGGTATTACTGTTCACCCCCGGCCCGATGAACGCCATATCCGCTATGCCGATGTGTACGAACTGAAAAAAGTTGTAACCACCGAATTTAATATTGAAGGTAATTGCACCGAGCAAAGTTTTGTTGAGCTGGTACTTGCCAACAAACCTACGCAGGTAACACTGGTACCTGATGCACTTGGACAACTCACATCCAACTACGGATGGAATACAATTGAGCATGCGGCTTATTTAAAAGATATGGTCTCCATTTTTAAAAATGCAGGCATACGGGTTTCCATTTTTGTTGACCCTGTGGGTGAAATGATTGAAGGTGCCAAAGCAGTTGGTACAGACAGAATTGAATTGTACACAGAATCCTATGCAAAGCAGTGGGCAATGGGCAATGGGCAATTAGCAATTGAGCCATTTATTGCAGCAGCTAATAAAGCAAATGAGTTGGGTCTTGGTATAAATGCCGGGCATGATCTTGATCTGCAGAATTTAAAATATTTTTCAGATAATATCCCTGGCCTACTGGAAGTATCTATTGGCCATGCATTGATCTGTGATGCCATTTATTTGGGTTTGGAGAATACGGTGCAGTTATATAAAAGGCAGTTGAAAACCCCCTCCGCCCCCTAAAGGGGGAACTTTGGAGAATGCTGTTTTAAGAGTGCAATATTGTTATGCAGTACAAGTGAGTGACCCTTCGACTACGCTCAGGATAAACTCCATGATGCTGAGCAAAGATCAAATGCCGGTAACAAAAAACAATCCACAGGATCCTGCGGACAAACTACAAACCACAAACTTATCTCAACACCCTCGCCAGCTTTCTATCTAACGCAGGGCCACGCAGGTTTTTACCAATCACTTTTCCATCCGGATCGATCAAAAAGTTTTGTGGTATGTTGAAGATTTGAAACTGCTGTGCTACTGAATTTTGCCAGCCCTGCAGATCACTGATATGTGTCCACGCTAAACCATCCATGTGGATGGCATCCATCCAGGACTCTTTGGTTTTATCCAATGAAACGCCCAGCACTGTAAATTTTTTGCTTTTGTATTTATTAAATGCAGCAACCAGGTTTGGGTTTTCCTGTCGGCATGGGCCACACCAACTTGCCCAAAAATCTACCAGAACATAATTACCACGCAGTGAAGAAAGGCTTACAGCTTTGCCGGAAGTATCGGGTTGTGAAAAATCGGCCAGCACGGTACCGTTCCCATTTACTTTTCCTTCGGCAATCTGCTGGGCTATATACTGCCCCATAGCTGTTTCTTTTAATTTTGGATCCAGGATGTTGTACAGTTCTTCAGTTTTAAGTACATCATCGGCAATCTGGTTATACCTGATAACGGCCAATGGGGTTATGTAAGAATCTTTATGGGTAGTTACAAAATCGTGTATAAGGTTCATGGCTTTTGCCTGCATAACCGAATCATATTCTCCATCCGGTGCAAAAACCGACTGGTAAGGCTCCAGGGAATTGTTGAACTGTTCAAATGCAGTATGTGATGGAGATCCGGTTATTATTGATTTGTCGATGGATGCTTTATCACCGGTGATGGTTACATTGCTATTGTCTAAAAACACGGTAATGTAAGGCTGCTGCCTGTTAAAAAGAACGATCTTAAATTCAGGCCTTTCCATTTTTCCTTTAAAACTGAATCTGCCTGCTTTCAGCGTTGTACTCAATTCAGTTGCACCGGTTTGACCGTTCAAAAGTTCAACAGAGGCTCCCTCATTAAAACCTGTCACCGTTCCATTGATATTAAATTCAGCTGTTGAAGCAACAGGTTTAACTTCGGAAGTTGTTTTTGCAGGTGATTTAGCTGTAGTTTTTGCAGGTGTTTTAGCTGTAGATTTTGGCTTTGGGGTGCCCTGTGCAAAACTGTTTTGAGTTAGGATAATGGTTGTCGCGAATAAAAACAGGGATTGGAAAATTCTTTTCATCGTTTAAATTTAAGTGATGCAATTTACTTAGTTTTTGGCAGATGGAATTAGCCTTTTATACGTTTTATGAAATCTTTAGTAGTAGCAGCAATACTGGATGTATTTTTTAAAGCATTAATATATGCTGACCCGATTATAGCTCCGTTAGTGTAAGTACAGGCACTATCAAAGCTGGGTTTGTCTTTTATACCAAAACCAACCAAAATGGGATTGGTTAAACTCATATCGCCTAGTTTTTTTAAATAAGCCTGCTGACTTTCAATGGCTTTATCATCTGCAGGGTTTTGAGCAATACCCGTGGTAGCTGATGAAGAAACCGCATAAATAAATCCGCTGCACAGGTTATCAATTTCCCGTATCCGCGCTTCGCTTGTTTCAGGTGTTACTAAAAAGATGAATTTAAGATTATTTTTTTCAAAAAATTGCCGGTACTGTGTTTCAAATTCGTACATGGGCAAATCAGGAAGTATGATGGCATCTACACCAACTCGTGCAGCCGCTTCGCAAAATTTTTCTATACCGAATTGAAGAACCGGGTTCATGTAGCCCATTAAAATGACTGGTATCTCAATACTTTCACGAATGTTTTTTAACTGATCAAAAAGCATAGGTATGCTCATACCGTTTTCCAATGCCTGCATATTGCTATTTTGTATAACCGGCCCATCGGCAATAGGATCGCTGTATGGGATACCGATCTCAACAATATCTGCACCGCAGTTTTGCAAAGCGCTTATTACCTCAATAGTTGAATGGAGTTGAGGATAGCCTGCAGTGCAGTACATGTTTAGTATGCCGGTTTTCCTTTCAGAAAATAATTTGGTAAGCCTGTTATTCATTTTTTGTTTTGAGGTCATTTTTCTGCCTGCACAACGGTTACTTCCCTACCATCTAAAATAATATGATGGTAATTGGGCTTTGCATCCACGTCCAGTATCAATTTATACAAGGATTTATTTTGTGCAGCAGTTTTAGGAAAATCCACGATCACGCTGTCACCCTTTCTTACAATGGTATAATTCTTGCCATCGAAATTATCGTCCATACAACTAAAAACTGGTATCGTTCGCCATTGATATTCGATATCATGTTAATTGATGGAGAATAGCTGGCACAATCGCCAAGCTTTTCATACTTCAACTCATGATTAATAAAAGAATCGCTGCAGGAAAAAAGAAAACAGCTGCAGATAAGGAAGAATACATATTTCATACTAATGTTTTTTTACAAACAATTAAAAGGATTTTAAATAATCAGGGGCCTAAAGCCCCTCTCTTTTTGGAGAGGGGTTGGGGTGAGGTTATAAATGTTTCATGTATGTATCTAAATCCTTGTCTCCCCTGCCGCTTAAACAAACAACCACCACATCCGTTTTTTTAAAGTTGATCATTTTTAGAGCATGTAATGCATGCGCCGATTCCAATGCAGGAATGATTCCTTCCAGTTTACTCAATTCAAATGCAGCATTCAATGCCTTATTATCAGTTGCACTCATAAAAATAGCACGTCCGCTTTCATATAAATGTGCATGCAGGGGGCCAATGCCCGGATAATCCAGTCCGGCTGAAATACTGTGTGGCTCTACCACCTGCCCGTCTTCGGTTTGCATCAACAAACTTTTACTGCCGTGCAAAATGCCCGGTTTACCTAATTGTGTGGTAGCTGCAGTCTTGCCACTGTTAATACCACAACCGGCAGCTTCAACGGCTATCAGTTTTACAGATGGGTTATCTAAAAAATGATAAAACGCACCGGCGGCATTGCTGCCACCACCTACACAGGCAATAACATAATCAGGCAGATCTTTATCCGTTTTCTCCAGCAATTGCTTTTTTATTTCTTCGCTGATGATGCTTTGAAACCTGGCCACCATATCGGGGTAAGGATGTGGACCAACAACCGATCCAATAATGTAATGTGTATCAACCGGGTTATTGATCCAGTCGCGGATAGCTTCGTTGGTAGCATCTTTTAAAGTTTTGCTGCCGCTGGTTGCGGGTATTACTGTGGCACCCAGCATTTTCATACGTGCTACATTAGGTGCCTGGCGTTCAATATCTTTTTCGCCCATGTACACAATACATTCAAGGCCCTTTAAGGCACATACAGTTGCTGTTGCCACACCATGCTGTCCTGCACCAGTTTCTGCAATAATTCTTTTCTTGCCCAGTTTAATAGCCAGTAAGATTTGCCCGATGGTATTATTAATTTTATGTGCACCGGTATGGCAAAGATCTTCTCTTTTTAAAAAAATATTAGTGCTGTATTTACTGCTGAGCCTTTCTGCAAAAAAAAGCGGTGTTGGCCTGCCTGCATAATCATTCAACAGATATAAAAATTCATTTTGAAAATCCTCTTCATAAATAATTTTCAAATAATTGTCCTTTAGCTCCTTTACATTGGGGTACAGCATTTCAGGTATAAAAGCGCCCCCAAAGTTGCCGTAATAACCATGTTCATCTACAGTGTAATTCATTTTATATTTTATTTTGGCTTTGCCAAATTATATTTTGTGATCAGCTGTATTTCTTTGCTCCACCTTTGTAGCGTCATGCACTTGCCGATGATATATCGGCATCCCGAATCATTCGGGACTTGTACAGTAATCTTTATTGAGCGGTTTGCAATATCCTGAAGATAAAAAAACTTTAAATTATCATGCTCCGAAGTTTCCCGATTAAATCGGGACGGAGGGGGTTTTATTTTTTTAAACCCTGCCTGAACTGCAATACCAATCCCATATCCTTTACACCCGGTTCTTTCTCAACTTTACTGTTGATATCCACTGCATAATAATCAGGATGTTTAAAACCTTTCAGTTTTGCAATATCATCCACACCAATACCGCCACTTAAAAAGAAAGGCTTTTCAATTTTGGCTTTGCTCAATACTTTCCAGTCAAATTGCTTTCCGGTACCGCCTTGCAGCGCTGGTAAGTCTCCCCCTTCGGGGGAGGTTTGGAGGGGGCCAGTATCAAACAAATAGTAGTCGCACACATCATCATAATCGGCCACCATTTCATCAATAGACACTTTACTGTCTTTTACCTTAAACACTTTGATCACTTCCACTTCTTCTGAAAGTTCTTCGCATAAATCAGGACTTTCATCACCATGCAGTTGTACTACATCCAGACCGTAGTCTTCCACCACCTGCATGATCTCGTCGTAATCAGCATTCACAAATACGCCTACTTTTTTCAAATCAAAATCAGAGTTTTTCAGATCTGCTGCAGCTATCTTATCGCCCACATAACGTGGCGAATCCTTATAAAAGATCAGGCCTGCAAAATCAATATCCAGTCCATCTAATTGTTGTAATTGTTTTAGCTGTGTAATGCCACATACTTTTGTGTTCATGTTATCCTTGTTTTAGTTTTTTTACAAATTGTTCAAATGCTTTTCCGGGGTCTTCCGATTTCATAAAATGCTCTCCCATCAAAAACCCTTTAAAACCGGCCTGCTTAAATATATTAATTGTTCCTGCATTGTCAATGCCACTCTCTGCAATCTTTATTTTATCAGCCGGTATCTGCCTGCTCAATTCAATGGAACGGTTAATATCCACTGAAAAAGTTTTAAGGTCCCTGTTGTTTACACCAACCAGGTCTACTTCATCACAAATATGCTGCAACTCAGCTTCATTATGTATCTCCAATAAAACTTCCAGCTTCAATGACTTTGCAAAGAAAGCCAATTCCTGAACACGATGCGGTGTTAAACAGGCAGCTATCAATAAAATAACATCGGCACCCATTGCCCTGGCTTCTGCCAGTTGATATTCATCAATTATAAAATCTTTTCGCAGGATGGGGATTTCATTTAACCTTGCCTTAAGCAGATCATCGGCTGACCCGCCAAAAAATTCAGTATCAGTTAAAACTGATAACCCCGATGCGCCATATTTTATATAGGCAGTTGTAACATCCAGTACATCGGATTTATCATTTATAATCCCTTTTGATGGCGATCTTCTTTTAAACTCTGCTATAATTCCTGTTTTACTTTCATCAAGCAAAAAACTTTTTAACGAAATTACCTGCCTGTTAAAATGCTCCTGTTGCTGCAACTCATATAAAGAAACAAGTTTTTTATTCCTTGCAACTTCACCCTTCTTACATTCAATTATCGTATCTAAAATATTCATTACTATCCGCCGGTTAGTTTTTGTAAAGATTGATATGCCCTTCCACTTTCCAAACTCTCCACTGCCACTTGATAACACGCATCGTAAGAAGCGTACTTACCCGTGCATTGCAAGGCCATGGCTGCGTTTGCCAATACTACTGCATGTTGCGCCCAGCTACCTTCGCCTTTTAAAATTTTTAAAAATATTTTAGCAGCTTCTTCAACAGAATGGCCGCCATGTATATCCACCGGACTTACGGTGCGTTTGCCCAAATCTTCAGCACTGTAGATTTTTTCGCCGGCATTGGTTATTACTTTTACATCGCCGGTTAAAGAGATCTCATCATAACCATCCAGGCTGTGTATGATCGTAAAAGCACTGTTACCCTGCTGCAACAGGTAATTATAGATCCTCGCCATCTCTAAATTATAAACACCCACCAACTGGTATTTGGGCGATGCCGGGTTCACCATCGGACCCAGCATGTTAAAGAAAGTGCGTACCCCTAAATTTTTCCTTATTGGTCCTACCACTTTTAATGCCGGGTGAAAAAGCGGCGCATGTAAAAAACAGATATTGGCTTCATCCAGTTCTTTATTCAGCACAGCATTATCTTTCTTAAAAGTATAGCCCAATTGCTCCATTACATTGCTGCTGCCGCTGATAGAAGATGCTCCATAATTACCGTGTTTGGCTACCTTTGTACCGGAACCCGCCACAATAAAGCAACTGAGTGTTGAAATGTTGAATGTATTTTTTCCATCCCCACCCGTGCCAACAATATCAATCACATCCTGTCCATGCAGATCAACCGGCACACAAAGCTCCATCAATGCATCTCTGAAACCCTGCAGTTCTTCAATGGTAATGCTGCGCATTAAATAAACCGTTATGAAAGCCGCGATCTCCGCATCGCTGTATACATTATTTGAAATATTATGCAATACTTCTTTCGCCTGTTCTCTTGAAAGGCTTTTATGTTCGAATAAATAGTTTAAGATCTTTTTCATACCCCTGTCTCCGCCGCGGCGAAGAACTTAGATTGTTAATTTATAATTAATAGCTTTATCTTTTAATTTCAATAATGCATTATATTTTCGTATATGCATTATAGTTAGTATTCTTTTTTCTGCTGCTATCGCTCAGGACTTGCAGAGGAGGCCAGCCAATTTCTCAAAATTTGTTCACCATCCGGCGTTAGCACACTCTCCGGGTGAAACTGCACGCCCTGCACATCAAATGTTTTATGCTGTAAGCCCATGATATACCCATTTTCATCTATTGCCGTTACTTCCAGATCATCAGGAAAATTTTCGTCACTAACGATCCAGCTATGGTAGCGTCCAACTTCAATTTCATCAGGCAAACCTTTAAATAGACATTTGCCTGATGCCGTTGGCCTGTTGCCTATTTGTATTTTTGTAGCCACCCCATGAAACACGGTACTCAGATTTGTTAATGAACCCCCAAAAGCCTCCGCAATGGCCTGGTGCCCCAAACAAACACCCAGTATGGATTTTGTTGCTGCATATGCTTTTATCAGCGGCAACAACAAACCTGCTTCTTCGGGAATACCGGGGCCGGGCGATAAAATTATTTTATCGTAAGCAGCCACATCTGCCAGGGCGATCTGGTCATTCCTGTACACCTCCACTTTTTCTCCTGTAATTTTTTCAACCAGGTGAACCAGGTTGTAGGTGAAGGAATCGTAATTATCAAAGACTAATATTTTCATTTTATTTGGTTGACAGTTGATGGTTCACAGGGCATGGTTGTGGCTTTACAATGAACCATCAACCATGAACGATTAACCTATATTTTCCGCTAACTGAATAGCCAGTTTCAAAGCATTCAATTTATTATTCACTTCCTGCAATTCACTTTCCGGATTGCTTACAGCAACCACACCGGCACCGGCCTGGTAAACCAGGGTATTATTCCTGCTTAAAAAAGTGCGTATCATAATGGCATGATTTACTGATCTGTCAAACCCTATAAAACCAATAGCACCGCCATAATAACCCCTCGACGTTGTTTCAAATTCCTTAATAAGCTGCATCGCTTTTATTTTAGGTGCCCCGCTTAAGGTACCTGCAGGAAATGTTATTGCAAGCAATTTAAATGGATTCGCTTCCGGCCCAACCTTACCAGTTACTTCACTCACCAGGTGAATAACATGGCTGTAGTAATTGATCTTTTTGTATTGCGTTACTTCTACCTCACTGCACATGCGGCTAAGGTCATTACGTGCCAGGTCAACCAGCATCACATGTTCCGCATTTTCCTTTTCATCATTTTCAAGTTGTATGGCCAATGCCTTGTCTTGCTCATCATCGCCAGTTCTTTTAAAAGTCCCCGCAATAGGATGAACGATCGCCCTGTCTTTTTCAACGATCAACTGACTTTCGGGTGATGAACCCATCAGTTTATAATCGCCATAATCAAAATAAAATAAATAGGGAGATGGGTTTATACTTCGCAAAGCCCTGTAAACATTGAATTCATCTCCTGTAAATTTTTGTTCAAACCTTCTGCTTAATACAATCTGAAACACATCGCCACGATGACAACTGGCCACACCTTTTTTCACCATCTCAATATATGCCGCATCTGAAATGTTAGATTCTTCATCCCCAATACCTTTAAAAGGAAAGCCGGGAACATCTTTACTCTTTATCAAACTTTCAATCACCCCCACCTCACTTTCAATTCCATTAAAATGATTTTCGCAGATAAATAATTCGTCTTTAAAATGGTTAATTGCTATAACGTATTGATACAACCGGTAACGCATCAATGGAATTTCGTTGCCCCCTCTCCCCTTGGAGAGGCCCGCCCGGATGAACCGTTCGGACGGGGGCCGGGAATGAGGTTAATTTTTTCAAAAAACTGCACCGCATCAAACGCAGTATATCCAAACAAACCCTGCGCCACATTAACCGGCTTTGCGGCTGCTTCTTTCACTTCAAAACGCTGCATAAAATCCCAAAGTAAATGTGGTACATCTGCAGCCTTATCCAGCTTGATACGTTCAGCTATTTGCCCGGGCAATTTAAATTCAATGGCCGCAGTATTGCTGATCTCTATACCTGCAACAGCATTGATACCGATAAAGGAATAACTGTTCTCCCCTGCATGAAAATCTGTACTCTCCAGTAAAATGGTATCTCTGAACCTATCCCGCAATCTTAAGTAAATACCAACCGGTGTGTATACATCCGCCAGCATTTTTTTGAATGTAGTTTCTATAATTATCTTCTTCATAATATACCATTAAAAAACCCGGCACTTGTGCCGGGTTCAAACTATTTTATACATCAATAGCAGTAAGGCACGTCATTTGACTATGCTCCACCACCAACCGTTGTTATTTGTATTGATCATTTTCATTGCTATTGCAAATATGTGTACAAATCCGGTAACAAAAAAATGTATTTCGTAAATTCATGAAAATTTTACACAATGCTGATACAACAAAAACAGGAGGGTGCCAAAGGCTCATTTTACATAAAAGAAAATGATAAGGTGCTGGCAGAACTGACTTATTCCATGACTGGCACTACCCTTATGATCATTGACCACACCGAAGTTTCAGATGCATTGCGGGGTAAAAATGTAGGCTACCAGCTGGTGCATACTGCTGTTGAATTTGCAAGGGCAAATCATATCAAAATATTACCGCTTTGCCCATTTGCCAAATCAGTGTTTGATAAAAAAGGTGCAGAATTTGCAGATATACTGCGGGACAAATGAATTATCTTCATTAAAACTCACAAAATGAAACTCATTATATTTGGTGCAACAGGCCTGGTAGGCAAACAACTGGTACAACAGGCTTTGTTTGGCAAAAACCAGGTTAAAGCCTTTGGCAGAAATGTACATACTACTGATTATCTGCCCACAGGGTCCGGCGAAGAAACTGAAAACCTGGAACTGGTACAAGGCGCTTTGTTTGATGAAGGCGAAGTATATAACGCTATCAAAGGCTGCGATGCGGTGATCTCTGCCATTGGCGGTAGTGTGGATGGCACCGATAAAACCCGTACACTGGGAATGAAAAACATTATCAAACAAATGGAGAAAGCCGGTGTAAATAGAATTATTGCCATTGGCGGACTGGGTGTTTTAAATGCAGATGAAAGCAGTTTGCTGGTTGATAAAGATGATTACCCTGCAGAATATAAAGCTGTGGGACTGGAACATAAAAAAGCATATGAATTGTTGAATGAAAGCGGACTGGACTGGACCTTTGTTTGTCCGCCAAATATTATCAACGAAGGGCCAACAGGAGCTTATGTTACCAAAGCTGATTACCCGCCTGAAGAAAATAAATACAAAATAAATGCAGGAGACCTGGCTATGATGATGTTGAATGAATTGGAAAAGAATAAATATGTAAAACAACGGGTTGGTATTTCAAATTAGAATGACTGAATAAACAATGCCCGGAAAAGATCCTTGCTTAAATGCTTAATTACAAAAATAAATTTAATAACTAACCGCCCCCACTCTGCTTGGCAGAGGGACCGAGGGTGAGGTCAAACCAAACTAACATGAAAAAAATACTGTTTTTCTTATTGCTCTTAGCATGCAGCAATTTATTTGCACAGGATGCCATTGAATACCAAACCCCGCCAAAAGAAATTTATGACCTCGTGATGGCAAAACCCACACCGGGTGTAACCTTCGACAGTAAAGGTCAATATATGCTCATGCTCGAACGCAGCAGCATGCCTTCTGTAGAAGACCTTGCCCAGCCTGAGTTACGCATTGCGGGCTTACGCATCAACCCCAACAATTTTGGTCCCAGCAGAAGTGCATACACTACCGGTATCACCATCAAAGAAATTGCTACGGGAAAAGAGTTTCCTGTTGCAGGGCTGCCGGTAAATTTAAAAGCCGCCAACCTGCAATGGAGCCCCAATGAAGACAAAGCTGCTTTTACCAACACTACCAATAATGCCATTGATATTTACGTAATAGATATTAAAACACGTAAGGCTGCCAAAGTAAATAAAGGGGCAGTAAACCTGGTTTTAGGTGCAGCGTTCGATTGGATTGATAACAACAGTTTATTGTATGCATCAGTAAACAAACCAGTTAGCATGGTTCCTAAAAAGCCATTGGCGCCAAACGGCCCTGTCGTTCAACAAAACCTTGGCAAAGTAGCTGCAAGTGCTACTTTCCAGGACCTTATAAAATCTCCTTTTGATGAAATTCAGTTTGAGTTTTATGCAACAACACAACTGGTAAAAAATACCAACGGCAGCGAAATTAAAATTGGCGCTCCGGCTATTTACAGCAATGTGCAAATTTCTCCCGATAAAAAATATTTACTGGTAGAGCGGATAGACAAACCGTTTTCGTACCTCGTAACAGCCGGCGGCTTTAACAGCACCATGATGATAACCGATATGAATGCCAATACAGTAAAAGTACTGGCAAAATTACCAAGCAGCGAAGGCACACCAAGAGGCAACGATAATGTATTGAATGCGCCACGCGGTTACGACTGGCTTGATAATTCTCCGGCAACTGTAAGATGGATTGAACCATTGGACAGCGGCCTCATTAAAAAGAAAATGGATTACCATGATGCCGCTTACATACTGGCGGCGCCATTTACCGGCGGGCCAAAAGAACTGGTAAAAACTGCAGAGCGTATGTATAGTGTTACCGATATTACCAACGGTTCTTTCTTTGTTACCGAAGGGTCACGTGCAAAACACCGCCAGAAAATGAGCAGGCTTACTGCCGATGGAAAAATGGAAGTGCTGATAGACCGCAGTACCGACGATGCTTACAACGATCCCGGTACTCCCCTCACAGATAAAAATAAATATGGCCGTGAAACGCCAAAATTACTGAATGGCTCACAACTGGTCATGCGTGGCATGGGCGCTTCTGCAAAAGGTGATCTCCCTTTTTTAAATACATTCGATATCAATACTAAAGAAACAAAGCAAATCTGGCGCTGCGAAGAACCTTATTACGAAACGGTGACCACTGTTTTGGATTATGATAAGATGCTCATTGTTACCAGCAAACAAAGCCAGACTGAACAACCCAATTATTATTTGCGTGATATAAAAAACAATTCCGCCAAAGCTATTACGGCTTTTCCGGATCCCCAGCCCGGCATGCGTGGTATTACCAAACAAAAAATTACCTACAAACGCAAAGATGGTGTTGACCTTGCTGCCGACCTCTATTTACCAAAAGGTTACGATGCAAAAAGAGATGGTCCGCTGCCGGTAATGATGTGGGCTTATCCACGTGAATTTAAAAGTGCTGCCGATGCTGCCCAGTTGCGTGGCAGTAAATATACTTTTATAAGAGTTGGCTATGGCTCCATTGTATTTTGGGCAACACAGGGCTATGCCATTATGGATAACACCGAGTTCCCTATTGTGGGCGAAGGCGACAAACAACCCAACGATAATTTTGTTGACCAGCTTGCCTGGAGTGCCGAAGCAGCCATTGATAAAGTGGCAGAGATGGGTGTGGGCGACCGCAACCGTGTAGCGGTTGGCGGCCACAGTTATGGTGCGTTTATGACCGCAAATTTGCTGGCACATACAAAATTATTTAAAGCAGGCATTGCCCGCAGCGGAGCCTACAACCGCACCCTAACACCATTTGGTTTTCAAAATGAAGAGCGCACTTACTGGCAGGCACCCGAAGTGTATAATGCCATGAGCCCCTTCAGCCACGCCGATAAAATTAAAACGCCTATGCTGATGATACATGGCGAAGCTGATAACAACCCCGGCACTTTTCCCATACAAAGCGAACGCCTGTACAATGCCATTAAAGGCCACGGCGGTACCGTGCGTTTTGTGCAATTGCCTTTTGAAAGCCACGGCTACGCAGCCAAAGAAAATATACTGCACATGCTTTGGGAACAAAACCAGTGGCTGAATAAATATGTGAAGAATGCTGCGGGTTCGCCGTATGTGAAATAATATGGTTTTGAGCAAAGCTGAAAGGAGCTGATCGCAGTTAATAAATTTAATTACATATAATATAAAAGCTGGTTTTATACCAGCTTTTATATTATCATAGCATAACAGTACTGCTTACCCTGTATAATGAAGGGACACAAAACTTTACCGGTATCGCATGAGGAACATTTTACTGATCGGTATTCCGCAGGATACCTCCTTTATATTACTTCCTTGTTTCCTTCTCCCAATTCCTCATTACAGCTGCCACCGTTTTATCTGCAGCAGTTTCAAGAAACAAAAGCAGTTGATCATCCGTTAAATTTTCCTTTTCCCCTTTTAAAGCATCCCATACTTTCCTGCCCACCAGTTTACCTCCGATATTATAAATAGTGGCAGATGCAGCATGCCAGCGGCATTGGTACCAGCCGTAATTATTAGGATACTTACTTGCAATTTCATCATATCGTTCGTGTACATCTTTAAGGCTGGTAAACTTAAATCCTGCAATGCCTCCTGTTACCACCATCTGAGGGAATACCGTTAATGCCGGTAATGCTTCCGGTTCCTTTTCGGCTATATAAGTGTGTAGCAAAATATTTACAAACAACTCTCCCATCCAGTTTCTTTGCATGGTAAGTCCGGCCTGGGTATGAAAAGCATGTCCAACCTCATGCAGCGCCAGCAGGTCAAAAAAAGGCTGCATGCTCAAATGGTCATCAGCAGTTTTGTAAGCACCTTGTATCTTTTCACGCAGTTCCTCCGGCAATTGATCAACGGGCGGTATAAAGCTTTTCCAGAAAGGATTATCTGCTGCTGCAACCACCAGTGTTTTATTACCCGCGTTAAAATGCGGCATGCCATATACTACCGGCAAAGGAGTGTACTTTTTCCAGTCATCAGCACTTAAAACAAGCAAGGTTACTTCAGGAGTAAACTCAAGCATTTTTTGGTAAAAGACCATGGCTTTGTCAACACGATTTTTTATTGTTGCAGCACGTTTGCTATACCCTGCACTGTAATACACTTTGGTCTTTTCATTTTTTAATGAATCGAGTTGTTGAAAGGGTTGCTGTGCCTTTGCAGGCTGAATCAGGAAAAAAGTAAATGTCATCAATTGAAAAATGTACTGTTGCATAATTGTATATTTTAAGTACAAATTTCAAAGCTATTGCAGAAGATAAATAGTACAAATGCGACAATTATAAACGAAGGTGGGCCTGCAGCCGGATAGGTGAACCTTCAAGTTCTTTCTCAATAATGCCAGGGGCCATACCGGCGAACTCTTTAAAATCACGTATCAGGTGCATCTGGTCAAAATAACCGCATTCGTAGGCAATATTCGTCCAGCTTAAGGTAGCACAGCTTTCTCGTAACCGGTAAGCTTTTGAGAAACGAACCAGGCGGGCAAAAAGTTTCGGGGGAAGCCCTATCCTTTCTTTACTTACCCTTTCAAACTGGCGAAGGCTCAGGCAGGCCATGGATGCAATTTTATCAACAGGTACATTGCCGTTTTGCCGTAGTAGTTCCAGCATGGCCATATCAAAAGGCAATGCTCTTTTTAATGCGCTTACTTTTTTAAGCAGAAATTTTTCAACCAACGCATGTATCTCCTCAAAATGGTTGGCTTCAGGTAACCGGTCATTCAGTTCCTTTAATTCATTGCCAAATACATCCGTTGCATTATAACTTTCATCAACCATCGCCGCCATAGAAATTCCCAGCATGCGGTACAATCCGCCAGGATGAAAACCTACCCGTACTGCTTTATGGCTCCTGTTAACATCCAGCGTAACCCTGCTCAATTGCGGCCCCACTATCACACTTCGTGGCTGCAGTATAAAGGGACTTACTGTATCTTTTTGCATTTTTATCGGGTCGTTAATATAAAAGAACAGGGAGTTTTGTGGTGAGGGTGGATAAGGAGAGATCATAGGCGCATCAGTCTTATCCACTTCCACAAGCACGATCATGATGCAGTTTATAAATTCCTGCAGCATGACGTGTGGAGTATAAAACTTCATCTGCATACGCTTCTTTTAATGGAAAATTATACAAATAAATGCTATATGGTTGTATCTGGACCAAAAATTACATGGCCGTTATTCTTATCAAAAAACGCAGCAAAGATCAGGGCTTCCGCGCCTTCAGATATTTTATAAATGCTTCAGCAAAGGCTTTATCAGGAAGAATGAGATTTGCAAAATCAATGGTTCCCTCATCAATTGCCTTAAAAGCTTCTATTTCGTATTCTTTCGCATATAGCTTGCCTTTTACAGCGTATAAAGGAACTTCAATGCATTTGTCATTGGCTTTGGTTTTCCATGTACTACCAGCAATAAAATATATTTTTCTTTCAAAGTCTATATTACGCAATGGGATAACCGTGGTATACAAATTTGTTCCGGCAAACCAAAGGCTATCGTTTCGGAGAAAGTATTTAAACGAACTCGTTTGGCCGCCACCCCTGTAGAATTCAAAATCCTCATCACTCTTGTTTTCAAGGATTTTTTCAATTTTACCTTCATGCTCATCCTGCGGTGCCCCCTGGCACCAGGAACTTATATGAAAACACAGACCAACGATCAACAGGTAAAAGTATCTCATAAATATTTTTTTTAAAAGTAGTAATTATAAATCAATTTTTCTTTTTTCAATTATGTTGATAAAGTGCTGCCGCAGCTATCATTCATCCTGAGTCGCTTGTCAACCGGGAAGAGGAGAAAAACTACTCAAACCATTAAGTAACACTATACTTCTAATTATCAGTTGTTTACTATCATTTCATGAAAGTTTAACCCATGTGATTTACCTGGAACAATTATGTTAATGAACCATATTAATTTTCCTTTTTTCACTTTTGTTACAATATCTTTACTAATTACATTCTTAACCAAAATAAAATTGTTATGAAAAAAATGATCTTTCTGCTGTTAACTATTTTCACATACCAGGGATTTGCCCAGGAAATAAGTAAAGAATACGACAGAATCGGCAAATTTGGGAGAGGAGGCGTGGCGCTAGTCTGGAAAGACAAACTGGTAGGCATGATCAATACAAACGGAAAAGAACTGGTTAAACCGGAATATGAAAAGATCGGTTTATTTGGTGGCGATAATCTTGCTTTTACTACCATGAGCGGAAAGATCGGCATCATTAATATACAAGGAAAAGTAATTGTTCAGAATGAATATGAATCCATTTCCCAGTTTAACGGAGCACTTGCCATCACAAAAATGGATGGCCTTTATGGGATCATCAATAAAAAAGGTAAAGTACTGGTTAAAAATGAATATCAAAAGCTAAAGGTGGGTAAGTACGGTGATGTAAGAGCAGTGAAGGATGGACAGGAAGTATTGCTGGATATTAAGGACTGATAAAATAAAATACAGTTGATCGGCGTCAGGTGCTTATGTAAGCTTACCTGGCGCCGATTGTCATTTAGGAAATCAGGTTAAACTACAGCTTTATCTTTAAAAGAATTAAATTAGCTGCATGAATGAAAGCCTGCCTGAAATTAGGACCGTTAATATTACCAGGTATATTACTCCCCTGCGTGAAGGCGGTTCATTACCCGCCATCGTGGAGGCCGATGACGGTTTCCTGTACGTGCTGAAATTCCGTGGTGCCGGGCAGGGTGTAAAAGCATTGATCGCAGAATTGATTGGTGGCGAAATTGCGAGAACTGTTGGATTGAAAGTGCCGGAAATCGTTTTTGCAAATATTGATGAGGCTTTTGGCAGAACCGAACCCGATGAAGAAATCCAGGACCTGCTGAAAGCAAGCACGGGCTTAAACCTGGCACTGCATTATCTTTCGGGCTCTATAAGTTTTGATCCTGCTGTTACGAAAGTAGATGCAATACAGGCTTCTCAAATTGTTTGGCTGGATTGTTTGCTCACCAATATGGACCGTACAGTACGAAATACAAACATGCTTTGGTGGCATAAAGAATTGTGGCTGATAGATCATGGAGCCTGTCTTTATTTTCATCACAATCCGCAAAACTGGCAACAACAGGCACTACGGCCTTTTACGTTGGTAAAAGATCATGTGCTGTTAAAGCAGGCTACAGAACTGGAAACGGTGAATAGCGCTTTTCATGCTGTACTTACCAACGACCGTATTGGTGCTATTGTTGGTTTAATTCCGGATGAGTGGCTGGTGGGCGATACCGGTTTTCAATCAACCAAAGAGCACCGGGAGATGTATACCCGGTTTATAGAAACCCGTTTAGCAAATTCACCCTTATTTGTAAAAGAAGCACAACATGCAGCAAACGCACTTATTTGAATATGCCGTTGTACGTATTGTACCAAAGGTAGAGCGTGAAGAATTTCTGAACGTTGGGGTAATACTGTATTGCAGGGAACTTAATTTTTTACAGGTACTATATAGTTTGAATGAAGAACGGCTGCGGATCTTTTGCACGCAGGTTGACAAGCAGGAGTTGCTGCAGAACTTACAATCTGTTGAACGCATTTGTAATGGAAGGGCGGATGCCGGGCCAATTGGGCATTTAGATATTGCCGGCCGCTTCCGATGGCTTACTGCCACACGCAGTACCATTATTCAAACATCAAAAGTACACCCTGGCTTTTGTACAGATCCGGTTGAAACACTTACCAGGCTGTACACACAACTGGTGTTGTAATCATTTTTATATGTTAGAAGAACCAAAGCAATGGATCTATTCAGCGACAGCTTAGACAGCACAAAAAATTTACTGCCAAAAGACGGTATTGTAAACTATTATGGAAAAATATTTTCACAGCAGGAGGCCAATCATTATTTCAATAATTTATTTACTGAAATAGAATGGAAAAATGATGAGGCCTTCATTATGGGAAAACTAATCATTACCAAACGAAAAGCTGCCTGGTATGGAGATACTGCTTTTGAATATACCTATTCAAACAGAACAAAAACTGCTTTACCCTGGACAAATGAATTGTTGGCATTAAAATCAAAAATTGAAATTATAACCGGAGAAAGTTTTAATAGCTGCCTGCTTAATTTATACCACACCGGCGATGAAGGCATGGCCTGGCATAGTGACGGTGAAAAAGATCTGAAAAAAAATGGTGCCATTGGCTCGGTAAGTTTTGGTGCCGAAAGAAAGTTTTCTTTTAAAAACAAAACAACCAAAGAAACAATATCAGTCATGCTGGAACATGGCAGCTTGCTGGTAATGAAAGACACCACACAAACTCATTGGCTGCACAGGCTTCCGCCCACAAAGAAAATAGTAAAACCCAGGATAAATTTAACTTTCAGAACCATTGTAAAATGACATCCAAAGCAGGCAGAATACAAAAACCCGCAATTACTGCTTCGTATCTCAAAAATCAGATAAATTAGCAGTATGACAATTTTTAGCAGAACCGATTCAGATAACCCCGACTTTCAAAACCTGGTTGTGTTATTAGATGCAGACCTGAGCGTGAGAGACGGAGAAGAACACGCTTTTTACGCCCAATTTAATAAGATCACTGCCATCCGCAACGCCATAGTTTGTTATGTTGATGAAAAAGCCATTGGCTGTGGCGCTTTTAAAAAATATGATGATAACAAAGCTGAAATAAAAAGGATGTTTGTAATGCCCGAATATCGAGGGCATGGCATTGGGCTACATATTTTAACAGAGCTGGAACTATGGGCTGCTGAAATAGGATATACCGAATGTATTTTAGAAACCGGGAAGAATCAGCCGGAGGCAATTCATTTATATCAACAAAAGGCCGGGTATTCCATCATCCCAAACTATGGCCAATACCAGCACATTGAAAACAGTATATGCATGATAAAAACTGTTTTATAATTCCTGCCCGAATAAAAATACCCTGTTACATAAACACCTGTTTACAAAATTTTAAACTTTGTTATTGTTGGCTTGTTAAATGATAAAAATATTTTTATGACGAACGAAGTAAAAAATAATTTTCTATGCCACATGCCACTAACAAATGAGGCTTTACATAATTTACAGCAGAAAGGCTATAAATATGTGCAGGTACAGGGATACACTTTAGACCATCATCCTGAATATGTAGAACCCCATTACCTGATGCTGGTTCCCATTAAATCTTTATCAGCTAACCGCGAAAAAATGGATATCTACGAAGATATTAACAGCGACCTGATCAAAGAATGGGCGAAAGCAGGAAGCAATGACAACAGGCTTGAAATATTCCTGGCAGACCGGAAGTAGAAACTGCTCCCCCCCTTACAAATCCATAAAACCTTCATTTGTTTAAGCAATAAAACTTAAACCAAAGGAAGCTTAAACAACTTCACTTCTCTGTACTTTTTTTTGTTTTAAGCAAACATTTCATCTTGTCTGTTGTTATTAAAAAAAACTAAAAAAAATATTATGCAAAAGAACATTTTAAACATGCTTGTAGTTGTAGCAATTACTTCTACCACATTTTTAGCCTGCAACAATGGCGAAACAAAAACTACAGAAACAGCTGCACCAACTGCAGACACTGTAAAAGAAGAAGTAATGGCACCAGCTGCACCAAAAGACATCGTTGATGTTGCTATCGGATCTGCAGACCACACAACACTGGTAGCTGCAGTAACTGCTGCTGGTTTGGTTGAAACGCTGAAAGGAGCCGGACCATTTACTGTATTTGCACCAACCAACGCTGCCTTTACCGCCTTACCTGCAGGTACTGTTGATGGTTTGTTAAAGCCCGAAAGCAAAGATGCGTTAACTAAAATTTTAACCTATCATGTAGTAGCTGGTGCAGTTAAAGCTGCTGATCTAAAAGATGGCCAGAAAGTAAAAACAGTACAGGGCCAGGAACTTACTGTAGCCATTAAAGATGGCAAAGTAACGATCAATGGCGCTAATGTAACCGCTGCTGATCTAACAGGTTCAAACGGTGTGGTTCATGTAATTGATGCCGTATTGATGCCAAAAAATAAGTTAGTTTTGTTTGAATTTAATAAATGGGAGCAGCCTGGGTTGCTCCCTTTATTATTTTTACAAATCCCAATATTATCCATTATCACTACAAGGCATTACTGTACATTTGTTTTCAGTAAAAATCTGCATGAATACTACAGCTATATCTTTACAGTCATTATTTAACAGGATACCCCGCAGGCATTCCCTGGAAAACGTAAAAGAAATTTACAGCATACTTACTGAATATGAAGACCTGCTGATTACTATTGAGGCTGTTAATTCTTTTTACGAAAAAAATATCCCTATCTATTTTGATGAACTGGAAGATGTAAAAGCTATCATCAAAAGATCAACTGATAATAAGGCATCCAAAAAAATGAAAGACAGCCTGTTTGATGAAGGCTCGGGCAATTTAAAAGACAGCATGCAAAAGCTGATGGATATATATGGAGACGGGAGCCAAACGGCATAGAATATACCTACACAACTAAATTTTAACAATAAGCACTACCTGTTAACACCACCTTGGCATCATTTTTTCCATCTTTGTACAAAACAAACCAATTGAAGAAATATTTACTTAGTTTATTTATGCTTTGTTCCTTTTTTGCCAAAGCACAGAAAGTGGAAAGCATTTACGTTAACCTGTATACCGACAGCCTGAAAAAGGGAACTTTCAACTACATCAATATTGATGGCAGGTTAACAAACGGCAAATACCTTCCACTGGATAGTACGCACCTGATCTTTTGGGCATCTGCCGGAAAATTCAATGGCAACAGTTTATGGATCGACAGGGAATTTACGGCACAAAAAGTAGATGTAAAAGTCAGCCTGCGTGATAACCCCGCCATAGTAAAGGAATTTACCATTTACATAAAACAATTACCCGACCCTGAGTTAAGATCCATGGATGAGATCATGAATAAATCAAAAAGTAAAAAAGGATAATATTAATTATAACCACAAAATAAAATGCCCGGTCATTCAGAAAGAATTGCCGGGCATTTTTATGGTCAGTAGGTTAATTATGCAAATTTCTTGGCATCTTCTAAAAACTTAGCCAGACCGATATCGGTTAACGGGTGTTTTAATAAACCCAGGATGGAATCAAGCGGACAGGTACAAACATCAGCACCAGCTTCGGCACATTTAATAATATGCAGCGGATTGCGGATTGATGCGGCCAGAATTTCAGTTTTATAACCCTGCATAGAAAATATCTGTCTCATTTGGTGAATCAGGTCCATACCATCCCAACCACTGTCATCTACCCTACCTAAAAAAGGCGAAACATAAGTTGCACCGGCCTTGGCTGCCAGTATAGCCTGGCCTGCACTGAATATCAGTGTACAGTTGGTTCTGATACCATTATCGGTAAACCATTTTAAAGCCTTGATCCCGTCTTTGATCATCGGAACTTTCACAACAATATTTGGATGAATGGCAGCCAGTTTTTTGCCTTCAGCAACAATACCTTCAAAATCGGTAGAGATAACTTCAGCGCTGATATCGCCATCAACCATTTCGCAAATGGTTTTATAATGTGCCATCACGGCTTCCTGGCCTTTAATGCCTTCTTTGGCCATTAATGATGGATTGGTGGTTACACCATCTAAAATGCCCAGGTCGTTCGCTTCTTTAATTTGATCAAGATTGGCGGTATCGATGAAAAATTTCATTGTTGAATATATTTAAATTTAAGTTTTATGAGTACCGCAAAAGTAAAATAATTGAAAGAGTAAAAAAGGAATATTTATACAGTTATTGTATTGAAAGTGTGAATTAATTAAAAAATGAAGAGAAGTCTTGCCAGCCTTGACTTAGGGGCATAAAAAATGGCAAGTTACTTACATCGCACCGCTCAACCATCTACCCTTGCTACCTTCCGGTCCTGGGGGAGTTCAACAGGAGCTGGCCGTATAAGACTTGCCGGTGCAAAGATAAGGAAATCGGAATTAGGAACTGTTTGAATTATAAAAACGTTTTTGAAAAGATGCTGGATGCTGGATACTGGATATGCTCAAGATTTGAAAAGCTATTAAATAATTAAGCGCTGTCCAGAATCAAGAATCCAGCATCAGGTATAGGTTATTAAAAACTAATACCCGGTTGATCAGTTCTTGATCTGATTTTGCCTATACCAATCAACTGATCCGTTCTGTCGGTAAAGGATCTGTAATACATCAGGATGGTATAGGTGTTCTCTGTTTCCCAATAATCGCCTTCCAGGTCACGCCTGATGGCAGGATTGTCTTTATCAACAGCTATATAGGTGTAATTGTAATATCCCTGTTTTAAAAAAGCAGTACACTCATACACGCCTTTCTCTGCATTAAAAACCATTTTTGTTTTATCATTAAACTCATAATTGGTTAATTGCCCGGCCAGGTAAATATCTTTACCGGCATAAGGTGTGGCGTCTGGCGGGGCAAAACTAAAATGAACATTGGCAAAGTCGCCTTGCCAGTAAGGGTTAATGGTTTCATAGGTTTCAACCAGGTACATGCCATTCAGGTCTCTGAAATAAACATAACGCTGTGCAGTTCTGTCAGCATCCGGAAACAAATACATATCGGTTCCATCTTTGCGGTAATCAGCATTTTTTACACGGTCGCTTTGCAGGCGCAGGCTGCGTAAGTCAAGCCACCGCCACTCTTTACCAGCAGGAAAAACCAAATTATTTTCCATGGTATACTCCAGGGTATTGCTTCTTACAAAAGTTGGTTTAATGTCCTTTATAGCATTATCCCAGCGGTTATTCTGCAGTATCACCACTTTAACCTGCTGTGCCGCACTAAATGTATTTAAGCCATTGATATTGGCGTTGAACTGCACTTTTTGATGTGTTTTATAAAGCTGGGGTGTAAACGGTTGTGTTATCTGTCCGCCAATAGTTGCTTTCTGATCCAATACCAGCATGCGACTGGTAAAAGCAAGCTTGGAAGTATCCCCATCCAAATAAACCTTTAATATATAATTACCCGACATGGTTAATGTAGTATTCCTGTCGGGAACCATGGCCTGGTAGTGTGTATACCTGGTTAAAGCTATGGACGAATAGCGGTAGGTTCCAATACGCTGTTGGGTAAATCCTTTGGTGTATAAAAACGGGCTTATATCAATCGGGTTCCAGTTATAATCGCAAAGCTGAAAACTGTAATTGTAATTTTTTACATTGGCATCCAGGTCATCAAAATTAAGTTCAAGCTGGTCGGTACTGTTGATCCTGTAAACCGGCAACGAGCCCTGGTCTCCATACATATGAAACCGTACAGCTTTGATGTTATCTTTATACACCGCATCAGCCAGTTGTGAAAAAGCATTTATGCTAAATAAAAAACAAATTGTTAAAAACACGGTACATGCATATTTTTTTTGTCCTGTCATCATTTTTCCGGTCATCGTTACTGCACCAAGCGGAACATATTGATCATTCCGGGACACTTCTGCCTCATTCCTTACTGCTTTTCTCATCTTATCTGAAATCGTTAAGTTTAAATAAAATACTTTTGTAAGATACCAAAAATTATACCGATTGAATGTTTCTGTCTTCATAGCAAAACGAATTGCATTTAACCGGCAAAAATCATTCAGCAGGTTCATCATCAGGCTGGCCATTGGCGCTACTGCCATCAGCGTGGCTATTATGATCATCGCCCTAAGTTTTGTGAACGGTTTTCAGCAGGTGATCAGCAATAAGGTTTTTAGTTTTTGGGGACATGTACGGGTACAGCAGACTGTTGAGAACCGGGTAAGTATTGCCGAAGAATTTCCCATTACCCAAAATGACAGTATTGAAAAATTTCTAAAACAAATGCCGGAAGTAAAGTCCGTGGAACGCTTTGCCACCAAATCGGCTATCATAAAATTTCAGGCAGATATTGAAAGTGTATTGCTGAAAGGTGTTGATTCTTCTTTTGACTTTAACCGCCTTGAACCTTTCCTGCAATCGGGTAAATGGATCAGTTTTAAAGACAGCGGGTACAGCAACGAGATCAACATCTCTGCATATACTGCCAACCAGCTAAAAGCAAAATTAAATGACAGTGTTTTTGTTTTCTTTTTCAGGGAAGATGGATCTAAAACAGCACGCTGGCTTAAAATTGCCGGCATTTTCAAAACCTCCATTGAGGAATATGATAAAAATTTTGCATTAAGCGATATTAACCTCATCCGCAAACTAAACGGCTGGGAACCAGACCAGATAGGCGGCTATGAGATTTTTTTACATGACTACAAAAAAACCGATACCGTAAATAATTTTATATACGCAGCGTTGCCGCAAAGCTGGTACAGCAGGTCTATTAAAGAAATCTATCCTAATATTTTTGACTGGCTGGCCCTGCAAGGACAAATAAAAACCATGCTGCTTATTATTATGATGGTGGTGGCTGTGGTAAACCTGATCACCTGTTTAATTATCCTGGTTTTGGAAAGAACCCGCATGACGGGTATTCTAAAGGCATTGGGAGCATCTGACTGGAAAATACAACAGATATTTTTGTACAACACATCGGTAATTGCCATTACAGGCATTTTAGGAGGTGCAGCATTGGGGCTTGGCATTTGCTGGCTACAGGAAAGAACAGGTTTTATAAAACTGAATGAAGAAGCGTATTACATGAATGCTGCACATGCAGAGGTGGTATGGTGGCAGGTTTTATTGATCTGCCTGGCAACGCTGGTTGTTTCTTTTGCAACACTGATCATTCCTTCACTTTTAATAAAAAAAGTAAAGCCGGTTAAGGCAATTCAATTCCGTTAACCCGTATCGGAGTAACAATATTATTTTATATGTGAAAGTATGATACCTGTTGCCACAGCAGCGTTTAAAGATTCTGCCTCACCAATCCTTGGAATATTTATTTTTTCATTCACCAACTCCATCACTTCATCGCTAACGCCATTTGCCTCGTTCCCGATGATCAATATTCCTTCTTTCACCTTTCCAATACATTTCATATCCTCCCCTTCCAGCGAAGCTGAATAAATTTTTACCTTTCTGTTTTCTTTTAACCAGGCAATAATATCTGTATATATCACATTCACCCTGCCCAAACTGCCCATGGTACTCTGCACCACTTTTGCATTGTACATGTCGGCACAACCAATGGAGCAAATTATATTTTCTACCCCAAACCAATCGGCAATACGGATGATGGTACCCAGGTTACCGGGATCCTGTATGGTATCCAAAACCAATGTAATTTTTAAAGCCGTTTCAATTGTGTAAACCGGTTTTCTTTTTTCAAAAACGGCCACCACAGCATGCGCAGTTGATAAAGATGATATTTTTTGCAGTTCAAAATCTTCAACCGGAGTAACCACTATATCCTTCAGTAATGAAAGCTGCTGGCTGTGTTCCTGCAGCCAGTTATTCAGGGCAAATATTTCTTTACAAACAAATTTGCGGCTGTTTAAAAGATCCATCACTACCTTCGGCCCTTCGGCAATAAAAAGGCCGGTTTCATCTCTAAGTTTTTTGTGCTGTAAACTTTGGATATATTTGGTATGTGTTTTGCTTAACATTGTCGCTTTTAATATTTTATGCTGGTTAACCCTTTAGTTAAATACCGTTTTTTACAACTCCCGCTAGCCGGGATGAAATATACTATTTTCATTTGTTTATTTATTGCATCCTGTACCATTCCAAGAAAGTACCAAAAAGACAAGCCCTTTGTTGCCAAAAATAAGATCGAAGTTAAGGGAGGAAATTTTAGCAAAGAAGAAAGAGCCGCATTAAGACAGCGCTTAAATGCTCAACTGGATGATAGTTCACGCATCAAAGTGATTGATAAACTTTTTTTCTGGCATATACTGGTAAGTCCACCCGTATACGACAGTAACTCGGCAGCCAAATCGGCCCGCAATATGGAAACATCTATGTTGCATGTGGGTTATTATAAGGCAAAAGCAACCTACAGTGCCGATACTGTAAACTCCGGCAATCAGCAACGGGTGCAGGTAAGTTATATTGTAGAGGTTAATAAACCTACGCTCATAGACACGTTCTCGTACATTATGCGCAAACCCGACCTGCAAAAAATAGCTGTTGAAAATATAGAAAAGACTTTAATTAAAGAGGGCAAACCGGTAACAAAAGCAGCTGTAATTGGGGAAATCAACCGGCTTGTTGAGTTGTATCGCAACAATGGTTATTATAAATTTACCTCAGAAGAATTGGTAATGCGAGGCGATACAACTGTGGCTGCCTTAACCACCATCACTGACGACATTTTTGAACAATTACAATTATTAGCCGAAGCCCAGGCTGCCAGGGACTCTCCCACCATTAAACTGGCCGTGGTTTTAAATACCCCAAAAGACAGCAGCAGGCTTAAACCATTTTACATAAACAATATTTATTTTTTACCCGACTACAGAAATGGCGACAACCTGAATGACCCGGGCCTGACCAGAAGATACCTGTCAAGAAAGCGCTGCGACACCTGCAAAGCAGATACAAACTTTATCATGCTGTATCATAAATATTTATTCAGGCCCCGGATACTGGTGCGGAATATGTTTTTGCGAAAAGGCGATTTATACAACCAGGCCGATTTTTATAAATCGCTGAATGCTTACGCACGTGCAGGTGTGTGGCAAAGTACCAATATTGTGGTGGAAGAAGTAAGATCAGCAGACAGTTCAAATAAACTCGACCTTATCGTACAGCTGATGCCAGGTAAACAATACGGTTATGAGGCTTCCCTGGAAGCCAGTTACTCCGCATCCAGCAATACCAATAGTGTAACAGCCGCCAATGCCGGTAACCTGCTGGGCTTATCGGGCAATATCTCTTTCTTAAACCGAAACCTGAACAAGGAAGGAATAAAAATGACCAATTCTTTACTGGCCGGTGTTGAATTTAATTTAAGGCCCGATAGTAACAGCAGAAAAAATCTGATCAACTCAAACGAGATCAGTTATACCAATAATATTTCTTTTCCCAGGCTGATATTTCCATTTGCAAAATTTAATACCGACAAACGTTTTATCAGTACTGAATCTTTCATCACTACCCGGGTTTCTTACATAAACCGCATCAATTTATTCAACCTGCAGTCGTTTAATTTTGGGGTAGGGTATTCAGGAACCACAAAAAAGAACCGGCAGTGGATATTTAAACCGTTGAACTTTGAATTTGCCAAACTCTATAACGAAACAGATAGTTTTAAGAAAACACTGGCTGATAACCCTTTCCTGCGATACTCGTTCAATACAGCACTGGTAGCAGGTTCAAGCATTGGTTACCGGATCAATAAAGTAAACGCTTTACATCCTAACCGGCAACACAGTTTTAAAATAAATGTAGAAGAATCGGGGTTGCTATGGGGACGGTTGGGCATTCTTAAGCAATACATGAGGCAGTTTGTAAAAACTGATGTGGAATATATTTACTCGGTTAGCAGGCCAAAAACAGCATTTGTTTTCCGCGTGTTTGGCGGCATCGGCATTGCTTCAAAAAAAGATACCACACTCCCCTTCTTTAAACAGTATTTTGGTGGCGGCAGTAACAGTATGCGTGGCTGGCCGGTACGCGGTATTGGCCGGGGAGGCCAACCGCTTTCACCCTACGGCTCCAATTCTTTTAATGATCGCACCGGCGACATCCAACTGGAAACAAATATTGAATACCGCTACACCATTGTACAGATCATTCCCAATTCGCTGGTGTTGAAAGGCGCTTTATTTGCTGATATTGGCAATGTATGGAATTTCAGAAATTCAAATCCCGGCGGTGGTACCGACAGTACGCAGTTTCAGTTTGCAAACCTGTACAAACAACTGGGTGTTTCTGCAGGCACAGGCTTCAGGCTGGATTTTAATTATTTTGTTTTGCGGTTTGATTTTGGCTTCCGTTTTAAACGCCCCGATGTGGCTAAAAATGATGGGTGGCAAATTCCTGACATCAACTTTAATAATTTATTCAGGCGTGGAAAAAAAGTACCCGATCCGCTGAACCCCGGCGGTACTTACAATGACAACCGCTATAAAAAATGGCGTTACGAAAATTATAATTTAACGATTGGTATCAGTTATCCATTCTAAAAACGTTAATCAGTTAATCCGTTAATTAGTTAATCCGTGGGGAGACTTACTACTCAGTTAGCTTTTCAAAGTATCAGGCATTTACGGATTAACGGATTTACGGATTAACCAATTAACGATTGCTCAAACTCCTCCATCCCCATGGCATCCTCATTCTTAAATTCCCCAATCCTTGTGCGGCATAAACTGCTTAAATAACCACCACAACCCAATGCAGCGCCATAATCATTGGCCAGGCTGCGGATATAGGTACCGGTGCTGCAGACTACTTTAAAATGAACAACTGGTAATTCAATGGCAGTAATTTCAAAAGATTTGATATGGATGCTGCGTGGTTTTAATTCAACCTCTTCTCCCCTTCTTGCCAGTTCATATAATGCAACGCCATCTTTTTTTATGGCAGAAAACATTGGGGGCAGTTGCTGAATATCACCCACAAATTTTTCAGTTGCACTTTGCAGCATTTCATTGGTTACAAAAGAAAAATCCTTTTGTTGTTCCGGTAAACTCTCCAGGTCGTAAGTGGGTGTTACAGCCCCCAGCGTAATGCTGCCGGTGTATTTCTTCTCCTGCGCCATGTACTCGTTTATCTTCTTGGTAAACTTGCCGGTGCAAACGATCAGCAAACCGGTAGCCAGCGGATCAAGCGTTCCGGCATGGCCGATCTTTTTATCTGGATAAGGCTACGCAGTTTACGCACCACATCAAAAGATGTCCAGTGCAATGGTTTGTTTATTAAAATAACTTTTCCATCTGCATAAGGTTGCTGAATGGCAGGATCTATAGGAATTCTTTCCTTGCGTTCTTTTTTAACCGGCTCCTCACCGGCTTCTATTAATTTGTTGGTATATCTTTCCCGGTATGTTGCTTTACGTGCCAAATCTTTTTTTACAAAGGTACTGGATGAATTGGCAATGTATTAAAGTTCGCTTATATCGCCTGCCTCGCCTTCAACTCCAAATACTTATTAACCGCATTAATGGTAAGTTTTTCCGGTGGCGTTAAAATAGAAAGAATTCCATGCTTCTTTAATTCTTTAACGATCAGCCTTTTTTCAAACTCAAATTTTTCAGCAATGGTTTTAATGTACACTTCATCTACATTTTTAGCATCCAGGTGAGAGAGGGCATGCAGCTCGGTATTTTCAAAAAACACTACCATCAGCAAATGATGCCTGGCTATAGAACGCAGGTAATTCAATTGCCTGTTCAATCCTGATAAAGATTCAAAATTGGTATAGAGCACGATCAGGCTGCGATGCTTGATGCGGTTACGTATCTGCATGTACAGCATTTCATAATCGCTTTCTAAAAATGCCGTATCCTGGTTATACAACAACTGTAAAATATTTTCACGCTGTATAGGCTTTCGGTCGGCAGCCAGCAGCGAGCCCATCTTATTCGCAAAAGTCATCAGCCCCACTTTATCCTGTTTCTGCAGGCAAACATTTGATAATACCAGCGTGCTGTTAATGGCATAATCCAGCAATGTTAACCCGCCAAAAGGCATTTTCATTAAACGGCCTTTATCAATAATGCAATACACCTGCTGGCTTTTTTCATCGGTGTAATTATTTACCATCAGCGATCCTTTGCGGGCAGTTGCCTTCCAGTTCACACTGCGGATATCATCTCCCCGTACATATTCCTTGATCTGCTCAAACTCCATACTGTGACCGATCTTACGCATACGCTTATTACCATACTCGGTTTGTATGGTTGTTTGAGAAAGCAGTTCATACTTACGCATCTGCAAAAATGAAGGATACACCGGAACTGTCTCATTTGCTTCTATATTGTGGCGGCGCTTTACCAAACCCAGTAACGAACTTACATAAATAATAATGCGGCCAAACTGGTACTCTCCCCTGGTTACGGGGCGGAGTTTGTACAAAATATTTTTTTGCTCGGCTGCTTTAAAACGGTGCAACAATTTCCAGTCACGCTTTTGAAACTGCACCGGCAATTCATCAATGATCTCCATATCCGTAGTAAAAAGCATATTGTTCTTTACCTGCAGTTCTACTTTGTTTTCATCGCCATTGCTGAAACGGTCAGCGGCAAGTCTTTTGGCTGTGGGTGCTTTGCCCAAAACAAAAAGAAACAGGTAATCAATAACGATCAATGCGATTACAACCAATAGTAACATCTTTACAACAGTAAACATCTCCGGTACAAAAAAAGAAACGATGAATAACACAACACAAAGACCCAATGCAAGGTAAAATCTTGCAGGAAAGTATAATCCACCAATATATTTTTTTATAGGATCCATTAGTATTATCTCGGTACTTCAATGGCTTTTAAAATACTTTCAATCAGATCGTCTGCTGTAATGCCTTCCATTTCTTTTTCAGGTGTAAGAATGATACGGTGCCTCAGTACATGCGGCGCCATTTCCACAATATCTTCCGGTGTTACAAAATCACGTCCTTTAATGGCTGCATTGGCTTTGGCCGAGCGAAGTATTGCCAGCGAGGCCCTGGGCGATGCTCCCAGGTACAATGCCGGATTGTTGCGGGTTTCATGCACTATCCTGGCAATAAACTCCACCAGTTTTGGTTCTATAATAATTGATTGAACCTGTTTACGGTAATGCTGTATATCATGAGGCGTTAATAATTTACGCACGCCTTCGATCATTTCTGTTTGTGTTTTTCCCTGCTGGCGGTTTAAGATACTGATCTCTTCCTGCAGGGTTGGGTAACCCACTTCTATCTTAAAAAGAAAACGATCAAGCTGTGCTTCGGGCAAACGGTACGTACCTTCCTGCTCAATGGGGTTTTGTGTGGCCAACACCAAAAACGGAAAACGCATCTGGTGGGTAATACCGTCAATGGTTACCTGCCGTTCTTCCATTACTTCAAACAAAGCTGCCTGTGTTTTTGCCGGTGCCCGGTTTATCTCATCAATTAAAACAATATTGCTGAAAATGGGCCCCGATTTGAATTTGAAGTCACCCTCTTTGGGATTGAATACGGAAGTACCAACAACATCGCTTGGCATCAGATCGGGCGTAAACTGTAAGCGGGAAAAATCTGCATCAATGATCTTTGCCATCAGCTTGGCAGTTAATGTTTTTGCCACGCCGGGTACACCTTCAATTAAAATATGCCCGTCGCATAAAAGGCCAATCAGCAACAGATCCACCATTTTATATTGCCCGATGATGACCTGGGCGATCTCGTTTTTAATGTCATAAACGGATCTGTTCAGTCCGTTCAGATCAATGCGCTGTTCAAATAAATTTTCTTCCATCGTTTTTCTTTTTATTAATATTTCTTACCGGTATTTTTATAAAAATGTTGTATTTGTTCCTGTAAAGAAAGCAACTGGTAATCGTTCACCTCATTACTTTTCTGTGCGGTAGCAATAGTGCGGTAAATGGTATCGATCTTGTCTTTGTCTACCCCACTCTTGCGGCTCAGCATCAAAATAAAATCATCATTTACATGATTGGTATTTAAAAAATAGGTATTGCGAATGTACTCATTAAAATAGGTAATCATTTTGTCGGCTATATTTTTATTGTCCTTTTTCTGCAGGTACAGCCTGCCAATGGTTTCGGTAAATGTTACTGTAGTATTTTCGTTGGGTTTTAGCTGTTGTATTATACGCTGCACACGTTTACCGCCAAACAGAATGTATAGTAACAGCAGGATCAGTGCTAACCAAAATGCAGCTTTCAGCGGCGGGTGTTTCATGATCTCACTGAAAGTTGAAAAACTCCTTTTAGAATTTTTACGGCTCGTTAGTTTGTTGTAATAATCATCCCAGTACACATGCTCAGGCTCGCTATGCGTAAAAGCAACCGTGTTTTTTAAATACTGGTAATTATTATCCTTCAGCAAAAAATAATTACTGAATGCCCGTGGCTCACATTGCAGGTACAGCCTTCCCTTGCCATGAAAATATACTATGGAATTGGGCTTTTTATTATCGTTGTAACCAAGTACACGGGTATTGCTGCTATCAATGCTGGTAAAATAATTCTCAAACGGATAATAATAATAGCCGTACTTAAACTCAGGCTGAAATGCAGAAAAAACATTTGTGGGCTGCATTTTACCAACCATGTTTTCAATGGCTGGTGATGTATACACAGCACTGCAACCTACTTCATCCAGCAAAAGCTCATCTATTGATCCGGCAGCAATAAAGAGGCTGTTGCCTGCATGTACATATTCCATCATGGCTTCCACATCTTCTTCGGTTACAAATAATTTTGGTGCCAGGCAGATGTACAAAGAACCAGTGTCACTGATATTATCCCAGGTCTCTTTAAAGTGCTGTTTTTTGTCCTGTATATTATTGCCAGCATACATGCTCTCCAGTTGCCGGTAAGCAATCGCGGCGCCAAAAGGTTTAGTATCTTTTTTAGAATAGGTTTCCTTTAAAGAAGGCATTTTGCTGCCACCACCCGTGCAGGCGTTCAGTAACACCATAACTGTACATAATAAAACGATATGTGCAAACCTTTTTTTCAATGCTTATATTTTTTGATTGAAGCCCCTGAAATTACTTTCAATCTTATCGTATATATTTTTATCGATCTCAAATTCGCCGTACCATACATACTCATAATTTAAAGTGAGCGATGCAAAAGGCTGCTGGTGATTACGGTTTGCAATTTCACTAACGTATTGGAAATTGGTTTTATCAGGTGCCAGCTGAACCATATTTTTTTCTGCCAGCAAATGCAGGGTTCGTAAATACTGGTAACGCACGGCGTGCCTGTAATTACCACTTTGCAAAGACTGCCTTATCAAAGCATCAAAATCACTTTCTTTGGTAATTATTTCTTCTTCCACCGCTGCTTCTGCCCTGGTTAATTTTGATTTTCTTTTGAAAGCGCCTTCTGCCAGAAACAGGCGGTATAAAATGAACAACACAAAAGCAATGGCCACTGACCAGAGCATTACTGTTACAATATTTGAATTAAATAAACGGCTTAGTATACTTGTTTGTGGCCTGGGCGGTTCTTTAGCTTCTTTTTTCTTTATACTTTTTAAAAGGCTGTCTAAATATTTTGTGTAAGCATACGCTTTTAAATTTCTCCAGTTTTTTATAGAATCGTAAGAAAGGGTCAGGTCATTTATATACAAGCTGGTATCTGCCCGTTCTTCATCCAAAGCTTCAGCAGGAGCCACAGCTGCCGCAGTATCCAGCATGATCACTTCCTCAACAAGCTCTTCAGCCGGCTCTTCTTTTTGCAGCAAGGAAGTATCCTCGTAAACGAATTTCTTCTGCCCCTGTACGGCAGATATAAATCCCAGCAGCAATAACGATATGTAAATGATTTTACGCATTTTCTTTCTTCACCCGGTTGATGATACCATCAGGCTGAATATAATAACCTTTTCTGTGTAAGCGAATAGGGAGGATAACAAAATACCAGATAATAAATGCTGATGATGCAGCCAAAATACTTACGCTTACCCATACCGGCAAGCCCGGATTTTTCGCTTTATCATAAGTCTGGCTCATTAAATGGGTTACATAACTTTCAAAAAATGCAGCAACAACAAATATGGGCACCAGGCTTATTAAAATTTTGGCGGCATCTTTTCCATTTCGTTTAAAAGAATCAAATCGTGAGTAGGTGCCCGGAAATAAAATACCTGCAGCCAGCACCAGGCCTGCCGTGGCAGAAATTACAATGGCCGATATTTCCAGGGTGCCATGTATCCAGATAACCAATACTGATTTAATGCCCAGCCCTTTTGCAAAAAACATGTATTGAAAAGACCCGAGCATAATGCCATTGCTCCACATTACCCGTATGGTAAACAGCCCCAGGGTAAACCCGCCAATGAATGATAAAAATGCAACCCGGATATTGTTAAACCCTATCCACACAAACATCGAAAACGGGTTACCGTCCTTATACACACCAAAAGGATCGCCTTTTTCAATATTTTCTTCTGTCATATCCACATACGCATCCCCCATCACGCCTCTTACAAACTCCGGGTTTTCTTTTGACGAGAAAACACCAATAGCCACAAACAATACAAATAAAATGGTGGTAAATAAAAAAATGCGGTGGTATCTTTTAAACAACAGGGGTAATTCGTATTTCCAGAAAATGAAAATGCGGCTGTATTTTTCTTTTTTATTTTTATAGATGCTCTGGTAAATGCCTGCAGCAATACCGTTCACCCAACGGGTAACTTTACTTTTTGGATAAAAGGTTTTTGCATAGCTCAGGTCGTCAATTAAATTAACAAACCTTTCTGCTGTTTCATCGGGGTTATCAGTTGGAGAATGCTGGTATTTATCCCACTTTTCAGCATTCTTTTTAATAAACATAGCTTCCCTCATCGCAAAAAATATCTTTTTTTTAGAAGAATCATAGTCTGAAAAATCAATCTTACTCAATGAGATGTCAGCCTGAGTCTGTCGAAGGCGTGTTACCCCACAACTCATTCCGGCTTCGACAATCCCGGTTGCTATCGGGACTGACAACTTTTCAAACTTAAAATACGGTTTTACATTAAGTGTGTAAATTCACCCTTTTTTGATTCATAAAAAAATTCATGTTTTAACCTCACTCCCAACCCCTCTCCCCCGAAATGATCGGGGTCTGCGACAAAGGAGAGGGGAGCTTTGGAGTCTGAAAAATATAAGCAAATTTTATTTTTTAAATCAGATAAAGGATGCAACAATTTAAAATGTAGCATTTTGTTCATCTGTTGTCGGCAAATTGTAATTTGCATACATCATGGGCATTATCCAAATTGGCACCGCTTTTAACATTGACCTGGAGTTTGAAATTGCAGAATTCCATAAAAGGCTGCTGGCTTATATTATTGATTTTATATTGCTGATCATTTTCCTGTTCAGCATGAAATACGTAATGTACAATGAGTTTGTCTTTAACTGGGATGAAAGTGTAGGCATGGATATCCTCATTATCTCCCTTCCCATGCTGCTCTACTCTTTACTCACCGAACTGTGGTTTAACGGGCAAACACTTGGTAAAAAGATCATGGCCATCCGGGTCATCAGCCTGGAAGGTGGAGAGCCTACATTAGGCCAGTTTATTTTAAGGTGGGTAACCCGTTTCTTTGAATGGCCGTTCTTTTTTGGTTATATCGCTTTTTCAACAGCCAATATAATGGTGTATATTTTTGTTACGGGCATGTTGGGTATTGCCGTTGTCATCATAATATCAGTTACCAACAAAAACCAACGGCTGGGCGATATGATAGCCGGCACGGTGGTGGTAAATACCAAATCGGCATTAACCCTGGCCGATACAGTGTTTATGCAGATAGATAAAACAGATTATAAAGTGATGTTTCCGCAAGTTATGCGGCTAAGCGATCGGGATATTAATACCATTAAAGGAGTTTTGATACAGGCCGGCAAAAGAAACAACTACGATATGTGCCACCGGGTTTCGATGAAGATAAAAGAAGTGCTGCAGATACAATCCGATATGCATGTTGACCAGTTTTTGGAAAAACTGCTGGCCGATTATAACTATTTAGCTACAAAAGAATAAGAACATACTAAAAACAAGAATGGGCTTTCAAATTGAAAGCCCATTCTTCATTAATTATATATTTTAACGCCAGTCATTATAACTCATACTTCCTACCAATACAAACATGATGATAATGAATACCAGCCATAATGCACTCAGAATTAAACCTATAATACTACAGGTTCTTCCGGCATTGGACTGGCTGTAACTTGAGCTGGAATAAAGTTCGGGAGTAGATTTATATAATGACCTGTCTTTATTAGCCAATACCAAGCCAATAACACCGCATATGATACCTATCAATGCCGATACATAACATAAACTGGTAACAATGGATATGATACCCAATACCAGTGAAGCTGTTGCATTAGACAGGTTTGCCTGCTGGTTATAATTATTGTTAGGCGTCAATAAATTTTGCTGATCGCTCATGGTGTTGGTTTTAGACTATTTATAAAAGCTGTTATCTTAAACTTCCTGCCATAGAAATGAAAAAAGACAATAAAAATGATGTACACGATTATACCAAGTAACTGTAAAATGATACCAATGATCGAACAGATACGCCCTGCTTTGATATTGTTGTAAGATGATACTGAATACAACTCGGGATTGGCCCTGTACATAGCCATGTCTTTATTGGAGATAACCAAAGCGATGATACCGCAAATAAAGCACACGACGATGGAAAGAATTCCCAATACCAATGTGGCAGTGGCGTTTGGCAACTGATTGCCTGAATTACTATTGCTTAAATAGTCCTGGTGTGGATCTGACATGTTAGGTTGTTTTGGTAACTAATAGTTTGTAAATATAACTTACTAAGATAATACCCGTACAAAAAATGTACATATATTTTAAAATATTAGCCCCATTCCTGATTTTTAATATTACATGCAATATCAGAAAAGCAAAAAGCAGAAGTATCGGCATTAAAGCAGGATACATGAAAAAGCTACCAGGCACATCTCCCTTTAACAATAAAACAAAACTACGTTGCACACCACAACCCGGACAATCCATATGTGTGAATGACTTGAAGATGCAGGGAATCTGGTGGGCTTCAAGCCAGGAAGTGATATTTAACAGGTAGTAAGTCATTGCCGCAGTTAATCCGTTAATTGGTTAATCCGTTAATCCGTGGGGGCATTATTATTCAATCTTTCTTATTGTGTTTGGGAGAGGCTGCAATGAATTTTATGTAGCCGTTCAGTTTAGCCAGGATCTTCTCTGCTTCGTTTATTAATTCATCTGCCCTGTCCTTTTCAATTATTTTTCTTCTTTTGCATTTAGATAGCCAGGATTTGGTTTCCTGTAATGACCCTCTGGAATAAAAGAAAAACTGTTTGCTTTCTTTGTAATAATATCTGCCATAACCTTCGGCAATATTTGCTGAAATGGAATCGGCTGATCTTACAATCTGTTTACCAATAGTATCCTTTCTAAAAATATCCCAGGTCATAACAATATCCCAAATAGTATCAGAAAAAGCTTCAGATAATTGATAGACTTCCAGTTTTTCCAAAGTGTAATCCATAAAATTTAATTTAGCATCGAACGATGCTTAAATTTACGAATTATCTTATTGTAGCATATACGGATTAACCAATTAACGGATTAACGGATTAACCCCTAATAAGCTCGGGCAAACAAAACCCTTTGCGTACTTGGATTTCCCGTCAAAACACATTTCCCTTCTTCCTGTTTATTATCTAAAGGAATACAACGAATAGTTGCTTTGGTTTCGTTTTTTATTTTTTCTTCCGTCTCCGCAGTACCATCCCAATGTGCAGACACGAAGCCGGTTTTTTCATCCAGCGTTTTTACAAAATCATCCCAGCTATCAACTTCCCTGATATTTTCATTTCTGAAAGCAAGCGCTTTATTGAACATGTTGTTTTGAATCTCGTTCAACAGATTTGCAACCGCAGTTGCAAGCCCTTCCATGGGCATGCTGGTTTTTTCTTTGGTATCCCTGCGGGCAAGTTCCACCACCTGGTTTTCCATATCACGCAGTCCCATGGCAAGCCTTATGGGTACACCCTGTAATTCGTATTGTGCAAATTTCCAGCCGGGACGGCTGTTATCACTGTTATCATACTTAACCCGTATACCCAAAGCTTTTAATGAAGCAATGATCTCATTGGCTTTTGCATCAATGGGTGCTTTGCTTTCTTCGCCTTTATAAATAGGGACAATAACCACCTGCAGCGGTGCAATTTTTGGCGGCATGATCAATCCCTGGTCATCGCTGTGCGCCATGATCAATGCACCGATCAAACGGGTAGATACACCCCAGGAAGTAGCCCAAACATAATCCAGCACATTGTTCTTATCACTGAATTTAACATCAAATGCCTTGGCAAAGTTTTGCCCCAGGAAATGTGAAGTGCCTGCCTGTAAAGCCTTACCGTCCTGCATCAAAGCCTCAATGCAATACGTATCTTCAGCACCGGCAAAACGTTCGTTGGGGGTTTTCACGCCTTTGATCACCGGTACTGCCATCCAATCTTCGGCAAACTCAGCGTATACATCCAGCATCTTTTTGGTTTCTTCTATCGCTTCTTCTTTGGTGGCATGTGCGGTATGTCCTTCCTGCCATAAAAATTCAGCCGTGCGCAAAAACAAACGCGTACGCATTTCCCAACGCACCACATTGGCCCATTGGTTTATCAGCAAAGGAAGATCGCGGTAAGATTGTATCCAACCTTTATAAGTATTCCAGATGATGGCTTCGCTGGTAGGGCGAATGATCAGTTCCTCTTCCAGTTTGGCTTCCGGATCTACCATCAGTTTGCCGGGTTTATCAGGATCGTTCTTCAAACGGTAATGCGTTACAATGGCACATTCCTTTGCAAAACCTTCTGCATTCTTTTCTTCGGCTTCAAACAGGCTCTTGGGTACAAACAACGGAAAATAGGCATTCTGGTGACCGGTATCTTTAAACATTTTATCTAACTGGTCACGCATGTTCTCCCACAATGCAAAACCGTAGGGTTTAATTACCATACAGCCCCTTACGGCAGAATAATCTGCCAGTCCGCCTTTAATAACCAGGTCGTTGTACCATTGCGAATAATCTTCTGCTCTTGATGTTAATTCTTTGCTCATTTAATTTGTATAAATTTTAATAAATCGTCTTTTGTTTTAGCACTGCTTTAACATCAGAGATTCTAACTTTATTGTCTGATGGTTTATGTTAAGCAGTTGCACAAAGTACTTCCAAACTGCACAAAAGTAGTAACTTCAATTTTAAATGCTTTAAACAAATCGCCATGACATCAAAAATTTTACTTATCGCCTTATCTGTAGCCGCTTTCAGCAGTTGCAGCACTGCTTATAAAACCGGGCAAACGCCTGATGATGTGTATTACAGCCCTGTAAGACCTGTTACAGAAAAAAAATATACCGAACGTGAAGATGACCGGCGCCCCATAAACAATGATTATGAAATAACGATGACGATACGTGATCAGCGCTGGAGAAATTTCAGGGATGATTATAATTACGATTACAGTCCGTATAATTATGCTACCTGCAAAACACCTAATTATGGTTACTATTATAACCCATATTATTACCCCTGGGCAATTTATACAGCAAGAGTTGGTTATAATGCACCCGTAAATACCACACCCCGTATGGTAAATCTAAATGCATACAGCGGATACAATACAAGAGTGGCATCTGGCAAAACAAACGGCACATTAACTTTTTCCAATTCATCTACACAGTATAATAACAGCAACAGAAGCGGCAGCCGTTTAGGTAATATACTCAGGCAAACCATTGAACAGATCCCTTCAACCCCTTCATCAAATAATACAAGATCCTATTCACCTACATCAGGCAGCAGCGGAAGTTCATCATCCGGCAGCGGCAGTAGTTCAGGATCTACAAGCAGGCCGGCAAGAGGTGGATAACCCCCACCTATCCTCCCCCTTCAGGGGGAGGGAAATTGCGAAGACCATTGTAAAGACCCATTGTTGAGCTATTGATTTTTCAAATAAAACGACTTCATGAAAATATATTTACTCCTCATTTTTTTACTTACCGGTTCATTTATTTACGCACAGGTTCCCGAAGATGCCATTCGCTACTCTTTTTACCCCCAAAGCGGAACGGCACGTAATATGGCCATTGGTGGCGCCATGGGATCCCTGGGTGGAGATATTAATGCAACTTTTGTAAACCCCGCCGGGCTTGGGTTATATAAGACCAATGAATTTGTTATTACGCCCGCTTTTTCTTTCAATAACAACAAAGCAACATTCAGGGGTACCGGTTCTGAAAATTCAAAAAACAATGTTGCTTTTGGAACAAGCGGTTGGGTTTTTGGACACAGCAGCGGCAAAAAATCAGGAAACAGCAGCGCTTTCAGCATTGCATTTACACAAACTGCCAATTTTAATAATGAAGTACGGTACAAGGGATTGAATAACATCAGTTCATTCAGCGAACAGTTTGCAGAAGAATTTGCCAATGCAAATGCCACTTATGGTTATACCATTGATGATGTTTTAAACAGTAACTCGCCACTGCCTTATGGTTCGGCACCTGCTTTGTACACTTATTTAATAGATACAGTAACCATTGGCGGAAATTTACAGGTTATAGCCGCACCCGAATATATACTGGCTGCTAACCAGGCATTGCAACAGGAAATGATACAGAAAACCAACGGGGCTATTTCGGAACTGGCCATTGGCTTTGCGCATAACAGCAAAGACAAATGGTTTATAGGTGCAACGATCGGCATTCCATTAATTAATTATACCAGCAACACGGTTTTTAAAGAATCTGATACCTCTTCCAATACTTCCAATTATTTTAAGCAGTTTGAATACACCGATAATTTTACAACCAGGGGTACTGGCTTTAATGCAAAGATCGGCATCATTTACAGGCCGCAGGATCATATACGTTTGGGCCTGGCCATACATACCCCCAGCTGGATATTTTTAAAAGATACCCGTACCACCTATTTAACTACTGAAGTAGAGAACCCGGTTGCAAACTTTACTGTGAACTCGCAAACCTTTACCAACAGTCAGCCCGGCGTAGCAGAGTACATACAAAGCACCCCATTCAAAGCCATCATCAGTGCTTCTTATGTATTCAGAGAAGTGAAAGATGTAACCAGGCAAAAAGGATTTATCAGTGCAGATGTCGAATATGTACATCATAATGGCAGCCGTTTCAGCAGCGACAATGAAACGGTAACCGATGAAGAGAAAGTGTATTATAAAGCATTGAACAAAGTTGTGAAGAACAATTATAAAGGCAATTTAAATTTCAGGGTGGGTGGTGAATTGAAATTTAACGTCATTATGGCCAGGCTGGGTTTTGCATATTATGGTAAACCTTACAAAGAGGCTGAATTAAAAGCCAACCGCATGTTATTAAGCGGGGGCCTTGGTTACCGCAATAAAGGTTTTTTTGTTGACCTTACCTATGTACATGCCATGAATAAAGATGTAAGCATCCCCTACCGGCTTCAAAACAAACAAAATACTTTTGCAGAACTAAAGCAACAAAGAGGAAATATTGTTGCTACGGTTGGTTTAAAATTTTAACCAGGACTCATTGCTTAGGATGCCCCGGAGTTTTTCGGGGCATTTTTTGTTGGCTTCTAATTTCATGAGATGCCGCCGTCGCTTGGTCTCCGACCAGCGGCAAAATAAAGAACAGGTTATAAAATTGTTTTCTCTTTTTTAGTAGCATAAATTAGCGTAAATACAAATATTGGCTGCAATGCCAAAGATAAAGGCTTAAAAGAATATATGACAAATTTAGCACACACTTCTCTTATTACTTTGGCAGGCATCGCAGCTGTAACTTTAATTGATACCTTGGGTGCAATTGCTTCAAGAAAATTGAATTTTAATTATGGGTGGCTAATTATTCTTTCTTTACTTGTATATACTTTTACTGCTTATTTTATTTCGGCTAAATCAGACTTAAGCTTAGCATTCTTAGCGAATTGTATTATTGGGCTTTATGATGCAACTGTCGGTTGGAAACTTTCACTTGCTTTAAATGCCAAGACGGGAATGACGGCTGAAGAAATAGAAGATGCAAATCTCACTTTTAGGCTCATCGCCATGCTAATTATTTCGTTTGGTTTTGGATATCTTGGTTTCTTTTTACACGACAGGTATCTAATCTAGAAACTTTCTGCCACCGTAAGTCTTCCTGAGGCCCAGCAACACCAACTTCTCCTAATAAATGAACAGGATTTAAGCGGTATAGAATTCATCACACTAATTAATGTAAATTGTAGCAGCTTTTCGGTGGCTATGCCGCTGGTCGGAGACCAAGCGGCGGCGGCTCACGGGGGTTAGGGTGGGCTTGCGAAAGTGTTTGCACGTCTCCACACAACGAAAAACTAAACCTGCTATGAAAATTGAAGGAAACTGGGTTGGACAATATACATATGGTGAAGACTATCCTGGAAATTATATAGGCAAATCAGTTTTATTCGAAATGAATGTAACTGCAAGCGGAATTGAATTTTATGGCCACTTCAGTGATGATGAAACAAGAAATATATTTCAGGACGAAGGCGTTGTTGCAGGTTTTCTTGAAGGAGACTTTATTAGTTTTGACAAGCAATACCCTAAAGCATGGGAAGTTAATGAGACAGGGTTAATTGAAGTACTTGAAGATTCTATTCCGCCTGTCATCAAATACGAAGGAGTTTTATCAGATGATCATTTTGAGGGAACCTGGGAAATTCATCAATATTATAAAGAAGGTGATGAGTTTTTCTCCATAGTTAATGGAACGGGAAGTTGGAGTATGAGGAAAAGCACTTCTTAATTATTTTAACCAACAGCTGTTAAAAACTGCATTATGAAAAAATTACTTGCCCTGATAGAAGAACTGGAAACAAAAATTCCGCACAGCGAAAAAATAAACACAACTGTTTCCAACAGTGCAGTTGGATGGCATATTCACCACAGCCTGCTGGTTTGTTTAAACATTATACAGGCTGTTGAAAAATCAAATCCGGAAAATTACAGCTGGAAGTTTAACATAAACAAAACGCTTGTTTATACGCTTAACAAAATCCCCAGGGGAAAAGCAAAAGCGCCAGAATCGGTACAGCCAAAAGAACAGATGAGTGCAGATGAAATGAAGAAAGCATTTGCATTACTAAAAGAACGGCTGCCGGTGCTTAACGCTCTACATCCAAATAATTATTTTAAGCATCCTTATTTTGGTAACCTGCATGTAAAAGACACCATTAAAATGCTGCAACTTCATACCAAACACCATATCGGCATCATAAATGATATTATTAAGGGTTGATTTTTTTCCATTCCTCTTTAAGCATAGCATACAAATACAGGTCAATATATTTTCCATTCAGCAATTCGGCCTGTCGTAAAATTCCTTCGGGTTTAAACTGCAGTTTTTCTGCCACGGCACGGCTCTTACTGTTGCCGGTACCGCATTTAATTTCTATCCTGTTAAGCCCCAGTTGAGTAAACCCATAATTGACCATTGCTGTGCAGCATTTGGAAATAATACCCCTGCCCTGCAGGCCATCTGCCAGCCAGTAACCAATCTCTCCAATTTTATTTTGATTATTGAGGTGGTGTAAACCAATCTTACCTGCAATATTTTTATCAATAATAATGGCATAGCCAAAATCGGATCTTTCTGCAGCACGTCTTTTTGTATCGCTGATGTAGTAGGCAAAATTTGCAACCGTATGCATGTGGTCAACCCAGGGAAGCCAGGCTCTTAAATGAAGCCTGTTGGCATTTACCAGGTTCAATAAAGATTCTGCGTGGATATCTTCCAGGAATTCCAAACTGATCGTATCATCAACCTGAATTTTCATGTTGAATTTGTTTTATTATTTTTTTGAAATTAGGATAAATTTTAAAACCAAAACATTTTTAATCTATACAGACGTTTTGGTTCTATTCTTTTTCAAAAATAAATACCCCAAAATAAGCAACGCTATGCCGGTGCCACCTAAAATAATGTGCAAATAATATACTGTTTGTAGCAGCAGCATCTGTATCACTATCCATCCTACAAGTATGGCTCCCTGTGCCATAATAAGCCAGGGATTTATGCGATGGTTAAAAAACAATGCCACAAAAGCTACCATGCTGAACAGGCCATTGAAAATAAAAAGCACAAGCCCCGGAATAAAATAATTTGTAAAGGGTGTGTGCTTTAACCAATCGGGCGTTAACTGTATGCTGCTGCCATCAGGGTACATCATCAGGTTATATCCGCCATACAGTGCTCCAATACCATTAAAAAGTAAAAGCACAGATGCCAGTATGATCAAAAGCCGCTTCATGATCTTACATTAAATTTTATTCCCTTTTGCTTCATCTCTCCTGCAAGCTTTGCCGGTATTGGCCTGCACAAGCAGTTTTGCTGATGAGCCAGGTGCCATTTTACCCGCTGCTCAAAGGTTGAATTCTTTGGCATGGGATTGTTCACGTGCCATTCTTTATTCAATTTCATGGCTATACATTTATTTATACTCCATGCAGTTATACTCAATGTCCGTCAGCTTAAAATTTCCGTAACAAAAATCTCCTTCAGGATATTTATAAATCACATCTGCGTGAGCAGGTACTTTATATCCGTTCATCAACGTATAATCTTTCAATGGTGTTGCCCAGGGAAAGCGTTTCATCTGTTTATCTGCCGTGGATGCATATCGGTCTTCAGTGATAAAATTGACAAGTTCGCCCTGCTCATTAAAATACAACCGGGCAGCAATGCTGATACTGTTGTTTGTGAATGTGGCTTTTACCTGATTACTATCCACATCCGACCATGTAATTCTTTTGTCAATTAAAGTGGCAGGTGCCATGCAACACATATCATTAAAAAAGGTCACCGTCTCGGAAATATTCATTTCTTTTCCTGATTGGTATTGTACCCTGAATAAAGACAGAAGCCTGATATCCATAAAAGCACTACCATTGTTAAAGCTGTGATAACCGGCTACAGGCAATTGTTTCATCGAGGCCTTCATAAAAAAAAGACGTGCAGGGGCATCCATAAAATTATACTGCACTGATGTAAAAGGCATCCAGGCCGATCTTTCATCTGCTCTCATCTGGCCGGTGAATTCAACTTTAAAGTTGTTTACTTTTGGCTTACCCACATCATCGGCATAGCGGATATATGTTTTAACCGGTTCAGGTAAATGCTGTATGTCATTTTCAGTTAAAAATGAATCTGCATTTACAGTTTGCGGCAAAAATGATTGCACTTCACTTTTGTATTTATTGCTGAAATGCCAGGTGCCATAACCAATGATGGCTATGGCAAGCATGAAAATGTTAGCAATGGTTCCGGCTTTTGCGTCGTGCCAGTTGGTAAAAATGAGGTATTGAGAAATGACCACAGCATTTACAGCGGGAAGCCACCACATTTCCTTATTCATTAAAAATTGTATGGCTGCCCATATAAGTAACAAACCGGCCAGCAGCCAGATTATACCCGTGGGCTTTGAAATTTGTTTGGTTAGCTGAGTAATGTTGCCAAAATTAAATGCCTTTGCAAACCCCATGAAGTGTATAAGTCCATGTAGAAAAAGAAGTACTATAAAAACGATTTTCATAATACAAAGGACAAAATAAAACAGCTTTGTTTACCTGACTGGCATCAAAATAATATATGATATTTGTCAGCGCAACTGGTATTACCTGATGATTCCTGAACTGATTTAATGAAGGCTGATGACACGGGTAAGTCTCCATTTCCCCGCTTCATTTTTCCAGGTATGTACAAATTTACCCACTGAAGGATGAGCGGGTTTCGGCTCCTGGTTGTTAACAAAATAATGTTCCCCCATTTCAATGGCGCCATAACCGGCAATAGGATATACTTCAATACTTCCTGCTACCAGCACACGGGTAACTTTACCGCAAATATTTTTTTTGGTGGCAGCCATGATGCTGTCTTTATTGGTCATCAGGCCTCCTTTATCGTGATAAAACTCAATGTCTTCCGAAAAATAATCTGCCATGGTTGGCAGATCGCAGATATTATAAGCACCAAATAAAACACTGTCTGCATGAACAATACTGTTGTATAATTCTTTTGAATCGGGAATATATTTTGAAGTAATATTTTTCTCTTTTTGGGCATTGCAGGATATAAGAAGCAGTAAACAAATTACTATACACCCGATTCCTGAATTATTAATCAGCATAAATAAACAATTTTATTTCAAGAGAAACTGTATTATTAGATTTCAAAGTGTGAAATGCAGGTGACTCCTTATGATAAGCAATCATATCTTACTGCCTCCACTTCAGCTATTGTCATTGGCAGTTTTTTTCCCAATAACTTAGAGCCGGTTTCAGTAACCAGGTAATCTTCTTCTACCCGTATGCCACTGAAATCACGATAATTTTGCAGTGCATTATAATTGATAAACTCCATAAATTTATTTTCCGCTTCCCATTTATCCATCAGTTGCGGGATCATATAAATACCAGGTTCAACCGTTAAAGTAAATCCTGCTTGCAAAGCCCGCCCAAGCCTTAATGATTTCATTCCAAACTGGGTACTTTTTTTAAGTTCATCGGTATAGCCAACATAGGGTTCGCCCAGATCTTCCATATCATGTACATCCAGGCCTATCATATGCCCAAGGCCACATTGAAAAAACATGGCATGAGCACCAGCAGCAACCGCTTCAACAGCATTACCCTTCATTATACCCAATTGCTGCATGCCTTCCACAATTTTTTGCGCTGCATTTAAATACACATCTTTAAATAAAACACCGGGCTTTAACATAGCAACAGATGTTTGATGTGCATGCAATACAATTTCATACATTTCTTTTTGCTTCTCTGTAAATTTTTTGCCTACCGGAAATGTACAGGTAAGATCGCCGGCATAATTCATATCTGTGGCAGCACCGGCATCGCAAAGCACCATTTGCCCTTCATAAATAGTGTTGCCACTATATACGTTGTGCAATGTTTCTCCATGAATGGTTACTATTGGATGAAAAGAAAGACTGGCATTTTGTGCATACGCAGCTTCTTTCACTTTAGCCATCACTTCATATTCCTTCATACCGGGTTTTGCATAACGCATGGCTGCCAGGTGCATATCGGCACTTATCAAAGATGCTTTGTGCATTTCTTCTACTTCGCATTCCTCTTTAGATTCACGCTGACTAATGATAGCTTTTATTAAAAGTACAGAAGCCATTTCACTAACAGCATCAACAGTTACCTGTAACCACTGTGCCAGTTTAATTTTATTCTCGGGCCTGTAAGGTGGTGTAAAATAAATTTGCCGGCCACTGTTTATCGCATTTCGAATTATTGTTTCGATCTGATTATAAGGTTGGGTTTTTGTAACTCCAACTGCAGCAGCCATTTCTCCCAGTGAAGGCAGTGGGCCTGTCCAAACAATATCTTCAATGGTCAGTTCATTTCCAAAAATGATTTCTTCTCCGCTATCTGCATCAATTACAGCAGCAAGTGAACCGGTGTTAATTCCAAAATAATATAAAAAATTACTGTCCTGCCGGAAGGGATACCAGTTGTCTTTATAGTTCATACTGCTTTCTTCATTGCCCATCAAAATAATAAGGCCAGTAGACATTTTTTTTATTAACTGAGAACGCCGCCTGGTATAAACACCTGTTTCAAATAGACTGAATTGCATATTGCATTATTTAAAAATCATGAATAGGTTCTTTGTAAATATCATCAGTAAAAGCAAGTTGTCATTTTCTGTTTTAAATCAGGGGCAAGTATTAAGCGTTTCCAGCGTAGTACCGGTAAATCCATTCGCAGTCAGCATATCTTCAAAATAATAAAAACGCTGAGGCGGGTTTATGGTGTAGCAGGTAAGTGCATATACATCACCACACACACCTATTTTTCTATTCCGGTGAGTAGTGGCCTGTATTTTATAATAATACCTTTTTACCAGGAGCGATGTTACAGGTGGTATCCAGGCATCACCCAACAGATTTGAAGTAAACAAAACGGTATTGTCTTCATCATAAATGGTGAACCGGATAGAATCAATATATTGTGTAAATGGCCTGTATATCTCATTCAATCCGTCGCCATTGGGAGTAAATGCGTTGGGTATGTAAATTCGGCCGCTATCGTTGGTGCCCAGCGTGTCTGTAACCAGACCTTCGCAATTCATACGTACAAAGGGTTCGCCTGATTTGGTGCAACTTGAAAAGAAGGCTAGAGCGAAAAAAATTATTGCAGGAAAAATAAGTTTCATTTTATATGCAGTTTTTAATTAAATACTGAGAAATAGTATTTTAAAAAAGCTCTTTTGTTTCATCTTTGTAATAAAAGTTTGAAACTGTCCAACCCGTGTTGTTGTTATATAAGATAAAATCGAAAGTAAGAAAGTAAAATTCAAATTTCAATATGTATTTTCTTCGTGCCAATGCATTTTTTAATGCTTTTTCCTCAATAAGCTCATACCCCAGCATTTTACCATAATAGGGTAAAATACCCGGCATTTGTTCATTCAGTGTTTTATCAACATTATCTATTACACTTGCATCCATTACAGATTTTTGTCTGAACAACTGAATACCTTCAGAATACTTCCCATCCACAATTGTCTGCATTATTTTATCACAAAAACTATTCAGGCTGTCTTTAGTAGTAAACTTCGATTGCGCCGAAGAAACAAAAAATAGTAAGCTCACAAAAGCGGTGCAGATTATTTTGATCATAAAGATTAATGTTACTTGTTTAAAATACGGCGCTAAAGATATGCAACTAATCCTGTTGCAGGCATTTGTCTCACAATCCTACAAACCCAGTCCCCAATCCTTTCCTTTTTCTGTTGCAGGCAAACCATCTTTTATCCATTTGGCTGGTTTGCCATCTTTTAAATAATAATCAAAAAACTGTCCCAATCTGATAGATAAATCTTTCCGGTTCTTACGCTCAACCAGGTTATGATCTTCACCATTGTATTGCAACATCCAAACTTTTTATTCAGGCGGCGCAGGGCAGTAAAAATTCAATACCCTGGTACCAGGGCACTGCTCCATCAGCATCATTATGCATCATTACCAGGGGTGTGGTTACTTTATCTGCAGCAAACAAGGGCGAGTTTTTTAAATACAGATCTGGTCTTTGCCATAATGTGGCACCAATCCGGCTCTGAGATTTTTCGTATTGAAACTGGCGGTTTAAACCGGTACCCCAGCGGATACCACCATAAGCACTCGTCATGTTACTTACCGGTGCACCGGCCCATGCTGCTTTAAAAATATTTGTTTTGGTAACCAAATAAGCGATCTGGTAACCTCCCCAACTTTGTCCCTGTAAGGCCATTCGGGTACTATCTACCCAGGGCATTTTTGATAAATATTTTGCTGCACTTACCACACTGTTGTATGCACTGTTACCAGGCTCGCCGTCTTTATAATAAATATTGGGATCAAAAACCAGGTAGCCATTACTTACAAAATAGGCAATGTTAACTGTTGATGCACTGGGTGCAGGCCCACGATACGCATACAGGCCATCGGCATTGCGTTCGTAAAAATAAAAAATAACAGGATATTTTTTCTTTGGATCGAAATCCTCGGGTTTAAACAATAGCCCTTCACTCATCTTACCATCAAACATTTTCCATTTTACCAGTTCTGCAGTAAGCCAGGTGTAATTTTTTTGCTGATCAGCAAGGTCTGTTAGCTGGGTAAGGCTTTTTATATCGGCTGTTGTAAATAATTCACTTTTACTGATGTTGGACCGCTGCAGAATATATTGCTCCGCATTATTTGCTTTAACCGGATTACTAAAACTGTATGGCCCGGCTGCCAGTAAAGCCGGGTCGCCAACCTCATTTACTTTTTTAGTGTAGAAGCCTCCAAACTTGCTTGTTTTATCCTGCGAACGCAGTAAAATATTGTCATCAGCTTTAATAAAACGTTTTTCCCTGTCAAGATTTACATAGTTGAATTCAGTTTTGTTCTTTTTCCCAAAACCGTTGGTTAAGTTCCTGGGTTGTCCTGCACCGTCAGGATCTGTTTGCCAGACATCATACACATCGTTGATAAGAAAATACTGATCATTTTCAGTCCAGCCTGTAATACCCGCAGGACTTGGGTAATCGGGCACATCATTCTCCACATCATATAATGGCTCTTTAATTTTATCGCTGATGTTTTTTATTACGCCGGTAGCCGTATTCCAGGTGAAATAATTTTTTGTATCGGGCTCGTACCAATACACATATTTACCCGCAGGTGATGCTGTAAAAGAGTTTACCGCATTGGCTTTTACTAACCGCCTGCTGCCATCTGTAGTGCTAATGGCCCAGGCTGTTGATCTGGTGCGTCCCTCCCATTGCATGGAAATACGATTTCCTTTGTTGCTGGTTCCTAAAACCCAGTCGGCATTACCTTCATCAACCATAGTAATGTTCTCAATATCTTCGTTACCGAGCTGAACTATTTTATCGGCACCGGGTTTTATCACGGCCAAATAACTACGCCTTAGCTCATTCGCTAAATTTTTCAACTGCATGGGCTGCAGGTAATCATCATTATAATGCCAAACGTCTAAACGAGCCAGTTCAAAATCCACCAGGGTGGTATCTTTTGCAGGTGTAATGCGGGTTGTACCAAAAAATAATTTCTTACCATCTTTACTGAATCTTACGGCTGCATTTTCACTAATCGTAAACCCGATCTGCATACCCACAGTATTTTTTTCAGCAATCAGCTTAGCACTGTCCTGCCCATTTGTGTAATACCAGAGTTTATAAAATTTTTGCAGGGCTTTGGTGCTGCTGTCTCTTTCTGCAACAAAGGCCAGCTGTGTTCCTTCTTCATCAAAGCTGAAATTTTTACCGTCATTAAGATTCCGCATGAGGGTATCGGTTTTATCCGATTGCAGATCGTATAACAATACAAAAGCAATACTGTTGGTGTCTTTACCAGCTTTAGTGGTTTTTAAAACCAACCTGGTTCCTTTTTTGTCAAACGCGTAATCACTAACCAGCTTAAATGTTTTTTCTTTTCCATCACCCAATCGTCTAACAGTCAGATCCGTCCCTTCAGCCGCGCCAGCCCCACCTGGGGCGTCATCACCTTCAGCATCATTCATGGCTGTTTCTTCCGGCACGGTTTCATCTTTCGCTTTTTTCATGATCTCTTTTACCGCTTTATTGGCAGCGCCGATCATTTCTTCTTTGGTAAGATTTTCAGCATTGATCGATTCTACTGACTTCCTGATCACAGAATCTGCCAGCTTAACCAGCATATCAATATTTGCTTTGGCAGAATCAACAACCGGTGCTTTTTTGGCTTTTTTTGTAGTATCAGGCAAAGTTTTTTCTTTTTGATATGCCAGATATCCAAATCCTTTTTCAGGTGTTTTAAATCCTTTTATCCTTGCAAATTTCACCACTGCATCTTTACCCAATTCAATGATCCCTATTGAATCCTTCACCATATCATCAGGTTTTTTCTTTTTTATCTTTGCCTGGCGGGTTTCCTGGTAGATTGGTTTTATTTTAAACACCACATAGCGGCTGTCTTCTGTTATCACCGCACCATAACCACGTGCCACTATTTTCTTTTCCAAAGTTATTGTATGTTGAATAACCAGTTCTCCGTCTCCTTCCTGCGGATTAACGGCATACACCGCATACTGGCCATCATTGCTGATCATCCTTTCACCAACGCTTTTCCAGCCATCGTAAACAGCATGGTCTAACGGTTTTTTAATTTGGGCCGATGCACCAAAGCTTGCCAATAATAATAACGGGAGAAAGATTTTCTTCATACAAGTTAGTTTGAGTATTAAAGTTATTGGAAATGAGTCAATATAGACAGCCGTTTGTCATATTTTGCCGGTAAGGCGGAAAGAGGGCAATTTACAACACGATAATAATAAAAAAAAGGCTTACCGGCTTACCGGAAAAATTATTCTTCCAGAAATCCCCATTCATTGCGGAGCGTTGCTAATTTTTCTCCTTCCAGTTTCACATAATCATAATGCCCGGCGTTTGATTTTTGTCGAAATGCCTCGTACAGGCTTACTGCACAGGCAACGGAAATATTGAGTGATTTAATAATACCAACCTGGGGAATTATAAAATTCCCATCAGCCATTGCAATGATCTCTTCACTTACACCACTGTGTTCATTACCAAAAACAAGACAAACAGGTTCAGTTAAATTTAAATCGTGCAATCCAACTGCATCACTGCTTAAATGTGTGGTATAAATTTTTTTATAGTGTTTACGTAGTTCTGCAAAACATTCAACTGCATCGGTAAACTGGTGAACTGTTAACCATTTGGCTGCGCTGGATGAACTTTTAGCTCCCCATTTTTTGTGTGGCGGAATTTTGCTGTTCAGAATATATATGTCCTGCATGCCCACCGCATCGCAGGTACGCATTACCGCAGAAATATTATGCGGATCAAAAACATTTTCAAGCAACACAGTTAAATCGGGCTGGCGTTTGTTTAAAACTGATGTAAGTCGTTCGTTTCTTTCAGGAGTCATGCTGCAATTTACAGAAGAAATTTTTGCCTACTGCAAAAACAGGTCAGCCACAGATTGCACAGATTACACAGAAAAGGTTTCTTTGCAATTAAACACTTCTATAATTTTTTGGAAAAAAATTTGTGGAATCTGTGAAATCTGTGGCAAAAAAAATTGCGAAGCAAATTAAATAGATCGGGTTTCCGTGCTTCTGTGCTTCTGTGGAATATCAAATTCCCGAAGGGAATACCCATTTTCTTCATCCCCGTGAAAATAAAAGAATATTTTTGCCCATAAACATACCGGCTTGAGCACTGATATATTTTTAATAACACCACCATTTACGCAGCTAAACACCCCCTACCCGGCTACCGCTTACCTGAAAGGTTTTCTCAATACAAAGAACATTAGCTCCTTCCAGGCCGACCTGGGCATTGAAGTTACCGTGGCCCTGTTTTCAAAAACAGGTTTACAAGATTTGTTTACCCAAATTAATGCGCTGTGCACAGCATCCTGCGGACAACAAGAACATTCAACAAACGCAGCAAGAATAATTGCATTGCAGGATGATTATATAAATACCATTGATGCGGTCATGTTGTTTTTGCAGGGAAAGAGTCCTACGCTGGCACATTTAATTTGCAAACGTGATTTTTTACCGGAAGCAGAACGCTTTGAACAACTGGATGATTTGAAATGGGCCTTTGGCAGTATGGGTACGCAGGATAAAGCCAAGCACCTGGCAACCATGTATCTTGAAGATCTGTCTGACCTGATAAAAGAAACCGTTGACGAACATTTTGGTTTCAGCCGCTATGCCGAAAGGCTGGGAAGATCGGCCAATAGTTTTAATGAACTGTACACATCGCTGCAACAAGACTATACTTATCTTGATAAAATATTGATTGAGATTTTACAAAAAAAGATGGAAGCAGTGCAACCCAAACTGGTTGCCATCTCGGTTCCTTTTCCTGGAAATTTATATACATCATTGCGTTGCGCACAATGGATAAAACAACACTACCCCGGCGTAAAAGTAGCCATGGGTGGTGGTTTTGCCAATACGGAACTGCGTTCTTTATCTGATGCCAGGGTTTTTGAATTTTACGATTTTATTACATTAGATGATGGTGAGGCACCGGTTGAAATCTTATTGCAACATATTACAGGCACAAAAACTATTGATGAATTAAAAAGGACATTTACTTTGGTTGAAGGCAAAGTGACTTATATCAACAACACGGCTTGCACCGATTACAAACAGGGCCAGGTAGGCACGCCGGATTACAGCGATTTATATTTGGATAAATACATTTCGGCCATTGAAGTGATAAACCCGATGCACAGTTTGTGGAGCGATGGCCGCTGGAACAAACTGACCATGGCACACGGCTGCTATTGGGGCAAATGCACTTTCTGCGATATTAGTTTAGACTACATCAAAAATTACGAACCCATCGCTGCTTCATTACTCTGCGACCGCATGGAAGAAATGATCGCTCAAACCGGGCAGCATGGTTTTCATTTTGTAGATGAAGCTGCACCACCGGCACTCATGCGTGCAATGTCCATCGAGATCATTCGCAGAAAATTAACCGTTAGCTGGTGGGCCAACGTGCGTTTTGAAAAAAGTTTTACAAGAGACCTTTGCATCCTGTTGAAAGCTTCGGGCTGCATTGCTATCTCCGGCGGACTGGAAGTTGCCTCTGACCGGTTACTGGAACTGATACAAAAAGGGATAACCGTTGCACAGGTTGCAAAAGTCAACAAACATTTTACCGAAGCCGGTATTATGGTACATGCCTATCTGATGTATGGCTTTCCTACACAAACGGCACAGGAAACCATTGATTCGCTGGAAATGGTGCGGCAACTTTTTGAAGCCGGTGTTTTACAATCAGCATTCTGGCATTTGTTTACGATGACGGCGCACAGTCCGGTTAGTTTGAATCCTGAAAAATATTTGGTTAAAAAAGTTTCGGAAAACATCGGCACATTTGCAAACAACGATATTCAACATGTTGACCCTACCGGTGCCGATCATGAAAGTTTTAGTTTCGGGTTAAAAAAATCTTTACTCAATTACATGCATGGCGCCTGCTTTGATTATCCATTGCAGAAATGGTTTGAACATAAAGTACCTAAAACAACCATTGCTCCGGATTATATCATCAAAGCCATTGAAGAAGTTGAGCTGATTAATTCAAAACCCAATACAAAAATTATCTTTTTAGGCAAACAACCCAAAAGGGAAACCATCATCAAAAGCAAAAAGGGAAACCAGTGGGAATTATTATCGCTGACCTTTGAAACAAAAAAAGAGACCATCAATATAAAGGTTGATCAGGAACAGGGATCATGGTTAGTCAAAATTTTACAGTTGAGTTCCATATCAAACCCAAAAACATTAACCCTGCAGGAAGTAAAAGCTGATTATGAAAATGCCGGCCTGGAAGACTTCGAATTATTCTGGGATAATAAACCCGTTAGCACTTTGTATAAAGTTGGTTTACTTCAATTGTAATTTCCCCTGAAATTAGTTAAAAAATATTACAAACATAATTCTTCAACCGTTTGTAAAATATTATTCCTATCCTAAAAATCATTCTTTACATTTATAGATAAAACCATCTACATGAATAAAATACTGCTTGTAATTACAACAGTTGCGTTTATTGTTTCCTGTAACAACAAATCGGCTGCTCCAAAACCCGATATACTGGCGGCTAATATTGACAGTACCATGAGTCCGGGTGAAGACTTTTTTCAATATGCCAATGGCGGGTGGATAAAAAGAAATCCCATTCCCGATGATCAGTCGAGCTGGGGCATTGCCTACCTGGTGATAGAAGAAAATCAAAAACGACTTAGAGAAATTTCTGAAAAGGCCGCTGCTGCCAATGCTGCCAAAGGCACTCCAGATCAAAAGATAGGCGACTTCTGGAGCATGGCCATGGATAGCGCCAAAATTGAAGCCAACGGTTTAAAACCCATACAGTCTTTACTTGACCAGGTAAATGCGATCAAAGATGTACCGGGTTTGCTTAACACAGTGGCAGGACTTAAAAAAATAGGATCAAACACTTTATTTGGTGAAGGTGTGTGGCAGGATGATAAAAAAAGTGATGAAATGGCCTACAGTTTGTGGCAGGGTGGTTTAGCCTTACCCGAGCGTGAATATTATTTTAAAACCGATTCTACCACAGTAAATATCCGCAACGAATATGTAAAGTACATCGCCAAAACTTTAACCATGGCTGGAGAAGATGCTGCTGTTGCTGCAACTGCAGCTCAAAATATTCTTGCCATGGAAACCAGGCTGGCGCAAGCTTCCAGGAAAATAGAAGACCTGAGAGACCCTTATAAGAATTATAACAAAATGGCTATAGCCGACCTGCCAAAAATGGCGGCTAATATTGGCTGGAACGATTATTTAAAAAACATCGGTGTAAAAGGCGTTGACTCGGTCATTGTTGGTCAACCCGAATTTTTTAAAGCACTAAATGATCTCTTGGTTAAAATACCCATCAGCGTCTGGAAGCAATATGTAAAATTCAATTTAGTTAGTGATATGGCCGGAGTGTTACCAGATGCCTATGGCAGGGAAGCATTTAATTTCACCAAATTATTAAGCGGTGCCAAAGAAAGAAAACCAAGATGGAAACGTGCCATTGAAATGGAAGAAGATGCTATGGGCGAAATGCTGGGCCAGTTGTACGTAAAAGAATTCTTTAACGAAACCGCAAAAAAAAGATATACGGTAATGGTGGAAGATATTCGTGCTGCACTGAAAGACCGTATTGGTAAACTTCCCTGGATGAGCGACAGCACCAAACAAAAAGCCTATGCAAAATTAGCCGCCATAAAAAGTAAAGTGGGTTATCCTGATAAATGGAAAGATTTTTCTGCCATGGACATCGGCAGGGAAAGCCTTGCTAAAAATTATATGAACTCAAGATTGTGGTGGCACAACTATAGATACAATAAACTGGGAAAACCTGTCGACAGGGATGAATGGAGCATGAGCCCGCAAACCTATAATGCTTACTATAATCCAAGCAATAATGAAATTGTTTTACCTGCAGGCATATTTACCGTGCCGGGTTACCGGGATGAAGAAATGGACGATGCCATTGTTTATGGTAATGGAGGAGCCAGCACCATTGGCCACGAAATTACCCATGGCTTTGATGACCAGGGAAGACAATATGACGAAAAAGGGAATCTAAAAAGCTGGTGGACAAAAACTGATGAAGAAGAATTTAATAAGCGGGCAGAAGTTATGGTAAACCAGTTTAACGAATACGAACCTATTAAAGGTTATCGCATAAATGGCAAGGCAACGCTTGGCGAAAATATTGCCGATCTTGGAGGCATCTTACTGGGTATTGAAGCCTTTAAAAAAACAAAGCAGTATAAAGAAAATAAACCCATCAGCAACCTGACACCCATGCAGCGGTATTTTATGGGCTATGCTTTGGGCTGGCTGGGCCACTACCGTGAGGAGACGCAAAAAAACAGGTTATTAACAGATGTACACAGCCCCGGCAAATACAGGGTTAACGGGCCTTTTGTTGATGTGGATGAATTTTATACAGCCTTCAACATTAAGCCAACAGATAAAATGTACAGGGCCGATAGTGTAAGGGTGAAGATCTGGTAGAATGTTTAATGGTTTAAAGGTTTAATGGTTAAAAGGTTATTTGAAAGCAAGTTTTGATTAATTTAGAGAACGGCTTAAACCTTTACACGATTTAAACTCTTAAACGTTTATGAGAACAGCACTTAAAAAAGACGAAAAAATATTATTAATAACCAGGCAGCATTGGTTAAAACTGGTGCTGCCTGTTTTTGCGTGGTTGTTATTAACCACAATACTTATCTGGTGGTTAAATAATACAACAGCGTGGATCATTATTTTAGTGGCTGCATTGTACCCGTTGTTTGAATATATAAGCTGGCGGCATAACCTGTGGTCGGTTACCAACCTGCGCATCATTGATGAAACCGGTTTTATTACACGCTACTCAAAAGAAAGCCCGCTTGATAAAATAAACAATGTGGAGTATGACCAAAGCGTTTGGGGCCGCATTTTTGGTTTTGGCAATGTAGATATACAAACTGCTGCCGAAATGGGCGAAACAAAATACATGCTCATCCATCATCCCAAATTATTAAAAGATACCATCACCCACGCACAGGAAGAATATAAAAAAACACAATTAACCAACCAGGCCAACCAACTGGCCGAAGCCATTGCCAGAACCAACGCAACAACACAGCCATCTCAACAAATGATTGCCGATGAACTGGATAAATTATTTGCATTGTTGCAGAAAGGAGCCATTACACAGGAAGAATATATCGCGCAGAAGGCAAAGCTGATGGGGAGTTGAGGAAGGCTTACAACTTCGTTATACAAAACAACAAACATGAAATATAAAATTGGAACAAAAGAAAAACCCATGATTTTAAAAACACCTTCTTTAACCTCTGAATTCACCATGCACAATGATGAAAAGGATGGAAAAGAAATACTGGTGTGTACTGTTGGGAAAACTATTTTGCATTATGATGCAAGGATTCTGGAGGATTTGCATGCCATGCTAGAAAAGCATAAAGACTGGATGGAACTTGGCAGTGCCGATGAACAGAAAACGGCAAAGGATGGAACCGTGGAAGCCTGGGGAAGATCAGAAAATAACCCCTTGGGTGGCTGGTATGGTTTAAAAAAAGGTTTCCGTGGCAGGGTGGGTATGTATGTTCCCCCATTGATGGAAAAACTCGGGCTTGCTGAAGTTACCCACGATGCCAAAGGAAATAAAATGAGGGCAAAATAATTATCGCATTATCTGTATAAAGGTTCGTTTACACAAGGGCCTGTTTTAGTTTATATATATAGCACCTGTTGCAAATATTTTTTATCTTGTAACGCATGCTTACTTTCAGTACCACCATATTACAATTTGCACAGCAGGGAGAAAAAACAGGCTGGACCTATATTGTAGTGCCTGCCACAATAGCCAACAAATTAAACCCCGGCGTAAAAAAATCGTACCGGGTAAAAGGTAAACTGGATGATTTTAAAGTAGAGAAACTGGCATTGATACCCATGGGGAAGGGCGATTTTATTTTGACCGTTAATGCCGCCATCCGCAAAGGCATTGCAAAAAGAAAAGGTGCAACTGTAAAAGTACAACTGGAACTGGATGACTCTCCTATTCTTCCTCCATCAGTATTACTGGAATGTTTACAGGATGAACCTGAAGCATTAAAATACTATAACAGCCTGCCACAAGGACACCGCAACTATTTTACCAAATGGATAGAAACAGCTAAAACAGAACCCACTAAAACAAAACGCATTGCATTGGTTATAAAAACCATGGCCCTTAAAATGGATTTTGGTGCCATGCTGCGGGAAGAAAGAGATGAACGGAAAATGCTGGGGAGATGATAAAACCTATAAGGTTTGCAGCCACGGCATTGCAGCCCGGGAAAACCTTATAGCGTTTAAAAGTGGGCTCATGCTTTAGAAACCTATAGGTTTTGCTTATCTGCATAAATCTGCCCTGCAAACCCGATAGGTTTCTTAATGCAACAAAATACTCGTTCCCTTTTGCTGTACTCTTTTTCCGGTTTCAGTATTTGTGTAGGTAAGTATCCATACATAAGTACCCACATCAGCAGGTTGGCCTTTAAATCTACCATCCCACCTTTTTGTCCAGTCGCGGGTTTCAAATACCATTTGGCCAACACGGTTAAACACCCGGAAGAGCAGGTCGGTTGCTTTGTAGGCATTTAAAGGATATAACTGGTCATTAAGACCGTCGTTATTGGGCGTAAAAGCATTGGGCACGGCAATATAACAACTGTTGGGTACCACAATTTTTTGTATGGCCGTATCCAAACAGCCCCGGTTATTCTGTACAATCAATCTGGGATAAACATTGGTGGTAACCCTGGGTACATTATAGGATTGCGGAGATGGATTGGGTGCATTACTGGTTGATCCATTGCCAAAATCCCAGCGCCAGCTTACCAGATTACCGGTACTGTTATTTTGAAATGTTGCCCGTTCATTAGGACAAACAATCGCAGTTGCTTCAAAGGCAGCTTTTACTACATTATCAATAAATATCGAAACCGTATCACTGCTATCGCGGCAGGTGCCGTTGGATACGATCAGGTAAGTTTTTTTAAGCCCGGGTGTACCATACAAAATCGTTGGGTTTTGCAGGCTGCTGTTTCTCGTTCTGTCAAAATTCCATTTCCAGAAATTCACTTCATTATTCCCATCATGAAAATAATTGATAGTATCCCTGTCGCAACCATATTGAATCGCGTAACTAAAATTGGCATTCACGGTATCCCTGGTATTAAAAATAAGGGTAGCCCCGGCGGGAGTTTGTTGTCCACATTCATCAATAATGGTATTCCCATCATTACCTGTTTTTAAACGGATCTGGTAAGTTCCTTTTGTTCTGATAGGCGCTGATAATGCTGTTGCCAGTTTTACTTTGATAACAGGTGTTAATCCATCTGCATTGCAATTACCCGAAGCACTTACAACCGTAACCGGCTCAGAGCCTGCAAGCATGGTTATCTCAAAATCGCTTCCATCCGGGGCAATACTGCTGCACTTCATATTTTTGCGGAATACCAGTTGTACTTCTTCGGGTTCACAACCCAATTTGGAAATACTGTCCATAGGTGTTGGAACCAACGGATAAACGATCATGGGAATACTTTCGCCAACGGGTATCCCCCTGTCGCAGTTATCCAGTATGGTATTACCATCTGACCCATTTCTGATATTAATGCTGTAGGTGCCGGGCGGTAATGGAGCATCCAGTGTAAGTATCAGGGAGTCCATATCAAAACTGGCTGTACAACCCAGGGCAACTGCAGAAACTACATTTGCCAGCGGAGGTGTAATCGTAAACTCCGATCCGGAAGACGTAAGACTGTTGCACTTCATTTTTTTATTAAGCTTGATGGTGGCTTGTGTACCATCACAGGCAGCACGTGAGCTTTCCATATGAGGTTCTTTGGGATCTGTTATACTGGCTGTACCCCCGGCAAAAGAAAGATCATATCCTGCGGTACTTCTTGTCCAATTGGTTACCATCAATAAATAATTACGTCCAACCGTTATCGTTGGCATGGCATTAAATGGTGTATTTCCATTGGCAGAACCTTCACAATGTACATTGCCTATCGCACCCGGCCGGCAACCGGTGGGCGATTCAGGGAAAGGGGCAGGCCCGCTGCCGGCACCATACAAATTGATAGAAATGGCCAATGATGGGTTTGAGAACACCTCATTGGGATTACGGCCGGTAATATCGAACAAAACCCAGTCGTAATCATCTGTACTTGAAATACCACTGATCAAAAAGCCCAGGGTTCCGCTTTGAAAACAGGTAAACTTGTACCAAAACGAACTCTCTGAAGAGGCACCAACGGCGCATCCAACCTGGGCCACCTCTGGACCACTGCAATTGATCACTACATCCTGGTGAAATACGGAGGTTCCGCAAACCGGTAATGCATTACCGGGCGACATACCCGGAATGGATGAACAGGTCTGTGCATATGTAGATAATACTGTAGTAAGAATTAAAGCGATCAGCGTTAGTACCCTTTTTATCATAAGTTTGGCGAAATTATACAAAAGACCTCTTTAGCAGCATTAATGCTGCAAGAGTTAATATGATTTTAACAGGATAGATGAAGAATAACAGGAAATTACACATACAACAGCATGATTATGCCTTACTTCACTTTCCCTTTTATCTCCTGCAGTTTTAACAAAGCTTCCACAGGCGTTAAACGGTTTATATCCACGGCTTCCAGCAAATTTCTTATTTCATCAAAAGTGGCAGAGTGCGCATCAAAAATACTGAGCTGCATTTTAGGGGCAGATAATTTTTTAATGTTCTCCTCCAGGTTAATACCTTCGCCCCCTTCCCTGCTGTCTTCCAGTTGTTTTAAAATTTCATTCGCACGGTCGATCAGTTGTGGTGGCATACCGGCCATACGTGCCACATGAATACCAAAACTATGTATGCTTCCGCCAGGCGCCAGTTTACGCAGGAAAATTATTTTATTGCCAACTTCTTTATTGGTTACATGAAAGTTTTTTATGCCTGCAAATTTATTTTCCAGTTCATTCAACTCATGGTAATGTGTGGCAAATAATGTTTTGGGCTGATGAACGGAGTTGTGCAAAAACTCTGCAATGCTCCAGGCAATGCTGATACCATCATAGGTTGATGTGCCACGTCCGATTTCATCCAGTAAAATTAAACTGCGTTTGGTAAGGTTGTTGATGATGCTCGCCGTCTCATTCATTTCTACCATAAAAGTACTTTCTCCACCGCTTAAATTATCACTGGCACCAACTCTTGTAAATATTTTATCGGTCAACGGAATTTTTGCATCGCTGGCCGGCACAAAACTTCCCATATGTGCCATCAGTGTTATCAAAGCCGTTTGCCTGAGTATGGCACTCTTACCACTCATGTTTGGGCCGGTTAAAATAATGATCTGTTGTGATGAAGGATCCAGGTAAATATCATTGGCGATATAAGCTTCGCCAACAGGCAGATTTCTTTCAATCACCGGGTGGCGGCTATCTTTTATATCCAACACAAAATCATCCTGCAGCACTGGTTTTTTATATTTGAATTGCAGGGCATTGTTTGCAAAACAACACAAACAATCCAGTACAGCCATCACATGCCCGTTCACCTGCATCGGCGCAATATAATCCTGCAATTCGTTCAGCAATTCTTCAAAGAGCTGCATTTCTATTGCAAGGATTTTATCTTCCGCTCCAACGATCTTTTCTTCGTATTCTTTTAATTCGGGAGTGATATACCTTTCGGCATTAACCAATGTTTGTTTGCGTATCCAGTTTTCCGGCACTTTGGTTTTATGTACATGCGTTACTTCCAGGTAATATCCAAAAACATTATTGAAACTGATTTTTAAAGAAGATATGCCGGTAGCTATTGCTTCCCTTTGTTGTATTTCAACTAAGTAATCTTTACCTCCGCTGGCAATTTTTCTTAAAGCATCCAGTTCTTCATTAATACCCGCTGCAATTACATTTCCTTTTGATGCAGCAACCGGTGGATTTTCATTCAACTCTTTAACGATCTTATCAAAAATATATTTACAGGGGTTGAGTGAGTCGCCCAGCCTTTTTAAATACTCGTTGGAAGATGTTTCGCAGATCTCTTTGATCAAAGCTGTTTGATGCAACCCTTTTGCAATTTGTAAAACCTCCCGGGGGTTCACTTTTTTAAGCGGTACTTTACTCACCAGTCTTTCTACATCACCTGCCTGCTTAATGGATTGTGTTATTTTGTTCCGAAGATCAACTTCTTTTATTAAATACTCAACCGTATTCAGTCGCTCATTTATTTTTACAATATTGTTCAAAGGAAGTACCATCCAGCGTTTTAGCAGTCTGGCTCCCATGGCCGAAACGCTATTATCCAAAACCTTTAATAAAGTATTGCTTCCTTCTGCACCGCCAAACAATTCCAGATTACGAATGGTAAAACGATCCATCCACAAATGATCTTCCCGGTCAATTCTTTGTATAGAGGTGATATGCCCCAGGTTGGGATGCTCTGTATCTTTTAAATAATGTAAGATGGCACCGGCAGCAATAATGCCCATTTGCTGCCCTTCAATACCAAAGCCTTTCAGGCTATGTGTGCCAAAATGTTTTAATAAACTCTCCGTTGCGTAAGCTTCAGCAAAGATCCATTCCTCCAAAGTGTAGGTAAAAAATTTGGTGCCGAAATGTTCTTTAAAATATTTTTGCTGGCTGCGCTGAAAAATTACTTCAGCAGGTTTTAAACTCTGTAATAATTTATCGGCATATTCCTTATCGCCTTCTGCAACAAAAAATTCGCCGGTGCTGATGTCTAAAAACGCAATACCTATTTTCTCTTCATCAAAATGCAGTGCAGCCAAAAAATTATTGCTGTTATGCTCCAGTAATTTATCGCTGGTTGCAACGCCTGGTGTAACCAGTTCTGTTACGCCACGTTTTACAATTCCTTTGGCTTGTTTGGGGTCTTCCAACTGATCGCAGATGGCCACACGATAACCCGCTTTTACCAGTTTGTGTAAATAAGTATCCAAAGCATGATGGGGAAAGCCTGCCAGTTCAGATGCATCGGGATTTCCATTATTGCGTTTGGTTAGGGTAATGCCTAACACAGCAGCAGTGGTGATGGCATCCTGTCCGAAGGTTTCATAAAAATCGCCTACACGAAACAGCAATATGGCATCAGGGTACCTGGCCTTGATGGCATTGTGTTGTTGCATTAAGGGTGTTTCAGCAGTTGCTTTTGCCATAGTTTTCACCGGTTCACCGGGGCGACAAAAATAAGGCATTGGCCCAATAATTAAGCCTCTTCAAATAAGCAACTGAATTTTTAATTAACCAGGAAATTTCTCCTGATCTCCTTTTCGCCATCCTGTACAGAGAGTATATAATTGCCTGCTGCTAATGTCTTAACGGGTAAAATATGCCGGTTGGTGCCCGCACTGATTTTTTGCTGCCCCAGGTAAACCTGCTGCCCACCTGCATTAAAAACAGTAATGGTTAAACTTTTTGAATTGGAAGCGTTTATAATGAACTGTATATTTCCTGCAGGCGCAGGATTAGGTGACACAAATGCATCAAAGCTGATGGCGCTTCTTTTTATCTTAACGATATCGCTGTATTTTTCGGCACCGTTCTTATCAATGATCTTCAGCCGGTAAAATAAATATTCCGAAGCCGGTAGCAGCTTATCTGTAAACCGGTAAGTGGTTGTATTGTCGGTATTGTTTACTGCAATTACATTTCCGATCGAACTAAAATCGGTTTGGTTAACTGATCTTTCCACCTCATATTTTAATACTCCGGTTTCGTTGCTTACTTTCCATTCCAGCTCTGTATTGCCGGCAACATCCTTGCCTTTAAAAGAGAGGGAGCGATAAGGGTAAAGTGAAAACTTCGCCCTGTACCCAAACAGAATAACTCTGTGGTGGTAATTCAATATACACCTGGTTGCTGCCACTTACCAACTGGTAAGGAAAAGCCGAACGGGCCAGTATATCTGTAAAACGGGTACCCGGTGTAATGGCTCCTCCTCTTGTATTAATTCCATGGTCTACCCTTAGCGTTGTGCTGCCAAAATTAATGGCCACGATCACATCTTTGTTACCGTTGGCAGCAAAGCCCTGTAATTGATAGATCAATGCTTTGTTTGAAGAGCCCTGGATAAAATTACTGCTGTACGGCGTACCAAAACGGTTCAGGTAATCAACCGTTGGTGAGCCGTTGATGTATAATTTCAATGCCAGCATCAGCCTGTCAATTTCCGTTTTATAGGGCGGCAGGTTGGTTGGATGATAACCGTATAAACCTCCTGCTGGAGCCGGGTAGCCATAATAATCGGGATAAAATACCGTAGGTACGCCCAACTGGTTATTGGTTAAGATATAAGCATACGCCAGGTTCGGATTATTACGGATCAGGGAAGCAAAGCCGGAGGCATCCCTGAAGTCGTGGTTATTTACAAAAGTGATGATATTGAAACCACTCAATGATGCTGCATCATGCAGGCTGTTATTAAATATATTGCGGCTATCGTAACCACCATCATCGCAGGCCAGGCGCAGTTGTTCACGTAATGTAAAATCAAATATTTTGGGTTGAATGGCTGCCAGGGCTCCCGGTGTCATATTTGCTTTTACACTGTTAACCCAGCCACTTAATTCTACGGGGTTGGTGCCATACCACTCACCTACTACCATACTGGGATCTTTGCCATATGCATGCATGCTGTCGAGCAGATCTGCAACAAAAGCAGGACTAAAATGCTTGATCGCATCCATACGCATCCCCCGCACACCCAGTTCATCCCAGTTCCATTTGGTCCATTCAATCAAGGTATCTGCCGTTTTCTTTTGAAACTGGTCATAATCATAAAAGAAATACATACCATCCCAATCGCCGTTTAAAAAAGTACTGGATGCATTGGCATCATTTGGTTTAAAAAAATCATAATTCATCTGCCCTCTTCCACTGGCTACTGAATTATAATCGGTATAGGTTTGGTACAACAGGTCATTCACAATATCTGTTGCCCTTGATGAACTGTATATGCCATAAATACGATGGTCGGAATATCCGCCTGTATTATTCATGTAAATAAAAATGGTATCGCCCGCAGGATTAAAATCGCCCGGGTTTAACTGCAAACGAAATTCATCTGTATTGCATCCGCCACCGGTTTCAACAGTAACAAACATATTTTTACCCAGTAAAATATTATTGCTGACTTGCCCGCAATCATCGCCCCCATTGGGTTCCACTTCATTCAGATCCGGCAGGCCCTGGTAACCAACCGTGTTGGTTTGCATATAGATCTTGTAAGTATAACTATTAAAACGGATATCGCCTGTTTTAGAACTGAATTTAAAAATATATTCACCTGCACCATTGCCACTGGCACCGCCCAGCGGTAGAATACACCTATACCTGTCGGAAGGAAAAGGTTCTTTAGCTGCTGTATAAAAATTGGTGATGTAAGATTTTACTGCCGGGTTTACTTCTGCATTGCCACCATCCCGGTGATTATATACCATATCTGCAACCGGCGCTATTCCCTGTGCAGTAAATTCGGCAAGCATACTGTTTAATGCTGCACGAGTACCCAAACCGGTTGTTTGGTTACCAATGAAAAGATCTTTGGGGTCGTAGCCATTGCTGTTGGTACCAAAACTGGCAACGCTGTGCGGGGGAAACCAGATATGGGTAATGCCGGATGATTTTAAATGGGCAGCTTTAAGCCGCAGTGTATCGGCCCAGCTGAAACCATTTGCAGTTTTGGGATAATCCCAGTACCAGCCCTGCATAAAAACCTGCTGGGCATTGGTTGAAAACAGTACAACAAGGAATGCAAGCGTTAAGTAGCATCTTCTCATATAGCAATGTGTATTAATTACACTTTGAAGATAAAAGAAAAAGTTCACATTTGCTTTTCTGTTTAAGGATTTGGTCAGTTTTCCTGCTTCGTAAGTATCTCTTTTTTCATTTTTTCCCACAGGCCGTCAAAGGTATGGTGATTTTCTTCCTTCCACTTGTTGCTGAAACTTTTCATTTTTTCAGTGCGATCTTCTTTGGTGAGTGAAAAGAAAGCTGTAATAGCCTCTTTATCATTATCAAATGCCATTTGATTGTAGAGTTCTTTCAGTTGTTGTTCCTTGCGTATATTGCTGTGAGCAATTTCCATCTCCATTTCCTCCCGAAGCATAACCTTTTCATCGTAACTGCCTGATGGCAACATCGTTTTTGCGATCACCGGCATTAGTTCAATCAGCATCAAAATAAATACGATCAGGTAATAACGAAACTGCAGGGCAGCATTATTTTTTAATAAATTGGTCAAAGCTTCTACCCTGGTTAAAAAACCATTATTAAAGTAGGTAGTAAAATTTGCTTCTTCAACTTTTATTTTATTGTCAATTTCTTTTAAAGCTGCTTCTGCACTATCCACCTTGGGCATTGTTTGTTTTAACAGGACCTGGTATTCGTCATCCAGTTTCTGATATTCGTTTCGCTTGGCAATGGCTATATCTTTAATACCCACTTTTCCTGACCCGCCGCTTCCATCTGTTTCGGATAAAAAATTATTCCGGGCTTTACTAACAGCATCGTATTTTAAATCAAGCACTGCCTTAAGTTCAGCAGTTTGTTTTGTTAGTGCATCCTTGGGGGTTTTATACAATGCCAGCAATTCCTGTTGTTTCAGCATTTTCTTTTTCTCATTATCCAGCGACGTTTGTAGTTTTATTTCTTTATCAAACATATATAACACAGCGGGTTGTGCCATAAAAGTGCCAATGGTTAATGCCAGTAATCCCCGAAAAAAGAGCGGAGCCAGTTTTCGCTTATTAAATTTGGTAATACCTTTTATTAATGCCCGGTCAATAGTAAGAATAATAAAACCCATAAAAAGACCCAATGCTACAGTCAGTAATACAGAGTCAACTATGGTATTAAAAAAGTAAGCCCAGGTAAAAGTGGCAAATGCCCAGGTTGCTAACACAGTCATTCCAATGATTGTATACCGGTTCCTGTCAACGACAGAATCCACTAAAATTTCTTTTTCGGCGGTAGATAACCACCATAAAAATTCAGTGAATTGCGTAGGGCTATAGGTTTCCCGCTGGGAAATGGCAATGTTTTTTTCCATCATGTGAAAATTAAAAGATGCTTATAAAAGGATCAATAGCGGAGTTGGGTTGAAGATCTGCAAAATAGGCATTCTTTTGAATTTTAACGCCCCCGGGAAGTTAGTTATTTTATTAATGGCTTTACATTAACAGTTTATTAGATAAACCGCTTAAACATGCCGTGTATGAAACCGTCTATTGATGTATCTTTGCATCCGCTTAAGAAGCGATATTTTTTTTAATATTAAACAATGAAAATGAAGAAAATTTTAAGTGTGGCAGTATTAATGTTAGCAATATTTTGTACAGTAAGTGCGCAGACTCCCAAGGGCATGGGCAATAGTGATCCCGAAGCAAAAAAGATACTGGATGCCGTAAGTGCAAAATTCAAAACGTTTAAATCGGTTCAGTCTAATTTTAGCCTCAAAATTGAAAATGCAGCAAATAAACTGCTGGGCAATAAAACCGGAACCGTGTATATGAAAGGAACCAAATACCGTATTAAAGTAGCAGGACAGGATATATTTTGTGATGGCAGTAATATATGGACGGTGGATGCAGCCGCAAAAGAAATAACCCTTACAAAACTTGATCTTTCCAATAACACCATCACTCCTCAAAAATTATTTACCAATTTTTACGATAAAGATTTCTTGTACAAACTAAACAGCGATGCAAAAGGTGTACAGGAAATTGAACTTACGCCAATTGATAAATCAAAATTGTTTCATAAAGTAATTGTGTTCATAAATAAAACAGCAAAAACAATTACTTCAACCAAGGTTTTTGAAAAGGCCGGAAACAGGTACACTTATACTGTAAGTGGTATGAATACTGCTTCAGTCATTCCTGACGCAACGTTTTTATTTAACCAGAAAAATTATCCCGGAATGGAACTGGTTGATTTGAGATAAATTGTCATTAAAAAATAATTTAAAGAGCCGTCACATTACTGTGATGGCTTTTTTATTTACCCCATCTGTAGGCTTTATTTTCTAAACCGGCAAGGTCAATGACCCGGTCAACAACAGTTGCAGCCACTTCTTCAATAGTGGTTGGTTTGCTGTAAAAAGATGGCGTAGCGGGGCATATTATTCCGCCTGCAAGTGTTATGGTTTCCATATTTCGGATATGAATAAGATTGTAAGGCGTATCCCTTGCTACACAGATCAGTTTTCTTCTTTCCTTTAAAACAACATCTGCGGCACGGCTTATCAGGTCGTTGGAAATACCAGCCGCAATACGCCCGAGTGTACCCATACTGCAGGGAATGATGATCATCGTATCATATTGTCCCGATCCGGAAGCAAACGGCGCATTAAAATCCTGCTGTGTAAATTGTCGCACTTCATAATGGCTGTAGTTTTCGTTATCCAGTTCTATCTTCCACACATCTTTGGCATTTTCAGTCATCACCAGGCTCAGCTCATCCCATTGTTCCTTAAGCTGTATCAGTTTCTTAAGCAATACATCAGCATATACCGAACCGCTGGCACCCGTTACTGCAACCACAATTTTTCTTTTCATTTACCGTTTATTATATATAAGATACAAAACAAAGTTACATGCAAATTGTTTTCCGCCTCCTGTTGATCTTTGTAATACTGATGATACTCATCGGCTTTTAGACCTGCCCCAATTTGGGAATATTCCACTTACCCTGTTTCTTTTATCATTCAAAATTGTAATTTCCATATTCAAATACCGGAATGACTGCTCCAAAACTACAGCGAAGCCTGGGCTTGTTTCAATCTACTGTTGTAAACATGATCGACATGGTGGGCATTGGCCCCTTTGTTACGCTGCCTATTGTAATGGGTTTGATGGGAAGCATGTTTTTATATGCCTGGATAGCAGGTGCTGTGCTTTCATTGGTTGATGCCATGATCTGGAGTGAACTGGGGGCTGCATACCCGTTAGCCGGGGGTAGTTATAATTTTTTAAAAGAAGCTTACGGCAAAAATGGCATGGGGCGGATGATGAGCTTTCTGTATGTATGGCAAACGGTAATACAGGCGCCATTGGTTGCAGCATCGGCAGCAATTGGTTTTTCACAATACCTGGGATACCTGGTTCAGTTAGGCCCTGTTGAGCAAAAACTGGTTTCGGCATTGGTTATTGTTGTGGTTACCATTTTACTGTACCGCAAAATTGACAGCATCGGAAAAATTGCGGTGTTACTCTGGACCGGCGTTATTCTAACCATCGGCTGGATCATTATCGGCGGTATAGCCCATGGCAATTTTTTGCAACCCTTAAAAGATATTAATGCTGATTTCAGCTGGGGGCAGCTGGCATCTTTTGCATTTGGCCAGGCCTGCATTAAATCTATTTACAGTTACCTGGGTTATTACAATGTTTGCCACTTAGGTGCCGAGATAAAAAATCCCGGTAAAAATATTCCACGCAGCATGTTTATTTCCGTTATTGGTATTGCCATTTTATACATTGCCATGAATATGAGTGTGGGTAGTGTTATCAGCTGGCAGGAAGTAAAACTATGGCAGGATGCAGGGATCAATAATTTTGTGGTAAGCACTTTTATAGAACGGCTGTATGGAAACACTGCTGCCAATATTGCCACTATAATGATCTTATGGGTTGCCCTTGCCTCTTTATTTGCGGTGATGCTTGGGTATTCAAGGGTGCCTTATGCCGCTGCTGTTGACGGCGCTTTTTTTAAAGTATTTGGCAAACTGCATCCTACCAGGAACTTCCCTTATATTTCTTTACTCGTACTGGCAGCATTTGCTTTTGTGTTCAGTATGTTATTCAGAATGAGTGATGTGATCAGTGGCATATTGGCCATGCGCATTATGGTTCAGTTCATTGGCCAGGCTGTTGGTGTAGTTTTACTGCGTAAAAGAAATGGCAAGGTTCAGCTGCCTTATAAAATGCCTGTATATCCTTTGCCGGTAATCCTCGCCATTCTGATGTGGCTGTTTGTTTTTTATTCAACCGGTTTTGCTGTTATCAAATCATTTTTACTCGTGTTTGGAACCGGTATTGTTGTGTATTTTATTTATGCAAAGTTGCAAAAGCAATGGCCATTTAATCATGAAATTGAGAAATTTCCGGATGATCAGGATGAAAGAACCGGGGAAGTATAATTAACAATCAGGCAAAGCATCAAGTGCCTCCATCAGGTTGTTCTTTAATGCTAATGCCATACAGTAACTGCCATTGGTAATAACCAGGTAAGGTACATGGAGTGAGATATTATAACGAAGTACCTGGTCTAAAACGGATTTATTCAATGCTACATTCATCTCCTTACACTCTACAATCATCCAGGGCCTTGTATCAGCATCATATACAACAATATCAAAACGCTTTTTTAGTTCCCCAAGTTTTATCTCCTTTTCTATTGCAATTAAAGATGCAGGGTATTTTTTTATTTGGGTAAGATATTGCAGAAAATTCTGTCTTACCCATTCCTCCGGCGTAAGTAATACCCAACGTTTACGAAATTCATCAAAGATCAGTTCCCTACCTTTTTCTTCTTTTATTTTAGGTTGATATGCCGGGTATTCAATTTTAATCATCTGCATTAATCTTACTGTAGGAAAAGAATTTTGTACCTTTAATCAATATAAAACGAATTAGCCGAAAGATATGAAATCAAAAGAAGAAATAGTAAATAACTGGTTACCGAGGTACACTGGCGAAAAATTAGAAAATTTTGGAGCGTATATTTTACTTACCAATTTCAGTAATTATGTAAACATGTTTGCTGAATGGAATAACGTGCAGATTGTAGGTACCGACAGGCCGATGCAATGTGCTACGGCAGATAATATTACCATCATTAACTTTGGTATGGGCAGTCCGGGTGCGGCAACAGTAATGGATTTGCTGAGCGCCATAGAACCAAAAGCCGTTTTGTTTTTTAGGCAAATGCGGAGGTCTTAAAAAACGAAATAAACTGGGCGACCTTATTTTGCCCATTGCTGCCATCAGGGGCGAAGGTACCAGCAATGATTATTTTCCGCCTGAAGTACCGGCATTACCTGCATTTGCTTTGCAGAAAGCCATTTCAACTACCATCAGAGATTCTTCCTGCGATTACTGGACAGGCGTTTGTTATACTACAAACCGCAGGGTTTGGGAACATGATGAGGTGTTTAAAGAATACCTGCAGCAGGTAAGGGCTTATGCCATTGATATGGAAACTGCTACCATTTTTACTGTTGGTTTTTACAATAAAATACCAACCGGTGCATTGCTGCTTGTTAGTGACAGCCCGATGGTACCTGAAGGTGTTAAAACAGAAGAAAGCGATAAAAAAGTTACCACTGAATTTGTTGAGCGGCATTTAAAGATCGGCATCGATTCCTTAAAGCAACTGATCAATGATGGCTTAACAGTAAGGCATTTGAAGTTTTAATAAAATGAATGGCCCACTCCTTTCCATAAAAAATCTTTCCATCCGGTTTAACCAGGATGGTATATCCAGTAAAGCAGTAAGCAATAATTCATTTGATATTACAGCTGGAGAATTGGTTGCGATTGTTGGCGAAAGCGGCTCAGGCAAATCTGTAACCGCATTGTCTGTTTTACAATTATTACCAAAGGAGGCTATTGTGTCTGGAAAGGTTTTATTTTTCGAAGCTGAGGGGCAACCTGTTGATCTTTTAAAACTATCTCACAAAAAAATAAACAGCATACGTGGCAATAAGATTGCCATGATCTTCCAGGAGCCCATGACCTCACTAAACCCGGTTTTTACCTGCGGTTACCAGGTGATGGAAGCCATACAGTTACATCAAAAAGTAAATAAACAAACTGCGAGGCAAAAGACCATTGAACTGTTTGAAAAAGTTAAATTACCCGAGCCTGAAAATTTATTGTCCCGTTATCCGCATGAGCTGAGTGGCGGACAAAAGCAACGGGTGATGATTGCTATGGCGATGAGTTGCAACCCTTCCATTTTAATTGCCGATGAACCTACCACTGCACTTGACGTAACTGTTCAAAAAACAATACTTGAACTCATCAGATCTTTACAAGGGCAAAATAACATGGGTGTAATTTTTATTACACACGACCTGGGCGTTGTTGCAGATATTGCAGACAAGATACTGGTAATGCATAAAGGAGAGATTGTTGAACAGGGAACTGCCAAAGATATTTTACATGCGCCGCAGCACCCATACACAAAAGCTTTGCTGGCTTGCAGGCCGGCGGGCCAACCAAAAGGAAAACGATTGCCGGTGGTGAGTGATTTTATGGGAGCACTACAAGCCACAAGCTACAAGCCACAAGAGGGAGAACATGTTGCAGGCAGGCAACTACCCACAGGGCCCTGCGGGCAAACCACAAACCACCAACCACAAATTGAGCAAAGTGAAATCCCGAAAACTTTCGGGGCTACAATCCTTGAAATAAAAAATCTCTCCGTTCATTTTCCGCTGAAGAAAAATTTATTTGGGAAACCTGCTGATTTTTTTAAGGCAGTTGATGATGTAAGCTTTACCGTGCAGCAGGGTGATATTGTTGGCCTGGTTGGCGAAAGTGGTTGCGGCAAAACAACATTGGGCAGAAGTATCATACAGTTGATCAAACCCACATCGGGCAAAATTTTGCTGGGTGGCAAAGACCTTACACAAACCAACAAGGAAGTGTTACGCAATATGCGTAAAGACCTGCAGATCGTTTTCCAGGACCCTTACGGCTCATTAAATCCACGCATAACCATTGGTGATGCCATACTGGAGCCGTTGAAAGTACATTCGGTTTTACCCGGCAATAAACAACGCAAAGAAAAAGTGATGGAGTTGCTGGAGAAAGTGAGTTTAGATACCAGCCATTTTAACCGTTATCCTCACCAGTTCAGTGGTGGCCAGCGCCAGCGTATATGCATTGCCCGGGCATTGGCACTCAATCCTTCCTTTTTAATTTTTGATGAAAGTGTTTCGGCTTTAGATGTAAGTGTACAGGCGCAGGTGCTGAATTTGCTGAACGACCTGCAAAAAGAATTCGGCTTCACTGCCATTTTTATTTCGCATGATCTGTCGGTTGTACATTATATCTGCAACCGCATACTGGTGATGTACAAAGGAAAAATTGTAGAAGAAGGAACTGCAGACCAGGTTTTCTATCATCCAAAAAATGAATACACACAAAACCTGGTTAATTCCATACCCGGGAAAAATATGTATCAATCTTCATAAGTACTTACAGCCCTGTAGCCTGAATAATCGTTAGATCCATAAAAATTCCTTGCGCCTGGATGAAAACTAAATAATATTTTTTTAAGCTGATCTTGTAACTGCTCATCCAACGGTACATCATTTTTAATTTTTTTGTCTGTCATGGTTGTCAGCTTATCATCCGTAAAAATATTATTTTCATTTTCCGGCTGCAATCCGCTGATGCCTATTTTCCAGTCATCTTCCTTATTAACCCGGTATTTATAAAAGTACACAACCCCTTTTTTATCCAGATAGGTTACAGGCTGCTTTTTTATAAATACTACAGAATCAACCTTATTATAATTTTTATCGGTAAGCAGAAAACTTCTGGCAATATCCTGTTGGGTTTTACAGGTAGCTGGAAATTTATCCAGCCGCTTTGCTTTTTCAAGTTTTGTATAAAGCCTGCTCCGGTATTGGTCGTCAGCTGCCAGTTTTGTTAAAATACTGTCGGCTACCGGTATTTTATTGCGCAACATCAAAACCGCAGCTGTCATGCGTACAGCAGGCTCCCTGGATTGCAATAACCTTTCAAAATAAAGGGGTACATTTTTTCTTTTTTCATAAAATGGGATCAGTAAAACACTGTAATCATCCAGGTCGCTTTTAATATTCCTGCTATAGTTTGTATAACTTCTTTTGTTATCCTCATCTGCCTTCAGCAATTCTTTCTCCAGTATTTTTTCATCTTTTATCTGAAGCTTTTTCAGTTCAACTTTTGCATCAAAATATATTTTGGCAAAATAGCTTTCATAATCAGGCGCTTTTACCAGGTTACTGTCAACCAGTGTAACCAACAGGTTTAAAACGTTTTCCTTGTAATCGCTGAGGGTTGATAACTGCAGCAATTCAGGGAACAGATCCCGTGCAAGCAATAATGAATCGCCCAGGTTACGAAACATACTGCTGTATTCATAGTTATCTGAAAAAACAGGCGGCTCCTGTAAGATCAATTCTTTAAATAAAGTGTATGCGTTTTTTGTTTTATGCCTGGCCAGTGCTTTAAACACTTCGTTTTGAAAAATGCCGGTATCAGCCGTGCGTTCGTATATTTTTTTCAGCAGGTCAACAACTACGGGATGGGTGGTGTCTTTAATATATCCAAGCTCTGCTATGAGTTTTGCTTTACTGTCGAAATACTCCTTGTCTGAAAGGTTAAGTCTATCTATAGCAGCGGCAATTTGCGGAACACCCTTTTCACTGAAGTAAATATTGGTGATGGATTGTTGTGCTCTTTTTTGCGTTACACTATCCTTACTGAAAAGATCGGCAAAAAATTTGTCCAGCCTGTTTTCATAAATACTCCTGCCAGGCTTTTTTACAGCGGGTGCTATACTATTGAAAAAAGATCTGATAAAACTACTTTCAGAAGAAATAGTATCACCCAGGGTAACCATACTGTATGAATAATTGTCTTTAAACATCAGCATCCGGTTTACGGTTCGGGATGAGCCGGTATCACGGAGGCTAAAACGGAAACCTTTTACCTGGTCTGTTCGTTTTAATGTATCTGTTCTATGCAGCACCAGGCCCGAATTATTAAAATAGGTTTTCATTTCATCAGCCAGGAATGTTACTGAATCCTTTGCATAAAAATAGGTGGGATATTCCTGGATGCTGACATTGATCATTTCGCCGGTAACATCACTTTTAAATAACCCGTTTTTCGCTTTAGGCCAGTAACTAAAATAACCGGAAGCATTATTGCCATTACTCATATTGCCTGCTGCATTTTCAGTTATGCTCCTTATTTCATTATTGATCTCGGGAGCTACAGGTGTGTTAACCGTAAAATGCATGAAAGTGTCAACATAAATTGTTGGTGCATTGTATCTGAAGGGTATAAAATTAAAAGAGTTAAAGTAAGCGCCGAAATCTGCCTTCTTATTTTTGCTCTTTGCTGCAATTACATAGTAATGCGGGCCTTTTATGATATACCTGGCATAAACGGTAGAACCATCTTTCTGTTTTTCTTTTACATCAAGCGCCGGGTAACCTTTAAAATTCTTTAGTTCCCGGCTAAGTTGTTTTTCATACCGGTCGGGATTTCTGAAAGACTCTTCAATTAAACCAAGCTCAAAATTATCTTCATCTAAAAAACGAAAATTGTATACTGACCTTTTAAGAATGATAAAAGCATCACCGGTTAATTTATCAACGGATTCATATTCCCACCGGCTGCCCGTTTCTGCATTTGTATTATTTATATATACAGCAGGCTGTTGGGGAAGTTTTACCGAAAACTCACCATGCGCCGGTTGATAATTGACCACCCCGGATGATACCTCCTTAAATTTAACAGAAGAAAAAAACTGTTCAGCCTCGGCCCCGTCTACATAATTTTCTTTTCCGCTTATTTTAAAGAACAACACTTCAAAAGGTGTAATAAAAATATGGTAGCGTTGCAGATCTCCACGCCGGGTTCGGTTACTGATATCGAAACCGGTGTATCCATTTTTACTGATTGATTTTTTTGATAAAATTTTACCTGGGATGTTCTCATATAAAATGCTGTCTACTTTATTTAATACATCCTTATCAGTTTGTCCCAGAAATGCAGCATGCGTTTTTACCCTGGTTACCAGGTAAAAAGCGCCGTTAGCCATATCTGAATATTGCCTTCTGTCCAACTTCTGGTATTCGCCGCTTAGTTTAAATAACGGGCCCGGCATGGCAACACTAAAAAATCCATCATCGGCGGTTTGTGTAGCAAAATGTACAGGCACTTTTATTTTATCAACCACCTCTTTTTGTGCGGCATCCCTGTCGGTCATTTGTATGGGCCGGAGTATATAACCCATTTTACGCAGCAATTCAATAACCCCCCGGGGGCCAGGTAAATGTGCGGCACCCACGCCTACAAACAACGAACTCCTCTTCATGATCGTGTCTATAGAGTTTGCCTGAATTTCATTTCTTTTGAACAAAAATTTCTCGGTAAAAGCCTTCGATCTGTCCATCATCCGGTCAAGAGAATCCATCAGGTCAAGGTCGCCGCGGCGGTAAGCATCCTGCGTTTTTTCAGCAATATCATATCTCGATTCACCATCTGTATCAGCATACCTGCGTTTTTTTTCTGTAGCCATATCTGCATAGGCTTCCATCACAATTTTTTCTGTCTCAAAATAATTTTCAACTGCAGTTGTTCTTTTACCCAGTTTTTTTCCGGTTTGATAAATATACAGATCCAGGAAAGTATCTTCTTCAAAATCCTCTTTTGCTTTATATGAACGGTATAATAAACTGTTTACAATGGTTGGCTCGCTGCTCATGGCAGCTTTTAGCTCATTGTCGTAAGCATCAATGCGAAAAGAATTTTGGGTAAGATAATTGCTCCGGGGTGTACCGGCATACTCAGTGTAGTTCTCTTTGATATTGTTTATCGTTACCATTTCACCCTGCCAGGTATCCGGGTTAAGTTCAAGCGCTACTGCATCTACACTTTTAAGTGCCAGGTAAAAAGAATCGCTTAAATGAAATACCAGTTTACTGCTCACATGCATGGTACCAAACAGGTACGAGGGCTTTGATAATCCATTGCCGGTAATTTCCCACAACAAACTGGGGTATTTTGCTGCTGCTTTCTTCTGAGCCGAAACCGAAACAGCACAAAACAATACAGCAAAGAGGATGTTACGTAATAAAAAAATGGGCGCTCTATAAAGATGAGCAGAAGTAGAGAGATCACAAAATTATGTACAGTTATTTAACGCTTTACATGCTGATTTCTTACAATAGCAAATACTCCCTTTAAATAAATAATATTAAAGCCAGAAATACGGCTGTAATTTATTACCTTTGCCCACTTTAAATCATGCCGTAACATGATAAATGTCCTGAAAACAGGGCTCAATCACTGTAAACTTTTACAGACAGCATGTGACAACATTAAAACAAAACCGTTACATGAAATTATCCCAATTCAGATTTGACCTTCCTCTAAACCTTATTGCCCAAAACCCAACCAAACGCCGTGAAGACAGCCGTATGATGGTTATTGACCGAAAAACAGGTAATATCGAGAACAAACATTTTAAAGAGATTTTGGATTATTTTGATGACAAAGATGTGTTTGTAGTAAATAACACCAAGGTTTTTCCGGCCCGTATGTATGGCCGTAAAGAAAAGACCGGTGCCAAAATTGAAGTTTTTTTGTTGCGTGAATTAAACAAAGCCAATAAACTCTGGGATGTGATCGTAGACCCGGCCCGTAAAATACGGGTGGGCAATAAATTATATTTTGGCGAGAGTGATGAACTGGTTGCAGAAGTAATTGACAACACGACCAGCCGTGGTCGTACCATCCGTTTTTTATGGGATGGCACCGATGATGAATTCAGGGGTATGCTTGAAATATTAGGTGAAACACCTTTACCGAAATACATTAAGCGCAAGCCTGATGAAGAAGATAAAGAGCGTTACCAAACCGTTTATGCCAAGCATGAAGGTGCTGTAGCAGCGCCAACAGCAGGACTGCACTTTAGCCAGGAACTGATCAAGAGGCTGGAAATAAAAGGAATTCGTTTTGCAGAAGCAACATTGCATACCGGCCTGGGAACCTTTCGCCCTATTGAGGTGGAGGACTTAAGCAAACATAAAATGGATGCAGAATACTATCGTATTGAAGAAACTGCCTGCAATATTGTAAACAAGGCAAAAGAAGGAGGCCACCGCATTTGCTCTATCGGCACCACCACCATGAGAGCCATGGAGTCTTCATTTACAGCACAAAAATTATTAAAACCTTCTGAAGGCTGGACGAACCATTTTATTCATCCGCCGTACAATTTTAATATTGCCGATTCACTGGTTACCAATTTTCATTTGCCAAAAACCAGTTTACTGATCATGGCTTGTGCCTTTGCCGGTTACGACCTGATGATGGAAGCTTATAAAAAAGCCATTAAGGATAAATACCGTTTCTTCAGTTATGGAGATGCGATGTTGATCATCTAAATAAATACTAAGATTTTTTTTCGACTCCCCGCCGTGGCGGGGAGTTTTTTTTGCCACAGATTGCACAGAAACACAGAAACTCGATTTATATTTTTCTGTGCTTCTGTGTTTCCGTGGCAACCCTGTTTTGCCGAAGGCAAAATAATTCGTGTAAATCTGTGCAATCCGTGGCAAAAATTAAACTGTGAAGCAGTTTCTGTTGTAAACAATAAAGAAGCCCCGATAGAGATCGGGGCCGTTTAATCCAATATCCTATGAAAAACCACTACTATGACGACAGAAACAGTCCTTTTGTTGCAAATGAAATGTTAACAGTTTTAATTAACTTTAGTAAACAAAATACTGCAGCATGAAAACAATTCATCAATGGCTCAGCGAATATGGCGAAAGCCACCAGAACCACACCAATAAAACCATTCACTGGATTTGTGTGCCTTCGATTTTCTTTTCAATTGTAGGATTGCTTTACTGTATCAAACTGCCTGTTACAATTTCAGGAATACAACTGAATGTTGCCATGCTTATGCTGGCATTGGTAACTGTTTATTACGTCACCCTTTCAAAAACACTGTGGATAGGCTTATTATTATTTGCAGTTTTATGTTTATGGCTTTGTCACGGTATTGAACAGGCAAACTTTATACAACTCTGGCTTTTCTGCCTGATCGTTTTTGTTGTAGCGTGGATAGGCCAGTTTTATGGCCATAAGGTAGAAGGCAAAAAACCATCCTTTTTAAAAGACATCCAGTTTTTAATGATTGGGCCGGCCTGGTTGATGAGTTTTATTTATAAGAAAATGGGCATTGGAATATAAGATGGTATTCCAGGTACACATACCCGCCTTTCCGCTGAACCAGTTCATAGAAAGTTTAGATGCTGAACTGGTGCTTACCAATGATATCCTGGATATGAGGGAAATGATCCTTGCTTCTTCCCTGCTAGCACAAAAATTTTACGTAGCAGAAAATTATCTTTTAAAAAAATTCAGGGATAAACTCATTGTAAATCCATTTATTGAATTTGCAGTGAATTCCATCATCAGCTCTCCAAACCAGATGTCGATTGAAGAGATCGCCGGTAAAGTTGGCTATTCTCAAAAACACCTGATCAAACTTTTTAAAGACAATGTAGGATTAACCCCCAAAGGTTTTTTAAAGGTCATACGTTTTCAAAAAGCCATTGAAGAAATAGCTGCTGCAAAGCAGATCAACTGGACGGGCATTGCTTACGAATGCGGGTATTACGACCAGGCACATTTTATTAACGATTTTAAAACTTTTTCAGGCTTTACGCCAGAGGAATATCTTCAAAAACAATATGAACACCTGAACTATATAGTCGTTGGCTGAAGTAAATTTTTTCCAATACAGAACCATTTTGTTTAAGTTGCTTTGTTACAAACAAATAAAAACCACAATGACCAGAATTTACATAGCACTACTCGTAATGATATTTTTTACTTCCTGTAAAGTAACTCAATATGATCATGCATTTATTTCTAACAGAGACGGGGACCTGGATTTGTATGTTTCTTCATCCGGCAACCAATTAAATAATGTCACAAACGACAAATTTACAGACTATGGAATAAAATGGAGCCCTAATGGAAAATTTATCCTTTTTGCGAAGCAAGTCAACAAACAATATGACCTTTTTCTATATAATGTAGAATTAAAAACTATCGAACAACTGACGAATGACACAATAAACCAATTCGGCCCATCATTTTCTCCTGACGGGAAAAGTATATGTTTTGTTTCAAATCTTGACAATAAACTAAATGAAATTTATTTAATGAACCTGGTTACCGGAAAATTAACCCGCATTACATCAAATGACAGAATGGATGGTTCAGCAACTTTTCACCCCGATGGAAAACGTATTTTTTACACCTCATTTATGGATAAGGATTCATTAAACGGAATTACCAATAGTGAAATTTTTGTAACGGATACAACAGGAAGTTACCATACCCGGCTTTCAAACAGACCAGGTAATGACGGGGCATTAGACATTTCACCCAACGGTAAAAAGATAGCCTGTCACTATTTCCTGAATGGCAAAGCAGCTATTTATGTTATGGACATAGACGGAAATAATATTAAACAACTTACTTCTGATACTTTAGACAACAGGTGGCCGCGATGGACACCAGATGGAAATTTTCTTGCTTACACAAGGCTCGCAAATAACAATTCAGACATATGGATCATGAAAGCGAATGGCAAAAACAAGAAGGAATATGTAACATCCATAAAGAGAGACGAAATATTAGAATTCAGGCCTTTTCAGAAAAGCCATTAATTCTTTTACAAGGTAAATTTTTTCCAATACAGAACCATTTTGTTTAAGTTGCTTTGTGCAAGTATCAAATCTTATACTAAATTATTAAAATTCTTAAACCCATGGCAAAAACATCAGGCGAATTTGAACAGGAGTTCATACAAACTGCAAAAGAAAAAACAGGTAAAACGCTAGAGCAATGGCTGCCGGTAGTTAAAGCATCCGGATTTTCTAAAACAATGGAAATTACTAATTGGTTGAAAGCTGAACACAAGCTCAATCATTTACAGGCAACATTACTCACCGGCCTGTATTTAAACAATGGCAAACCTGTTTATCAAAATGAAAATACTTTGCTGGACAATCAATTTGTAAAATGTGATGATATGCGCCCTTTGTATGAAGCCCTATCAGAAAAAATACTAAGTTCGTTTCCCGATACACAACTCATCCCCAAAAAAACTTATCTCTCTTACACAGCAACAAAAGAATTTGCTGCTATCAACATCAAACCAAAAGAAATACGCCTGGGCATGGATTTGGGTGACATGCCTTTTAACGATATTGTGCAAAAAACTAAGCTATCGGGGCCTATGCCTAGGATATCGCACATGGTTGTTGTTACCGACATGAAACAATTTGATAAAAAATTAATCGAATACCTACAGTTGTCGTACAACAGATGTCACAAAAAATAAATTATAAGATGATAAAAAAATCAACTAGTGCTTTGTTATTTCTTTTATTTATTACCTGCAAAGTTCATGCACAAACAGAGCAGCCGGAATCATTGAAACATTATCTTTCCCTTACCAATTCTTTTTTACAGGATGGTGGAAAATGGATAAGACAAAACAAGGACATGATCCCTGGAGAAATAAACTCTGCCAGTTATTACGCACTTGAGTTTTACAGGGGCATTAATACCAATACAGTTCAGCTTAGACTAAAAAACTATCTTCCCTTGAGTTCTGAATGGAAAATTATCGGAGAATTGATATTAAGCTGGAATGCAAAAAAACAGAAAGTAGTATTGTATGGAGTAGGTTCTGATGGAGTTATTATAACAGGCGAATCTCAATTGACCGCTGTAAATGAATTGCAGCTGGTTTCATCTTCCACAAATGCTGAAGGGAAAACGGAAGTTTCGAAAGAAGTATTCAGGTTTAAGGATGGAAAAATAGAAGTCAGCGATACAGGAGACAAGGGCACCATTATGACTTTCATCAGGATGGAGCAACCAACAGGCAATATAATCTTTATGAGCACCAGGGACGGCAATTTTGAAATTTACAGCATGGATATAAAGGGTGAAAATCTAAAAAACCTATCCTGTAACAAAGCAATGGATTATGCTTTTTCGTACACGCCGGATAAGCGGCTTGTATTTTATACAAACCGGGATGGAAATGATGATATCTATGTGATGGAAGCCGATGGAAAGAAAGTCACCAACCTTACCAATCATCCTGCTGCTGACCGTATTCCCTGTGTATCGCCCGATGGAAAACAGGTATTGTTTTTATCAGACCGGGAAGATAAAAACGGTAAGATATACAGTATGGATATTGACGGTACGCATTTGAAGAAGCTGACTAATAACAGTTATTTTGAAGACGCTCCTACCTGGTCGTACGACGGAAAAAAAATTGTATTCTCACGGGAATTGAGAGACCTGAAAGATACCAGCCGCAATGAAGCAGTTAATGGTGAAATATTCATCATGGATGCAGATGGAAAGAACGAAATGCAGTTAACGGACCGGCCCGGCTTTGATGGTGGCGCACAAATTTCTCCCGACGGAAAACGAATTGTTTTTTATGGCAAGAGTGAAAAAGCTAAATACGATATCTTTTTAATGGATATTGATGGAAAGAACCTCATGAATCTTACCGAAGATGATATGGAAGATTACTCCCCTTCCTGGTCGCCCGACGGGAAATGGGTTGCATGTACCAGGGGTGATTCAAAAAATTATGATGTTTGGCTGATTAACCTGGAAACAAAAATAAAGACCCGTTTAACCACACAACCTAAAAGAGATGAAAGCCCGTTTTGGCAAAAATGATAATTGAAAAAAGGACAGTCAACAGTAAAGATGCATACCCATGCAGGCTCATTCAATTAATTATGCAGATACCAAATTTTGCTGCTAACGTTGTGACTGAAGCCTGCAGTGGTTTTACAGTCCAAACAACCCGTTATTCAACAATTTCAATGTTTGTTCCTTATAATTACGGGCAATCAATAATGATACGTTGTGTTTGCTGCCGCCATAACTTACCATGCGCACCGGTATGGGTTCAATGGCATCAAATATTTTCTTCATCACATCTTTGGTTTCGGCAATTTCATTACCCACAATGGATACAATGGTTTGATTGGTATCCATCTCCACCGATCCAAAAGCTTCCAGCTCCTTTAAAATTTCAGGTAAGTGCACATCATCATCAATGGTAACGGAAACGGCTACCTCAGATGTGGTGATCATGTCAATAGATGTACGGTGCTTTTCAAACACTTCAAACACTTTACGTAAAAAACCGTAGGCCAGTAACATGCGGCTGCTTTTTATACGAATGGCAGTGATGTTATCCTTTGCTGCCACAGCTTTTACACCCACGCTGCCTGCAACTTCGGTAATTAAAGTGCCTTTGGCATCAGGCTCAAGTGTATTTAACAACCGTACCGGAACATTAAAAAACTGTGCAGGCCAGATACTTGCCGGGTGCAAAATCTTGGCGCCAAAATAAGCAAGCTCGGCTGCTTCATCAAAACTCAATTGCTCAATGGCCTTTGTTTTTTCAACAACACGGGGATCGTTGTTGTGCATGCCATCAATATCTGTCCATATTTCGCAAACGCTGGCATTAATTGCCGCAGCTATAAGCGAAGCCGAGTAGTCACTCCCTCCCCTTTTCAAATTATCCACTTCGCCTTTTGCATTGCGGCTGATGTATCCCTGCGTAACAAAAATATTCTTATCCTTATGCTTATTTAAAAGTTGTGCCAGTTTTACTTTAATGGTACCCACCTGCGGCTCATCATAACTGTCGATGGTCATAAAATCAAGTGCAGGTAACAACACATGTCCGATCTTTTTTTCTTCGAGGTAAATGCAGAAGAGTTTGGTGCTTAACAATTCACCCTGGGCAAGAATATCTTTGTTTAATGCCTGGCTGAAAGATATTTTTAAAATGATGGTTAAAAATTCGAAGTGTTCATTCAAGATCACATTTGCTTTCTCTCTTGTTTCAGCTTCCTGCAATAATTCCAACACAAAGTTCCGGTAATGTTGTTGCAAAGCCTCAATCTGTTCTTTGGCAGCAGAACGGTCCCTGTTTGCCAACGATTCGCTGATCTCAACCAATGCATTGGTAGTGCCGCTTAAGGCGGATAGTACAACAATCTTACGTTCATCATCTTTGGTTACGAGGGTAGCAACCTGCTGCATACGTTGCGGCTTGCCAACGCTGGTGCCGCCAAACTTCATTACTTTCATTTCTTCTACAAAATTTTGAGTTGCAAATATAATCCCTAAAAGTCAACTTTAAATTTATTACTTAATGCTTTCAAATCCTCCACCACAGCAGACAGTAAAGGAATCCCGTATTTCATTCTTTCAATTTCCATTTCCCGTTCCGGGTCACCGGGAATGATGACTTTTTCCTGCCCTTCTATGGTTTGTGCAGCTCTGAAACGGATTATCCATTTGTCCATGTGTTCTTTAAATTCATCCGCTTTTCTAAAAGCATCGATCCGCATCACGCCAAAAAAATGGCCGATGCCTTCGCCGGGCATATTTTCGGGCATGGATAAATAGGCAGGAAAAGGCGGTACCCATGGACCATAATTGGCACCACTGAGAATGCCAGAAAAAATATCAACAATAGCACCCAAGGCATAGCCTTTGTGGCTGCCGTGTTCCTTATCGCCACCCAGCGGCACCAGCATACCACCATTCTTTAATTCGCCGGCATTGGTTGATACGTTTCCTTCCTTATCCTGTATCCAGCCGGTTGGTGCTTCTAAATTTTTTCGTTGCAGCATTTCAAGCTTGCCATTGGCAGCAGTGGTTGTTGCAAAGTCGGCAACAAAGGCTGGCTGATCACCGGCCGGTATGGCAACCGCAATGGGATTGGTGCCCAGCATTCTTTCTTTAGAAAAAGTGGGGGCCACCAACGCTGATGCATTGGTCATTGCAATACCGATCATATCATGCTCCAACGCCATCATCGCATGGTGGCCGGCAATACCAAAATGATTGCTGTTCTTTACACTTACCCAACCGGTGCCCACTGCTCTTGCTTTATCAATAGCAACCTGCATAGCGAACGGTGCAACCACCAAACCCAAACCTCTATCCCCATCAACAACAGCAGTGGAAGGCGTTTCGTGAATGATCTTTAATTCCGGCTTTGCGTTTACACGTGCTGCTTCCCACAGGCGTATATAGCCGCTGAGCCTGGCCACACCATGGCTATCTACCCCACGCAGATCGGCAGAAAGCAATGATTGCGTTGCTATTTCAGCATCGGTTTCGTTGCAGCCAATTTTTAAAAATATATTTTTGGAGAAGTTATAAATATGTTCGTAGGTGAAGGTTGTACTCATTAAACAAAAATAAGTTTTTCCGGTGAGTCACCCCAAAAGGGTGGCTTACCACAACAATAAGCCTGAAAATCACAAATTTTTGTGCGGAATAAAAAAGTGAACAGAACTTTAGCATTGTCTATCCTAACGGTGAGCCCCCCTAATGGGGTGACTCACCAAAAAAAGACTCACCAAAAAAGCCGCTCAAAAATGAACGGCTTCTTGCTCAACCTTACTGCACAGAAAAGTGACTGATGCTTTTCTGCCCACGGGGTCCTGCGGACGAATAAAATTTTTATGGATCGTTGGGTTTGGATGCTTTGAATTTTTTACGTTGCTCCGGCGTTAATATGGCCTGTATTTTTTGCATCTGCTCTTTTTGCAATTCACGCATTTGCTTTTTCTTATCCTGGTCAGATAGCTGGGTATTATTTTCAATGGCTTCTTTTCCAGCTTTATTGGTCTGCATAATTTCTTTTAGCTTTCCTTTTTGCTCAGGGGTAAGGTCCAGTTCTTTAAAACGATCCTTGCGGGTTTGTTTATCAGCCTTATTGTCGTTAGTACTTGTTTGTGCAGAATCCATTTTTGCTGCAACAGATTTTCTTTCAATCTGTGCGGAAGCTGAAATTGTAAGTAGAGAAAGTATAAATACAATAAGGGATATTTTCATGTGTGTAAATTTTATGAATGATAGATATTTTTTTAAGTTAGAAGTTTAATTCAACAAAAAAAAAATCCCACAAAGTCACAGAATACACAAAGTTGTTTTCTTTGTGAACTCCCTGTCTTTGTGGGATCCTTCGGCTCCATTCAGGACCGTTAGAAAGTATCTGCTATCTTAAGAAAAGAATTTCCCTGTATTTTGGCAGTAGCCAGAAAGCATCATCCACCAATAGTTCCAGCTTATCTACATGGTAGCGGATGATATCAAAGTGTTTACCTTTCACCTCGTCGCAATAGGCAATGGCCATCTCACGGGTATCAGTTAAATCATTGGCTTTCTTTCGTGCTTCTATCATCTTCTCTACATGGTCGCTTACAATGTTAATGTGATTGCTGATGGCTTCCAGCACCTGCTTTTGGTTTGCATAAGAAGTTTCCGGCAAACCAGCTTCTTTTAAACCAAGAATGTTTTTTATCAGCACGTTCTGGTATTTTATAGCCGATGGCAAAATAAATGTTGTAGCCAGGTCTCCCATCACCCTTGCTTCGATCTGTACCTTTTTAATGTATGCTTCCAGCATAATTTCGTGGCGGGCTTCCAGTTCGGGGTGATTATAAATCTCATTGCTGCTGAACAAATGTTTTACTTTATCAGTAACATAAGCATCCAATGCCAAAGGTGTTGTTTTTACATTGGGTAAGCCACGCTTTTCAGCTTCCTTTGCCCACTCATCACTGTAACCGTCTCCTTCAAACAAAACAGATTTGCTTTCTACAATATATTTTTGGATGATCTGCATGATGGCCACTTCTTTCTTCTCTCCTTTTTCAATCAATGCATCCACATCAACTTTAAACTTTTTTAATGTATCTGCCATGATCGCATTCAGTGCAGTCATAGCATTGGCACAATTGGCAGATGAACCTACCGCACGAAACTCAAACTTGTTACCGGTAAAGGCAAATGGTGAAGTACGGTTACGGTCGGTATTATCCAGCATCAGTTCCGGAATACTCTTGTGAATATCCAGTTTCAGCATGGCCTCATCCTGTTCGTCAAACTTGTCCGAAACTCTTGATTCTACCTGGTTCAAGACCTCGGTTAAATATTTACCGATAAAGATAGAAATGATGGCAGGCGGTGCTTCATTGGCTCCCAGGCGATGATCGTTACCGGCACTGGCGATCGATGCCCTCAACAGATCAGCATAATCGTGTACGGCTTTTATGGAGTTTACAAAGAAAGCCAGGAACATCAGGTTTGTTTTGGGCGTTTTACCAGGCGCTAATAAATTAACACCGGTGTCCGTTGCCAAACTCCAGTTGTTGTGCTTACCGCTACCGTTAATACCGGCAAATGGTTTTTCATGCAACAGGCATTTTAAACCATGTCGTTTTGCCACACGTTCCATTACATCCATCAGCAACGTATTGTGATCAACCGCCAGGTTTGTTTCTTCAAAAATGGGCGCACACTCAAACTGTGCAGGTGCAACTTCATTATGGCGTGTGCGGATTGGGATACCCAGTTTATAACTTTCGGCTTCAAAATCACGCATGTAAGCATACACACGCTCAGGTATTGCACCAAAATAATGATCATCTAACTGCTGTCCTTTTGCAGGTGCATGTCCGTAAACCGTGCGGCCGGTTAAAACCAGGTCCGGACGGGCATTTGCAAGCCCCGCATCCACTACAAAGTATTCCTGCTCCCACCCCAATGTTGCGGTAACCTTGGTAACATTTTTATCAAAATACTGGCAAACATCAACGGCAGCCTTATCCAGTGCCACCAATGTTTTTAACAAAGGAGTTTTAGTATCTAATGATTCGCCGGTGTAGGAAATGAATATGGTGGGAATGCACAAAGTTTTTCCCTGGCCAATTTCCATAATAAATGCCGGGGATGAAGGATCCCAGGCTGTATAACCACGGGCTTCAAAAGTAGCCCTCAAGCCACCATTGGGAAAAGAAGATGCATCGGGCTCCTGCTGAATTAATGCAGCGCCTTCAAATTCTTCAATGGGTGTGCCATCCGATTTTAAAGTAAAAAAAGAATCGTGTTTTTCGGCCGATAAACCGGTAAGCGGTTGAAACCAATGGGTGAAATGGGTAACTCCTTTTTCTTCAGCCCAGGCCCTTAAACCGTTTGCAATTTGGGAGCCCATATTGCGGTCAATTTTTTTTCCGCCTTTAACAGAAGCAGCCAGACTTTTGTACGCTTCATCGCTTAAATATTTACGGGCAACCTGCTGCGTAAATACGTTTTCGTTAAAGATGGCAGTAATTTTGTTCGACCCCTCAACATTAATTGCCGGAAGTCCGTTGCTTAAATTATCTAATGCTTTAAACCTTAAAGATTCCATTTTTTTTAATTTTAAGGCACAAAAAAACATTAAATCCAATTATAAACCAATAATTTTTGGAGTTATTCCGACATATTAAACCAATTGTGGAAAAATAACTTACATTTTATTATTTTTAATGTGAAATTTGGACGCCAGATTTTTCCAGTTTATACAGCATAATACGGGTGTGATCATTAAGGGTAGATACAAGCTGCGGTACCTGGCCAGGGAACCAAGATTAGGTACTATATATCCAATTATTAAAAAAACAGCGAATATAAAACAAAGTGAAAAAAGCAGAAATGGTTTGTTAATGGATTTGAGATCATTTCTTCCGGAAAAAACAAGCAGTAAAATTAAAAATTGATAGGCAAGCAATTCAAGGCTTACAGGCAAAATACTTTTTACCGGCAACTCCCAAATATATGGCCGCAAAAAACTGTGATTGATTGCCTGTGGCGCACTGGATGCAAAGCTTTTAAAAGTTGGTTGCAGGGGCGTGAGCTCTATTTGTGTTGCAGCTTTCTCCAATTTCAAATATTCCGTTTGTTTTGCAATGATTATTTCCAGCGGTTTTATTTTTTGCACCATGGTATCTATATTAAAAACCAACAAACCACCTAGCAGGTAAACTGAAGCAAAAACCGGTAAGGCAGGCCATGTAGTCTTTGTAGTTAAGATCCAGGCAAATAAAGCAGGCAGCAATGCAAGACAAATGAAATTGCGCAATAAAAAAAGAAATGCAAGACTTACAATGATCAGCAAAACCTTTCTGCTATTATAATGTGCTTTTATAATAGATTGATAAACACAGTAGATCAAAATGGCCAGCATTAAAAATACCAGGCCATCTTTATGAATACCTGATGAAAAATAAAGGGTTGAAGGCAACAGAAAGCAACCGATGATCACCCATACCTGCTTTGCCGGAAACATTTTTATAAATAACCTGTAGAAGATAACATGGCCAAAGAAAATAATAAAATTAAAAAACAGGCTGTTTATATAATAATTGCCACGACTGAAGATATTAAACACAGAAACCAGTTTGATCACAATATTTCCTTTCAGGTCGTTCCAGTAAGAATCTCCTGAACTGAACATACCGCTATACCCCCCCTGGTAATCGGAAGTAAAAATATTGATCAGGTATTTGAAGGGATCTGTTTGTAACAACTGGTATTCTTCCAGCGCATAATCATTGGTATCCCAATAATCATTTCCAGGGCCATATATATGAATGGCTATCCAGCCTAAGGCAATACCGGCGAGAATCTTAAGTAAAAACAGACTTAACAATATTCCGGGACTGATACCTGCATTTTTAATAAAAGGCACACGCAACATCAGTGAGCATACAATAACCAGGTAAAAAGCAAATAACAGGTAATTCAACTAAACAAATTTTTAGTTGTGGGAAGATAGTTAAAATATTTGCTTTTATGGGTCATGATTAAAGACTGCTGAATGTTACCTTTGCAACCTGCCTGCCGGCAGGCAAGTTCATCAAAACTAATTATCAGACATTTATGGAAATAACAGTAAAAACTGCCGAACAATTAAGATTAACAGCCGAAGAATTTGAACTGATAAAAGAAAAACTGGGCCGCACACCCAATTTTAATGAGCTCTGTTCTTTCAGCGCTATGTGGAGTGAGCATTGCAGTTATAAAAATTCAATCAAGTGGCTAAAAACTTTACCCCGTGATGGAAAAAAGATGCTGGTAAAAGCCGGTGAAGAGAATGCAGGCCTGATGGATATCGGCGATGGTTACGGCGTTGTTTTTAAAATTGAATCCCATAACCACCCTTCTGCCATTGAACCCTTTCAGGGCGCAGCAACGGGTGTTGGCGGCATTAACCGCGATATTTTTACCATGGGTGCAAGACCCATTGCTTCTTTAAACTCTTTACGCTTTGGAAAACTAACCGAAGCAAAAACCCAACATCTGCTGGCCGGAGTTGTTCATGGCATTGGCCATTACGGAAACTGCTTTGGTGTACCAACTGTTGGCGGCGAGGTTTATTTTGAGGAATGTTATCATACCAATCCGCTGGTAAATGCCATGAGCGTAGGTATTTTAAAAAATGGCGGAACGGTTTCTGCAACATCCGGTAATGTAAAAGGTAACCCTGTTTTTTTTGTAGGGAGTGCAACCGGTAAAGATGGAATTGGCGGTGCCAGTTTTGCATCGGCAGATATCACTGCTGATAGTGCGGAAGATCTGCCAGCCGTGCAGGTTGGCGATCCTTTCCAGGAAAAAAAATTACTGGAAGCCTGTTTAGAAGTGATACAAACCGGTGCTGTTGTGGGTATGCAGGATATGGGGGCAGCAGGAATTATTTGTTCTACATCAGAAATGAGTGCCAAGGGTGAAGCAGGAATGCGTATTGATTTAGATAAGGTACCAACCCGCCAAAAAGATATGAAGCCCTGGGAACTGTTGTTGAGCGAAAGCCAGGAACGTATGTTGCTTGTTGCTGAAAAAGGAAAAGAACATTTAATACAAGCTGTGTTTGACAAATGGGATCTGCCCTGCAGTGAAATTGGCGAAGTAACCGATGATGGCATGCTGCAGTTTTACATGCATGGTAATTTAGAAGCTACATTGCCTGCTTATGAACTGGTGCTGGGTGGCGGCGCGCCACAAAACGACAGACCTTACAGCGAACCAACATATTTTGAAAAGATAAAAGCATTTGATCCTGCAACCATTGCTGTACCAACCAATTTAAAATCTGTTGCAGAGCAAATAATTCAGATACCGAATATTGCGAGCAAAAAATGGATCTATGTGCAGTACGACAGCATGGTGGGCACCGGCAATGCAAGCACCAATGCTCCTAGCGATGCAGCCATTGTTTTAGCAAAACCAACCAATAAGGCTTTGGCTTTAACAACAGATTGCAACAGCCGCTATGTTTTTGCCGATCCTTACAAAGGCGCCATGATTGCGGTTGCAGAAGCAGCACGCAATATTGTTTGCAGCGGTGGACAGCCCCTGGGCGTTACCAACTGTTTAAATTTTGGAAATCCATTTGACCCTGAAGTTTATTATCAATTTGTACATGCCATCAAAGGCATGGGCGAAGCCTGTATAAAATTTGATACGCCTGTAACCGGTGGTAATGTTAGTTTTTACAACCAGGGACCCGATGGTGCTGTGTATCCAACACCAACCATTGGAATGGTAGGCGTACTGGATAATGTTGCCGATAAAATGACGATGGATTTTAAACAGGAAGATGATGAGATTTATCTGGTAGGCACACAAAGAAATGATATCAACTCATCCGAATATTTACATAAAATCCATGGCGTTGAATTTTCTCCCTGTCCGTATTTTGATTTGAATGAAGAATTTGAAGTGCAGCAGGAAATAGCAAAAATGATTCATAAAAAACTGGTTAACTCTGCACATGATGTGAGCGAAGGCGGTTTGTTTGTTACATTAATTGAAAGTTGCTTTAACCGTAATCTTGGTTTTGAAGCCTCCCCAACCCCTCCCAAGGAGGGGCTTAGAGCAGATGCCTATTGGTTCGGAGAGAGTCAAAGCAGAATTGTGGTGACGGTTTCAAAAGAAAACAGGAATGACTTTATGATGTTGTTGGAGAAAATGGAAATGACAGTTACTTATTTAGGAAAAGTTACATCTGGCAACATAAAAATAAATGAAGAAGATTGGGGAACGGTTACTGAATGGAAAGAAAAATATGAAAATGCCATTGCAAATTTATTAGCCGGACATGAAAGTGAACATGCGTTGGCATCCTTGTAAAACTGAATGAATGAGTTTAGAAAAGAATCATAAAGAAACAGAGTCTTTAAAAGCCCCTCCTTCGGAGGTTCCCGAACTTAGTGAAGGGAAGGAACGAAGTTCGGGGGAGGCTATAGTAGTTACAGGCGCAGCAGGCTTCATTGGCAGTTGCATGGTGAGTTATTTAAACCAACAAGGATTTGAGAACTTAATCTTAGTTGATGAGTTTAATGAGGATGAAAAAGAATTAAATCTGCTGCACAAAAAATATTTGGTACGGGTTGAGCGGGAAGATTTTTTTAACTGGGTGCAAAAAGAAAAACCTGCAGTACATTTTGTTTTTCATTTGGGTGCAAGAACCGATACTACTGAATTTAATTATGCCATTCACCAGCATTTAAATGTTGAGTACTCACAAAAAATATGGAACTATTGCACCATCAACAATATACCGTTGGTGTATGCATCCTCTGCTGCAACTTATGGCGAGGGTGAATTAGGGTATCATGATGATCATGAAATTATTGAGCAACTTCATCCGCTTAACCCTTACGGCATTTCAAAGAATGAATTTGATAAATGGATGCTGCACCAGGAAGATCATCCGCCTTTTTGGGCTGGGTTAAAGTTCTTTAATGTTTATGGCCCTAATGAATATCACAAAGCCAGAATGGCAAGTGTTATCTTTCATTCATTCAACCAGATAAAACAAAACGGCAAAGTAAAATTATTCAGATCGCATAAAGAAGGATATGAAGATGGCGAGCAGTTACGTGATTTTGTTTATGTTAAAGATGTTGTTGAAGTTTGTTACTGGCTGATGTCCGCCCGTGCAGGTACGGACGGAAAAATCGTAAAGCGTGAAGCGTCAGACTTGAGTGGGGAACTCACGACTCAGGGCTCACCAATCAAATCTGCCATTTACAATCTGGGCACCGGCAAAGCCAGGAGTTTTAATGATCTGGTAAAAGCAACATTTGCCGGACTGGATCTGCAGCCCAATATTGAATTCATTGATATGCCTGAAGACATCCGGGATAAATATCAATACTTTACCGAAGCCAGCATGGATAAATTAAGAGCTGCAGGTTATACAAAAGATTTTTATTCGCTGGAAAACGGCGTAGATGATTACGTGAGGAATTACCTGGATAAAAATAAAATGTATTAAATTTACACAAATGCCTTTGTATGACGGTAGAAATAAATAAAAAAACATCCAAAAAAGATAAAGAAAAACTTCTTCGGAATGCAGCCAAAAAGCAAATGCTTTTTAATGCAAAAAAATTCCTTGGTAAATTAGAGTGGAAGGGTGATCCGTTAACTTTACAACAGGGATGGCGCAATGAGTAAAATTAATTTCTATTTGTTAGACACCAATTGCGTACTTTATCTTTTAAAAGGAGAACAGGAACTTGCCAAACTTACTGATGGCAACAAATTAGCATCAAATTTTATTATCGAAGTTGAACTTTTAGGCTGGTCTTCAATAACCGCCAAAGACATCAAATTGATTAATGCATTCCTGGAGGCCACCTATTTTTTTGATTACAGCACAAATATTAAAACACTTGCTATCACTTTACGCCAAAAATATAATCTTAAACTTGCGGATGCCTTTATAGCTGCGACGGCGCTTGAATATGATTTAATTTTAGTTTCTGCCGATAAAGTATTTTCTAAAATAAAAGAACTTCAATTTTTCCATTTTATCCCTTCATTAAAGTTTTCATGAAAAACAAAATTGCCATCATCGGCGGCGGAAACTTAGGTTCTGCCATTGCAGAAGGATTATTAAAAAGTAAATTCTGCAAAGCAACAGACATACATGTTACCAAAAGAAATACAGCAACCTTAAAAAATCTTGAAGCAAAGGGCATTAAGATTTCTTCAGATAATGCTGCAGCAGTAAAACATAGTGAGCTGGTTATTCTTGCTGTAAAACCTTACCAGGTTTCCGAAGTGCTGAACAGTTTTAAAACAGCATTAACGCCCAATCATATTGTAGTTTCGGTTGTTACCGGTGTGCTGATAAAAGATATTGAAGCCATCATTAAAAAGAAATTACCGGTCTTTCGTGCCATGCCCAACACCGCCATAGCCATACAGGAAAGTATGACCTGCATAAGTGTTACGAATGCTACCGAAAAACAAACAGCTTATGTAAAAGAATTGTTTTCAGTTTTGGGTAAAGTGGTTGTCATTAATGAAAATTTAATGGATGCAGCAACCGTACTGGGTGCATGCGGCACCGCATACGCCATGCGTTATATTCGTGCCAATATACAGGGTGGAATTGAAATTGGTTTTGATGCCGTTACAGCCAATTTAATTGCTGCACAAACCGTAAAAGGCGCTGCCGATCTGTTGTTACAAAAAGGCACACACCCCGAGCAGGAAATTGATAAAGTAACCACACCCAAAGGCTGCACCATTGCCGGCCTCAATGAAATGGAACACCAGGGTTTCAGTTCATCTTTGATAAAAGGGATTGCTACTAGTTATAATAAGATAGTAAAAGGCTGATTTTTTTTCATAGTTTTCTTAAAATTGCGGTTCCAAATTTCATCCCTCCAAATATTCCTCCTATCTTTACACGACCTCCAAGATTTAATCCCAAATTCTTCTGGTCATATTTATTAACGGCAACCGGCTTTCCCAAAAAATAAGGGAAGGGTTGGTAAATTATTTTTTATGGCTAAGTACATTTTTGTAACCGGCGGTGTTACTTCCTCATTAGGCAAGGGCATTATTGCTGCATCTCTTGCAAAACTGCTGCAGGCAAGGGGTTTAAAAGTAACCATACAAAAATTTGACCCTTACATCAACGTCGATCCCGGTACCTTAAACCCATACGAACATGGCGAATGCTATGTAACTGATGATGGTGCCGAAACCGATCTTGACCTGGGCCATTACGAACGCTTTTTAAACATCCCAACCTCACAGGCCAATAATGTTACCACCGGCCGCATATACCAAACCGTAATCAATAAAGAAAGAGCCGGCGATTATTTGGGCAAAACCGTGCAGGTAATTCCACATATAACAGATGAAATAAAGAACCGCATGTTGTTGCTGGGCAAGGGCGGCAAATATGATATCGTAATTACAGAAATTGGCGGTACCGTGGGTGATATTGAGAGCCTTCCTTTTGTAGAAGCCGTTCGCCAGATTCAATGGGAACTACCCGAAGAAGACTGCATGGTGGTGCATCTTACGCTGATTCCCTATTTAAAAGCTGCAAAGGAATTAAAGACAAAACCCACGCAACATAGTGTACGTATGCTGAGCCAGGAAGGCGTGCATCCCAATGTAATTGTTTGCCGTACCGAGCATCCGCTTAATGATGAGCTAAAGAAAAAAATTGCACTCTTCTGCAATGTAAAACCCAATGCAGTTATTGAGGCCATGGATGCAAGCACCATTTATGAAGTGCCATTAAAAATGTTGCAGGAAGGCCTGGATGTTATTGTGCTGAAAAAATTACAGATCAATGGTTATGCCGCACCCGAACTTACTAAGTGGCGTGCATTTTTAGAAAAATTGAAATACCCGCAAAGTAAAGTCACCATTGGCCTTATTGGAAAATATATTGAGTTGCAGGATGCTTACAAATCTATCCTGGAATCTTTTATACATGCAGGTGCCATCAACGAATGTAAAGTGCAGATCGTAAATGTGCACAGCGAATTTATTACTGATGAAAACGTGCAGGAAAAACTGAAAGACCTGGACGGACTGTTAGTAGCCCCTGGTTTTGGCAACCGGGGTGTAGAAGGAAAGATCATTGCAGTAAAATATGCCAGGGAAAACAAATTGCCATTCTTTGGTATTTGCCTGGGCATGCAAATGGCTGTTATTGAATTTGCAAGAAATGTGCTGGGCTGGACAGATGCACACTCTACAGAGATGGACAAAGCCACTGCCCACCCGGTTATTGACCTGATGGAAGAACAGAAAAGTATTGTAAACCTGGGTGGCACCATGCGGCTGGGTGCATACCCCTGTGAAATTAAGGAAGGCAGTCTGGCTCATAAAATTTATGGCACTACAGAAATAAGTGAACGCCACCGTCATCGCTGGGAGTTTAACAATAACTATATTACCAACTTTGAAAATGCCGGTTTAACCCCCAGTGGAAAAAATCCGGGAACGGGATTGGTGGAGATTGTAGAACTGAAGGATCATCCATTCTTTATTGGTGTACAATATCACCCTGAACTAAAAAGCACGGTAGAAAATCCGCAGCCGATATTTGTACATTTTATAAAAGCTGCAAAAGCCTTTGCCGATAAAAGAGATGCTGTAAAAAATCCTTTGTTGCAGAGTGAGATGATTTAACCCCCTCCGCCTCCGCCGCGACGGAGGAACTGGGGAGAATATTGAATAGGAGATCACCTGTTTTTTTGGGGACAAACTTTTTATTCTTAACTCAACATCGTTGTCCCGACAGCTATCGGGACTTACTTGTACTACATACCATCATTCAACAATTTTAAATACAACTTTCATAATTTAATTCCACTTCTATTCTTGCAAAATAAATTCACTCAAAAATATTATACTGCTGCTAACTCCCCCCTTGGGGGGACGGGTCTTAAACTTTCAATGGACGAACTAAACCGCAAAACGGTGGAAGAATTCAAACAGTCTGAAAAAACGCCGTTGATTGCAGTGTTGGAAAATATACGCAGTGCATACAATGTAGGCAGTGTGTTCCGCACCGCCGATGCATTTTTACTGGAAGCCATTTACATAACCGGATATACCTGTGTACCTCCGCATAAAGAAATAAAAAAAACAGCCCTGGGTGCCGAGGAAAGTGTTGACTGGAAACATTTTGCCAATGCAACTGAAGCTATTAAAACACTAAAAGAAAATGGTTATAAAGTTTATGCCATTGAGCAAGCAGTAAACAGCCTGAAGCTGCAAAATTTGCATTTCGAACCAAATGAAAAAATTGCAGTTATTTTTGGCAATGAAGTAACCGGTGTAGAACAGGAAACCATGTTGCAATGCGATGGCTGTATTGAAATACCGCAGTTGGGCATGAAGCATTCATTAAATATTGCAACGGCAGCCGGTGTTGTGTTGTGGGAAATTGTAAGAAGCAGGCTTCTTACAACCCCGACAGCGGCTTATAGCCCTGTCGGCGGTTGATCGAATAAAGTCCTTTCACAAACCGCTGTCGGGGTTTGCAACCGCCGACAGGGTTATAAACAGTATATAAATATCACGTGAGTAAAATAAAAAATTATCTAAGTCTCGTAAAATTCTCCCACACCATTTTTGCAATGCCCTTTGCATTGATCGGATTTTTTTTAGGAGTTATTTCTTTAGATAGAATACCAAATGTTTATTACAATTTAGTTTTAAATAATTCTAACCAGGATAAAATTTATTTATTTCTTAAATACAATTGGTACCTGTTCGTACTTGTTCTCCTCTGCATGATCTTCGCACGTTCAGCTGCCATGGCCTTCAACCGCTGGCTCGATAAAAATTTCGATGCAAAAAATCCACGTACTGCAGTCCGTGAAATTCCGGCAGGAATTATCAACTCAAACAATGCATTATTTTTTGTAATTGCAAATTGCCTGTTGTTTATTGTCTGCACTTTCTTCATCAATAAAATATGTTTCTATTTATCCCCGGTAGCATTGTTTGTGGTTTTGTTTTATAGTTATACAAAACGCTTTACTGCATTATGCCATTTGGTATTGGGTGTTGGATTAAGTCTTGCACCCATTGGTGCTTACCTGGCCGTAACCGGCCATTTTGCATTGCTGCCCATACTTTTTTCTTTCGCCGTTTTATTTTGGGTTAGCGGCTTCGATATTATTTATGCCCTGCAGGATGAAGAGTTTGATAAAAGCAACCAATTGCATTCGATACCGGCTGCTTTAGGTAAATCAAAAGCATTGATGGTTTCCAATTTGCTGCATGTACTTTCTGCTGCCTGTATTATCAGTGCCGGCATGTATGGTCATTTTGGAAGGTGGTACTGGATCGGCGTGGGGATTTTCTGTGGCTTATTAATTTATCAGCACGCATTGGTAAAACCAAACGATCTTAAAAAAGTGAATATGGCTTTCTTTACAACCAATGGCATTGCATCAGTTGTTTTCGCCATCTTTGTAATTTTAGATTTGTTCATAGGTCATGGTTCATAGTTTATGGCCGCAAAAGCCATGCTTTCTATGAACTATGAACCATTAACTATGCACCATTAACTATCAACCAGCAACCATGCCCAGAATTCTCTCCATAGACTACGGTGGCAAAAGAACCGGCCTGGCAGTAACTGATCCTTTACAGATCATTGCTACGGGATTGGAAACTATTGAATCCAGAGAACTCATCCCCTGGCTTAAAAAATATCTATCACAGGAAGAAGTTGAACTCATCATCATCGGACTGCCCAAAAACTGGGATGAATCAGATACGCATGGCACTGCACTGGTGGAAGCTGCCATTAAAAAAATACAAAAAGAATTTCCAGCAATACCCCTTAAAACTGTGGATGAGCGATATTCTTCCAAAATGGCTAAAGACGCGATGCTGGAAATGGGCATGAAAAAGAAAGACCGGCGGGTTAAAGGCAATGTGGACGTGATTGCAGCAACCATTATTTTACAGGAATACCTGAATACATTGTAGACCTGTTACCGTTATTGTGAAGTAATACACTGCCGGCAAGCAGGATTTAGATTTCCACTTTTAGATTGCCTGAGTAAAATGATAACCCTAAATTTGCAGATAAATTTAAAATCAGTACATCTGAAATCTAAAATCGAATGATTCTTCCAATTGTAGCATATGGCTCGCCCGTTTTAAGAAAGGTTTGCGACGAGATCACCCCGGATCATCCCGGTCTGGATACACTCATTGCAGATATGTGGGAAACCATGTATAACAGCAATGGTGTTGGTTTGGCAGCACCCCAGATAAATGTTCCTATCAGGCTGTTTGTAATGGACAGTGAACAGATTTTTGAAAACCAGGATGAGGATGAAAAAGGCGAATATCCTGATGAACCGGGTTTTAAAGGCGTTTTTATTAATGCCCGGGTTATTGGCCTTAAGGGAAAGGAGTGGGCTTATAATGAAGGATGCCTGAGTATCCCCAAAATAAGGGAAGATATCATGCGTAACGAAGAATTAATAATAGAATTTGAGGACGAAAATTTCAATGTTCACACCAGAACCTTTAATGGGATTTCCGCCCGTATCATACTGCATGAATATGATCATATAGAAGGCAAACTATTCATTGACTATCTGAAGCCACTCAAGCGAAAACTGCTGAAACGCAAGCTGGATGACATTTCCAAAGGAAAAATCAAAGTAGATTACCGGATGGTTTTTCCAAAATAGGTCCTCAATTCAGTTAACCAGGCCCGATCAGGATCATTAACAGGCAGGCATTGCATGGCCGCTTACTAACATATTGATATTAATTTACTTATCCACAAATAATAAATATTTATAAATACCTACTTTGAAGTATTGCAGAATCCAAATATATACCCTAATTTAGTATATTAATACTAATAATTAACCAGCTTATTTTCACCATTTAAACATCGCTTATGAGAAAAGTACGACTATTATTTTTTTCAGTTGGTATTTTTTTCTCTCTCGGTTCTTTTGCACAAAGTATTACTCCGGCAACATTAAACGCCACAGGTGGTAAGTATATTTTTACTTATTATAGTGTGGAGTGGAGTTTTGGCGAGTCTATGGCTATTTCTACCATGACTGACGGCAACTCCAACGTTTTTGTTACCAATGGTATTTTGCAACCGAACACCCACAATCCGGCAACAGTAAACAATACCGGAGTATGGGACAAAGATGAGATAAGAATACTACCGAATCCAACACAGAATGTAATTGAAATTGATTTCTTCAGTAAACAAAAAGGAAAAGTAATCATGAGTCTATTTGACGAGTCAGGAAGATTCGTGGGTACCAGACAGTTTGATTATTTTGGCAATGGTAGCATTCAGAGATGGGACCTTAGCCAATATCCTTCAGGCATGTATCTCTTGAATATTCTCCTGCAGCCAACAGGAACATCAGTGGCTAAAAAAGGCGCCTTTAAGGTTATAAAAATCAAATAAGCCTTTTTAAAATTGATAAAAAAAAACTAAAAACTAAAACTAAATAACACATGAAAAAGATTTTATTAACGATAACAGCTTTTGTAGTTACGTTACTCGCTGTGGCACAGTCGCCCAACCTGTTGAACTACCAGGGTGTGGCTCGTAATACAGTTGGAAACGTACTGCCAAGTCAGCCGATAGGTTTACGTTTAAGCATTTTAAGCGGAGGCCCGACCGGCTCTCCGGTTTATACAGAAACAAGAAACGTGACCACCAACGCATTTGGTTTATTTAATGTGCAGGTGGGAAGTCCCGGTGCTATTACAACTACCGGTACCATTGCAGGTATAAACTGGACAGCTTTTGGAGTAGGAAGCGGAAGCAAATTTTTACAGGTTGAAATTGATCCGATCGGCGGAACAAATTATTTCAATGTAGGATCTACCCAACTGGTTAGTGTACCTTATTCATTATATGCTGCTGCTGCTGCGCCTGTTGGGCCTGCAGGCGGAGATTTAACCGGTACATATCCTAACCCACAGATATTTTTCCCTTTAATAAAAACATTTAATGCCACTACGTTAACACCTGCCAATACACAATTGTTAGGTTTAACCAATTCGGCTACTACGGGTACACTGGGTGCTATAACCGGTACAAGTGCAAGCAATGATGCAAATGCAACAGCAATTTTAGGAACCATGTCTTCTACTTCACCGGGTGGTTTTTCTGCGGCTGTTAAAGGTGTTAATAATGGTACCGGAGGTTCAGGTATAGGTGTTTGGGGCGGACAGGCTGGTAGCGGCTGGGGTGTTTATGGTACCGCACCAAATGGACGGGGCGTTAACGGTGTAAGTACTACAGGTGTTGGTGTTTCCGGTACCAGTACAAGTGGTGGAGGTGTAGAAGGTACGAGTACAAGTGCTACAGGTGTTGCTGGTTTCAGCACCAGTGGTATTGGTGTTTTTGGTTCTTCAAACACAAGTAATTCCGGTTCTTTTCAAAATACAAATGCGGCAAATACTGCTTCAACTTTATTTGGAAACAGCAATGGTTCAGGTGCTTCTGTAGAAGGTACCAATACCGGAACAGGACGCGGTGGTTTCTTCCAGGTATTAAATGCTGCAAGTACTGCTGACGGTCTTCGTGCAGAAACAAACGGTACCGGTGCAAGCTGGGCAGTACGTGCCATCAGTAGCGGTACAAATGGTGCTGGTTTATTTCAGCAAACCAATGCTGCAAATACTTCAAATAACCTTCAAAGTAACCAGGGCGGTTTAGGCCGTGCCGGTTTATTCAATTCAACCAATGCAGCCAGTACTGCCAACGCAGTAGATATTAATGTGGCTGGTACAGGATATGCTTTAAGAGCTGCCAGCACCAATGCTGCAGCTAAAGCTTTACAAACAGCTGGTGCTTTACAATTAACAGGTATTGGTGAGGGTGCTCCAAATCCTCCCAACTCATTTAAAATATTAGCAGGCAATGCGGCAGGCGATGCCACCTGGCAGCATGCATCTGCAATAGGTTTGGCAAGTGGTTCTGGTACTTTAAATTTTGTACCAAAATGGAATCCCAATGGAACTACGTTAAGTAACTCACAGATATTTGATGATGGTACTAATGTGGGTATTGGTACCGCTACTCCTAATCATAAATTAGATGTTGTAGGTACAAACGCAGCCATACAAGTTGGTACTCCGGGTGCTACAGGCGGCGCCTTGTATCTTGGTAATTCCACCCATGGCTTGCAAAGAGGTTTTCCTGTTTATGGTGCCAATAACAATGTAGGTCTATACACTTTTGCTGGCGATATAAATCTTTCTACTAACAACGCAAATACAGGCCAATTTGTTTTGACATCTGGAGGAAACGTTGGTATTGCTACTAATACTCCCCAGCATCAATTATCTGTAGGACCAACAACTGCTGATGCACAGGGTGTAATGGTAAGAGGTTTTGGTAATAGCCCATTAAACTGGAAAGGTGGTGGCGCTTTTGGTAATACAAATGCAACTGCAATCCTGGGAGAATTAAACGGTGTAGCAACAATTGGAGGTCACAACAGTAATCTTTCTGCATGGACTCCTTTTGCAATAAATCCTGTACCAGGCAATAATGTAGGTATTGGTACAGACGCTCCCACTTATGCATTAGATGTAAATCATCCAGGAGCAACCGGTTTGCATGTAAGATCTCTTGCTGCTTTCTCAGTTGTAGACCTGGATGCTGCAAACGGCGATGCTGCTTTGCGTTATCAAAATGCAGGTATCACAAGATGGAATGTACGTAATGCTCCTGTTTCTAATGACTACCAGATTGTAAGAAATAACTCTTTACCGGCTAATGTTACTATTAATAATGGTACCGGTTTTGTAGGTATTACACAAACAGCTCCTACTTATCAACTGGATGTTTTACATGCAGGTTCTAACGGTATCCGCAGCCAGTCAAGCGCTGGTTTCTCTACTGTTGATATTGATGGAAATAACGGTGATGCTGCTTTGCGTTTTTATAAGGCAGGTGCAGGACAATGGAACATACGTAACCGCCCAAGTGATGATAATTTAGAAATATTTGAATTAGGTGGTGGCGGTAGCCGCATGGTTATTCAGAATACTACCGGTAATGTAGGTATCAACCAAGGTGCGCCCATAAGCACAATGGATGTAAACGGATCTATAACCATGACAGATGGTTTTCAGGGTACAAGCACATTAATGTTTGATAATGGTGCCGGTGTTGGTACAGCCAGATGGACTACTCCAGCAGCAGCAGGTTTGGTAAGTGGAACAGGTGCTGCAACCCGTGTTGCATTTTGGAACTCTGCTTCAACCCTATCATCAAATGCCAATTTGTATTGGGATGACGCAAGCTCACGTTTAGGTGTTGGTACTGCCGCTCCTACTTATCCTTTAGATGTAGTACATGGCGGAGCAACCGGTGCGCACATCATGTCAACAGGAAGTTTTTCTGTAGTGGATATTGATGCTGCAAGCGGTGATGCTGCTTTGCGTTTTCAGAAAGCCGGTGTTGGCCAGTGGAATACCCGCAACCGCCCTGCTGATGATTATTATGAAATATTTGAGTTAGGTGGTGGCGGAAGCCGTTTGGTTATACAGGATGGAACAGGTAACGTAGGTATCGGTGCCACTGTTTCTCCATCTTATAAATTAGATGTTGAGCATGGTGGTTCTACAGGTATACGCAGTAAATCAACTGGTTCTTTCTCTGTAGTGGATATTGATGCAGCCAGTGGTGATGCTGCTTTACGTTTTGCAAAAGCCGGTGTTAACCAGTGGAACATACGTAACCGTCCGGCTGATGATTATTTAGAGATTTTTGAATTAGGTGGTGGCGGTAGCCGCGTAGTTATCCAGGATGGTACTGGTAACTTCGGTATTGGTGAAACTGTCAACCCTACTTACAAATTAGATGTATTGCATGGTGGTGCAACCGGTGCCCGTGTTCGTTCAAGCGGTACATTCTCTGTAATTGATATTGATGCTGCAAACGGTGATGCAGCTTTGCGTTTTGCTGCTGCCGGTGTTAACCAGTGGAACACACGTAACCGCCCTGCTGATGACTACTATGAAATTTTTGAATTGGGTGGTGGCGGTAGCCGCATGGTTATTCAGGATGGAACAGGTAACGTAGGTATTGGTGCTACTGTTGCTCCAGCATATAAGTTAGATGTGGAGCATGGTGGTGCAACAGGTATACGCAGTAAGTCAACTGGTACTTTCTCTGTTATTGACATTGATGGTGACAATGGTGACGCAGCTTTACGTTTTGCAAGAGCAGGTGTTAATCAGTGGAATACCCGTAACGATCCAGGAAATGATAACTACCAGATTTTTGAACTTGGTGGTGGTGGAGAAAGGTTGCAGATCCAGAATACAACTGGTAATATAGGTATCGGTGGTATCTCTCCTACATATCGTTTAGATGTTCAGCATGGTGGCGCAACTGGTATCCGCAGCGTATCAACTGGTTCTTTCTCTGTTATTGATATTGATGGACAAAATGGTGATGCTGCTTTACGTTTTGCAAAAGCAGGTGTTAACCAGTGGAATACAAGAAACAATCCTGCTACCGATGACTACCAGATTTTTGAACTTGGTGGTGGTGGTGAAAGGATGAGGATTGAGAATACAACTGGTGCAGTTGTTGTAAATGGCAATTTTACAGCTTTAGGTGTAAAAGCTTTTACTATGGATTACCCACTTGACCCAACAAACAAAACCTTGATGCACGCTGCTGTAGAAAGCAATGAAGTATTGAATTCTTACAGCGGTAATGTTGTAACAGATGCTTCAGGTAAAGCAACTATCAGCCTTCCTGAATATTTTGAAGCAATCAACAAAGATTTCCGTTACCAGTTAACAGTTGTTGGCGGAACTTTTGCCCAGGCAATGGTTAGCAAAGAAATAAGCAATAATAAATTTGAAATTGCTACCAACCAACCTAATGTAAAAGTTAGCTGGGAAGTAAAAGGTGTTCGTAATGATGCCAGGATGAAGATGAATCCATTTACTGCAGTACAGGATAAATCAGCTGCACAAAAAGGTAAGTATTTTGATCCTAAATCTTACAATCAACCAGAAAGCAAAGGTGTTAGTTATGATGCAAACTTAAATTCTTCATTAGCTGAAATTAAACCAGCTGCTGATAAAAAAGCAGCTTCAGCTACAACAGGTGGCAGTCTTGATCAGGCTCCAGTTACTAAAACAAGTAGCGCCAAGATGGATAATAGTGGTAGCGTAAGTGATGCAGCTCCTGCTAAACCAGCTGTTAAAAACCTGGAATTGAATGGTAGTGTTTTGGATGCTCCTGTTGCAGATAAAAAAGTTGATAAAAAACTGGAAATTAGCGGAAGCTTATTGGAAGTTGTTCCTGTTAAACAAACTCCTAAACCAATTGAGCCAAAAGTTGATAACAGTAAAATGCAAACACCGGCTGCTAAACCAACTCCTCAAAAAGTTGATAACAGCGGAAGTGTTGCTCCGGATACCAAAAAAGCAGAAGTAAAACCAGCTGCTACTAAGTCGGGCGAACCTTCAAGTTTGAATGGCAAATAATTTTTAGTTCTTTCTTAATACCTTGCAGGCATGAAATATTTCATGCCTGCTTTTTTTTGTTTACTATTTTCAATAAGTTTATATGCCCAACAAAAAATAGACAGTACGGTAACTGTAGGCAAAAAATCCATCACACTCAGTAAAGTAGTGGTAAATAACAAACTCAATATACCAGCCTTTATAAGCCGTATAAAAAACGACACCAGTTTTTACAAAGCCTTCCGCAACCTGCGCATATTGAGCTTTACGGCCATAAATGATATACGGATGAATGATGGGAATGGTACAATGAAAGCCGGATTAAGAAGTACCACAAAACAGTTTAGAAACAATAATTGCCGCACCATGCAAACCATCGATGAGCAGGTTACCGGCGATATGTACGATGAGAACAGGCAATTAAATTATTACACTGCAAAAATGTATGCTTCGCTTTTTTTTACAAAAGATACCATTTGCGGTGAAGATAATATTGTTACCGGGATGGAGTTTAGCACTGCGGGTAAAACCGGTATGGAGAAAAATAAAGAGCAATTAAAAATGCTTTTCTTCAATCCCGGCAAAAGAATAAACGGCCTCCCCTTCATCAGCAATAAAACAGCCATTTACGATGTTGAAATGGCTGATAAATACAACATGAGTATTGACATAGATATGTATAAAAGCCAGAGCTGTTACATATTTACACAAAAAGTAAAACCCGAAAATAAAGACGATGTAATAGTTGATGAAATGACCACCTGGTTCAATGAGGAGACTTTTGAAGTGGTAGCCCGCAATTATTCATTAAGTTATAAAGCCGGGGTATATGATTTTAAAGTTCAGATGGAAGTGGTAATGACAAAATACGGGGAATATCTTGTACCATCCCTTATCCGTTATATTGGTAACTGGAAAGCCATTTTTAAACCAAGGGAAAGGGGTGTTTTTACCGCTACCTTGTTTGATTTTAAATAAACAAGTCATTGGTCATTGAGTCATTGCTCATTTGTTATTAAGTCATTGACAGGGCAAATGAGTTTTACCTCAAAGCCTTTGCTTCGATAAATGACCAATGACTTAATGACTTTTGTTGCTTTCTGAAAATCTTAACTTTTTGATACGTACTTTTAATCCATGAAAAATCTCTTAAAAAAACTGTTACCCGGATTTATATTAATCGCCGGTTTTAATGCATCTGCTCAAACCAACGGCCGCGATTTTAAAACTATCGACGCATATGTTAAAAGCCTGGGGCCTTTGGAAAATATGAGTATGGGCACCATCAATAATGTAGTAAGTAAAAAGTTTACTGATAAGATAGATAAAGCAAGAGCCATCTATTACTGGATTGCCAACAACATCACCTACGATTTAAAACCTAACCGCAACATAAAGAATACGGCTGCTGATGTTTTGCTAACACGTAAAGCTACCGGAACTGGTTTTGCCAACCTGTTCCAGGATATGTGCAGCAGCGCCGATATCCGTTGCCTTACCGTAGATGGTTTTGTAAAATACAATACCCAGCAAATAGGAGAAAAAGACGAAGAGATCAACGATAGCTGGGTGGTAGTACAGTTAGGCCAAAGCCCGGAAGAATGGTATTATGCCGACCCTGCGTTTGGCAGCGGGTACCTCAGTACAGATATGAAGGAATTTACCAGGTCTTATACAGATGCTTATTTTTTTACAGAAAAAGTAACGTTTAACCTGCAGCATTTTCCGGATAACAGTGCCTGGAAGCTGGGTAGTGCCCCAAAAAGCAAAGGCGATTTTTTTGATATGCCCGTTATAAAAACAGCTGCCATGGAACTGGGAATAACAAAATGTATCCCTAACGATGGTAAAATAAAAGCAAAAGCGGATAAGGCTGTAAGATTCAGTTTCACATTAAAAAGTAGCGAAGCAATAACTAAAGTAGCAGTAGGAATTGGAGAAAAGAAAAAATACAAGGTTGAGGAAATTCAATATTCCAACTCAGGTAGCGTACTGAGTTTTACCTATAAGTTTAAGGATGCAAATTCGTACCCGGTAACGGTATATGTAAACGGAAAGGAATTTGCTTTGTATTATGCCGAAATAGAATAAAAAAAAACGCTCCAATATTCATTGAAGCGTTTTATGATCTTTATGCTCTTTGCTTTGCAGCAGGAACAACTTTTTTCTTTACTTTTTTTAGAGCAGCATTAATATCCTTGCTCAGGTTTTCGTAGGTAGCTTTGCCTGCAACCATTTCGCCATTAACGAAAAAGGCCGGTACATCCCTAACTCCTTTTTCAATGCCTTCGTTCAGGTCGTTACGCACCTGCCAGCCGTAAGTTGAATTGATCAGTTCTTCCAGGAAATGTTTATTGCTGATACCAGCTTCTTTTGAATATAGCTTTAAACTGGTTGTTCCCAATTGACGGCGGTTATCGAAAAGAATATTGTGCATTTCCCAAAACTTACCAACCTGTGAAGCTGCCACTGCGGCCTCTCCTGCTTTCATGGAGCGCTGGTGAATTCTTGTCATGGGAAAATGACGGAACTGGAACCTGATCTTACCATCAAACTCTTCCAGTAATTTTTTAACTACTTCATTAGCTTTTGCACAATCTTCACTTTCATATTCTCCGAATTCCATCAGGGTTACTGCTGCATCGGGGTTACCTACAAAAACATCTTTTGGTGGGATGATCTCTACCACTTCTTTTACTTTCATTGCCATAGTATGTGTCTTTTACCTGTTGTATAAACAACTTTTATAAATGTATTACGCTCTTTAATTTTTCTTTTTGATCAAACCCGTCTTCGACAAGCTCAGACTGACAGTATAATTGTAACAAGCTCCTCAAAACCGATCTGTTAATTCTTCTTTTCCTTTTTTGCGGTTTCTTTAACCTGTTCATTCCTGAAAACCACTGTTCCGTCAAACACATCAACTAACACCGGCCTTGTCTTATCAATATCTGCAGCCAGTATTCTTTTACTGAGTTGGTTTACAATTTCCTTTTGGATGAGTCTTTTTAATGGCCTGGCTCCAAACTGGGGATCGTATCCGTGCTCAGCTAAAAAGTCAAACACATAATCGCTGAATTGTAAATTGATTCCATTTGATGCAACTAATTGTTTTAAACCGTCAAGCTGCAACCTGATGATGCCTTTGATCTCTTTTTTCATTAAGGGCTGAAACATAATCACTTCATCAATCCTGTTTAAGAACTCGGGACGTATAGTTTGCCGTAACAAGGCCATAACCTCGGTTTTGGTCTTTTGCACTACTTCTTCTTTATTATCTTCGGAAACATTTTCGAAATTATCCTGAATAATATGGCTGCCCATATTTGAAGTCATAATGATGATCGTATTTTTAAAGTTAACCATACGACCCTTGTTGTCGGTCAGCCTTCCATCGTCCAATACCTGCAAAAGTACGTTAAAAACGTCAGGATGTGCTTTTTCAATTTCATCTAACAAAATAACGCTATATGGCTTCCGCCTAACAGCTTCCGTCAACTGGCCGCCTTCCTCATATCCAATATATCCGGGAGGCGCTCCCAAAAGCCTGCTTACCGCGTGTTTTTCCTGGTATTCACTCATATCTATCCTCGTCATCATACTATCATCATCAAAAAGATAGTCAGCCAGGGCTTTTGCTAATTCTGTTTTACCCACACCTGTTGTCCCCAGGAATATGAAGGATCCGATAGGTTTTTTAGGGTCCTGTAAGCCTGCCCTGCTTCGCCGAATGGCATCAGAAACAGCTTCAATGGCTTCTTCCTGCCCTACTACCCTTTTGTGCAGTTCTTCTTCCAAATGAAGCAGTTTTTCCCTTTCACTCTGCATCATTTTCATAACCGGAATACCGGTAGCCTTGGCTACATTTTCTGCAATATCCTCTGCATCCACTTCTTCTTTAAGCAGGCGTTTTTCTGTACTGTCTGTTAGTTGGGTCGTAAATTCTTCTACAATCTTTTCCTGTTCCTGCACTTTACCATACCTGATCTCGGCAACTTTTCCATAATCACCTTCACGTTCTGCCTTATCAGCCGCCAGTTTCAGATTTTCAATTTCAGCCTTGGCGTTCTGTATTTTTTCAACGATCTCTTTTTCCTGTTGCCACTTGGCCTTAAACGTATCCCTTTCAACAGAAAGATTGGATATTTCGGTATTCAACTGTTTCAGTTTTTGCTCATCATTTTCTCTTTTAATGGCTTCTCTTTCAATTTCCAGCTGGCGTATCTTTCTATCCAGTTCGTCCAGTTCTTCGGGCATACTGTTCATTTCCAGGCGAAGTTTGGCTGCGCTTTCATCAATCAGGTCAATGGCTTTATCCGGTAAAAAACGATCGGTTATATACCTGCTTGATAATTCAACGGCAGCAATGATCGCTTCATCTTTAATGAGTACATGATGGTAGCTTTCGTACCTGTCTTTTAATCCCCGTAAAATGGAAACGGCATCTTCAATGGTTGGCTCATCAATCATCACTTTCTGAAAACGGCGTTCCAGTGCCTTATCTTTTTCAAAGAATTTCTGATACTCAGTTAACGTTGTTGCACCAATTGCCCTTAATTCTCCTCTTGCCAGGGCAGGCTTTAAAATATTGGCTGCATCCATCGCTCCATCACCACCGCCGGCACCAACCAATGTATGTATCTCATCAATAAACAAAATGATCTGCCCATCGCTGGTACTTACTTCTTTCACTACTGATTTCAACCGTTCTTCAAACTCACCCTTGTATTTTGCACCGGCAATCAATTGCCCCATATCCAATGCATAAATAATCTTTGATTTTAAATTTTCTGGCACGTCCCCATTTACAATACGCATAGCTAAACCCTCTGCTATGGCTGTTTTACCAACGCCCGGTTCACCAACCAAAATTGGATTATTCTTGCTTCTTCTGGATAAGATATGCAGGGTTCTCCTGATCTCTTCATCTCTTCCTATCACCGGATCCAGTTTGCCGGATCTTGCCATTTCGATGAGGTTTTTGGCATATTTATTCAGTGCATTAAACTGTGTTTCAGAAGTCTGAGAGGATACGGTTGAACCTTTTTTCAGATCTGTGATAGCTGCAACCAATCCTTTTTCAGTAAGGCCTGCATCTTTTAACAATTTTGCCGTGTTATCACTTCCCTGCAACAGGGCAATTAATAAATGTTCCACGCTTACAAATTCATCTTTAAATGTTTTTAAAGATGCATTTGCACGTAATAAAACATTATTCGCATCACGGCTTAAAGCCTGTGCAGGTTCTCCATTTGCCACTTTCGGAAGCTTTTGTATCGCAGCCTCAAGCTTTTCCTCTACGTAATTAACGTTTACGTTGTTCTTTTTCAGCAAATACTCAACCGGCGAATCTTTATCATTCAGCAATGCTTTTAAAACATGCTCTGTTTCAATATTTGCATTACCAGCAGTAAAAGCCAATTGCTGAGACTCCTGGAGTATTTCCTGCGATTTTATGGTTAGATTTTGTATACTCATAATTCTTCGTTTCCAATATCATCTCAAAACTCAATCCAACTACCTTGGTACGCTATTATGGCATATCAGGACTAACTAACCTGCCGCAACAGCACATGGTTAAACCTTTTTCTGCTATTGTTGCAGTTTTGTGTTACTGTTAGTAGCAAACAAAACAATAATTGAGAGTTAGCAAAAGAGTTTGATAAAATTACCAGGATAACTTAAATTTGTAATTCAAAACAGCCAGCTTTCTGGAGGAGAACATTCAATTTGGAGAACATAGTTATGAAGAAATTAATTGGCTCTATTTTATTCAGTGTCTTTCTTATTTCAGCCACAGCACAGAAAAAAAATAAATTACTATCGGGTATGTATCTTCAATGGGGCTACAATACCGAGTGGTACACCAAAAGCAATATTCATTTTAATACCACAGTAGACGGTGTACATCATAATTTCACCCTGTACAAAGCCCGGGCTCACGACAGAGCCGATATGGATGGGCTGGTAAAGAAACCGCTACAAATCTCTATTCCTCAATACAATTACCGTATTGGGTTTTACCTCAATAAAAAACATACAAAGGCAATTGAGATCAATTTTGATCACACCAAATATATCATTTACAATAACCAGGTACTACGTGCCAAAGGCAATATTGGTAACGATTATTTTGATAAGGACACTTCATTTACATTCAACCAGGTACATTTTGAACATACCAACGGGGCTAACTTTTACCACATTAACTATGTGCGGCAATACGAACTAAAGCGGAATGCCAAACGCCCTGTTTTCACTGCTTTATGGAAAGCAGGTGCAGGTATAATGATACCGAAAACAGATGTTACCTTGAGTAACAAAAGGGTGGATAACCGTTTTATTGTGGCAGGCTATTGCTTAGCAGCGGAAGGTGGTGCCAGGTGGTACATCAGCAGGAAATTATTTTTTGAAGGAACCGCCAAAACCGGTTTTGCAAATTACACGAATGCCCTAGGTGTAGGCAATGGCAGGGTGAACCACAGTTTTGGATATATTGAATTGATTGGAACCATTGGATATGATATAAATTTTTAAACATACTGCATAAATATAAATGCCTCCGAAGTTACCGGGGGCTTTTGTATTTTTATAGAAATATAAACGATGGCTGATGGTAAAAAAAACAAAGCTGGCCCCTGTTAAAGTTTTTTACAGGCGGCTTTGGAAGAATGCCATTTTTGGTATGAGCATCCTGCTGGTTTCTTTGTTGATAGGTGTGTTAGGTTATAAATTCACCATACCGGAAATGGATTGGTACGATAGCCTTTTAAATGCCGCTATGATCTTAAGCGGTATGGGGCCAATGATTGATCCCAAAATCATACTTTCCGATACTGCCAAAGTATTTGCATCGCTCTATGCCCTATTCAGTGGTGTTGCCTTTATCAGCACCATTGGCATTTTAATTGCCCCCATTGCACATCGGTTTTTCCATAAACTCCATTTAGAAGACACTTCAGACGATCAGTGAGTACTATTAATAAACATACCGAACTTATAAAAATGCTGGCGACCAGGCTTGGTTTTGACTTTTGTGGAATTGCCAAAGCACAATTATTACATGAAGATGCCAGGCGGCTGGAACAATGGCTCAGCAAGGGTATGCATGGCAGCATGCAATACATGGAAAACCATTTTGACATGCGGATAGATCCCTCAAAACTGGTACCCGGCGCAAAATCCGTTATTACTTTATTGCTGAACTATTTTCCGGAAAAAGAACAATCCGAAACTGCACCAAAGATCTCCAAATATGCTTTTGGGAATGATTATCATGAAGTGATAAGAGCTAAACTGAAACTGTTTTTACAAAACATACAAGAACAGGTAGGTGAAATAAATGGCCGTGGTTTTGTTGACAGTGCTCCTGTACTGGAAAGAGCCTGGGCACAAAAAGCGGGCATTGGATGGATCGGCAAGAACGGGAACCTCATCAACAAGCAAAGCGGTTCATTTTTTTTTATTGCAACGCTGATTGTTGACCTGGAATTGGAATATGACGATGCCTATGTAAAAGATTATTGCGGTACCTGCACCAAATGTATTGATGAGTGTCCTACTGAAGCCTTATTGCCCGACAAAGTTGTTGATGGCAGCAAATGCATCTCGTACTTTACCATTGAGCTTAAAGATGCACTGATACCTGATGCCCGGAAAGGTAAATTTGATAACTGGATGTTTGGATGTGATGTATGCCAGGATGTTTGTCCCTGGAACCGTTTTTCAAAACCAACAACAGAGATCTGCTTTACACCGATTCCGCAAATTTTAAATTTTTCAACCAGCGATTGGGAAGAATTGACGGAAGAATCTTTCAAGGTGATTTTTAAAAATTCTCCACTTAAAAGAGCTAAGTTTGACGGCATAAAACGCAATCTGAATTTCATAAAACAGTAGTATGAACCCAGGCATTCAAAAGGTTTACGACATTGCCAACAAACCCGGCAGACTCATTATCGGTTTAATGAGCGGCACATCGCTGGATGGGCTGGATATTGCCCTGTGTAAAATTGAAGGCTACGGACAAGACACTAAAATGGAATTGCTGAAGTTTGAAACTATTTCTTATACCGACGACTTTAAAAACGAGGTTAGACATGTTTTTTCAAAAAAAGAAATTGATCTGGAAAAGCTTTGCCTGCTTCATCCCTGGATTGCTTTGCAACATGCCGGAATGATAAATACCTGTTTACAAAAATGGCATATTAAAAGTGCTGACGTTGATCTGATAGCCAGTCACGGACAAACCATTTACCATGCTCCGCAAAGATTGCATCAACAACAAAAGTTCGGCAATGCTACTTTACAAATTGGAGATGGAGATCACCTGGCTGTTGCAACCGGTATAATCACCATCAGCGATTTCAGGCAAAAAAATATTGCAGCTGGTGGAGAAGGTGCTCCCCTGGCGGTTTACGGAGACCATATACTCTTTAGCAAAAAAGATGAAGACCGTATTTTGTTGAATATCGGAGGTATTGCAAACTTTACTTTTTTACCGGGCAACGATGAACATATTTTGTGCACTGATGTGGGACCGGGTAATACCCTGATGGATGCATATATGCAGGAACAGTTTCCCGGAAATTCATACGATATGGATTCGCTGGTTGCAAAAGCCGGAACTGTACATGAAAGATTATTAGCTGCACTTAAAGAACATGATTTCTTTAAACAGGCATTTCCAAAAACAACCGGGCCGGAGTTATTTAATCTGCTTTATTTGCAGCAGGCAAAACAAACAAGCAACGCAGCTTCATTATCCCCACAGGATACGATGGCAACACTCAACAGGTTTACGGCCGATATGATTGTTGTTGCTATTAAAGATTGCTTAAAAGATAAAACTAAGATTAAGATATTCAGCAGCGGCGGTGGTATTCATAATCCATTACTGATGCAGCATTTGAAGGAACAACTGCCTGGCTGCACTTTTCTCAGCACGGCTGATACGGGCTTAAATCCTGATGCAAAAGAAGCGGTATTGTTTGCTTTACTGGCTAATGAATGTATATGCAATGATGTTTCAGCAAACACGATTAAATCACCTGGAATACCTGCAGTAGCCATGGGTAAGATCAGCTTTCCTGCCTAGTTATTTTCTACATAAGATTTTAGACTATTTAACGCGTCCTCATATCCCTGTCCGCTTATCTTTTCAATAAAAATACCATAGAATTTCTCCCAGGGATACCATTTTAATCTGATGAGTACATTCCATTCTGCCTGAACCTGGTTGCTGTCTGCCAATGGCAAAATACTGATGGTATTCTGTACATCAGTCTCGCCCGATCTTTTTAAAACCGCAGCAATGGATTGATTGCTTTTGCTGGTTATTGTTACAGTATTCTTTTTGCCTTTTGAATCCCATTCACAGAAATTACTTACCCCATCAGCACCTGTATTGAATGTAATTTTTGCAGAATCATTGATAAAAACCGGTTGCCAGTGCTTCCAGTTGTGCAGGTTATTTATTTCGCTGAAAACCTTACCGGCAGGAGCATTAGTTACAACATCCCTGGTAACCATCAGCTTTGAGGGAATAAACAAGGAGAGGATCGTTATAAATATAAACAACCCCGCCAGTACAATAAAAAATCCTTTAAATAACCTCATACTATTCCCATTTAAAAACTTTAATGGCAACAATGTATACAACAATGCCCCATAATAATAAAATACCTATCTCTGTCCGCACCTGCCATAAATTTTGTCCCTCAAAAGCCACAGCCCTCATGGCCGTATTTAAGTGTGTAAGCGGCATTGCATTTGAAATGGGTTGTAACCATTTTGGAAATGCTTCTATCGAAAAAAAGGTGCCCCCCAGTAAAAACTGAGGTAATGTTATCAGGTTGGCAAATGGCGGTATGGTACTGTCGCTTTTTGCCAACCCGCTTACTATAAAACCAAACCCCATAAATATCATTAGTCCAATAAAACTCAGCAGCAGCATTTCCATCAGTGTTCTGAATCCGTTTACCAATGTAAAACCAAATATGTAATACCCTGCCAGGATGATCACAATAGCAGTAACCATCTGAAATATCACCCTGGACAACCCTTCTCCTAAAATAATATGGGTGCGGCTGATAGGCGTTGCAAAAAAACGTTTAAGCACCAAAGTATTTCTCAGGTTAAAGAACATGAATGCTACACCAAACACGCCCGAGCTCAACAGCGAAAAACCTAATTGCCCGGGAAGAATGAAATCTATGGTTTTATATTCCCTCACCACTTCTCTTTTTACGGGCTGCAAAGGATCTGCTTTAACATAGGCAGGCCTGTCGGCAAATTTTGCATCATTAATTTCATCGCTAATGCCGTTTAAAACAGGCATCACCTGCGGCCATTTATCATCACTGGCACTGGTACTGCTGATGGTATAATGATATGCTGAAGCTGTATCAGCTGGTTTGGTAATCTTGATAACTCCGGCTATCTTACCTTTTAGCAGGCTTGATCGCAGTTCTTCATCGCTTGCAAACCTTACAATTCTGATACGTTTGCTTGTTTTAATGGAATCATATAGTGCATTTGCAGTGTCGCAATTTGTATCTATTGCAACCTTATATACCGGAATTCCTCCTCCATCGCCTATAAAACCAAATACCAGTATAAAAATAAAAGGGAAAACAAAACTAAATACCACAGCCGAGGGGCTCCGGAAAATAGCTCTCAAACTGGCTTTGGTAATAGCCAGCATGGCTCTAACCTGGCTGTATTTTTGCATAATATGCTTTAATTGAGGCGTAAAGCTATTGGTAAAAATGGATTTTAAAAAATTTGCAAGATTCCGACATCTGTCGTACATTTGTATGACAAGTGTCTTTTATGAAAAAGAAAATAAAAACCATTAACTATAAAGAAGGTACTTCTTCATCCAGAGCAGAAGAACCAATGCCCGTTTACCGCAGTGTAAAAGCATTGCCCCAGGTAAAAGATTTTACTTACAGCGAATTTAAAAAAATTGCCGATAAAATCACCTTTACACAGGCTGAATGGGCATCTATACTTCATGTTAGCGAACGTACATTACAGCGCTATGCTAAAAATAACGGAAGCTTTGCACCGATCAATGCTGAACGTGCCGTTCAAATTGAAAAAGTCATAAAAGAAGGTAAAATCACTTTTGGAAAGGTTGAAAATTTTTACAACTGGTTAAAAAGTAACCCATATATGCTGGAGGGCAATTTGTCTTTCAATTCACTTACCACTTACGAAGGTATTCAAAAGGTGCTAACCCAATTAGGCCGTATTCAACATGGCATTTTAGCATGATCATTTACAGACTGGCGATTGAAGCATTTAAAGATGATTTAAGTGGTACGGGTTCCAAGCTATTTGGTGGCAGATGGAATCATCCGGGATACCCGGCTATTTATACTGCAGAAAATATATCACTGGCAGTTCTTGAAATTTTAGTGAATGCTGATAAAAACAATATCCCCCCCAGCTATTTCTTACTAAAACTCCAGGTGCCTGACAACCTGCCTTTTAAACTGATCACACAAAGCAGTTTAAAAGAAAAATGGTATAACGATTTTGAATATACACAATTCATAGGATCAAAGTTTTTAGCGTTGGGCAAAGAGGCTGTTTTAAAAATGCCATCGGCAATTGTAAAAGAAGAGTATAATTATTTATTAAATCCTGCTCATACAGATTTTAAAAAAATAATTATAAAAGAATCAACCCCTTTTGATCTTGATATAAGATTATTGAAAAAATAATGAATAATACTTACCTCCTTCTCGGCAGCAATATGGGCAACAGTAAAGCCGGTATATCAAAAGCCGTTGTACAGATAGAAAAACAAATCGGCAAAGTAATCCGTCAATCAGGCTTGTACAGTACAGCTGCATGGGGCAATACCAAACAACCCGATTTTTTAAACCAGGTAATTATTGTTGAAACAACATTATCGGCGCCGGAAACCATGCAGACCATTTTACATATTGAAAAGAAAATGGGACGTATCAGAACTGTTAAAAATGCACCCAGGGTTATTGATATTGATATTTTATTTTTCAACAAAGAAATAATTGAACTGGAGCATCTCTGTATCCCTCATCCACAAATTCAAAACAGGCGCTTTGTGCTGGTACCACTCAACCAGCTTTCACCCAACCTGAAGCATCCCGTACTCAACAAAACTGTTCACCAGCTTCTTATTAACTGCCCCGACAGACTAAATGTGAAAAAGTTTTAAGGACATAAAAGTTGATTCCGCTTATTTTGCAGTTCTATCTGCGTATGAAGTATAATTTTGTTACAATAGAAGGAAATATTGGTGCCGGTAAAACTACCCTGGCTCATTTGCTAAGCAAACATTTTAACGCCCGGCTTATTTTGGAAGAATTTGCCGACAATCCTTTTCTGCCAAAGTTTTACGAAAACCCCGGCCAGTATGCTTTTCCGCTGGAGTTGTTCTTTATGGCCGAGCGATATAAACAGTTGAAAGACCTGTTGCAGACAAAAGATATGTTTCAAAACATAACCATCTCCGACTATCTTTTTACAAAGTGCCTTTTATTTGCCAAGGTAAATTTACCGGATGAGGAATTTCGTTTGTATCAAAAACTATTCGAGATCATTAATCCACAGATCGTACAGCCCGATATTGTTATTTACCTGCACACGCCGGTAAAAAAACTGCAGGAAAACATCAAAAAACGTAACCGCGATTATGAGCAGTCCATCCCCAACGATTACCTGTTTACCTTGCAGGAAACCTATACCCAGTATATAAAACAGCACAATATTAAAACGCTGTATGTAGATGCCGGCAATGCAGATTTCCTGGGTAATGAGGAGCACCTGAAAATTATCATTAACGCACTCGACAAAGAATATGAAGATGGGCAACATTATCTAACTTTGCCCTAATCATTTCAAATGAGCAGCAGCAAACTACCCAAAGAATTTCAACACTTTATTTTTGCAAGATTACTCTTTGTGTTGGGTATGCGCATGATTACCACCATCGTAATTTACCAGGTTTATCATCTGGCAAATACCTATATGGTTGGTTTTGCAGGCCTTGCCGAATTTGTACCTGCTGTGATCGCGGCTTTATACGCCGGCCATTATATTGATAAGCACAATAAAAAAAATATACTGGTTTGGTCTTATGCCTGTTATATGATATGTGGCATTACCCTGGCATTAATAAGTCTGCCCTGGTTTGAACTTGGCAATACCACACAGCTTACCGTAATTTTAATAGTAGTTTTTTTTACAGGCATCATCCGATCTTTTGCCGGCCCATCTGCAAACAGTATGATTGCAGCCATTGTATCCCGTGAACAGTTACAAAAAGCCATTTCCTACAATTCATCCACCTGGTTAATATCATCCATTGGCGGGCATGCTGTTGGCGGGCTATTGATTGCATTCATTGGAATTTCCGGTGCATACTTTGTAACTGCTGCATTGATATTAACAGCAGTTTTTTTTGCATTGCAGTTATATCCTAAACCCCCGGTTATCATCAGCCGCCTGTCAACCACCTCTGCTGATCTTTTACCCCTGCATAACCAGGAAGAAGAATCCGTGTTTACCTCCATTAAAAAAGGATTTTCATTTGTATTCAACAATAAAAATTTATTAGGTGTACTTTCTTTAGACCTCTTTGCTGTGCTGTTTGGCGGCGCTGTTGCCTTTATCCCGGAAGTGGCCTCAAACATTTTACATACCGGCCCCATAGGTTATGGCTTTTTAAATGCAGCAATGGACCTGGGCAGCCTGATCAGCATTGGCATACTGGTAAAATACCCCATGCGGCAAAAACAGGGTTTAAAAATGTTGCTGGCCGTTGCCGGCTTTGGTATCTGCATTATCATTTTTGGTTTATCAAAAGTTTATTGGTTAAGCTTTATGGCATTGCTGGTTGCCGGGCTGTTTGATGCAGTAAGTGTGGTGGTACGTGGTACCATCATGCAGTTATATACTCCCGACGAATTGAGGGGCCGTGTTGCTTCCATCAATTTAATTTTTATAAACAGCAGCAACGAACTGGGGCAGTTCGAAAGTGGTGTTACCTCCCGTATGTTTGGCACTTTACCGGCTATTATTTTTGGTGGTGCCATGTCGGTATTGATTGTAGCAGCTACATGGCTTAAATTTCCCAAGTTGCGGAAGCTGGAGTACTAGTGAGCGAAGCCGGGAGATGATCCACTTAATGATCTTTGATACCGCTAAAACGCGGTTCCGTATATTTATACATTAAATGTAGATGCATGAAACATATCTCCCGCGCTAAACTGTGTGCAACCTTTTTTACATGTATTATTATTGCCTTTTTAGCAGGCTGTAAATCTAAAACCCAACTTAAACCTGCAGAAGGTTATGTTACTGTACAAGGTGGAAAAATATGGTATCGTATTTTAGGTGAAGGTAAACAAACACCGATCCTGATGCTGCATGGCGGGCCGGGAGGTACCAGTAAATCTTTTTATCAATTTGCCGCCTTAGGCAATGACAGGCCCGTTATCATTTTTGATCAGCTTGGCAGCGGCAGGTCGGGGTACCATACAGACACCACATTACTGAAAGTTGAAAATTTTGTTGAACAGGTAGAAGCGCTGAAAACTTCCCTGGGTTTAAAAGCGTTTTACCTGCACGGTCATTCCTGGGGCACCGCTTTAGCCTTAGAATATTACCTGAAATATCCAAAGGGCATTAAAGCCATTATTTTTAACAGCCCATACTTTAGTACATCGTTATGGAAAGCCGATGCCGATACGCTTATCAGCACATTGCCGGATTCTATTCAACTGGCCATTAAAACCGGAGAAAAAGATCACAACTATCAATCGCCAGCCTATAAAAATGCCAATGAAGTATTTTATAAAAATTTTGGAGTACGAAAGACAAAGTTGACAAGTGAACTGGATACATCAACAGCAAAAGGCAATGAATTCATTTATAATTATATGTGGGGTCCAACAGAATTTACAGCAGCCGGAACCCTTATTAATTATAACCGGGTTGAAAGTTTAAAATCGATTAAAGTTCCCGCACTTTTTATTACCGGTGAATTTGATGAAGCCCGCCCGGCTACAGTAAAATACTTTCAGAGCTTAGTGCCAAATTCAAAATTTGTAATGATTGAAGGCGCCGGCCATGGCACCATGCATGATAACCGGAGCCAGAATATAAGTGCGATAAAGAACTTTTTAGATAGCCTTGAATTTAAATAAACCCAGAAGACAAAGACTTATAAAACAATATGACAAACAGAATTTCAACTATCATGATCTGCCTGTTTTGTGCATTGGCAGTAAATGCACAAACTACCAAACCATTCAGCATTGGAGAAATTAAAACCATAAACTCTAAAATTCTTGCAGAGAATAGGACATTAAATATTTATTTGCCTGATGAATACAACAGCAAAGAAAGATACCCGGTTATTTATTTACTGGATGGATCGGCGAATGAAGATTTTTTGCATATTGTTGGGCTTGTGCAGTTTTACAACATGACTTTTAAAATGCCTAAAACCATTATTGTTGGCATTGCCAATGTTGACAGGAAAAGAGATTTTACGCACCAGACAAAAAATGCGGAATTAAAAAAGAATTACCCCACCACCGGTGGTTCAGCTAAATTCATAGATTTTATTGAAAAGGAATTACAACCCTACATTAAGTCCAATTATAAAACAAACGACAGCACCTATCTTATCGGCCAGTCATTGGGAGGATTGGTTGCAACAGAAATACTGCTTAAAAAGCCACAGCTGTTTTCAAACTTCATCATTGTAAGTCCCAGCCTGTGGTGGGATGATGAATCCTTATTAAAACAAGCTCCTGTCCTGCTGACGGGGCATTCCGACATCAAAAAATGGGTATATGTTTCGGTGGGTGCAGAAGGAAAAGAAATGGAAGATGGTGCTGCCGGACTGGTAAAAGCCATGAAAAATTCGGGCAAAAAAAATATGAAGACCGATTTCGTTCCTTTGCTAAAAGAAAATCACGCTACCATTTTACACAATAGTATTTATGAGGCGTTTAACATATTATATCCCTATAAAAAATAAGCATAATCGTATATTTGACGATTAAGATGATCCCATAAACAATAAAAAATATCCTGATGAAACTGTATGTAAGAAACATGGCCTGCCTGAGTTGCAAATTAGTTGTAAAAGAGGCGCTTGAAGAACTGGAAATACAGCCCTTGAAGGTAGACTTGGGAGAAGTAGAAATAAAAGAAGACCTTACTGCCAGTGAAAAGAAACAGCTTAATGATAAAATCAAGAAAGTAGGGCTGGAATTACTGGAGAACAAGCAGGGTGCCCTCATTGAAAAGATAAGAAAAGCTGTGGTTGACTATGTTTACCATACCGAAGAAAAACTGATCGTTAATTTTTCTGATTATCTGAGTAAAAAACTGAATTACAGCTATACCTATTTGGCAAATCTTTTTTCTGAGGTTGAAGCCTCTACCATTGAGCAATATGTTATTGCGATGAAAATTGAGCGGATAAAAGAACTGATCATGTTTGAAGACGTTACGCTTACAGAGATCTCGTATAAATTACATTACAGCAGTGTGGCCCATTTGTCAACACAGTTTAAGAAAGTAACAGGCTTAACACCTACCCATTTTAAGCAACTGAAAAAGAAAAGAAGAATAGCCATTCAAAATCTCTGATTTTCAAAACTCCTGCAAACTTTTCAGTTTAAACAGTTTTATTAAAAACATTGCCTGATATTTTTTGTAAATTGTATGCTAAAAACTCACCATTATGCAACGCAGATCATTCATACGTAATTCAGGTTTAACCCTTGCAGGACTTGCCTTGTTTAACAAAAGTTCACTGGCTTCATTTTTAGCTGACCCCGCCTGGAAGATAAAAATGCTTACAGCTGATATCGGCATGTTTACCGAAAAAGGCGGTACCATTCTATTTCTGCTCACCAAGAAAGGAATGGTTGTAGTTGATTCTCAATTTCCGGATACTGCCGGGCATTTAATTGAAGAGTTGAAAAAGAAAAACAAGAAGCCTTTTAAATACCTCATCAATACGCATCATCATGGCGATCATTCAGGAGGCAATATAGCTTTTAAGGGCCTTGCTGAGCATGTGGTAGCGCATGTAAACTCAAAGGCCAACCAATTGCGGGTTGCATCAGAACAAAAAACCGCAGCTGATAAATTTCATGTGCCCGATATCACTTTTGGTGCCGAAGGCTGGAGTGCCAACGTACACAAAGAAACCATTAAAGCGCATTATTTTGGAGCCGCCCATACCAATGGTGATGCCATGATACATTTTGAGAAGGCCAATATTGTACATATGGGCGATCTTGTTTTTAACCGCCGCCATCCTTATGTTGATAAAAGTTCCGGAGCCAATATTGCCAACTGGATCATATTGCTGGATAAGGCTATTGCTACTTTTGATACAAACACACAATTTGTTTGCGGCCATGCCGCTGAAGGTTACGATGTGCAATTAAAGCCAGAAGACCTGAAAGCCTTTGGCGATTACCTGGGCAATGTTTTAAAATTTACTGAAGGCGAAATAAGATCAGGTAAAACAAAAGAAGAAATATTAAAGGCAAAGGAAATTCCCGGTTCGCCTGAATGGAAAGGAAGTGGTATAGATAGGCCACTCGGTGCAGCATATACAGAGTTAGTGGCGAAGTAGGCAAAGGTGTCTGGCCACAATAGATACGCTGTAAATTTAAGATTTCATGAGACACAAGGAGTTCATGAGTTTAAATTCTGTTCGTAGTGGCCTGACACCTAAAGCGGAGCGACTATTTCAACGCAATCAACTTCTCAAGTACATAATATACAATTGGGCAAAAATTACTGTTTTTCTGGGTAAGCTGTTGCCGCTTTATCAATACATCTTCATCAGTATAGGGAAAGCGATGACAATCTGATGGACGTTCTTCATAAATAGTGCAGTAATTATCGGCACCTAAAAACGGGCAGGGTTTTGATCTTAATACATAATCGCCTTCGCTGTCTACAAAAAGATAGGTGTTGATAAAGTCCCCCTCCTTCATCTTTAAATATTTGGCAATACGTTTTATATCCGGTGTTTTAAACCGGGGCGAATAGCTTTTACAGCAATTGGCACATTGCAGGCAATCAATCTTCTCAAAAGCTTCGTCATGCAGGTCGGGCAACAGTTTCAGCACTTTTCTTTTATCGGCACGGTGCAGATACTGCTTGTACAGCTTTTGATGATCAGCCGATTTCTTTTCCCAGTTTTGCAATAATTCATCTTCCATTGGTGCTGCAGTTTTGGTCTTTATATCCCCTAAATTTCCACAGGGCAAAAGTAGCGAACTTATTAGCATTAAATCTTGTTGTGTTATCGTAAATTTGCGGCGCGTACATGGTCTGACGCCCTCGTCTGACCATATACAGTAAAACACAATTAAAGCTCAGCAAAGTTATACAGTACAAGAGTGCGACGCCAATGAAGCCTAATAAATATTCAAAAGCCCGGCTCCAAAAAAACTCTCCTTCGCTAAACCTGCCTGTCGGCAGACAGGGCTACGGAGAGCTAGAAAAATAAACCATAATCTACTCCAACTTTCCTTTCAGGAAACAGGAGCATAAAACCACCGCAGCAATATGAATCTTTTTAAAGAACAACAGTACGAATTTGCCGGCCGACACATTGGCCCAAATGATACCGAAACCAGGGAGATGCTTAAAACGATTGGCATTGATAACCTGGATGCATTGATCGATAAAACAATTCCGGCAGCCATCCGTTTAAAAAAACCGTTACAGCTTCCGGTTGCACAAACCGAATTTGAGTACCTGGATGAGTTGAAAAAAATTGCTGCGAAAAATAAAATTTTTAAATCCTACATAGGCCAGGGTTATTACAATACCATCACCCCGAGTGTAATTTTACGAACCGTTTTTGAAAACCCCGGATGGTATACACAATACACGCCTTACCAGGCCGAGATCTCACAAGGCCGTTTGGAAAGTTTATTGAACTACCAAACCATGGTGTGCGATTTAACGGGCCTGGAATTGGCCAACGCCAGTTTACTGGATGAAGCCACTGCCGCTGCCGAAGCGATGGCCATGTTGTTTCATCAAAAAAATAAATCGGAAGAAATTGCATCGCCAAAGTTCTTTGTTGATGAACACGTTTTTGCACAAACAAAAGAAGTGTTGCTTACAAGAGCAACACCAATTGGAATTGAATTGGTTTACGGTAATTACAAAACGGCTGCACTGGATGAAAGTTATTTTGGCGCCCTGGTTCAGTATCCAAACAGCATAGGCTCGGTTGAAGATCACCGTGATTTTATAAACAGGGTTCATGCAGTTAATGGTTATGTGATTATGGCAACCGATCTGCTGGCGCTTACATTGTTAACGCCCCCGGGAGAATTGGGTGCAGATGTAGCAGTGGGCTCTGCACAGCGCTTTGGTGTGCCGCTGGGTTATGGCGGGCCTCATGCGGCTTTCTTTGCAACCAAAGATGAGTTTAAGCGTGGTATACCGGGCCGCATCATTGGCGTAAGTATTGATGCACAGAACAACCGTGCCCTGCGTATGGCTTTACAAACAAGGGAACAACACATTAAAAGAGAAAAAGCCACTTCTAATATTTGTACAGCCCAGGCGCTGCTTGCCAACATGGCGGCTATGTATGCTGTATATCACGGACCACAAGGATTGAAAAAAATTGCGCAACGCATTCATGTTTTAACCGCAGCCATTGCCAGGGGATTAGAAAGCATTGGCGTAAAAGTGCTGACTGGTGATGTTTTTGATACCATCACTTTTGAAGTAGCAGATATCAATGCATTTAAAAAAGCTGCTGAAGATAACCAGGCAAATTTTCATTACCATGCTGATGGCACGGTAAGTTTATCTGTTGATGAAGTTGCCAGCAATTATATTGGTGAAACAGAAAAAAATCTTGAAGCCATTTTTAGTGCCGTTAGTTCTAAAAAATTCAGCCTGTCTTTTGATGAAGCAGATGCATTGTTTGGAAAAAGAACTTCGGCTTACTTAACACACCCGGTTTTTAATACGCATCACAGCGAAAGTGAAATGATGCGGTACATCAAATCGCTTGAGAACAAAGATCTGAGTTTAAATACTTCGATGATCAGTCTGGGAAGCTGCACCATGAAATTAAATGCAGCTACAGAATTGATACCGGTTAGCTGGCCTGAATTCAGTTCCATTCATCCTTTTGCACCCGCAGCGCAAACTACAGGTTATCAGCATATGATTGAAAAGCTGGAAGCTTATTTATCCGAAATAACTGGTTTTACTGCCTGTTCATTACAACCCAATAGTGGCGCCCAGGGCGAGTACACAGGATTGCTTACGATCAGGGCTTATCATGCACACCGGAATGAAAGTCACAGAAATATTGTGTTGATACCGATATCGGCGCATGGCACAAATCCTGCCAGTGCTATTATGGCCGGTATGAAAGTGGTGGTGGTGAAGAGTGATGAAAAAGGGTATATTGATGTGGCAGATCTGAAATTAAAAGCTGAAGAACATAAAGATAATTTATCCGCCCTGATGGTTACATACCCAAGTACCTATGGTGTATTTGAGGAGGGCATCATAGATATTTGCCAGTTGATACATGATAACGGCGGCCTGGTATATATGGATGGGGCCAATATGAATGCGCAGGTTGGATTAACCAGTCCGGGTATGATCGGTGCAGACGTTTGCCATTTGAATTTGCACAAAACATTTGCCATACCACATGGTGGTGGCGGTCCGGGCGTTGGGCCAATTTGTGTAAATGATAAACTAAAACCATTTTTGCCCGGGCATCATGTAAATGACACCTTAAAATCTACAAAAGACAATATACCAGCTGTGAGTGCGGCACCTTATGGCAGTGCCAGTATACTACTGATAAGTTATGCTTACATAAAAATGTTAGGGGCCGAAGGTGTTAAAAAATCGACTGAGTTTGCCATTTTTAATGCAAACTACATGAAAGCAAAACTGGAAAAATATTACACTATTCTTTATACCGGCAGCAATGGATATTGTGCACATGAATTTATTGTAGACCTGCGGCCGTTTAAAACCAGTGCAGGTATTGAAGCCGAAGATGTAGCCAAGCGTTTGATGGATTATGGTTTTCATGCGCCAACCATGAGTTTTCCGGTACCCGGCACCATTATGATAGAGCCTACAGAAAGTGAAAACAAAGGAGAACTGGATCGTTTTTGCGAAGCACTTATCAGCATTTATCATGAAATAAAAGCTATTGAAGATGGTAAGGCAGATAAGGTTGATAACGCTTTAAAAAATGCACCACACACACAACAGGTTATTTGTGCCAACGAATGGATTCATGCATACAGCAGGCAGGAAGCGGCTTTCCCGCTGGCCTATGTAATGAAAAATAAATTCTGGCCATCCATTGCACGTATCAACAATACTTTTGGCGACAGGAATTTGATTTGCACTTGTGAACCGATGGAAAGTTATATGGAAGAAAAAGCATAACACTAACTATTCATATCCAAAAAAAGTCCGGCCCATATACAGGCTGGACTTTTTTTTATCAATCTTACTAACAAAATATTGTACATTTCATCATGCAAAATCAATTCCTGTTATACGGAGCTAATGGTTATACCGGTAAACTCATTGCAAAACTTGCTGCAACTTATCATGTACAACCCATACTTGCCGGCAGAACCGAAGCTTACATCAAACCTTTAGCGGATGAATTACAACTCCCCTACCGCATTATTGACCTGGATAATAAGCAACAATTAGAAAGTGCTTTATCAGCAGTTAAACTGGTATTGCATGCTGCAGGACCCTATGTGTACACAGCAAAACAAATGATTGAAGCCTGTTTACAAACCGGTGTTCATTATATTGATATCAATGGCGACATTTCGGTTTTTGAAATGCTGAAGAAATATGATGGTGCAGCAAAAGAAAAAAACATCATGGTTATGCCAGGTGTTGGATTTGATGTGGTGCCAACAGATTGTATTGCATTACAGTTAAAAAATAAAATGCCCGATGCCACACATTTAAAACTGGCTTTTGCTTCTATTGGCGGAGGTCTATCGCATGGCACAGCAACTACTATGGCTGGTAAAATTGGTGAAGGTGGTGTAGCCAGGGAAAACGGAAAGATCGTAAGAAAGCCGCTGGGGCAAAAAGGGATGTGGGTGAATTTTTCCGCAGGATCCGGTGGAGGCACAAAAAGATTATTTGTAATGACCATTCCCTGGGGCGATATTTCAACCGCATATACAACAACTGCAATCCCGAATATAGAAACCTATACCGGCATTCCTCCTAAAGTTTACCGCATACTTAAATTTCAATGGGCATTTAACTGGTTATTAAGAACCAGCTTTGTACGTAATATCATCAGAAAGAAAATAAAAGCAAGGCCGGCCGGACCATCGGATGAACAAAGGCAAAAAAGCAGCAGCCTGGTATGGGGTGAAGCAGGCAATGCAGCCGGTGAAAAAATAACTGCCTGTATCCGTTGCCTGGATGGATACACCTTAACCGCACATAGCAGTTTACTTATCAGCAAAAAAATATTGGAAGGGAATTTCAAAACCGGATACCAGACACCAGCGGGTTGTTACGGAGAAAATTTAATTATGGAAGTACCTGGTACAAAGGTCATCTAAGGTTACGTAACAATTTGATTGCATATTAATTTTTTTAAGCGTACATTAAAGCTTCAATCATTAAAACAAACATCATGAGAAAACAATTTCTGTTTGCATTGATCTGCTGCCTGTCGGGCCACACGCTCCTTGCACAAACTGATGCGGTATCAAAGATAAGAAGGGAAGGCCTTGATAATTCCAGGGTAATGGATATTGCCTTTCACCTAACGGATGTAAGTGGCCCAAGGCTTACCAACTCGCCGGGATATTTCAGAGCAGCCAACTGGGCAAAAGATGAATTGATAAAAATGGGGCTTGTAAATGCAGCCATAGAACCCTGGGGAGATTTTGGTACAGGCTGGGAACAAACCCGTTGCTACATTGCCATGACAGCACCTTATTACAGCACAATGATTGCTATTCCACGTGCCTGGACAGGAAGTACCCCCGGTAAAAAAATAATCACCAGCGATGTAATTCTTATCAGGGCAAAAGATTCAGCAGAACTGTACCAGAATTATTCGGGTAAGATAAAAGGTAAGATCGTTATGTTCTATTCAATGGATACGCTTCGTCCGTCTTTTACGGCAGATGCAGGGCGTTTTACTGAAGAACAATTGACCAAAATGGCCAATTCAAAGCCTGATACGGCACAAAGAAGGGGTGCCAGAACTGTAAGCGCTGAAGCCATGGCAGCAAGAAGACAGCAACAGGCACTTGCCCGGCAGATGAACGGATTTTACAACAATGAAAAACCAGCACTGGTTTTAAGCATGAATGGCAGAGGAAATGATGGAACCTTGTTTGTGCAAAATGGCGGCTCGGTTGATAAAGGAGCAGAAAATAATTATGCCTGGGTCATGTTATCGAGCGATGATTATTTAAGGATACAGCGTTTGGTTGCTGCAGGCCAAAAAGTAGAACTGGAGGCAGATGTAAAAACCAAATTTTATGATAAGGACATCAAAGGATATAATGTGGTGGCTGAAATTACGGGAACCGACCCTGTATTAAAAGAGGAGATCGTAATGCTTGGTGGTCATTTAGACAGCTGGCAGGGAGCAACCGGTGCAACCGACAATGCTGCAGGTTGTGCAGTAATGATGGAAGTAGTGAGGATAATTAAGAACACGGGCCTGCAACCTAAAAGAACCATTCGCATTGCTTTGTGGGGTGGCGAAGAGCAGGGTTTACATGGCTCACGCAATTATGTAAAAAATCATTTTGCCGATCCTGCTGACATGATATTAAAACCTGATCATGCAAAAGTTTCAGCTTATTATAATTTAGATAACGGCACCGGAAAAGTGCGTGGAATTTATTTGCAGAACAATGCTGCTGCAGGCCCCATCTTTTCTAAATGGCTTGAACCATTTTATGACCTGGATGCCAAAACCGTAACGATTGATAATACAGGCGGAACTGACCACCAGGCTTTTGATGCAATCGGCATTCCGGGTTTCCAGTTCATACAGGATGAGATTGAATACGATACCCGAACACACCATACCAATATGGATACCTATGACCACCTGGTGCCGGCCGATCTGAAACAGGCTGCAACCATTATCGCTGCATTTGTTTACAACACAGCTCAACTCGATCAAAAAATTCCAAGAAAAGAATTGCCCAAAGCAAGGGGTGCCGGCGGAAGAAACTTCTAGTTTAAAACGATGAATATTAAAAAAGGACACATGTAACATGTGTCCTTTTTATTATAAAGTTGTTATTGTTATATCAGCTCACAAACATTTTTAAGCAACTGCTTCTTTCTTCTCTTTTGCTACTGTGATCCTTGTAAATTCAGATCCACTGAAGATTTTAGCCAATTTATTATCATTTGTTTTTTTCCACTCCGGAATATTTGATTCAGAAACTATACGCCAGAAATTTTTTGCCTTAAGGTCTTCATAATCATTTGAATCAATAAAAATACCAACAATGGTATTTCGTTTTTTAAATTCAATTTTAATTGCAGTTTTAGCCAGGTGGGTTGGCTCTAAAAACTTGGATATCATTTCATTTACCATATACGTATTTCTTGCAAATGTAGGCTAATTAAGGCTCTTAACCCAATTTATTAAATCTGTATTTAATAATTACCTAATGTACCGGTTACCGGATTAAACTATTGATCTTTAAATCCGGTAACAAACTGCATTAATATTCATACCCGCACCCACGGATGCAAACAGAATTACATCATCTTTATGTAGTACGTGTTCAGGCATCAGGCCTTTTCTTACCATATCAAACAAAGTAGGTACGGTAGCCACCGAGCTGTTACCCAGGTTATGTATACTCATGGGCATAATATGCTCGGGAACTTGTGCAATACCATATAATTTGTACAGTTCTTTAATAATTGCTTCATCCATTTTTTCGTTGGCCTGGTGAATGAATATTTTTTTTATTTCGCTGATTGCAATGTCACTTTTATCCAGACAGATCTTCATGGCCTCGGGTACATGCTTCATGGCATATTCATATACTTTTCTTCCTTTCATTTTTATATACCGGATACGTGGATCAGAGTCGGGGTAATAGGATTTACCCAGGTTTAAATAATTTACTTCATCGCCGCAATGCGATTGTACGCTACTCCCCAAAATACCCGATCGGGATTCATTACTGTCTTTTACTTCCAGTATGCAGGCTCCTGCCCCATCCGAGAAGATCATGCTATCCCTGTCATACATATCCAGCACCCTCGATAAAGTTTCGGTACCGATCACCAGGCATTTTTTTGCCAGGCCCGCTTTAAAAAAAGCATCTGCCTGTATCACACCCTGTATCCAACCGGGGCACCCAAACAAAATATCATAAGGAATGCACGATGGGTTTTGTATTTTCAACACATGTTTAACCCTGGCAGCCAAAGCGGGCATGGCATCTGTTTGAATGGTATGCTTGATCACATTTCCAAAATTGTGAGCCACAATGATCTGGTCAATGGTTTCGGGGTCGCAACCGGCATCCTCAATCGCCCTTTGGGCGGCAATGGCTGCCATATCAGACGAGTCGATGTTTGAGTCTGCATAGCGTCTTTCCTCTATACCGGTTATTTTTTTAAATTTTTCTACAATGATGTGCGGTTCAATATCTAATATCTTATTGTCCTCGGCATAAAAATTATGACCGGTAAAATCCCGGTTCGATTTAACAAAATCTGGTATATAACAACCGGTTCCTGTGATTACAGTGGCTGGTTTAATCTGCATAAAAAATAATTTTAAAACTTTAAAAAGGCAGGCAATCGTTGGTTATAAAATTACCACTTTATACTGTAATTGGAGGAAAAAACAGTTTCAATTAATAAAATCTTCTCAATTAGCTATAAAAGCCTATATTTGCACTTTATTAATACAATACAAATACAAAAAATGGACAAACAACAAGGCACCGTTAAGTTTTTCAATTCTGAAAAAGGATTCGGTTTTATTAAGCACAATGACTCTAACAAAGAAACTTTCGTTCACGTAAGTGGATTAATAAGCGATATTAAAGAAGGCGACAGCGTTGAGTTCGATTTGCAAGAAGGCAAAAAAGGAATGAACGCAGTTAATGTGCAGGTAGTAGGATAATTCCTAAACATCAAAACCTTTCAGGGCTATTCTTAACCGGATAGCCCTTATTTTATGCCCAAAAAACAGCAGAAATCCTAATTTTTTTACAAAACTGCAAACAATTAAAGTCCGTATGTTGTTTGTAGATAATTTTACAGCCTAATTAAAATAAAATATGAAAAGAATTTACCTTTCTCTAATTTGCCTGACCGCTTCTGTTTTTGCCTTTGCTCAGCCTGCAGGTAAAATCAACCTGGCCAATGGCCAGAAAATAGTAGTTGAAAGTACTACAGATATACAGGCATCCCTTACCATGGGTATGGAATTAACCAGTACATCAACATCTGTTAATGCTTTGGAAGTAAAAAACAGCGCTCCCACTAACTATACCATCAGTAACACCCTTACAAAACTGAAGATGAATACGAATATGATGGGGCAGGCAAATAATTACGATTCTGATAATAAATCCGGGAATAATGAGGAGATGTCGAAGGTATTTGATGATAAATTGAATAAGCCGGTTGACATTACCATTGATAACACTACCGGGCTGGCAGTAACACAAAAGAAAAAACAAAGCCAGGCTGATGTTGATGAAACCAATGCAACTGCAGATATCATGAAGATATTTTCAGACAATGCATCGGATGACGCGATTGTTTCAGGTGCATTTGAAATGGTACCTAAAGGCAAAGCAGTTGGTGATAGCTGGGCCGATACTGCCAAAAGTAAGGATATGAAAACGATACGCACGTATACCCTTAAATCTATCTCAGGTAATGAAGCTGTAATACAGGCAAACGTTGTTACTAATGCTGTAAATAAATTGAATTTCCAGGAAATGGAATTTGAAGTAAAAAGTGAGACGAAGACAAACGGCGAAATCATCACTGATCTGTCAAACGGCCTGGTAAAGAAGAGGACCAGTGTGGCCGACATCACCGGCAGTATTCAAATGATGGGACAGGATATGCCGATCAGTGCAAAAGCAACTTCAACCAATATTTATAAGTAGTCTATTTTTGGGTAAGTAGTTTTTGATAACCAAATGCTGTAAGCAGGCAAATACCGCCAATGATCCACCATAAATCATTAAATCCGGATGCGTATGCTATTTGTGTGCCGCTGGTACTGCCAATTACCTGAGCGGCACTCCAGGCCATGGTATAATAGGCCGCATATTGTCCCCGGTTGCCTTCTGTACTCCGTGAAATATAATAAGAGTTCATGAACGGCATGGCAACCATTTCAGCAATTGTTATCAATAACATAGAGAAAACAGCCACTACAAAGCCATGTGTAAATGGCAGGTTCAGCATAAAAAATGCTATTCCCATAATGATAGACCCATAGGCCATTAGCCGGAGATAAGGTCTCCATCCCTCCAGTTTAAAGACAAGCACCATCTCGAACAGTGCAATGATGATCCCGTTCAGCGCCATTAAAACGCCAATCCAGAATTCGTTGATATGCAACCCTTCTTTAAAATATAAAGGAATGGTGGTAAACAACTGGAAGAAGCAAATGGCAAATAAAATCTGTAAGCCAATAAAATATAAAAATGTTTTGTCGGCATAGGGAGGCTTTGCTTTCACCTTTTGAACGGTGGCTATACCACTGTTTTGCTGTTGAGAAAGACTTACTTTAGGTAATATCCATAACAGGAGGAAGGCAGCACAGATATTGGTTGCGCCATCCACCCAAAACAGTAAATGATAATTTACAGAAGCCAGGAATCCACCTAATGCCCCACCAATACCCCAACCCAGGTTAATAGCAAGGCGCACAATGGAAAAAGCCTGTGTACGATTTTGCGGTGTGCTGTAATGCGCAATGGCTGTTGCATTTGCCGGGCGAAATGATTCATTGACCATGCTCAGAAAAAAAGTACATACGCAAATGGAAACATAACTTTGCATTTGCCCCAGTGTAATAAAAAAGCAGGCCGCCACAAAGCAATGAAAAGAACTGGGTATAATAAAAGCCAAAGCGGTCGCTTATTTTTCCGCCCAGGAAAGCGCCGGCTAATGAACCAATTCCGTAAACAGCTACTACAAACCCGGCCTCTTTTGTAGAATAACCTATGTGATTGATGTACAGCGTCATAAAGGCCAGCACCATGGTACCGCTGCGGTTTATCAGCATAACCACTGCAAGTAACCACATGCGGTGCGTTAAACCTGTGTAAGCATTTTTATATAAATTAACGGTGGCACTAAGCATAAAAAAAGTGTAGCAAAGTTATTTATTTGCAACACTTCTTATTTAAAAAAATATTAAAGATTATTCAGTACGTCCATAACGGAAGCCCGTTTTCTGTAATCAGTATTAAAAAACACATACTTTACTTTTCCATCCTTACCAATAATATAAGTTGCCGGCACCGGAAGATTAGCACCGTTAACACCATTGGCCTCATCAAAATCTATCCCGTATCCCTTATACTTTGTTATGGTTTTTTCATCAACTGCAAAATTCACTTTGTACATTTTCATTATTGCCAATCCCTGATCTTCAAGTACAGGAAAAGTTGATTTTGTTTTTTCAATTGTCTTCTTCACATTCTCGGCTGTTTCGGGTGCAATAGCCAGTACTGATGCCCCTTTTGCAATTAACAAAGATAAAGAATCTGAAAAACGGCTCATCTGCTTATTACAATAAGGACACCATTGGCCCCTGTAAAAAAGCATAACAACCGGTCCTTTTTGTAATGCCTGTTTAAGGTTGATTATATTGCCATCCTGATCTTTAGCTGAAAAATCAGGTGCTATTTCTCCCACTTTTAATCCTTCGGGATAGGCAGTTTCTGGCTGTGCAAAAGCAATAGAAGAAAGTATCAATAAAAAAGAAAATAGCCCTGTTATTTTTTTCATACTTCATATTATTTACGCAAAAGTAACTGAACATTTGTACAATTAATGTCGGGCAAAAGACAACTCACTGGATTATTGATTAAATTTATCAGTTTTTGGAATGAGTTTAATACCAGCACTACAAACTTCGGTTGGTTTGGTTAATTTTCTAATCTTCGTATCTAACCAGGCGCCGTCAATGGTTATTAAGGCTGCCAATGTATCTCCATTTGTCCAAAGTTCATGTACCATGCTCCACCTGCTGGCATCTTCATTACACTTACTGAGTTTTAAAAAAACTTCCAGTTTGTCACCAAATTTTATTTCTCTTTTAAAAATGCATTCTTCTCTGAAGATGATTGGCCCAATATTGTTTTCAACCATCACCGCCGGTGTAATACCATGCTCGGTTAAAAATGCCATACGGCAATAAGCGCCAAAATCATAATACTTTGAATGCAGTACATGAAAATTTGGATCAAGATCGGCCCAACGTATTTCCAGTTTTTTTGAATATTGTTCCATAGTTTAAAAGTACTGTATAAAAAAACATCCCCGGTTTTTGGGGATGTTATAAATTATTTATAAAGGATTTCGTAATATTCTTTTGCCATCCGGTTACTGTCAAACTGCCACCGCACATCACACATACCGTTTTTGGTTATTTCACGCCATACCTCCGGGTTATCATAATACAAAGGCAATACCTGGTTTTCCAGTATTTCATACAGTTTATTCAGATCATACTCATCCTGCTCATGTACACTGATGTTCTCATAATCAATTGGCGGCACTACAAATCCGTTATTACCATGGTTGATAAATTCGCAGATCCAGCCATCATTGGTACTGCAGTTTACAGCTCCATTCATAGCTGCCGTCATGCCACTGGTACCGCTGGCCTCCCTGGGTACCCTGGGATTATTCAACCACAGGTCAGATGCCTGTTTTAATCTTTTGCTCAGCCCCAGTTCATAACCTATACAAACTGCAACATGATCGTATTTTTTGCTGAGATGGACCAGCATATTAAAATCGCTGATGGCAGGATAATCAACCGGGTAAGGCTTTCCGGCCCAGATGATCTGCACAGGATATTTTGGATTATTTAAAAGCGCTTCAAATCTTTCTTCATCACGGGTAAGCAGTTCTGCTCTTTTGTAACCGGCAAAACGGCGTGCCCAAACAATGGTAAACACATCCGGGTTAAAAAGCTTACCGGTTTGATCGGCTACAACATCAAACGCACGTTTCTTCAAATATCTTTTACGGTCTATAAATCCATCTTCATTATGGGCATCCATAAATCTATACAACTGTTTATCGGCCCAGTAATGCCAGTTTTGCGCATTGGTGATGGCTTTTATTTCGCAAATGTCTTCGTATTTTTTCCAAAGCTTGCGGCTTACTTCGCCATGCAACTGGCTTACCCCATTGGCAAGTTTTGCAAAACGCAATGCTGCAAGTGAATGATTGAAGAGATCTCCTTCCATGCCGGTTATCTTTCTTACATCCTCCAGCTCCATCCCGCAGAAATAGCCCATCTTTTCGCAAAGATGAATATCATGCTTTTCGTTGCCGGCCTCTTCGGGTGTATGTGTGGTGAATACCAGGCGCTTTTTTACATCTTCGGCATTGCCATATTTATTATACAGGTAAAATGCAGAACTGATTGCGTGAGCTTCGTTCAGATGATATAATTCAGGATTAAAATTCAACTCATCCATTAATTTGGCACCACCCACACCCAGTAAAATAAACTGGGCTACTTTGGTAGCCACATTGGCATCATACAACCGATGGGTAATGGTTTGAGAAACATAATCATTCTCCGGCAAATCGGTACTCAGTAAAAATAAGGGGGCCGATTTAAATGTTTCCGGATTCAGGTACCATACTTTTACCCAAACCGGGTGTTCGTGAATATCTATCTGAAATTTAATGCCGGTATCTTCCAGAAAATTGTAGATCTTTTCATTCCACTGTACCTGCAGGGTTTGATCCTGGTTACGGGCCTGATCGTAATAACCGTATTTCCATAAAATACCAATGCCTACCAGGTTTTGCTGCAACTCGTAAGCACTACGCATATGAGAACCACTTAAAAAACCTAAACCACCGCTGTAAATTTTCAATGGCTGGCTTATCGCAAATTCCATAGAAAAATAGGCTATACGCTTACTATATTGCTCATCTACAGGATAGGGTACTTTAAAAGAAGAAAAATTCATAATGGGTTAAAATTGATTTAAGTCGCAATATTAATGGAAATTTCAGACATATGGATATGTAAATAATACACATTATCCATTTCCAAGTACAGCAGTCACTTCAATTTCAATTAACAGATCTGCGTTAATTAAGTTCGAAACTTCTACCAGGGTAGCTACGGGCTTAATTTTTTTAAAAAATTCTCCGTGGGCTTTACCGGCTTCTTCCCATTTTGAAATATCGGTGATATACATTCTGGTACGTACTACATTTTCCAAACCTGCCCCTGCTTCCAGCAATGCTTTTTCAATTTTTTTAAAAATGAAAACAGTCTGTGCATACAGATCTCCCCGGCCAACCAGCAAATCACCATCCATAGCTGTTGTTCCGGCCACTTCAATAATATTACCAACCCGCACTGCCCTTGAATAACCAACAATATCTTCCCAGGGAGAGCCGGAGCCTATATTTTTTCGCATAAGAAAACATTTAATCTCAATTTAATGAATGTGACAGGATTATTTACCGAAAATAATTATGGAAATTAAAATTTTAATTTTAGTTTTGTCTAAATTTTATTTTCAGCAATATGAATTTTACAACCAGCGAAGAAAATTACATCAAAGGCATTTTTCACCTGCAGCAGGAAAACGGACTGGTAAATACCAACGCCCTGGCTGCCGAAATGCAAACCCGGCCTGCATCTGTTACCGACATGCTTAAAAAACTGAAAGAAAAAAAACTGTTGCAATATGAAAAGTACAAGGGCTTTAAGTTAAATGAGGCCGGTAAAAAGGCAGCATTGGATGTAGTACGCAAGCACAGGCTCTGGGAATTTTTTTTAGTGGAAAAACTGAAATTTGATTGGGATAAGGTACACCCCATTGCCGAAGAACTGGAACATATCAACAGCGTGGAACTGATACAAAGGCTTGATAATTTCCTGGGGAACCCTTCCTTTGATCCTCACGGCGATCCTATACCGGATAAGAATGGCAAAATACCGGTCATCAAACAACAAAGTCTTTCAGAAATTCCTTTTAAAAAGAATGTAACAGTAAGCTCAGTGAGCAACCAAACAGCACAAATGCTTGATATGCTTAAGCACTATAAAATTGCTATAGGCACACAGCTAACCGTACTAAAGAAATTTGAATTTGATGGATCGCTGGAAATAAAAGTTTCAAAACAAAATGCCTGCATCATCAGTGAGCAGGTTGCTAAAAATGTATTTGTACATGATATTCAATAAAACAAACAATGATGATTCGCTGAGTGAAGTGCATGAATCCGTAGATACCACGGTTAAAAAAACAGGCTGGAGAAGAACACTTTCTTTTTTAGGGCCGGCATACCTTGTTAGTGTTGGTTATATGGATCCCGGCAACTGGGCCACGGACCTGGCAGGAGGAAGCAAATACGGGTACACATTAATATGGGTATTGCTCATGAGTAACCTGATGGCATTATTGCTTCAAAGCCTCAGTGCCAGACTGGGTATTGTAAGGGGAAGAGACCTGGCGCAAGCTAACAGAGAAACATATCCCAAAAAGATGAATTTCATTTTATGGGTATTGGCTGAGATCGCTATTGCAGCTACCGACCTGGCTGAAATACTGGGCATGGCGATCGGTATACAATTATTAACAGGTTTACCATTGATTTGGGGTGTATCAATCACGGTGCTTGATACTTTTTTATTGCTTTACCTGCAGCGCTTGGGTATACGCAAAATGGAAGCTTTTATTATTGGCCTCATTGGTGTAATAGGGTTTTGTTTCCTTGTGAATATTATCATGGCAAGCCCACAACTACATGAAGTGCTGCAGGGATTGATTCCATCATTACCCGATGCAAAAGACCTGTATGCTGCAAAAGGAATGACCAATGCCTTACCTAAGGAAACAGCATTGTATTTAGCAATCGGTATCATTGGTGCCACGGTAATGCCGCACAACCTGTACCTGCATTCCGCATTGGTACAAACCAGGAAGATAAAAAAAACGGAACAGGGGATCAGGCAGGCATTGAAATACAGTTTTATTGACAGCGCTGTTGCACTCAACATTGCTTTTCTGATCAATGCAGCTATACTCATACTGGCTGCAACGGTGTTCTTTCAAACCGGCAAAACAGAAGTAGCTGAAATAAAACAGGCGCATGAATTACTGTCTCCCATGCTGGGATCTGATTTTGCATCAACTTTATTCGCTATAGCATTGATTGCTTCCGGTCAAAGTTCTACAGTAACCGGAACACTTGCAGGACAAATTGTAATGGAAGGTTATTTACGCCTGCGTATCAACCCCATCATGCGAAGACTGATAACACGCCTGATAGCGATCATTCCTGCCCTCATCGTTATTGCCATATTTGGAGAAGATGAAGTAGATAGCCTTTTAATATTCAGCCAGGTGATATTAAGTCTGCAACTGGGTTTTGCAGTGATACCGCTTATTCATTTTGTAAGCGATAAAAAAACTATGGGCTCATTTGCCATAAAACCTTTTGTACAATTTTTAGCCTGGCTGGTGGCCTCTGTGCTGGTTTACCTGAATTTAAAAATGCTGATGGGAGAAGCCCTGGATTTCTTCGGAGCTTCAGATAATATGATCTTGAAAACGGTGATTATTTTAGCAGGGGTTTTCTTTGTCGGACTTTTGATATACTCCCTGATCTTTCCAATACTTGTTAAAACTAAAAAACACACTTCCATAAAGATACATCCCGAAACAAGCAGCATTAATACCCTGCACATCCCAAGTTTCAAAAAAATAGCCATAGCACTCGACTTTAGTGAGGATGATGGAAAGTTATTGGCTTACGCCATTGGGCAGGGAAAAGAAGATACACATTACCTGCTTGTACACATTGTTGAAAGTGCTTCTGCCAAATTATTTGGAGATGAAAGTGATGATTATGAATCGAGGAAGGATAAAGAACGGATGGACTCTTATGTTTTACAATTACAAAGCCGTGGCTTTACAGCCGAAGGTTTTCTTGGATACAGGAACAGATCCAAAGAAATTGTACGGATAGCAAAAGGTGTGCATGCCGACATGCTGGTGATGGGGGCACACGGCCATACCGGAATTAAAGATTTTATTTATGGCGAAACCGTAAATACGGTAAGGCACGAATTAAAAATACCGGTACTCATTGTTAATTTGTAGTGAGCGGTGCCAGTTGTGCATCAATCTTTTTATTCCAGCGCATTTGCGCAGCTTCTATCCTGCCGTTGGAGGTTTCGCCATCATAATCATCCTGCATGGTATTGAGTGCAGCAAAACATTCATCATGAATGCGCTCAACCAGGGTATTAAAATTTGCACGGGTCAGTTTTGCTGCACTTAGTTTTTGAATAAAGAGGCAGGTGTTGATGTAGGTAATATCAAAATGATGTTGTTCATGCAACAGTGCATAATCCGTTTTCATTCCTTTTTTTACCCACGATTGATTTTTATTGAAGTAGCAGAAAACAGTTATGTTAATATTCGTTCTGTTATTGTATGATTTCATACTCATCCTATAGCCAAATCCAGATTCGGTTATCGCAGCCGCGGGGCTTTTGGCAACAGGCCTGCCCTTAAAATCGGACCAGGTAAGTTTACGGTCGGCATCATAATAAATACTGTCTCCGGAATAGCCGGGGTTTACACTTTGCCATTGTATATTAACGGTAAATTGAGCAGTAGCTGAACAACCAGTCATAATAAAAAAAACGAGGAGAATATATTTAATCATATGAATATTGAATACAACCCAAAACAACAGCTTTTATTATGGTTTCAATCGTTGTTTGACCAGATTTACAATATCATTAACAACGATCTTTTCCATACACTTAAAATGTCCTTTCGGGCATTTTTTATACCCGATCTTACTGCAGGGCCTGCACCACAATTTATTGATCTCAATAACATCATAGTTAACATTGGATCTTTTGCCATAATATGGATACATCCCAAAAGCAGGCACCGTGTTACCCCAAACAGAAATAATTGGCTTTTGCAAAGCTGCTGCAATATGCATCAGGCCAGTATCATGTGTAATTACAAGTTTTGATTTTTTAACCAGGTCGGCAGATTCGTTCAGGTTGAATTTACCGCAGGCGTTATAGATCTTTATTTCATCAACCCCTGCAATGGCCTTTCCATTCTCATAATCTTCTTTTCCTCCTAATAAAATTATGGGGTGGTCAATTGCTGCACAAAGTTCTTTTAGTTTATGAAGGGGCATTTTTTTTGTTGCCAAAGCAGCACCTATTACAACAGCAATAAACCCATGCATGTGTGAAGTGGGCAGTTCGCTTTCTTTTACCTGGTCAAAAGCCGGGATAAAATAATCCAGTCCCATACCATCATTTACAACACCCAGCGGTTGTATACATTCAAAGTTTCGGTCAACAATATGTTTTTTGGGAAGCGTGTTTATTTTAAAACTGGTAAATATAAATTTTTCTATGTTCAGCTTATTGAAAGAAAAAGATCTCACCTGCTTTAAATGCTTTTTAACACGCAGCGTACGCAGGTTGTGGTGCAGGTCAATAATATAATCATAGTCTTCTGTAGCCAGTTCATGCAGCATCAGCTCAAAGCTATCACCCAGTGTATGAATTTTGTTGATATAAGGATTATGCTCAACAATATTTTTAAAAGCCTGCCTGGTTAAAAAATGTATTTCATCATCGGGGTATTGCTTACGCAGGCAACGTATTACCGGCGTGGTTAAAACAATATCCCCGATGGATGAAAAACGTATGATCAAAAATTTTGCCACGAATATTTTTATGATTAAGGAAGCATTTCTTCGCCTTCGGTATAGTTTAGGTCTTTATGAAAAGTTTCTTCAGTAAAATAAAATGCAATAAATGTTACGGCAAGTACAATGGTACCGGTAACAATTCCGCTATTAATTAAAGACCATTGCCAGTTTTGTTGAAACAGGTTTAAAAACAATAGATTGATTAAAGGCAAAGCACCACGAACCATATTGGGAATGGTAGTAGCTGCAGTTGCTCTCAGGTTGGTGCCAAACTGCTCGGCCCCCATGGTTACAAAGATTGCCCAAAATCCAGTACTGAAACCCAACAAGGCACAAATGATATACATACGGGTATCTGAATTATTTACTCCGCTGAAAAAGATAATTAATGAAGCTGTAGTTAATAAATAAAATAACAGCAATGCCTTTTTACGGCTTTTAAAATACTGGCTTACAAAACCAATTAAAATATCACCGATGGCAATTGCCGTATAAGCAAACATGATGGAGCGGCCTGAATCAATTGTGGTACTTCCAAACATGGCCTTACCAAACCTGTCGCTCTGGTTTACCAGTATACCAATTACATACCAGGTTGGCAAGCCGATCAATATGGCCAGGAAGTATTTTTTAAATCGTCTGGCATTGGTAAAAAACATTAAAAAATTTCCCCGCTGTATATTGGTCTTTTTTAACTGCTTAAACATTCCAGACTCTGCCACACTTATTCTGAGAAATAACAAAAGAATTCCCAAGCCACCACCTATTTTATAACAAAGCCGCCAATCTTCATTTGTCCATTGATACGTAAAATAGGCCGCTACTGCGCCAAATAATCCAATACCTGCCACTAATGAAGTTCCAATACCTCTTTTATTTTTGGGTAGCAATTCACTAACCAGCGTTATACCTGCGCCCAGCTCTCCGGCTAAACCCAGCCCGGCAACAAACCTGCACCAGGCATACTGGTCAACGGTTTGAATAAACCCGGTAACAAAATTTGCAGCAGAGTATAAAATGATAGAACCGAACAGCACCGACAACCTTCCTTTTTTATCTCCCAAAACACCCCAGACAATTCCACCAATTAATAAGCCCAGCATTTGCCAGTTTATTATTTTGGTACTATCTGCCAGCAAGGTGGCGTCGGTAGCTCCTACTGCCAGAACACTTGCTTTTTTTACAATGGTAAACAACAGCAGATCATAAATGTCTACAAAGTAGCCAAGGGCAGCTACAATAACGGCAATATTGAAAACAGAAGTAGATTTATCAGAGGATGTGTTCATCAGCTTTTTTCTTTTTACCAAAAAACATTTTAAACAATACCGGGGCAGTAGTTACCAACACAATGGCGATAACGATTACCTCCAGGTGTTCTTCCAGGTCTATCCCAAACTGCTTTTTTGTAAATGCATTTAAATAATGCCCAATGAATAACATAGAAGTAACCCAGGCAATACAACCAACAATATTGTAAAAGCCAAACTTCTTTTTGTTCATACCCACAATACCTGCAACAATGGGCGCAAATGTGCGCACTAACGGTAAAAACCTGGCAAACACGATGGCTCCCCCGCCATGCTTATCATAAAAAGCTTTTGCCTGGTATAAATATCTTTTCTTGAACAACCAGCGGTCACGCCAACTAAACATGGCCGGACCAACTTTGCGCCCGGTAATATAACCCACAGTATTACCCAGTATCCCGGCAACACTGCATAGAGCGGCAATAATCATCAGGTTAAAAAAATCGTTCCCGGTATTTAATGAAATAGAATCAACCAGTGAAGTACTGAGAATACCTGCAACAAAAAGTAAGGAGTCGCCCGGAAAAAAGAAACCAACAAACAATCCGGTTTCTGCAAAAATAATGAGTATCAATAACCAAATACCTCCGTATAAAATATAAAACATGGGGGTTAGCAGATCAGTCCAGGTAAATCGTTTCATTATTATTAACGGCTCGGCTGTTGAAATATCTTTAACTGCTATTGTCTTGCTATCGTATCCTTTAGTGATGATGCTGATTGAATCGGTGCCGGGATTGCTGATAACAACCAGGCCGGTCTTATCTGTTTTATAATCAACATTATTTATTTTAACTATAGCATTCTTTATATGCTTTTGTATTGATTGCTTAAATTTACAGTAAGCGAATCACTTGCAAATGTTTTTGGAATTGCCAGCAAAAAAAATAAGAGAATAAAAACTGTTTGTTTCATAAAATATGGCTTGGTATCAGGTAATTTTTATTTCTTTTAATTTATGGCGTTTCTAATTGTCCTTCCCATTTGGCAACGGCAGCGGTTGCCAAAGCATTTCCCAAAACATTGGTCATGGTACGACCCATATCGCAAAACACATCAATTGCTAATATTAAACCAACCCCCTCTGGTGGTAAACCAAACATGGCCCCTGTGGCCAGCACTACTACCAGCGACGCCCGGGGCACACCGGCAATACCCTTGCTGGTAATTAAAAATACCAACAGCATAAGAATCTGCTGACTTACATCGCCAGTTATCGATGTAATATTAAATGCCTGTGCAATAAACATACTGGCAAAGGTCATGTACATCATACTTCCATCTAAATTAAAAGAGTAGCCCAACGGCAACACAAAACTTACAATTTTATTGTTGCAGCCGAAGCGTTCCATCTCTTCCACCAGTTTGGGGTAAACGGCTTCGCTGCTGGCCGTACTAAATGCAATGGACATGGGTGCCGCAATCCTGCGCAGCAAAACCCGTAACCTGTGTTTTAAAAACAGGTACCCAACAAATAACAACAGTATCCAGAGTATAGCAAGGCCCAGATAAAACTCGCCCACATAAAATCCAAAAGTTACGAGTATACCCAACCCGTTTTTTGCGATTGCCGCTGCCATAGCACCAAACACACCAACAGGCGCCAGGTACATTACATAAGTAACCATTTTAAGTACCACATGTGCCAAAGAATCCAATGCATTAACAATGGGCTCTCCTTTTTTGCCTATAGCAGTTAATGCTACACCAAAAAAAACAGAGAACACTACCAGTTGTAAGATTTCGTTGGTTGCCATGGCTTCCACTACACTACGTGGTACCACATGCTCTACAAATTTTTGTAAAGAAAACCCTTTCGATTTTTCGAGCAGGTCGTTCACCGCTGCCATATCGGTATTGGTAATATCTACCCCAACACCCGGTTTAAAAATATTTACGAGTATTAAACCCAGTCCCAATGAAATTAAAGAGGCAGTTATAAACCAAAGCATCGCTTTACCGCCAACACGGCCTACGGTTTTCATATCGCCTAGTTTGGCAATACCCACCACCAGTGTTGCAAACACAATAGGTGCAATGATCATTTGCACCATACGCAAAAAGATGGTGGTTAGTAGTTTGGCATTATCAGAAAATACCTTAATGGTAGTTGCGGGATAATTTTCATGCACAAAATAACCTGCCACAATACCCAGTACCATGGCAATCAGTATGTATAAGGTTAGCTTGCTTTTTTTTGTTGGTTGCTGGGGTATTTCCATAAAAATCTATTAATGCTGCAATATAATATTAAAAAGCTGTTATCGGCAAACAGCCAAACAAAAACTATAAGCACATCTCATATTATCATTTTCCAACTGATTGTATAATATAAATACAACTTGACACTACAGGGTCTAGAGCCCTCTCCCCTTTGGAGTTCCTTGTAAAGGAACAGGCGAAGCTCTTGGGTGAGGTAAACTGAAGCTGTTACCGGCAAGTGCATAACAAAATTTATTAGTGGTTGCTTATTTAAAAATTTATTCCTTATTTTTCACTTTATTTAAATTAAACAAAAACCAAACTGACATGAGTTTATTTGTAAAGAAACCAATTGGCCAGATGCTTGCACAGGCAGAAGGCGGAGAAAACGGACTTAAACGAACCCTGGGTGCAGCCAACCTGGTTGCCCTTGGAATTGGTGCCATTATAGGTGCCGGGCTTTTTGTAAGAACCGCTGCAGCAGCAGGTCAGGCAGCCGGGCCGGGCGTTACTTTATCTTTTGTTATAGCTGCCATTGGCTGTGTTTTTGCAGGTTTATGTTACGCAGAATTTGCATCCATGATACCCATAGCCGGTAGTGCTTATGCATACAGTTATACCACGATGGGGGAACTGGTAGCCTGGATTATTGGCTGGGCTTTGATCATGGAATACGCATTGGGTGCCGCTACCGTTTCTATTGCCTGGAGCGAATACCTTAATAAACTCTTTGGAGGCAGAATTCCCTATGAATGGTGCCATTCGCCGTTTGAAAGTTTTACAGATTCCGCAGGTATTCATCATTCCGGCATAATGAATGCGCCGGCGTTAATTATTTTGCTGTTGCTTACGCTTTTACTGATTAAGGGTTCGCAGGAATCAGCCATGGTTAATATGATCATTGTATTTGTTAAAGTGGCGATCGTTTTATTATTTATAATCATTGGATGGCAGTTTATAGACGGCGCCAATCATACTCCTTACCTGATTCCGGAAAATACAGCACCGGTTACAGACAGTGCAGGTAAAGTTATTGCCGATTATAGCGGCTGGAATAAACATGGTTGGGGTGGTGTTTTAGGTGGAGCCGCCATCGTATTCTTTGCATTCATTGGATTTGATGCTGTGAGCACAGCGGCACAGGAAGCAAAAAATCCAAAGCGGGATATGCCCATTGGTATTTTGGGTTCACTTGCTGTTTGTACCATACTCTATATTCTTTTTGGCCATGTACTAACCGGTGTTGCCAACTGGAAAGATTTTGTTGACCCGGAAAAAGGCCGTGAAGCTTCTGTAGCGTATGCTATCTCCACTTATATGACGGGCTATGGTTGGTTGGCTACAGCAGTAACCGTAGCTATACTTGCCGGCTTTTCTTCTGTGATCCTGGTGATGCTAATGGGACAAAGCCGTATTTTTTACACTATGAGTAATGATGGATTGATACCTAAGGCATTTGGTGTGCTACATCCCAAATACAGAACGCCTTACAAGGCCAATTGGATATTATTTATTTTTGTAGGACTTTTTGCGGCCTTTGTACCGGGCAATGTAGCAGGCGACCTTACATCATTCGGAACTTTGTTTGCTTTTGTATTAGTGAGTGCCGGTGTTTGGATACTAAGGGTTAAAGAACCCAATATCAAGCGTCCGTTTAAAGCCCCTATTTACCCGGTTGTTTCAGCCCTGGGAGTACTGATTTGTACAGCCATGATCGTAGGCCTGGATGCACAAACTTTAAAAGTAGCTTTCATATGGATGGGTATTGGCCTGGTAGTTTACTTTTTGTACAGTAAAAATCACAGTAAACTCCGACACCCCGATAAAATTTAATTCGCTTACTTTTTAGATAAAAGCCCCTGAAAATTTCAGGGGCTTTTTATATTGCTCAATTTTTCTTAACACCTTCCTTCTTATCTTTAATACTTCATCTGGAGTTTTTATGAAATGTACCAATCCTTTTTTTATTACCCTTTTATTTTCATTATTACTGACCAGCAACGTGCTGCCTGCACAAAAAAACAATTGTATTTATAAGGATCCCGTGTTTAGTCTGAACTTTGGTACTATGGCAAATGACGGATCACCCACGATGTACAATTTAAGAAACTACAACAAAACAACCGACCCCTGCCCTAAAGATGGCTTTTACAGCTTTAACACCAACATCGCCAATTGTTTTGAAGGCAAATGGCACCAGGTAACCGAAGACCATACTCCCGGTGATGAAAATGGGAAAATGATGGTAGTAAATGCATCTGAAAAGCCCGGCGATTTTTTTATCATGACCATCACCGGGCTTAAACCAGGTGCTCAATACCGTGTTTCGGGCTGGTTCGTCAATATCTGCAAATCTGCCAATGGTTGCACACCTACACCTCCGGTAATTGAAATTACGGTACTTGCAAACGAAAAAATAATCAGTAGTTTTAAAACAGGAGAAATTAAGCAGACGGATGCTCCCCAATGGCAAAATTATGCCGGCGAATTTGTAATGGCGGCAAACACGGATGTGATATCCCTGCAAATGAAAGACCTAACGCCCGGTGGCTGTGGCAATGATTTTGCTTTAGATGATATTGAAATAAACCTGTGCTCGCAACCTATCCCCGTTTCTCAAACAGCAATAACCAAACCCATTGAGCAAATATTTACAACGCCGGTGCCCACGGTTATAGAAACAAGGGCCAACCCTATCATAAAACAAATTACTACAGAAGAAACAGAATTAAATATTGAACTGTATGATAACGGTGAAATTGATGGCGATACCGTAAGCATTTATCACAATAATAAACTGGTTGTAAGCGGGGCCGGTATATCCACTAAACCCGTTACACTAAAACTAAAAGTAGATAAGGCAAATCCGCATCACGAGCTGGTGATGGTGGCCGATAACCTGGGAAGGATACCACCCAATACTTCGCTGATGGTTATCACCGCCGGTAAAAAAAGATACGAGATATTTATTTCTTCTTCCGAACAGAAAAATGCAAAAGTGTTGATTGATCTGCAGTAGATAAAAAGTAAAAAAACTACTTAACCTTAATCTCATCTGCAAAAATATGTGTATCGCCCCCTACTCCCTCGTGCAATGCAGGCATTTTACCATACTGTAAGGCTTTCACACGAACATACCTTGCAGTAATAGCAGAAAAAGTAGCTTCAATATTCTTTACCTGTGCTGTCAGGTCTTCAATGGGTAAATAATTTTCACCAACATACACCTGTTTAAAAACGGTATTATCGTCAGATACTTCTACAATGATCTGCCTCGGCATCACGATCCATGATCGGGTATCCTGAAGCAAACCAATGGTAACAGCCGATACAGACGTTGGTTTCTGCAGATCGATCACCACATCCATATCTGCTTTTTGATAACCCTGCCAGTTGCCTTTGCGCCAGTCTGCCTCTCCCCGTATATCATCGATCAAACCGTTATTACCACCACCATCATACTGCTGCTCGTAAGCTGTGTTCAGTTTAATGGTCCAGCTATGTAACGCTTTTTTGTAGGATGCTGTTGTGATATAACTTGATTCGTCTTTTGCATTGATCGCTATGGCTTTTACCGTTACCGATTGATTAAACTTTAAGGGAGCACTGTATTTTTTTGAGAACTTTGTTGGTACAGTGCCATCCAAAGTATAATAATAATTCACTCCATTTTGTGCCGAACTGATTTTTACTGTCTTTGAATCTTTAAAAGAAATAGCTCCCCCATCAATTACAGGATTTAAAATAATTTTACTATCAGTAATAGCAGTTGAAGGCAGATCGGTAGAACCAAATGATGAAGGTGCAGCCCCCATACTAAATTGTAAGTTGCCGCCATTTTCAATATCAAAATGAGAAATGTATGATTTTGTATGCAGCACATCATTAAGCTTTGCGGTTTGAATATAAAAATTTTCATCGCTCACTCCATTACCTTTTACAGTAAATGTTTTTCCATTCTCCAGGTTAATCGTTGCAGATGAAAATAATGGCGTACCAATAATATAATCTGTTGTTCCCGGAGTTACCGGATAAAAACCCAGCGCACTCAATACATACCAGGCACTCATCTGTCCACAGTCTTCATTGCCTTCCAGTCCATCCGGCGTATCATGGTACATGTCTTTCATAATACGGTGTATCATAGCCTGCGTTTTAGGTGCTGCGCCGGTAAAATTATACAGGTACGCAATATGGTGGCTGGGTTCGTTGCCATGTGCATACTGGCCGATCAGCCCGGTAATATCACTTTGGTCCCGGCCTGTAGTTTTAGAGTTTTCTGTAAATAACTTATCCAGTTTTTCTTCCATTTTTTTTCTGCCACCGATCATTTCCTGGTAGCCGCTTATATCCTGCGGTGTATAAAAAGAATACTGCCAGCTGTTGGCCTCTGTAAAATTATTATTAACCTCACGTGGGTCAAAAGGTGAAAGCCAGTTACCGTTTTTGCGTGGCCGCATAAAACCGGTTTGCAGATCAAGTATATTTTTATACGCTTGTGCTCTTTTTATGTAATTTTCATAATCATTGGCATTACCCAGCCTTTTTGCAAACTGTGCAATACACCAGTCATCATAAGCATACTCCAGTGTTTTACTCACATTTTCATGTTCATCATCTATCTCTAAAAAACCATGGTCCATAAATGCGGGTAAACCCAGGTGGTTCCAGGTTGCACTTTTTTTCATGGCCTGCAGTGCCAGCCCGGTATCAAACTGGTTAATACCTTTCATATATGCATCTACGATTACCGGTACGCTGTGGTAACCAATCATACAATCTGTCTCGCAACCGCTTAGTTCCCAAACGGGTAATCGTCCTCCCTGCTGATACTGCACTAAAAATGTTTTAATATAATCCAGTGTACGTTTTTTATCTATGATGGTGTACAATGGATGAGCACCCCGATAGGTATCCCACAAAGAAAAAACAGAATAATTAGTGAAGCCGGTTGCCATATGTACCTGGTTATCCCTGCCGCGGTACTGCCCATCAACATCCTGGTTAATATTGGGTACAATGGCGGTATGATATAAAGCTGTATAAAAGGTACGCAATTGCCTGGTATCATTACTGGTAACATCAATCCTGCTCAGTTCTTCGTTCCATATTTTTTCAGCGGCCATTTTTGTTTTTTCAAAATCCCAGCCGGGCAATTCTTTGGAAAGATTTTTTTGTGCGCCTTCAATGCTTACCGCCGATAAAGCTACTTTAGCCATGACTGCTGATTCATCAAACTGAAAAAATGCTTTGATATTTTTTGAATCTTTTAATTCAGCGGTTCCTGGTGATAATAAAGTATCGTTTTTCCAGAAGCCTGCTTTACTAAATGGTTTGGAGAATTCAATTACAAAATAAACATACTGATTGTTGGCCCATGCCTTGCTTCGCCTGAGGCCGGCAACGGTATGCAGGTTAATAATTTTTAAGGAAGATTCTATTACTTCATCACGATGCTTCAGATCAACAATCACGTTATTGTTTTGAGAACCGTTAAAAGTATACCGGTGAAAACCAACCCTTGTTGTAGCGGTCAGTTCTGCCAGTATATTTTCATCCTCCAGTTTTACCGAATAAAAACCTGCCGATGCTTTTTCATTGGCATGAGAAAATGCGGAACCGTATATTTTATTATCAGGAGATGGCTTGCTGCTCATAGGCATTAACAAAATATCGCCATAGTCGCTTACCCCGGTGCCACTTAGGTGTGTGTGCGAAAAACCATAAATAAAGCTGTCTGAATAGTGATAACCGCCGCAGCCATCCCAGCCATCGAGCCGGGTATCAGGACTTAACTGTACCATACCATGAGGCAGTGTTGCGCCGGGATAAGTATGCCCATGCCCTCCTGTACCTATGAAAGGATCAACATATTGTACAAAGTTTTTTTGGGCTAAAAGTACAGGGTTTGAAAAGCTCAACTGCAAAAGAAGAAAAAAAGCTGAGCGTGATATTGTTGTACGTTTCATGCAAATCATTTTGCACAAGATAAAACATATTAAAAAGTAGCAGATAAAAAAAATCCCACAAAGTCACAGCGTACACAAAATTAATTAAATGAATTTCTTTGTGTGCCTTGTGGCTTGGTGGGAAATGAAATCAGCCTCTTTAAAAGAACTGAATTTTAGAACGGTAAATCATCAACCGGGGCCGATGTATTGGCAGGTTCTGTTCTTACAACCGGAGGTGTACTCATGCCGCTGTTGCTGACATTACCCGAGTTGGAAACTGCCCCCTGCGAGCTTTGACCCTCTTTATTACCACCTAATAACTGGATGTTTTGAACCCGCATGCGTAAGGTTGCAGCGGGCTGTCCTTCCTTATTGGTATATGGATCTGCTTCGGGAGAGCCTTCTGCATAAACCGAAGTCCCTTTCACCAAATAAGGTGCAATGGCAGTGCGGTCTGTCCAATAAGCACACTCTACCCAGGTGGTTCTTTCTTTCTGGTTGCCCTGGGCGTCTTTAAAGCGTTCGGTGTGTGCTACGCTAAAGTTGATAACGTGTTTACCGTTGATCTCTTTTACAATGCAATCTTTACCAAGATTGCCGATGATCTGAAGTTTAATCATAACTGTGTTTTTTAATTATTAATCGATGTATCTGGTTGCTGTTTTAGTTATGTGGTATGACGATGATACATTATTCAAACAAATTCAATCTGTAATCGGCATAATCCTATCTAAGATCTCAACATTTTCCTCCTAGATGAATTTTGTTGAAATCAATAATAGGATTAAAGATAAAAGCTAATCCCATATGGCCGCCCGGGGTGTATTCAATGTGCGTAAATAATTAAGTAATTGCCCGGTATGCACACTTTCATGATATGCGATACGAAGCAAATAATCGCCCAGCTTGCGGTGCTGATTTTTTTCTTTCCGGGTTATGTACACTTCTTCCAGTTCTTTTTGGGTAAGTCCGTGTATCATTTTTAAAAACTTCTCCCGGTAAGGTTGTGCATTTCTTAATTCATCATCAATCGTGGTATATGGGTTTCCGGTTAACGGACTTACATAATCACCCACAACTCCCCGGTGTAATACTATATGATGAAACACGTTTTCCGACTCCAGCACATGTCGTATCATTTGAAAACAACTCATCGCGCCGTCGTCTGGTTTCCAAAATAAGTTTTCTTCAGAAATACCTTTCCAGACTTTAATGCTCATGCGCCTTACTTCTTCAAAATTCAATATTAATAATTCCTTTGTGTTCATGAATTGCCTGAGATTTTTTGTTGTCTGCCAGCTGGCAGACAGCATAGCCACAGATTGCACAGATTACACAGAAAAAATTTGTAAAATCTGTGCGATCTGGGCCACTAGTTCAATTTTTTCTTTAAAGTACTTACCTGGCTTTGCAGGTTATTTACCATACTGGCCAGTGAATTCATATCCCAGCGCTGCTGGGTACTTACTTTACTGATCACCATTTGCGCCTGCCACAGTTCAACCACATCTTCTGCATTTACCTGGTATGGCTGGTATTGCGGATTATCACTCACCAGGGTTAACTTATTTTTACTGCGGACGTTTTTTTCAACTCTTTTATAAACGATACCCTCATTACGGCTCACTACAATATATGCCTGGCTGTTTTTGATGTCGTTCGTATCTTCAATTTTTTCACCAACGATAATACTGCGGCTGGGTGTAGGTAACATACTATCTCCAATAATTTCGAATGCGCGGTAATTACCTCCGGTAAGCATTGGCAAAGTGAATGTATTAAGCTCATCAATAAACTCAGTATCGGCATAACTGGCTAAATAGCCCGCCGCTGCTTTTACCGGCACAAAGTGAATCACATTCCGCTCCGACACTATCATTTTTTGCTGGCGACGTCTTCCAAGATAATTATCTGCATGATTGCTTAAATCCTTAAGCAGGAGTTCATCCAGCGTTAACTTGAAAATATCTGCCAGTATTTCCAGTACACTCAACTGCGGATCTGCACGCCCTTCTTCATAAGCACCCACTGAAGAGCGTTTGATACCGAGTTTGTTTGCAAATTCTTCCTGTGTCCAGCCACGGAGTTTGCGTAGGTATTTGAGATTTTGTCCTGCTATTGACATGATACAACTAATTTGATTAGCACAAATATACTAATTATTTTAGTTTTACAAAATTTATTTTTGGGTTTGCCATAGAAGCACAGAAACACAAAAGAAGTTGAGCCACGGATTACACACCTGCCCGTCCGTTCAGGCGGGGATTTGCACAGATGAAAACAATCTTCTCAAGCGTTGCCAACCTTCAAAAGGCTGGCAACGCTATAAAAAATATACATTGTAATAAAAGCAGAAAATCAATTCCCTTTCCACTCGGGCAAACGGCCGGGTGTATAAGGCGCTTTATTGCTTTCCAGTATATTCTCCAGGTTTCTCATCTCTTCACTTATTGATTTCAATTCATTATATACCGGTGTAAACTGCCTGGCTGCTGTTTGATAAGAACTGATAAAAGTTGTGGTTGGTGCTGCAGTAGTTGACCACAATGCATAGGTAATTGCACCAATACGGCCATTGATGGAAGGGGCTGTTTCGAATTCTCTTTTTGCAACAGTTGCATCGCCATTCAGTTTTGTATTTACATCGGTTAATCTTTTTTCAAGCGCTGTAATTATTTTAGAAATATCAACCGGCAGTTTTGGTGTTTCAATAATTGCTTGTTTTATATATTTGATCTTGTTCACCATTTCGCCGCGGAATGCATCAGCCGCAGTGCTTACCCTTCTTAATTCTGCAACCTGCTTACAGAAATCTTCCAAAGTTTTTTTATCGGTTGCAGGCAATGTAGCGTTATTGAGGGTTATAGCTTTGAATGGTTGGGCAGCAGCCAACTCTGAATAAACTCCATCTTCAAACTTACTAAGCGATACTTTATAATTACCAGGCAATGCCATGTAACCAATTTCGGGCGAACTGAATGCGTTCGATTCGTCAAATGGCGTTAAATCAACGGGACCAAAAGGGGCATAGCGAAAATCCCAAACGATCCTGCTCAACCCTTTTTTTGCAGGAGCTTTTATACGGCGAACCACATTAGTATTTTCATCCATTACCGTAAATAATAAATGTGGCGTGGGCTGTTCATCTTCCAGTCTTAAAGAATCAATTGGAGGATAATAAGGAGCTTCGCCTTTTTTAATTTTTTCTTGCTCGGCCTCACGCCTTTTTTCTTTGATGGTTTTAATATCTTCTTTTAAATAATAAGTAAACACGGCACCAACTTTAGGATTGGTTGTGGTAAAGAAACTTTCGCCCTGGAAACCTTTGCCTCTTACACCCAGTGGCGTTGATTCTATAAACATCAACGCATCTTTTACGGGATAGATAGTTGCGGCTTTGGTAAGATCTTCTTTCCTAAAATTACGCAAGGGGGTAAAATCATCCAACACATAAAAGCCACGGCCAAAAGTTGCCAGCACCAGATCATTTTCTCTTTTTTGAATGGTAATATCTTTTACAGAAATAGTTGGTAACCCGTTTTTAAGCTGAACCCATTCCTGCCCGCCATCAACACTGAAATACAAACCAAATTCGGTTCCCACAAACAACAGATTTGCATTTACATGGTCTTCGGCAATGGTATAAGCCGTGCCTCTTTCGGGTAAATTATGCTGAATGGCATTCCATGTTTTGCCACCATCGGTTGTTTTATATATGTAGGGATGAAAATCGCCGTAGCGGTGATGATTGAAAGTTACATACGCCACATTTTTGTCATGTTGGGATGCGATGATCTGGTTCACATAAGTTCTTTCCGGAACACCGGCAATACCATCAACTTTTGTCCAGGTTTTACCGCCGTCGTTTGTTATCTGTATCAATCCATCATCGGTACCCACATAAATAGTATTCTCGTCAAAATGCGATTCGGCAATGGTTGTTGTTTGCCCGTAAATATCGGTGCTTCCGTTTTTTGCAACCGCATCCACACTCCATACTTTCCCCATCACTTCCAGTTTATTCCTGTCTATCTGCCTGCTTAGATCGCCGCTTATTATTTTCCAGGTATTGCCTCTGTCATCGGTACGAAATAATTTATTGGCACCAAAATACAATCGCTTATTATCGTATTTAGAAATATGCAAAGGCGCATCCCAGTTCCAGCGGTAAGCGGCTTCTCCCTCTTGCTCAACCGGTTTGATCTCTAAAAATTCGCCACTTTTTTTATCATACCGGATTAGGCCTCCGTATTGCGATTCTGCATACACAATATCCGGGTTGGATTGATCTACCTGGCTTTCAAAACCATCCCCAATGCTGGTAAAATACCAATCGGAATTAAAAATACCGTTTATACTGGTTGTACGGGAAGGCCCACCAATACTGAAGTTATCCTGCGTACCCCCATGAATATGATAAAAAGGGAAAGCATTATCGGTAGCTACTTTATAAAACTGCGTTACCGGAAGATTGGCTTTAAATGCCCAGTTTTCGCCGGCATCATAACTTTCATAAACACCCCCATCGCAACCTACCAGGTAATGATCTGTATTAGATGGGTTTATCCAGATCACATGATTATCTATATGTTTGCTTTTTTCGCCCAGGTTTGTAAAATTCTTACCGCCATCTTTGCTTACAACCATGTTTGGATTGATGATAAAAATTTTGTTTACATCTTTTGGATCGCAAAAGATCTTTTGATAATAATTACCACTGGTTGAAAAGCCATTTTGTTTTTCCCAACTGGCGCCACGGTCGGTACTTTTAAAAACACCGCCCTTGCCCTCCGGTGCTTCTACCACTGCATACAATACATCAGGATTAACCGGAGAATAGTTCAATCCTATCCTGCCCAAATTAACTGTAGGTAAGCCACTCATCATTTTATTCCAGGTGGTGCCGCCATCGGTACTTTTATACAAGGCAGATTCGGGCCCGCCGCCGATATAAGTAAATACTTTGCGCTGGCGCTGATGTGCGGCTGCATACACAATATTTGGAAACCGTGGATCAACCATCACTTCATTAAAACCTGTATGTTCACTTACATTTAAAACGGGTTTCCAGGTTTTGCCACCATCCATGGTTTTATAAATCCCTCTTTCGCCACCTGATTTCCATACAGGGCCATAAGCTGCCACATACACAATATCACTATTGGTTGGATCTATAGCAATGCGGCCAATATGCTCCGAGTTTTTCAGCCCCATATTCTTCCAGCTTTTGCCGCCATCTTCCGATCTATAAATACCATCACCATAAGCCACCACCCGTTGATTATTATTTTCGCCACTACCCACCCAAACTACATTGGTATTGGTTGGGTCAATAGCCAAACAGCCAATTGAAAAAGATCCTTCGCCATCAAAAACCGGGTTGTAAGTAATGCCGGCATTGCTGGTTTTCCAAACACCACCCGCTGCTGCAGCCACATAATATTCACTGTGGTTATTTGGGTTAACGGCTATATCAGCTATGCGGCCCGAAGTAATAGCAGGGCCTACGCTCCGGAATTGTAAACCGGCAAGCGAAATATTTTTTAAGGAATCGGCTGCTTTGGGTTTGGCAACAGGTTCTGCTTTTTTTTGGGCAGTAACAGTTATAAAAACAAACAGCATGACTGCTGACAGGAAGGCTTTGGCGATTTGCATAAAATTAGTTTTGGGGTTACTAAATTAAGTGGTTTAGCTGAAACATAGTTACCATTTAAAATTCTGTTTCTGCCTGCTGCAGAATTACATTTGCCACAGATTACCCAGATTGCACAGATAAGAAAACAATTTGTGAAATCTGGGTAATCTGTGGCAAAATTTTTCGCTAATAAAACAATTTGTAAAATTCCGTGCAATCCGCGGCAACACCTTATTTTTGCACCAAACTAATTTATATGAATTATACACTGGTAATACATAGCATTCTCCGCTGGGCAGTTTTGCTGTTTGGCGTATGGGCAGTTTTTGCTGCAATGGGCGCAGTTATGTCTAAAAGAGACTATAAAAGCAGCGATAATAAAATTGGCCTGTTTTTTATGATCAGCTGCGATATTCAGTTGGTACTGGGCCTTATTTTATATTTCACTGGCATGTGGTTCGAAAAAGTAAAGAGCGGCATGGGGGCTGTAATGAAAGACCCTATTGAACGTTATTTTGCAGTAGAGCATGCTTTGATGATGATCATAGCCTGGTTGCTGGTTCACGTTGGCCGCAGTATGGTAAAGCGTGGCGGTACCGATGCACAAAAACACAAACGCACACTGATCTATTATGGCATAGCATTAATTATAATTTTATTAATGATACCCTGGCCATTTAAACAACCGGGCATAGCAAGACAATTATTCCCACCCTTTTAAATTGATTTGAACATACATGGCAACTAAGAAAGAGCAACCCATTATCCTCATTACCAATGATGACGGCATAACCGCACCCGGAATTAGAAATTTAATTGAAGCAGCAAGACCTTTAGGTAAAGTAGTGGTGGTGGCGCCTGATAAAGCACAAAGCGGCATGGGGCATGCCATTACCATCGGCACCTCATTACGGATGGATAAAGTGGAACTGTTTGACGATATAGAAGCCTGGCAAACTTCAGGCACCCCGGTTGACTGTGTAAAACTGGCTGTTGATAAAGTACTGCACCGCAAACCGGATCTCTGCATCAGCGGCATTAACCATGGTGCCAACCATTCCATTAATGTAATTTACAGCGGCACTATGAGTGCGGCCATGGAAGCTTCCATTGAAAGCATTCCCAGCATCGGCTTTTCATTGCTGGATTACAAATACGATGCTGATTTTACTGCGGCAAGATTTTATGCCAACAAGATCATTAAAACTGTTTTGGCAAATAAATTAGATAAGCACCTGTTGCTGAATGTAAATATCCCTTCTGTTCCTAAAAAAGACATTAAGGGTATTAAGATATGTAAACAGGCATATGCAAAATATAAAGAGGAATTTGATGAGCGTATTGACCCGCACGGAAAAAAATGCTATCCTGGGTTTTGTGGGCCCGATACTCGGCATTATTATTTTTAAAATGACTAAATTTCAGTCTTTCTCTTTTGCCACTACTTTTGAATACATGTGGCGTGAGCAGGGGCACCGCACTTTTAGCGTGGCACTCAGCCTGGCACTGCTGGTGAATGCTGTTTTGTTTACCATTTATATAAACAGCCATAAAGATAAAACTGCCAAAGGCATTTTTGCACTTACCTGTGCGTATGGTTTTTTGGTGTTGTGTATTAAAACATTTTCATGATTTTTGTTGTTTGCCTGCGCACAAAAAAAATAACTTTAAGCCATGCGTTATTACATTATTTCCGGGGAAGCAAGTGGCGATTTACACGGCAGTAACCTCATCAAAGAATTAAAAAAGAAAGACGCTGATGCAAACATCCGCTGCTGGGGCGGTGAGAAAATGCAAGCCGCCGGCGCCACGCTGGTAAAGCATTACAAAGAGCTGGCTTTTATGGGTTTTTTAGAAGTGATAAAAAACCTGGGCACCATTTTAAAGAACATAAAATTCTGCAAAGAAGATATTCTGCAATACCAGCCAACAACTTTGATACTGATCGATTACCCCGGCTTTAATTTACGCATTGCCAAATGGGCGAAAGAACAGGGTATACAAGTGATCTACTACATCTCTCCTCAGGTGTGGGCCTGGAAAGAGAACCGGGTAAAACTGATCAGGGAATGCGTTGATAAAATGCTCGTCATTTTACCTTTTGAAAAAGACTTTTATAAAAAATGGAATTACGAAGTGGAATATGTGGGGCATCCGCTGGTGGAAGTAGTTGATGAATTCCAGTTATCAAGTAACAAGAATCCAGTATCCAGTATCCAGAACCCAGTATCCGGTATCCGGAATCAAGCATCAGAAAATATTATAGCCCTCCTCCCCGGCAGCCGCCAGCAAGAGATATTAAAAAAACTCCCGATCATGCTGGAAGTAGCAAAACATTTTCCCAACTATCAATTTGTGGTTGCTAAAGCACCGGGACTTGATGAAAGCTTTTATGCCGGGCTTTTAGCACCTTATAAAAATGTTTTTTCGGTTGTAAATAAAACATATGAATTGCTGGTACAATCAAAAGCTGCATTGGTTACCAGCGGTACTGCTACCCTGGAAACAGCCTTATTTGCGGTACCGGAAGTGATCTGCTACAAAGGCAGTGCCTTTAGTTACCAGATCGCCAAACGCCTGATAAAAATAAAATTCATCGGCCTGGTAAACCTCATCATGGATAAAGAAGTGGTGAAGGAATTGATACAGGATGAATTGACCGTTGAAAACCTGAAACGTGAACTGGACCTGCTGTTGACTGATGAAATAAAACAACAGCAACTAAAAGCAGACTACGCAGCGCTTAAAGCCCTGTTAAGCAAAGGCGGCCATGCTTCTGCAAACGCTGCTGATAGTATTTACGCCTTTCTTACTAAACTACCGCAATAATTTAATGGCCAGGATGATCATGGCCAGCAGGAACAACAATATAGACAGCCTGTTGATACCATGCATATAACCTACCCATTTCGATTTAGGGGTATTGGGGTCTTTTTTCTTCAGGTATAAATATTGGGCGATCTGGTTAAATACACTCATGTAATTGAATTATGGTGCAAAATTAATGCTTAAACCATTCATGAAAATATTTGTTAAACAAATCGGGCTTTAAAATCTAAAAAGCTTCAAAATGCGTAATTTACACAAACAGGCAATTATGAAATACATCAGTACATTCGCCCTTTTAATGAGCTTCTTCTTTGCTGCACCGGCGCAAACAAAAAAGTATACAGTTATAAAATCCGATGCCGAATGGCGTAAACAATTAACAGCACTGCAATTCCAGGTAACCCGCCAAAAAGGAACAGAACGGGCTTACAGCGGCGCTTATTGGGATAACCATCAAAAAGGTATTTACAAATGTGTATGCTGCAGCCAGGAGCTTTTCAGCTCTGCCACAAAATTTGAGAGCGGCACCGGGTGGCCCAGCTTTTGGCAGGCCATTAAAAAGGCAAATGTGGAAGAAATTACCGATAACAGCTATGGCATGGAAAGAACCGAAGTAAATTGCAGTCGTTGCGGTGCACATTTAGGCCATGTATTTGACGACGGACCCAAACCAACCGGCCTGCGGTATTGTATGAACTCAGCTTCCCTTATTTTTGAAAAAAAATAAATACCGTGAGCGATTCAAACTTCTGCGATTCAACTTTACTGCTCTTAAGAGGGTTTGATATTTTTCAGCACATTACCGAAGAAGAATATGAAGAGCTTGCGCTGGTGCATAATTATGTAGAAGCAGCCAGCGGAGCATACATTTACTTTCCACACCAGAACCGCAACAAACTTTATTTTGCCAAAGATGGTTTTATTAAACTCGGCTATATTGATGAATCCGGCAATGAAGTGATCAAGGAGATCATTCAGAAAGGCGAAGTTTTCGGGCAGCTTACTTTAGAAAAAAACAACGACCAGGATGAATTTGCACAGGCTTATAAAAGCGATGTAAGTCTATGTGCATTCACCATGGAAGATTTTATCCGTATCCTTCAACGCAAGCCCGAAATGGCCATCGCCTTTAGTTTTCACCTGGGTAATAAACTGCGAAAGGTGGAGAACCGCCTGTTAAACATTTTAAACAAAGATGTAAAAAGCAGGCTGGCACAATTGCTGCTGCAACTGGCAAATGATAAAAATGGGGTGGTTAATAATACTGCTGCAATTGATAAGTTTTTAACGCATGATGATATTGCCAAACTCATCGGTTCATCCAGGCAAACTGTAACTACCACATTAAATCAGTTTGAAAAAGAAAATATCATTACGGTTACAAAAAAAGAGATTTTGATTAATGATGTTGCGGGTTTGAAAAAAATTGGCGAAGGTTGAGTTTATGTAGTTCTGATGATAACCTTTAAATTATTTTTCCGAACTCAATGTAAGCATGTGTGTTTTTATTAACCCAAAATCCTCCCAGGGAATAAAATGGCCAGACCCCGGAATGATGATGACCTTTACATTGGGATTATTGGCCAGCTTCTTTTTTCCATACTCCACATTTTTAACGGTAACAAATTTATCAGCATCGCCATGAATAAAAGTAACCGGCATTGTTAATGCTGCATACATCGTATCAGTATGGTAAAGATCTTTCTTAAAATAAATGATCTCATCATTGGATGGTTTAAAAGCCCCGGGCATCAGTACTTTTAAAGGAGTGTACATAAAAAGATAGCGCCAGTACTCCTTTGGTTCTTCATAAGGAGAGATAGAACCTGCCAGTATGGTGAGTGATGCAAATTCCTCCGGATGATTTTGGGCCAGGTGCACAATTACCGGTCCGCCAATACTGTGCCCAACCAGGTGTACCGGCTTTTGATTGTTTTCTTTTTGAATTACCTGGTTGATGCGTAAAGATTGTTCTTCCAGATTAAAAGCCGTACCAAAGCTGCTGTAACCAAAGCCGGGTCTGTCAACTGAAATCATCCTGAAATGCCGCAGCAGGGTTGTGTCCATCAGGTATATCTTAAAAGCATCCCAACTGCCCGGCGAGCCGTGTACAAAAAATAATGTAGGTAAAGTATCGGCACCGGTCTTTACATAATGCACCCCCTTTTCATCAGCTTCGGTATAATTAAAACTTGCCTGCACACCTTTTTGGGCAAACTGTTCTTTTGCCTTACTGTCGTTGATTCGGAATTTCATACAGCTTTGTGCCATCACGATCCAGCAAAATAAAAAGATAAGCAGGCTCCACTTCAACCTGCTTTTTATTTTTTTGTTCATACCGGTTGGCTTAATTAAAATTGATCCAGGTTTTTCATAACAGCCCTGTTTTCTTTAAACATCTGCATACCCTCTTTAACCGTTAAATACCTATAACCTCTTTTGTTGTTAATTATGCTGATAGTACAAAGCAATTTAAAGTGCCGGGCAATTTCTTTCCAGGCAAAAAATAATGAATGGGATGGGTCGTAAATATGTGTGGGTTCGCTGCCGGCACCATTCAACTCTACAATGGAAAAATTTTTACCTGCTTTAAGGTCTTCAAAATTACTGTACATCACATCCAGCCTGCCAAAATAAAATTCGGGTATCTGTTTACAAACATGGTCAAAATTCTTTGTAAAAATTTCATCTGCCCAATGGCTTACATCAATAAATTTTGCACCGCGGGCATGGTTTCCGTAAGGCACCAGATTTTTCAATTCATCCTTTTCTAAAATGGTGCTCAACCCTTCGCCATATATCTTTTGTAAAGCCCCCAGTTGAAAATGATAACGTGGGTCTTGTTCAACAAGCTGTGTTAAGGTTGATTCGCCATCTCCTTTTACAATCAAAAATTCTTTGGCCACAATTCCGCTGATGAAGCCATCCGGCTTATCGGGCATGCGGCAATAAAATATGCCCACTTCTTCGGGATAAGGAATAAATTCCTGCACCAAAAAATCCATTTTTATTTTTTCTGCATAGGTTACAATCTCTTCCAATGCATAAATTTTTTGAACGCCCCTGCCCTTTCCGCCCATATCAGGCTTGGCTATGCAGGGAAATGATATGCCCGAACTTGCAACAGCCTGTAATATTTCTGCAGCATCCGTACCATCTTTAAAGAATAATGTTTTAGGAATGTATTGATCCGGAATAATATCATAGATCTCTTTTTTAGACTCCATCAAAAAACCTGCATTTTTGATGAGTGGATTGGCTGCATTAAAAAAGAAAAAAGACCTTGCTTTTGCCGCATAATAAAACCACACAAAGTACATAGGAATATACACTACATCAAAAGACCAGTACTCCCAGTGTGTTAGCTTATGAATAAAGAGTTTGAATTTCTTCACTTATATTTTTATTGCAGCGTGATTCATATCCATCGTTTCTGTATAGCGTTTTTGTTGTAACAGGTCTGCATGTGAAAAGTTAACCGCGTTGTTTTGTACAACCGCCTGTGTAATGCTGAATGTTTTCATACCGGTTTGCCGGCTTATCACAAAACCATTTTCAGCATCGCCATTATTGCTGCCATGAAAATCATGAACCGTTTCTGCTGTAATACCGGCAGCAGTATGAATGAAACGGCCGAACAGATCTTCCCGGTGTTCAATCACTTCATCAGTATACAAAGTAGCTGACGACCAGATATAATTGCCGGTAATATCCAATGCTTTTTCATGTTTATCATTTCCATCCCATCTTAACTCGTGTAAATATGCGGGTTGATAAAGAACAATTGTAAAAGGCTCTATATTATACAGGTTGAGTGTTTTGAAAAATGACAGTGGTTCTTCAGCTTCAATGATCTCCAACAGTATTAAACCCCTGCTTTTGCGGTAAGGTGGTTGAGGAGTATGTTTTATGAAAGCGCCGTTCAGCAATACAGCAACAATCCCGTTATTACCTGCGGCGAACCAGGTTCCGCCTGCCCTGGCATCTTTAGGAAAGATTATCTTTTTATTTTGTAACTGGTGAAATTCAGGCGCACCTGCATTTTCACGTTGTACATGTTCATCCCGGTTTGAAGTAATGATAACGGTATCATTTACCCGTACAAAACTTACTGTGCACATTCCTGTCGGTATTGTAAGGTTGAAGGAGCCACGCCAAAGCCTTCGGCTATATGGATATTTTTGATTGAAAGCAGGGCCACTTTAATTAATGCCTGGTGATGTATGCAATGCTCCAGGTTATACAAAACCTCCCTGTAGTAATTGGACTCAATACAAACCGAATTATCATTTGTTCCGCAGAAGATATTTACTTCCTTATCAGGCTGTTCCAGGTTTTTCTGAATTTCTTTAATAACTTCTACGGCCGCAGGTATATCGTTTTCGTAAAGCGGGTTACGCTTACGGTCGTCGTAATTTATTTTACCATCCGGGTAACCTGCAAGCAGGCATTGATACAATTCTATAATATGCCGGGTATGCTGCCCAATGGTTGCATTACTCAATGCCTCGCATGGATTGGTATATATACTTTGCTCAGGCAATTGCTGCAATGCATCTGCCAGGCTGTTTAAAGCTTCTGCCGACTTTTTAAATACACTTGTCAAAACATAAATTTTAGAAGTTGTGGTATGTTTTTTCTGTGGATGATGATTAAGGCCAGGCAGCAAACAAATACAATCACTGCATATATGAACAAAACCGCATCTCCGCCAAAGTTAACGCCCAATTTTGTAAGATGGAAAAAAATTGCGCCAGCCATGAGGCCAAGACCCAATAAAGCACCCAATAAGGTAGTTCGGGGTATTAATATTAAAACAGAAGCGATCAATTCAGCTACACCGGTACCAATCCTACCCCATGGTTCCATGCCCAATATGGTAAATAATTCTACTGATTCAGGTTTGGCTGTAAACTTAAAGTATAAGGTCTGCAGCAGGATTAAAGCGGCCAGTATCCGCAAAACCCAGGTAAAAATTGTTTTAATCATTATGTTGCATTTTAAATGCAATTTTAGGCTAACAGTTTATATGCTTTTGTCTGCTATGCGACATACCGACTCCAATTTGCCTGATTTGTATAAACTTTAACGCAAAATATACGTTGAAACTTTTATCCGGGTTAATCCCGGCCGTTAAGAAATTGTAAAGTTTTTTCAATGTCATACACCCGACAGCATTAAACCACATTTTGGAATACGTTTGCATACTTAAATACCAAACAAATGAAAGTTATATCATGCTTATTGGCCTTTTGCATTTTCAGTTTCTCAGTGGTTGCCCAGGATGCAGGGGCACTGCGTAAAAAACATTTTAACCTTGAAAACAGTTTAGCCATAGAAGGTTATGATCCGGTTGCCTATTTTACGCAAAACAAAGCAGTTAAGGGCAAAAAAGAATTGGCGGTTTTGAACCAGGGTGTTTTGTATTATTTTTCTTCGGTAGAAAATAAAGAGGCTTTTAAAGCTGCACCTTTTAAGTACGAACCCGAATACGGTGGCTGGTGTGCTTATGCTATGGGGCATAGTGGAGAAAAGGTTAGTGTAGACCCAGAAACCTTTAAAATACTGAATGGCAAGCTTTATCTTTTTTACAACAGGTATTTTACCAACACGTTAAAAGACTGGAATAAGAACGAACCCAACCTAAAAAAGAATGCAGATTTAAACTGGCCCAAGTTGTTTAAATAAAAAATGTTAATTTACTATAAATTTTGCAGCAGCATTTAAAAATGCGCCGGCAGTAATTTATAATAGATGAATACCGAAAATAAAACAGCAGAAGTAGATGCTTTCCTGGAACAGCTTGAGCATCCGCTTAAGGCAGAAATAGAAGCCATAAGGGCTATCATTAAAGCTAACCGTAAAATTTGCGAAAGGATAAAATGGAATGCGCCCAGTTTTTTTTATCTTGATGACCTGGCCACCATTCATGTAAAGGCAAAACAGCATGTGCACCTTATCTTTCATCATCCTGCCATTGTAAAAATAAAATCTGCATTGCTGGAAGGTGATTACAAAGACAGGCGCATGATGTATTTTGAAAACATGAAGGAAGTTAAAGCCCGGAAAAAAGAATTAACCAGGATTATTAATGAACTGGTTGACCTGATGAATGGATAATTAAGATGGCTCGCAGATTCCGACAATTACGCCGAAAATATCTTTCTTGTCTGCGACATCAGCGATATCTGTTCACAGAATCCTGCGGACGGGCCAATCATTTCACCAGAGATTAACATTTTACCTGCATTTTATCTGCACTTTTCTTTTATTTTTAGATAGCCATGTTTTACACAAAACGATATATCATAACGCTAACGTTTATTGTACTGGCCATTAATTTACCGGCACAAGACCTAACCGGCACCTGGGAAGGCGCCCTGGGCACAGACCAGTTTCTGCAACTGAACATTATACAAACCGGCAATAAAATATGCGGATACACCTATGACCGGGTAAAAGCAGATAAAAAGAGTTATTGCAAAGCTTTTTTTGAAGGTTATTTTGATGCTGATAAACAACGTCTGGTTATAAACGGAAAATATTTCTTACAAAATTCCGGAAGCCATACGTTGATGCGGCTTAGGTTAAACCTGAAAAAGAAAAAAGGGAATGAAATACTTGAACAGGAACCGGTACGAACCATCATGTATAGAGAAAGGATCTCTCTTTTCGGCATTGTAATTGAGCCCTATATAGACTATGACTCTACCGAGTATGTGCAAATAAAAAAAGTGTCCGACCAGCCTTACGAACTTATTGAACTGATGAATGACTGCATTGCAAGGGATAAGAAAAAGACAGATACGGTTGTAAAAAAGTTACTCCTCCAAAAGAAATGCCGTGTAAAAGTAATTACACCTACTAAACCAAAAGACAGTGTGCCTCCGGTTGTAAAAGTGATCACCCCCGTAAAACCAAAAGACAGTGTGCCACCAATAGTGGTAGCCCCGGTTGAAATTAAAAAAGATACCATTGCAGTTCCCAAAACACTGGCGCAGCGCAAAAATAAAGAACAAAGCCGCATTCAAGTTGATGTAAAGACCATCAACTTAAAAGTATACGATAATGCCATTATGGATGGTGATACGGTAAGCATATTGTATAATGGTAAAATGTTATTCACCCACCAGTTATTGTCGGAAAAAGGAATTGAACTGAATATAGAACTGGATGAAAAACAAACCCGCCACGAAATAACTTTATTTGCCGAAAACCTGGGCAGCATACCTCCCAATACTGCGCTCATTGTTATTACTGCAGGTAATAAACGATACGAATTATTTGCCAGTGCCAGCCTGGAAGAAAATGCTGTGCTGGTATTAGAATACAAGCCTAAATAATACCGGCCCACTCTTTTGTTGTTGCCCGCTTTGTAATTTGCCTGTAATTGCTTTTCTTTAAGAAACATTCCGGGATACCGGGATCTTTTACCAAAATTCAACTGCATGCAATCATTATCGCCTGTAAAGGCTGCTGAAAGAGAAATATTTATGGATGTGCTCAGGGGATTTGCCATTCTGGGCATTTTTATTGCAAACCTCAATGGGCTTAGCTGGTATAGCGACAACGCCAAAATAACCGGCCCGTTTTTGCTTCCCGACTGGGATCATAAAATGAGTTTTCTGCACCAGATTTTCATCGAAGGAAAATTCTATTCCATTTTTAGTTTACTATTTGGCTGGGGCATTGCCCTGCAGATAAAAAAAGGGATGGATAATGGTATTAACCCGATGCCAACTGTAAAAAGAAGATTACTGTTTATGTTATTGCTGGGCTTTATGCACCTGCTGATATGGAACGGAGATATCGTTTTCTTTTATGCACTGCTTAGTTTCTTACTGTTACCCCTGTGTAAGTTTTCGAATAAAACACTATTGATTACAGGAACCGTTCTTATTTTATCGCCCATATTATTATATTGGTTAAAAATGACCTGGCCGGTACTGAACTACCCGAGGGAACTTTTAACCCAGGCAGGTATCAAATCCGAAGGTGCATTATTAAATATTAAAAGTGAAGAGGAGTTTATGAACTTTATGCATCATGGTAGCTGGTGGGATCAGCTAAAAGGCAATATCGGCGGCATTTTTTTTCGGTACCAGTATTTGATCTTTGTAAGCCGGGTACCCAAAGTATTGGGCATGTTTTTAATTGGTTATGTACTGGGCCGTTCAGATTTTTATAAGAATATTGGGCAACACAAAAAGCTGATTTATTGGATCATTGGTATTGGCCTAGTACTTGGCCTCCCCGCTAATTACATGCTGGCCAATTATATGAGCAACGATATGGGCGACTACTGGCAATTAAAAACAAAAGGTCTTTATCAAACTATTGCCTATGCATTGGGTGTGGTGCCGCTTTCACTGGCCTATGTTGGATTATTTATGTTAAGTTTTCAGCATGCAGCAGGTAAAAAAATATTATCCGTACTGGCGCCTGTAGGCAAAATGGCTTTCAGCAATTATATCATGCATTCGCTTATCGGCAATTTTGTGTTCCTTGGTGCCGGGCTCGGTTATATGGGCCAGGTAGGGCCGGTTTACTTTACCCTCTTTGGAATAGCTGTATTTATTGTACAGATCATTTTAAGTACCATCTGGCTTACATATTTTAACTATGGCCCTGTGGAGTGGCTGTGGCGAAGCGCTACCTATAAAAAATGGCAACCGCTCAGAAAAAAACAAACAACATAACGCTTTCAGTCTTTTTAAATTAATAATTATCATGAAAAAAATAATCATTCTGCTGCTGTTGCCCATGGCATTAACAGCACAAAAAAATTATTCAAAATTGCTTGATGCTTATGTACAGGCAGAATTTAAAGTAAAAGAATTTAATGGCACCGTACTGGTTATGCAGAAGGGGAAAGCCATGTACAAAAAATCTTTCGGCCTGGCTGACAGGGAATGGAATGTTGCCAATACCAATGAAACAAAATACCGCATTGGCTCGGTTACCAAACAGTTTACTGCAGTATGTATACTACAACTGGCTGAGCAGGGCAAACTAAACCTTGATGACAAACTAAGCAAATACATAGCTGATTATCCTAAAGGAGACAGCATCACCATACACATGCTGCTTAACCACACATCGGGCATAAAAAATTATACCGATCTACCCGAGTTCTGGCCTAAAGCAATACTACCCCTTTCAAAAGATTCCATGATCGCCCTTTTTAAAAATAAGCCACTCGATTTTTCGCCGGGCAGCAAATGGAACTACAGCAACTCGGGGTATTTTTTACTGGGCGTAATTGCTGAAAAAGCTTCCGGAAAAAATTTCAGTGAATATTTATTGAAAAATGTAATTGAAAAAGCGGGATTAAAAAATACAGCGATGGACAACATTGACTCTGTATTATTATACCGGGCAAAAGGCTACGCCAAAAACAGGCAGGGGGCCTGGGAACATGCCATGCCTATTTCTATGGAAGGGCCATACAGTGCGGGGGCTATGTTTTCTACAGTTGATGATTTATATAACTGGACAAAAGCGCTGCACAGCAACCAGTTACTTTCAGCTGCAAGTACTCAAAAAATGATGACTCCCTATAAAAATAATTATGGTTATGGCATTGGCATCGACAGTTTAAAAACACACAAACAGGTATCGCATAATGGTGGCATCCCCGGCTTTGTATCTTACCTGAGTTATTTTCCCGACAATGATATTTGTGTTGCTGTTATTTCAAACAATAGTTCTAATGCAACATCATTAGGCAGAGCGCTTTCCTCCATCATGTTCGACCTGCCGGTACAAATTCCATATATACCTAAAGAAGTGAAAATAGACATTACCCTACTGGATAATTATGTAGGTAAGTATATTGCTACCGGCCCAATAGATCTCATTAAAAAAGATGGAAAGTTATACCGCCACCGTGATGGGGCCCCGGATATAGAACTGAAGCCCGAATCAAATACCCGTTTCTTTTATGCAGATAATTCTGACCGCTTTATTGAATTTGAAATTGATAAAGCAGGAAAAATCATTAAATCCTGGTTTATTGGGAACGGCGATAAAATTGAAATGAAGAAACAGTAAACAAAGAAAATATTTCACTTCTTACTTAAAATTTAATCTCAAAAAAACATGATGAAGATCTTAACATTGCTAACCCTATTATTGCCGCTTTTTAGCTTTGGCCAGCACGATAAACATGTAGAAGATGCAACAGTAAAACATAATCACCTGGCACATATGCAGGCCAGCCGGGCACAGGTGTTTTATATTCATAATTTACCAGCTCCAAAACTCATGACAGGCATTGGTAATTCAAAAATGAAAATTGAAACCAAATCTGAAAAAACACAGGCATATTTTAACCAGGGACTTTCACTGCTCCACGATTTTTGGGATTTTGAAGCTTACCGGGCATTTAAAGAAGCTATCCGAAACGATTCAACAGCCATCATGCCTTATTGGGGATTGTTACAAACTGTGGGGCCTGATGAAGATAGTGTGTACAAAAGCAATAAAACAAATGCCATCAGGCAATTGAAAAAACTGTTGGCTACTGCAAATGAACATGAAAAATTGTACGCCGAAATTTCATTATTAACCGACTCTCTAAAAGAAAAAGCATATCCCGAGATCAGTAAAAAAATGGAACTCATTGTTCATAAATTTCCTGATGACATTGATGCAAAACTGTTTTTAGCACTTTCAAAAATGAGTGGGTATGATACCGACATGAAGCCCATGGAAGGCCAGATGTACAGCCAGTTTTTGCTTAAAGATGTTCAAAGGACCGAGCCAAACAATCATGCTTTTCATCATTACTGGATCCACCTGATGGAACACTGCTGCCCCGAAAAAGCGCTTACAAGTGCGGATATATTGACTTCCCTCGGGCCATCATCTGGACATATCGTGCACATGCCCGGACATATCTACAACCGGGTGGGAAATTATAAAAAAGCACACGATGCCTTTGTTGATGCCGTTAAAACAGACTCGGCCTACATGAAAAATGAAGGTGTTCAGGAAGTAGACAACTGGAATTACATTCACAATATCAATTACCTCATTAATAACTGTGTGCATGATGGCAGGCTTACCGAAGGGCTTTATTATGCCGAAAGACTGAAGAACATGCCGGTAGATAAACACCGGAAAAAAGTGTACGACGGTACATTTTTTAACCAGGGATTATTAGCGCCAGCCAAAATGCAAATGGCATTTGGCAACTGGGATAAAGCTGCACAGCAATTTGAATTGATTGTTGATAAAGACACGGTTTACAGTTATACCAATATGGAATATAAAACCGGGCTTACTTTTTTTGTAAAAGGCATGGATGCCCTGGTAAAGAATAATGTTATTGAAGCAGAAAAATATTCGAACAGCCTGGATGCGCTGTTGTGGAGAAATGCGAAACAAACAGGAAAGGACAGTACACTGAATGAATGGTACCAGAATACCATAAATACAGCGAGCCTGGAGTTACAGGGCTGCATAGCCAGTTACCAGGGTAATTATAACAAGGCCATCAAATTGCTGGAAAAAGCAGAAAAACAGGAAATTGACCTGGGCTATGGCGAGCCCCCTTTGTATGCCCGCCCTGTTGCAATAAGCATTGCCGATGCACAAATAAAAGCAGCAAAATATGATAAGGCCATTGATACCTACGAGGCGTTTTTAAAAAGATTTCCAAAAAGCGCTTTTGTATATCATTGTTTACGCAATGTATATTTAAAAAAAGGTAAACCCGAAAAAGCAAAAGAATATGAAATGCTGTTAAAGGATGCGGCCATGTATGCCGATTACGGGATGTATGGAAATTTTTAAGCAGTAAAAAAAAATACTAAAAGAATAGCCTGCATATTTATATGCAGGCTATTTAAATATTATAATTACATTACCTGACTTTTAATCTGCACCCCCTTTTCTGGTGGGTGATCTTTTTTCGGGCCATTTACCGGGTTCGCCCGTACGTGTATTGATGGGCAAAACTATTTTATCACGGGAAGCCTTAGACGCATCTTCGCAGGCCATATACACCAATATGGCCGTTAATATGGCGTTATTACGTACATCATCAAAAACAATTTTATCATAAGTATCCCGGTTGGTATGCCAGGTATAACTGCCGTATAACCAGCTGTTGGAACTGAGGCTGAATGCTGGTACACCTGCAGCAACAAAAGAAGCATTGTCCGATCCTCCACCAGCCGGCGAACCCGGAAACCTGGTTTCCAGGGCCTGCTTATAGTTAGACGGCACTTTTGTAAGCCAGCGGCTCAGGTATTCATACGAATGCAAAAATCCTGCTCCACCCAATGTAACCACCCTTCCTGTTCCATTGTCCTGGTTAAATAAAGCCTGCATGTTGTTAACCACATCAGGATGATCTTCCACAAATGCACGGGATCCATTCAATCCCTGTTCTTCACTTCCCCAGTGGCCAACCAGGATAGTACGCTTTGGATTGGGATATAATTTTTTAAGGATCCGCATGGCCTCCATCATCACCAATGTTCCGGTACCATTATCTGTGGCTCCGGTAGCTCCGTCCCAGGAATCGAAATGCGCCGACATCATCACATATTCATTCGGCTTTTCAGTACCCTTCATTTCAGCAACAGTATTATACGTTGGCATCATACCTAATTCTTTTGAATCGGCGCGAACACTGATGGTTGGATTTTTACCCGATTCAACCAAACGATATAATAAGCCATAATCTTCCAATGCAATATCAACGGTTGGTATCTTTTTTGTTTTGGCATCAAAGATCTTGTTTACACCAAAGCCGGCAGACCAATTGGATGCAACAATACCCACCGCTCCGGCTTTTTCAAGTGCCAATGCAAGGTTTGTGTTATTCAATCCTGTTTTACTCATCCTTTTGCGCCAGGCATCCATTTGGGCAGTACGGTCCTTTTTCATTTTTTCAAAAGATTCTTTGGTGCCAAATTCTTCCCAGTTGTAATCCGGCCTGCCCGTTGGTTGTTTCATGGAGATCATTACAAACTTCCCCTTCACATTGGGCAACCATTGCTGAAAAGCCAGTGAGTCGGCCACATCAGCAATAATGATCAGTTCGGCGGTAATTGTTTTACCACCGGTATTCGGGCTCCAGGCCAGTTGTGTGCCTTCCAGTGATTTTACCCAGGGAGCCACCATGTCAATATGTGAAATGCCCCGCTCCCATCCACGCCATTCGCCCCATTTTTCATTGCGGGCTGTAATGCCCCAGCTGTTATAATTGGCCAGTGCCCAGTCATGCGCCTGCTGCATTTTAGGACTGCCTACCAGTCTGGGCCCAATGACATTCATTAATTCATTGGCTAAATTTTCGAGCTGCGAGTTTTCGGTGGCTTCTTTAATAATGGCCGCTACCAATAAGGAGTCTTTGGTTTGCGACATACAAACCGTTGCCTGCATCAGACAAACAATGAAGAACAGTTTTTTTATACTTTTCATACACAGGTGTTTAATTAAGCTTATTTATTTGCTGAAGATATGAAATCATGATAATAATTATTTATCTTTCAAGGGATATCCAACCTGATATAACACTGAAAAAATTTAACCTCAAATCCAGTTTAAGAAGAATGGAAGAGCATGAGAAGTTACAGTCCTTCAACGGGGAAGAAAATATAAACCAGCCTGAAGACAGGGATGACAGAAATATTGACCGGGAAGAACCCATTTCTTCTGAAGACCCTGTTTTACCTGAAACAGCTGCCTTTACAACAACCGAACAATCTTCAACCATCAACACTCAATTATCAACCGAACGGGAAATGGAAGCACACCACCACACCCACGCATCCCACGGCAAGAAAAGCTGGAAAAACTGGCTTTTAAAATGTTTACTGTATTTGTTGATCGGCTTTATCGCTGCCTATATATACCGGCAAATGAAAAAATAAGTATTCACATACTAATGAATAAAACAACTGATAAAAATATGGCCTTACCACAAACACTTACTGCACAAAAAAGAATTGAATCCATCGATATCATCCGCGGCCTTGCCATGGTCATCATGGCACTCGATCATGTAAGGGATTATTTTCACCTTACCGCCAATATAGATGATCCGTTAAACCTGGCAACCACTACACCGCTGTTGTATGCAACCAGATGGATAACCCATTTCTGTGCTCCTGTTTTTGTTTTTCTTTCGGGCACATCCATTTATCTGCAAAGTTTACGCAAAACAAAAAAAGAACTCAGCAGCTTTTTGATCAAACGCGGGCTATGGCTCATCTTTGCTGAATTCTTTATCATTTCCCTGGCATGGACTTTCGACCCTTTGTTTCATATACATCCCATGCAGGTCATCTGGGTCATTGGCATAAGTATGGTAGTGCTTGGTTTGATGATCCTTGCCAGGTTTCCGTATAAACTTATCCTTACGCTCGGACTGATCCTTGTATTCGGCCACAACCTGCTGGATATTCCCGAATCGGCTTCAGGCTTTAAACCCGGCTTCTGGTGGGACCTGCTTCACTCCGGTTATTTTAAATTTTACCCATATGCACCAAACCGGTATTTTATGATGGTATATCCGTTTCTGGCATGGACAGGCGTAATGATGCTGGGATATTGTGCAGGTGTATTTTTCTCGTCAAAATATACGGAAGAAAAAAGGCGGCAAACCATACAATGGATCGGGCTGGGGCTTATCCTGCTTTTTGTTGTGGTGCGTTTCATTAATATTTATGGAGATCCGGTTGCCTGGAGTACACAAAAAAACGGAGTGTTTACTTTTCTTTCATTCATCAAAGTACAAAAATACCCGCCTTCCCTGATGTACCTGTGTATCACTATCGGCCCTGCATTGCTGTTACTGGTTTATATGGAAAAAATAAAAAACCGTTTCACCAACATCATGATTGTTTTTGGCAGAACGGCTTTCTTCTATTACATCCTGCATCTTTACCTGATACACCTGCTGGCCATGATCGCTTTTTTTATTCGTGGAGGCCATACGCTGGAAGACGCCTTGAACTCGATGAAGAATCTGCCATTCCTGTTTGTCATACCCGGTGAAGGCTATAACCTTGCCGTTGTATACGGGATATGGGCTGCAGTAGTAATATCACTTTATCCATTATGCAAATGGTACGATAAATATAAGACCAGCCATAAAGAAAAATGGTGGCTGAGTTATTTGTAAAATACATTTCATGTATGAAGTATAATTATTGATCAGCTTTAAATCAACACCCTTACACATGGCAAATGAAAATACGGAAGAAGGATTAAAACGCGTGGTGGGCATTTCGGGCCTTGCATTATCAATTGTAAATGGAGTTATTGGCTCAGGCATATTTGTGTTGCCGGCCATTGTAGGTATTGCCATGGGTGCTTTTGGTTTGTTCAGTTATATAGTTTGCAGCATTATGCTGGCTTCCATTATGCTTTGCTATGCCGAAATCGGAAGCAGGGTTACCAGCAGCGGGGGGTCATACGCCTATGTTGAGGCTGCTTTTGGTAATTTTTTCGGATTTATAATTAACTGGCTGTTTACATTTGGATGGGGCATTTTGGGCAGTGCTGCTGTAATGAATATTCTTGCTGATTCATTGGCGCTGCTGTTTCCTGATTTTTTAAATCCACTTATTCGTGGATTTTTCTTTTTTATACTCATTGGTTTTATGGTGCTGATCAATATACGTGGTACAAAACAAGGCATTGGTTTGGTGAAGCTGATTACCATTATTAAAGTATTGCCGCTGCTGGGTATTATCATCTTTGGCTTTAGCCAGGTAAAAACCGGCAATTTGCACTGGGAGCATATACCATCCCTTAAAACATTTGGCGACACGGCCCTTATTTTATTTTATGCCTTTGCCGGATTTGAAACATCACTTGGTGTGAGCGGCGAATTTAAAAATCCCAAACGTACAGTGCCACTGGGTATTTGCGTGGGCGGCATAGTAGTGCTGATTGTTTACATACTGCTGCAAACCGTAACACAGGGTGTGCTCGGTGCTGAGATGGCAACGTTTAAAGATGCACCACTGGCTGCAGTGGCTGAAAAAATTATTGGGCCGGCAGGTGCAACTATACTGTTAATTACAGCTGCTGTTTCCTGTTTTGGAAGTGTAAGTGCAGATGTGATGGCAACGCCTCGTACCTTATTTGCTGCTGCAAATGATGGCACATTTCCCGGGTTCCTCGGCAAAGTTCATCCAAAGTTTGCTACGCCGTATTTGGCTGTATTAACTTATGGCACCCTTATTTTTTTTGTTTCTGTCTCGGGCGGATTTAAACAACTGGCTGTACTGGCCAGTGCTGCTATACTGCTTGTTTACCTCGCAGTTATTTTAGCTACCATTAAATTAAGATCGCAAAAACAGCAACCAGCTGAAAAAACATTCAGGATGCCTGGTGGCTTACTCTTTCCTTTTATTGGCATTGCAGCCATTATCTGGTTGCTAACCAGTTTAAGTAAGTGGGAGATTTTGTCAACCATTATTTTTATTTCGGCAGTATGTGTTATCTATTTTGTGATGAAATATTTAAAAAATAAAATAGAAAAACATGCTTAAGAAAATTTTAATTGCTGTTTTTGGCTCGCCTTCTTCGGTTTCTTTTTGTACAAACTGATTCCTAAGTACAAATACCTCAGCGACGACACGTTGAAACATTGGGGAAGCAACACTACATTTGACAACAGCATTTTTGCGCTGCATATTTTTGCCGGTATTTTCGTCTATTGCACCGCCTTACTTCAGTTCACCCCTTCTATACGCAATAAATTCATTTCGTTTCATCGCAAAACAGGCAAACTTTATATCCTTTCCTCCTTACTCTGTATTACTACGCTATATGTAATGATACCAAGAACCTGGTGCATAGCCTGCAGGCCTTCACAATTAATAGTTACCAGTTTATGGCTGTTGTTTGTGGCACTTGCCTTTTATTTTGTTAAACAACGTAAAATTTTGCTGCATAAAAGAATGATGATCAGCAGTTTTATTTGTGCGGCTTAGTTTGTTACCATTAGAGTAATTGACGCTTTTGCTATGGACATTTTCAATTTTTTACTTCCAAATGAATCAACAGCATTGCTGGTTTCAGATGTATTTGTTTGGCTGGTTCCATTGTTGTTGTTTCATCTATATTGGTTTATAAAAGATAAAAAACAACTGGCATGAATAAATTCAATCAGCCTGCTAACATTAAAACACGAAATATCATTATTGGAATGATACTGATGTTTATCATCGTACACATTGGCTTTCACGCCACCTATATCAAGCAATTTCCTGTATTTGAGAAATACAACTGGCTGCATCATATTCACGGTGCATTAATGGGGAGTTGGGTATTGCTGTTGCTGGTGCAACCCATTTTGATCCACAAGAAAAGATTTTCAGCGCATCGTTTCCTGGGCAAGTTAAGTTATGTAGTTGCCCCATGTGTAATCGTGTCAATGGTTTTCATCGCCAGGAATAATTATCAAACCGGCATTCTTAAAAAATCAGCTGCCGATGTGATGGCCATACAATCCATAACATGGATGCAACTGGTGATGTTCGTATTGTTTTATTCCCTGGCCATTTATTACAGAAAGAACCCTTACAACCACATGCGTTTTATGATTGCCACCGCCATCGTCATGCTTGGTCCGCCCATAAACAGAATCATCTTTAGCTATTTTCCTGATGTGCCAACGCTGTATATTTTTCTAATTTCATTATATGTGAAAACCGGGGTGGCAGCTGCTTTGTTTTTAAGTGATTTTATAAAAAGAAAAAACTGGAGGCCCTGCCTGGTCATACTTTCTGTGTTTTTGTTTTCCGATGCAGTGTTTCATGCCCGTTATTCAGATGCCTGGCAGGCGGTTGGGAAATTTATTGTGAATACGTTTTATTGATATAAAAAGAAATATATTTAATATCATGCAAAGAGTAAAACTCCTGTTGATCACATTGCTTTTATCAGCAACAGCAAATGCACAAACAGTAACTACAGAACAACTTGCCGTGCAACATACGGTTATAAAAATGTTTGATGCCTTGTCAAACCGTGACTCAGTGAGCCTGAAAGCCCATTGTACAGCAGATATTACCTTATACGAATATGGCCAGGTGTGGAATATCGATACACTTATTTTGAAAGCCATTGCATTAAACCAGTCAGCAGACTTTAAGCGTACCAATAGTTTTGAGTTCATCAGTACCACAGTAGATAAAAAAACTGCCTGGGTTACTTATCGGTTGCAGTCAGTAATACTAAAAGATGGTAAACAGACAACAGTGCTATGGCTGGAAACAGTAGTTTTAGCTAAAGCAAAAAAGCAGTGGAAGGTAAAACACCTGCATTCAACGCTTATTAAACGAAGTTAAAAACCATCTGCAATACATTTCAATAAAACAATCAACCTACAATCATGCAAAAAACATTTTTCTTTTTTATCGTCGCATACTTTTTAGCAGCTCCTGCTATTTCGCAAATAAAATTCAGCGATGAAACAAAAAAATATATTGAATACAACGACCCGGTAATGGTTTTTAAAAATGGTTTGTTGATTGATGGTAAAGGCAATGCTGCCAAACCGCATCAAACAGTCATCATCAGTAATGGCAAAATTGACTGGGTGGGTGATGATGCAAAAGCTGTTATGCCCAATGGAGCCAACATCATTGATTTGAATGGCAAAGCTATTATGCCAGGATTAGTGATGCTGCATGAGCACATGTACATCTCTGCCCACGACATACCTACCCGGTATCTGCATTTAAAACAAGTACCATTTACCTTTTCCCCGGCTTTATCTGGCTGCCGGTGCAACCACCATCAGAACCTGTGGCAGCATTGAACCCTACTCAGATTTACGGATAAAAAAAGATATTGACCTCGGTGTATTACCAGGTCCCAACATGGAATTGACTGCTCCTTACATTGAAGGAAAGTCAACCCGGTTTCCACAAATGAATGAAAATAAAACACCGGCCGATGCAGCTGCATTTGTAAACTATTGGGCCGATCGGGGGTTCACTTCATTTAAAGCTTACATGGGGATAGATAAACCAACATTGAAAGCCTCCATTGATGCAGCGCACAAAAGAAATTTAAAAATTACCGGTCATTTAGATAATGTTACATACCAAGAAGCCGCTTTGTTGGGTATGGATAATCTAGAACATGGATTTATGGCCAGTACTGATTTTGCTATTGGTAAAAAAGAGAATGAACCACCTGGGCCGGGCAGTGCGTATAAAGCATTGAGTAATCTTGATATTCTGAGTGATAGTGTAAAACAATTCATTCAATTTTTGATTGATAAAAAAATGAGTATCACATCTTCATTAGCCGTGTTTGAAGGTGCTACCACCACTCAACCGCAACCAAATCAGGAAGCACTCAATGCCATGTCGCCGGATACAAGAGATTTCTATTTACAAAGACTTGCAGCCACCAAATCGGCCAAAAGCCCAACTATTTATGATAAAGCATACGCCAATGCTACAAAAATGGAAAAAATATTTTATGATATGGGAGGCTTACTTTCAGTTGGCACAGATCCTACAGGTAATGGCGGAACAATTGCTGGCTATGGTAATTGGCGGGCAATAGAATTATTGGTGGAAGCAGACGGCTTCACTCCGCTGGAAGCAATAAAAATTGCGACACTGAATGGCAGCATTGCTTTAGGATTTGATAAAATCATTGGAACCATTGAAACCGGTAAAACTGCAGACCTGCTGATCATAGATGGAGATCCGTCAAAAAATATCAGTGAGATTCGTAAAGTGCAGTATGTTTTTAAAAGCGGTGTAGGTTATAATTCAAAAAAACTTTTTGACGCTGTGAAAGGAAAGGTTGGGTTTAATTAATATAAGAAATTGAATTACTAAAGGCTCAACTTATGATAAGAAATATAGGTTAAATTAGCTTACCAAAAACATACTGTAAATAAATATAATACATGAGAAAAAACAACTTCCTGGTATTGGCTACACTCCTGCTCTTTGCCTGCAACTCAAATAAAGAAAACAATAAAACAGCCGCACAGTTAGATGAATACCTTACTGCCCAGTCAACCCATTACCGCTTTAACGGCAATGTGCTGGTGGCCGAATATGGAAAAATTGTTTTTCAAAAATCATATGGGTATGCCAATTTTGATACAAACCGAATGTTGAATGATTCATCAGTATTTGAACTGGCATCGGTAAGCAAACAATTTACTGCAACCGCTATTTTATTATTAAAAGATAAAGGCAAATTAAAACTCACCGATTCGCTGCGGCAGTATTTTCCTGAACTACCTTACAGCGGAATCAGCATTTACCATATGCTTACCCATACTTCAGGTCTGCCTGATTATGAAGAAGCCATGAATGAAAAGTGGGACCATGGTAAAATTGCTTTCAACAAGGATATGATTGCCTTTCTGGCCAAAGAAAAGTTACCGGTTTTATTTACGCCGGGTTCCAAATGGCTGTACAGCAATACCGCTTATGCCATACTTGCATCCATTGCAGAAAAGGTTTCGGGACAATCTTACAGTGATTTTATGGCACAAAACATTTTTCAGCCGCTGCACATGAGCCATACCCGGATCTATAACACCCGCCGCTCGTTAAAAGATACCATTGCCAACTATGCGTTTGGTTTTGTATATAATGATAGTTTGAAAAAAAACCTGATGCCCGACAGTGTAACCGAATTAAAGTTTGTAATTTATTTAGACGGCATACAGGGTGACGGTGTGGTAAATTCAACAACCGCAGATTTATTAAAATGGGACAGGTCTGTAAAAAACCATACCCTGCTCAGCGAAGCCACTCAAAAAGAAATGCTGAAAGAACAAGCCATGGTTGATACTGCAAAGAAATCGCATTACGGTTTTGGCGTGTTTATGGAAAAGACAGATCTGGGTTATGTTATTTCGCACTCGGGTGGATGGCCGGGTTATACAACCTTTCTGGCAAGGAATGTAGATAAAGACCAAACCTTTATCGTACTGTCGAACAATTCTTCACCTTCGCCGGCAATAACCACAGCGCTGCAACATATATTAAACGGTAAGCCGGTAGTAATGCCCTATCAGCACAAAGAAATAAATATGGATTCTTTAACCCTTCAGCCCTTTGTTGGAAAATATAAGGCAACCAATGAAATAAGGTTGGAACGCAGCGGCAACAAACTTTTTTGGGTTAGCCCCAACGGACAAAAGATTGAACTGAAACCGGAATCGGCCACAAAGTTTTACTTTTCCGGTGGATATGACCGCCAGATAGAATTTGAACTGGATACTAATAAAAAAATTACAAAATTATGGTTGATCAACTATGGAATAAAAACAGCATTTCAAAAAATATAATAATTACAAACCAGCCAATCATTAACCAGCATGAAAAAAAATACAGCTTTCATCTTCGCCATTCTGTTTTGCTTAAACGGGTTTGCCCAAAAACCCCGTGCACGGGATATTGGAATCCCCTTTGATGGAAAACCGGGAAAATTTAATGCCATCACCGATGTAAAAGGTGTGGAAGTGGGTTACAGCACCATCATTTCAGGAACGGGAAAAAATATAAGAGGCAAAGGCCCGGTACGTACCGGGGTTACAGCCATTTTACCAAGGGGCAAAAATAATAATCCTGTTTTTGGTAACTGGTACGCCTTAAACGGCAATGGTGAAATGACGGGTACCACCTGGATAACAGAGTCGGGTTTTTTGGAAGGCCCCATCATGATCACCAATACCAACAGCGTGGGTGTGGTAAGGGATGCAGTATTGAAATGGTATGTAAAGCACAAATGGTACAAAGAAGATTTCTGGTACACCTACCCGGTAGTGGCCGAAACCTACGATGGTTTTTTAAATGATATTTATGGTTTTCATGTTAAAGAAGAAAATGCGTACGAAGCATTGGACAGTGCAAAGAGTGGTTTCATTAAAGAAGGCAATGTGGGTGGCGGCACAGGTATGATGTGCCTGGGCTTTAAAGGCGGCACCGGTACTGCATCAAGGGTTATAAAAATTAAAGACTCGGCTTATACTGTGGGCGTATTGGTACAATCCAACTTTGGAGGCAAAAATAATTTTACAATTGCCGGCGTCCCGGTTGGCAGAGAATTGAAGGACACGATGAATTATGAATTTAAAGCACCGCCATCTTATCAGCCGGGTGACGGTTCGATCATTGTGGTGCTGGCAACAGATGCTCCATTATTACCACACCAGTTAAAAAGAATGGCTGCAAGAATTGCGTTGGGTGTGGGAAAAGTTGGTGGTCGGGGAGAAAATGGCAGCGGCGATATTTTCATCGCCTTTTCAACTGCCAACCCAACTGCTTTTCAAAGAGAAGATTTTACCAGGATTGATGAACTGCCCAATGATCTGATTGATCCATTATTTAGTGCAACCGTGCGGGCCACTGAAGAAGCCATTATCAATGCCATGGTAGCTGCAGAAACAATGGAAGGTATTAATGGTAACAAAGCTTATGGACTGCCGCATAAACTGGTGATTGATGTGTTGAAAAAATATAACAGGGTAAAATAAAACAACCATATGACATCTAAAAGATCGTTCCCCGGCCCTATACCTATTTTAATGATCGTCATAATCCTGGCTGCCATAAGCACCTGGCTTCTGCCGGCCGGACAATATAATAAACTGTCTGTAACCGGTAAAACATTTACCATGATAACTGATACCAATGAAATTGCATTGCCTCTTACGCAGCAAACCCTGGATAGCCTGGGCATACAGATAAAAGTGGAGAAATTTGTTAAAGGCGAAATCAGAAAACCTATATCGGTACCGGGCTCATTTACCAAACAAAAAAGAAATCCGCAAGGATTTATTCCAATTTTACAGGCCCCTATTAAGGGAATTATTGATAGTATAGATATTATTTTATTCTGTTTAATCATCGGTGGCTTTATGTTTGTGTTTAACGAAACCGGTGCCATGACTAAGGGCATCACATGGTTGGCGCACAGCATGAAAGGCCGTGAGCACTGGCTGATTGCCATTCTTACATCGGTATTCTCTTTCTTTGCTGCATCGTATGGCATGGCAGAAGAAGCGCTTGTTTTTTATCCAATACTGGTGCCGCTTTTTCTGGCAGCAGGTTACGATCTGCTGGTGCCGCTGGCCATCATTTTTGGGGGTACTTCTATTGGTTGTTTACCTGCCTTCTCTAATCCGTTCTCTGTAATCATCGCATCTAATGCCGCCGGCATTAACTGGATGGATGGATTAACACAACGCCTGATACTTTGGGTAATTGTAACCGCAATATTGGTTTGGTATATTTTAAGATATGCTGCCAAAATAAAAAAAGATCCCACAGCTTCACTGGTGTACAAAATTGATGGCGAAGTAAAACCATTGTACGAAGTAAACATCAGCAACGCCCGCCTGCCGGGGCAGGAAACCAGTACTCCTAAATTAGACTGGAAAACAAAATTGCTGCTGTTCATCTACATCGCTACTTTTTTAACCATGATTGGTGGTGTGGTATTTTTAGACTGGTGGACAACAGAAATGTCGGCCTTGTTTCTGGCCTCTTCCATTTTGCTGGCTGTAATAACCAGGCTGAATGAAAAAATATTTATCCGCGAATTTATAAAGGGGGCAGAAAGTTTATTGTCGGTTGCTTTTATCATTGGCGTAGCAAGGGGAGTAACCATTGTATTAAATGAAGGGCATGTAAGTGATTCTATATTGTTTTACACAGCCAACATGGTGCAGGGTATACAGCCGGCATTCTTCATCCTGGGGTTGCTGTTGTTTTATATTGTATTTTCTATTTTCATACAATCCTCATCCGGTATGGCAGTATTGACCATGCCTATTATTGGTGCACTCGCTATTTTAGTAAATGTGCCGGGCAGAGAGATTGTAAATTCTTACCTGTATGGTATGTGCCTCATGTCGTTTCTGGCGCCCACCGGCATGATACTGCCATCGCTGGCCATGGTAAACATAAGTTTGAAGACCTGGTTTAAGTTTATTATGCCGCTGCTGATACTGCTCACCATCATTTGTATGCTGGCTTTGGTGATTGGTATTTATTTATAACTAATGGAGACAATTTTAAATGCCTCGTCGAGGTAATAGATTGGTAGCATCATTAAACCCCAAAACAAAAGTGCCGTAGGAACGTTAGACGCCTGCTGTCTATCATGCCTACGGCATTTATTATTCATAAAGCTTCTTTTCTACCAATATATCGTCCCTACCGGGACTGCGAATCTAATTCCTTGTAACACCAGCCTGTTTCACTTTAATATCATCAATGGCTTTTGCCAGTTCTTCTATCTTTCTTTTAGCCTGTTCGTTCTCCATCTGCATCGATGTATTTTTTGCGCTTAAACCGCTGGCTACTTCTTTAGATTCTTTACGTGCTTTTTTGGTATTCTTATTAATACTCTTATTATTTTTCTTAATGTCCTTTTCCAGTCCTTTAATTTCGCTGGTCATTCTGGAAGCTTCTGAATAATAGAAATCAGTTAAAAACTCCACACTAAAATCATTCAGTATTTTTTTCATGGCCGTAAATTCAGTTGGGTAATTTTCAGGGCCAATAAAAAAATCATACCCAAAACTCATAAAATAGCTCAACTCAGATCTGTCGCCCGGTGCATCTACTACACTGGCATACAGGTTCATCCTTTTATCAGACACAGCTGCCAGGGTAATATCTGTAGCCGTTATCACTTCTTTATTGGTTAAAAAGCCAATTCCTTTAACTTTAACATCGTAGGTCTTTTTAAAATAATCATCCCACGCATTTTTAACTGTTTTGGGCGAAGCGTCATACTTTACCGTAAAGCAGGGTCGCTGCAGGTTTTCAAAGATTATGGTAGAAGTATCAATTTTATAGGTTTGTGCAGTAAGCTGCAAACAAATAGCTAAAGCCAGGCAAATTATTACAAATTTTTTTTTCATTGAAGTAGGTTGTTGTTTTTAACTAAGTATAAAATTAAATTAAATTGGCTGCTTTGCAAGTAAATGAATTTATGGTGGTTTCTGTAAGAAAAGTACCATGAAATTACTGTTTGGCACCTGGCACGCCCGGCAGGTTTATAACTATACCCACCTTTATTTTGCCTGGTTTATAAACCAACAATAATCATACGATGGTGTGACCAATCTCATTAGTAATTAAAGATTAAAAAAATAGTTTTAGGAATCATCTAAAAAAAATAAAAATAATACTTATAAATGATGCTGCCATTTAAATAACTGAGGGTAAAATGCCTGTTGTAGCCGGGTTCAGGTTTATAAAAAACACTAAACTAAAACATATGAAAAAGGTATTGGTTCCAACTGATTTTTCTGCCAATTCAAAAAGTGGTATCCGTTATGCCATTCACTGGAGTACCATACAGAAACTGGAATTGGTATTTGTGCATGTGCTTCATATTTCCAGGCCATCGAAATGGACAGATGCCTACTACGAAAAATATTCAAAAGAAGAAGAACAAAACTGCAGCATAAAACTAAAAAAGTTTATTACCGGTATATACAGCAGCATGAAGATTAAACCCGCCAGGCACGCTTTTGAAATAATACAGGGCATCAGTGCTGATATTTCCATTCTTAATTATTGCAGCAGTAAACCCGGTTTTGATTATATCTGCATCAGCACACAGGGTGCCGGTAAACTAAAAAGATTATGGGGCACCAACACCGGTAACCTGATTACCAAATCTCCCGTACCTGTACTGGCTGTTCCGGGCGCATACAGGTTTACCGGGATCAGGCGTATTATGTACGCTGCAGATCTGCGTAATTACGAGAATGAATTAAACAGGGTTGTTGATTTTGCGCTACCGCTCAAAGCAAATATTGAGATACTACATTTTTCATGGCCGGATGAAACGGCTACCGGTGAAAAAATGAAAGAAACAGCCTTGAATAAAAAATACAAATACGGTTTAAAAGTGCATTATGAAAACAATGACGCGGTGCATTCTTTAACTGAAAATATTCAGCTGCAAATAAACAAAAGAAAGCCATCACTCGTCATCATGTTTACCAACCAGGAAAGAACTTTTTACCAGAAATTATTCCTTTCCAGTAAGGCAGAGGAATTATCATTCAAGACGAAAGTACCATTACTGGTTTTTATAAAACAAATAAAATGATAAGCCCCTGAACGCCGGCAACAATCATCTACTTATAATTAAAATTTCAGAAAGCAATGAACTGGCACAGATTAAGTGTAGCAGAAACTTTTGAATTACTGGGAACAACCCGGCAAGGTTTAAGTGCAAATGCAGCCGAACAAAAACTGGTGCAGACCGGCCCTAACGAATTGCAGGAAGGCAAAAAGAAAAGCATTGCCGGCATGCTGCTGGCACAGTTTAAAGACGTGATGATCCTGATTTTACTGGCTGCAGCAATTATTTCAGGCATTATCGGCGACCTTACTGATACCATCGTTATTCTTGTTATTGTTATACTCAATGCCATCATAGGTTTCTTCCAGGAATACCGTGCAGAAAAAGCCATGCAGGCTTTAAAACAAATGGCTGTTACACAGGCAAGGGTGTTGCGGGATGGAAATACAGCCTGGTTACCTGCTACCGTATTGGTACCGGGTGATGTGATATTATTAGAAGCAGGCAGTGCTGTTCCTGCCGATGTACGCATCACAGAATCGGTCAATTTAAAAATTGAAGAAGCCGCATTAACAGGTGAATCTCATGCTATTGATAAGATCATACATTCCCTGGAATCAGATGATCTGCCATTAGGCGATAAAAAGAATATGGCATTCAAAGGGACATTTGTAACCTACGGACGGGGAACGGCAGTAGTGATTGCAACCGGTATGCAAACCGAATTGGGACGAATCGCAAAAATGTTGCAGGAAGATGAAACGCTTACCCCGTTGCAACAACGCATGGCCTCATTTGGCAAAAAACTATCCGTACTGGTTTTATTCCTGTGTATCCTGTTTTTTGTAGCCGGCTGGTTACGGGGTGAAGATGTGGTTAAAATGGTGATGACCAGTATATCGCTGGCAGTGGCTGCTATTCCCGAAGCCTTGCCTGCTGTTATTACCATTTCACTGGCCCTGGCAGCCAAAAGAATGATCCGCTTCAACAGCCTTATCAGGAAATTACCGGCAGTAGAAACATTAGGATCTGTTACCTATATCTGTACAGATAAAACAGGTACGCTTACCAAAAACAAAATGCATGTAGAAGATGTATTTGTAAACGGTGAACTATATGAGCGAAATGTTTTGCAGACTATCAAACAACAGGAACAGGTAAATTTATTGTTACATGCTTTCGCGCTGAACAATGATGCAGTTGCAGGTGATGATAAAATAATTAAAGGAGACAGTACCGAAATTGCTTTGATGGAAATAGCCAGGGAACAGGATATACAATCCGATACCTGGCCACGGCTGGCAGAGATCGCCTTTGATTCTGACCGTAAACTGATGACCACTTTTCACAGTCACGACAATAAAATTATTTCATTTACCAAAGGCGCTCCTGATATTTTATTGCAACGATGTGCGGATATTGATTTAGTTGCCATGCAACAACAGGTAGATGATATGGCGGCTAAAGGTCACCGTATATTAGGATTTGCATATCGATACTGGGATGTATTACCCGAAAATCCGGATATAGAAATCCATGAATCGGGCCTGCATTTTTTAGGATTAACCGGTATTATAGATCCGCCAAGGGAAGAAGTATTTGATGCAGTTGCACAATGTAAAACTGCTGGCATTGTACCGGTAATGATTACAGGCGACCATCCGCTTACCGCAAAAACCATTGCTGAACGCATTGGTATTTTAAGCAGCAATAATGACCTTGTAATAACCGGCCAGCAACTGGCTGCCATGGATAATGATAACTTTCTGGCCAAAGTGGAAAGAATAAAAGTATATGCCCGGGTATCACCCGAACAAAAATTACAGATCGTAAAAATGTTACAACAGAAAGGCCATTATGTGGCCATGACTGGTGATGGAGTAAATGATGCCCCATCTTTAAAACGGGCAAATATCGGCATTGCCATGGGCATCACCGGTACTGATGTTTCCAAAGAAGCCGCCCACATGATCTTGCTGGATGACAATTTTTCAACCATTGTAAAAGCAGTGAGGGAAGGAAGAAGGATCTATGATAACATCCTTAAGTTTATCAAATACCTGATGACAACCAACTCGGGTGAATTATGGACCTTATTGTTAGGCCCGATGATCGGTTTACCCGTTGCACTGCTACCCATCCATATTTTATGGATCAATTTGGTATCCGATGGATTACCTGCCATTTCCTTATCCTTTGAAAAAGGAAAAGATATCATGAACAGGCCTCCACGGCCACCTCAGCAAAGTGTTTTTGCCAATGGCAGGGGCTTGCACATGATTTGGGTAGGTATGCTCATGGCAGGTATTGCATTATCTGCCCAGGCATGGGCCATTAATAACGGATTGCACTGGCAAACTATTGTATTTAATGTATTATGTTTAAGCCAGATGGGGCATGTAATGGCCATACGTTCAGATAATCAATCTTTATTTGGAGCCGGTATATTTTCAAACAAACCCCTTATAGGTGCAGTATTTATTGCATTGCTTTTGCAGATTGTTGTAACCTATACGCCATTTTTACAACCCATTTTTCAAACAGAGAGTTTAACACTGAATGAATTTATTATTGTCGGAGCCTTATCCTCCATTGTGTTCTTTGCTGTGGAAATAGAGAAAGCTGTTTTTAAAAGAAACCGCGGTCATCATAGCACAGATCTATAATTTTAGCTGATAAGATCATGCATGCGTAAACAAAAAAGCCCCCAGGTCTAACTGAGAGCTTTTGTGCCCAGAACAAGATTCGAACTTGCACATCCTTGCGAACGCTGCCACCTGAAGGCAGTGCGTCTACCAATTTCGCCATCTGGGCATTTGTACATTAATTCGTTAATTAGTTGATCCGTGGAAACGTAAAACCAATAACGGAGTGCAAATATAATTGAAGTCTGCAACTTTTAACTATAAACCAATAACTTTTAACCGCTTCTAAACCGAAACATTAAAATCCCTCAACGCATCATTTAAACTTGTTTTAAGATCGGTGCTTGGTTTGCGCTGTCCAATAATTAAAGCACAGCCCACGCCAAAATCACCGGCAGGAAATTTTTTGGTGTAGCTGCCGGGTATTACCACACTGCGGGCAGGCACAATACCTTTCATCTCTATGGGTTCAGCACCACTAACATCTATAATTTTTGTTGACTGTGTTAATACCACGTTGGCTCCCAGCACGGCTTCTTTCTCTACCCGTACACCTTCCACCACAATGCAACGGCTGCCAATAAAACATCCGTCCTCAATAATTACCGGGCTGGCCTGCAATGGCTCCAGCACTCCGCCAATACCCACTCCTCCACTCAGGTGTACGCCCTTGCCTATCTGTGCACAGCTGCCAACAGTTGCCCAGGTATCTACCATGCTGCCTTCATCTACATAAGCGCCTATGTTTACATAACTGGGCATCAGCACTACATTGCGGCCCAAAAAGGCTCCATATCTTGCCACGGCATGCGGCACGGCCCTCACACCCAGCGATGCATAATCCGATTTCAGTTTCATTTTATCGTAAAACTCAAATGGAGGTAAGGTAAAAGTTTCCATTTGCTGAATAGCAAAGTACATGAGTATGGCCTGCTTTACCCATTCATTAACTTCCCAGCCTCCGGCATCAAGTGGTGATGCAGTTCTTAAACGCCCTTTATCCACTTCTTCAATAACAGTTCTAACTGCATTGGCATACACTTCATCTTTTAATAAATCACGATTGGCCCATGCCGCCAGAATCTGTTCTTTTAATTCCATTGCTTTTTTTTTGCAAACTTAATTAATTTGTGCATTGGGCCCTGCATATTTAAAATTGAATGTATTTTACACCCATGAATATTCTTATACGCCTGCCCAACTGGTTGGGCGATATGGTTATGAGTACGGCTTTTGTTCAGGCCGTAAAAAATGAATATCCCACTGCAACTATTGACCTGGTAGCAAAAAAGGGTATTAATTTTTTGCTGGACTATTTTCCGGAGCATGGACAGTCTTTTATTTTTTCCAAAGAAGCATATAAAGGCCTGGGTGGTTTGCGCAAGTTTGGAAAAATGATCGCTGCACAAAAAAAATATGATCTTTTCTTTTGCCTGCCCGATTCTTTTTCATCCGCTATGATGGCCCATGCAACCGGGGCAATTCAAAGAGTTGGTTTTAAAAAAGAATTGCGTGCTGTTTTTTTAACAGCTACCTATACCAAACCTACAGGTTTACACCGGGTAGAAGAATATCTTGATCTCTTAAAACAGTTTACCAAAAAAGAAATGGCGGTTCCACCGGTACAATTAAAAACTGATCATGCGGCAAAAGGATATGCAGTGGTGATCAATATCAATTCCGAAGCAGTATCACGCAGGTTGCCCGCTGCAAAAGCCATCAGCGTTATTGCTGCTGTTCGCAACACTATACCAAACGAAATTATATTGGTGGGCAGTAATAAAGAAGCTGATTTTGTACATGAAGTTTTTAATGCCCTGCCTGATAAAAACAATATTACCAATAAAGCTGGTCAAACTAATTTACCAGAACTTCTGCAGTTGTTTGCGGGCAGTGCTGCAGTATTAACCACGGATAGCGGCCCGGCGCATGTAGCCAATGCCTTGGGTGTGCATACTATTGTATTGTTTGGCGCCGGTAACGAAGAAAATACTGCGCCATATAATAAAGCTAACCGCAGCATCATCCGGCTGGGACAACTGGCCTGCGAGCCCTGTGTAAGTAATACCTGTAAGGTTTATGGTATACCGCAATGTTTGGTAAGGTTGGATGAAAATCTGATAACAGCTGCAATACAACATGCTTTGTTGTAAATTGCAAACAATTTTTACATACGTTATGAATCTTGAAACTGACATTGAAGCATCATTAACCGTTTTACACTCGGGTGGACTCATCCTTTACCCCACAGATACCGTTTGGGGCCTTGGCTGCGATGCAACCAATGCTGCTGCAGTAGCAAAAATATATGCGCTTAAAAAAAGGTCGGATGAAAAAAGCATGATCGTTTTACTGTCCGATGAACATGATATCCCAAAATATGTAACGCAACCCGATCCTAAAATTTTTGATTATATAAAAGGCATACACAAACCCACCACCTTTATTTATGAAGGTGGTATCAACCTGGCTAAAAATATGATACAGGGCGATGGCACCATTGGCATACGCATTACGAACGATTTGTTTTGCAAAAAACTTATCAACCGTTTTGGCAAACCACTGGTATCTACTTCGGCCAATATCTCAGGCTATCCTGCACCCGCTTTATTTGAAGATATAGATGTGGAAATAAAAAGCGGTGTTGACTATATAGTGCAACACCGCCAGGATGATGTAACCGCAGCATCACCGTCTGCTATTGTAAAACTGAACGCCGATGGCTCTCTCACCATCATACGTCCGTAAAACTTTGCCAATCCGATAGCTATCGGATTGGCAAAGTTGATAATACTATAAGGTAAACCCTACGCCTAGCTGAACACTCTGGCTCTTCCACTTTTCTTTATTATCAATATCATTTAAGTTGCTTAAGCCAACCGCATAGCGTGCATAAATATTCAGGTGAGATATATTAACCTGTACACCGCCCAGCATACTCAGGTCGCCGGCTTTAAAAGCATCTTTCCCGTTTTGCACCAGCGTGTTGCTTTTGTTCATTAGTATACCAAACTGCGGGCCAGCCTGAAGTGTAATAAATTTTATTGGTTTGTAAGTAAGCAGGATAGGAATACTTAAATATTTCAGCTGTACTTTATCAACTTTGTTGAATTGATAAACGGCACTGTAATTATTAGAGGTATCAACATTGATCTGGTTAAATAAAACTTCGGGCTGAATGGCAAATTTTTTACCCAGGCCTACCGAAAAAAAGCCGCCAACATGGTAGCCAAATGAAAATTCATCGTCGAAAGATTTTCCGGTTAGTTTATTGATATTAGCCCCGCCTTTAACACCAACGTGAAGTTTTTGTGCTGTTGCGGTGCCGGCTGTAATGCAGACAATTGCAAGTATCAAAAGTTTTGATTTCATAAAATAATAATTTTTAGTTAGCTGTCATGCACCAAGTAATATGCCAATTGCTTTTTCAAAATTACAAACTTATGTTAAGAGAAAAACTGTAAAAATGAAACTCACTTTGTAATCAAAAAAAGAATATCATTTAAACCCGCTTTTTATCTATGTTTCGACAAGCTCAACATGACAAAAAGCTGTCATTCTGAGCTTGTCGAAGACGGCTTCCTGAGAGGGTCTTGCATTTTAAAATGAAAACCCCGCAGTTACAGAAAAGATAGCACTAAACCTGTTCGCTGTTGTTTCGGGCAGATAATAATCAAAATAAACAATAGGCTGAATAAAAAACTTTTTAACCATGTAGGTAAAATCCAGTGAAGCTGCAATGGACTGTACCTGGAATTTATTACTGAAATCAGATTTTTTACGGATGCTTAAAGCCGGCCTGTCAAATACCCTGTTGGTATGTGTTTGCGTTAATTTATCGCTGCCAAAATTAAGTATGAGTGTGGGAATAAAATCAAACTCATCTTTTTTTGAAAACACATTGTAAAATGCGAAATCGTGCCCAACTGTTGCAGCTGCAGAAAAATAGCTGGTCTTGTTATCGGTTGAATCTTTTCCGGTTATTATTACCAGTGTGTCCCTTCCATTGGGTGGAGGGTTGGGTAAACGGATCAGTCTTTTAAAAGTTACAAAACCGGTTTCTTTGTATTTACCGGTTACATATCCCAGCGTAATACCCGGCTGCAATATTCCTTTTGCCAGTTTTACATAAGCAAACAGATCGTTCTGGTAAAGTGATTTGCTGTTGTATTTATTTTGATCGCTCAGGTACCTGGTATAACTGCCGCCTGCATAAATGGTTTTTCCGTAATAATCATAACCGGCTGTCAGGGCTGTCTGGTAAATTTTAGGATTACCGTTGCTATCTGCGGTTATAAAAGGAGATACGCCAAAACTTAAACCATTCTTTAACCGATAAGTTACAGCTGGTGTATAAATAAGTTGCCTGTCAACTCCGGTGGCATTGGCCGCATTGTTATTTGCACTGAACTCACCATTACCGATGCCGATGCTTACATCCAGGTAATTCTTATCCTTTTTCATCATCAGTTTAATAAACTCATCGTTTGTAAACATCGAGTCAAGCAAGCGTTTTTCTTCTTTGGTAAGGGAATCTTTTTGGGCCTTTACAGAAAGGCCAATAAACCAAAAGCAAAGCAGCAGCAGGTATTTAAGCATAAAGGTTGAGTTAGCTGGTGTTAGATATGGAAAACCAAATTTAGTTTAATCGTTTATAAAAAAACTACCGGTTTTAGGGTGGTTTGCAGGGCCTGTTTGTTTAAATACTACCTATCATGCCAAAATTGAGAAAAAATAACCTACCTTTGCGCCCTCCCGATAATTATCGGGATTAAAAACTGAGAATTACATGACATGCTCAGTTGCTGTTGAACATTAGTTATTATCGGCAAATATACAAACTACCAAGGTGCGGTTTGTAACCGCCGGCAGGGTTGAAAGAGAACCCTTACTTATCCCAACGGCCAAGGCATGACAACGGTTTATCCTTTTGAGGATACCCGAAATTACATGTGGCTATCGCAAAACAATTTACATGAATGCATTTGAGGCTTTAGGCCTGAACGAACAGTTGGTACAAGCCGTTACCGACCTTGGATTTGAAACACCTACAGAGATACAGGTTAAAGCTATCCCTGTTCTATTATCCGGCACCACCGATTTCATCGGACTGGCACAAACCGGTACCGGTAAAACCGCCGCTTTTGGTTTACCACTTTTACAGTTAATTGATGGCACCCAGCGCCATCCGCAGGCATTGATCGTTTGCCCTACACGTGAACTGTGTTTGCAAATTACCAACGACCTGGAAAATTTCAGAAAACACAATAAAAACATCGTTACCGAAGCAGTATATGGCGGTGCATCCATTATGATGCAGATACGCAACCTGAAAAGAGGCGTACACATTGTTATTGCAACACCCGGCCGTTTAATTGACCTGATCGAAAGAAAAGCGATCGACCTGCAAAAAGTAAAATACGTGGTATTGGATGAGGCCGATGAAATGCTGAACATGGGCTTTAGAGATGATATTGATTTTGTTTTAAAGAACACCATCAACCGGGAGAGCACCTGGTTATTCAGTGCTACCATGCCACCGGAAGTTAGGGCCATCAGTAAAAACTACATGGAAAACCCTAAAGAAGTTACGGTTGGTAAAAAGAACAGCGGTAATGTAAATATCGATCACCAGTTTTTTGTAGTACCTGCAAGCCAGCGTTACGAAGCATTAAAACGTTTGATCGATTTTAACCCCGGCATGTATGGCATCATCTTCACACGTACCAAGGCTGATGCACAGGAAGTTTCTGAGCGTTTGGCAAAATCGGGTTACGAGATCGAGGCACTGCATGGCGACTTATCACAGCAACAGCGGGATAAAGTAATGGGCCGTTTCCGTAGCAAGAATTTACAGTTATTAATTGCAACCGATGTGGCTGCACGTGGTATTGATGTGGATGGTATTACGCATGTGATCAATTTTGAATTACCGGATGATATGGAAGTGTACACACACCGTAGCGGTCGTACCGGCCGTGCAGGTAAAACAGGTATCTGTTTATCTATCTGCCACAGCAGGGAATCTTATAAGATCAAGTCTTTGGAAAGAATGATCAATGCACAGTTTCACAAAGTAGATGTACCATCGGGTAAAGATGTTTGCCGCAAACAATTCTTCCATTTTATGGATAAATTAATGCAGGCCGATGTTAGCCATGGCGATTACGAAACCTATATGCCCGACCTGATGGAAAAATTTGCTGATGTTAGCAAAGAAGAAGTTTTACAAAGGGTTGCAGCATTGGAGTTCGATCATTTTTTAAAGTACTACGAACATGCCGATGATCTGAATAAGAGCGATATACGTGGCGACAGAAGACCCATGGAAAGAACCTCGGGTGGTGATATGAACGGCAGCCGTAAAGAACGCACCAGCTTTAATCGCGGCAATAGCGGATACACCAGGCTGTTCATTAACCTGGGTACCAAAGATGGTTTTTACAAAGCCAGTTTTTTACAATTCATTTTAGATGAAAGTGATTTGAAGAAAGAAGTGCTGGGCAAAATTGACATGCGTGATATGAACAGCTGGATAGAGATTGACCAGGCTGCTGCATCTACCATGATAAAAGCCATTGACGGCAAGCGCTACAACAACCGCACCGTGCGTATGAATGAGGCTGATGGTGGCTTTAAAAGACCAAACGACGAAGGCGGAAGAAGCGACAGGGCTACAGAAGGAAGAAAAAGAATTTATGCTCCGAAAGAAAGAAGGAGTTTTAAATAAGAGTTGATTTTTTGCCGGGAAGGCGGTAAGACGGGAATTAAATTTCACAAACGTCTTGCCGTCTTCCCGGCTATTTTTTACACCAACTCAATCACCGTTATTTCCGCCAAAACCCCTACCCTGCCGGGATATCCCAGGAATCCATAACCGGGGTTTACGTAGAGTTTTTGTTTGCCATCTTCATACAAACCATGCCATTGCTTGTACATGTATTGCACCGGGCTCCATTTAAAACCGGGTATCTCTATACCAAACTGCATACCATGTGTGTGTCCGCTTAAGGTAAGATCCACGTCGGAATAGTTGGGCCTAACCTGTGCATCCCAATGGCTGGGATCATGGCTCAGCAATATTTTAAAAGGATATTTTTCTGCGCCTGCGTGTGCCAGGTCCATACGCCCATGCCTTGGAAAGCGGGCCTTGTTGCTCCAGTTCTCAATACCGATCAATGCAATTTTTTCTCCGCCTTTCTCCAGTTCAACGTGCTCATTCATTAAAAGTTTCCAGCCCATATCGGCATGTACCTGTTTTACCTGTTCCAGGTTCTGTTCTTTAGTTACGCCATTGTATGGCCATCTTACATAATCTCCATAATCGTGATTACCCAATGTACTGTACACACCCAGCGGTGCAGTCAGTTTATTAAACACTTCTTTATAGTCATCCATTTCGGTGGCACGGTCGTTCACCATATCGCCGGTAAATAAAATAAGATCGGCTTTCTCTTTCAATATTTTTTCAACTCCATTCGCTACCGCCTGTTTATCAGTAAAACTGCCGCTGTGAATATCACTGATATGAACGATTTTCAGTCCTTTAAATGCAGCCGGTAAATTATCATAAGCCAGTTGTATACGCTTAACATTGTAATTATATTTATTGCTGTAACCGTATAGCAGGCTTCCAAAGAGTGTTCCGCCGGCAGCCAGGCCCAGCCAGCTTAAGAATGTGGAGCGGCTGATACCATCTCCGTCAGCCAGTTCTGCTACTTCCGTTTTGTTAGCGCTTATTTTACTAACCACCCATTGTATCAGCCTGCGGATATCATCTATCAAAAAGAAAACAATGGCAACCAGTTTGGCCATAAACAGGCCTATAAAAGTGGCAAACAGGTAAGTCCTGAACCGCTTGCCCATAAAGCTTTGCTCGGTAAATACAAACAATAAAAAACATATTACAGCTATTGCAGATAGTGTCCAGTAAATTGAATAGATAACAATTTTTACTTTGGGCGATACATTCTGACTTACAGTTTTTATGGCCTGGAAGATATAAGTATCCATCAAAAGCATGATTGCTACAACGATGAAAGCTCCTAATGGTGTACGCATGAAAGGGGTTTATTATTTAATGTTTTGAAGGTTGCGGTTGCAAAGATGCCCATAAAATGAATTCATCCAGTTGTTGGTTGATGGCTTTTAACGTGTTATTATCAATAATCTTTCCATCACTGTTCACCACATTGTTTACAGCCGAAATGGGAAGTTTGTTGGGATGAACCGTGATCTTCATATAATTCAGCACATCTGCCAGGTGATCCATCCCCCTCAGGTTTCCGGCCCGGCCGGAAGCAACTCCGGTAAGCAATGCTTTTTTATGAAACCAGATCTCGTGAGAGCGGCTGGTATCGAAAAGCATTTTCAAAACACCCGGAAAACTTCCATTATACTCAGGAGAAATGATAATAAAATGAGTAGCGGGTATTAAAATCTCATTTTCAATGGTTTCAAATGCGGGATTGTATTGCACCAGGTCCAGGTCTTCCAGGGACAGTATCACCGCTTTAATACCTTTTTCAAGTAAGATCAACTGGTATTCCCTGGCTATTTTAGATGTATTGCTGTGTTTTCGGTTTGTACCGGATATAATGGTGACCATAAAATTAACTGCTTTTAAAACTTAATTATCCAATATTACAATTAAGAAGCTTCTTTGTTGTCCAATTTTATCCCGAATGGTTAAATTTGCCATCCTGATAGCAATTTGCACATAAAAACCAGCTTTTTTACAAAGACGTGTAAGACCGGGGAATATTTTATAAAAGCAGGAATTACACGGTATGGTTTCAAAAACAGTTCAAACTAAGCAGGATATTGAACTGTATTACGATACCTTTGGCGCAAAACAAGCTGTGAGCTAGAAGCTGTTAGCTAAAGTGAAGAAACAATAACGAACAACGAACAAATGGCAAAAATAATTGGTGTAGCAAATCAAAAAGGCGGGGTAGGTAAAACTACTACGGCTATAAACCTGGCGGCAAGTCTTGCCGTGCTGGAATATAAAACCCTGCTGGTAGATGCCGATCCCCAGGCAAACAGTACCACCGGTACCGGTTTCGACCTGCATAATATTACCCAGAGCTTATACGATTGTATGGTGAATGATGCACAGGCAAAAGATATTATTTTAAAGTCGGATATACCTTTTTTAGATATACTGCCATCGCATATTGACCTGGTGGGTGCCGAAATTGAAATGATTAATTACCCCAACCGGGAAACCGTTTTAAGGAAAATACTGGAACCCATCCGGGATAATTATGATTTCATCATTATTGACTGTTCTCCATCGCTGGGGTTAATAACGGTAAATGCATTAACTGCTGCCGATAGCGTTGTGGTACCGGTACAAACCGAATTTTTTGCCCTGGAAGGCCTGGGTAAATTATTAAACACCATTAAAATTGTACAAAACAGGTTGAATACGGATCTGAAAATAGAAGGTATATTAATGACCATGTATGATGGCCGCCTGCGCCTTTGCAACCAGGTGGTAAGTGAAGTGCGGCGCCATTTTGAAGAAATTGTTTTCAGCAGCATCATTCACCGTAATACCCGCCTGAGCGAAGCACCCAGCTTTGGAAAACCAGTTATATTGTATGATGCCGACAGCAAGGGAGCAGTGAACTATCTGAATCTGGCAAAAGAAATTTTGCAGAAAAATAATATGACCAAGATAAAAGAAGAAGAAAGAATAATAGAATAACAAGCCGTTAGCCTTTAGCTTTTAGCCATTAGCCACGTGCTTTTGCTAAAAGCTAAGTGCTAGAAGCTAAAAGCTAAAAACTATGTCGCAGCCAAATAAAAAAGACGCTTTAGGAAAAGGAATCAGAAGTTTATTACAAAACATCGATGCCGATCTGAAAAACACTGCCGGAAATTTATCCCAGGCCAGTGAAACCCGAAGTAGTGGAGCAGGCTTCTGTATCCTACCGGATTGCATTGGACCAGATTGAGGTAAATCCCAAACAGCCCCGCCACGATTTTGATATTGATGCTTTGAACGAGTTGGCTGCGTCCATTAAAATACACGACATTATTCAGCCGCTCACGGTTTCAAAACTATCCAATGGTAAATACAGGCTTATTGCAGGCGAACGCCGTTTAAGGGCATCAAAAATAGCCGGTATAAAAGATGTGCCGGTATATATCAGGCAGGCCAACGATGCCGAGTTACTGGAATTATCGCTGCTTGAAAATTTACAACGTAAAGATCTGAATGCCATTGAAATTGCATTAAGTTATAAGCGCCTGATGGATGAACTGGAATACACACAGGAACAGGTAGCCGAAAGAATGGGCAAAGAAAGAAGCACTGTAACCAACTACATACGCCTGCTTAAATTACCACCCGATATACAGGTTGCAGTTCGAACCGGCGTTATCACCATGGGCCATGCCCGGGCATTGATAAATGTTGATGTGGTTGATAAACAATTATACATTTTCAACGAGATAAAAAAGAGCGGCTTGTCTGTAAGACAAACAGAAGAACTGGTAAGAAAGCAATATACACCGGCTGTTAAAGTTGCTGTAAAAGCATCGTTGCCCGACAATTTTAGAAAGATAGAAGATAATTTAGCATCGAATTTTAATACCCGTGTAAAAATGAAACACGACAAAAAAGGCAGCGGCAGTATTTTATTTGAGTACTACTCTGTTGAAGAATTAAATGCATTGCTTGATAAATTTAATATCAACGTATCTTAATGTTTAAAGCTTCCACACTTATCATTTTTATTTGTTCGTTTTTTGTATGCAGTAATCTTTTTGCTCAAAAAGACAGTACCAAAAAGCGCAACACCAAAATTTTCTCGAAACCCGATCCATCAAAAGCATACAATCCGAATATTGCTATCTACCGCTCGGCCATAATCCCGGGCTGGGGACAGGCAACCAATAAAAAATACTGGAAAATTCCGGTGGTGTACGCAGCATTGGGAACAACAACCTATATCTTTTTTAGAAATGTTAAACAGTATAAGGAAGCTAAAAATGCCTATTTAAATTCCATTGATGGCAACCCTGCAAACGATTTTGAAATACCCCAGCCCTATTTTTCGGTAAAAGACCAACCGGACAGGATTAAAACTTTCAGAAACCAGGTGCGGCAAAATGTTGATTACACGGTGCTGTTCTTTATTCTTTTCTGGGGTTTGAATGTGGTAGATGCCACGGTTGATGCACACCTGAAAACTTTTGATGTAAGCGATGATCTTAGCTTACAGATAAAGCCCGGTTACAGCCAGTTTGCCAACACCAATGGCATAAGTATTGTGCTCAACATCGGAAAAAACCGTTCAAAATAATTATCTTCATTTTTTCACTAACTATAAAATTCCAGTTAATCGGTAATTCCCGAATTTATCCGATCCTAGGATGAAAATTGCGCTGATCGGTTATGGAAAAATGGGTAAAACCATTGAAGCAATTGCACTTGAAAGAGGCCACACAGTAGATTTAAAAATAGATATTGACAGCAAGGGAGATCTTACAAAAGAAAACCTGCTGCAATGTGATGTAGCCATAGAATTTACAGGGCCGCATAGTGCCAAAGAAAATATTCTTGCCTGCCTTCATGCCGGTATCCCGGTGGTGAGCGGCAGTACCGGCTGGTTAGAAGACTGGGACGAAGTAGCAAATTATTGTAAAGAAAAAAATGGCAGCTTTTTATATGCCAGCAATTTTAGTGTAGGAGTGAATATTTTTTTTGAAGTGAATAAAAAACTGGCGCAGTTGATGAACGGGCATCATGAATATGCCATCAGCATGCAGGAGATCCACCACACGCAAAAAAGATGCGCCAAGCGGCACGGCCATTACCCTGGCAGAACAGATCTTACAGGAAATTTCAACAAAAAAAAAATGGGTAAACGATGAAACAACTGATCCCGAAGCATTGTCCATCATCAGCAAACGGGAAGACCCTGCACCGGGCACACACAGCATTACCTACAGTTCAGCCGTTGATGATATTGAGATCATACATACGGCACACAACCGCAATGGATTTGCATTGGGAGCGGTTTTAGCTGCTGAATATAGCTGTGATAAAAAAGGTATTTTCAGCATGAAGGATGTTCTTGGCTTATCTTAATTGAAATTTAAACCGGCATGTTCAAAAACAAACAAGTATTTCTCATTTTTATTTTTAACCTAGTTGCACTATTTGCAAATGCACAGGGTGGCAATACCGACAGCCTGAAGTTCATCATCAAATTCAATGCTGATAATGCCGAAAAAGTAAAAGCATACAAAGCACTTGCCAATGCCATGCTCTTTAAAGATTTTGATGAGTGCCAGGCTGCCGCTGTTAAAGGGGCTGCACTTGCCGAAAAATTAAAAGACCCCGCTTCCGTGGCTGAGCTTAAAAAATACACCGGTCTATCCTGGTATTTTAAAGGCTCCTACGACAGTGCCGCAGTGTATTACTATATAGCGATGGATATCCTCAAAAAAACAGATGCCCCTGCAGTTAAAGCCGGGGTGCTGAACGAGTTGGGTAAATTGTACCGCAAAACAAGAGACCTGGACCGTTCACTGCAGATGTATGATGAAGCCTATGCTATTTATAATAAGCTGAACAACGACGACGGTATGGCTACGATCCTGAATGAATCGGGCGTGGTATTTGAATATAAGGAAGATTATACGGAAGCCATCAGGAGGTATAAAAGCTCCCTGGCCATTCGTGAAAAAATGAATGACCTCTCCGGCAAAGCCTACAGTTTTAATTTTTAGGAGGGGTGTATACTTTACAAAAAAAACTTTGTGGAGGCTGAGAAATATTTACTGGAGGCGCTTGAACTGAGGAAAGTACTTAAAGATAGTTTTGCCATTGCACTGGGTCATGGTGATCTGGGTTATATGTATAAAGAGCAGGGCCAATATACAAAAGCGATTGAACAATATAACCTCAGCAACAGTGTAGCAATAAAAATGCGTTATGCAGATTTACTGTTATCAAACTATAAAGAACTGGCTGTAATTGCCGAAAAAAAAGGAGACCCGGCATTATCGCTTAATTTTTACAAAAAACAAACGGCACTAAAGGATTCTATATATTCAGGCGATAAGCTAAAACAAATCGAACAGCTGAATGCAAAATATCAAACAGAAAAAAAGAACAGCAGTTGAAATTACAGGACGCGGAGATCACTAAAAAGAATTACCTGCTTGGGGGATTGATTGCTGTAACTGTGCTTTTAAGCTTTGCCGGCTTTAATTTTTACCGCAAAAGACAGATTCAAAACAGGATGCATTTACAAGCGGAAGTGATGAAGCAACAGGATATAGCGACCAAAGCCATTATCAATGCCGAAGAGAATGAACGCAAACGAATAGCCGCCGAACTGCATGATGGTGTGGGCCAGATGATGAGTGCGGCAAAAATGAATTTATCGGCATTTGAAAACGATATCGAGTTTAAGGATGAAGCACAGAAAATAACTTTTGATAAACTGATTGGCCTGGTAGATGAAAGCTGTAAAGAGATCAGAAGTGTAAGTCACCAGATGATGCCCAATGCTTTGTTGAAGAGCGGGCTGGCCAGTGCTGTAAAGGAATTTCTTGATAAAATTGATAACCGCATCATCAAAATTAACCTGCACACCGAAGGATTACATGAACGGCTTGACAGTAATGTAGAAACTGTTTTATACCGGGTGATACAGGAATGTGTGAATAATGTGATAAAACATTCCGGCGCCAATAAGCTGGATATATCTTTGATCAAGGATGCAGATGGAATTGCTGCAACTGTTGAAGACAATGGCCGTGGTTTTGATATTAATGATAAACAGCATTTTGAGGGGATCGGTTTAAAGAATATCAGTTCAAGGGTTGCCTTTTTAAAAGGTACGGTAGATTTTGACAGTTCCCCGGCAAAGGGACATTGGTAGCTATTCATGTACCCATTGCCGGCTAAAAAATTAACTTGCACACTACACCGGCAGTAACACCATATGAAAGACAAAAAATAATTTTAGGCATTGTTGATGATCACCAGATTGTAATTGATGGGCTGAAATCTTTGTTGCATGGCCACGACCAGTTTGAAGTGGTAATTGAGTGTACCCAACCTTTGGAAATGATCTCCCTGATTGAAAAAAAATCTATAGATATTTTATTAACGGATATCATGATGCCCGGGCTAAACGGCGCCGAACTTTCAAAACAGGTACACCAGCAATTTCCCCAAATAAAAAATACTGGCACTTAGTATGAGCGGCCAGGGCGACCTCGTTAACCAGATGATCGATGATGCCGATATTTCCGGTTATGTGTTGAAAAACATCGGCAAGCAGGAACTGGTAAAAGCGTTGGAGAAAATATCCGGTGGCGGTGTCTATTTCAGCGAAGAGGTTTTGCATGAAATGACCCGGGACAGTGAGCTGAAAAAAGAAAATGAAGAAGCACGGTTAACATCCCGTGAAATAGAGATCGTTCAGCTTATTGAAAAAGAATTAAGTAATAAACAGATCGCCGAACAATTATTCCTTAGTGAACGCACCATTGAAACCCATCGTAAAAATATTTTCCGCAAAACAAATACCAGCAGCGTTATCGGCCTGGTTAAATATGCTTACGAGCATAAGCTTATTTAAAAAAAAGTGAACTGTCAATTTTCAATAGTACAATGCTCAATTTTCAAATTAAATTGCATTATTGCCTTTGAATATTGAAATTGCTTGTTTGCCAATTACTTATTGATTCCCCAGGTTCTCCAGCATATCCTTCGTCATTCCTTCCAGGTCAAATTCTTCTTTCCAGCCCCAGTCTTTACGTGCTACTGCATCATCAATGCTTTGAGGCCAGCTATCGGCAATTGCCTGCCGGTAATCAGGTTTGTAACTGATTGAAAAATCTGGAATATGATTTTTTATTTCAGCCCCAATTTCTTTTGGCGAAAAACTCATACCTGCAATATTATAAGAAGTGCGGATTGAAATTTTGATGCATCAGCTTCCATCAGTTCGATGGTGGCCCGAATGGCATCGGGCATATACATCATCGGCAGGTAGGTATCTTCCCGCAAAAAACATTCGTATTTTTTTTCTTCCAGTGCTTCATGAAAAATTTCCACAGCATAATCGGTTGTTCCGCCACCAGGTGCACTTTTATAACTGATCAATCCGGGATAGCGTAAACTTCTTACATCAACACCATAACGGCGGTTATAATAATTGCACCAGAACTCGCCGGCAAATTTGCTGATGCCATAAACAGTTACGGGTTCAATAACGGTGGCCTGCGGGCAATGTTGCCTGGGCGATGTAGGCCCAAAAACGGCTATAGAAGATGGCCAGTAAACTTTGTGCAGGTTTTCTTCTCTTGCTATGTCCAGTACATTCAGCAGGCTCTGCATATTCAGGCTCCAGGCCAGGTTGGGATTTTTTCGCCGGTAGCAGAAAGGATAGCAGCCAGCAAATATATTTGTGTAATCCCTTGCCTGATCACCTGTACATGCAGCATTTCCTTGTTCATCACATCCATGCTCACATAAGGACCGGTTCCTTTTAAAAGGTCGTTCTCTTCCCGCAGGTCAGAAGCAACCACATTGGCATTGCCATACATTTTTCGCAAAGCCAATGTAAGCTCTACTCCCTATTTGCCCGCTGGCACCAATGACCAATATTTTCTCTTTTATCATAGCAAGTTGTTCTAAAGTGTAAATGTAATATTCAATATCGAATATTGTAACTTTGCACCATGGAAAAACATTTAAAGACCTCTTCAGCAATCAAAATATAAAGATAATAATTTCTTCCTCATTGCCGGCCCATGCGTGGTAGAGTGAAGATATTGTGATGGGCATTGCTGAAAAGTTGCCGCCATCTGTGCAAAACTGGAGATACCCTATATCTTTAAAGCATCCTATCGCAAAGCAAACAGAACTTCTGCCAATTCATTCACCGGTATTGGTGATAAAGAAGCTTTGGAGTTGATAAAAAAAGTTGGAGAAAAATTCTCCATACCCACAACAACCGATATACATACAGCCGAAGAAGCTGCCATGGCAGCTGAGTACGTGGATGTTTTACAGATACCGGCCTTTCTTTGCCGCCAGACAGATCTGTTAATTGCTGCTGCAAAAACAGGCAAGATCGTAAACGTTAAAAAAGGTCAATTCCTGAGCGGCCCATCTATGAAGTTTGCTGTTGAAAAAATTAATGCAGCCGGTAATGATAAAGTGGGGTTGATTGAAAGGGGTAATACTTTTGGTTATACCGACCTGGTGGTTGATTACCGGAACATTACCTGGATGAAGGAAATAAATGTTCCGGTAATTATGGATTGCACCCATGCCTTGCAACAGCCAAACCAGGCTGGAGGTATAACCGGCGGTAATCCCGAATTGATTGAAACCATTGCCAAAGCTGCCATTGCCACCGGCGCCGACGGATTGTTTATTGAAACTCACCCCAACCCTGCTGTTGCAAAAAGTGATGGCGCCAATATGCTGAGACTGGATCTGCTGGAAAATTTATTGGAGAAACTGGTGAGGATAAGAGCAATTAACCCTAACTAAAAAAGGATTACAAAATACCATTTGATGTTGGTCAAAACAATAATCTTAATTTCTAAAAGCTGCAAGTTCCTCCGCTAGCTTGCGGAGGGTTAAAGGTATCTCAACGGATTCCTCCTGGCATTAAATATATACCGCTTAATATTCATCCAAAAGCAACAAAAAGATAAACAATAACAGGTGACCCAAATGTCATAAACGACATATAGATAAAATATTTACGGATTGTAGAGGTTGCAATGCCCATTTTTTCGCCAATGGCAGAGCAAACCCCAAAAATATGCCACTCAATAAATTGTTTAAACTTATTCATAATGCTAAATTAAACACATTTTCCGCTAAAAACAAAGGGCTTTAAAAAATGATTCAGTTTTCGTAAATTTGCGGCACTTCAGTTTGAAGACGTGCAGATTTGAATATTCGCTTATGTATACAGGCTTTTATTTTCAAAACCATCCTTTTATCTTCAAATTGATCATTTCCAAATCATCAAATTATTCCCATGGCCTTTGACATTGACATGATTAAAAAGTTGTACAGCAACTTTGGTGCCCGTATTGATGCTGCCCGTAAAGCAACCGGCAAATCCTTTACCCTTACCGAAAAATATTGTATGCCCACCTCTGGCAGGGAGCAGCTACCACTGCGTATGAAAGAGGAAAAGATTATGTTGAATTTGCGCCCGACCGCGTGGCTATGCAGGATGCTACTGCCCAGATGGCTTTGTTACAATTCATGCAGGCTGGCCGCAAAACAGTGGCCGTACCTTCAACCGTGCATTGCGATCACCTGATACAGGCCGAAGTTGGTGCTGTTGAAGATCTGAGCAAAGCAAAAACACAAAATAAAGAAGTATACGATTTCCTGGCTTCTGTTTCCAATAAATATGGCATTGGTTTCTGGAAACCAGGTGCAGGTATTATTCACCAGGTGGTATTAGAGCAATATGCTTTTCCTGGCGGGATGATGATCGGTACCGATAGTCATACCGTAAATGCCGGCGGACTGGGCATTATAGCCATTGGTGTGGGTGGTGCCGATGCCTGTGATGTAATGGCAGGATTGCCCTGGGAACTTAAATTTCCAAAACTCATCGGTGTTAAACTTACCGGTAAATTAAGCGGCTGGACGGCTTCAAAAGATATTATTTTAAAAGTGGCCGGCATACTTACTGTAAAAGGTGGTACCGGAGCTATACTGGAATATTTTGGTGATGGTGCAAAATCATTATCGTGCACCGGCAAAGGAACCATTTGTAATATGGGTGCCGAAATTGGTGCCACCACTTCTATTTTTGGTTACGATGCAAAAATGGGAGAATATTTAAGAGGAACCGGTCGTGCCGAAATTGCCGATGGCGCAGATGCCATTGCAGAACACCTGACAGGCGATGATGAAGTATACGCAAACCCGGAAAGTTATTTTGACCAGGTTATTGAAATTAATTTATCTGAACTGGAACCACATATCAACGGACCGTTTACGCCAGATCTGGCATGGCCTATTTCCAAGTTTGCCGATGCAGTTAAAGTGAATGGGTGGCCCGATCAGATGGAAGTTGGATTGATCGGTTCATGCACTAACTCATCTTATGAAGATATTACCCGTGCTGCTTCTATTGCAAAGCAGGCATCGGATAATAATTTTAAAGCAAAAGCAGAATTTATCATAACACCAGGCTCGGAGCAGGTTCGTTATACTGTTGAAAGGATGGTTACTTAGCCACTTTTGAAAAAATGGGCGGCGTGGTTTTAGCCAATGCTTGCGGACCATGTATTGGACAGTGGGCAAGGCATTCAACCGATCCTACAAGAAAAATTCGATCGTTACTTCTTACAACAGTAATTTTTCTAAAAGGAATGATGGTAATCCAAACACCCATGCATTTGTTGCTTCGCCGGAAATTACAACGGCTTTGGCAATTGCAGGCTCTCTGTCTTTTAATCCGCTTACCGATTATTTAACCAACGATAAAGGAGAAAAATTTAAACTGGAAGAACCATTGGGTATTGAAATGCCGGTTAAGGGTTATGCAGTGGAAGATGCAGGCTTCCAGGCTCCTGCCGAAGATGGTAGTAAGGTAGAAGTATTGGTTTCTCCAACATCCGACAGGTTGCAGATACTGGAACCTTTTAAAGCATGGGAAGGCACTGATCTGAAAGGATTGAAATTGCTCATCAAGGCAAAAGGAAAATGTACAACCGATCATATTTCAATGGCGGGCCCATGGTTAAAATTCCGTGGCCATTTGGATAATATCAGCAACAATATGCTGATTGGTGCACTTAATTTCTTCAACGAAAAAACAGACAATGTAAAAAACCAGTTAACCGGTGAATATGGAACTGTACCCGGTACACAGAGGGCTTATAAAGCCGCAGGCGTGGGTTCTGTAGTGGTGGGTGACGAGAATTATGGTGAAGGTTCTTCAAGAGAGCATGCAGCTATGGAGCCAAGGTTCCTGGGCGTACGTGCTGTGCTGGTAAAATCATTTGCCCGCATTCACGAAACCAATCTGAAGAAGCAAGGTATGCTGGGTTTAACCTTTGCAGATAAGGAAGATTACAACAAAATACAGGAAGATGACAGTATTGACATCATTGGTTTAACCAGTTTTGCCCCGGCAAACAACTGCAAATGGTTTTTAACCATGCTGATGGAACATCAGATACCATTGATGTAAATCATACTTATAATGAACAGCAGATTGAGTGGTTTTAAAGCCGGAGCTGCATTAAATATCATCCGCAGGAATTTGAAGCGACTAAATAGTCAATTTATGTGTCTATATAAAAATCCCGCCCAGGTGGCGGGATTTTTTATTAACATTTTCTTTCAGAAATAAATTTCAATGTTTAAACATTAATTATTAATTTGCATTCAAAATTAAAAATCATGGCAACCAAAACCTGGGCATTAGACCCCACACACAGCGAAGTACAGTTTAAGATCAAACACCTGATGATCACCAATGTTACAGGTAGTTTCGACATTTTTACCGTATCGGCACAAACCGAAGATGAAGACTTTACAAAAGCCAAAGTGAGTTTTACGGCTGATGTAAATTCAATATCTACCAATAACGAACAAAGAGACGGGCATCTGAAAAGCGCCGACTTCTTTGATGCAGAAAAATTTCCGCAGATCAAATTTGAAGCGACCAAAACCGAAAATGTAGACAGCGATGGATCTTACGATTTGTTTGGCGATCTTACCATACGTGATGTAACCAAAAATGTAAAATTATCAGTTGAGTTCGGCGGTGTTGTAAAAGACCCGTATGGTAATACCAAAGCTGGTTTCACTGTTAACGGCAAAATAAACCGTAAAGATTTTGGCCTTACCTGGAGTGCTGTAACTGAAGCCGGTGGCGTAGTTGTTAGTGACGAAGTAAGAATTGCTGTTGAAATACAGTTGATAGAACAGGCATAAGGGATGGCTGACGGGTTGAAAAGTTGAAAGGTTAACAAAGGTGTGGCATCCTATAAAACTTTTCAACTTCTAAGCTTCAAACCTCACTTTACATCAAACCAAACTTTCTTTCCGTCGTTCCAGTCGCCATTGTAATTAATGGTAAGTTCTTCGCCATTTTCAATTACCCTTACCGTTTTTACCATAATGGAACTGTCTTCAAAGTCCATAAAGTATTCGCAGTTGCTTTTGTAGCTATGGTTATAAATCGGTATCAAACCAAGTGCCATAGCACATTTATTTTTTTCTTTTCCCCATTCAAAAATATAATCGTGCAATAAAGTCTTATCAAGATGTTCCCTGTCTGAAAATTCCATCACAATCACCGGTGCAATTTCAATTACGGTATTGGCAGGAATGCGTTCATGAGTAAACACCTCTCTACCCTTTCCACTTGTATCATCAACAAATAAATAAGGTTTCAGCATAACATTTGCTTAAAGATAAATGGGTTAAATTGCGTTGCGTTTGCAATGCAATTTAACAACAAAGGACTGAACTGCAAAGCGAAGTTGACGAAATATCAATACAACAACAGTTTGAAGAAGTGATCGCTTCAGAAAATCAACTGGCCATACAGGAATTCTGAATGACCAGAACATCAGTGATGTGGCCGACCTTATTTATGAAAATGAGGACTACGAATGCCAGATCATTTCACTGCTGTCCATTCACCGTGCAGCCAGTGTTTTTAAGATCATCGAATTAGCTACACAGAAAAGGATCATTAAGGATCTGCCATCCATTAAAACCACGGAACTGCTGAACGAACTGCCGGCCGATGACCGCGTTGCTTTCCTGGAAGAATTACCCAACAGCATTGTACGTGACCTGATAAAAACATTAGACCCTGATGAACGCAGGGATACCCTTGAATTACTTGGTTATCCAGAAAACAGTATGGGCAGGATAATGACACCGGATTATGTGTATGTGTATGAAGAAAATACGGTGGCCGAAGTATTTCAAACAATCAGAAAACATGCCCGTGGCAGCGAAACCATTGATGTTATTTATGTTATTAACGAAGCGGATGAATTGCTGGATGATATAAGGATACGGGATTTTATTCTGGCAGAACCTCAGACAAAAGTAAAAGATATCATGGATGGCCGTTTTATTGCCTTGCATGTTACCGACGACCAGGAAAATGGCCAGCGAGGTTTTTAAAATGAATAACCGGGTGGCGTTGCCGGTAACGGATGACAACAATGTTTTACTGGGCATTGTAACCATTGATGATATTCTTTGGGTGGCAGAAGAAGAGTATAGCGAAGACATACAAAAGATCGGTGGTACCGAAGCCCTGGATGAACCTTACCTGGATATGCCTTTCTGAAACTGATCCGCAAACGTGCGCCCTGGCTGGTTGTTCTTTTTGCAGGCGAATTATTTACCGCCAGTGCCATGAGTTTTTTTGAAGATGAAATTAAACAGGTACTGGTACTGAATATGCTGGTGCCACTCATCATCTCAAGCGGCGGTAATACCGGAAGCCAGGCATCCACACTAATTATCCAGGCCATGGCAAAGGCTGAAATTACCATTGCGGACTGGTTAACCATTTTGAAACGAGAAATAAAAAAGCGGCCTGGTGCTTGGCGGACTCCTTGGCCTGGTGGGGTTTTTAAGAACCTATATGGGGAGTTATGTTGAACCCCACCTGTATGGCACCCATACTTTTTATTGGCCATGGTAACCGGCATTTCTGTTATGGGTGTTGTGCTGTGGGGTACTTTGGCAGGCTCGATGCTACCCATCTTTTTAAAGCGCATGAAATTTGATCCGGCAACTTCTTCTGCACCATTTGTGGCAACGCTGGTTGATGTTACGGGTATTATAATTTATTTTTCGGTAGCGTATTTATTTTTGAGTGGGGTGTTGTTGTGATTATTGCATCGCCGCCGAAGCACCCGACTTAGCCCCATACTTCATCTTCTTCAACTTCGCCTTTTCTTTTTATATGTTATCACAAACAAATTATCAAATTCATTATCGGCAATATCACCAGTAAGGATAATCAGTAACGCCAAGTTTTCTGATAATTTGTGGCAGAGTATTACTGTGGCCGATTATTAAAATGGTTTTTCCAAAATCACGATGCTCCATAATGGCATTAATGAGATTATCGCACAAGGTATCAGCTGGATAATGAACCGTATCAATTTTAATTGCGACCTTAAACTGTCGCCGGTATTTTGAGTTCGGCGGTACTGGCTTACATAAATTTTCTGTATGCCTTCATTTTGTAATGTACGCATTAAGTCGCCTGCACGGGCATTACCGGCAGCGGTTAATAAGGGGTCTTTGCCAGATTCTTTTTCGGCATGGCGTACAATAAAGATTTTGGTAATGCCGGGCTCCTGTTGTGCATTTGCACTATTTTGTAAACCAACTAAGGCTAAAAAAATAAATAAATATTTCATACTGGCGATTTTAATAATCCAATTTAGTTAATTGATACCAAAGCCGGTTTAGGTTTGGTTTGCAAAATGCTTAAATGCGTACATTTTTGCTAAATTGCACGATAGATTTTACCGGCAGTTCAGTAGTAGCGATATGGTACAAGAGTGAGGACGCCAGGAAAGCTAAATATTATTACTTACGCCGGGCCCACAAAAATAAAACATCATCTTCGCATTATTACCTTTTGGGTAGGGGATATAAAAAAGTAATTATATGTGTGGAATTGTTGGTTACACTGGCCCTAAAGAAGCTTACCCGATTGTAATTACCGGTTTAAAAAGACTGGAATACCGGGGTTACGACAGTACCGGTGTAGCTTTGCTCAATAGCGGTTTAAAAGTTTACAAAAAGAAAGGCCGTGTTGCAGAATTGGAAGAATCTATTTAGGTGAAGGACCTGCATGCACATACCGGCATTTGCCACACCCGCTGGGCGACGCATGGCGAGCCCAGCGACAGGAATGCCCATCCACATACATCCGCCAGTGGCAAATTAGCCATGATACACAATGGCATTATTGAAAACTACGCCCAGTTAAAAAAAGAACTGAGTAATAAGGGCTATGTTTTTACCAGCGATACAGATACCGAAGTGTTGTTGAATTTATTGAAGATATTAAAGAGAATAACCAGTGCGACCTGGAAGAAGCAGTAAGGGTGGCACTAAAAAGAGTTACCGGTGCTTATGTTATTTTGTTATTGGATGCAGATAGTCCGGATACGATCATTGCAGCACGTAAAGGAAGTCCGCTGGTGATTGGTGTTGGCAAAGGCGAACATTTTTTAGGATCAGATGCATCGCCCATGCTGGAACACACCAAGGAAGTAGTTTATGTAAATGATTATGAGCTGGCCATTGTAAGGCCCGATGAACTGATCTTAAAAAACCTGGGTAACGAAAAAATTACTCCCTTTGTTACCAAGCTTGATATGGAACTGGCCGAAATTGAAAAGGGCGGTTACGATCATTTTATGCTGAAGGAAATTTTTGAACAGCCCAGCACCATACATGATTGTTTAAGAGGAAGACTGGATGCAACTGCAGGTACTATTACCATGAGCGGAATTCAGAATAATATTGAGCATTTTAAAAATGCCCAACGCATCATTATGGTGGCCTGCGGTACCAGTTGGCATGCGGCGTTATTGGCCGAATATATCATTGAAGAGCTTTGCCGTATTCCGGTTGAAGTTGAATACGCATCGGAGTTCAGGTATCGTAACCCGATTGTTAACAAAGGAGATATTATTGTTGCTATTTCGCAAAGCGGCGAAACCGCTGATACTTTAGTGGCCATTGAAAGAGCCAAAGAAAACGGTGCCATTATTTTTGGTGTGGTGAATGTGGTTGGTTCATCCATTGCCCGTATCAGCGATGGTGGTGCTTATACACATGCCGGTCCTGAGATTGGTGTGGCTTCTACCAAAGCATTTACAGGCCAGTTGGCAGTATTGATCATGATGGCATTAAAAATTGCAAAAGAAAAAGGAACCATTAGTGATGAACGATATAAAAATTTATTGCTTGAGTTAGATGCTGTTCCTGAAAAAGTAAACGCCATTTAAAAAAATGCAGATGCTTTAAAAGCAATTGCCTAAAATACAAAGGTGCATCTGATGCGTTGTACCTGGGCCGTGGATATAATTTCCCGATTGCATTGGAAGGGCTTTAAAATTAAAAGAGATCTCTTATATACATGCCGAAGGTTATCCTGCTGCGAAATGAAACATGGCCCAATAGCGCTGGTGGATGAGAATTTACCGGTTGTATTTATTGCTACCAAAGATTCTTACCACGAAAAAATTGTAAGCAATATCCAGGAAATAAAGGCCCGTAAAGGAAAAGTGATCGCAGTAATTACCGAAGGTGATGAAGTGATCCCGGGTATGGCAGATGATGTATTTTACATACCGGAAGCCGATGAAATTATTGCGCCCATGTTGAGCACTATACCCATGCAGCTGTTAAGCTATTACGTGGGTATTGCTAAAGGCGTTGATGTAGATAAACCGAGAAACCTTGCAAAATCAGTTACTGTAGAATAAACGTTTGAATGGATAATTTAATAATGCCTGCATGTCGCGAAAAGGGGTAATTGATCATGTTTTTGCAGGATTTCTTTTTCTCAGTTAATCTTAACTTGAATAAATGAAAATGATCGTATGCAAATCAGCATTCAGCAATTACCGGGATGGAATTATCCATTATCAATTACCCAATTATCATTCGTTCATGAACATCATCAAAAAACATCCGGTTAATAATCTTGGCTACAACTTTGTAGATGAAAATATATTCCAAAAGGTAAGGATGAATACCATTTAAGGAACCTGCATAACAAAAACGGAATTGATTACCGCAAACTTACTGCATTAGATATTGAGACCCTCATCCGTAACCGCAACACATCTGATGACTGGGATAAGATCTTTGTTGCAAAACAGTTCAATCCCGAACTGGTAAGGAATTGTAAATTTTATGGTCTGGTACGCATTGGAAAATTAGAACCTTTTTATTTAGAGTTTCATAACCTGCGCATGGCTGTGGGGCTTTACAACAGCACCATCATCAGCAGCGATTTGGGAAATAATGTTTGTATTGATAATGTAAATTATCTCAGTCATTATATTATTGGCAACGAAGTAATGATTGCCAATGTAAATGAACTGGCTACCACCGATTATTCAAAATTTGGTAATGGTATTTTAAAAGATGGTGAAGAAGAAAAGACAAGGGTTTGGATGGAATTGTGCAACGAGGCTGGTGGCCGCAGCGTAATTCCTTTTAACGGTATGCTGGCAGGCGATGCCTGGCTTTGGAGTAAGTACAGGGAAGATGATGCCTTGCTAAATAAGTTTAAAGAATTTACAGAGAAACGCTATGATAAACAACGTGGCTATTATGGCAAGGTTGGCGACAGGACAGTTATAAAAAACTGTAAGATCATTAAAGATGTTTGGGTGGGTACCGATGCTTATTTTAAAGGTGCCAATAAATTAAAAAACATAACCGTTAACAGCGACGAAAAAAGAACGTCGCAAATAGGCGAAGGTTGCGAATTGGTAAATGGTATTGTAGGTTATGGCTGCCGCATATTTTATGGTGTAAAAGCTGTAAGGTTTGTAATGGCTTCGCATTCGCAGTTGAAATATGGCGCCAGGTTGATCAACTCTTATCTTGGTAATAACTCCACCATTTCCTGCTGCGAGGTTTTAAATTCATTGATCTTTCCATCGCATGAGCAGCATCACAACAATTCATTTTTATGTGCAGCACTGGTAATGGGACAAAGCAATATAGCTGCCGGTGCCACCATTGGCAGCAACCACAACAGCCGGGCGGCAGATGGTGAAATTGTTGCCGGGCGTGGCTTTTGGCCGGGCCTTTGTGTAAGTTTAAAACATAATTCAAAATTTGCAGCATTCACCATAATTGCCAAAGGCGATTTTCCGGCAGAACTGAATATACAAATACCTTTTAGCCTGGTAAGCAATGATGTTACCAATAATAAGCTGGTGGTAGTTCCCGGCTACTGGTTTATATACAACATGTATGCACTTGCACGTAACGAATGGAAGTATAACGCCCGTGACCGAAGGACAGAAAAGATACAGCATATAGAATATAATTACCTGGCGCCGGATACCATCAATGAAATGTTTGATGCGCTTAAAATACTCGGGCAGTTAAAGGCTGATGATGCCGGTACAGCAATTGTATCCGGTTGGGAAAACTCAAAAGAAAGACCGAACTGCATAAAGTACCACAAGCCATGTTGATTTTTAAAGAACTCATTCAGTATTATGGTGTGATGGAAATTTTACAGCATATCAACAATAATAAATTCGCTGATTTTGCTGCGCTCAAAAAACGCTGTCGGCTAAAATACAACGCAGCGAATGGCTTAATGTGGGCGGGCAGTTGATCCAAAAAGCAGAAACAGAAAATGTTAAGCGTAATATCAAATCGGGTAAAGTTAAAAGCTGGGTTGAACTGCATGATTTTTTACAGGCAGCAGGGTTTGGCTTATACTGCCGATAAATTAAATCATGCCTATACCTCACTTCTTGAAATACTGAATATTACTCCGCGTCAGTTTACTCCTGTATTGCTCAAAGTGTTATTAAAACAGGCACTTGAAACTAGAGAATGGATGTGCAAAGGCATTTTTGATTCTCGTGCAAAAGACTACAGCAATCCTTTCCGCAAAAATGGTTTACGAAACCAATGAAGAGATGAATAAAGTGATTGGCCGCCTGGAAGACAATAGTTTTATACAGCAGCAGCTTGCAGATCTGGACCAAATGAAAAAGCAGGTGAAGGCTGTGTTGCGGAAAATGAAATGAGCTAACCATGTCGCACTATGTGATGAATTATAGATAACTTCGAAACGCAACAGGCTATTGCTAAGAATCTAAGGAGTTTATTATTCAACCCGTCCGGATTCAGGAAAAGTTAAGCTTTCCTTTCCTTCTTTTTTTTTTTTGTTTTTTTCTTCACCCCTTCCCCCCCCCCCGGGGTTTTGGTGGGGTTTTGTGGGGGGGACAACCCCCGGGGGAGCCCCCCCCCCCCCCGGACGGGGGGGAGCCCCGGGGGGGGGTTTTTTTTCCCCTTTTTGGGAAAAATAAAAGAGGGGGGGGGGGGGGGGGGGTTTTGGGGCCGGCCCCCCGGGCCCCCCGACCCAAAAAGGCAAAAAAACCATCCCCAAAGCCCCAAACCGCCCCCCCCCCCCCCTCTGCTGAAATTTGTTTCATTATCTTTACCCTTTAAATTTCTACTGTGAAAAAGCTTGTTTCCCTTTTTTTTTTACCGGCCTTATTTTTCTGCAAAAAGCCAAACCCTTGCCCAGATTAAAAAGATATTAGACACCACCCAAAACCCCATTGGTTTTGTAAAATATGTACTGAAGAAAAATATTTTATTGATACGGTAACTGTGGCAAGCACCAGACAATTTATGGGTAAATCCGACAGCCTGGCCTATCATGGTAAGGTTGGTAAAACATACGGCCCGTTTAAAAAGAAAATATTCTCGTAAAAATATTGGTGAAGGCCCTAATACTTTTTATCATATCAAACACATACTGATTGATACGGCAGTTTTTGAAAAGAGCTTTGCAGAATCGCTGGCCCTAAACATTATGTGGAAAATAGAAAATAAAACCAGTACATTTTCGGAACAGGCAAGTATTTACAGTGCGGATCTTCAATCTTCGGGTAAAGGAGGAGACCTTGGTTGGTTTATACAAGGGGTTATGCTACCTGAACTTGATAAAGCGATGGTAAAGCACAAAAAAGGCGACCTGTTTACAGTGTGGTCGGCATCCGGGCTGCATGTGGTTACTGTTGCAGATAATCCCAAAGAAGATACCGGTTACGCTTTATTACTGCGGGTTATTTTGTAGCATAAAAATTTGCAAAAATTAAAACTCTCAGCGTTTAGTTTGTACATTTATTGATACAAAACTATTTTATGCAGGATAAACTTAACGAATTTGCAAATGAAATTGTTTGCCCTAAATGTGGCAGCAAAACCGTATCTAAAGTAAAATATACTTGGTGGGGTGGTGTTTTGGGACCTAAATTATTGCACCACACTAAATGCGATGATTGCAAGTACACTTTTAACAGTAAAACAGGCAAATCGAATACGCCGGGGATCATTATGTATTCTGTGGTGCTTTTCGCAGTTGCTTTTGCAGTATTCTTTTTATCAGAACGATGTAGTTATAGAAAATATTTCAGCGCCAGTTCATATCCTTTCAGCCCTAAGCCGCTGATAACACCCTTTGCTTTTCCGGAAACATGAGACAACTTCCTGAAATCTTCTCTTCCAAAAATATTGGAGATATGCACTTCAATTACCGGGGTGGTAATGGCAGCAATGGCATCGCCCAGTGCAACTGAAGTATGTGTGTAGCCACCGGGGTTTAAAATTATTCCATCAGAGCTAAAACCCAATCGCTGAATTTCATTGATCAACTCCCCTTCTACATTACTCTGAAAATAGGAAATTTCGATATTGGCATATTTCTCCTGCAGGGTCTTCAGATAATTATCGAAAGATTCTGCTCCATAAATATCTACTTCACGTTTGCCAAGCAGATTTAAATTTGGACCGTTTAAGATTGCAATTTTCATGACCAGCATGTTTGAATTGAGTATTGAATATTGAGCGTTGATTATTGAACATTATTTTATGGCGCCAAATAATTCTCAATATACAATGTTTGCACGGCATCCTGCGGGCAATGAACAATTTTCAATGTATGATCAATTATTCAGCATCCCGATAAACTCATCAAACAAATACCTGCTGTCGTGTGGACCTGGTGTAGCTTCTGGATGGTATTGTACTGAGAAGGCTTTTTTATCTTTTATACGGATGCCTTCAATACTGTCGTCGTTTAAATTAACATGGGTGATCTCAACATTGGCATTTGCTCTTACCGCTTTAGGGTCTACACCAAAGCCGTGGTTCTGTGTGGTAATTTCCGATTTACCACTGATGATATTTTTTACCGGGTGGTTCAATCCACGGTGACCATGGTGCATTTTAAATGTAGGGATATCGTTGGCGAGTGCCAGCAACTGGTGGCCCAGGCAAATACCAAATAAAGGTTTACCGGCAGCTAAAATTTGTTTCACTGTCTTTACTGCATAATCCATCGGTGCCGGGTCGCCGGGGCCATTGCTGATAAAATAGCCATGCGGTTTAAATTGTTCCAGTTCTTCAAAACTGGTTTTGGCATTGTGCACTTTTACATAAGCGCCTCTTTCCACCAAACAAGTCAATATGTTTCTTGATACCGAAGTCGAGTACTGCAATACGCAGATCACTTTTCTCGTCTCCCAAAAAATAGGATTCTTTGGTGCTCACTGTTGATGCCAGTTCCAGGCCATCCATTGAAGGCACTTCATTCAATAATTTTTGCAGTTGTGCTACATCAGTGATCTCTGAAGAAATAATACAATTCATCGCACCCTGTCTACGTATATGAGCCACCAAAGCACGGGTATCAATACCATCAATAGCTACTACACCCTGTGCTTCAAAATAGTCCTGCAAAGAAGCATCTGCCATAAAACGGCTGTATTTATCTTCCAGGTTGCGGCCAATTACGGCTTTCACTTTTACGCTGTCACTTTCCACATCTGCAGCTTTTACACCGTAATTACCAATGTGTACATTATTCATGATGAGAACCTGGCCGTAATAGCTGGGATCGGTAAACACTTCCTGGTAGCCTGTCATACCGGTATTAAAACATATTTCGCCTGTGGCAGTACCGGTTTTGCCAAATGCAGTACCATTAAATACAGTTCCGTCGGCTAAAATTAAAATGGCTGGGGTTGTTTGTGAAAGAGACATTAATTATAAAGGTTTTGCAAAGAAAAGAATATAATGGGGTTATAAGCAAATAAAATTTTTCACATTGTGAATACAATAAAAAAGCTCCCCCTACACTGTGTAGGGGGAGCCTTATATAAACTGTTAGTTTCAAGCTTATGCTTTTTCTTCAGTTGCTGTATCAGTAGTGAGCGGAGTCGAACTATCTTCAGCAGCTGCTTCAGTTGTTGCTTCTGCATCGGTAGCTTTCTTCTTAGCACCACCGGCACGACGTGTTTTCTTAGCTGGTTCAGCAGCAGAAGTAACACCTTTGCCGTAGATCTCGTTAAAGTCAACCAGTTCGATCATCGCTATTTCAGCGTTATCACCGGTTCTTGCACCTAACTTGATGATACGTGTGTAACCACCCGGACGGGCAGCAACTTTTGGAGCAACTACAGTAAACAATTCTTTAACTGCAGCTTTATCGTTCAGATAGCTAAACACAATACGGTGATTGTGCATGATAGCCTCTTTACTTGCTGTGTTCTTTGTTTTAGTGATTAATGGCTCAATGTAAACACGTAAAGCTTTTGCTTTAGCCAATGTGGTAGTGATCCTTTTGTAAGTGATCAGTTGGCAGCCTAAGTTCATTAACAGGGCTCTTCTGTGAGAAGCCGTTCTGCTTAAATTATTTCCTTTGTTTCCGTGACGCATGACATTTTAGTTTTAAATTTCCCTCACACCGTGTCAGGAATTGTAAGCTACTTATTATTGAATACTTGCTAATTGCATATTGCTAATTGCCAATTGTTTTATTACTCATCATCTAATTTCAACTTGCTCAGATCCATTCCAAAACTCAAACCTCTTTCGTGTAACACCTGCTCAATTTCACTTAAAGATTTCTGGCCAAAGTTTCTGAATTTCATCAGGTCTTCCTGTTCGTACTGTACCAGTTCGCTCAGTGAGTTGATCTTGGCAGCCTTTAAGCAATTGAAGGCACGTACAGAAAGGTCTAAATCTTCCAATGGTGTTTTCAATACTTTACGTAACTGTAAAGTCTGTTCATCAACCAGGTCTTCTTTCTTATCTTCTTTGGTATCAAAAGTAATATTCTCGTCAGTGATGATCATCAGGTGCTGTATTAAAATACGGCTGGCCTGCTTCACAGCATCTTCCGGGTGAATAGTACCATCGGTAACCACTTCCATGATCAGTTTTTCAAAATCGGTACGTTGCTCAACACGGGTATTTTCAATAGCGTATTTTACGTTCTTGATCGGCGTATAAATAGCATCAACCGGGATATATCCAAAATGAGAATTCTTTTCTTTGTTCTCTTCTGCAGGAACATAACCACGGCCCTTACCAATGGTGATCTCGATATCCAGTTTGGCGCTGCTGTCCATAGTACAGATCAGCAATTCAGGATTCATGATCTCAAATGTAGGAGACGCTTCAGCGATCATACCTGCAGTGAATTCAGTTTTGTTCTTGATAGAAAGTGTAACTTTTTCCACGTTTACTTCATGCTCAACTTTCTTCTTGATACGAACCTGCTTCAGGTTTAAGATTATTTCAGTAACGTCTTCAGTAATACCTTTTAAGGTAGCAAACTCATGGTCGGCACCGGCAATGTTAATACCGATGATGGCATAACCCTCTAAAGAGTTCAGCAACACCCTGCGAAGAGAATTACCGATAGTTACACCATAACCTGGTTCCAGCGGACGGAATTCGAAGATGGCTTCAAACTCGGTTGCTTTCTGAAGAACGATTTTATCTGGTTTAACAAAATTTAAAATTCCCATTTGTATTTTGTTGTTTTAATGTTTAAAATTTTTTGTACCAAGCTGAGTTTTCTTTGTTCAGCTTCATTGGCGTCGCACTCTTGTACAGTTAGGCTTTATTCAGCCGTTCCCATTACTTAGAGTACAATTCCACGATCAGTTGTTCCTTAATATTTTCAGGAACACTTTCTCTTTCAGGATAAGTAATAAAAGTACCCTGTGATGCAGTTTCGTTCCACTCTAACCAGCTAAACTTGGCATTTTTGCCACGTAAATTACCGGAGATAGAAGCGTTTGCAGCACTTTTATTCTTTAAACCAATAACATCACCTGCTACACAGCTGTAAGAAGGTATGTTAAGAACCTCACCATTAACAGTGATGTGCTTATGAGATACCAACTGGCGTGCAGCCTGGCGGCTTGGTGCAATACCTAAACGAAATACAGTATTATCCAAACGGGCTTCTAATAATTTAATAAGATTTTCACCGGTAACACCTTTACGGCGTGCAGCTTCATCAAATGTTTTGCGGAATTGCTTTTCAAGCAAACCATACGTGTACTTTGCTTTTTGCTTTTCTCTCAATTGCAAAGCATATTCACCTAAGGTTTTACGCTTGCGGTTAGCACCATGCATACCCGGAGGGTTGCTGTTCTTGGTTAACCATTTTCCATTACCTGTAATGGGTTCTCCGAAGATCCTGGAGATTTTTGTTTTGGGGCCTGTGTAACGTGCCATAATTGTTATAGTGGTCTTTTAGTGACGATGCATCATTATAAAGACCTTTTAAAATGAATAATGCACCCTTTTTTTAAATTGGCAATATGCAATATGCAATTGGCAAAATTGCCCATTGTCTATTGCCTGTTGCCTATTGAATTAAACTCTTCTTTTCTTTGGAGGACGACAACCATTGTGTGGTAATGGTGTAACGTCTTTGATCATGTTGATCTCGATGCCATTTTGAGATAAAGAACGGATAGCACCTTCACGGCCGCTTCCCGGTCCTTTTACAAATACATCAACTCTTTTTAAACCTGCATCCAATGCGGTTTTAGCTGCATCTGCTGCGGCCATCTGGGCTGCATAAGGTGTATTCTTTTTAGAACCCCTGAAACCCATTTTACCTGCGCTGCTCCAGCTGATTACCTGGCCCTGCTTGTTGGTTAAACTGATGATGATGTTGTTGAAACTTGCAGTAATGTGTGCATCTCCGTAGCTGTCAACTTTTACTACTCTTTTTTTAGCGGCTGCTTTTGCGCCTTGTGCTTTTGCCATAATTTGTTCTAGATAGGTAATCTTTTAAAAAATAGATCCTGGTTTTCACCGGGACTGAATCAATCCTCCTGCCGACTCCGGGGCTATCTGGTATTGCTTCAAATTCATGAAGTCTGTTATAATCAAATTGGCAAATTGCTTATTGCAAATTGCCAATTGGTTTATTTAGTTACTTTCTTTTTACCTGCAACTGTCTTACGCTTACCTTTCCGCTGACGGCTGTTGGTACGTGTACGCTGGCCACGAACCGGTAAACCTTTACGGTGACGCAAACCACGATAACAAGCGATATCCAGTAAACGTTTGATGTTCATCTGGGTTTCACTACGTAAAGCACCTTCGGTCTTAAACTCGTTATTGATCACGTTACGGATGGCAGTTTGCTCATCATCGTTCCACTCATTAACTTTTTTGTTATGGTCAATATCTCCTGCCTTTGTTAAAATATAACGGGCAGTAGAACGGCCAATTCCGTAAATGTAAGTAAGGCCAACTTCGCCTCTTTTGTTTTTTGGTAAATCTATACCGGCAATACGAGCCATAATTTATTTTAGATTTTGATTTTAGACTTTAGTTTTAATTATCCTTGTTTTTGCTTAAAACGGGGATTCTTTTTGTTGATCACATACAGTCTGCCTTTTCTTCTTACGATCTTGCAATCTGCACTGCGCTTTTTAATTGAAGCTCTAACCTTCATGGTTCTTGGTTTTTATTGTATTACTAAATAATTCTTTTTTACTTGTAGCGGAAAATGATCCTGCCCCTTGTTAAGTCATATGGACTCATTTCCACACCCACTTTATCGCCCGGTAAAATACGGATATAGTGCATCCTCATTTTTCCGGAAATGGTGGCTAAAATCTCATGATCATTCTCTAATTTAACCTTAAACATAGCATTGCTCAACGCTTCAATTATTACTCCGTCTTGTTTAATAAGTGCCTGTTTAGCCATAATTTTTGGAGCGCAAAGATAAGAGTTATTATTTAATTAACGGCAAAAAAGGAATTGAATTCCCAACAATTCCATGGTTTTTCCACAAAAAAAGGGGCAATGTGGAGTTTTAATGCCTTTTAGGCCTTCAAAAACAGGGATTTTTTAAAAAGTCTGCCTAAAATATTAAAATTGCAAAAACGGCATTTCTAAATCATTTACAACACCTTACATAAAAATGCCTCAAACAGCTCCCTGTCTGAGGCATTTTTTAGACTTTTACTTATCAATCAAAAGATTCATCGTTTAAATGCACCTTGGTCATATCATAAAAATGATTTTGAAGCTGGTGCAGGTGTATGGGTTGCATAATTTTGCGGTGTTCATCCCGATACCAGATCTCGAATTTCGAAAAATCATCTTTTGCCGGTAACATCATCCGGAAAGCTCCTTTCATATACTTAACCGTACCATCTTCATTTTCCAGTTTGTGAAATTTAAGTTTGGTCAGTTGGTCATCATCAAGCGGTATGGCTGTCAATTGATTGATTTCGTACCAAAACTCCTGGGCACCCGTATCTACACAAACCTGTTTTTCATTGCCGTTCAGATTGGTTACTTCACCTTGTTTCTTATCGCCGTCGTTATCAGCTACCAGGTAATCGCCTACTTTAATTTCATTGTATTGTATCATATAGCATTTGGTTTTTGTGCTTTAAATATAAGACAGATTTTGTAATAAAAAATAACCAACCTTAAATAGTACAATTTATTAATGGCATATGATCTCCTAAGGATGATGTGGTTAAAATAAGGCCGGTACCTTTTGCATAATACCACTGGTACTTTGTGCCTGCATTAAAAACACTGCCATTTATAATAAAGCTCATCGTGCCTTCCATCTCCATCACATCAGTATATAATTTACCTTCAACCTCTTTTGTACCGCCGGTTGACCTGATCACCACATTCAATACACTGTCGATGGTATTGGCCTTGTATTTTATTTCCCAGGCATCGCCCTCGGCAGCATCATCTTTTAAAAAAGGCTGCATATTACCTGCTTCGTAACTATCGGTATAAAAAGTATTGCCGTCTTTCTTTACCTGTGTAAGATTTGCTACTGTTGAATTGGACATGCTGAAAACGCCATTGTCTTCAGACGCTACCTGGTTGGTAAAAGTGCTGCCGTCGTTTGTTTTATAAGTCCAGCTGTTGCCGGTTGTTAGTGGATAATAAGTTGACATTATTAATAAATTTAGTTGAGCATAAAGATGCTGAGAATTATGTAGAAAAAAAATACCCTGTGTGAACAAGCCTTTTGGCGTGTTGTGTTGAAATTTGCCCGTGCTAATTCGAACATGCCAAAAGGTGTGTTCTTACTCGGCCCAACTCATTACATAGCCTTCATTCTCAATTTCCAAGGCTTCAACGGTTAATTGCAGAGGCCGGAAAGTATCAACCATCACTGCCAGTTCTGCTGTTTCCTTAGCGCCAATACTTTTTTCTACAGCACCCGGGTGCGGACCATGGGGTATACCTGCCGGATGGAGTGTGATCATCCCCTGTGTTACATGTTTGCGGCTCATGAACTCACCGGCTACATAATATAATACCTCATCACTGTCGATATTGCTGTGATTATAAGGGGCCGGAATGGCATCGGGATGATAATCGTACAGCCTGGGCACAAAAGAACAAACCACAAAGGCACTGGTCTCAAAGGTTTGGTGAACCGGTGGTGGCTGATGTACCCGCCCGGTTAAGGGTTCAAAATCGTGAATGGAAAAAATATAAGGATAACAGCATCCGTCCCACCCTATCACGTCAAAAGGATGTGTGCCATAATGCAATCCGTACAGAATGCCTTTCTTTTTTGTTTTGATGAGGAAATCTCCTTTTTTATCAATGGTTTGCAGGTTTTGCGGTGTGCGGATATCTCTTTCGCAAAAAGGTGCATGTTCCATTAACTGTCCATACTTACTCAAATAACGTTTTGGAAATCGCAGTGGTGAAAAAGATTCAACGATAAAGAGGCGGTTCTTATCATCATTGAATTCGATCTGGTAAATGGTTCCTCTTGGTAATACAATATAATCGCCATAGCCAAATGGCAGTTCGCCATACTGAGTTTTAACCGTACCGGTTCCTTCATGTACAAATATCATTTCATCAGCATCGGCATTTTTGTAGAAATAATCTGTCATGCTTTTTTGCGGAGCGGCCAGCACAATATGGCAATCGCTGTTTACCAATACCGCTTTACGGCTCTGCAGGTAATCTGCTTCAGGTTTCACTTTAAAGCCTTCAAAGCTGCGATGTTTCAGCATTTTTTCTTCGGCCACCTTAGGCGAAACATCTATGGGATCATCCGTTTTGGTGATCATGGTGGGCGCATAACAATGATAAAGCAATGCATAATCATCAGAAAACCCTTCGGTAGAAAACAATTGTTCCGCATATAAACTGCCATCAGGCTTACGAAACTGTGTGTGACGTTTGTGTGGGATTTTTCCAAGTGTATAATAGTGCGACATAATAATTAAGAATTAAAAATGAAGAATTAAAATGAACAGATTGCTGATATATTCATCTTTAATTGACGCAAAGAGCAAGTGAAGCAAGCAGGAAATAATATTTCCAGCAGCGCTTATCGATATAGTAAGTAAAGTTGCGGTGAAAAGGCATACCATAAAGTTAAATAAAAATACCGAACACTACTTATTCTTTATCTAGCAGTGAATTCTTTTTAGTATTTTACAATTGCAAATATTAATCTCTAATCCATTTTTTGTAATGGCAGAAAATATAACTGCACTTATTGTTGATGATGAGTTTCAGAGCAGAAAACTCATAACGAAAATGCTTTCACAGTTTTTTTCTGAAATAAAAGATATTACCGAAGCTTCTACCGTAGATGAAGCAAAAAAGGCGATAGATGCAGCCTTACCACAACTCATTTTTCTGGATATTCAAAAGCATGGTGAAAATGGGTTTGACCTGCTGGAAAAATTAACCGATTTTAATTTTGAAATCATTTTTATAACCGCACACAACCAGTATGCGGTAAAAGCATTCCGCTATAATGCCCTCGACTACCTGATGAAGCCTGTTGATACAGATGAATTTAAAACCGCAGTATTAAAAGCAATTAAAAGAATAAAACAGATCAGGATACATCCACCGGAGCAGATAGGGTTACTTAAGCAACAATTAAAAAATTCCCAGGGGCTCCCCGATCGTATTATTATCCCTACGGCAGAAGGATATTTGATAATACCGGTACAGGACATTTCGTATTGTCATGCAAACAGTAATTACACTGTGTTTTATCTTAAAGACAAAACAAAAGTAACTTCCAGTTATACAATGGGACATTATGAGGATATCTTGAGTGAGCACAATTTCTTTAGGATACATCGCTCATACATGATTAACCTCGGTTATATAAAAATGTATAAGAAAGGAGAAGGGGGTATAGTTGTAATGAATGACGGACAGGAAATTGAAGTATCCCGCGGTAATAAAGAAGCTTTTATGAAATTCTTTAAAGGATGAAATGCAGGTTCAATTCTATATTATACAGATTTTCAAAAATTCTCTGCTGCAAAATATTGTTACTCATAGTTAATACTTCCATATCGGCACAGGAATTATACAGCAAAACATATACAACAAAGGATGGCCTGCCTTCTTCCTACATATTAAATACATACGAAGACAGGTTGGGATACTTATGGATAGGTACCGCGGGAGGGTTAAGTCGTTTTGACGGAAAATATTTTAATAATTACGGCTATGGCGAGGGCCTTCCTGATCTGAGAACAGATATTATGCTGATGGACAGCAAGCTTCGCTTTTGGGTTGGCACCCGCAGAGGGGTGGGCCAATTAAAAGAAAATAAGTTTGTTTCCTATCCGCTCTCTGATTCACTCCAAATTTCTTATGTTTTCAATTTTGTAGAAACAAAAAAAGGAGAGATCCTTGCCTTAACAAATGTTGGTATTTACCGGTTTACTGTAAACAGGTGGCAAAAAATAAAAGAATATCCTGGCTATGAAAACAGCCCCTGTCGGGGGTTGGTTGAAAAGGATGAGGACGTTTATATTAACTACGGCAAAATAATTGTATTGAAGAAGAAAAGCGGCGCCTTTAAATTGCTTACTGCCTCTGATAAATCTGAATATTTTTACAACAGATTATCTCAATCCGGTAACGGAATATTTGTTTCAACAGACGGTGGTATTTACAGCATTAAAAATGAAGAACTATTTAAATTACCCGGCGCTTTAGGACAGCAAAAAGGTATATACCATTATTTTTTTGACAGCAAACATATCTGCTGGATCGGCAGTGATAAAAACGGTTTACAATATTCAGATAAATATGACAGCTCGGGTTTAAAAACATTTTATAAAAGACAAGGCATTAATCTTATTTCAGGTATTACCGAAGACCGGCATGGAAATCTTTGGGTGGCCGACTTTACCGGACTGGTAAAGATTACAGAACAGGGATATAAAATATTTGAGCTGCCGAAACTTACCGGCACCGGAAAAGTTTGGAACATGTTCCAATCATCACCTGGTAACATACTCATTAACGATGGCAGCACAACATTTAAGACATTTTCAAACGGTATTTATGGAGAAAGAAAATTAAACCTGGGGGGCAATTCTAAATTGCCCGGAAATGAACTGATCATTGATCAATTTGCAATTGATAACAAAATCCGTTATTGGTATTCCTTAAGAGGCTTTGGCCTTGCTATGCAGGATGGAAATACCATTTACGAACAAAGTAAACATTTAGCACATTTAGGCGATGATATTTTTGATGTATTATTTGACAGTTACAGAAAAAAAATATTGGTCGCAGTAAGCACACAAAAATCGCCCTGCCAGTTTAATGATACCGGGTTTAGCGCTCTGCCAGTCATTAATAATAAAGAGGCTATGGGAAATATTGTCAGGATGCATCAATGCAAGAATAATAATATTCTTTTTGCTACCGACAAAGGAATTTTGTACTCAATAAACAAAGAAAATATTTGCAAACAGCAGCTAAATGAACTCAATACAAATAGCTGGGTCAAGAAACTCCGGAATGACCCCAACGGGGATCTCTGGATAGTTTACAACGGAAAAGGAATCAGGCGTTACAGCTGGCAAAATGATTCGTTGGTATTTAAAGAACAGATAGACAAAACCAACGGACTACCAAACGATAATGTGTTTGACCTTTGTTTTGATAACCAGAAAAATATCTGGTTACTGATGAGTTCTGGTGTACTTGCGCTTTCAAAAAGCAGAGTCAACGGGAATAATGATTTTTACAAAACTGCAGCCTTATTCAGTGCCGCAGATCTTAATCTGGAAGATGCATACAATACCAGGTTTACAAAAACTGACGATGGTAATATTTGGTTAGCTACAAGCAGGCACCTGGTTTGTTTTTACCCTTCAAAAATTAAATCTGAAAATACTGTTACGGGAATACAGATCGAGGATATAAAGCTTAATCTTAAACAAACCGATTGGTCATTATATGCAGATTCATTGTCGGGATTTTTTGGACTACCCTATAAATTGCAACTTGCACATAACAAAAACACCCTGGGCTTTAATTATAAGGCTGTATTCCCTCCTGGAACAGATGATATAAGCTACAGTTATATTCTTGAGGGATTGGATACCACCTGGAGCCCACCTTTATCAAGTGATTTTATTTCCTTCGTAAATCTGCCTGCAGGTGATTATACATTTAAAGTAAAGGCCCGTTTACCCAATACCAATTGGTGCCCTCCGGCTGTTTTTTCATTTGAGATAAAAAAGGCATTTTGGGATACCTGGTGGTTCAGGTTATTGGTGATTGTTGCTGCATCCGGTTTGATCATCAGTATCTTTCAATACCGCCTGAAACAGATCAGAAATAAAGCAGCATTAATAAATCAATTGCAGCAACTTGAAAACAAGGCATTGAAGGCACAGATGAATCCTCATTTTATTTTTAATGCCATGAATTCGATCCAGTCGCTGATCATAAATAACCGTACAGAAGAAGCCGGAGACTATATCAGCAAATTTGCCAAACTAATGCGGTATGTACTGGAAAATACAGATGCTAACCTGGTAACCATTGAAAAAGAGTTATACTCACTCCAGTTGTATATTGCCCTGGAAAAATTAAGAATGAATGTTGAGTTGCTTTCAGTGATAGAAACAGATAAAAACCTGGTGACCGACCAGGAAAAAATACCCCCAATGGTTATTCAGCCATTTGTAGAAAATGCTTTGTGGCACGGACTCAGCAGGAAACAGGGAGATAAAAAATTAAACATATCCTTAAAAGCAAAAGATAACTGGATCATTTGTACAATTAGTGATAATGGTTTGGGCAGAACAAATGCGGCGGCCAATTACGATCAATTACCCGAAGGTCATTTATCAAAGGCGACTGATATCACCATGCAAAGACTTATAAGTTATAACAATGCCCCGGCTGTGCAACCTATAGAGATCATTGATCTTAAAGATGAGTTTGGCAATCCTGCAGGCACTTCTATTGTACTGCAAATAAAAAGAGAAACTGGTTTTACTGAATAACCAATCCCGCTAAATAATACCTGCTGTTTAATTAACCAAAACTGCCGTTCACTAAATCGAACTGTAATGAAATTTTTATAAACGTAAGTTTAATTACAAAAAAAATTATCATGTCGTTCATATCTGGAATCGTATTAGTAAGCCTGGTTACTGTTACCGCTTTATTCGGGCAGGAAATTATACGGTTCTTTTATAAAAAACACTGATCAACAGAAACTTATTTTTATGAACAAAATATTTATGCTTGTTATCATGCTATGCATCGGATCCCAAATTGTTTGCGCCCAGGGCCTTGCAATCAACAACACCGCTGCCTCACCCGATCCTTCAGCCTTGCTGGATGTTACCAGCAATGCAAAAGGTATACTCATTCCAAGAATGAATACGGCCACTGTACTTTCCATCAGCAATCCTGCCAAAGGCCTGCTGGTTTATGATACAGCCCAAAACCTACTGATGGTGAATATGGGAACACCTGCCCTGCCCAACTGGCAAACCATTGCTTATAATAGTGGCTGGAATCTTACCGGCAATGCCGGGACCAATACAGCTACACATTTCCTAGGTACCACTGACCCGTCATCCGTGAATTTCAGGATGAACAATAAAAGATCGGGCCTCATCGATTCCGTTACCCTGAATACGGCCCTGGGATACCGGGCATTAGAGCTTAGCAGTGCCGGAACATTCAATACCGCATTCGGCTTTAAGTCGCTTTTAGCAAACACAACAGGCACCGGCAATGCCGCGCAGGGAACCAATACGCTGATGAATAATACCAGCGGTGGATATAATACGGCCATTGGACTGAATGCCCTTCAATTGAACACCACAGGTACCAATAATACCGCCACCGGCGCTGCCGCGCTGCAAAATAATAATGGTAATAATAATACAGCACATGGCATGTATGGCCTCTACCTTAACACCAGTGGTTCGGCCAACACTGCAAATGGTTTCGCTGTATTATATAGCAATACAACGGGCAGCAATAATACCGGTACCGGTTTCGCCGCACTCAACTATAATAGTACCGCAAGTTATAACACCGCACATGGCGCTTACGCTATGTATTCCAATACAACTGGCAATGACAATACCGCGAATGGATATTATACCCTTTACAATAACCTCACCGGTGTGGGAAATACAGCTGTTGGCAAAAACGTTCTGGCAGCAAATTTAAATGGTGGCTATAATACTGCAACAGGAGTAAATGCGCTATCATCAAATACCAACGGCGATTATAATACAGCCAGTGGCTTGAATGCGCTTCAGTTAAACATCACAGGCCTTAACAATACGGCTACCGGGGCTGCAGCACTTCAAAACAACAATGGAAACAGCAATACAGCACATGGTATGTACGGATTGTATCTCAATACAACAGGAGCTCAGAATACATCCAACGGGTATGCTGCACTTTATAGCAATACTACGGGTAGCTATAATACTGCGGATGGACTTGCCGCTTTGAACAACAGCAATGCCAGCAGCAATACAGCAGTTGGCGCTTACGCACTTTACAGGAATACATCAGGTTATTCAAATGTTGCCATTGGTCGGGATGCATTGTTTAATAATCTTGTTACAAGTCGCGCTGTTGCCATTGGCGATTCTGCCATGTATAATTATAATCTTTCCTGTTACCCGTGCAATATTGTATGTTCGCTAAGTCCTTTTTCAGTATTTAGCTGTTCTCCTGCTGAAAGCATGGGAATTGGCGCCTTTGCACTATATAGCAGTAGCGGTTCTTTTGCAAACATAGCTATCGGAAATAGTAGTCTTTATAGTTGTACCACCGGATATGGCAATATTGGCTTAGGAGCAGGTTCGTTAGGTAGCCTGACCACCGGAGCAAGCAATATTGCCATTGGCACCGGTGCACTTGGGCAAACTACAACATCTTCACACAATACTGCCGTTGGAGATTTTGCTATGTATTACAATAATACCGGTGATTTCAATACAGCTATGGGTAAAGGCGCATTACAAAGCAACACGAATGGATCTAATAATACTGCTGTTGGATATGCCGCAGGGCATAATCAAAACAGTAGTGCTTATTGCACTTTTGTCGGATTCATTTCGGATGATATAGGTGGCTCACATTCCAACTCCACCGCTATTGGTTATGCTACAACTTTTTCCGCAAGCAATGTTGTTCGCATAGGTAACGGTAGTATAACAAGTATTGGCGGGCAGGTTGGTTGGACAACTATCAGTGATGGAAGATTTAAAAAGAACATACGGGAAGATGTACATGGGCTGGATTTTATTATGAAACTCAGGCCCGTTACCTATAATTATGATGTAAATGCAATCGCATCAGCTAAAGGAATAAAAGACAGCAGTAACTGGGAAGGGAAATATGATAATGAAAAAATCCGGTATACAGGATTTATAGCACAGGAAGTAGAAGCGACAGCCGGCTTGATCGGGTATGAATTCTCCGGCGTAGACAAACCCGCCAATGCAAATAGTCAATATGGAATACGGTATGGCGATTTTGTAATGCCGCTGGTCAAGGCAGTACAGGAACAGCAACAACAAATCGATGCCCTGAAAAAAGAAAATGCGGAAATTAAAGTGCAGCTACAAAAAATGATGGAATTGATTTTAAAAAAATAAAATGCTAAAAGCTTTGTTATTTTGTTGCTAAACAAACCACAAAGTAAATTGACCCGGATAGGCCTTATAGCAGACACCCATAACTTTCTGGATGAAACCATCTTTTCACATTTTGCAAATTGTGATGAGGTATGGCATGCGGGCGATTTTGGAACAATAGAATTAGCAGATAAGATAAGGCAGCAAAAGATCCTGAAAGGGGTATATGGAAACATTGACGGCCAGGATATCCGTAAAGAGTTTCCTGAGCAACTGGTTTTTATGTGTGAAGGGGTAAAAGTGATGATGCGGCATATTGGTGGTTATCCTCCCAAATACAATCCCGAAACAAAAAAAGAAATATTGATTCACAGGCCGCAACTCTTTATCAGCGGGCATTCCCATATTTTAAAGATCATGTACGATGATCTACTCAACTGCCTGCATATGAACCCCGGGGCTGCCGGTAAACAGGGTTGGCATAAAATGAGAACCATCATCCGTTTTGTAATTGATGGAAACGAAATGAAAGACTGCGAGGTGATTGAATTAGGACCAAAATAATATCAACACCATTGCAATGAAAAGAAAAAAAATCATTTTACCAATCCATTAAAACTGTTTTTAAGCCAATAAGCCTTAGGTCCAGCCGGATAAATAAATTACATCAAACTGCAATAGATTAAACTTTTTGTATGATAACTTACTAACCTAAAACAATTTCTCATGAGTACAAACCGGCGTTTGTGGCTTAAACAAAGCAGCCTTGCATTGGCAGGTTTAACCCTTGGCTCTAAATCGATTACTGCTTTAGATCAAACAATAACGGCTACACCTGCCGATGATTTTATCCGGCTGACCAGTAATGAAAATCCATATGGCCCTTCTCCAAAGGCGCGAAAAGCAATGAGTGAAGCCATTTTGAGATCAAACCGTTATCCCTGGGATGACACCACCAAACTGAGGGAAAAGATCGGCAAGCGGTTCAACCTCACCAAAGATCATGTGATCATCGGGGCGGGCTCCTCTGAAATATTAGGCCTGGTGGCACAGTATGTTGCACGTGACAAAAGCCATTTTGTAGCACCCGACAATACTTTTCGTATCTGGCGCAGGGCTGCATTGGATTTAGGCGCTACCATGACAAAAACCGATCTGACGCAGGATAAAAAATTTGACCTGCCGGCCATGGAAAAAGCCATTACCGGAAATACCAAACTATTGTATATATGCAACCCCAATAACCCAACGGGTACCATATTAGATGCTGCCGCCTTTAAAAATTTTGTTACAGAAATGAGCAGTAAATACATGCTGGCCATTGATGAAGCATACCTGGAATATACCAAACAGCCCAGTATGGCTGATTTTGTTGCCTCCAATAAAAATGTGCTTGTTTTAAAAACCTTTTCAAAATTATTCGGACTTGCCGGAGCCCGTATCGGTTATGCACTGGCCCATCCCGATACGATTAAATTATTCAACAGTATGCAACCCTGGCCAAATGCCGGAGCAAGCGCCACTGCGGTTGCTGCAGCAAGCGCATCACTGGATGATGCTGATTTTTTCGACATGGTAATCCAAAAAAACCAGGTAGAAAAAAACAAACTCTATTCCCTCTATCAATCCTTGAATATGCCATATATAGAATCCTATTCAAACTTTGTTTATTACTCGGTTTCTGCTTATAAAGGCGATTGGCAGAAAGAACTGGAAAAAAGAAATTTGCTTTGTGGCGGTATTGTGGAAGAAAAAGAAAAATGGACCCGTATCACCATAGGCACCGAAGCTGAAATGGCAGTTTATACAAAAGCAGTTAAGGAAATGCTTGCCTGATACAAAACCAAGTCATCTAAAACAACCAAAATGAGATTTACCATTGTAGCTTTCTTTTCTGTATTGCTCTTATCGGGTACCGTAAAAAGCCCAACAAACGGAAGTATCTGAATTACAGCATGTGCAGACAACCATCGGGTATTATTTCGAGGGATGGGCTACCGGCGATACCGGAAAGATAGGCAAGGCCATGCATAACACCTGTCACCTTAAATCTTTCAGGGACGGGAAGTTTAACGACATTAGCCGCACCGAATACCTCTCTCGCTTTAAACCCAGGCCGAGGCCCGAAGGGCTTACCACACGGATTGTGGCATTAGACATTACCGAAAATATCGCCAGCGCCAAAACTGAAATTGACACGGGCAAAGATGTTTTTACCGATTACTTCAATCTCATCAAAACCGATGAAGGCTGGTTCATAGTTGATAAAATAGCAGTTAGAAAATCTAAATAAAAAAAAAATGAAAAAAATTATCGCTTCATTTATTATTGTAATTGGTTTTGCCGGCACAGTCCGTGCACAGGCACCACAAGAAGAAATTGATGCCGTTAAAACCGTGTGCAATTATTATATAGATGGTGGTACCAACGGAGACAGTGTTACTTTTTCCAAAGCCTTCAGCCCTAGCGGCCTCATGCAATATATGCGTAATGACACCCTACAGATTGTTTCGCTGAAAGATTTTATGGCCCGTATGCCAAATTCTGGAAAGAAACAGGATCGTAAATCAAAAATAGAATCGGTGGAAGTATACGGCAATGCAGCCACGGCTAAGATTACCATTGAATATCCCACATTTTATTTTCACGACATCATGGGTCTGCTTAAAACAAAAGACGGCTGGAAAATTGTGAGTAAGATATTTTACAGGATGAATAAATGAGAACGTTAATCCGTTAATTGGTTAATCTGTTAATCCGTGGGGTGCCTGATACTTTAAGCTACCTTAAATTAAAATACTCCCCACGAATTAACGTTTTAACGGATTAACTGATTAACACTTTACTCCACCCAATCAGCTATAAAAATATTGGTATCCCGGGTGCCGCCATTATTGCGGTTGCTGCAGAAAATTATTTTCTTTCCATCAGGACTAAACATCGGAAAAGCATCAAAAGATTTTTCTGCAGATATTTTCTGCAGGTTACTGCCATCTTCATTTATAGTAAACAGGTTGAAAGGAAAACCCCTTTTGCTCTGGTGGTTACTTGCAAAAATGATCCTCTTATTATCGGGCATAAAAGCCGGAGCCCAGTTGGCATTTCCAAAACTGGTTACCTGCTTTATATTGCTGCCATCTACATTGGCTGTAAATACTTCCATATTGGTTGGAGCTACCAAACCTTCGGCAAGCAGATCTTTGTACTCTTTTACTTCAGCTTCAGTTTTTGGCCTGCTGGCACGCCAGATAATTTTTTTACCATCCGGGCTGAACCAGGCACCACCGTCATAACCCAATGCGGTGGTAATTCTTTTCTCTTTACCTGTTTTTAAATTCATAATGTACAGATCAATATCGCCATCTTTGGTGCTGGTATACAACATTTTTTTTCCATCAGGAGAAATGGTTGCTTCAGCATCATAACCTTTACTGTTGGTAAGCTGTTTTACTATATTGCCATCCAGGTCGGCTACGAAAATATCATAACTGCTGTACAGTGGCCAGATGTATTTATTGCCATACTTGGTTCTGTCGGGTGTCGGAGGGCAGTTATCAGCGTCTAAATGTGTAGAGGCGAAAACCACATGCTTTCCGTCTTTTAAAAACGCACCACAGGTTGTTCTTCCTTTTCCGTTACTTACTCTTTTGTATTCAAATTTTTCGCCGGGGGCGGGTACTTTACCTACATAGATCTGATCGCATGGAACGCCATCCTTAACAGATGTTTTTTGAAAAACTATGTACTTCCCGTCAAAGCTGAAATATGCCTCTGCATTATCGCCACCAAAAGTCAGTTGTTGCATGTTGGCAAAATGCTTTTCACCTTCGAACAAAAGTGAATCATTTTGAGAACCCGCACTACCAGGTTGGGTTACATTCTTTTTAAAAGAAACCAAAGAAACTACAGCTACAAATAAAACACTTACCAGGAATATTTTTTTCATTCGAATATTTTTAAGCCACAAAGGTAAAAGATGTTAAATTTTAGATTGTCAGGAAATTGTCATCAGCTTAATCAATGCAGTGCTTATTTTTGTATCACAATGAAATTAACACTTACATGGCTTGCCTTACTGATGATAATCATCTCCTGTAATAATCAGGATCATGCAAAAGAGAACAGTAAAAGGGGTTCTGAAACGACTTTCGCCCGTGAAAAAATATTAAAAGATTCTATTTTAAAATTTCCTGATTTGCTCTTACTGAAAGAAGAACTGATCCAACTTTACCGCGATAGTGCTGCATATGACAAAGCCCTTACAATAACAAATGATGCTTTGCTCAACGACAGTTTAAATCCGCGGCTTTGGGATATAAAAGCAACCCTGCATTTTGAAAATGAAGACACGCTGAATGCCATTGCATCTTTTGAAAATGCGTTTAATCTAAACCCTTCTCCGCGTTATTTAATTTTACTGGGCTCCTTATATGCACAAACAAAAAGTAAAAGAGCATTACTGATCGCTGATGCTTTAATAAAAACAAAACAACCCGAAACAGAAAAGGAAGCGCTTTTTATTAAGGGCCTTTACCATACTTACACCGGCGATAAAAAATCGGCCATTGGCTTTTTTGATAAATGCCTGAACCTGGATAACCGCCATATGTTTGCTTACCGTGAAAAAGGCATTGCCTTATATGATATGGGTAAATACGATGATGCTGTTACCGTTTTGGATAAAGCAGTAACCCTGCAGAATAATTTTGATGAAGGCTACTACTGGCTGGGGCGCTGCCTGGAAAAACTGAACAAGCCAAATGATGCCATTGAAGAATATAAAACGGCATTATTATACAGCCCCGATTATGTTGAGGCAAAAGATGCTTTGGAAAGATTGAAGGCTCAGTAATTGAGCAGCATTTTTTTTTGAACCACATAGTATATAGTGGCACATAGAAAAACACATAGGGCCTATGTTTTTTCTATGTATCTATTGTTTCTATGTGGTTCAAAACAAGTTTGACATTTAAGTTATAAATTTGCTTTTCTAATTTCTGCAAAACCAACATTCATTATGGCACTAATCGCCCCATCCTTATTGGCATCCAATTTTTTAAACTTAGAGGCGGAATGTAACATGCTGAACGAAAGCAGCGCCGACTGGTATCACCTGGATATTATGGATGGCCGCTTTGTTCCCAATATCAGTTACGGACCGATGTTTGTTGAAGTTTTCAGAAAAGCTACCAGCAAAATATGTGATGTGCATTTAATGATTGAAGAACCGGGTAATTATGCCGAAGCATTTAAAAAAGCCGGTGCCGATATTTTATCGGTGCATATCGAAGCCTGTCCGCATTTGCACCGCAATATTCAGCAGATAAAAGGCCTGGGCATGAAGGCTGGCGTGGCTGTTAACCCACACACGCCCGTTGATGCGTTAAAAGATATACTGGCAGATATTGATATGGTTTGTTTAATGAGTGTTAACCCCGGTTTTGGCGGACAATCATTCATCCCGCATACATTGCTTAAAATAAAACAACTACGTGAAATGATTGATGAACGCTCATTACCCGTTAAGATTGAAATTGATGGCGGCGTTACACTCGAAAATGCAAAATCAATTATTGATGCGGGTGCAGATGTGCTGGTAGCAGGCAGTACGGTGTTTAAAGCTGCTGACCCAATTGCAATGATCGCAGCGTTGAAGAATTTATAAATACTATTTCAGCTTCCATCTTACACCCATATAAAATTCCCTTCCCCTTGTTGGTCCCCATACTGATGAAATATCAAAATAAGGACTGAAAGGATTTTGCCAGCTGATGATAGGCTGGTTTTGGCGAAAGTTGAAAATATTTTCGCAGCCGGTGTACACTTCAAAGTTTTTAAACAAATAGGTAAACTGCGCATTTACTGTAGTATAATCCCGCGAGTAATCCGGCCGCTGGTAAACAACAGGATTTGATTTAGTATTGGGCAAACGTTGTTGGCCATACCAATGAATATTTACATCTGTATGAAATTTATTGCTAAGAGGTTTATAACTGAACGTGGTCAATATTTTATGACGTGGATTGAAAGGCAGCGCTTCTTTATTGCCATTATTTATTCTGTAAACATCTAAAAAATTATACCCTGCTTTAAACTCGTAGCGATCAAAGAGCTTCATAAAAAAATCGGTTTGAAAACCATTGCTTATACTTTTACCGGTAAAATTCTTTATGAATGCTTTAGTAGGATCGGCATCATAATCCGGGAATATCTGGTTTTGAAAACTGGTTCGGTAATAATCCATACTGATATAACCGGAAACATTTTTGCTTTCAAACTTTTGGGTAATATTAACACCCATATTTAATGCCCTTTCGGGCTGTAAGGCTTCTGTAAAAATTATATCACGTGAACTTGCCAGCAGGCTTACATTTTCGCTGAAAAAATTAAGGGTGCGCCAGCCCGTACCCAAATTTGCACGAATGGTGAGTTTGGAAGTAGGATCATACTTCAATAAAGTTCTTGGAGTAACATTCCAGCCAAAGCTGTTGTGGTTATCGGCCCGTACACCTGCTATCCAGGTTAATTTACCTTTAAAAAAAATCATCGTGTTCTCTGAAAATATACCCACAATATTTTCTACACGATGATAGTTGCCATCATAATTTCTGTTGATGATGTTATCGGTAAAAAGGATGTCTTCATTTATATCCAGGTGCTTAAAACTGATACCCGATTTTAAAGTGTGGTTTACCCCGTATTTAAATTCATGCTGCAGGTTTACAAAGGCATTGTTTTGTTTTGCTTTATAAGAAAGCGAACCAAAAAATGATTGCTGGCTTTGATGAAAGGCTGATGTGTACAGGGTAAGGCGGTGTATATCATTAAAGCGGTAATTTATTTTGGCCCACATTTCGGGCTGGTTAAGTTTTACCGTATTGCCATATATGGTGCTGCTGCCTTTATGCTCACCGGGGTTAAAAAATATTTGTCCGCCAACACGGTTCTCATTTAAAAAACGCACTGCCATTTCGCTGCTCCAGCCCCAGTCATTTTCCCTGCCCACTTTCCATTTATTCATGATCATGTAACGGGTTAGCAACGGCAGATCCAGAAAATCATCTTTGTCCTTATCGGTTTTATTGGCAGGTTGTACCATGTGAAAAGCCAGTAAACTATGCCATTTACCTTTCTTAAAATTAGTGGCCAGGTTTACATGCTCTTCTAAAAAACTATTCATGTACAAATTCGCAAATAATTTTTCAGTTGTGTTGGGCTTTTTTGTTTCTACATTAATTTGTCCGCTGATACTTTCATAACCCTGTAATACGCTGTTGGCTCCTTTAGAAATGTAAATATTATCAACCAATGTACCCGGTATGCCGCTGATGCCGTAAGTGAATGTGAGGCCTTGTATCATAGGAAAGCCATCAATCAATACCTGGTTGTACACACCCGACAAGCCAAGTATCCGTAATTCTTTTGCATTGGTAATGATGTTGGTGGTTTGTGGTTGAACAGAGGATTGTGTTTCAAAACAGCCGGCGAGATCGCAGCAGGCCGATTTTTTCAGTTCCACCGAAGTGAGTATCTCTACTTTTATGGGACTTCTGTTCGACATCAAAGTACCCGCTTTTTCTGCATTAACTTCTACAGCTTGCAGGTTGCTTTTTTCTTTCAGCACAAACAATACGGTATCTGCATTGCTTACATCAATCGTATCTTTTGTGTAGCCGCTGTAACTTACCACCAGCATATTATCTGCTGCCGTTCTTTTTATGGAAAAGCTGCCATCTTCTTTGGCAGTAATGCCTTTTTTGTTGTTAACCCAAATTACCGACGCACCTGAAAGCGGTTTATTATTTCCATCAACAACCTTACCTGTAACAGTTTGCGCTGCACTGCCGAAGGGCATTAAAACAAGTATATAAAAAAAATACCGCAGCATTAATTACCTTTTACTTTGTAAGGCCTGTCGTTGGGGTCACTGCAGCCGCCGGTATTTTCAATGGCTTTGTATATTTCCTTTGTGCCAACTAAAGCAGGGTTAAAAGTGATCTTAAAAACTGATGTAGGCCCCATTTTTCCCGGTTTACAATCACTCACGCCTTTTAATTCTTTTACATTATCGGCAAGTGTTTTCAGATCAGCACTACAGGTAACACCTTTAACTTTAATGGTAATGGTAGAGTCTGTTAATGGGTTTATATTGGTGGCAAACGATTTGTTGCCGATGGCTGTAAAAATTAATACAACAATTATTATCTTTTTGAACATGGCTTTTATTTTTTAATATTCAATACAAATCTAGTTATTATACATGAAGCAAGGGATTCGAAGAACGACTACCCGTTTTTTATTATGGTATTCTTGATGATCACGGCAAGATCTTCCGGTATTTCCATGGGCTGCAGCGGTGGCACATTTGCTCCACCTGTATTGCCAACAGGAATTTTTCCTACAAATGATTTTACACCACCCACCAATAATCGTGGCAGTTGCCCAATGATCTCTCTGCTGTTTTTTACTTTAATACCGAATTTCAACATTTTCCAATGAACAGCAGTGTGTTCTGCAGGGTATGGTTGCCCCAGGATATGCGCTCTTTCCAAATGCCGCCAGCTTTGCTGATAATGCTTTTTTTCAAATTCGTTTTTGGCATATAGAAGTTCTTCCCGGTAAAACGGTATCAAACCTGCCGGCATGTTGGTATATAGTTTCATTACAGTTTAATTTTTCTGTTTCGCTGGTTTCAATTCCCCATGCAGGTTCAAAGGTCACCTTACCTCATCCAGCTTTTTATACATCAGCTCCACTACAGCCAGGTTAAGCTTAAGCCAATTTCTTTCTCCCTTTGGCCAGTCGTATTGCTGGCTTAATAATTTATCGGCCAGTGCATAAGCCTGCATGGCCTGGTCTTTATTGTAAAAGCAATTGATCCAGTTCTCTTTCAGTTCATCTTTCTTTTTGATAAAAATGGCACCGCCATACCATTTAAAACAACTGGGCAGGCCCCAGAAAGAAACAGTCTTATCATCCTTGGCCAATGCACTTCTATAAAATAATATGAAGAAATAAAGATTCTCCTTTAGCCGCTGATGAATGGCCGAATCAGATTCTTTGCTTTTTGGCTTGATGCGCCAGCGGTTATTCTCCAGGCTATAAGGCTCATCATTGGCATTTTTATACCGCTTGCCCGGTGCAATAAATTTTAAATTGGTTGCACTGCCAATGCCAGTATTCACCAGCGTCATTTCATCAAAAGCAATTTTTGCTATTTTATATACATCCTTGTTCCTGTCAATACTGTTGTTGATGGTAATGGTTTTTGCTGCATCATCATAGATCCAGGTACCATAATCAAAAGTGTTGCGTGGATTTTTTACAAACGTACCCTTCGTTGAAAAATAAAAACTGCGATACGGTATTTCAAACTGCGAGCTTTCAGTCATGCCCTCGAGGCTCTCCGCATCATCTGCCAAAACCCAATCCTGGCAAAGAATATCGTAAATATTTTCCGCGGTATCCAGGTAAATCAGATCCTTATTCTTTTCCGGGTTTTTATTTAAAGTAACCCCCTCTTCTTTCTTTGAAGCGGTTTTATCGCCTGCATCATTGCACGAAAAAATAAATGCTGAAATAGCAATTGCTGAAAAAATTCTTTTTATCACTTTTTTATTTTGAGGTGTAAATTAAAGACATTGCAAAACATACAAAAATATATATCTTCATGCAATGAGATCAGCCCTTTCCATCCTTTTACTGTTTATTACAGTTACCGCTTTATCTCAAACCAAATCTGCCTTCATCAGCGGCCGGGTAGTTGACGAAAACGACGTCCCCATCTCCAGGGTTTCTGTTGTGATATTGGGAAAGCAAACAGGCACCACTACAAACGATACCGGTTATTTCAGAATAAAAGTACCTTCATCCAGATCATTTGGCCTGGTGTTTTCATTTACGGGTTACAACGAATTGCAAAAGAATTTTTACCTCAGTATTGATGAAGAAGAAAAAGTAACCATACAATTGGAACGGGGCAGTCAAACCTTAAAAACGGTGGAAGTAAGCACCGATAAAGAACGCACAGAAACCGGCCTCGTAAAAATAAATCCCAAGAACGCCATCACTTTACCCAGCACTACCGGCGGTGTAGAAGCACTGATCAAAATACTGGTGGGCAGCAATAATGAACTCACATCACAGTATAGTGTACGCGGCGGCAATTACGACGAAAATTTAATGTACATCAACGACTTTGAAGTTTTTCGCCCTTACCTGGTACGCAGCGGGCAACAGGAAGGCCTCAGTTTTATCAATCCCGAACTGGCGAAGAATGTAAATTTTTATACCGGCGGTTTCCAGGCAAAGTATGGCGATAAGATGAGCAGCGTGCTGGATATCCAATACAAAAATCCGGCAAGCTTTGCAGGCTCGGCATACATAAGTTTAATGGAGCAGGGTTTGCATATAGAAGGCGCCGCAAAAAAAGGAAAGATCAGTTACCTGCTGGGCATACGCAACCGCAGCAATAAAAATTTATTAAAAAGCCAGGAAACAATTGGGGCTTATATTCCATCTTCATCTGATGTGCAGGCTTTCATCACTTATAAGATCAGCAATAAAATACAACTTGAATTACTGGGCATCTATTCTGTCTCAAAATTCACTTTGTTTCCCGAATCTGTACAAAAAACAACTTCGGTCTTCTCTCCTTTTTTTACTGCAAACCTGGGTTTGGATGTTGCATTTGAAGGCCAGGAAAGAGATGGTTACCAAACAAACCTGATCGGCCTGAGCCTGGTGCATACACCCAATAAAAAATTAAAACTCAAGTGGATGGTGAGCCGTTTTCAAAATAAAGAGAACGAGAACTTTGATATTGCAGGAACCTACCTTTTTGGCGACCGTGACTTTGACCAGACCAGCAGCACCTTCGGTCAGATTGTAAATCCATTGGGTGCAGGTTATTATCAAAACTACGGCCGCAACGAGCTGAATATATATGTATACAATGCCAACGTAAAAGGCAGTTACACCGCAGGCAAACATGTTATACAGTTTGGCAACAGCATTGAACAAACCAATATTACCGACAGATTAAAAGAATGGGAATACCAGGACAGCGCCGGTTATTCACTCCCCTACAACCCGGCGCAACTCAATTTATTCAAATCAATAAATTCCACAGCCGATCTCAGTATTCAAAAATTCAGCGGCTATATCCAGGATAATATTCACTTTGGAAAAAACAACCGCAACATTACCCTGCAGGCCGGTGTACGGTACAATTACAATTCGCTCAACAAAGAATTTTTAATAAGCCCACGCATGCAGTTCAGCATTAAACCCAACTGGAAAAAAGATGTGGTGGTAAAGCTGGCGGCAGGCGCTTATCAGCAGCCACCTTTTTACCGTGAGCTGCGCAGCTACAATGGCACCGTAAACACGAATGTGCTGGCACAAAGAAGTTACCAGGTAGTGGGCGGTGTTGATTATAATTTCAAAGGTTTTGGCAACCGCCCCTTCCGCATCAGCACCGAAGCTTATTACAAAAGTATGCGCAGTGTAGATGTATATGATATTGACAATGTAAAGATCCGTTATGCCGGTAACAACAATGCCAAAGCATACGCCACCGGTATTGAAGCCAGGCTTTTTGGTGAGCTGGTAAAAGATGCCGAAAGCTGGTTTAGTATTGGCATTATGCAAACCAAAGAAGACCTGGATAATGATTTTTATTACCAATATAAAAATGCAGCAGGCGAGATCATCAATGCACAAAGCACCGACCGGGTGGCGGTTGACAGCATAAAAAACAATGTAGGTTATGTGCGCCGTCCAACAGATCGTTTAATAACCGCTGGTTTGTATTTAGAAGATTATCTTACCACCAATAAAAATTTCAAATTTCATTTAAATATGTTGTACGGCAGCAACATGAGTTTCAATATACCCAATAGCACCAGGTACCGCAATGCACTTATCATTGAGCCCTACATACGGGTAGATGCAGGTTTCAGCGCACAACTGCTCAGCGAAAAAAGCCCGTCCGACCAGGGCATCCGGGCGGGCAAGCGCCGTAGTCACAGCCCCTTCCGCAGTTTTCAAAATATCTGGGCCAGTTTTGAAGTATTTAATTTGATTGACCGCCGCAACACCATCTCCTTTCAGCTCATTAAAGATTTTGCAAATAATGTGTATGCTATGCCAAATCGTTTAACACCCAGGTTGGTTAATTTTAAGATTGTGGGGAGGTTTTAAGCATTTTTTTTGGGCCAGGCATTTGGAATACAATTTGGCTTCATTGGCGTCGCACTCTTGTACAGTAAATCTTTGTTGATCATTAATTGTGTTTTATAATCTTATAAAAATTCAGCACCATGACAATATCCTGGTTCGACGGTATAAATTTGAATTTCAATACCCGTTGATAAGCTTGAAAACTTACTTTCTTTACCAGAGGCGCAAGGGCAAGAGTGGGCTTACCTCTAATTTGTTTATCGATCTTCTATCAAATCAGGATTATGTCAAGCTGAAAATAAGTTAACGATCTTCCCTTGTCATAGCATTTGGTAAGTATCACAGTAAACTCTCCGGGGTTAACAATTTCATTTTCCCCATAAATAATATGGTTACTTAAAATACCCAGTCCTTCCTCCTCGGATACATCCACTACTTTAAGCATACCGGACGCCTGTTGTTTTAAGCTCGTAAACTGCGCCTCATCTTTAAAAGAGCCGCAGTATATGATGATCTTACCTCTTTGCTTCTTTGCGGTTAAAGAATCCAGCCCGAAATAAACAACTATTGCACTATCGCCATAGCGACTGGTTATAATGGCTTTTTCTTCGAACCCATTTACAGCCTGTAATATGCCCAATGCAGTTTTGATAGATGAGCTATTGTATGCTTTTATCAAACTCTTCAGTTCAAGCTTCTGCGAAAAAACATTTACTGAAAATTGTATAGCTATAAGAAGGAAAAACAATTTTTTCATTTTACAAAAATACAGCGTTTTTACCTTTGTTTATATACACCAATAAACCCCAAGCCTACTACCGCTGTTGTCTGGTTTTCGTGCGGTTGGTAAAGCAGGGCTGGCAATCACCATCAGGACAAGACAGTTCAATTCAAATCGTCGTTGGTCGTAAACCAAACGGCGACAGCTAAAAAAATTAAAATTCTTATTCCAACAGAAAGTATCCGCAACCATTATCTCACAATTTTTCCTACCTTTTACCCATGCTAAACCGAAGTATAACTAAATGGGCAATGGTGCTGCTCGTTATCAATGGCGTGGTTGGTTCCGGTATTTTTGGTTTACCGGCAAAAACTTTCAAGGAAACAGGCGTGTACAGCATTGCCGCATTCGGGGTTTGCGCTATTGCAGTTTTCATTATCATTTTATGTTTTGCCGAGGTGAGCAGCCGTTTTACCAAAACCGGTGGACCTTACCTGTATGCACTTTCATCCTTTGGCCCGTTACCGGCATTTCTTACCGGCTGGTTGTTGCTGGTCACCAGGTTCATTACGTATGCGGCACTCATCAATTTACTGGTGACCTATCTTTCTGTTTTTTCTGAGTGGTTCACACAACCATCTTCCAGGATCATCACCATCATTTTACTTACAGGCTTGCTGGCACTTATCAATCACCTTGGTGTAAAAGATTCTACAAGGGTCAATAATTTTTTAACTTTTGCCAAGTTGCTGCCTTTATTTCTTTTTATAATTGTAGGATTCTTTTTTATTGAAACAAAGAACTTCGAGATCAAACATACACCGGGCTTCTCTTCCTTTTCATCAACAGTACTGCTGCTGGTTTTTGCGTTCGGCGGTTTTGAATCGGTATTGGTTAACTCCGGCGAAGTAAAAGATCCCGGCAAAAACCTTCCCTTTGCACTATTGCTGGCAGCGCTCATCATTGCGGTAATTTATGTATTGATACAAATAGTCAGCATCGGTACATTACCAACATTGGCTACTTCCGGCAAACCACTGGCAGAAGCTGCAGGACTATTCATGGGTAAAACAGGCGCTACGTTGATAGCTATTGGCGCTTTGTTTTCGGTAACCGGCACCCTGAATGCCATCATGCTGGTAGGCTCACGTTTACCTTACGCTTTCAGCGAAGAAAAACAGTTTCCTAAAATATTTTCCTTTATTCATCCAAAATATAAAACACCCACTTTATCGCTGTTACTGTTCATGACGGTAACCATTCTTGTCTCCATCAATTATTCATTTTTATCCGCTGCCTCGCTAAGCGCCATTACCAGGGTAATGATCTATGCCATTGTTTGTATATCCTTAATTGTACTGCGTAAAAAGAACGCTGCACAAACCGGTTATTTTAAAATACGGTATGGAAAGTTTGTGGCCATTGCCGGCATCGTAATCACTATCTGGCTATTGAGCAGTTCGGGATTGAAGGAATTAAAAGATGTTGCTATTGCTATCGGGATAGGATTGCTTATTTATTTTTTGGTTGAATGGCAGAAAAGAAAAGCACGTTGATCCGCAGAATCAGCCATATCAGCAAACAGAAAATTTAGTAGAAGTGGTCTTTCATATTGGCACAATTTTATATGCACATCTGAAAGTTTACTTTATTCGGTTGCATACACTTCAAACACATAACAGGGCCAGGTAACCGTATAATATAATCCCCTTGCACGCCAGGGTGCAAAGGTTTTAGTTTGAGATAAAGTCAAACCGGGGTATTGAGCGGAACCGTAATAATATATAAACCCCGCACTTTTATTACTGTAAACCGAGTCGGTGAGCATAAATTTTGCAGCAGCAAATTCCTGCAGCAATTGATCGCTAAGTGCTTTTGTATGAACAGTATGGGCCATGCGCCAATCGGCTCCGGCATCAACCGTAACATATAAGGTAGACATGGGGATCACCAGGCTGTTACCCGATGTATCTGTAACAGCAGATCGGTACTGGCTTGCAAACTCACCCTTTTTAGCATGCACAAAATCATTGCCACGGTCTTTCATAAATGATTGTACACAGGGAAGATCGGTACAGGCCGACAGTTCGATCAATTCGGTTGCATTTAATATACTCCGAAGGGGGCCCGCCGTTGCCTGCTGTTCTGTTTCAGTTACTTTATCCAGGTCTTCAAGATTTACTGCCCGTTTATTGGGATTGCTTTTACAGGCTGTAAAAAGAAGGCACAAAAAAAGAAAGCGGGTACTGGGTAAAAAATATTTCATAGCAGTTGTTTAGAAATTATTGTTTAATGCGAAAAAAAGTAAAACCCATAGTATCAAAAACATTGTTGGGACTGAGTATCATTTTATCAATCTTATCAATTGTCATATCGTATTTAGTGAGGTAACGCATATAATAATTGAACAGGGTATCTCCGTTTTCTGTAAATGTGTATAAGCGTGGAAAATATGCAGGATCGTTAGCACCACCTGCACCCACAAAAACATATTTACCGTGTATAGTGGTGGTATCTGTGCCTGGATATTGTACCAGGCGGTATGTGAGTTTTCCATCACGGTGGAGTCGAAACATGATAAACCCACTATCAGATTTAGAAGCCCAGGTACCGAGGTATTCTTCATTTTCCCTTATCACTTCGGTATCTGTAATTTTTTCTACCCTGCGGTCAATCACCTTACGCAAAAACAAATACCCCCCCACTAGTACCAGTAAAATAACCATGTACATGGTGTAGCGAATCATAAAATTTGTTTTCTCTAAGTTAAAATATTTATTTTCCTAAAGTATTTTATTTTCTTCCAGGTAATAGCCGGCCATGTTCAAAAAAGCATCGCTAAAAAAAGTGTACATTTATCCAGTGAAAAAATCATTGCAAAAAACCGGATTGATCAGCATGGCACTGCTGTATTGCCTGGCTATTGGTTTATACAGTGGTATAGCTTTTAATGGCAATCCTGCATTTGCAAAGCAGGGTAACGAAGCAGAAAAAAGCTACGGGCATAACGTATCTGCCAAATATTTTCTCCATACAATACAAACCAGAAACTCCTTTACGTTTGGTGATTACAGCAGCCGGGTTACCGTAAAAAATACATACCAGAAATTTTCAGCTGCCAATACAATAACAGAACAGGTTCTTGTTCATACTTTTTCTCAATACAGGTTCTATTCGCATAACCTGCTGGTTCGGTTACAAAACACCGACCTCATTTTTCCTTTCCAGTATTTCTGGTGATCCATTTTTTGTTGCCTGCTGATCGGGTGCCAAATAGACAATTTAAAATGGCCATTGGGGCCGTTTTAACGCGTTAATTATAATACGCTGAAAAATGATTGCACAAAATAAGTAGTAACTTAAAACAGCGCCGGGCACAAACCGGGCACTGTTTATAAGATCGGTTTTTCACTAATAAAAATCAGAGATATGAACCCATTCTGGTCGCAGGCTGTTGTACAAACGATACTAAAAAACAAAAAGACTGCAAAACAAAACCTTTCGCCATACAAGCGGGCAAAGGGTTACAGGGAATTATTGATAACCATAAAGCGGTACTTTAAAGATGCGTTGCTGATAACCATAGGTATATTTGCTGCTTCTTTTGGTTTCAAAGGTTTTTTGCTGAGCAACCATTTTATTGATGGCGGTGCAACCGGTATTTCATTGCTGATCTCGGCATTAACTAAAATACCCCTGTATATCCTCATCATTTGTGTAAACATTCCCTTTATCATTCTTGCCTACATAATCATGGGCAAACAGTTTGCCTTTAAAACCTCATTAGCCATTGCCGGGCTCGCACTTTGCCTGGCTACCGTAAGCTTTCCAACGGTAACCAACGACAATTTATTAGTTGCCATTTTTGGCGGATTTTTTTTAGGATCAGGCATTGGCCTGGCTGTAAGGGGTGGCGCTGTTATTGATGGCACTGAGGTACTTGCCATCTTCTTAAGCCGCAAGCTGGGCACAACAATTGGTGATATCATTATTATTATAAACGTTATCATATTTTCAGCTGCTGCTTATTTTTTATCCATGGAAATTGCGCTGTATTCAATGATCACGTACCTGTCGGCCTCCAGAACACTCGACTTTATTGTGGAAGGTATTGATGAATACATCGGCGTTACCATTGTGTCATCACACAGCGAAGAAATAAGGGAGATGATCATACATATAATGGGCCGTGGCGTAACTGTTTACAACGGTAAACGAGGCTATGGTAAACGCGGCGAAACTAAAGAAGTGGATATCATATACACCGTAATTACCAGGCTTGAACTGAATAAACTAAATACAGAAATAAAAAAAATAACACCCGATGCTTTTATTGTAATGAACAGTGTGAGAGATACAAAAGGTGGTATGATAAAGAAAAGACCCATGAATCATTAAAAAAAAGGGTTTGTATTGCTACAAACCCTTTTAAAATAGTTTTATCATTTAATTCGGCACTTCCACCACCGTCCAGTTTTTTGAACGCCGGTTCCAGAGTATGCTGTAATCTTTTCCATGCATCAGTTTATAGGTTCTGGAACCATTAAAGTATGGCAGTTTAAGCCAGCCGTACTGGTAAATTTCAAAACGAAAAAGAAATGCTTCACCTGCTTTTATTTCTGCAGGCTGATAAGTTCTTCCATCATCGCTTAATTGAACCGTTTGTGTGCTGGCGCTCTGTATGGTAAGGCTTATCCAGCTTGGGTCATCAACAGGCGGCAGGTTTGTATTACCTCCCCCACCCTGGTTAGGATTGGTATTACCGCCCTGGTTAGGATTGGTGTTACCACCCTGGTTAGGATTGGTGTTACCACCCTGATTTGGATTTGTATTACCGTTGGTATTACCCGGCACTTCGGATTTAGCCGTGTTCCATCCACGGGTAATGGCGGTTAATCTATCTCTTTTAGCAGGATGGGAGTAGCTTGCCTGATCACTAGCAATTGCATTCATGGCAGCAAGCGATTCATTAAGATTGGCGCCGAGTTTATACATGACATATCCCGAAAATGCATCGGCTTCAATTTCCTTTGGCGGCGTACTTCCCTGGTTGCTTACAACATGATTATAATAATGATGCCCCATTTCATGCGCCAATACACTGATGGAAGCCCATTTGGTAGCTGAATAGGCATCAATGTCTTCCAGGAAATCATTATCGTATATGATCCAGCGGGCATTACGGATGATCGTTGCATAAGCATTACGGATACCATTCTGTTCACGTATACTAAAATTCTCTTTCCATTTAATGCTGTCCAGCATGCTGTTTAAAATATCTTTTGCTTCGTAAACCGAAGCGAAATTTGATTTAAGCAAAGAACGCGGCGGTACCTTAAAACCACAGCCGGTTATTTTTTGAGCCTGGGCTGAAATTGAAAAAGCCAGCAAAAAGAGAAGGATCAGTTTTTTCATGATATCGTCGTTGATTTAAAGATCTGTCGTTTGTATTTTATTAAAAGTACAACAATATTCTATCTGGAGAGAGTAAGCTTATACAGTAACACGCATAATTCAGTGTAAACTGCACACAGGTGCGCACGTTCATTTATATTTACAATCTAAATCATAACTGTTGACACTTAACCACAAGCAATTAGTTGATTTGCTGCAAAGGGCCTACTCGGCCGAAAAAGCAGCAGCATTTGCCTACCAGGGGCATGCAGGTTCGGTTAAAGACCCGATGCAGAAAAAGTCCATCCGGCAAATTGAAGAAGATGAATGGAATCACCGCAAAGAAGTGCTTGCGATCATGACACAATATAATATCCCTGTTTCCAAATGGTATGAATTTCGTTTTCATATGCTTGGAAAAGTGATCTCCTTCAGTTGTTATCTTATTGGCTGGTTCATGCCCTTTTATTTTGCCGGTAGTTTAGAAAGCGGTAATGTTTGCGAATATTTCCGCATGAAACAGTTCTTTAATTCACTGGGTATTAAGGATCATGACACGGTATTGTATGAGATGGGCATCAAGGAAAAGGAACATGAAGTATATTTTTTGAGTATGATTCAAAACAGCAAACTGCTTCCTTTCTTTGAAAAGGTTTTTAAATGGGGCAGTAAAAAAAGTGCCAATAATATCAATATGGACGAATTGGAACCCGTGGAAAGTTCGGATATCTATTGTAAGCGGAAATAAAAAAATGCCCTGCAGAAAATTGCAGGGCATTGGAAATTTTGAAAAATATTTTTATTACTTCACCGGCATTATACTCACGGCGCATCCCCCGCCTGCTGCCAGTTTCAGGCTTAAAACAGATTTATTATCTACTACCTGTTTGCTGATGATGTATGCAGCAGGGTTTTTCTGATAATCGGCATCAGCAGCATCTGCATATATAATGGCCTGGTATTTTTTTCCTGCATCTAAAAAGTCAAGGCTTACGTTGGTGCTGCGGCCATTTTCATTGGTGATGGCACCCACAAACCAGTTTTTACTTCCTTTTGCTTTTCGGGCAACGGTAATATATTCGCCAGGCTCGGCTTCCAGGTATTTACTGTCATCCCAGTCAACCGCTACATCTTTAATAAACTGAAAAGCATCCATTTTCTTTTCGTAGGCTTCGGGCAGGTCGGCAGCCATTTGCAGCGGACTGCAGATGGTTACATACAAGGCCAGTTGTTTTGCCAATGTGGTGTGTATGGTTTCTTTCTTTGTTTTATCCCAATAATTTAATTCAAGTTGAAAAATACCGGGTGTATAATCCATCGGTCCGCCCATAAAACGGGTGAAAGGTAAGATCACGTCATGATTCGGCCTGTTGCCTTCGCTCCATGCATTAAACTCCATACCTCTTGCAGCTTCGGAGGCCAGCCAGTTTGGATACGTACGGTGTAAGCCGGTGGGCCTTACCGGTTCATGTGCATCCAGCATAATTTTATAGGATGCCGTTTTTTGTGCAACCCGTACATAATGGTTTATCATCCATTGCCCGTCATGATGTTCGCCTCTGGGTATAATATGCCCTACATAGCCCGTCTTTACCGCATCATAGCCATGGGCTTTCATAAAGCGGTAGGCGGTATCCATCTGGCGTTCGTAATTGGTTACGGAAGCAGACGTTTCGTGATGCATGATCAGCTTTACTTTTTTTGATGCCGCATATTTTTGTAATCCCTTCACATCAAAATCGCCGTAAGGTGTTACAAAGTCAAAAACATTTTCCTTGTACTGGCCAAACCAGTCTTCCCAACCCACATTCCAGCCTTCTACCAACACACCCGCAAAGCCATGCTTTGCAGCAAAGTCAATATAACGCTTAACATTAGCCGTAGTTGCACCGTGTTTGCCGCTTGCACTGTCCCAACTGGCTTTACCCACATGCATCTCCCACCAAACACCAACATATTTTGTTGGTTTTATCCAGGATGGATCTTTGATAACAGCAGGATCATTCAGGTTCATAATAGTATGAGAAGCCAGTATATCTGTTGCCTTGTCTGATACGATGATCGTGCGCCAGGGTGTTTTTGCTGGTGCCTGCAAATAGGCCTTGTTGCCCAAAGCATCGGGCACCAGTACAGATGATAAAGTAAAATTTGATTTATCAATATGCAGGTTCATGGCAGGATAATTCACCAATGCTGCTTCATGGATATTGATGTACAGGCCATCATTTGTTTTCAGCATTAAAGGCGTTTGCACCGCATCTTTATCAAAAAACTTGTGTGCAAAAATATTAGCCGCGTATTTTGGGTCTTCGGCATTTACTTCACTCAGCTTTGTAATATTTGGATTAAACTCATTGCTGTCATAATCTCCGGGGATCCAGAATGCCTTGTGATCGCCGGCCAGGTGAAATGCTGTTTTTTCTGCAGAAACAATAAAATGTCCAAGATTCTTTTGTTTTGGAAATTCATACCGGAAACCAATGCCATCATCATACACTTTAAAAATGATATTGAAACTGATGGCTTTATCTCCCTTTTGGGAAAGGCTTACAACAAGTTGGCTGTAATGATCCCTGATCTCTTTCACATCGCCCCACACCGGTTTCCATTGGGTATTGGAAGTTGTTTGAGCTGATGCAGTAACAACCAGGCTATCTTTTAAAGCGGGTAAGGCTTCATTGCTCATGGTTTGTTTTAATTCAAACCCCATGGCAGACGGAAGCAACACTTCTTTATTTTTATAAGAAACAGTATACATGGGTGCTCCCTGATCATTCAACCAAAAATTCAGTTCAATATTTTTGTTGGGAGATCGTACAGTGGTTTTTACCTGGGCAAAACTAAAAGCCGCAATAAACAGGAAGATAATAGTAAAAGCAATTTTTTTACAATACATAGCAATCATTTTAGAGGATAAATCTACAAATTAATGTGTACACTATACACATTTATTGATTTAATTTTAAAAAAATGAAAATATACATACAAAATGCCTGTTTTCTCAACTTTTAATGATAATTTAAATTCCACTCACTCAGGTTAAAAAACAACAACAATGCTTATGAAATTTAAAATCACCGCGTTTTTGATATTGCTCTTTTTTACGAACCTAAACTGTACAAAATCAAGCACCCAAAATATACCAACCCCTGTTCCAACCCCTGTGTCATCCATTATAAAAGGAGCCGATGTAAGCTGGCTTACACAAATGGAAAATGTTGGCGTAAAATTCTACAACAGCAGCGGCACACAAACAGAGTGCATGCAATTGCTAAAAAATATTGGAATGAATTCGATCCGGCTAAGGGTTTGGGTAAACCCGGCTGCCGGATGGTGCAATACGGCGGATGTTGTTTCCAAAGCAATACGTGCGAAGGCGCAGGGGATGAAGGTCATGATCGATTTTCACTACAGCGATAGCTGGGCCGATCCGGGACAACAAACAAAACCGGCTGCCTGGGCAGGACAAGATATTGCTACCTTACAAAGTTCTGTTTATAATCATACACTGGCAGTAATGAATGCTTTAAAAACAAGCAGCATTACTCCAGAATGGGTTCAGGTTGGTAACGAAACAAACGATGGTATGCTTTGGCCTGAAGGAAAAGCATCGGTAAACATGGTTAATTATGCAAAATTTTTTATTGCCGGATACAATGCGGTTAAAGCAGTTAGCCCTGCTACAAAAGTAATGGTGCATGTTTCAAACGGATATGACAATGCACTATTCAGGTGGAATTTAGACGGATTAAAAGCCAATGGAGCAGTGTGGGATGTGATTGGTATGTCTTTATATCCAACAACGGCAAACTGGAGTACACTTAACAGCCAATGTTTAACCAACATGAATGATATGGTTGCAAGATATGGTTCAGAAATTATGGTTTGTGAAGTGGGTATGAGCTGGGACCAGGCTGCAAGCTGTAATTCATTTTTAACCGACCTCCTGGTAAAAGTAAAAGCAGTGAGTAACAACAAAGGGCTGGGCGTTTTTTACTGGGAGCCACAGGCTTACAGCAGTTGGCAGGGTTATACACTGGGTGCATTTGACAATACCGGCAAACCAACTATTGCATTAAATGCTTTCAATTAAATTCTTAACAGGTAAATGAGGACTTATGAACTGTTCAAAAATTATTTATTCGTTCCTCGTTTTATGTACATGCAGCATTGTTGATGCTGAAGCCCAACAAAGAAAAAAAAAACAAATTTTGATGATGACTGGAAATTTACTTTCGGCCATGCCAATGATCCCGCAAAGGATTATAATTACAGCATCGCCAACATTTTTTCTAAAACAGGGGCTGCACAAAAAACAGCCATCGATCCCAAATTCAATGACAGCAGCTGGCGCAAACTTTCCTTGCCACATGATTGGGCGGTAGAATTACCCTTTGTCAATTCACCCAGCTTCGATGTTCAATCGCATGGTTACAAGCCTGTGGGTGGCGATTATCCCGAAACAAGCATTGGCTGGTACCGTAAAAATTTCACAGTAGCCCGTTCTGATTCGGGCCAGCGTTTTCAAATTCAGTTTGATGGCGTTTTCAGGGATGCCAGTTTTTGGGTAAATGGTTTTTACCTGGGCAACAATAAAAGCGGCTATGTGGGTGCGTCTTACGATATGAGTGATTATCTCAACTACGGAAAAGAAAATGTAATTGTTGTAAGAGTAGATGCAACCCAATATGAAGGCTGGTTCTATGAAGGCGCCGGTATTTACCGTCATGTATGGCTTAATCAATACAACACAGTGCACCTGGATGAAAACCCGGTGTTTGTTTATACGGAGGTGCAAAAAAATATTGCAACAGTGCATGTGGAAACTACCCTCCGGAATGAATCTTACAACGTTGCAAATGTGGCTGTTTCTGCCATCATAACGAACAGGGATGGTATCAAGATCGGAGAAACCATTTTAAAGCCGGTTTCATTGGCTGTTAATGAAAAAACCACCATAAAACAATCTGTAAAAATCACCAATCCAAGGCTTTGGTCTTTGGAAGACCCTTATTTATACCGCGTTGTTCCCGTTATACGATCAGGCGTTAAAATAATTGATTCAGATAAAATTCGTTTTGGTATCAGATCCATTAACATTACAAACAAAGGTGTTTTTCTCAATGGAAAATATGTAAAACTAAAAGGCACCAACAACCACCAGGATCATGCCGGTGTTGGCAGTGCCCTGCCCGACTACCTGCAGTACTACCGCATTTTTTTATTGAAACAGATGGGTTCTAATGCATACCGTGCCAGTCATAACCCTCCTACCATAGAATTGCTGGATGCCTGTGATAGTTTAGGCATGCTGGTGATGGACGAGAACAGGTTACTCAACAGCAGTTCGCAATACATGCAGGATCTTGAATGGCTGTTAAAACGTGACAGAAGCCGGGCGTCAGTTTTCATGTGGTCGATAGGCAATGAAGAGGGATGGGTACATACAACCAGTACCGGAAAACTTATTGCACAATCGCTGCTTGCCAAACAAAAAGAACTTGACCCCACACGGGTAAGTACATACGCTGCAGATGTGGCCAATGTGTACAATGGCATCAATGAGGTAATACCGGTGAGAAGTTTTAATTACCGGCAGTTTGCAGTGGCAGATTATCATAAGGACCATCCCAATCAACCCATTATCGGTACCGAAATGGGCAGCACAGTTACCACAAGGGGACAGTATGTAAAAGATTCTGTAACCGGTTACTTACCCGACCAGGATATCACTGCACCGTGGTGGGCAAGTACTGCCGAAACCTGGTGGAAACTGGCCGAACCAAATGATTATTGGTTGGGCGGTTTTGTGTGGACCGGCCTTGATTATCGCGGAGAACCCACGCCTTTTAAATGGCCAAATATCAGTTCACATTTTGGTATTATGGATGTATGTGGATTTCCAAAAAACATTTATTACTACTACCAATCCTGGTGGACCGATAAAGATGTGTTGCATATTTCACCACACTGGAACTGGAAGGGGAAAGAAGGAGAACCGATCGATGTTTGGGTAAACAGCAATGCTGATCATGTAGAATTGTTTTTAAACGGAAAAAGTTTAGGGAAAAAAGATATGCCGCGTAATGGCCATTTAAACTGGATGGTGAATTATGCTCCCGGCACATTAGAAGCTATCGCATTCAAGAAAGGAAAAAAACTTCAAACCAAAGTGGAAACAACGGGTAAGCCTGCTGAAGTGGTGATCAGTCCGTATAAAACCACCATGATGGCCGATGGCAAAGATGCAACGGTAATAAACATCAGCGTTATTGACAAGGAGGGACGTGAGGTACCTGATGCAAATAATCTTATACGTTTTTCTTTGAAGGGAGATGGCAAAATCATTGGCGTGGGAAATGGCGACCCCAGCAGCCATGAGCAGGATAAATATGCTGATACCATTGCACAGCGGCGTTTATTTAATGGAAAATGCCAGGTGATCGTACAATCGGGCACTACAACTTCCATGATACATTTTGAAGCAAAGGCAGATAGTTTGTGGACCGGTGCAACAGATATTATGACGATTAAGAGTTCTCCTGTAACTGATGTAAGATCTTCGAACAATACATTTCCGGTACTACCATTTAAAGCCACACCCATTGATAAGATGCTGGGTGCCGATATTTCTTTTTTACCTGAGCTTGAAAACAAAGGCATAAAGTTTTATGACCTCGATGGAAAAGAAAAAGACGCCATCAGCATTTTAAAAGACCATGGATTGAATTATGTACGGCTCCGTATTTTTAATGACCCGGCAAGAGACAGTGGCTATTCTCCAAAACTTGGCTTTTGCGATCTGCAAAATACCCTGCAAATGGCTAAAAGGTCCAAAGATGCCGGCATGAAATTATTACTTGATTTTCATTACAGCGATTATTGGGCCGATCCCCAGCAACAACACATGCCCAAAGCATGGCGTGGAAAATCTATCAGTCAACTAAAACAGGCCGTGTATGATTATACCCGGATGGTGATGCAGGCATTGAAAGACCAGGGCACTGCACCTGATATGGTTCAGGTGGGCAATGAGATCAACCATGGTATGATATGGCCGCATGGCAGTGTAAATAATTTCGACAGCCTGGCCCAATTATTTTTTGCAGGCATACAGGGTGTAAAATCTGTTTCTCCATCTACCAGTATTATGTTGCATATTGCATTGGGCGGTCAGAATGATGAGAGCAAATTCTTTATTGACAATATGGTGAATCGTGGCGTACCATTTGATGGGATTGGATTGTCCTATTATCCCAAATGGCATAACACACTGGCCGACCTGGAATACAACAGGGATGATCTTTCAAGGAGGTACAATAAAGATGTAATTGTGGTTGAATACTCTCATTTAAAAAAGGAAGTCAATGATAGAGCATTCAACGTTGCTAATGGACGTGGTAAAGGAAGTTGTATCTGGGAACCCCTGAGTACCTGGGAACGGTTTTTTGACAGTAATGGCAAGGCGAATGCGTTACTTTTAATGTATGATGAGATCAGTAATAAATATTTAAAGAAATAAAATAACACTTCATTTAAAATCCAGTTAATGGTAGAAAAAATAATTGCTGTTTTTACTGAAAAATTTGCCGAGCAACCGATTGTATTCCGCTCGCCGGGCAGAATAAATATACTGGGCGAGCACACAGACTACAACGAAGGTTTTGTTTTACCGGCAGCTATTGATAAAAGTATTTATGTTGGCATCACCAAAAGAACGGATAACCTGGTAAACCTTTATGCCGGAGATTTTAATGAAAGCTTTTCAACAGATACGGATCATATAAAACCTGCAGCCATTCAATGGCCCAATTATATTTTAGGGGTGGTGGATCAGCTACAAAAGCAGGGGCATACCATTGGCGGTTTTAACCTGGTAGTTGATGGCGATATACCCATTGGCGCAGGCCTCTCCTCTTCTGCAGCGGTGGAATGTGCAGTAGCTTTTGCATTGAACGACATTTTTGAACTGGGTTTAAGCCGGTTAAAGATGGCGCTGCTGGCACAAAAAGCCGAACATGTTTTTGCAGGTGTTCATTGCGGCATCATGGATCAGTTTGCCAGTATGTTTGGCAAAAAAGATAACGCTATAAAACTGGATTGCCGTTCGTTGGAATATGAATATGTTCCCCTCCAACTTACCGGGTATAAAATTATTTTGTTCAATACCAATGTAAAACACAGCCTGGCTTCATCTGAATACAATACCAGGAGAAAACAATGTGAAGAAGGCGTTTCTATCATTGCACAAAATCATCCGGCTGTAAATAGTTTAAGGGATGTTAGTATGGCCATGCTGCAGGATAATGTTGCAGGTGTGGACTCCCTCATTTTTAAAAGATGTAAATATGTGGTTCAGGAAAACCAAAGATTACTGGGTGCCTGCGATGACCTGAAAAAGGGCGATGTTAGAGCACTGGGTAAAAAAATGTTTGAAACCCATCACGGTTTGAAACACGACTATGAAGTTAGTTGCAGGGAACTGGACTTTTTGGTTAACTATGTAAAAAATAATGAAACGGTAGCAGGTGCCCGTATGGTGGGCGGTGGATTTGGCGGTTGCACCATTAATCTGATAAAAGAAGATGCAGTGGAGAAACTGGTTGAGCAAATAAGTGAAGCCTATCATAAAGAAACCAACCTTACTTTATCAGCATATACAGTATCCATCGAAAACGGAACATCAAAATGCAATAGCTGACATGTACTATTTTTGAACATATACATACCTATTTCTTCAGAATAAAAAATTCCTTTCGAATGAGTATTACAAAGCAGCCCTTTGGCAATTTTGAAAATATGCCAGTTACTGCATATACCATCAGCAATGAATCGGGTATGCAGGTTACTGTTATTAATTACGGAGCCACTATAACCCGGATCGTTACCCGGGACAGTGCAGGAATACCCGGCAATGTAATTCTTGGATTTGATTCACTGGAAGGATATGTACAAAACGGCCATCAGTATCATGGATGCGCCGTTGGCCGATATGCCAACCGTATTGCCCATGCTGCATTTATATTAGACGGAACAACCTATCAGTTGAAAAGCAATCATGCAAATTTCTGTTTACATGGTGGCATTAAAGGTTTTGATAAAGCCTGGTGGAATATAGAAGAACAGGATGACTGCAGTTTAAAACTTACCTATCAGAGTAAAGACGGTGAAGAAGGTTTTCCGGGTAATGTACAGATCGAATTGATCTACAAACTTGGTGCTGATAATGAATTGATCATGGATTATACGGCAACCACAGACAAACCAACGCCGGTTAATTTAACCAACCATTGTTATTTTAATTTAGCAGCAGGAAAAGAATCTACCATTTTAAATCATGAGTTAACCATTTATGCCAATCTATACACTGAAGCTGATGAACATTTAGTTCCCACCGGGCAATTAGTACTTTTAGAAAATACACCTATGGATTTTAGCCATGCAAAAACGGTAGGAAAAGATATTAAACTTGCAGGAGGTTATGATCACAACATGATTTTGAACAGCAACCAGGAAAAAGCAGCTGAATTATTTGATCCTGCATCAGGGCGCTTTATGGAAATGTTTACTACAGAACCTGCAGTGCAGTTTTACTCGGGCAATGCCCTTCATTTTGATAATGATCGTAACAACGTCAAATCTTCATTTATTCAATACGCAGGGCTATGCCTGGAGGCACAGCATAATCCCAACAGCCCGAATGAGCCTTCGTTCCCAAATACAATTTTAAGGCCGGGAGAAGCATACAGGCAAACAACTTCTTATAAATTTTCAGTACGTTAATTAATACCAATCAGGCATTAGATCGTCCTAATAAAAACTGTCCGGTTTCTCCCGATAGCTATCGGGAGAAACCGGTGCTATTTGGAAAAGCCTCTTATATTTGTGAACCCGCCTTCGACAACACTTCGACAGGCTCAGTACAGGCTGACAGTATAATTTTAATATCTAATCGGTAAAGATCTTTCAAAATAAAAATGCCGCCTTTTTTACAGGCGGCATTTTTATTTTAAATTATAAACAACTGCTTAGTTAATCGTAACTGTTTGCAGGTTTTCATTAAGCGTTATAGTGTAAGTGCCTGCTGTGGCAGGTGTTCTAAAGTTTGGACCACCAGACCATTGAATTTTTCTTGGTGTACCCACACTCTGGCTTCCTCCACTATTATCTTCATAATCAAAAGCACCCCAATCGTTACCGGCTAAAAATTTAATTTCTTCATTGGCATCTAATGGTAAAGTAATGGTCCAGATACCGTTTCCTCCATAAACCATTTGTGGCGATGCACCAGGATTCCAATCAGGAACACCTGTCATGCCATTACCAACAACCCTCATTTCTGTACCTGGGCTCATTTCGTATTTGATGTTATCAACATCACGCCCGTCCCAAATTAACCTGTAACGACCGGCTGAAGTAATGTCGGGGAAATTAGGACCATTAACACCCATCGTACTTCCGCTTCCGCCGTTTGAGCCATAGCTTCTTGTTTCAGTAACAGTTTGGCTTCCGTTATCCCATTGGTTGTTGTCAATCAACTTCCAACCCCCGGTTGTAAAAGTAGTTAAGCCAACAAAAAGGTTTGTTCCTGAATTACCTAAAGCAAAATTCGGAAAAACGCTGGGCGGATCCCAACCTGCACCGGTAGCACCGCCTACAAAACCCATACGTCCTGTAGTGATATTGTATTCCAGTGTACTGATGTTCACAGAAATTCTGTAGAATCCTGCAGTTGGCACCGTAAGATTTGCACCGCCACCTGATAATACACCACCTGAACCACCATAATTTACATCCCAGCTACGGCCAATAGTAATTTTAAATTCGGCATTGGCTGGTAAGAAAATATAGATATAGTACATTTTATTGAATACACCTGCACGCAGATCTCTGATCAATTCAGGAGCTGTTGGAGGATCCCAGTTATTTCCGTTACCGGTAGAAGCCTGGTAACCACCTGGTAAATAAACCCTTAAAATGGGAACGTAGGTTGTAATGGTTACGCTTACAACATTTGAATAAGCAATAGCTCCTAAAGCAGTTACGGCTTTAATACGGTATTCTATTTTACCAACATTACCACCGGGTACATTTTCAGTAAGGGCTGTCTGGTTCATTTGTCCCTGGGTAAGCGACAAAGAATATAAGGACGCTCCTACCGGCATTTCGTTTAATGAAGTAAAGTTTTTGCCTGATGAATCGTACTGTAAAGTGTAGGTTACCGTACCGCTATAATTTTTAAATGCAGCTGACCATGAAAATGTATTGGATGCCAAAGCAGCATTGGCCAACGTAACGGTTACCGCAGCATTGGCACTTGTTAAAATTGCAGGATCAGCAAACGGTGTTACCATAATTTTTAAAACATTACTGGTATACCTTTCGTTGTTGTTGTTGTAAGAAGAAATAAGCCTTACATCAATAGATTGTGAAACACCAAGCCTGAATCCAAGGTTCAACAGCATACCATTTAATTCGCGGCCGGTTAAAGTAGTACTTAAGGCACCAATTACTGTTTTGGAATTCTTATTTGCGAAATTTTTACCGGTAGAATCTACTTCTAAAATGTACTTTGTTGTGGAAGAATCATTAGAATATTTTGGATTCGTCCAGGAAAAATTGATCACAGCGTTGCTGGTATCAGTAATGGTTGGAGCCGTTGTAGTAACAGAACTGGCTAACACAGGCGACACGCCTAACTGGTAAACCGGCAGTGCATCAACCTTGGTAAGATTATCTGTTTTATTACAGGCAGAAAAAGTTACCAATAACACCAGGGACGCCAGGATAAGTTTTGAAATTTGTTTCATAAAAATTATTTTAATTAGCATTGTAGCAATCTTGTTTACTTATAATTTAGTCAATTTGTAAGTTCCGGTTTGAAAGTTAAATTCAACCTTATATAAACCGGCACCCGGTGATGGGAACTGCGGATCACTGTCTTTCTTCTCAAAATCTCCGGAAAGTTTGGCATTTCCATCCATTGCATGATATTGGGTTGACCAAACACCTTGCGTTTGAATTAATTTATAACCACCGGTAGCATTAAAAGTAATATTGGCCTCGTAATGCAATACATCAGTAGGGCCGCCGGCTCTTGAAAACTTCTGAGAAGCATCATAGGGGGCAGGCAAAGGATTGCTCCAGCCGGATGCTACTGCATCTCCCACGATCCACAGATTGCCATCGGCATACTGAAAAGGAATAGGATTAGGCGTTCCGGGTGGTTCAACTACAAAATCAAGATAATTGTTAACGCTTATTTTAAGCACATTAGAAAAAAGAGGAACCGTTCCGTTTAACAAAGTTGATTTGATCCTGAACTCCATGTTATGAGGTACACCTGCCTTCAGTTCCATTTTCGTTAAAAAAGTATTTAACTCTTTTACGGTAAGCGTTACACTTAGATCATTACTGATAGCACTCTCCTGCAGTTTAGGATTGGTGAAATTAGCCCCGGCAGTATCTACCTGTAAAATATACGTTACGTTTTGAGAGCTTATACCGGTATTAAACTGGTAGTTTGGATTTGTCCAGCTGAATGTTACAACAGGATTATCTTTATTGGCTTTATCCAAAACCAATGCAGCTGTAGATGATGCACTTAATACAGGGTTAGTACCACCCTGGAAAAAAACCTGGTTTTCATCTTTTTTGCAGGATAACATGATGGCCGCAGTAAAGACAGTACCAAATATTAATTTTATAAACTTTTTCATATAAAACAGTTTTTATTATTTTTTATTAATACCCTGTATTTTGTGTTAAGTTAGGATTCGCCACCAGGTTAGATGCCGGGATCGGGAAAATATTATACTTGGCATCAACAGCTGTACCGGATGATACACCACCTTTCCAAGGCCACAGGTATGTACCTGTTGTCAGCATCCCGTAGCGGATCAGATCTGTACGGCGATGTCCTTCCCAATATAATTCCCTTCCTCTTTCATCTAAAATGAACTGGAGATTTAATTGACCCGGAGTAATATTACCCGAAGCATTTCCATAAGCCCTTGTGCGAATAATATTGATATAGCCCAATGCAGTAGTTACATCTCCACCTGTTCCTCCACGCAAAACTGCTTCCGCATAGATCAAATACATTTCTGCCAAACGGAAAGCAGGGAAATCAACATCAGCAAATTCCTTCCTGCTGTCTGATACAGGGCCTGCATCAGAACGAATGTTCACATATTTCTTAACATGCGGACCCTGGTCAAAATTACTGATATCAGTAATGGTTAACTGTGCAGGGCTTGTGCCATATTTAGAAGTAGTGAACATGGCTCTTTTATCAGTAGCTCCGGTGGGATCTGCAAAAAGATTTACGAATGCAGCTGTAGACCTGTATCCATACCAGCCACCGCCCACACCATATTCAACTCCTTCATCACCACAGGCTGCATGCACAAAAAGGTTGTGTTACCATAAGCCTGAGTACGTAAACCATCGCAATTAATAGCAAACATAAATTCATCTTTGGCTTTATCATTATCAGCCATAAACACTCTTGGGTAACCGGTATAAAGTGAGTAAGGGGCACCAATTACTTTCTTGGCGTAAGTAACTGCATCCGTGTATCTTGTAGTACCTGTATAAGTGCCGGCATTTAAATACAAACGTGCCAGTAAAGCCCAGGCAGCTCCCTGGTCTACCCTGCCGTACTCAATAGTTTTTACAGGAGCAAGATCACCATCTATAGCTTTCAGTTCTTTTTCAATGTAGGCAAAAAGTTCCGCACGTTTTATCTCTCTAGGTAATCCTGTTCCTACCAAATCATCCTCTGTAATGAAAGTTGATTTACCAAACAGGTCCATCATTACCCAGTAATTAAAAGCACGTAAAAAACGTACTTCGGCTACCGATTTTTTTATTTCTGCGGCATCTGCAGCGCTAATTCCTCTTGCAGCAAGTTTAGCATCAGTGCTTTCCCGCATGTATTCATTAATGAGGGTAATATTATAAATAGGCCGTGCATAAATTCCTTTTAAGAAAGGGTCTGCACTGGTCCACTTTAAGTTGTGAAAATCTTTAATGGTCTGATCATTCCATGCAACAACAGCTTCATCGGTAGGTAATTCCTGGCAGTTAAAGAACATCCGGATAAAAGCTACCTGTGAACCTTCATCCAATCCTCCGCTGATATCGGGGTTACCTGCCGGACCTGAGTTACCGGTTATTGCCAGTGTTCCATAAATTTTTGCCAGCACAGCTTTGTATCCGGAAGCAGTTGAAAATGCTGTTTCCGGTGTAAGGTCGTTTGTTGGAAAAAGGTCCAACTTCTTGGCGCATGAACTGGCAACTATGGCTGCAATCAATACACCTGCAAAATATTTTAATGATTTATGTTTCATATCAATCGTTATTTTTAATTAAAAATCTAAATTAAAACCTAAAGAAAAAATTCGTGGCCTTGGATAAATATTGTTATCTACTCCACTTTCATTTGCATTTTCAGGATCCAGCCCTTTGTATTTGGTTATGACAAATACATTCTGCACACTGGCCGCAATACGAAGACTGGCTTTTCCTTTAAGTATCTTACCCCAGTTATAACCCAGGTTAATGTTATCCAGCCTGAAAAAAGATGCGTTTTCAATGTAATAATCAGACAGGTATTGATTGTTTGAGAAATTGGTTTCCTGATAATTTGCTGATGCGTTACCAATAAAGTTGATAGGATTTTTAAGCTGCCTTAACACACCGTTATTTGAATTAAAATTGTTATACAAATAACTACCAAAAGCTCCATGACCGGCTATGCCCAATGAGTATTTTTTATAAGTAACCTGCGTGTTTAGACCAACAAAAATATCCGAAGCAGGTTTTTTATAATAGTAGCGGTCGCTTTCGTTAATCGTTCCATCACGGTTTAAATCTTCGTATAATCCTTCAATTGGCTTACCTGATGTTTGATCGTAAACCTGTTTGAAAACATAGAATACACTTGGACTGTAACCTACTGCCAGCCTGCCTATATTATTTCCTGTACCACCTGATATTCCACTCACCGGAAGCCCGGTAAAATTAGGATCCTGTTGTTTTAAGAGGTTGGTAATTTCCCTTGTGTTATAAGTAAAATTAAAACCAAAATCCCACTGCAGGTTTTGCTTTTTAACAGGTGTAGTATTAATAGTAACCTCAACTCCCTTGTTTTCCATATTACCCACATTGGTCAATAACTCAATATTAAAATTGGCTCCTGCCGCTACCGGTACCACACTTAAAAGGTCTTTTGTTTTTTTGAAATAATAATCTACTGAACCTGATATCCTGTTATTAAGAAAGCCAAAATCCAGGCCAAGATTTGTTGTCACTGTAGTTTCCCATTTCCTGGTACGGTCATAAGCCGAAGGACGCAGGAAACTATAGAATGTACTGCCAAACTGGTATTGAGCAGCACTATTACTTTGGGCGTAATAAGGTAAATAAGAATAATAATCAATGCCATCCTGGTTACCCGTTGAACCCCAGCCAAATCTCAATTTAAGATCGTTTAAAACATTTACCGTTTTAAAGAAATCTTCTTTTAATTTCCATGCTGCTGCTACCGCAGGATAATAACCTACCCTGTTTTCTTTTGAAAACCTGGAACTGGCATCTCTGCGAAGTGAAGCAGTTATCAGGTATTTATTTGCTACTGTAATATTTACCCTGCCTAAATAGGATTCTAAACGCCACTCCGGCTTACCTGTGCCTAGAACAGAACCTGCAAGCGTATCTTTCATTTGCGGGTTGTTAGGATCGGCAATGGCCCTATAACTGAAAGAAGGAAAACTACTGGTGAATGTTACAAAATCCTGGTAGCTGTGTCCAACCAACACATCAACTTTTGTTTTAAGTGGTTTTATCTCTTTAGCGTAAAAAAGCTGTATATCAGTTATGGTACTGGTTTTCTTTTGCTCGTAATATGTTTTGCGGCCACCGGTAAGATAATTGGTTGCAGAAGCAGAGTCTATATTATCATTGCCGTTTCCTTTTGCATGATCTACCCCAAAATTGAATAAAACATGCAGGTCCGGGAACCAGTGAATTTTGTAATCAAGTTGTATGTTACCTATAAAACGGTTTACGTTTGATTTATTGTCACGTTGGTTTAACAATGCAACCGGATTACGGGTTGCAAGTTGCATCAGCGTTCCGTTAGGATCCAGCCATTCCGTGTATCCACCAAATTTACCTGTAGAAGATCTTACAGATTGAGTGGGGTCAAAAGCGATTGCTGATCCTATTGCTCCCTGGTCTGCAAAATTATTTTTTGTATTACTTGCTTTCAGGGCAAGATTAACACTTAAATGATCATTAAAAAATTTAGGATTAAGATTCAATGAACCGGTGAACCTTTTAAAATTATCCGTTCTTAAAATTCCATCCTGTGTTAAATAACTCATGGAAGCCCTGAAAGGAATATTTTTAAAAGCACCACTGGCACTTATATTATTATCCCAACCAAAAGCAGCCTGATAAATTTCCTTCTGCCAGTTGGTATTGGCGGTACCCAATAATGCTTTATAAGTAGCATTACCATCAGCATTAATAATTGCTCTTACCTCATCACCTGAAAGTACTTTAACTGTTTTTCCTACTACACCTGTTGATAATTGTGTACTGAAATTAAATCTTATTTTACCTTTTGCGCCTTTTTTAGTGGTGATAAGAATTACACCATTTGATGCCCTTGATCCATATAAGGCAGTTGCCGATGCGTCTTTTAATACCGACATTGATTCTATGTCATTCGGATTGATTGTATTTAAAAGATTTGCAGAACCCGGTAGTCCGTTGCTCTCAACCGGGAAGCCATCAATTACAATCAATGGGTCATTACTTGCACTTAGTGAAGCACCGCCCCTGATACGGATCTTACTTCCGCCACCCGGAGAACCACCACCGGTAGTCACTTCCAGACCCGCTACTTTACCCTGCAGCAATTGTTCAGAAGAGTTTACTACACCCTTTTGAAAATCTTTTGCAGATACAGATGTAACGGAACCGGTCAGGTCACCTCTGCGTTTTGTTCCGTAGGCAACCACAACAAGTTCATTCAGTTGCTGGTTAACCAGTACCAGGCTAACATCAACAACAGATTTACCTGCAATACTAACTTCCTGCTGGGCAAAGCCCACCGAAGAAATTACCAGAACACCTGTTGATGTTGCATTGATACTGAATGAACCATCTGCCCCTGATTGCGTTGCAGTTTTGGTACCTTTCACTGTTATGGTTGCTCCGGGAACCGGAGTGCCGTCTTTAGAATCAGTTACTTTTCCGGTAACTGCATTTTGAGAAAATGCTGCCAAAGTCAGAAAAAACATGACGGAGGCCAACATTAGTTTTTTGGAGATCTTTCTCATAAAACAAGCTTTTCGTTTTTAAAAATTAGCAATCAAAACCTGGAATCTATATGTACACAATCAATGAATGTGTATAAAGTACACAATATAGCACTTTTTTCGAATCTACAATTATTTGTTAAAAAAATATGTTTAAAAAAACTGAACCATTAAACACCGTTTTTTGAAATTTCCGGTTAGCCGGTCTTTTCATTTAACAATTGTAAATCGGGCATTAAAAGTCGATGCCTACCCACTTTTTCTTTTTCTTTTCATATTTATTATAATTGAAATTGTAAAGTTTACCGGGCCGGTGCGGAACATCCTGCTCCATTTCATCGATATCCACCAGAAAGTCCATGGCAAAGAACTTTTTCCTGAAATTGCGCCGGTCCATTTTAATATTCAATATCGCTTCATACACATTCTGCAGCTCCCGTAAGGAGAATTTTTTGGGTAACAGGCTAAACGCCAGGGGATGCTCCTGTACACGTCTTTGCAATTGTTCATAACTGCAATCCAGAATTTGCTTATGGTCAAATGCAAGCTCCTCTATTTCAGAAACATCATGCCAGTGAAGCTCATTATCCAGTATTTTCAATTTATGATTCTGGATATTGATCAAAGAATAATAAACTACGGTTACTACCCGTCCGGCCGGATGCCTGTTTAAACTTCCAAAGGTTTTAACCTGCTCCATGTACACATTATCAAGACCGGTACGTTGTTTTAAGATCCGGCTTGCTGCCTCATCAAGCTCTTCACAAGGATCAACCAGGTCTCCCAGTAAGGACCACTTGCCCTGAAATTTTTTCAAATCACTTCTTATTAAAAGTACCTTCAGTTTATTCTCATCAAATCCAAAAATCACACAATCAACAGATAATGCGATCCGGTTGATGCTTTCAACCTCAGATTGAATGGCTGATAGTGTTTTAATGCGTTGTGCCTGGCTGGTATGGCTGGATTTAATCATGTGCATTACGAAGAAATTACGTTATTAATATTTTACAAATTTTACCACATTACCTCTGCCATTCTGCTTCAGCGCAAGTATATAAACGCCTTTTGCAAGCATACATAACTGACTGGTAACGGCTATCTGGTACTGGCCCCTTACCTGGCTGGTATTTAAAATGGTTTGTACCCGTTGCCCCTGTGGATTATATACTTCAATACTTACTCTTCCGTTGTCAGCTGTGATGTAATCTATCAGTGCCTTTCCGGTTACCGGGTTTGGTGATATTTTTATACCATACCCGCCTTTTAAAGCCGTTATCTGGCTATTGTGTGCTACCGTACTAAACTGTGCCGTTGCATAATTAGCAGCCGGTGTTGCAGCACAGTTTGCATTCACCCTCCAATCGTAAAACGTAGATTGTGTAAGGTTAGCTATGGAAACTGAACCGGTGGTAATGGCTGCGGCTGCAGACACCCAGGCACCCACGCCCGACACCCGGTAATCAACTGAATAAAAATTACCGGCAATTACATTCCAGTTAAGCACAGCAGAATTGGTGGTTATGTTTGTAACATTGAGGCCTGTTGGTGCAGGTGGGGTGGCAGTTATATTTACATTGATAACGGCTCTTGGTCCTTCGCCACAATTATTGGTCTGACTTACATAATAACCGGTTGTACCTGCATTGGTTGTTGAAGGCGTTGGTGCAGTTGCGCTGCCCGTACCACCCGTTGCCGTTGTGTACCATCTAAGATTTGTTCCGGTTGCAGTTAATGCTGATGCTGTTGAAAGCTGACAGTAAGTTATTGGTGAAATAACAGTTGGCGCAGCCGGTAACCCGGTTATGTTTACGGCAATAACAGCCCGCTGGCTTTCGCAGCCACTAACCGTTTGCGTTACATAATAACTGGTACTGCCCGCTGTTGCCGTTGATGGTGTTGGTGCCGTTGCAGAACCTGTACCGCCTGTTGCTGTTGGATACCATAACAGCGCAGTGCCGGTTGCCGTTAAAGGAACAGCAACTGCATTTTGACAATAAGTAACAGGTGTTGTGACTGTTGGGGCACCCGGTGCAGCATTTACATTTACTGTTATTGAGGCACGTGGACTTTCGCAACCATTATTAGTTTGACTTATATACCAGGTAGTGCTGCCTGCCGTTGCAGTTGATGGTACGGGTGAAGTTGCAGAACCGGTACCACCGGTAGCAACAGTATACCACAACAGGTTAGTGCCGGTTGCTGTTAATGCCGGTGCGGTAACATTCTGACAATAAGTTAATGGGCTTGTAACTACCGGGGCCGCAGGAACTGCTGATACATTTACAACAATTACCGCCCTGGGACTTTCGCCACAACTCTGTGTCTGGCTCACATAATACGAGGTACTGCCGGTTGTTGTTGTTGAAGGCGTTGGAGCCGCTGCAGTTCCGGTACCTCCGGTTGCTGTAGTGTACCATAATAAACTGGTACCCGTTGCGGTGAGTTGTGCTGCAGCCGCATTCTGGCAATAATTAACCGGGCTGGTTACTGTTGGTGCAGGTGTATTGGCCGTTACATTTACTACAATGGGTAAACGGGGGCTTTCGCAACTACCAATGGTTTGCGTTACATAATAAGTGGTGCTTCCTACAGTGGTTGTAGAAGGTGTAGGTGCTGTAGGACTGCCGGTACCACCAGTTGCTGCTGTATACCAGAGTAAATTTGTACCGGTTGCCTGCAGCGGCGAAGCTGTTGCATTCTGGCAATAATTTACCGGGCTGGTTGCAGTTGGTGCCGCAGTGGCACATGCCGGAATACTTACATAAATATGATACTCCCCGGGTTGCAGGGTTATAGATTGTGCTGTTGCAGTTAAATTAAAATTGCTTCCGGTAACACCATTTAGTCCTGTGCCTGTACCATTGCTGATATGGTTTGTCCAATCGCCGGCTGATTGAAACGTAACTGATTTAGTTTGTGCTACCACATCAAAATTGGCAACAACGGTTACTTTTTTGCCCGCAGCATTTGGATCTGCAATTTGAAAGACTTTTACGAGGCCGCTGTTAAAATCATACGTAAAACTGGTATTATTAAAAATTGCCGGATTGCTTAAACGTAATTGTATAATACTTTTGTACGTGTTGTACAAACGCACTCTTTCCGGAACCAGCATATATTCCCAGCGTGGGGGTTTGTTGGCTACATTTGAACCGCCAAAATTAAGTGGCACATCGTATCCTCTTTCGCCAAACTGCCAGATCATTTTAGGGCCGGGTACTGTAAAGAAAACACTTGCAGCTGCCTCAACCCTTGCCAATGCGGTATTCAGATCACGAACATTATAACCACCGGCCGAATTGCCAAAAGTTATATTCCGGTACATGTTGCGTTCTTCATCATGACTTTCCATGTATCCCACCACCGCAGGATTATTAAATGCACGTTGCGGACTGTTGTATGAAATGGCGGAAATATCAGAATTGGATGCAAAGCCCATGGTACACTGGTTGTAGGTAACATTGCTGTTGCCCCATAACATAAAACCATATGCTGCATACTCCTGTTCTTCCTGGGAGGGTTGTGATCCCAAAAATTCGATGATCATGTATGTATTCGGGTGCGTTGGAACAACCGCATCATAATATCTTTTTAAATTGGCCACACGGCTGGCATCATAATTTTCAACCGTTGTGGTATTGGTAACGGTTTGTGTAAACCCTTTTCCAAGATCCAACCGGTAACCATCAACCCTGTATTCATCCAACCAAAAATTAAGTGAGCGGGAAACCAGGTACTGTGTGGGTGTTGACGTATGATTAAAATCATTGAACACACTATACGGATGTGGTGCTGTAACATTTAACCAGGGGTTATTAGGGGCAGGCCTGTTATTTGCTGCATCCCAGTACATTTTTGCCTGTGGTGCATTTCCGGTGCAATGGTTATATACAACATCCAGTAATACGGCTATTCCGTTCAGATGACATTTATCAATAAATTCTTTCAGTTTATTTTTTGTGCCATAATATTTATCAGGAGCAAAAAGAAAGATGGATTATAACCCCAGCTTTCATTTCCGTCAAATTCATTCACCGGCATTAATTCAATGGCGTTGATACCAATATTTTTTAAATATGGCAAAGAATCTATCAAAGATTGATAACTGTGTTCGGCAGTAAAATCCCTGATAAGCAATTCGTACACCATCAGGTTTTTCTTATCGGGTTTCACAAAATTATTTACCTGCCAGGTATATTGTGGTTCTGCTGTTTGAATAATACTAACCTGCCCGGTTGTTAAACCGGTTGGATAAGGTTTAAGGTTTGGATAAGTTGTTGTATTGATGAACTGATCATCGGGATCCAATACTTTTTGAGTGTATGGATCTGCAGTTCTGATGGTGTTGTCGATCAAATACTGATAGCCATATTCCTGGCCAGGTGTAAGGCCTGTTAAGGTTAACCAGAAATAATTTCCATCTGGCGTTTTATTCATCTGGTAGGTACATTGATTGGTCCAGTTTGAAAAATCGCCTACAACTACCACATTGTTTTTACCCGGTGCAAATAATACCAGGGTAACGGCTGTGTTGTTTGCATTATAGTTCAATCCTTCGATGGCACCCGCTGGTAATGCAGCAACATTGGTTGTTGGAGGAATATAAAAACTGAATGAATCTTTTACGGTTACACTCCCGTTATTACCTTCCAGCATTACCTGGTGTGTGCAGGCTGTTGCAATTGTTGGGGTGGCAGAAATGGTATTGGCATTGGCAGCCGTGTTGATTGTTGTACCATCAAGCTTTAAGGTTAGATTTGAATTTGCTGAGGCAACCCCGGTAATGCTGATACTACCGCCAACCGCTACATTTATTGGCTCAACCCATGGTATATACCTGGGTTCAAAAGGCGGAAGATTCAGGCGTACGCCATATTCTGTACTGCCATACACGGGCAGGTACATATCACTCACATCAGAATTGACCTGCTTTAATGAGCCAGTTGCATTCCTGAAAATAACGGTAACTTTTCTAATGGTCTCGCCGGCAGGTACGCCAAAAAAAGTACGAATGTTATTGATGGTATATTGATATTTATTTGCACCAAGCTGCGTTGCTTTTGCTAACGGGTCGGTAGTGCCCCACGTAAATTTTACATATCTCCAGTCGCCCGGTCCGGTACTTAAATTGGTAATTACACCAACATGCACATACACGTTGTTGGAATTTCCACCTTCAAAATTCAATAACCCCTGGTTGCCTTTATTACAATCCACCGTAAAACTTAAATTGGAATTATCAACCGGAAATTCGGGAGTCCAGCTCAGCAGGCGTTGGGCATTGGCAGAAAAAACAAGGCATAAAATGACAAGTGAAAGGAGAACTTTTTTCATGTAGCAGGCGTTTAATGTGTAAAAATAACACATTATTCGAATTCTCCAAAAAAGATTTAACCTGCTGTTTATTTTTTCAACTCAAATACATGACTTTTATAGGAATCAAGGTTGAAATCCTTTAAGTCGGATAATGTTCCTGTATTAATATTTTTCATTTTTGAAAAGCCCTTTGTTATTTCTTCAAATCGATTCAGTGCAATTGTCTTATTTTCTTTAGCTGTATTCATAACAACCATGATGGTTTGCTTATCATCGTACCTGAAATAAACATATACCCCATCCTGCGGCACAAACTGCATCATTTTACCGGTTGTAATGGCAGATGAATTTTTGCGGTAATTTGCCAGTGTTGAAATATGATCCCATAGCTCATTTTCTTTGGCATTGCGTCCCTGGGCGGTGAATTTATTAACCTTATCTTCTTTCCATCCACCTAAAAAATCCTGCCGCACATAACCATCGTTGGGGCTGGTAGTACCCGTCATGCCTATCTCTCCGCCATAATAGAACTGTGGTATTCCCCTGCACGTTAATAACCAGTTTACAGCGGTTTTATATTTATCTACATTTTCGCCCACAACAGAATAGAACCTGGCAATGTCATGATTATCCAGGAAGATCACATTACGCATGGCATCCTTATAAACAAAGTCCTGTGCCAGTGCCGTATATAATTTATTAACCCCGTCGGTCCATCCAAAATCTTTGGTCATGGCATCTGTAATGCCCCACAATGTCTGAAAATCGGTAGCAGCCTGCAGGTTGCTCTTAAAGGGAAGGTTATAATTGTTTTGTACAAAGTAGCTCTGGTTGGGCACCCCGTGTACCCAGGTCTCGCCAAACAATGTAATTTTTGGATACTCATCTTCGAGCGCTTTATTACAACGGTTCATAAAGGGCAGATCGTTATATGCATAGGTATCAATACGCCATCCGTCTATACCAAATTCTTCAACCGTCCACAAAGCATGCTGAATTAAAAAATTGGCAACATACGGATTGCCCTGGTTCAGATCGGGCATCAGTGGCACAAACCAACCGTCGGCCATTACTTTTTGATCTGCCTTACTTGCATACGGATCAAACAGTGCCTGGTCCTTATAACTGGTTTGTGTATACGAAGGCCATTGATGCAGCCAGTCTTTCATGGGTGCATCGGTTACGGTGTGGTGATAAATACCCACATGGTTGTACACCGCATCCTGTATTACTTTCATCCCTTTTTTATGCGTTGCATCAACCAGGTCGTGATAGGCTTTATCGCCTCCCAGCCGGGGATCTACTTTGTAATGATTGGTAAATGCATAACCATGTTCAGTACGGTTATCCATATCATTTTCAATTACCGGGTTAAGCCACAGGGCTGTAACACCCAGCGATTGCAGGTAATCCAGTTTATTGGCAATCCCTTTCAGATCGCCGCCATGGCGGTTAAACACCGTATCTCTTCTTAGTGTTTGATCCCTCATTCCCGCTACCCGGTCATTGCTTTCGTCGCCGTTGCTAAAGCGGTCGGGCATAAGGAGATACATAAAATCTTTTGAAGTTACGCCCTGTGCAAATGTTGATCCATTGCCGGTTCGTCGGGCTTTTAATTCATACGACAACTCCATATTCTTTAAAAAAGGGAAATTGAATTTACCGGGTTTAGCTGTTGCATCAATCACCAGGTCAAGAAAAATATAATTTGGATTTTCAACCCGGTTAATTTTAGTTAGCCTTACTCCTGTTGCCAGTTTAACGCCCTGCGGGCCCATTTTAATCATGGGAAAATTACCGGCAACGTTTTTTCCATGCACCATGATCTGGAGCTTATTCCATTTCATGCCTGCCCACCAATGGGTGGGATAGCAATCAATGCCGGCTTTTTGTGCTAAGGCTGCACTAAAAAAGCTAAAAAATAAAATAGATAAAAAATATTTTTTCATTGCCCGTTTTTTAATGTTTGTTTTTTTCATCCGTTTTATCGGTTACCATAAAATTCACTACCCCGCCAATGATCATAGAAACACCCCCGATCACCAGTGCATAAATGCTTTCACCGTCAAAAAAGTTTTTAACAAAAAAACCTAAAATGGCTGCAGCCATGATTTGCGGAATAACAATAAAGAAGTTAAAAACCCCCATGTAGAAGCCCATTTTATTTGCAGGCAATGCGCCGGAGAGAATGGCATAAGGCATGGTTAATGTTGATGCCCATGCAAGACCAACGCCAATCATTGGTAACAACAACATGTTTGGTGTTTTTATAAAAAGCATCGAAACCAGCCCAATACCGCCAATAACAAGGCATACCATGTGTGTATATTTTCTTCCAATTCTTTTTGCCAGCATGGGTAATAAAAAAGCTGCAATGGCAGAAACGCCATTGTACACCATGAACATTACTCCTACCCAATCTCCTGCATCCTGGAATATTTTTGAATCCTTATCAGTGGTACCAAAAGCATTTAATGCAACAGCGGAAGTCGTATATATCCACATGGCAAAAAAAGCGATCCAGGTAAAAAACTGTACAACTGCCAGTTGCATCATCGTTTTCGGCATTTTAAATATGCCTGTGGAGATTTCTTTTAATCCGTTTAAAAGCCCCTTGGTTTTTAATTTTTCCTGCTCCCAGGTTTCAATATTTTCCGGTGGAAATTCGTCTGTTGTAAAAATGGTCCACAAAACAGAGATTAAAAAGACGACAGCGCCAATGTAAAAAGAATATTTAACGGAATCACTGATCACACCAGGTGCAGCAGTATTACTGATATTAAAATAGTTGGTAAAAATATAAGGCAGCAGCGATGCGATTACTGCACCCAAACCAATAAAAAATGTTTGGGCAGCAAAGCCTGCAGTTCTTTGTGAAGATGGAAGTTTATCTCCAACAAAAGCACGGAAAGGCTCCATAGAAATATTAATAGAAGCATCCAGCACCCACAACAAAGTTGCGGCCATCCACAATACACTTGATTGTGGCATTAAGAACAAAGCAATGGCTGAAAATAAGGCACCAATAAAGAAAAAAGGCCTTCTCCTGCCCCATCTTGGATGCCAGGTTCTGTCGCTTAAATAACCAATGACAGGTTGTACCAGTAAACCGGTAATGGGTGCTGCGATCCATAAAAAACCGATCTTATCAATTTCGGCACCCAGCGTTTCAAATATCCGGGAAACATTGGCGTTCTGCAAAGCAAACCCAAACTGGATACCAAAAAAACCAACACTCATATTCATTATCTGCTTTAATGAAAGGCGTGGTTTATTTTCTGCTGATGGTTGATGTGAACTGTTGAGCGTTTCAATTTCTGACATAGCAATCGTTTTGTACATGAAGCAATCGTGTAAAATATACACTTTGCTAAAAATACAATAAATAATTACCTGACAAAAATTATTCTGGCAATTGCTTTAAATACAGGGCGGTTTTTATTTATAATCGTAAACAATATACCCCCACTGCTCCACACTAAACTGGTGTGCGGCATCTACCTTTTCTTTTACACCCATAAAAATATTCAGTGGCTCGCCGGCAATAGCTGCGTCCTTAATATTGAATTGCTGCGGTTGTTTAGATAAGTTGAGGATAACTACAATCTTATGTCCGTCCTTTTCTCTTTGATAAGCAAAGACCGAACTATCGGCAGTACTTATTAATTTTTTATAAGAGGCATCAGCAGCCAATGCTGCATTGGATTTACGAAGCGTAAGCAAGGTTTTATAAAAAGAGCCCAGGTCCATCTCCCCTTCCCAGGGTATGGTATCTTTCACAAAGAACTTAAGGCGTTTTTTATTCATGTCTTCCTGCCCGTTATAAATAAGGGGTATACTCTGATAGATGGTTTGAGAAAACACCGCAAAGGCTTTATATGCATCTCCATATTTTTCAAACTCGGTACCGTTCCAGCTATTCTCATCATGATTGGATGTAAAGAATACGCGGTAAGCATTTGCCGGGAACTTCGAAATACCTGCATTTAGAAAGGAATCAAACTGTATAAGTGTTTTCTCACCTTTGTATAATTCCTTCATCAGGTGCATATTCTGCCAGGCATAGGTGGCGTCAAATCCAGCTTCGTGCAGCGCTGGTTTTTCACCTTCTGCAAGCATAAAAACATGCTTTAACTTTTTTAGTTCCGTTATGCAGGTTTTCCAGAAATCTGCAGGCACTTCTTCCGCAACATCACACCGAAAACCATCAATACCGGTTTCTGTGATCCAGAATTTCATGGCTGCTATCATACTGTCTCTTAACTCCTGGTTTGCATAATTCAGTTTGCGTACATCTGTCCAGTCGAATGGTGCGATCAGATTACCAACCGAATCCTTTGCATAAAACTGCGGATGGGACTTTATCCAGGGATTATCCGGTGCCGAGTGATTGGCCACCCAATCAGTGATCACTTTAAAACCCATTTCATGTGCATGCTTTACAAACGCCTTCCAGTCGTTCATGGTGCCATAATCAGGATTAAAAGCCTTGTAATCTCTTACCGCATAATAACTGCCCATGTCCTTTTGCGTCATCTTCCTTCCTTCCAAACCAATGGGTGTAACGGGCATGAACCACAATATTTCAACACCCATATCTTTTAACCTGGGCAACGCCTTTTCAAAAGCCATGATGGTTCCTTCCTTTGAAAACTGCCTGAGGTTTACTTCATAAATATTACTTTGTGCACTCCAGTCCGGATGGCCGGAAAGATCTGCTGCAACCGGCTTTTTATCCTGTTGCTCATTGCAGCTTATTAGAAATATGGAGAATAAAAGGACCGTTAAAAATGATATAGGGTTGTTTTTTTTCATACAGCTTATTTTTTGAAAGTTAATATTTTTATACCCATTCAAAAAAATAATTAAACACCTGCAGCACTGCTGGTAAGGCTTTGCGTCAATTTATACACTAAGTTCGTTGCTGCCCAAAAATCCACTTCTTCTGACTATTTGGAATGCCTGTTTTTTAAAACCGCTACAATATCGGTCAGCTTAAAACCCTTTGCCTGCAGGAGAATTAAATAATGAAATAAAAGATCAGCCGCTTCTCCTTTAAACAGATCCGCATCATCATCCTTGGCTTCTATGATCAGTTCAACCGCTTCCTCTCCAACTTTTTGTGCAATTTTATTTATCCCTTTTTCAAATAAAGAGCTGGTGTATGATTTTTGATGCGGATTATTTTTTCTTTCAGTAATTATATTTTCCAGCGTCTCTAAAAAATGATCAGCATCGTTTTTTTCGTTCCAGCAGGTATCCGCACCGGTGTGGCAAACAGGACCTGCCGGATTTACTTTGATCAGTAAAGTATCGGCATCACAATCAACTTTAATTTCCTGTACAAAAAGAAAATGACCGCTTTCTTCACCCTTTGTCCATAGCCTGCTTTTACTGCGACTGAAGAAAGTAACCTGCTGCAATTCATTTGTTTTATTCAATGCAGCTTCGTTCATAAAACCAAGCATCAATACCTTATTGGTTTGGGCGTCCTGTATCACAGCGGGCACCAGCCCATCGGAATATTTTTTAAAATCTATTGTCATAATCTTACCGGTATTTGTTGCTGAGTTAAATATTGTTTTAATGCAGGAATTTCAATTTCTTTATAATGAAAAATGCTTGCAGCCAATGCAGCATCGGCATGGGCGGTTTCAAATACTTCTTTAAAATGTGCAACTGTTCCGGCGCCGCCTGATGCAATGACCGGCACGGGTAAAGACCCGGATAATGTTGCGGTAATATCCAGTGCAAATCCATTTTTTGTACCGTCATGATTCATGCTGGTCAATAAAATTTCGCCAGCACCGGCATCAACTGCCTGCCTTGCCCAATCTGTTGTTTTGGTTGCTGTTTTTGTTCTGCCACCATGTAAGTACACATACCATTCTCCATCTGCTTCTTGCTTTGTATCAATTGCCAACACCACACATTGACTGCCAAAAGCATTACTGAGTTCTTTTATTAAAGCCGGATCTTTATAAGCCGCTGTGTTCACAGAGATCTTATCTGCCCCGTTTTGCAAAAGAACAGCCACGTCATCAACCGAACTGATGCCGCCACCAACTGTAAAAGGTATATTGATGCTGGCAGCAATTCTTTTTACCAACTCAACCAGTGTTTTTCTTTTTTCTACCGTTGCTGTGATGTCCAGGAAAACCAGTTCATCGGCCCCCTGTTGCGAATACAGCATCGCCAGTTCTACCGGGTCGCCTGCATCACGTATGCTTTCAAAGTTGATTCCTTTAACGGTACGGCCATCTTTAATATCCAGGCAGGGTATGATTCTTTTGGTAAGCAAGATCTATAATTTGAGTTATGCGTTTAGTTTGATCAGTTCATCCAATGTTACCAGGTTTTCATAGATAGCTTTACCAATAATAACACCTGAGCATCCAATTTCATGCAGTCTTTTTACATCATCGATATTGCTCACACCCCCGCTGGCTGCTAATTTAATTTCAGGATGCTCAGCAATAATTTTTTTATACAGTTCTATGGACGGACCCTGCATCATGCCATCTTTGGAAATATCCGTACAGAAAATATTGGTTACACCCAGGCTGATCAGCTTTCCCACAAATTCAAAAATATTGATGCCTCCATCATTTTGCCAGCCGTTGATCTGTATATTTTCATTCAAAACATCTGCACCTATAAAAAATTTATCCGTACCAAATTCCAGCAACCATTCTTCCAGTATTTCGGGATGCTTTACCGCGAGGCTGCCGATGGTTACCATCGCTGCACCAGCATTCAGCACAGCTTCCACATCGCTTATCTGTTTTACGCCTCCTCCAAAATCAATCTCCAGGCCGGTAGCAGTTGCAATGTTTTCCAAAACGGCCATATTGATGATCTTGCCGGCTTTGGCACCATCCAGATCAACGATATGCAAACGTTTAAAACCAGCACCGGCAAACTCTTTGGCTACGGCTACCGGATCTTCATGATAGATCTTTTGTTGTGCATAATCACCTTTGGTAAGGCGAACGCATTTGCCGTTGATGATATCGATTGCAGGTATGATGATCATACCCCTGTTTCCGTCACCTGGCGGAGAACTGAGATTGCTACTATAAACTTGTTCTGCCATTATTTAAAATTTAAAAAAAGAATATTTTAAGTTAAGCTACATTCAATGAAATTTCTTAAAATCTTTTCTCCTGCTTCACCTGATTTTTCAGGATGAAACTGTACTCCATAAAAATTATTTTTTTGCAATGCTGCACTGTAAGGAAAAATATAATCAGTTGTTGCTACAGTATCGTTGGATAAGGCCGCATAATAACTATTCACGGTGTAAACAAAGTCTCCTTCATTCAATTCATTAAACAAAACAGATTTAAAATCATTTATATTATTCCATCCAACCTGTGGAACTTTAAGCACAGCAGATTCAAAAGTTTTATTTCACTATCAAATATCCCGAGGCAAGGTGTATCGCCTTCCTCCGAATGTTTGCACATGAGCTGCATACCCAGGCAAATACCCAAAACAGGTTGCTTTAAATTAAGTATGATCTGATCCAGCCCTCTTTCTTTTAAATATTGCATGGCCGGGGCTGCATGGCCAACTCCCGGAAAAATTACCTTACCCGCTTTTTGAATTGTTTCAGCATCATCGGTAACTAACGAAGCTACTCCAATCCGCTGCAATGCATATTGCACGCTTTGTACATTACCGGCATTATATTTTATGATGGCGACAAAGCCTCCCTGCCCTCCAAAGGAGGGTTCTTGAGTCTGTTTATTTAAGACGTCAACTTTTATTTGATTTACTGTTAGTGGCATTTTAGTTTATAGTATTCCTTTTGTTGATGGCAGAGAATCATTGTTGATGTCTCTTTTAACTGCCATCTTTATTACTTTGGCAAACGCTTTAAAAATGGATTCAATTTTATGATGTTCATTTTCTCCTTCGGCTTTAATATTCAGATTACACCTGGCCGCATCACTGAATGATTTAAAGAAATGAAAGAACATTTCTGTTGGCATCTCTCCTATCTTTTCTCTTTTAAATGTGGCATCCCAAACAATCCAGCTTCTTCCGCCAAAATCAATGGCCACCTGCGACAGGCAATCATCCATGGGCAATACCTGCCTGCCGGAAGGCACGGAAAAGCCATAACGTTCAATTCCTTTTTTATCACCCAAAGCCTTTGCCAGGGCTTCCCCAAGTGCAATACCGGTATCTTCAATACTGTGGTGCTCATCAATATGCAGATCGCCATTACAGGTAATGGCCAGATCCATATTTCCATGGCGGGCAACCTGGTCAAGCATATGGTCAAAAAACGCCAGGCCGGTTTTGTTATTTGCTTTTCCGCTTCCATCCAGGTTTACTTCAACAGTAATTTTTGTTTCGTTGGTATTGCGCTGGTGTGTAACGATACGTGGCGGTAACTTTAAATAATGATAGATATCAGCCCAACCGGAGGTTTCCAGCACAACAACTTCTTTTCGCAGATCATCAATGGTATGGCTTATCTCTGTTTGTCCCAATGTTGGATCCATATTCAACCACAAACCTTTACAGTTTAAATTTTTTGCCAGTTGCATATCGGTAATGCGGTCGCCAATTACATAAGAGTTCAACAGGTCATAATCCGGGTTATTGATGTACCTGGAAAGCAAAGCAGTGCCTGGTTTACGTGTGGGCGCATTTTCTGCCGGTAATGTTCTGTCAATGATCACTTCAGCAAAAATCACGCACTCATTTGCCAGGCTTTTCATCACCAGGTTTTGCACGGGCCAAAATGTTTCTTCAGGAAAAGAAGCAGTACCCAACCCATCCTGGTTGGTAACCATTACCAATTCGTAGTTGAGTTCTTCCGCGATCCTCCGCATGTAATAAAACATATCGGGATAAAATTCCAGCTTGCTGAAATCATCCAGTTGATAGGTGGGCGGTGCTTCTTTAATTAAAGTGCCATCCCGGTCTATAAATAGTACTTTTTTTGCCCCCTGCCCTCCGTTGGTTAGCGGAGGATTGAGAAGTTCACTGGTTTTAGGTTCCATATTTTTCATTGTGTTGATGAGTATTATATTTTCTTCCGGTGTACCGATGCTGATGCGTAAACAGTTGTCGCAACCGGCTTCCTTACTGCGGTTGCGTACTACAATTTCATTAGAAGCCAGGTATTGATAAAGCAGATCTGCATCATCAACCTTAATTAAAATAAAATTAGCATCAGATGGATAGACAGTTTTTACAAAAGAAAAACTGTTGAACTTATTGATCAAAATTTCTTTTTGCAGAACCGCTTCTTTAATCCATTCATTAACCTGTTCAGTATTCTGCAGCGCTTCCAGCGCCATTTGCTGGGAGGCTTCGTTTATATTGTACGGTGGTTTTACTTTGTTAAACAGGTCAATGATATCCAGTGATGCGTAACACAGGCCCAGCCGCAAAGCCGCCAGTCCCCAGGCTTTGGATAAGGTTTGCATGACAACCAGGTTGGGATATTCTGTCAACTCCTGTATAAAGGTCTTTTGTTTTGAATAATTGATATAGGCTTCATCAATAATTACGATGCCCGGAAAATTATTCAGCAGTAGTTCCACATCGGCCCGGTTCATATTATTACCCGTTGGATTGTTGGGCGAGCAGATGAATAATAATTTTGTGTTGGTATCTGTTGCCTGCATGATACCTTCTACATCCAGTTGAAATGTTTCAGTAAGATTTACTTTTCGTATTTCAACATCATTGATATCCGCATTCACTGCGTACATACCATAGGTAGGCGGACAAATGATCACATTGTCTTTACCGGGGTTACAAAAGATGCGGTAGGCCAGGTCAATGATCTCATCGCTGCCATTGCCAATACAAATATACTCGGCAGGCACCCCTTTAATTTTTGCCAGTTGAAATTTTAATTGCCATTGTAAGGGATCAGGATAGCGGTTATACCTTACCCCCAACGGAGAACCGTATGCATTCTCATTGGCATCTAAAAACACCGATGCCGTGCCTGTAAACTCATGCCGTGCAGAAGAATAAGGTTTTAAGTTTTTGATATTGTCTCTAACTAAATTATCGAGTGCATATTTCATTTCTACTTATTTATTTCATTTAACCGGATGCTGACTGCGTTTTTATGTGCAGCCAAACCCTCTGCAGCGGCCATTACTTGAACGGCCCTACCGATATTTTTTATTCCTGCTTTGTTTATCTGCTGAAAGGTTATTTTTTTAACAAAACTATCCAACGATACGCCGCTGTATGCTTTGGCATGGCCATTGGTGGGCAGCGTATGGTTGGTGCCCGATGCATAATCACCGGCACTCTCCGGAGAATAATTACCCATAAAAACACTCCCGGCATTCACTACCTTTTCTGCAAGGTATTCAGCATTTTCACTTGCAATGATCAAGTGCTCCGGTGCATACGCATTCAGCAGTTCAAAAGCACCTGCAACATTTTCCATTACAACCGCCAGGCTGTTTTGCAATGCCTGTGCAGCAATGGCGCTTCTTGGTAAAACCGGTAATTGCTTTTCAATTTCATCATGCACCATTTCTACTATTGAAAGTGAAGATGCGACCAATAAAACCTGGCTGTCTGCGCCATGCTCTGCCTGGCTTAACAGATCGGCAGCTACAAAAGAAGGATTACAGGTTTCATCTGCATAAACAGCCAGTTCGCTCGGCCCCGCAGGCATATCAATAGCTACGCCGGTTGCATTTACCAACTGTTTGGCAGCCGTTACATACTGATTGCCCGGACCAAATATCTTATTGACCTTTGGAATTGAATTGGTGCCGTAAGCCATAGCCGCAATTGCCTGCACGCCTCCAACCTTATACATATTTTTTATACCGATCAAATGTGCAACATATAAGATCACCGGATTTATTTCGCCGTTTTTACCGGGCGGCGTACAAACAACAATTTCTTTACAACCTGCCAGCACCGCGGGTATACCCAGCATGAGCAAGGTAGAAAATAATGGAGCGGTACCACCCGGAATGTATAAACCCACTTTTTCTATTGCAACAGATTTTCGCCAGCATACAACACCATCAATAGTTTCAATTTTTATTACCGCTTCTGTTTGTGAGGCATGAAATGCGGCGATATTATTCTTTGCAACTTCAATGGCAACCCTCAAATCTTCATCTACCTGTAAAGCTGCTGCTGCCATTTCATTTTCGGTGACCGCAAGATCATTCAATACTACGCCATCAAATTGTGCAGTGTACTTTTTTATTGCGGCATCACCGTTTGATTTTACATCATCAAGTATAGATGATACTTTTGTTTCAAGCTGCCTGTAATCAAATACAGGCCGTTTAACAATTTCAATCCATGTGGCCTTTTCAGGGTTTATAAAAATTTCCATATTTAAACATGTTGCTCCTGAGGAGCTTTGGTTAATATTTTATGCTGTTTCCGGCGGAGGGGGTCTTACACAATCATCTTTTCAATTGGTAATACCAAAATCCCTTCTGCATCATATCCTTTTAATTTTTCTATCACCTCCCAAAAATCATTTTCGTTAACCACACTCTGTACACTGCTCCAGCCGGTTTCTGCAAGGGGCACCACGGTTGGACTTTTCATACCGGGCAATAATGAAAAAATATTCTTCAACTGACTATTGGGTGCATTCAACATAATATATTTATTGTTCTTTGCTGTTTTAACCGAGTTGATACGCATCAATAATTTTTCAAGCAAGGCGGTCTTTTCTTCTGAGAGATCTTTATTGGCGCATAACACCGCTTCTGATCGTAAAATAACTTCCACTTCTTTTAAACCGTTGGTAAATAAAGTACTGCCGCTGCTTACCAGGTCGCAGATGGCATCTGCCAAACCTATGCCCGGCGCTATCTCAACCGAGCCGCTGATCTCATGAATTTCGGCGTTGCTGCCATTTTGCTGTAAGTATTGCTGGAGTATGCCGCTATAGGAAGTGGCGATCTTTAAGCCATCCAGATCGGCAACTGTTTGATAGGGCATATTTTTAGGCACTGCAATACTTAACCTGCATTTACCAAAACCTAACCGGAAAACGAGGTCTATATTTTTTGCCTTTTCCAGTAAAACATTTTCTCCTACAATACCAATATCTGCAACACCATCGAACACATACTGCGGAATATCATCATCCCGTAAAAAATAAACTTCCAGCGGAAAATTTTCAGCAACCGCTTTCAGTTGTTTGTGGCCATTGTTTAACAGGATGCCACATTCTTTTAAGAGTTTAACGGAGTCTTCATACAATCTCCCTGATTTTTGAACTGCGATCTTTAACATGTTTTAATTTTTTGTTGGGTTTAGTGCAATAAAAAAGGACTTACTTTTCAGTAAGTCCTTTTGAGAATATGCTTCTTTATATACATATCAACATAACTTACCTGGCGGTAGTGTATGATGATGGTGTATGTTTATTATTTGCTTCATTTGTTATACAAAGTAAAGACCGATGCATTGATCTGCCAAATAAAATTTAGAATGACTGAACATTAATACCTAATCCGGGCAGATCATTAAACAGAATCTTTCCAAAATCAAATTGTACGCCTTCGGCCGTATCTTCTGCCAGTAAAAGCGTGCCATCCATATCCACATAATTCAGCATGGGTGCCAGTTGCGCAATAGCAGCAGTACCTACCGAACTCTCATTCATACAGCCAACCATCACGGTCATACCCAGTTCTTTTGCTTTGGTTATCATACGCCTGGCAGGTGTGATGCCACTGCACTTGGTTAATTTTATATTGATGCCATGAAAATGATGGTGGCATTTTTCAACATCAGTTTCTGTAACACAACTTTCATCAGCTATCAACGGCAGTGATGATCTTTCAAACAAAATCTTCATGCCTTCCCAATCATCTTTTGCCAAAGGTTGCTCTACCAGTTCAACTCCCAGTTCTTTTAAAACGGGGATTTTTTGCAGGGCCTCTTCCAGTGTCCACCCGGCATTGGCATCAACCCTCAAAACAGCAGTTGTATGTTTACGCAGCGCTGCTACCATTTCCAGATCACCTGCTACCCCAACTTTTACTTTATAAATGGGCCAGGGTTTTTCTTTCATTTTTTCAACCATTTTTTCAATGGTATCAATGCCGATGGTAAAGTCGGTTAACGGTGCCGTTGCCATATCAAGCCCCCACAATTGATGCAGTTGTTTTCTTTTCAGTTTGCCATAAATATCCCAACCGGCCATATCCAGTGCACAAACCAAAAAAGGATTTGCCGGAAATAAATGATGCAGGTAATGCCAGTATCTTTCGGGATCGGAGAAGGCGAATTTTTCTACAAATATTTTCTTCCTTTCAAGATCCTCCACCATTTTTTCAACCGTGATGTTGTAATACTTAATGGGCGGTGCTTCACCATAGCCTTTGATGCCCATGAAATCAAGCTCAACAATCAAAGTTGGCTGATGTGTTTTTGTGCCTTTGGAAATGGTGAACGGATGATGAAAGGGAAGGTTGTATGTTTTGTATTGTACTTTCATTGCAATGTATTTTGTCATGCTGAGGAACGAAGCATCTTACACGGCAGTTTTAAAAAGATGCTTCATTCCTCAGCATGACAGCAGCAATTAAAACAGAGCGTTTCATTTACCTACCGCTTGCCGCAATATAACCTTTCAGCTCTTCATTGAATTTTGTTTCTTTAGCCAGGTCTTCCAGGTTAATGTGCATGCGGTAATTCCAGTAATGTTCGGCCTCGGCAGGGATGTTGATCCTTTCTTCATTCGGGTCTTCTCTTCTTAACGCTGCACTCATACCCATCAGGTCCTGCAATTGAAAAATACTCCACATGGCAGGGGAATACAGGTGCTGCAGAATAATTTCTTTATTGATCCACGCTTCGCAGTAAACGGGCGGCTCGCCCTGCTGGCCCATCAGGTAATTATAAAAATGTTTTGTCTTAAAATTATCTTCTTCCCACCAGCCACGTATGGTGCTCATATCATGGGTAGATGGCGAAACCACACTCAGGTAAGGTGCGTCATTGGGATGAAAAAATTCGCTGCCGGTTTTTTTAGGCATCCGTTGTATCTCCAGGCTTAGTATACCCAGTTGCTCCATTACTTCGGGCACACAATGTGGTACCATGCCCAGGTCTTCGCCGCAAACCAGCATGTTTGTATTGCTTTTTAAGCCAGGTAGTTTCTTCATGGCTTCTTTTTTCCACAGTTCATCCTGCCGGTGAAAAAAGTAATCTACATAAATAGCTGTTAATTCCTTTTGCGAATGCCTGTCGAGGTTTTTAAATGAATACGTATCCTGCATGGCAAAACGAAAATGAAATTCCTGGCCATTTGAATCCGGCACTTCAAAAAAGATAACATTGCTGATCACGTCATACAAACCCTGCTTTATCTTATTGTCGAATGTGGTATCAGTTTTAAAATAAGCCTCTACCTTACGTTGTGTGTTGAATTTTTCTTTCAGTTTCAGTCCATTGAAAAAAGTTTTTTTAACCGCATCTTTTTTATCTCCAAAAATATCAATAAGAATAGAATCAGTTACATAAGGTTCGGTATAACGTGTTCTTTCAAAATTGACACTCTTTGAAAATATCTCATTAATGGATACCGGGATAGCCGGCATAAACCTGCCCATGATACCTTCCACGGCATGTGCAGGAATGCTCCAGATGCGGAAGAATCCGAGTATGTGATCAATACGGAAAGCATCAAAGTAATTGCTCATCTGGTCGAACCGCTTGCGCCACCAGGTAAAACCATCTTGTTGCATGGCATCCCAGTTATAAGTTGGGAACCCCCAGTTTTGTCCTTTGGCAGTAAAAGCATCAGGCGGTGCGCCAGCCTGTTCACTCATATGATACAGATCAGGCTCTACCCATGCATCGGCACTATTGCGGCAAATGCCTATGGGGATATCGCCTTTTATAATAATGCCGTTCTTATGTGCATATTCAGTTGCAGCCTTTAACTGCAGGTGCAAATGATATTGCGTAAAATAATGTACTGCAATTTCGTCGTAGTGTTTTTGTGCCGGACTTACCAGTTCTTGTATGTCACTTTCATCGTACACCGCATTTGTTTTCCAGGTGGAGAAATCAGCCGTTTTATATTTATCTCTCAGGTAAGAAAAGGCTGCATAGGGCTCAAGCCAGTGGCGGTTAAACTCAAAGAAGGCCATATATTTCAAATCGTCTTTGAATTCCGTTTTCTGAAGCAGATACAATTTGCGTATTGCATCAATCTTTATCCTGATCACTTCTTCATAATCAAGTTCAGGCAGTTTATTTAACTGCTCCTGTTTTGCAGCAAGGGAAGTAACTACTTCAGCATTTTCTTTACCAGCAACAGTTTCTATATTTAACAGCAGCGGATGCAATGCAAAGGCAGAAATGGCAGAATACGGATAAGAGTCTTTCCAGGTGTATGTTGACGTGGTATCGTTTACCGGCAACAGCTGTATCATTTTAAGGCCGGTGGTTTTTGCCCAGTCTACAAGCAGGTTAAGATCGGCAAACTCGCCTGTACCAAAACTTTTTTTACTGCGCAAACTAAATACCGGGATGGCCACACCGGCAGCTTTCCAGTTTACATTATTCAGTTTAGCAAAGCCATCGTGTAAAATGGTAAATGCATCTGCTCCATCCTCACTCAGTAACACCCGGTTGTTCCCGTCTTCAAACCTGGTAAATCTTTTATCAGTGCTGTTGTAAATACCATACTTGTAGCCCTGGGGAAAAACAGCATTACCAAGATCAAGCTCAATTGTCCACCAGTTATCTTTTTTGCTGAGCAACAAAACCTTTTCTTTATCCCAGTCATTAAAAACAACTCCCGAACCGCTGATGCAGATCATTTCATCTTGCTTAAGCACCGGTGCTTTTACTTTAAACTGGTGCGTTGCTTTCGCATTCTTTTTTGAAGTGGTTTCTTTTACCCCATTGCGCTTTAGCAAAACATCGGTAAAGGGAGCTGTAAAAAAGGCATTTTCATATTCACCGGCATAGTTCCAGGTATCGTATACTACAATTTTAGAGGCTTTTGATTTTTGCGGTTCAACCAGGCGGTCGTTACCAAACTCTGTATACAATGCTCCATCCTCATCCTTCAATATATACCGGTAACATACCGGCACTTCCCTATCTTTTGCATCAATTTCCACACTGCCATGCCATAACTGGTCGTTCAGGTAGGTAAGGGCTAAACCATTCGTGCCATCATCATTGCCCAATGCAGGGGTATTGCCCGAAACAAAAATTGCCTGGCCAAATTTGGTTGAATAACGTAAATAAAAATGTAAGGTCATCCTAAAGGGTTAAGAGGCGGCAATATAACACTTTACAGAAAAAATTAAACATCAAATCTGTAAAATGCACCAGATAAAAAGTTCTGCCTTATATTTGCCAAAAATAATTAAAATGGAAACAACCAAAAAAAGAACTGGCCTTTACTGGATATTATTTTTAATTTCTGTTGTGTTATTCTTTGTAGTATTATATTCCCCCTATGGCTCCTGGGTTTCGATGTTGCTGCCTTTCAATATTACGTTTTTTGCGCTGGCACTTGATCTAATGTAACAGCCTCTGCAATCTTTATAGGCCATTCACCCGGTGTGGATGGCTTTTTATTTCACCAAACAAAATTTCATTTCTGAGCTTCGTGCCCGGGCTGAAATTTTAGCCAGGCATTTGTGCATGGATTTTGGTAAATGCCGGATGAATAACGACAAAATTCAATCGGCATTAATTGGTAATGATAAAATCGGGGCGGCTTATAAAACTGCTCTTGAATTTAAACCGGATATTGCTGTTCAGCTCCACCTTCCAGCCTCTCATATCTCCATTTACCCTTGGAAACCAGAAACCTTTTAGTTCTATGGTACCAAATACCAGGTTTTCGTTCCGGGTACGTATGCCGCCGCCAATTGCCGTAAAAATATCGCTTTGCTTTAAACCCATCTTAGTTGGCTTTAGCAGTATGGCATCAACAAATGCAAAGGGAGCTAACCTGAAACCCAGTATTTTTTTTGTATTATAAAAAACTGCTTCTGCTTTAGTTACTGCCCGCATATCAGAATCCAGCAGGCCATTGCTAAAGTAGGGCAATCCAAAATTGCTGTTTAAATATAAAGGCGCATTTAAAACCGGGTTAACCTGTGCAGTAATACCTGTGGCGAAAAATATGCGGCTAAACCAGTGGTTATTGATTTTTCGCAGCCGGGTAAAATGGTCTACATTAAATAAAAGGTCAACATCTTCAAACCGCTTGCGGTTAAAATAACCACCAGCCCTGAAGGTAAAGCTGCTGTAGTTACCTTTCTTCTTAAAATTTGCAAATGAAATATCCAATCCACTGTAGGGCCTCTTTAAATTTTGCTTGTTTACGTATCCTGCTGTTAGTGCTACGCTGAAACCTTCGGGAATATCTTCGTTACGGCCAAAGCCATAAATGAATTTAGTTTTGTAAAACACCTGCCTGAAAATATTGAGCGAACCCAACACGCCGGTTAAATCTGTAAAGGTTTTATTAAAAACTGTTTTGTAAGCGTTGGGAATAACCTGGTAAAATTGTTTAAACCCCCTTACGGCTACAAAACGGTGTCGGCGTATTTCTTTATTCTCGTATAAAGAACGTTTACTATCTAAGCTATAACCAAACCAGGCATCTAAAGTGTAATAAGCATACTTAATACTGTCGTTGTATAAATCTGCAGTCTGGTAAACATTCCGGGTTCGCTGGTAACTCCATTCTAAAGCGCCGGTGCTGGGTATGTATGGCGTTACCAGTGGTTTTTCAAGCCGGGTATAAATAACGGTTTCCTGGTTGCGGCCGCTGGTGAAGGCATAATTATAATCTTTATAACCGGCAACCAGATCAATAAAGGAACCGCCGATATTGCGCCTTACCAGTTCGCCACCAATACCGTTTTGTGGAAACCTTTCCTGATCATGATAGTAACTAAACTGCAGGCGGGTGCCACTGCCTAAAAAATTCTCTTCCCTTACTTCGCCCCTGCCGTTTTTAATACCGTTTAGTAACAGGTTGCCACCAATAGAAAAAACATCTTTCGTTAATACGATCACATCAACCGAATCGGTACTGCCTTCGGCATACTCTACAAAAATCCTGGCATCTTTAATATAAACGAGCTCTCTTAAATATCGTTCATTATCGGCCAGCAGGTATGGCGATAACCGGTCGCCATTTTTAAAAAACAGGTTATTCCCGATCACATTTTTGGTAGTGCTTTTATGAAATGTTTTACCCAGCCTTACACCAAGATCATTTTTTATCCTGGTGGTATCATCAATTTCATACTCAAATCCCAGTCTTATGGGTTCAATGGATCTGATAATTTTGCCTTTATATTCCAAAAATGGATTTTCTACTTTTGCCGGAGCTTCATCAGGCGGGGTTCGGGAAATGCTTTTGCCAAGCCTGCCTAACAATCCCTTTTTTTTAGCCAGGAAAAAAGTGTCATTTTTTGCCGGGTCATCCTGCGCCAGCAGTGGTTTATAAAGAAAAATAAGGGCAGCAAAAAAAACTAAAATATAAGGGCCCCGTTTAATCATGGATAGGTTGATAACTAAGCTTGAATATGAGTTATAAAGGTATTGAAATACGCGGGAATATAATGTTAATGGGGTCAATTGGTTAAACAGGCATCAGCGTAATAGCGGTAAAGGCTGATTGCGGTAAAAGAAACTTCCACTATACTATAATTCTTTCCAAATAAACTATATATTGTTTCATGAATTTTACTAACCGCTTGGTTTCCCTGTTGATTGCGTTGGGTACCATCATCATGATATTCACCCTTACCAGTTTGTTCGATATACTGATCGCAGTGATCTATTCCCGTTTCTATTCTACGGCAGCTTTTATTGTAACCTTTGGGGTTGGTGGTGTTTTTGCCTGCATTTTCAGTAATTCATGGGCAGTTGGTTATGCATTAGTAAAAAATGAATTAACCAGGTGGAGTGTAATTATATTGATATGGGTAAGTGCTGCGCTGTTCATATATCCGCTGTCAGTTATAGAGGGTGGCGAATACAAGGCTGCTTTTATATCTTATGGCGTAACACTGGCATTAACCACCCTGTTGTTTATAAAAGGAAAAATTGAATTGTAGAAATATCATTTTGATAAACCGCAACTGCTATGTCTTTAACCACACAAGACCCAACAACGGCCAAACTGAATTGGGATAAATTTATCCCCGACCTGGTTATACTCTTACTGTATTTTGCTTTGCTTGACCCCCTGATGGCATGGCAAATGCAGCACCTGGCTTTATCCTGTACGATTTTAATGCTGCTTAATATTGTTGCTGTTGGCCTGGGCTGTTATACTTTTTTTACAGCTTATGCAGATGATGATGCGTTGGTAAAATATAAAAACTCCTTATCCGCTTTTGAAAGTGCAGTTATGGGTTTATCAGCCTTTATCAGCTGCCTGGCATTTTTCTGGTGGCTTGTTCCTTTTGCTGCTGTAAAAAAAATGGGCGTAACAGAAACGGGGTTTATTTTTGGAGCCACTGTTTACTTCATTACATTTATGGGTGTAGTAGCCAGTAGTGTTAATAATAAAAAAGAAAATAACATTTCACAATCTGCTGTTTTAAAACTATTCAACATAACGGTACTTATCGCCTTCTTCTTTTTTAGCTATGCTTTTTTACTGATGGCTTTACAACACTGGAAACCAGGTTTTATGACTACCCCATACCTGGCAATGATTTGCCTGTTTGTTTTTTATTTACCCCTGCGTTTCTTTCTTTTATTAAGGCCGCCTTTTAATAAACTGGAGTACGTCAGTTTCATTCTTTCCTTTGGATTTCTGATGCTGCAATTATTTACAAGAGTTTGATGAAAAACAACAGTAATTGTATGCATACCCCTGTTTGAAATTCATTTATTTTTTATACACCGATGCCCTACAACAGTTGCCGGTGAGTTTTATGGTGCAGGTAGTGGCAAAGCGTTTAAAAAATATATTAACTTGCAGTATAATCAATAGCCGGTGCAAAAATTTATCCTCATCCTTTTTACTCTACTGGTATCAACAAAAATTTTTTGCCAGAAAACTGTTTTTATTGAAAAATATGATCTGCCTGCAGAAATAAAGAAAGCCGGACAGGTAATTATAGAAATGCCTTTTGGTTATTCTAATATTCTACATGTTTTTGGAGACACTGCGGGTTTAAAAACAGCCGGTGATATTTTTATTGATGTTGCCTGCACCGACTACCCTATCAATGCATCTTTAGTATCACTGAATAAAAGCCGGGTAGCCTCTTTTTTAAAGCGTTTTCCGTTTATTGAAGAAGGCCAGTTGGCGCAGGTAAACTTTTTTCAGCAAACAGATGGAGCCTTGCGTGAAAAAGCAATGACCATGTTTCATGGTTTAATTGTAAAGTTCAGGCCCAAACAAACATCAGATAATGCGAAAAAAGAAGTGGTTAAACTGGAGGAAATTGTAAAAACAGGTACGGTGATCCCACCTGTAAAACCACCAGTAGTAACAAAGAAAAAGGATAGTGCAACCAGCAACCTGGAAAGAATATATGCACAAAGGCCGCGCAAATTTCAAAATGGAAAGTGGTATATACAGGTAGGCAGGGGTGGCATTGCTTCCCTGGATTACGATACGCCAAAAAAATCTCCGCTGGATTCCTTTATCGTGCGTGAGCCCAAAGATGCGCTGGATGAAGGTTTGATAAACAAATCGGAGTATAAGGAATTTAAAGGTTCAACTGCCATACGAATCTATTACCCGCATTGGGTAAGCGAAGAGGTACTCATTCCTAAAAAAACGGTTACTGTTACAGAAAAACCAGTGACTACTACCAAAATAAACAGGATACCCGATACCTCTATTTTAAAGATACTGGACAGAACACAATGGCAAAAAGCCACCATTGTGGCCGATGTTACCGGCAGTATGTACAAATACACCGCACAGGTTTTGTTGTGGATCAAATCAAATCCCATTGGCAACCTGGCAAAAAATTTTGTGTTTTTTAACGACGGTGATAACAAACCCGATAAGGATAAAATATTAGGCAATACCGGGGGTATATATTCCAGGAAGTGCAACAGTTATGCTGAAATTGAAGGTTTGATGAAAGCAACCATGCTGAAAGGTGGTGGTGGCGATTATCCCGAAAATAATATTGAAGCTTTGATCAAATCGGAAAAGGATTTCCCTGAAGCAGAATACCAGGTGATGATTGCTGATAACTGGGCCGCCATAAAAGATAAAGTGCTTTGGCAGCATCTTACAAAGCCTGTAAGAATTGTTGTTTGCGGAGCTACCGAGTTTAATGTACATATTGATTACCTGAACCTGGCAAGAAAAACCAATGGATCGGTGCATTTAATGGAAAGCGATTTGTACAACCTTGCCGGGTTAAAGGAAGGAGACATCTTAAAAGTTGGTAAGAATAATTTTATTGTTAAGAATGGGAAGTTTGTGGAGACGGGGTATGAGGATAATAAATAATATTCAATCTGATTTTTACTTATAAAGATAAAACTCGACCTTTCTATTCATTGCACGACCAGCTTTTGTTTTAGGGTTAGCAACGGGATATGTTCCTATATAAGCTGAGTAAGTGATTCGGCTTTTATCAATACCAGATAATAATAGATAATCCATTACAACTTTTACCCGGTCCATGGATAACTTTCTGTTCAACTCATCGCTACCACGATTATCTGTATGTCCTTCAATATTAACTTTTAGGTCAGGCAACTTTTTTAGTAAATCAACGCAATCTTCTAAGGCTTTTATTGATGTAGGTGACAAGTCTAAAGAATTTACTGCAAAAAGAACAGAACGAGGTGCCGGATAGTGAATACGAACTATATCCTCATTAATAACCGGACAACCAAAATTACTTGCAGGCCCTTTCAAATACATACATTTATCTTCATCATCATTTATCCCATCTCCATCCATATCATTTAAACTGCAGCATAAGTTATGTGGGATTCTTTGAACTATATTAATTGCTCTGGCTAAGATTACCTGTCCTTTGCAATTGAATAGTCTATTATTAAGGCTGTCGTAATAACCGCACATAGTGGATAAACTATCAGTAAATATCAATCTTGTAAGTGGATATTTTTTATAATTATCAGATGATTGAGCAGATGTACACAATGTTATAACTATTGCAATGAGCAGCAGAAGTAATTTATTAATCTTTATGAGATAAACCTCTATTCGCATACAGTAATCTTAACCATATTTAATAATTTTTAGGATTACGTCTGGTATGCCTTATTCTGATTATACGGATTTCATTTTTTGTGTAACGATATGATACCCTGTAACTGTGTAGTTCAAATGCCCTGAAACTGCCATCATTATTTAAATGGTATTTGTCAGGATTATATCTTTCAGGATTTGCAATCAGTTTTGAAATTTCAGTAAGCAAATCATTTTTTACCTTTTCGGCATTTTGCACCGAATCTTTTTCGATATATTCTATAGCCTTAATTAACTGGTTAATTGCACGCTTATTCCATTTGATAATTAAAGGCATGCGCTATTTTTTGCTGAAATATTTAACTACATCTTCGTGTAAAATAAAATCTCCGGCTTCAATTTCTGCATCTGCCTGCTCCAATTCTTTATTATATTGCTCCATGCTGATACGCCCATCCTGTTCAATATCATCTTCTAAAAGTGTATAGATTGCCTTTATTTTTTTATAGTCGGCAACTTTCATATAGTCAACCAATTTCTTACGGATAGCTACTGTTGTCATACAATTTTATTTTATACAAATTTACTTTTTTTTCTTATTTAAAAGATGGTGTAAATTATTATAGGGTGTAATCTTAAGAAATAAAGATTGCAAAGAAAGAAGAATTCATTTTTGGAAATACAATCTGAGCAAAATTAAAAAGCGCAAGCCTTTCGCTCTTTAGCGAAAGACTTGCGCCAGTGACGGCCGCTTTTTCTATACAGCCCAATCCTATAATTAATTATCCACCCCCAGGTATTTTTTCTCAATAGCATCGGCACGGTTTGCCACTTCATGCACCACATCTATAAAAGCCTGTTTGTTTTGCAGTGCCAGCTCAACCGGAAAAATACATTGTGCATATACACCCTCTACCTGCGTACCGTCTGATTTGGTATAGGGCTTCAGGCATATACAGCTCATATTGCCAAAATCAGCTTCCCGCAGCAGTTGCATGGCATTTAATTTATCACTAAAATCAGCAATAAAGCTGCGTATGTACAGGTAATCTTTTTCAAGCAGGGTCACTTCACCAAGATATACAAATTGCAGCCTGCTGCTGCCATCGTTGTATAAAAGGGGGTAATCCCATGAATACGTGTTTTCATTCAGTAATTTAATATTGTACCCTTTGGCAAAATGATCTGCCAGTAGTGCAGGAATGTGTTTCATGTAAATGTAGTTTTAGTTTTAGAGTTTTATTATGATGAACTGTATGTTTTAAAACCGATGGTTGGCCGTTTATTTTTTTCGGGTTCCTGCAAATGAGCCACGTCTTCCAATGTTACCTGTTGCATGCCTTCCGGGGTTCGTTGATCGCGGGGCATGGCGGCCATGCGCAAATGTTGTTTGATTACGATAGCATCTGCTGTTTGCCTTACAAAACGGGCATTACCAAAAAATTTATCCCTGTTTTCGTATGCACGTTTAAGGTAGTCTGACAAATGCAATGCAGCATCGGGCAGTAATACCATGTCGTGCAGGGTCAGCAGTTTTTGAGCGATGGTAAACAGTTCTTCAAAGCTGTAATCGGGCAGCGCATAGGTAACATCAAAACGTGATTGCAACCCGGGATTGGAACGTACAAATTCATTCATGTTATCGGGATAACCGGCAGCAATAACAGCAAACTTTCCCCGCTTATCTTCCATCATTTTCAACAGGGTTTCAATAGCCTCACTGCCAAAATCATTATCCCCATTATCTGCCAGTGCATAGGCTTCATCAATAAAAAGCACACCGCCCATGGCCTGGTTAATGGCTTCGGATGTTTTAATGGCTGTTTGTCCCACAAAGCCAGCTACCAAATGCTGCCGGTCCACTTCTACAATATGCCCCCGTTCCAGCAGGCCAAGGGCTTTATAAATTTTGCCCAGCAACCTCGCCAATGTAGTTTTTCCTGTTCCGGGATTACCGGTGAGCAGGGCGTGCAGCGAAAATTTGTTCAAGATCTCTTTACCAGTTTCTATATAATATCTTACCAGGGCTATCTTATCACGCACTTCCTGTTTTACCTGGTGCAGCCCCACCATACTGTCTAACTCATGCAATGCCTCATCCAGCTCAGCCTGGTTGATCGTGAGTACCAGCTTATTCTTATTTTCTTCTTCAAACACTTTCAGCAGGTCCTGCAGCTCAATTTTACTAAGCTCTTCATGCGAAAGATTCTCCAGGTTTTGCTGTTTCAACAAACGTACACCCATGTATCGCTTGGCTTCATCAATGATACCAAACACCAAACGCCCGTTTCCAAAATTCTTGTCGCGGCTGCGGTAAAGGTTCGTGAGCCGCTTGTCCAGTTCAGCGGCTGCTTCCGGGCTCAAGGTGGCTTCTTCTTTTTTAAGGGCTACATGGGCTATTTGTATAAGCTCTTCGGGCAGGTAATCATCAAAGTGGAACCGTTGACTGAACCTGGATTTTAACCCGGGATTAGAATTCAGAAAAGCATTCACTTCGTTAGGATAGCCTGCACCAATGATGGCAATATTGCCGGGACCGTCACTCATTTCTTTAATAATAATTTCAACGGCTTCTGCACCAAAATCTCTTGAATCATCACCCCTTGCCAAAGCATACACTTCATCCAGGAAAAGTATGCCACCCCTTGCCTTCTCTATCATGGCTTTTACTTTAGGGGCAGTATGTCCAATAAATTCGCCGATCAAATCAGCCCTGGTAGCTTCTACCACATGGCCTTTGGTAAGCAGGCCCATGGCTTTGTATATTTTACCAAGCAGGCGTACCACCGTTGTTTTACCCGTGCCGGGGTTGCCGGTAAACACGCTGTGAAGTCCAATGCTGCCATCATCTGCAAATCCTTTATCAATGCGTAGTTTATTAAACTTCAGGTACTCGATGTTTTCTGTTATGCTCTTTTTCACGCTGGTCATACCCACCAGTTTTTCCAGTTCCGCAAGCGCTGCTTCGAGGCTCACTTCCTGCTGTTCGGCCAGGGTATTTTTTAAAACGCTAATGGCAGACTGATCTATCTGCTGCAAAGCACCGGCCAGTTCTGAATCGCCTACCGTAAATTGTGCCGAGGCAATTGTAACATCCATAAAATTTATGTAGAGCATGTAGGTTCCGTTCTTCCAGTAACCGGGATCTGCATAACCATAACTGAAACGGACATACTCCATGGGCGGGGAAGGATTGGCTACAAACGAAGAATCGTATTTGGCAGATGCGGCCACAAAACCATTGGAAATGTCAATGATGTTCAGCTTAAATTCCAGGCTTTTACTATCGATGAATTTTCTTTTTAATGACAATTCTGCACCCAGGTATTGGGTTTCTGCTCCGTGTAACTGGCTCAGGTAGCGGTAACCTTCTTTGGTTTCACGGTAATCGGCATACGAAGGAAAGATCTTTAGTTCTGCCAATTCAAAATAAGGATTGTCCTGCGGGGTTACTACGCCCAGTTTATCTACAATGATGGTTTTGGAGAGCACCACCATATTGTTAATAAGGATCTCCCATAAGTATTGGTCAGCTAACCAATAGTCATTAGCCCCGGTACCCCAGGAGTTGGAAGCTATGGTTGAGAGTTCAGAGGACTTAAAGCTAATAGCCTGTTCTGCTGAATACATTTCCTTACGGGTAGTAAGTGCAGTACAACGCACTTTTAAAGTAACATTGTTGTTTTGCTTTTGATACAGCATATTAACCACTTCAATATCCCAGTAAAGGTATTGTATCTCTCCTGCTTCAAACCTGGTGCGGTATTTATTTACAGATGCTTTGTGTCTTACAAAATCACGCCTGGCAAAAAACTGAATGTCTTTTACGAGGCAGGTGGGCTGTATGTTTGCCACCGGGGCTGCTGTATCTGTTGACATAGTTTTGTGCGTTTTTTAAGCAGGTAAAATAAAACCCAGCTAAAGTTTTCATCTTTTAAAATCAGGCATCAATATACAAACAAATTTGGATTTATAAACACATGTGCCGGGTGTGAAAAAGTTCTTTTAAAGGGTGGAATTAAACGCATTAAGGCATCCGCAGGTTAGCGGAAGACTTGTCGGGTCTTATTTTCCAATAACTTTATGCAAATGAAAAAAATTATTACCGCTTTCTTCTGCATATGCGTTTTACTTTCCTTACAAAATTGCAACAGGCATTTGGCTAATACGGAGCCTGCCCAAAGGGCCCTGCAGGTTGATTTTACGGAGCTGCCGGAAGCTGATGAGCATTACCAGTACATCAAAAATTATTTTATACTTTCTGAACAACGAAAAATCGAGGCATGGTACCATACTTATTTAAATAAATGCGCCTTGTTTTATAAAATCGAAAACCCCACCAAGGATTCTATCCTTAACCTTATAAAAAGTTACTGGGTAACATCCGACGGGCAAAAACATGATATCCGGTCCATACAATGGCGCCGGTTTAATAACGGAAAAGAAGTGCACGTAACCATGAATTATGCCTACCGCATTATTGCCGAAGACCGGGTGAAACAAATTCCGCAATTAAAATTGCAGCTGATCCTTAACCGGCGAAACAAAATAATAAGTATAAAGGAATTGAGCAGGGGTAGTTAGGCTATGAAAAAATAAGCTGCCGCCGTTTGGTCTCCGGACCAACGGCGATTTAAGTTGAAATGCTTTTGATTTGTTTTACCCGGTATGCTGCTGTTCTTTGCCGCTGGTTGGGAGACCAAGCGGCGGCGTATGCTGGTGCGGTAGTTGGCTTGGTGGTGAATGAGGAACACCGACAGCGGCAAAACATTTATTTTCTAAATGTAGTGGTTCGTGTTTTACGAACCACTTTTTATTGCAGCGTTAATACCCGTGAGATGCGAAGCGAGGCTCAGGATAAAATTTGAGAAAAAATATAAATACCCTTTCTTAAAACTTTTTACAATTCATGATGTTAATATGAAAACTTAAAAAATATGAAATCAATTAAAAATTCTCTCCTGCTGGTTATCGCCGGTATTTTTTCAATGAATGCTGTTGCACAAACACCATCTGATATTGTAGATATAGCAGCTGGTTCACCGGCTCACACAACTTTAGTAGCCGCAGTAAAAGCTGCAGGTTTGGTAGAGACCCTGAAAAGTGCTGGTCCTTTTACTGTATTTGCTCCAACCAATGATGCCTTTGGTAATTTACCCAAAGGAACTGTAGAAACCTTACTGAAGCCAGAAAATAAAGCTATGTTGGCTGGCATTTTAACTTATCACGTGGTAGCCGGTAACCTGGAAGCTTCAGCTGTTTTGAACGCAATTAAAAACGGAAAAGGAAAAGCAGTACTTACTACTGTTGCCGGTGGTAAATTAACCGCCACAATTGTTGAAGGCAAAGTTATTTTAACTGACGAAAAAGGTGGTACATCAACCGTTACCGCAACTGATTTAAAAGGCTCTAACGGCGTAATTCACGTAATTGACAGTGTTTTATTGCCCAAATAATTAATCGCTATTAAAAACTAAAAGGGCAGCCCTGCTAAACGGGGCTGCCCTTTTTTTTGTATACGCTGACGTTGCGGTTCGTGATGCCCGAGTCGAAACAAAGAAATTTTATCAGATTTAAATATCTTCATTGTATGAAAATTCTTTTTATGAGCAAATCATTATTGGTATTAATTTTTGTTTACGCACCTGTTCATACCACATTTGGCCAGCTGATGAAAGGTGGAATAATCAACCTCGCCGGCGACACGGTTACCTGTAAAATTGCATCAACGCCTAAAGATGCGGGTTTAAAAAGACAAATCGGTACTTATCATTACGATTACGTAGTAGCCGTTTTTAATAATGACTCATCGACCCATTTATATCCGGGAAATATAAAAGGTTATTACTATCATTGGAATAGCGAAAACACACCCATGGTAAACCGGTATTTTTCAGAATCGATCAATGCAAGATTTGATATGATGTTTAAAAAACCGCCGCTTATGCAACCGTTATTTCTTCAAAGCCTGGTTACCGGCGGCCATTATCATCTCTGGTATTTTGAACAGCCCGATCCCGGCGCCCGCAATGACCGAAATTTTATTCTGGAAGAAAGCAGTACAGGTAAAAAAATTTATTTTCACTCTACAAAAGGACTCAAAAAAATACTTGGCGATTGGCCCGGCAGCAATAAACAGGATGCCAGGTACAAAGACTGGTTTAAAGGAAAACAATGGATGGTTATTGACTATAATAAGTACAAGTCTGAAAAATAATTTTTCGGCTGACTCGTCCTAAAAATATCTTTTGATTTAATTCAGACAGTATGCTGCGGCTTTATGCCGCTGGTCGGGAGACCAAGCGGCGGCGTATGCTGGTGCGGTAGTTGGCTTGGGGGTGTATGAGGAAACACATGCGGCGGCAGAAGACGTCGGCTTATACTATTGCGGAAGTTGGCTTTCATGTGGATGCCAACACTCACGCCGGCGAAGAAGAATTGCTCTTGCTTGGTATTACTTCTTATTCTTTTGATTATAAAAACTCAATTTACCATCAAGCTTCAAAGCAATTTTTCTGATTATTTTCCAAGATTCACTTTCCTTATAATAAATAACCTCACTATAACCTCTTGGCCAATCAGGGAATCCCCAAAAATCTTGGTATCCTAATCCGTAAGCACCTGAAATTTCTACTTTATTACCTATAATAACAACTTTGGCAATAACGAAGATTGTTGAATTAAAAATCCTTTCTGCATAAGTTATCAACGAATCTGGTTTGCTATCATCTCTTACAATAAAGTCGGTAAAAACAACTGCTTGTCTTACCCTTTGATGAATATTGGTAGTATCATCAAGCGTAACTACTATTCTGTTATCATCCTCTTTCTGTGCCTCTGACTCAATGAATATTAACAGTGCAAATATTGTCCAAAATACTTTTTTCATTTTTGCTATTTTTCGAATAAGAAGGCTAATTTTTTTCTATTACTTTCTTTTTAAGGGCTTCGAATTCTTCTTTAGTTAATGCTCCTTCCTTATACAATTTAAACAGTCTTTCTATTTCACTTATAGGCTCTTCCTTCCTTTTATTTTTAAACTCTTCGGGAACAGTTAATTCACCAGGTTTTCGAATAATTAAAAAGCCGCTCATTCCTGAACGGCTTTAGTTTATTTACAAATCTCTTACTTCACTTCCTCAAAAGGCACATCCTCCACTTTACTTTCACTGCCTTGTGGCTGTGGTTCCCCGCCTCCAGCTTCAGCGCCAGGTTGTGCACCTGCACCTTCCTGCGTAGCCTTATACATATCTTCACTGGCTGCTGTCCATGCTGCATTCATTTCGGCCATGGCTGTATCAATAGCTGCCAGGTCCTGCGCTTTGTGTGCTTCTTTTAATTTGGTTAAAGAGCTGTCAATAGCGCCTTTTTTATCGGCAGGTATTTTGTCGCCGTATTCTTTCAGTTGTTTCTCCGTCTGGAATATTAAACTGTCGGCACCGTTTATTTTTTCTACTTTTTCTTTTTCAGCCTTATCGCTTTCTTCATTGGCTTTGGCATCGTTCTTCATCTTTTCAATTTCTTCCTTACTCAAGCCGCTGCCGCTTTCAATGCGTATCTTTTGTTCTTTACCGGTGCCTTTGTCTTTGGCGGTAACGTGTAAGATACCGTTGGCATCAATATCAAAAATAACTTCTACCTGCGGTACACCACGTGGTGCCGGCGGTATGCCATCTAAATTAAAAGTACCCAGACTTTTGTTCTGGCTGCTCATGGGGCGTTCGCCCTGCAGCACATGTATCTGCACGCCGGGCTGGTTATCGCTGGCAGTACTGAACACTTCCGATTTTTTTGTTGGGATGGTGGTGTTGCTGTCGATCAACCTCGTCATTACACCGCCCATGGTTTCAATGCCCAGGCTAAGTGGTGTAACGTCTAACAACAATACATCTTTAATATCGCCGCTCAATACCGCACCCTGTATGGCTGCACCAATGGCTACAACCTCATCGGGGTTTACACCGCGGTTTGGTTTTTTTCCAAAGAATTTTTCAACCAGTTCCAGCACTTTAGGTATGCGGCTGCTGCCACCTACCATAATCACTTCCTCAATTTCTGAGGTTTGCATACCGGCATCTTTCAATGCTTTTTCGCAAGGTACCAGGCAACGCTCAAATAATTTATCGGCCAGTGCTTCAAATTTTGCACGGGTTAATTTTTTAACCAAATGTTTAGGCACACCATCAACTGCTGTTACATACGGCAGGTTTATTTCTGTTTCTGTTGAAGATGATAATTCAACCTTTGCTTTTTCTGCTGCTTCTTTTAAACGCTGTAAAGCCATTGGGTCTTTGCGCAGGTCGATGGCTTCGTCGGCTTTAAATTCATCGGCCAGCCAATCCATAATTACTTTATCAAAATCATCACCACCTAAGTGGGTATCTCCGTTTGTACTTTTACTTCAAACACACCATCGCCCAGCTCCAATACCGAGATATCGAATGTACCACCACCCAGGTCAAACACGGCAATCTTATGGTCTTTGCCGCCTTTATCCAGTCCGTAGGCCAAAGCGGCTGCGGTTGGTTCGTTTACCACACGGCGCACATTCAGACCGGCAATTTCACCGGCTTCTTTGGTGGCCTGGCGCTGGGCATCGTTAAAGTAAGCAGGCACGGTAATTACCGCATCGGTTACTTCGGCACCCAGGTAATCTTCGGCCGTTTTCTTCATTTTCTGCAGTACCATCGCACTGATCTCCTGCGGCGTATATTGTCTGCCATCTATGTCAATACGCACTGTATTATTGTCGCCTTTTACTACTTTATAGCTCCAATGGCTTATTTCTTCGGTTACTTCATCAAAGCGGCGGCCCATAAAACGCTTTACGCTGCTGATGGTGTTGTGACTGTTGGTAATAGCCTGGCGTTTTGCAGGATCGCCCACTTTACGCTCACCATTTTTAAGAAAAGCTACTACGGACGGGGTTGTACGGCGTCCTTCTTCATTTGCGATTACAACCGGCTCATTGCCTTCCATTACAGAAACGCAACTGTTGGTGGTTCCAAGGTCAATTCCTATGATCTTTCCCATGATATAAATTTTTGTTGTTCATAGGGTATTTGGCAATGATTATGCCAACGGGGTAAGGGGTGCAATTTTGGCAGGGATGGAACACGAATGACACGGGTTGAACGGATTATACTTCGACAGGCTCAGCACAGATTTTTTTCTGCTTGTAGAAAAATTTGGATCATTTCCGTGATCCACCATACTGCGAAGCAGGATAATCCTGTGTTCATCCAATTTTCAAAGCTGCAATTGTTCTTATAAAATTTTGGCAATAATAAAATCCTGTAAATCCGTTCAACCCGTGTCATCCGTGTTCCCATCCTCACATCGAAGATGTGCCAATCTACCGCAGCACAGCCGGGTCTTCAATCACATACACGGTGCTGTCTTTTACGTAAGGCAGATTTTGCCCAAACTGGTTATTAAACAGGTGGCGGAAGAAATTGACATTGCTTAGCTGCGCATTATACATTGCAGCATTGTTATTGGGCGCCTTTACAAAGCAGATATTATCGTAATTATAGGGATCGTAATCACCGGGGTTATCATAATCATAAAATCCGTGGTCGCTCATAATGATGACAATGGCATTGGGGTCTTTTTCGTTTAGCTTTTTTACCAGCCCCTTAATAATATTGTTGGTGTATTTTAAATAAGCAAGATAGAGGGATTTATCGGCCAGGTATTTTAAGTTCAATATTTTTTCAGGCGGGTTAAGAGCACCGGAACTGTCCCGGTAAAACTGTCCGTGTGGCAGTAAAAAATGAGCATAGCAAAAACGGGGTTTTGTTGTGGGCGTTGCAGCAGTTTGCAGTACATCTTTTTCAACCTGGCGGTTGTACCCATCTTTGCGGTACAAATAATATTCTCTTAAAAAATTGAGTTTATATTTTCCGGTAACAAACCACCAGCCAATATTTTTCATCAACCGGTTGTGAAATATTTTATTGGTGAGCAGGGCTGCATGTATGGGAAACAAACCGTTTGATTGATAGAGTGCAGGATGGCCCTTAATATCGAAGATGGAATTATTTTCGATGACGTACCCCATCGATTTAAAAATGGCGGGTACCTGTGCATTGCGTATCTCGCCAAAGCGATGCTGTATATCGGGCTGGGTAAGCAGTTCCCGGTTGTAATTTTCCGGCACGTACTGCATATTTAAAACAGACGACATGCTGAAGGGTGTAAAATCGTAATTGGCAAATGTGGGCAGCAACTGAAATTGTTGCTGCTGCAAAAAATGATAAAAGCTGTCATTTTTATAATGAAAACTATCGCTCAGACTTTTATAACCGGCATATTCATCAAACAACAAAAATACACATTGGGTTTTGCTCTTACTTTAGATTGATCGAATGCAACCGGGTTGGGATAGGCAACTTCTTTATAAGAGGCGGCTTTGCTTACGAGTAAAACGGCATCGGATACACAAAAAATAATGAACAGAACATTCAGGTAGAGGAACAGTTTTTGATAAAGTTGTTTGTTTCTCTTTAACCACCATGCAACCAATATGTTTACAACCAGCAGGAGCGGCAGCAGCACTGTATAAGATTGAATAAACTGTAAGAAGGAAGTTGTTTTAATAAGATCATGAATAGCACCAAAAAATAAATACCAGAGTGCAATAAAAAAAGTTAGTAATGCGGCGAAGAAATGATTTTTTGTAAAAATCCAAACCAATCCAAAAAAAACGACCATGCATACTATGATGATTCCGCCCACTTCCATTACTTCAAACAGGTTAAGATAGCCGTAATTTTCTACACTACCATGCAGGCAAAAGAACACAGCCAGTAACAATAAAAAGAAAGGTATTTTTTTTAGCAGGGCCATAATTTGCGTGTCATTAAAAATAAAATACGACTGGTATTGCCTACTTTTTCTTCTCTCACTATTTTATATTTTCCGGTAAAGATGGATCTGAAACTTTCCAGTGAATAATTATCAAAAATATCTTTACGGTTTTGGAGCAGCAGTTTTACTTTTTCATCTTCCTTGGGTACAAATTCAATGATGAGGTGCTCCCCCATCGGCTGCAACCAATCCGCAATAAAATGTAAAGGAACATTTTTGGCAATGGCAAGATGATGTACCAATGCCAGCGCCAGTACCAGGTCGGCTTTCAACCTGGTGGTAATAGATTCCCTTTCTGCATTGGCCCAGCCAATGGCCGGTGATGGTACCGTAAGATCATTAACCAGGGGCAATATATTCGGGATACTTTCTTTTTTAATTGTAAGATAGAGCTGGTTAATGGAGTTATTATCTGCATCTGTTGCAATTACATGTTTGTTTTCGTCAAAAAGTAAACTAAAATGTCCGTCGTTGGCACCCAGGTCTATCACCGTTTTAAAATCGATAAAGTTGCTGAAGGATCTTATCAGTGTTGTTTTGGCTTGGAGATAATCATCTCCCAAAATGGTATCGGTATAATAATCATCCCAGGTTGTTTTTACTTTTTTTGGCGATAATTTTTGTACAAAACTTTCGAGCCCTTTTAATAACAACTCCAGTTTTTGTTTGGAGAAATTATTTTCACCTCCGGCCTTTTTATTTTGCTTACCTGCCCGCTGGGTCCTTTGGGCAAATTTTGCCTGCAGGTGTACGTGCAGGAAGGTACCCATGTTCCACTTCGAGCTTTTTGGCAATAAACTCACGAGTACATCCATGGGTATACCGTTGGGATAAACGGTGAACAGTTTATTGGTATCGGGATGGCAGTAATGCATCAGCAGCAGCGGAGCTAAAAAACATTCGCTGAACTGGTGGTATGCGATCCAGGGTTTACCGGCTTCGTAATTTTCAAAAGAGAGTGTATCAATAAAAATTGGTTTGCCATTAAAAAACTGAACATTAAAAGGCGTAGCATCTTTCAATATCATTTCTTTTTTTAAAGCTGCCAGGGCAATCTGCAGGGTGAGCAGTGCGGCATCTTTCAACATATCAAAACTCCACTCGTAGGGATAGCTGATGAAGGGGATCTGTTCAGGCAGTAACACTTTGCCATCAGTAAAATTAAATACAGTTGTATCAGCAATTTCCTGGTGCGGAATAAGTCTTTTGTTTTTTACCAGTTCATCATACAGTCCGCTGTTCATTAACTGATGGTAATGCGGTTCGTAGTTGGGATGGATATAACGGTAAACCTTGTCATGCTGCTTAAAAACAAAACCGCTGTTATCTCTGTATGAAGCTGGATTGGTTTGCATTATTAATTGAGGTATTAAACAGGGTTGCCAACCTTTAAAAGGTTGGCAACCCTTGACAATTTATTCAGTCTTATCTTTTTCATCTTCCTTCTTTACTTTTTTACCGGTAAAAAATGCTTTTATATTATACCAGAAGCTTTTAAAGAAAAAACTAACGCCCAGCACAGCAGCAATGATCATCTGCAGAATATAACTGCCGCTTCCCGGATCGATGTATAGTAAATATAAATGCATGGTTTGTTTTAAATATGTACGAATTTAAGAAAAGGAACTCAATAGCCGTTTAAAGAGTTGCCAACCTTTTAAAGGTTGGCAACTCTTATGCTTATTCATTAAATTTGAAATACTAAAAACCATTTCATGTCTTTCATCAACTACAATACAAAAAACAAAGCAACCATTTTTCCAGGCATCCAAAGTGCTATGGAACATTCGGCACAGTCAACATTTGGCTGCGTGTCGCTGCAAGCCGGTGTAATTGCACCTATACACAGCCATCCGCATGAGCAATGGACCTATATTTTAGAAGGAGAAATGGAATTTACCTTAAATGGTGAAACAAAACTGCTACTTCCGGGCATGGGTGCATTCATAGGTTCCAATGTATTGCATGGTGCCAAAGCTGTTACAGCCTGCAAGGTAATTGATGTGTTTACTCCGGTGAGGGAGGATTACAGGGAGTTGGGAGTTGGTAGGTAAGTCTGGAGACTGGAGTCGGGAGTTAGGAGTTGGGGGTTAGGAAAACTTCATTATTCAGAATTCCTTGTTCCCCGTCCGACCAGGTCGTCCGGGCGGGCTTGTTCAATATTCTTCTTGGTTTTAAAAGAAAAATGTTTTTGGCTCAGATAACTGATGGTTATAATGATAACCGTAGTAAGGCACTGACTTAGGAACGGCCACCAGCCAAACACTTCTACAAATACTTTAAGGATAAAATAATTGAGTGTAAGATTAAGTGCAAGTGATAAGCCATATCTGAAGAGCTGTATTCTTCCTCTTAAATTAGAATCTACAAACACTACATACCGCATTAATAAAAAACCAACACCAAAATTAACAAAAGAAGTAATGAAGAGGGCAGCGTTATGAGGTTTTAAAGTATAAAATCCCAGCTCAACATTTTCGAGTTTAAAAACATACACCAGTAATATTTTGAAAAGCGCCAGTCCCAATACAGTATTGGCGCCACCACAGGCTGCATAACGGAAGGTTTGCTCCGGCATAAACCTGCTGAACGGCGGGTAAAAAAAATCGATGAATGCTATGATCCTGTCTTTTGGCAATTAAAAGATTTATGATTTATTATGCTTCTTGTACGATGTTTGATGTACGATGTACGTTGGTATATTGTAAGCAGGCGTACATCATACATCTAACACCTAACATCTAATGTCTAACATCTCACATTAACTATACAACTCCGCCCTCGCCTCCTTCACCCTTTCATCGGCCAGGTATTCATCGTAAGTCATCAGCTTGTCGATCATACCTTTTGGTGTAAGCTCAATGATACGGGTGGCAACGGTTTGCATAAACTGGTGATCGTGCGTGGTTAATAAAATAACACTGTTATAGGCCACCATATTATCGTTAAAAGAAATGATACTCTCCAGGTCTAGGTGGTTGGTTGGTTCATCCAATATCAGCACATTGGGGTTTTGCAGCATCATCTTGCTCACCATACAACGCACTTTTTCTCCCCCGCTCAATACATTGGTCTTCTTTAAGATCTCATCACCACTAAAAAGCATCTTACCTAAAAAGCCACGTAAAAAATCCTCATCCACATCCTTGGTGCCGGGTGGTACATACTGGCGCAACCAATCCATTAAGTTCAGCTGACTGCCTTCAAAATATTCACTGTTATCGTTGGGTAAATAAGCAGTGGTAACGGTTGTACCCCATTCGTAAGTGCCGCTGTCGGCTTTCATACGGCCGTTTATTACTTCAAAAAAACTGGTGAGTGCAATCGGGTCACGGCTCAGGAACGCGATCTTATCTCCCTTCTGAATATCAAATTTTATCCTGTCGAAAATGGTCTTGCCTTCTATTTGTAATTTCAGATTATCCACTTTCAGTATCTCGTTACCCACTTCCCTGTCCTGCTTAAAAATAATACCGGGATATTTTCTGTTACTGGGTTGTATCTCTTCAATAACCAGTTTTTCCAATGCCTTTTTACGGGAGGTTGCCTGTTTACTTTTAGATGCATTGGCACTGAAACGGGCAATGAATTCAAGCAGGTCTTTACGCTTGTCTTCCATCTTTTTGTTCTTATCGCCAAGTTGCCTGGCTGCCAGTTGAGAACTTTCGTACCAGAACGAATAGTTACCGGTGTATACTTTTATCTTGCTCCGGTCCACATCGGCCACATGCGTACAAACCGCATCTAAAAAGTGACGATCATGACTTACCACCAACACAATATTCTGGTAATCGGCCAGGAAATTCTCCAGCCAGCTGATGGTTTCCACATCCAGGTTATTGGTAGGCTCATCCAGCAATAAAATATCGGGGTTGCCAAAAATGGCTTGTGCCAGCAATACCCTTACTTTAATATTGGCAGCAATATCTTTCATCAGGGTCTGGTGCAGTTCATCTTTAACACCCAGGTCGCTTAATAAGGTAGCCGCATCACTTTCGGCAGTATAGCCACCCATTTCGCCAAATTCATGTTCCAGGTCGCCGGCTTTAATACCATCGGCTTCGCTAAAATCTTCTTTGGCATACAGGGCATCTTTTTCCTGCATCACTTTCCACATTTTTTTGTGGCCCATCATTACCGTGCTTAAAACGGTGGTATCATCAAATGCAAACTGGTTCTGGTTTAATACTGCCATCCGTTCGCCGGGCGTAATATCAATGGTTCCCTTATTGGGTTCAATCTCGCCGCTGATGATCTTTAAAAAAGTAGATTTACCGGCTCCGTTGGCACCAATGATACCATAACAGTTTCCTTTGGTAAAGCCGATGTTCACTTCGTCGAACAAAACCCTTTTGCCATAGGCCAGGGTTATATTATTTGCACTTATCATAATTGTAAAAAAGAGCGCAAAGATAGGGTTCGATTTTGGATTTTAGATTGCCGATTTTAGATTTGCAGAGTACTATGCACCCTTTAAGAGGCTGTTGCCAATTGCTTATTGCCAATTGCCGATTATCTTTGCCCCATGTCAATAGTGAAAATTTTACAGAAAACGACCATCGAAAGTTTATCAGCTTTGTATAACCAATCCTTTACAGATAAGGATTTTCAGATAAACCAGACCAAACCCGAATTTGAGGGAGATTATACGGTAGTGATGTTTTCATTGGTCAAATCATTGAAATTATCGCCCGATGCCATTGGTAACCAACTGGGCGAACATCTTACTAAAAATTACCCGCAGTTCTTTTCTGCTTACAATATTATAAAAGGCTTTTTAAACCTAAGCGTGGCTGATGCTTACTGGCAGGACCTGCTGCAGACAAATTATAACGATATCTGCTACGGAAAAAAAGCAATGAATGGCAAAAAAGTGATGGTGGAATATGCATCGCCCAACACCAACAAGCCTTTGCACCTGGGACATTTAAGAAATATTTTTTTAGGATGGAGTGTGGCTGAAATTTTAAAAGCCAATGGTTACGATGTGGTAAAAAGCTGCATCGTTAACGACCGTGGAATACATATTTGCAAGAGCATGATTGCCTGGCAAATGTTTGGCAATGGCGCTACACCCGAAAGTACCGGTGTAAAAGGCGATCATCTTGTTGGGGAGTATTATGTAAAATTTAATGAGGTTTATAAAGAGCAGGTTGCAGAATTAATTGCGGCCGGCACAGCAAAAGATGTAGCAGAAAAAGAAGCACCCATCATGAAAGCCACGCAACAAATGTTGCTCGATTGGGAAGATGGGAAACCGGAAGTGATGGAACTCTGGGAAACCATGAACGGCTGGGTGTATGCGGGCTTTGATGTTACCTACAACAGCATTGGTGCCGACTTTGATAAAACCTACTATGAAAGCAATACTTACCTCCTGGGTAAAGATATTGTACAACAGGGCATGGATAAAAAAGTATTTTATCAAAAACCGGATAACAGTATCTGGATTGATTTAACAGCCGAAGGATTAGATGAAAAAATTGTACAGCGTAGTGATGGCACTTCGGTTTACATTACCCAGGATATTGGCCTGGCCTTACAAAAATACGAGCAGTATAACATTGACCAGAGCATTTATGTGATAGGCAACGAGCAGAATTACCACATGAAAGTGCTTCAGTTAATTTGCCAGAAACTGGGCATGCCCAATGCTGATAATATTTATCATTTAAGTTATGGAATGGTAGAATTGACCAGCGGTAAAATGAAAAGCCGTGAAGGTACTGTAGTAGATGCAGATGATATTGTGGAGGAAATGATCACCACATCGCAGCAACATACCGAAGAACTGGGTAAGGTAAAAGATTTTACCGCTGAGGAACTTACAGCATTGTACAACACCATTGGCCTGGGTGCTATGAAATTCTATTTATTAAGAGTTGATCCTAAAAAGACCATGGTATTCAATCCTGCCGAGAGTATAGATTTTCATGGGTTTACGGGGCCATTTGTTCAATATACGTATGCAAGAATAAAAAGTATTTTAAGAAAACAGGCAGGTGCTGAAACATTGACCAATGATTCAATGACCACTGATTTACTAAAAGCCGAAAAAGAAGTTATTGTGGTTTCAGAACAATATGGTTCAATAATAGAACAGGCTGCACAGGAGCATAACCCATCTGTTATTGCTAACTATGTTTTCAATCTTGCTAAAACATTTAATTCATTTTACTCCGAACTATCAGTAGCCAATGCTGAAACAGAAAGTAAAAAACAACTGCGTTTAAAAATATCTTTATTGACTGCAAATATTTTAAAAAGCGGCATGAACTTACTTGGAATTAATGTGCCGGAGCGGATGTAATCTGGCTATAGAAAAGTTGTCAGGTTGAGCTTGTCGAAACCGGTAATACGCTGGTATAATCCCGTCTTCGACAAGCTCAGACTGACAGTTCAATATTAAAACTTCGGCGTTACGCCCATCTCATAAAAGATAAAAGAATAAATATCCGCTGTGGTCTCAATATTCTTTTTGGTATTGCTGGCGCCGTGGCCACTGTTGGTATCAATACGAATCAATACCGGGTTTTTCCCTTTGTATTTAGCCTGTAACTCAGCAATATATTTAAACGAATGTGCAGGTACTACCCTGTCATCATGATCGGCCGTGGTTACCATGGTAGATGGGTAGTTGGCCGAAGCACTGATGTTATGTAAGGGAGAATAAGCGAACAGATTTTTAAAATTCTTTTCGTCCAGTTCACTGCTGCCGTAATCAGCTATCCAGTTAAAGCCAATGGTAAATTTATGGAAACGCAGCATGTCCATAACACCTACCTGTGGTATGGCCACCCGAAACAGATCCGGGCGCTGGTTCATAACGGTACCCACCAATAAACCGCCGTTACTGCCGCCACGCATGGCCAGCCTGGCGCTGCTGGTATATTTTTCTTTGATTAGGTATTCACCTGCTGCAATAAAATCATCAAATACATTTTGTTTGTTAAGCAGCATACCTGCCTTATGCCAGGCCTCGCCATACTCGCCGCCTCCACGCAGGTTTGCCTGAGCATATACACCACCTGCATTTAAGAATGGTAACAGGGTGGCACTAAAACCGGGATTCAGGTTGATATTAAATCCGCCGTAACCATATAATAATGTAACATTACTGCCATCTTTTTTTACACCTTTTTTACTGATGATGAACATCGGAATTTTTGTTCCGTCTTTTGATGTATAGAAAACCTGTTTGGTCTCATAATCTGCCGGGTTAAAAGCAACTTCCGGTTTGCGGAATTCCGAGCTCTTGCCGGTTGCTACTTCATATTTATAAATGGTAGGTGGAAAAGTAAAGGAAGTAAAAACATAGAACAGCAATTTATCATCACGATCTCCGCCCATGCCACTGCCGGTTCCCAGGGCAGGATATTTAACTTCTCCCAATTGCTTTCCGGCCAGGTTGTACACGTAGGTTCTGGTGGTAACATCTTTCAGATACGAAACAAATAATTTCCCTCCCCCGGTGTTGGCATTCTGCAGCGGTTCTGTTGTTTCAGGAATAATAGTGACCGCTTTTTCCAGATCGGGCTTTTTTATATCTACGGCAATCACTTTGCCGTTGGGTGCCCCGGCATTGGTTTGTATTAAAAATTGATCAGCCGTATTTTCTATAATTCCGTAATCGTCATTGGTTATATCCTTTATAACAGGATAAAATTCCTTTTCTTTAATGGTAAGGTCCATAGCATAGATCGCATTGCCATCAAGGCCTTTGCTACGGTCGCTCAAAGTAAGAAACAGGAATTTTTCATCTTCGCTGGTAGATGCGGTATGAAAACGCAGGGGATTATTTTTGTCTTCATAAATGAGTTGATCGGCGTTTTGTGCGGTACCCACTTTATGATACCAAACCTGGTGGTTTTCATTCTTAACACTCAGTGCGCTTGCTCCGGCTACCGGTGCAGGATAACGGCTGTAATAAAATCCATGACCCATCCAGGCTGAACCGCTTACTTTCACCCATTCAATTTTATCATCCAGGTTTTTACCCGTGGTCATATCCCTTACATAAAAGGTTTGCCAGTCGCTGCCACCTTCACTTAAGCCCACAATGGCATAGGCGCCGTCTTTGCATAAATTAAAAACGGTCATTCTGGTAGTACCTTCTTTACTTAACTTATTCGGATCTATTACTTCTTCAACTTTTCCATCCAGCCCTTTTTGCCTGTAAAGCACAGATTGATTCTGCAAACCATCATTCTTATAAAAATAAAACCACTCGCCATTGCGGAACGGGGCAGAATATTTGGGATAATTGAACACTTTTTCTATGGCATCCTGAAAATTTTTGCGGTAGGGGATCTTATCCAGGTATCCGAAGGTTACTTTATTTTCTTCGGTAACCCATGCCTTGGTCTCTTCGCTTTTATCATCTTCCAGCCAGCGGTAAGGGTCGTTTACTTTTGTACCAAAGTAGGTATCAGTCTGTTGAGTTTTTTTTGTGCTTGGGTAGGTAAGTTGTGCCATCGTATTTGCTGCAAAAAGAAATGCAGTGAGTGTTAAAAGTAATTTCATAAAAAAAATTTTTACTAAGATAGGATATTTGAGAATGCCCATTTTTATAATATACCTGCACTGCATTCAATAACCCTGTAAACCTACAAACAGCCATTTGACACAGTTACTGTGTATTTTCGACACATAAAATCAACGTATTTGCCTTATTTTTGGCGCATGGAAAAGAAGGTTACAAAAATTGGCGTATTAACATCGGGTGGCGACAGCCCCGGTATGAATGCCTGTATACGGGCTGTTGTACGTACCGGAATACATCATGGCCTGGAAGTTTATGGCATCATGCGGGGGTATAGCGGCATGGTGGAAAATGATATCATACGCATGGAAAGCCGCAGTGTGGCCAACATTATTCAACGTGGGGGTACCATTTTAAAAACATCCCGCTGCAAAGAGTTTTTTACCCCGGAGGGTAGGAAAAAAGCGTATGATAATTTAAAGAAACATGGCATCAACGGCCTGGTGATCATTGGTGGTGACGGTAGTTTTAGGGGAGCCCAGATCTTTAGCAATGAATTTGACATACCCTGCATTGGATTACCTGGTACCATTGACAAAGACATTGCCGGCACCGATTTTACGATTGGTTTCGACACGGCCGTAAACACGGCTGTGGAAGCCATTGATAAGATACGTGACACGGCTGATGCACACGACCGTTTGTTTGTTATTGAAGTCATGGGTCGTGATGCCGGCTATATTGCCTTACACAGTGGTATTGCTACCGGTGCCGAAAATATTCTGATACCGGAACGTAAAACTGAAATAGAAAAGATCATTACACAGCTGGAAGAAAAAGAAAGGCGGCACAAACTGGTTAATTTAATTGTTGTGGCTGAAGGCGATGAATTTGGAGGTGGTAATGAGGTAGCCAGGGTGTTAAAACAACGAATGCCGTTGCTGGAAGTAAGGGTTTGTATCTTAGGCCATATCCAGCGTGGAGGCTCGCCCAGTTGTTTCGACAGGCTGATTGCAAGCCGCATGGGGTATCATGCAGTAGAATCGCTGGTTGAAGGCAAAAACAATGTTTTTATAGGAATTGTAAACAATAAAATCAATTATATCCCGCTTGATGAAGCCATTAAGAAAAAACAACGCATCAGTGAAGAATGGCTGAAGATCGTTAAGATACTGGCGACGTAGAGGAAGCTGCAAGGGGAATAGCTACAAGGGGGAAATAAGCGAAACAGGCGAAACCCCAAATAAAATAACTGCCCCTTGAAGCTTGTAGCTTGTAGCTTACAATTTTTTACAAATAACCATTAATAAATTCAACCCCCAAAATAAATGAGCAAAAACCTTGACAAATACCTGCATCAGAATATGGACAAAGAAGCAGGCATTTCGCACTCGCAGAAAAAAACAAAAATTGTTGCAACTGTTGGACCTGCCTGTGATACACTTGAAAAACTGCTCGAACTCGCCAAAGCCGGCGTGAATGTTTTCAGGCTGAACTTCTCTCACGGATCTTACGAAAATAAAAAAGAGATCATTGAACATATCCGTACCATCAATAAATCTCAACCATTTAATATTGCCATTTTAGGAGACCTGCAGGGCCCCAAATTACGTGTGGGTGAGCTTACAAATGGCATGGTTGAATTGGCAGAAGGTGCCGATATTATTTTCAGCACTGAAAAACAAATAGGTACCAAAGACAAGGTATATGTATCGTATCCCAACCTGACAAAGGATACAAAAGTGGGTGAACGTATTTTCCTGGATGATGGAAAAATGGAAGTGAAGGTTAAAGCCATTCTGAATGAAAAAGAGATACTGGTTAATATTACCATCGGTGGTATGTTGCTACCCAAAAAAGGAGTTAACCTGCCCGATTCGGAACTGACCATGCCATCGATGACAGAAAAGGATTATGCCGATCTGGAATTTATTATTGAAAATAACCTGGATTGGGTAGCGCTGTCATTCGTTCGCAGAAAACAGGATATCGTTGAATTAAAACAAATAATAGCAGATAAGGAAAGTAAGATCAAGGTGATTGCAAAAATTGAAATGCCCGAAGCATTAAAAAATATACGCGACATTATTGTAGAGAGCGATGGCATTATGGTGGCCCGGGGCGACCTGGGTGTTGAAGTTCCGGTAGAACAGGTACCCATTATTCAAAAAGAACTTATCCGCAAAAGTATGCACCGTGCCAAGCCGGTAATTGTGGCTACACAGATGATGGAAAGCATGATGGACCGCACCAAACCAAACCGAAGTGAGGTAAGTGATGTGGCCAATGCTGTGCTGGAAGGTGCAGATGCAGTAATGCTGAGCGGCGAAACCGCCATGGGTGAATATCCCGTGCAGGTGGTAGAGACCATGGTAAGGATCATCCTGGAAGTAGAAAAAACAGTGTACGATTATAACCGTGATGATATTCTTTCGCCACAACCACACTCCCCTTCTTTTTTAAGCGATGCTATCTGTTACAGCGCCTGCAAACTGGCAAATGATACCAATGCACGGGCATTAATAGGTATGACACAAAGTGGGTACACTGCTTTTATGCTCAGCAGCTACCGGCCCAAAGCACCTTTGTATATTTTCAGTAAAGAAAAAACATTATTGGCTCAGTTAAGTTTAAGCTGGGGTGTAAGGGCATTTTATTATGGCGAAGAAGAAAGCCTGGATGATATCATTTTTGACCAGATCAACATTTTAAAGGAACGTGGCTTTGTAGAAAAAGGAGATGTGGTTATAAACACCGGAAGTACACCAGTGGAATTGCATTTAGCAACCAATACGGTTAAAGTGTCTACAGTTGAATAAATAAGTCGGTAGTTATTAGTCTGTAGTCGGGAGTGAGTTAACTGCTGACTCCGGACTCCGGACTTGCTTTCATTATTTCGCTTCTATAAACCGCAACAAATTCTTTTTGGCCTGGTTCTTTATTTTACGCTGAAAAATAGAATTCCAGCCCAGCAACCATCCGCTGAAACCCAGTGCCTGGCTGCTCCATTTATGTAAGCTGAAAGCATCACTGTGTTCTGCGATCTTACCATCTGCAAAGCGCATATTGGCTTTAATTTTATTTACAACCCTTTTTCCGGTTTTAGAAAAAGTATAGGTAGCCACCCAGTCACAGGTGCTGTATTCATCGTCCAGGTGCTGAATATTTCCATAAGTAAGTGAAAAGTCTTTGGCATTTTTACATAGCATTTCCCACATGCACTTTGCTTCATCGCCGCGGAGTAATCCAAAAACAGGGTCAAAAAAAACAATATCTTCCCCATAACAGCTGTTCATGCCGTTATAGTCAAGCTTTTGAAAAGAAGTATAAAATTTATTGATCAGCTCATCCCTGTTTGTACGCATAAACGGTATTGTTTCATTAAATTTAGCACTCAAATACATAACCAATGAAAAAATATTTTTGCGTGCTTTGCTTTTTAATACTTTTTACGGCTTCGCTTACTGCACAAAACAGTGATTCTATCTGGGTTACAGAAAATTATTATAAAGTAGAAAAGATGGTGCCCATGCGTGACGGCATCAGTTTGTTTACCGCATTTTATATCCCTAAAGACACTGCCAGGCACCCCATATTACTTAACCGCACTCCCTATTCCTGTTCGCCTTACGGAGTTGATAAACTGAACCCACGGATCTATGAAACCTACTGGCTTAACTATTTAAAAGAAGGATACATCATTGCCATACAGGATGTACGTGGCAGATGGATGAGTGAAGGTGAATTTGTGGATGTGCGGCCCTTTAACCCTAACAAAAAAGGTAAGGAAATTGACGAAGCCAGTGACACCTACGATGCCATTGAATGGATGGTAAATAATGTGCCTTACAACAATAACCGTGTTGGTTGTTTTGGCATTTCTTATCCCGGCTTTTATGCAACCATGGCAGCACTCAGCGGTCACCCGTCATTGAGAGCTGTTAGTCCGCAGGCGCCGGTTACCGATTGGTTTCAGGGCGATGACTTTCACCACAACGGCGCTTTTATGTTGATGGATGGTTTTAATTTTTACAGCGGCTTTGGCAAGCCCAGGCCAAAGCCAACAACGGCTGGAAGCCCCGGTTACCGCATACCTACGCAGGATAGTTATGATTTCTTTTTAAGAACAGGTGCTTTAAAAAACTTCACCAAACTTATGGGTGATAGTATTGCCTTTTGGAAAGACCTGATGAATCATCCTGATTATGATGCCTGGTGGCAGGCACGCAATGCACGCAATTTTGTAACCAATATTAAACCAGCCGTGCTGGTTGTTGGCGGCACTTTTGATGCAGAAGATTGTTTTGGTGCCTGGAGCCTGTACAAAGCCATTGAAGAAAAAAACCGTAACACGGATAACCGTTTGGTGATGGGTCCCTGGTTTCATGGTGGCTGGAGCCGTGGTGAGGGAACTTATTTGGGCAATGTACGTTTTGGTAAAAAGACAAGTGAGGTCTATCAGAGAAATATTGAAATACCCTTCTTTAATTTTTATTTAAAGCTGAAAGGCACCGTACGTGATATTGCAGAAGCAACAGTTTTCTTTACCGGCGAAAATGAGTGGAGAAGACTAAAGGAATGGCCATTAAAAAATGTGGAGTATATGGATATTTTTATGGGCACTGATGGAAAATTGTCTTTTGAGAAAAATTCAACAGGACACAGCGAATACATCAGCGACCCTGCACACCCGGTGCCCTATACAGAAGATATTGGACTGGGAAGAACAAGAGAGTACATGAGCGACGACCAGCGTTTTGCCAGCCGCAGAACCGATGTGCTTACTTTTAGTACAAATGTGTTGAATGAAGATATAACATTGGCAGGCCCGTTGGTTGCAGACCTGGTGACAGCCATCTCTACAACCGATGCCGATTTTGTAGTAAAACTAATTGATGTTTTTCCGGATGAATATAAATATGACGAAAACGAATTTGGAAAAGGGAACGGACTTAATTACCCCATGGGAGGCTACCAGATGCTGGTACGTGGAGAAATTATGAGAGGCCGCTACCGAAACAGTTTTGAAAAGCCGGAAGCATTTACCCTAGGCAAAATAACCCAGGTAAAATATACACTGCCTGATGTGGCACATACCTTTAAAAAAGGCCATAAGCTGATGATACAGATTCAAAGCAGCTGGTTTCCTTTAGCCGACAGGAACCCGCAAAAATTTGTTGACATTTATACATGCAATGACAGCGATTTTCAAAAAGCAACGATAAAAATTTATCATGATGCAGCAAATGCCAGTAAGATCATTTTACCTGTTTTAAAGAATTAAATATTCACTATGAAAAAAATATTTTGCATTTTATTTGTTTTTGGAAGCCTGGTTTGCAAGGCTCAAAATAATTTGAACCTGGTGCCAATGCCAGCACAGGTAAAGATTGAAAAAGGCGCTTTCAACATTGATAAGAACACCACGATTGTTTTAGAGGGAACCGGACTGGAGCAAATATCATCCTTATTGAATGATTATATGCAGCAATCTGTTGGCTACAGATTAAAAGTCACTAAAAATTATACAGGCGCCAATGCCATCCGGTTAAATAATAAACGATTGGATAATAAAATTACCGGAGCTTATGTTTTTACATCAAATGACAAAGGCATCAACATTGCAGGTAACGATGAAAGCGGTATATTTTACGGCATCCAAACATTCTTTCAATTGCTACCTGCGGCAAAGGACAAACAACCCACAGGGCCCCGTGGGCAAACAACAAACAATAAACTAAGTATTCCTCAACTTACCATTAATGATTACCCCCGTTTCCCCTACCGTGGTATACACCTCGATGTTGGCCGCCACTTCTTTCCTATCTCCTTTGTAAAAAAATATATTGATTACTTAGCTGCTTATAAATTCAATACGTTCCACTGGCATTTAACAGAAGACCAGGGCTGGCGGATTGAAATAAAAAAATACCCGGAGTTAACGAAGATTGGTGGCTGGAGAAATGGCACCATCATTGGCCGCTACCCCGGCAAAGGCAACGATAACAAGCCTTACGGCGGATTTTACACACAGGCTGAAATTAAAGAAGTGGTACAATACGCTAAAGAGAGATATATAGATGTGATACCGGAAATTGAAATGCCCGGCCACAGCAGCGCCGCCATTGCAGCCTATCCATGGCTCAGTTGTTTTCCGGCAAAGCCAACAGAAATACCTGCAAAGATGATCTCGCAAAAAAGTATAGCCGAACAAAAAGCTGGCAGGATAAAACTGGTGCAGGAAACCTGGGGTGTATTTGATGATGTGTTTTGTGCAGGCAACGAAACTACTTTTACATTTTTAAAAAATGTGATCGATGAAGTGATCACACTCTTCCCTTCAAAATATTTTCATTTGGGTGCCGATGAATGTCCTAAAGCGCATTGGAAACTTTGCCCGGCCTGCCAGCAAAGAATGAAAGATAATAACCTGAAAGATGAACACGAACTGCAAAGCTGGTTTGTGCAGCGTATTGAAAAATATGTCAACAGTAAAGGCAAGACCATGATCGGCTGGGATGAGATACTGGAAGGTGGCCTTGCACCCAATGCCGTGGTAATGAGCTGGCGTGGAGAAAAGGGAGGCATTGAAGCAGCCAAACAAAAACACCCCGTAATTATGACACCCGGCAACCCGGTTTATTTTGATCATACTCAAAGTAAGAACGAAGACAGCGTAACCATTGGCGGCTATAACCCCATTGAAAATGTATATGCTTACGAACCCATCCCCAAAGAACTGAATGCTGAAGAAGGGAAATATATTTTGGGTGCACAGGCAAACATGTGGACCGAATACATGGAATACCCAAGCAAAATAGAATACCAGCTATTTCCCCGTATAACTGCCCTGAGTGAGGCTTTATGGAGCCCGAAAGAAAAAAGAAATTGGAAAGATTTTGAAAGAAGGTTACCGGTAATTTTTGAAAGATTGGATAAACATAAAATCAATTACAGTAAGGCGTATTATGATCTGCAAACAAATGTATCTCCTTCGGCAGATCAAAGCGGTTTAATAATCTGGAAGCTTGATTCCAAAAATAAGGACCAGGAAATTACAGCTACGTATACGGGGCCATTAAGGATTTTTTTGCAGCAAAAAGGTACCGGCAATGTAACTATACCGGTTACACACCAGGGTACTTATACTGCTAAAATGAATGTTGCTTCAAACAAAGAAGTGATCCTTACACAAAGCTTTTTCTTAAACAAAGCCACCGGCAAAAAAATAACCCTTGCAACCCAACCCAGCAAATCTTACCCCGGTGATGGCGCTTTTACGTTGGTTAATGGTGTGCAGAATGAAAAAGGTATGTCAAAAACATCTGAATTTTTAGGTTTTAACGGAACCGATATGGATGCAATTATTGATCTTAAGACCGAAATGGATATCAGCCAGGTCACCGTTCATGTACTTGAACAAAATGGAAGCTGGATATATTTACCCGCACAGGTTGAAGTAACTTATATTCCCGATGTAGATTTTACAGAAGCTGACCTGAAAAATTTCCCTTCAACAATAAGAAAGATTGATCCGTTAGCAGATAAGGGAACTAAAACTATTACTGTTGAAAACAAACAAAAATGCCGCTACATAAAAGTAAAAGCAAAAAATTATGGTATTATTCCCGCTGCTAATCCAGGTTCGGGAAACCCTGCGTGGCTGTTTGTGGATGAGATTGAAGTGCAGTAGGTGTCAGGCCACTACGGGAAGAGCCAACATTTTTAGGTTCATTAACAATTAAAGTGTCCTGCGCCAACATCATATTTGCAGTGGCCAGACACCTAAATTCAAAAAGGTCGCCAGTGTTAAAAGCTGCCACTCTTAAAATAAATCATACACGGTAAATTTGCTAATAAACCCCAACCATATCTACCATGTTTACAACCGGGGTAATAATAAACAACCCATCTTTTTTAATGAAGATAATTATCTGTATTTTCTGCAAAAAATTAAAACCGAATGGAAAAAATATGCGGATGTTCTGTGCTATTGTTTAATGCCCAATCATTTTCATGTTATGCTGATACCAAATGAGGAAGGTTGTAAAAACATAGTTTTAGCCGATAAAGAAACCCATATGCAAAAACTCTCAAAGACGATCGGCAAAACTTTAAGCTCATATACCATAGCAGTTAACATCCAAAACAAAGCAACCGGTAATCTTTTTCAAAAGAAAACCAAAGCAAAATTATTAACCCGCGCAAATAGTCTGGTTGAAAATTTTTCAATCCGTGATTATTTGTTAACCTGTTTCCATTACATTCATCAAAATCCTTCGAAAGCAAAGCTTGTAAAAGATTTAAAAGACTGGCCTTATTCTTCTTATCAGGATTATTATGGTGACCGAAATGGAACTATTTGCAATAAGTCCCTGGCAATGAAGTTGCTGGATCTATCTGAAATTGATTTTAAAGAAGATGATAGCTTAGAACTCAATCATGATATCATTAAGATGCTGTTCTAGGTGTCAGGCCACCATGATAAGAGCCTGCATTACAAACTCCTTAAAAAAACGAAAAGAAATTGAGGCTGGATAAAGATATTAGTGGCCAGACACCTAAATAAGTATCGGGCCACCGATGTCAGATTTTAAAAGTAAAACCCCATTTGCGCCAAACTATTTTTTGCAAAAGCATTTTGTAGTGGCCTGATACCTTAAAAATATTTTAACTTAGGGGTTCTAATAGGTGTCTGGCCACTGTAGTCAGTCATTCTGTTATAGATTCTTTGCTATGCTGATAATATTTTAAGCAGGCTCTTTTCGTAGTGGCCTGACACCGAAACCAACAACCATGACTAAAATAGACCTCACCGATTCTTTAGAAAAAATACCGGTAAAAATATTTCCCGACTCCGGTTCGGGTTCTGCATTTGTTGCCAAACAAATTGCAGCATTGATCAAAGAAAAAGAAGCCGAAGGTAAAAAACCTGTTATTGGCCTGGCAACCGGTTCATCACCAAAAACATTATATGCAGAGCTTGTTCGCATGCATAAAGAAGAAGGACTGAGTTTTAAGAATGTGATCACGTTCAACCTCGATCAGTATTATCCCATGGATAAAGATGCACTGCAGAGTTATCATTATTTTATGCGCAAGAATTTATTTGAGCAAACCGATATTGATCCCAACAATTATCACCTGCCGGATGGCATGATACCCAAGGACAAAGTGAAAGAACATTGCCTGAGTTATGAAAAACAGATTGAAGACGCCGGCGGGCTTGACATGCAGATCCTGGGCATTGGCGTAAACGGTCATATTGGTTTTAATGAACCGGGAAGCAGTATCCATTCAAAAACCAGGTTGATCAGTTTAGACAACAGTACCCGCCTTGCCAATGCATATGAGTTTGGCAATATGACCCAGGTTCCACGTATGGCCATCACCATGGGTATCAACACCATCTTAAAATCCAAAAAAATAATATTAATGGCCTGGGGCCAAACGAAGGCCCCGGTAATTAAAAGGGCTGTTGAAAATATTGATACGGAAGATCTGCCGGCATCGCTTTTACAAAATCATGATGACTGTATTTTTGTAATTGACGAAACCTGCGCCAGTGAATTAACACGTTTTAAAAGTCCGTGGCTAACCGGCGAATGTGATTGGACCAATACCATGATGAAACGTGCCGTGGTAAATCTGGCATTAAAATTAAACAAGCCCGTTTTAAGTTTAACCAATATTGATTACAACGATAACGGCCTTAATGATCTGTTGGTAGAAAAAGGCGATGCCTATGAAATAAACCTGCAGGTTTATTATTTATTAAGAGACAGCATCACCGGATGGCCGGGTGGAAAAGTAGCTGAATACCGCACACATCACCCGGAACGCAATGAACCATTTCCTAAAAAAGTCGTGCTCTTCTCTCCGCACCCCGATGACGATATCATCAGCATGGGCGGTACTTTTATGCGGCTTCACGACCAGGGGCATGAGGTACATGTGGCTTACCAAACCAGCGGCAATATTGCTGTTACCGATGAATTTGTAACCCGTTTTATTGATTTTGCAGTGGGTTTTGAAAGCATGTTTGATATTGATGAAACCAAGAGCAAAAAAATATTAGATGATGCCACTGCTTTTTTAAAAATAAAAACAACCAGCGAAAAAGACACCGAAGCCATACGTGCCATAAAAGGATTGATCAGAAGGTGCGAAGCCAAGGCTACTGCCAAATATGTTGGTTTAAAAGATGAGCAGATACATTTTATGAACCTGCCCTTTTATGAAACGGGAACTATTGAAAAAAATCCCATGTCAGAAACAGATGTGCAGCAGACAATGGATCTTTTAAATACATTAAAACCCCAGCAAATTTATTGTGCCGGCGATTTTGCCGATCCACATGGTACACACAAAGTTTGTTTTGATGTGGTGATAGAAGCGTTACACAGAATAAAATCTACCGGTGCGCCCTGGATCAACGACTGCTGGCTCTGGCTGTACAAAGGCGCCTGGCAGGAATGGGATATTACCGAAATTGAAATGGCCATACCTATGAGTCCCGACCAGGTGGTAAAAAAACGCCATGGCATTTTTATACACCAATCACAAAAAGACAGTGTGCCTTTTCAGGGCAGCGATGACCGTGAATTCTGGCAGCGTGCCGAAGAACGCAATGCCAATACAGCACAACTGTATGCCCGCCTGGGCTTAACACAATACGCCGCTATGGAAGCTTTTGTAAGGTGGAAATTTTAATATTACCTGATGTGAGTAATCTCTTTGCAGGTGCAGACAGCGTTTAAAAGAATTTAATTATCTTGAGGGTGTAAAAAAACTGCCAATCTTATTGCAATGAAGAAACTTTTACTCAGCATTATTATCATCTTTTTTATTTACGGCTTACAAGCTCAAAGTATATTTTCTTTCCAGTGCTCCAGAGATACAACCGTCAGCTGCCCTACTGTTTGTTTTACTTTACATGCAAAAACATGCGACCTCAGGCAATTTGCTGCGGGAGCTACCTATTCAGTGAATCCGCTAACTGGTACACCGGGAGCTTGCTTTGCACCATATGCAGATCCGGGAGCACCCGGCAATCCGGTTTCACTTACCATTGACGACAGGTACTCTGCTGTAATTCCGTTAGGATTTAATTTCCCCTTCTTTGGCACAGTTTATAACTCAGTTGTGGTTAGTACAAATGGTTATATATCATTCGACATAACCCGGGCGGGTCTTGGTTCGCATTGGCAAATAACCGCTGATTTACCAAGTACTGCATACGACGCTGCTTTAATAATGGGGCCATATCACGACCTTGATCCAAGCGAGCCTACTTCGCCAACACAGCAGATCAAATACGATGTGGTGGGTACTGCACCACACAGAAGATTTGTTTTTTCATTTTATAAAGTGCCCTTGTTCAACTGTGCAAGCCTGATAGAAAATACGCACCAGATCGTTTTGTATGAATCTACCGGCATCATTGAAGTTTTCTTACAGAGTAAAGAAGTATGTGGTGGCTGGAATAGTGGTAAAGGAATTATAGGTTTACAGAATTTTGCCAAAACACAGGGCGTAATGGCACCGGGCAGAAGGGCTACGGACCCACCCTGGGGAACCGTAAACATGAATGAAAGCTGGCGTTTTGTGCCTACAGGTAATACTGCAGCCAGTTTACTGAAAAGAGTTGAATTAATTGATTTTGCCGGTAATGTGATCGTTCCGTTCAGCAGTGCTGTTGTTAACTTTTCGGGCAATGGTATCATTGATGTAGATTTTCCAAACGTATGCCCAACTACCGATCCGGCAAATTATATAGTTAGAACGGTGTACGAAAAATTTGATAACCCTGCCGTAGATATTATTGCACACGATACGGTAATCATACTCAGGGAACCTGCCCCATTTACGGTAACAGCAACTGCAACCAATGCCGTTTGTAACGGAGGCGATGGTACCATCAGCGTTTTAACCCCACTTGGTCCAACATATGAATACAGTGTTGATGGAATTAACTGGCAGGTTTCTCCTGTATTTAATTTACCTGCAGGAACCTATACCGTAAGAGCCAGGGAGGGAGGAAGTTTTTGTTCAGGCACTACTTCTGCAACGATTACCGAGCCTGCACCTATAAGCCTGGTATCTTCCAGTACTAATACCAATTGTGGAAACAATACCGGCAGTATAGACGTAACTGCATCCGGAGGCACACCTGCATACCAATACTCAATTGATGGAGGTGCAAGCTACCAGGTTTCGAACGTTTTTAATAACTTACCCGTTGGCACTTACAACAATATCATGGTTAAAGATGCCAATAACTGTACTGCACCATTACCTGCTGTTGTAATCACATTAATTGATACCATGCGCCTGGAGCTTGGCCCCGACAGTACCATTTGTTTTGGAACCAACATCACCTTAATACCGCAAACCAACGCATTAACCGATACTTTTAAATGGACCCCCGCTGCAACCCTGAATTTTGATACCGTTAGAACTCCTGTTGCTACACCAACAGATACAACAAAATATTATTTAACTGCCAAGTGGGGTATTTGTACAAGAAACGATTCCATCACTGTACATGTGAAACACAAACCCGTTGCCAATGCCGGTAATGATACAACCGTTTGCTATAAAACAAATGCTACCTTATTTGGCAGTGCCAGCAATTTATCGGGAACTGTAAACTTTGCCTGGAGTCCGCCTGATTCATTAAACACGCCCAATGCAGCAACAACCATTGTAAGGCTGGATACTACCCGTCAGTTTACGTTAACAGTAACTGATAATTATGGTTGTAATTTTTCTGTAACCGACAGTGTGATCGTAACCATGCAGCCCGAACTGGTGGCATTTGCAGGTAATGATACCAATGCCATTTTGGGCAGGCAGCATCAACTGCTGGCTACCGGCCGCAATGCAACTGGTTTTGTATGGAGTCCTGCCGGGCCTTTAAACAATCCGTTTATTGCAGACCCCATGGCAATCATTTACAACGATACTTATTTTTATGTACGCATAACCGATGCCATTGGCTGTACCGATGAGGATACCATATTTGTAAAAGCATACGAAGGACCCACTTATTATTTGCCCAATGCCTTTACACCCAACGGAGATGGATTGAATGATGTTTTCTTTCCCACACCTGTAGGCATCAGAAGTACAGATTACTTTCGTGTGTTTGACCGCTTTGGCGCAGTCATGTATCAAACCCGGGAATGGATGAGCGGATGGGACGGAACATTAAAAGGAAAACCGGCTTCATCAGGCACTTATGTGTGGATGATAAAAGGCATTGATGTAAACGGAAGTGTGGTTGAAATGAAAGGATCAGTGATCTTATTAAGATAGAGTATGGCAAAAGTCAGGAACTGCATGTTCTGATCTTTACTTTTTAATTTTGATATTTAAATTTTCAATCTGCCGTTTCAGCATCCAGCACCGCAATGGTTTTCAGGTACAATGAATAGGCTTCCTCCCGTGAAGTGCCAATGCATACCATGCCCATTTTTCCATATTGCGATAGTGCACCGATCATATGAAACATAACCCCCTTTTGTGTGGCCCCGTCAAAATGCAAACCATGAAACATGGCTATATCTATCAGGTCTTTCGGTGTTAAACCTTTGTAAGCATCGTTTTGCACATTGTCTGAAGCAAAATAATACAACTGCTGCATATTAGGCGTTTCAAAAATACCCGTTGCCTCGTCGTAGTGGCCGTTGGTTAAAAACTGTAACATTAAGAAAGGGTGCGTAGTACCTCCTTTGCGCAGGTTAATTTCAATAGCCTGGTGCACCCATACATTATTTTCCTTTACCGAAATAAAATCAACACCAAAGCGGCCAATAACGCCTTCCTGTTTCAAAACTTCTGCTATGCAACGGGTCATTTGTGCAATTTCTGTGCGGTACTCTTCGTTTGCCGGAAAATGAGCGCCTTCAAAAACCTGACCAGCTTCGCCACTTAACACCTGGTCATGGGTTGAAATACTGTCTACATCTCCCATGGGGTTAATACGGCATTGCACCGATGGCGAAGTTTTTTCTTTTCCTTCTACATAAGCCTCTACAATACCTTCCATCAAAATAAATTTTTCAAGAAACATATCTACGCTTATATCCGGTGAAACGGGTTTCAGTATTTCTAACAGGTTCTCCTGCAACCAATCTTCCAGTTCCCTGCCACAAAGGTTTTCGGGATATTTCATTACGGCATTTCCTTCGCCCGAAAAACCATCATTTAATTTAACCACCGCTTTTCTCATTTCAGGGTGCATATCCTTTAATGCTACGAGCGCATGTACAATATCATCATATCCTGTTAAATTTTCGGCTCCCGTTGGAACCGGTACCCCGGCTTTCATAAAAGTTCTGCGGCTGCCGCTTTTAGTACCGAGGTAAACCAGCGATGGATCGCAACCATAAATGGGAATACCCAGATGCACAGACAAAGTGCGCTCCAGTGGTGTACTATTAAAACAAGCAATATGAGCCACATTACCCGGGGGGATAGCCTGCCTGATCCTTTCCATAAGCCTAGGCCTTTGCAATATTTTTTTGGTGAGTGGTATAGGTGAAGTATCATAACAGGGGATCAGCGTTAACCTCTGCCATGCATGATAACCGGTTATCCCAGGCAACAGGTGCAGATAATAATCAATGATAACCGGGTCAATAGGCATGCTGCTTACGTAAACTACATTGGCCCTGGGCATGCGCAGCAACATCAGTAAACAAAGCAATCTTTCTTCATAATGTAATGAGCCCTTGACCTTGGCCAGCACTTCCTGGTCGAGCGACAGGCTTGGAACAACTACGATCGTTTTTGAAGCCAGGTTATCCGGAAAAAATAATTCAAACTGATTACTCAAACCCAGTTGGATAGCTGCAAAAGCCTCCAGCTCGGCGGCCGATCCCGGTTGGGGATGGCAGTCTGTACAATAACTAAACAGTTTTTGAACAGGATTAACTGCAGCGTAGTTCTGATCCATTGGTATCCCTTTTAAACAGATTACAAGTTGGTCAAAAAATAAGAACCTATTCATGAGTTTGGTCATGGTGGATAAAGAATCTTGTCAGTTAATGGCCGCTTAACAGCTTATTAGCGTTCTTTTAATCCACACCCGTTAATAAATAGTGAGGATTATGTAAAACATTGGCTTTTAAAAAAATGTTATTTTTGTATATGAACTGGACAGAAAAAAAATCCATACGTATTGCCATTTTAGATATGTACGAAGGTTTTACCAATCAGGGCATGCGATGTATCCGTGAAATTCTCAACCAGTTTGGCGAAAACAACCATCTTGATCTGACCTGGGATGAATTTGAAGTACGCCTGGAAAAACAGGTTCCCGATCTCAGTTACGATATATATATTTCTACCGGTGGCCCCGGCAGCCCGTTGGAAAGTGAAGGCAACGAGTGGGAAAAAGTTTATTTTAACTGGCTTGATAAGGTTGAGCGTTGGAATAATAACGAGGCTAATGTTCAAAAAAAACAGGTGTTTTTTATCTGCCATTCCTTTCAGTTAATATGCAGGCATTATAATATTGCCAAAGTGGGCAAAAGAAAAAGCACTGCTTTTGGCGTCTTTCCCATGCACCTTTTAAATGACGGAAAAGATGAAATGATCTTTGAGGGATTAAAAGATCCTTTTTATGCTGTAGACAGCCGTGATTACCAGGTTACTGAGCCCAACCATAATAAACTGCATGAAATGGGTGCTTCCATTTTAGCCATTGAAAAAGAAAGACCACACATTCCGCTTGAAAGAGCCGTCATGTCAATAAGGTTTAACGAAAATATGATCGGCACCCAGTTTCATCCCGAAGCCGATGCTATTGGTATGAGTCTGTACCTGCAAACAGAAGAAAAGAAAAAAACAGTTATTGAAAACTATGGCCGGGAAAAATGGCAATCCATGATCGAACATTTGAACGATCCAGAAAAGATCATGTGGACCTACAAACATATCCTTCCAAACTTTTTATTGAACGCAGTGGAAAATCTGCAATTGGTTGAGGTTTAAGAACCCTTTTATTAAATGGAATTTTATGGCTATTTTTATTCTGAACTAAAGAATAACTAAAAGCTGTATGTAACATGATAAAAAAGATCAGGGAAAAATTCAACGCAAACTTTACCAAAGAGAAATATGATGCCTATATGGCTAAACTGGAGAACCTGCATCCCGGTTCACTTGATTTCAGAAATGCAGAAACACCCATATTTATTCCCAAAGAATTTACAGCAAAAATGCTGGATGCCTGCGAAGATATTATTGATGTTATCGTTGATCCTAAATTCATTGCACTTACCGATCGTGGCATTCCCGAAAATGTAAAAGTGCCTGATGAAAACAGCCACACCGAATTCCTGGTATTTGATTTTGGCATTTGTGAAAATGAAGCCGGGGAACTGGAGCCACAGTTAATTGAGATGCAGGGATTCCCAACCTTGTATGCTTTCCAGGCATTTCATTCCGAGTTAACAGCTGAATACGCTGAACTACCGGATAACTTTTCGCCTTATTTAAATGGCTATACTAAAGAGACATATATTCAATTGCTGAAGGACATAATCATCGGCGATCTTGATCCTGAAAATGTAATACTGCTCGAGATATTTCCCGAGCAACAAAAAACAAGGATAGATTTTTATTGTACTGAACAGTTGTTGGGCATAAAAATGGTTTGTCTTACCGACTTAATTGCCGAAGCCAGACCGGATGACGACGCCGGGCGGGGCGATAAACTTTTTTATATGAACAACGGTGTAAAAACAGCCGTTAAAAGAATTTATAACCGTTTGATCTTCGATGACCTGCAAAAGCAGGAAGACCTGGGTGAAGTAGTTGATCTGACCAAACATTATGACGTGGAATGGGCTCCGCATCCAAACTGGTTTTACCGCATCAGTAAATTCACTTTGCCATTTATAGAAAACCCCTATGTACCACAAACCTATTTTTTAAATGAATTAAAACAGATGCCCGCCGACCTGGAGAATTATGTTTTAAAACCATTATTTTCATTTGCAGGTATGGGTGTGGTAATAGATGTTACACCCGAAGATATTGACGCGGTGAAAGACCCGGAAAACTGGATACTGCAAAAGAAAGTACAATACGCCGATGTAATTGAAACCCCCGATGAGCCTGCCAAGGCAGAGATACGCTTATTTTATTTATGGAAAAAGGACTGGCTCAGGCCGGTAGGCGTACATAACCTGGCAAGGTTAAGCAAAGGAAAAATGATTGGTACACGCTATAATAAAAACAAGGAGTGGGTTGGTGGTAATGTGGCTTTTTTTGAGGTATGAGGCTTCGTCATTGAAAATTGAGCATTGAACATTGTTTGTTGAATATTTATTTTTTACTAATGAGCAATAATCAATGCGCAACATTCAATGTTCAATTTTTCGGTTAATAATAAATTTTATGTAAAATGAAAAATGGCCAATTAAGATTTGAGTATCATCTGAGTCAATTACAGGAACTGATCACTAAAGCTTCCAAACAAAAAAATCCGGCGCTTTGGTTGTACCAGCATAATGCCCGTACTCCTCTTTTTATGCTGGAAGGATTGGCTAAACTGTATGCAGGCATTCACAATAAAAAGAAGTTCAGCAAGATCAAGGAACATGTTAAACTATTGGAAGATGCCATTGGACAGATAGACTATTACGATGCTTTTGCAAAGGAATTTGTTACCAATAAAAAAATACCCGCAGTTATCAAAAACTACCTGCAGGCACAAAGCCGTGAAAAAATTCAGAGCCTGAATGAAATACTGCATGAAAACAACTGGCTGGGCGATGATGCTGACCGTATAGAAAAGATCAGGAAAAAACTGGGTGAAGCGGATTGGCAGGATGAGAAAGAAGAAATGAATAGTATTCATCAATATTATTTAACTGCCAGTAATATAATATTGGAGTTTATCAATGAAAAGAATTTTCAATTCACCAATGTAGAGAACGACCTGCATGAATTCAGAAGAATGATACGTTGGCTGAGTATATATCCACAGGCGTTAAGAGGCTGTATCCAGTTAAGCATTGCTAAAACTACCGCACCAAAATACCTTGCTAAATACCAGACCAAAGCTGTACAAACCTCACCGTACAATATTTTGCCGGATGCTGCAGAACAAAACCATTTCTTACTGTTGGATAAAAAACGCTTTTACGCTTTAAGCTGGCTTATTGGCGAGCTTGGCAATATAAAAGACAGTGGTTTGAAAGTAGAAGTAATTAAAGAAGCACTGCTGCAGACCTCAAAAATAAATGAAAAAGATGCCCTGGCCCAGGCATATAAACTGGCAGGCCCCGGCCATAAAACCATACAGGAGCTTTTAGATGCTTCAGAAAAAGTGATCAAAACCTATTGTAAAGAAAAAAACCTGGAAAGCCTGATAGCCGGCGTAGCTATGTTTAAAAAATAACCGCACCCTTTATTTTACAAACAATTTGCAGGTTTATTAAAGGTTTCTATCTTAAACTTAATTTTTAGAATCGACTAATTTATATTTCAGTATCATGATTAAATTGTTAGTAACCGCTATGCTGCTTTTAACTTGTGTATGTAGCTCTTTGGCACAAGTTGAAAAAATTGATACGGATCGCCCCGACCAGACAGAAAGTGCTGTTCTGGTTCCTAAAAAGTGGATACAGTTTGAAATGGGATTCAGCAAACAGGTCAACTCTCCTACCGAAAACGAATTCCAGTATCCCACACTTTTAAGTAAATACGGTATCAGTAAAAGATTTGAATTCAGATTAATTACAACCGTACAAACCAATACTGATTTCAGTAACCCGCTTCTAAAAAAAAGTAATTCAGGGCTTACCCCGGTTGAAATAGGAGCAAAAATTGCACTTTGGGAAGAAAAGAAATTACTTCCTAAAACCTCCTTGATATTTCATGTAGGAATTCCCAAACTGGCATCAAAAGATTTCCAGGCAGATCACCTGGCTCCCAATTTCAGGTTTACCATGCAACACAGTATAACCAAAAGAATTGGACTGGGGTACAATGTGGGTGCAGAATGGGATGGTGTAAACAAAGAAGCCACCTGGATATATACGTTTGCGCCAGGCATTAATTTAAGTAAAAAATGGTATGGCTATATTGAGGCTTTCGGTTTTATAAGTAAAAAAATGATCCTGAACATAGTTTAGATGGAGGTATCGCTTATTACATCAAACCTGATTTTAAAATAGACCTTTCATCTGGTTTTGGCATCAGTAAAGCGGCCCCTGATTGGTACATTGCTGTTGGAGGCTCCATTCGTTTTAAGGCCGGAAAATAATTATTGTACCAGTTTATGTACTGCATCAAATAATTCTTTACCCTCCAGATTTATGGCAACTATTTTTCCCGTTCTGTCCAATAAAAAATTAGTTGGTAAAGCATCTATATAATATTTTTCTGCAACTTTAGAAACCCAGCCATTGCTGTCAATAACCTGCGTGTATGTTAGCTTATCTCTTTTGATAGCCTTTAGCCATAGTGGTTTATTCACATCCAGCGAAACTGCAAATACTTCAAAACCACTATCCTTATATTTTTTATACAATTTCTGAATTGAAGGATTTGCAGCCCTGCAGGGACCGCACCAGCTGGCCCAAAAATCAATCAATACCACTTTGCCATTGAATGAGGAAAGTTTTACCATGGTATCCACTTTACTCATCAACTCAATCTCAGGAGCAACCTCCCCTATTTTAAGCTGCGCACTTACCGATACTGTACCCAGCAAAAAAAGTATAATTAAAAATGATCTGCTCATTTGCAACAATTTCGTTTTTGAAATAATGATAAAATAAAAAGCAATATTCTTTTCATTGTTAATAGGCATTAAAGATATTATATTCAAGTCTTACTAAAAATCCTCCGGGTGCTGTTCTGGTTAAATCCTTTACCACCGGTATTCTGTAAGCTGCATCAAGCCGCATCTTACTTAAAAAAATGAATTGAACTGAAGGTGCTATGTCTAAAAAAGAATAACCCGTATTTAAATTAACCTGCCCCAATACTTCAACCATCAGGTTCATATTGGTTTGTTTATAACTGGTATATTCCTTTGGTAACATCAGCTTGCCAACCGATAAAGTATAATTGGCTGCATGCCGGTTCTTGTCGCCATATATAAATTTCTCTTTCCCGTTTTCTGTAGCATACAGGTAAGAGGCCGATGCTGAAACTGCTACTTTATATTTCAGTTTGGTTGCAATAAAGCCGCCTTCATATCCCGAATTATGCCCGTTCAAATCAATGGCACGCTGGTGTACATCACTGTTATTAAAACTATACCTGCCAAAGGCCGCCATTCTGAAATGACTTTGCACTTCATCGGTACTGTAAACCCTGTATTTTACATAAACCCCTCCCCCTTCTGTTACAAAACGGTTTCCCCGGTTGCTTAAAAAAGCTCTTGCCTGGAACATCAGCTTTTTTGAAGCGCCCCACATGATTTCGGGCAATAAATGATAATTTCCCTTTTTTGATCCCTCCTCAAACATCAGATAATTACTGGCCCTTAAGCCAACTGACTTTGCAGCAATATTGCTTGCCGGATCGGTAAACACATAAAGTTCCTGTGCCCCGGCAGTTTTTACAGTTAGCAAAAATATCAACAGGATAAATCTCATCAGTTACTAAATTAAAATCAGCACAGTTTTATCCCTGTGCCCTGGTCAATTAAATGGTTACATGAAAAACCCGCTTCTTTTGCTCTTCCCCGGTTTTATAACAGGCCATTTTTGTAAGGCTGCTATTCTTTTTAAATTCCTTTGCCGAGACAAAACCTTTATTAAGCAAACGTATTTTTTTATCACCCGATAAAATACCTTCCTTCACATTTAAAAAATGAAAAATACTGTTTCCTACATTGATGTGCTTGTCATTGGAAACAGCAAGATCATCAAAATTGTATGTCACGGTGAAATTTGCAACAAAAAAACCGGCATCTTCCACTTTTCCTTTTAGTTTATCAAAATCTATATTGGCAGCAGGTTTAAAGGAAATATCGAAGGAAGATGTTTTAATATTGGCATCAACATTTTCCACAAAATCCAGCGTCTTTAATGCTTTAAATATGGAATTACTGCACATACTGCAGGTTAATCCGCTTGCCTGGATGGTTACATTTTTAACCTGTGCGTTTGCAGCAACAGAGAAAAAAACAATTATCATTACAAGTAATTTTTTTCATAAATTTTTTATTTTATAGTGAATCTTACACCTCCATAAAACATGCGGCCATTTACAGGGCCCCATACCATGGAGGCATCAAAATAATTATTAAAAGGCTGATCAGCAGCTACAATAACATCCTGCTGAAAAAAATTAGCCAGGTTTTCTACACCTATATAAATATCCAGCGGCTGTTTTTTACCAACTGTTTTTGAAACCTGTGTGTTCATCAGCACAAAACCGGGTGAATAGGACGGTAACCTGTACATGACAGGATTTGACTGTGTATCCGGCAATCGCTTCTCACCATTATAAGTTATGGTATAATCAAACTTAAATCCCTGTATGGCATAAGCCAGGTTGGCAAAAGCCCTGTTCCGTGAGATCAGCGGACGCTCGGTTAATTTGCCACTGTAAGTTGTTTTTACATCAAAAAACCGGTATGCTAAACGTATCTCAAATTTTTTCAGTGGTTCAATATTCAATGCTGCCTGAAAACTGTTTGAATAAGACTTGCCCGTTAAATTATAAAACTTCACTGTTCTGGCATCTTCCACATCCACTACTACCTGGTTGGTGAAATCATTCCTGAAATAATCAACAGTAAGCAAGGCATCATTGCCAAACAACCTGAACTTCTGATCAACACTCAACCCTTTATTCCACGCTACTTCAGGATCAAGGCCATAAGCTTTACCTGCATCGGTGGTTATGATATTAACCTGCCTTGCACTAACAAATACGCTGGTATTTTCCGCAAAAATATTTGCAGTACGCTGTCCACGGCCAACACTTCCCCGTATGGTGGTCCCTTTAACCGGCTCGTACCTCAGATTTAAACGTGGTGTTATAAAGGATCCAAACAAACTGTTATGATCTGCCCGTAAACCCACAACCGCACTGAATTTATCATTGGGCGTAAAAGTATATTCACCAAACACACCAGGTACAACTTCTGTTCTTGCGTAATGATTCGCTTTAAAGATCTCGTCATACTTATCATACACAAAACTAAAACCTGTGCGGAATTTATGTATGGTTGTGCTGATGATAGATTGATAAATTAAATTGGCATACACCGTTTTTTGATTTGCATTATAGGTTGTCAATCCAAAATAAGCATCCTGGTTATGACTGATGGCTGCTGCCTGGAAGCCAATACTCTTATATTTTTTTGCGGGGAAAACGTATCCCACTTTTGCAAAACCTTCATAGCGTTCGGTATTAATGCCAAGTCCATAACTGTTGGTCGTGTTCTTATCCGAGTCGGGGTCAAAACGGGTTTCACCACCTGTTTTTCTATCCTGCAAAACCTTGATGCCAAACTGTACCATAACGCCTTTACTGTTATCAAATTTATACCGGTTAACCAGGCTCAGCGTGTTACCGGTTGGCTGGTCACGAAAACCATCCTTATTAAAATCAAGTTTTGTATTGTATAAAAAATCATCGTGCAGCAATAACCCAACCGACCATTTATTGCTAATCTTTTTTGCAAGATTCAGGTTCAGGTCTGTTTTACCAAAATCATTTACATAAATATTTGCCAGTAATTTTTCACTGTTCTCGGGTTTCTTTAATTCTACATTGATCTGCCCTGCAATACTTTCATAACCATTGGCAACAGAGCCAACGCCCTTGGTCAATTGTATCGATTCTATCCAGGGCCCGGCAATAGAATTTAAACCCAGCGGCGTTGCAATACCACGTGGGCCAGGCAGGTTTTCTACTGTAAGCTGTGTATAGTTTCCACTTAATCCCAACAACTGAATTTGTTTTGATCCTGTAACAGCATCATTATAGGAAACATCTACCGACGGATTGGTTTCAAAACTTTCGCTGAGGTTACAGCAGGCAGCTTTTAATAACTCTGTGCTCAACATGGTTTCAGTCCTTATAGGACTGTAATTATTTACGTAGGTTGTTTTCAACCTCGAGCTCACGGTCACTTCCTTTAGCTGTTTGTTGGATGCCAGCACAATTTTTAACTCCGTACTTTCATGCACATTTAAAGTATCCGACTTGTAACCGGCGTAGCTTACCACCAGGTTGTGGTTGTTGCTATCCTGAACAATACTAAACAGGCCTGTACTATCTGTCATAGCGCCCTGTGCACTGCCAAGCCAGTAAACGCTTGCGTTTGCAAGTGGCCTGAATTTACCCCTGTTATCATCTTCCAAAACAATGCCCTTGATAATTATCACGCCGTTTTCGCTGCTGCGCTGCATAGTTTTAGCTGAAGAAGAATCAATAGTGTAAATGATCTCCTGCAACGGGGCTATCACCGGATCTTTTTTCATTTCATTTTTTGCGGCATCCATGTTCCGGTAAAGACAACATTTGGGCAAGGCACTGTACACACCGATCTTTGCTTTTTTATTTTCAATATCATGGCCAACTGCAACGATCCTGTTCTCTATTTTATCAAGAGATATTTTTGCAGGATTGTATACCAGCGAAAGTTGTTGAGATTCCATATCCCATACAGCAGACCTTACCCCTTTTACCTTCAATGCATTTTCAATCCGGTCTTTGCATTGTTCACAAACGCCATGCACTTTAAATGATATGGCTGTATCTCCTGTAGTTAAGTTTATATTTTGCGCATGGGTTACCATCCCTGTAAAAAACAGGTAAAGTACCAATACATATTGTAGAGGTTTCATAAAACCTGGTGTTTAAAGTAACACTGTTGTGAATCCTTATCAGATCACTGAAGAGGTCGGGTATAAATCCAAAACAGTAAATACAGTTGCAGGCATTGCTATACCTGCAACTGTTGTTAAGCGTTGTTTTAATTACGCCTTGTAATTAAAACAATTATTGCTTTGGTTTAAGATCCATACCACAATCAGGGCATTTGCCGGGTTTGGCACTGGTAACAGCTGCATGCATCGGGCAACTGTATGTATTCATTGCCTCCATTTTAGCTGGTTCCTTTTTCTCCTTTAAGTTCATGCCGCATTTAGGGCAGGTACCTGCCTTATCATAGATTTTATCTCCTTCGCATTTCATTGGGCAGTAGTAAGATGCTGTGGAAGCAGTTGCTTCTTTCCTGTCGTATTTGCAGCAACCATGTAAATTATCGTAAGCAGATTTTACGGCTGTAAAATCCTGTGTGTCGTAACCAGATTTTGCAATAGCTTCCTGGATCTTTGCTGAAGACGTTTTACTTGCTGCATAAGAAACTTTTAGTTCTTTGCTGTCTTCATTCCATTCTGCTTTTTTTGCACCGGCTTTTTTTGCTGCCTTTTCAATGGTGGTTTTACACATGCCGCAATTGCCCCATACTTTAATGGTTTCGGTTGTAGCTGATTGTGCTGTTGAAGTGTTGATGGTAAACAGGCTGAAAATAATTGCAGCCAATAATGATATTGTTTTCATTTTATTAAAATTTTGATGTTGAAAAAATAAATTATGCACATAGCATAATGCACCGGCAGTATATTACCGGTGAAAAGATTCAATATCAATTCTAAATTCTGAAAACACAATTCATTATACAAACATCGGGTTTTGTATAATCAGGGGGAGAATGGTTATTAACTGCTGTTAAAGCTGTATTATTTGGCAGTTGCCAGTCGTAAACAGGATAATCATTAATGATGGCTATAGAAGAAGCTGCAAATTCGATATTGTTTGAAACTGTTTTATGAGAATCGCTTAACTTATAAAACTTAAACTCATCATGGCAGCAACCACTATCTTTCTCAGACATGCCGCATTTGCCGCAGGTGTCTGATGAAGTTCCGTACAGATCAACACCGGCTTTATCGCCCATACAGTAATGCAGTTCCAGGGCAACTCCCGAAGAAACTGCCATGTATACAAAAGCCAGTATGCCGATATATATTTTTTTCATCTGCCATGCAAAGTTAAGCAAATATGCAATAAGCTACCAGCAATAGGTAATTTTTAACAGTACCGGGTTAAAATTATTAATTATTGTTTATTAAATGCCGGAGGGTCCTTGCCTATTGCCCATTGCCAATTGCCTATTGCCTGTTAATTCACAAAACCCCATCGAATGCCAAAACGCAGTATAAAACCCTGGGTAGGAAAATGCGGTGCAGCGAAATTGTTGTTGGTAAAGCCAAAGCCATTGGCAAAACTTACCGTGTTTAAATTCTCGGCCCTTATGAATGCGGAAAATGATTTAATGCGAAAATGAAAGAAGGCTGAAATATCAGGCAGGTTCTTCAGTTTAAATGTATCCTGAGGCATAAATTGCCCCATTACGGGAGAATAATTATAAGATTCAAACGGTGTAAAATACCTGGCTTCCAGGCCGGTACTCAAATTCAGGTTTTTGTAGAAAACGCCTTCGTAGGCCAGCCGGGTTCTGGTAAAAAGCAAGGGCACTTTTATGGGTGCGCTGCCATCTGTTTGCTGAAAAGTAACATCGGCATACAAGTTCCACCTTTTGGTAAGTTTAATTTTTTTAGAGCCATATACCTGCAACAGGTTGATGATCTTACTGCTTTGTGCGGTACGATAATAATCGGTAAAAAAGGCCAGGTTGTTTATGACATGATTTTTAAAACCCAGGTTAATAAACCGGTTGGCTGCATCAGCGCCAAATGAAATGATGTTTTCCTTTTTGGTAAGGCCGGGGTTCTTAAAATTAAACCCGGAAGCATTATCAAAAATAAAAGAAGGCGTTCGGCTTACATTTTTAAAAAACAAGCGGATATCGCCCAATTTATTATTGATATGCCGGGCAATGGTGGCGTAGGCACTGTAGTCGCCGGCATTTAAACCATTCACATAAAACTCTCCTTTGGCCAAAACATCCCATAATTTATTACGGGTTTTATTGCGGTATTCGCCATGAACAATAAAGTTGTACAAATTTCTTGTTCCGGTAACGGACTCTCCTTTTATATTTTCAAACTTTACCCCGGCAGCAATAAACTGGCCCGGATTTTTTGTATCCGGAAACTGCAATAAAGTAATATCATTACTCATCACCGCCCATCTTTCCTTTACAAAAAAACTGTCTTTACCGATCTTTACAGCGGTATCGTACCAGTTTCTGTAAATGACTGAATCTGCCAGGTCATCCCTGAACAAATAATTATAAGTGCTATAAGCAAAACTATGCTGCACCCTTAGTTTTGGATAAAATAAATACTCGGTAGTAGAGTCATTAATGGCAATGGAATCTTTTTTACCAATATCAAATGATTGGCGTACAAAAAAAGTAAAGTCTTTATACACATTGCCCGTAGTAATGGTTGTGCTGAAGGGATTGAACTCGGAGTTACTTCCATTCCCCAGGTTCACATCAATAGAGAATCTTTTTTTAAGGTTGGGATCAGATAAGGAACTGTCATATTTTATCCCGCCATTCTCAGAAGCTTTATTGGTGTTGCCTACTAAAATAACAGAGGCAGCATATCTTTTACGTTTGCCCTGGTAGTTACCAAATAACCGGTAACTTTTGTGGTTGGTATTTTGATTGGTAAAAAATCCGGGGGCACTTACCAGGCGGTAATCAAATCCAAAGCCCAGGTTGGGCCTGGGATTTTGCGTATGAAGCGCCCTGATCACCTGTTCTTTACCGGATGCCAGTTGGTAACTTAGTTGTGTAAAAGGCCTGTTGGTTTTATAAAATTTTGATTCTTCCAACGTATACCGGTAAAGATCAAATGCATGAAAGCCTGCATCCCAACCGGGTTTGGCATTGGGCTTATAAATTAAGGAATAAGCGGCGGCACCGTTATTACCGAGGGAAATATAAGATGAGGGAACTGTAAAATACTTATCAAAATCATTGATGGATGAATCGAAAGGAATGCTGCGGATGGAATCGAGATATTTATACGTAATGGAAATGGAATCCTTTCTGTCATCCCGACGGACAAAACCGATGGTGTCTTTTCTCCCTCCGGAAGTGGCCCCGCCGATATTTTTAATTCTGCCACCAATCTGGTTAATAACATCGGGTTCCTGTGCATGAGCATACTGAACACAAAAAACGAATATTATGAGGGCAATGAGTTGCTTCATCAATCTAAACTTATAATTGTGCAATCAGTTCGCAAAATAATGCCTTAAAATTGGGTTCAGCTGCCCTGGCAGCCTCCAACACTTCTTCATGTGTGATTACATTTTCTTCTTCGCGTATACCCACATCCGTTATCACACTCATGGCAAAAACCGGCAGACCCATATGTACGGCCGTAATCACTTCCTGTACGGTACTCATGCCTACTGCATCGCCGCCCAGCGTAAGTATCATTTTATATTCGGCACGTGTTTCAAATGTAGGGCCCGTAACAGCCACATACACTCCTTCTCTTAACCTGATATTTTTCTGAGTTGCTATATCCCTCATTTTTTGAACCAGGCGTTTCTTATAAGGCTCACTCATATCCGGAAACCGGGGGCCCAGTTCTTTATAATTTTTGCCGATCAGCGGATTGGGTGCAAACTGGCTGATATGGTCGGTGATGATCATCAGATCGCCCACCTGAAAAGCAGGATTAACACCACCCGCAGCATTGCTCACCAGTAAGGTTTCAATACCCAGAAATTTTAAAACCCTGATTGGAAAAACTGTCTGTTCGGATGAATAACCTTCGTACAAATGAAACCGGCCAGCCATGGCTACAATCTTTTTACCACCCAGTGTTCCAAATATCAGTTTACCGCTATGCCCTTCAACGGTGCTTACCGGAAAATGAGGAATATCGCCATAAGGAATTTCTTTTTCAATATTGATCTCGGTTGTAAAGCTACCCAGCCCGCTGCCTAAAACTATACCCACTGCCGGTTTATCACTGTACATATTTTTAATAAACGCAACAGCTTCGTTAATTTTTGTCATCATATACCAAACAATTTTAAGGGGCAAAGGTAAGGTAAGATATTGTTAAAGGAAAGTGTATAGTTTGGGGTTGTGTGTTTGAGGTTTTGTGTTACCGGCATTTGCACAAATCTCAGCATCGTTGTGTCACTCACTTGTACTGAATACCTTTACTGAGCTTTTATCTTGGCGTATTTAATATGCACTTTACAACAGCTAACTCCTGACTCAAAACCCAAAACCCAAAACTCAAAACACTTTCCTATCTTCGCAAAAATTTTTCTTTTATGAATCTTCACGAATACCAGGCTAAAGAGCTATTGAAAAAATACAATGTTCCGGTTCAGGAAGGTATACCCTGCAGTACCCCCGGTGAGGCAGAACAGGCTTACCGGCAAATTCATACCCAATATGGAAGCAAGTTTGCTGTAATAAAAGCACAGATACATGCGGGTGGCCGTGGTAAAGGAAAAATTGCAGGCTCAGAACAGCGCGGTGTGGCAGTGGCTAAAAATGCTGAGGAAGTTTTACAAATTGCTAAAAATATTTTAGGCGGTACCCTGGTAACCATACAAACCGGTGAGGCAGGTAAATTGGTGAGTAAGATCTTGGTAGCCCAGGATGTATACTATGAGGGACCAAGCCCGGTAAAGGAATTTTATTTGTCTATTTTATTAGACAGAACCAAGGGGCAGAATGTAATTATGTACAGTACAGAGGGCGGTATGAATATTGAAGATGTGGCACACAATACGCCTGAAAAAATATTTAAAGAATGGGTTTTCCCGGGCGGAAACCTGGAACCCTTCCAGGCAAGAAAAATTGCTTTTAATTTAGGATTGAGTGGCGTGGCTTTTAAAAACTGTGTAAAATTTGTAAGCGATCTGTACAAAGCGTATGTAGGATCTGATTGCGGTATGCTGGAAATTAATCCGCTCTTTAAAACCAGCGATGATAAAATCATTGCGGTTGATTGTAAAATGAATGTTGATGACAATGCATTAATGCGCCATCCGCACATTGCAGCGTTAAGAGACCTGAGTGAAGAAGACCCTACCGAAGTGGAAGCCGGACAATACAACCTGAACTTTGTAAAACTGGATGGTAATGTGGGGTGCATGGTAAACGGTGCAGGGCTTGCCATGGCAACCATGGACATGATCAAATTAAGCGGTGGTGAACCAGCCAACTTTTTAGATGTAGGCGGTACGGCCAATGCACAAACGGTGGAAGCCGGGTTCAGGATAATTTTAAAAGACCCTAAAGTAAAAGCAATATTGATCAATATCTTTGGAGGTATTGTTCGTTGTGACCGGGTTGCTCAGGGTGTTATTGATGCGTACCAGTCTATTGGCAATATTAATATCCCTATAATTGTTAGGTTACAGGGCACAAATGCTGATGTAGCAAAAAAACTGATTGATGAAAGCGGCCTGAAGGTACAAAGTGCCATCCAGTTAAGTGAGGCAGCCGAATTGGTAAACAAAGCGGTAGCCTGACCCGATCATTTCTACACTGATAAATAATTTAAAAGCATAGCATACCGCTATGCTTTTTACATAATTCACACTTTTACATTAACCTGCCGCTGCAAATAAATCAATGCTACAAAACCTGTTTCATGCCTGGCACCATTCTTGGTTAGTAGTGAACAACGGGGAATAAATTACCTCATAAACTTTCAACATGATGAAAACAAAAATCTTATTTCTATTTAGCCTGGTCATGATAGGATTAACCCTATCTACATCGGCACAAAAGAAAAAGTATTACAAAAAAGGACACTCAAAAAATATTCGTTACAAAAATGGAAAGTATCGGCATGCCACTGCTCCGGCACCAAGGGTTGTAGTATTACCACTTCCCCCTGCTCCGGTAATACTTCTTCCGCCGCCACCGCCACGCATACGAATTCGTCATTAAATAATTACATGAAAAACTCACTTCTACATCCCGCCCATTTGGCGGGATTTTTTTATTACTAATTTTATAATAAAAGCACTTAATTGGTTTTATATTACCTATTTTACTGAAAAATATATTGCATTATTATGCTTGAATTAAACTTCTCCCCTTTTCCGGAAATAAAAACAAAAAGGCTTTTACTAAGAAGAATGACAGACGCAGATGCACCTGAATTATTTTTTCTAAGATCGAATGAAAAAGTGATGCAGTTTATTGGCCGGGAAAAAGCTAAATCTGTTGAAGAGGTAGTTGCTTTAATACAAAAAATAAATACAGCTGCTGATACAAATGAAAGCATTATGTGGGCTATTGCATTGCAGGAAACGCCTGGCACTATGATTGGCACCATCTGCTTTTGGAATATTTTAAAAGATCACTTTAGGGCTGAAGTTGGCTACATATTACATCCTGATTTTTGGAGCAAGGGGATAATGAAAGAGGCCTTGCACGCTACTGTTGATTTTGGCTTTAATGAAATGAAGTTGCATAGCATAGCAGGACATATAAATCCGGAGAATGTGGTATCAGGCATAGTGCTGGAAAAATGCGGCTTTATAAGAGAAGCTTATTTTAAGGAAAACTTTTTTTCAGGGGTAAGTTCAGTGATTCTGCAGTGTATTCCTTATTGGCAAAATAATAATCTGTTATTTTAAAACAAAGCCCCGCTGTAAAAACAGCAGGGCTTTTTCATTATAACTCTTAACGTAACACTCAACTTACATCTTTGGTAATAATACATGATCAATAACATGTATCACGCCATTGCTTTGGTTTACATCTTTAATGGTTACATAAGCCACTCCGCCATTTTCATCTTTAATAGCAACCTTCTTTCCTTCCATGTATATCCATAAATTTTTACCGGCAACTGTTTTTACTTGTGCGGTACCATTACCATCTTTAATCAGTTTAGCAATATCGGCTGCATTCCATTTACCGGCAATAACATGATAGGTTAATACAGTTGTTAACGTTGGTTTACTTTCTTTCATCAATAAATTATCTACTGTTCCGGCAGGCAATATTTCAAAAGCTTTGTTGGTTGGTGCAAATACCGTGAAGGGACCGGCACTTTGCAAAGTTTCTACCAGTCCTGCAGCTTTAACTGCAGCCACCAAGGTGGTATGGTCTTTACTGTTAACCGCATTTTCTACAATATTTTTAGAAGGATACATGGCAGCTCCGCCAACCATTACTGTTTTTTCACTTTGAGCAAAAGAAGCATGTGTGAACATAACTGCAGCTGCTACAAAAAGGAATTTTTTGATCTGTTTCATCATGTTGATTTTTATTTTTTTTAAAATTGATTTCAACATCATGTACGGCAGATGAAAAGGATTGGATTTGTTTTTGAAGATTTTTTATTTGTATAGAAAAAATAAAAACGGGCTGTTATAAACAGCCCGTTAAAAATATTTATTAAGATCCGGAAGCATTTAAATGCTGCTACCTACAGCCATTACTTTGTCTGGTTTTACCTTTGCAGGACCGGCATCTTCTAAAGAGATGGCAAATGCCTGCACTTTACCAAAGCTTTTCATTTTCTGAACATGAACTTTTTTACCATTTAATTCGGTAGTAATAACGCCGCCGTTAACCGGAGCTCCTTCAACAATTGCCCAAAATTCATACTGTTTCCCTTCTGGCGCCTTTGGCAAATTAGCCGGGTCAATATACACTTCATTGGTATTCTTCATCCAGTAGATACGGGCCCCCATGTCCGCATTAGTAGTATCAATACTTTTAGCAACCACCTGTGTTGCTTTCATATCGCCCATCACCCGTATAGCGGTATCCATGGATTGTGCTGAAGCTATTTGCTGTTGCAGCTCGGTTTGCGAAGATGCCAGTTCTTTATTAGCCGACTGATATTTATTATAGTATGAATAATTTAAGATAAGGCTTCCAATCAATAATATTACACTGGCAGCCGCTGCGTATTTCCAGGCCGGGGAAATAGCATAAACCTTTGCCCTCGTTTTTTCTGCTGCTTTTATATTAACAACCGGAGCAGCAACATTGGTATTAATAGCTGTAAATAATTTTTCTTTTACAGAGGCGGCTGGTGCAACTGCATGTGTTTGTGCATAGCGCTCCAAACCAGACTGAATGGCTTCAATTTCAGTTGCTACTTCATTATATTGTTTGGCCCATGCTGCTACCTCAGCCGTTTCGGCTGCCGAAGTAAGCCCCATGCAATAGAGCTCCAAAATGCCTGATGATATGATTTCCTGTGCGTTCAATTTAATTGTATGCTAACATTTTTCTTAGTTCAATAATAGCTGCCCTCATCCTGGTTTTAACAGTACCCAAAGGTATTCCCATTTCTTTTGAAATTTCATCCTGCGTATAGCCGTTAAAATATGCCAGGTCAATAATACTTCGCTGTTCAGGTTTTAAATGTACCAGTTGTTTCCTGATACCCATGGCATCAAACCGCTCTGCCATACGTCCATCGTCAGTTACATTATTTACGGAATTTTCATCGGCGGAGATTTTGCCCTGCTTTTTGTAACCTTTACTACGCAATGTATCAATGGTGAGGTTACGGGTAATATTCAGCATCCAGGTAAATAAACGGCCCTTGCCCGTATCGTAGCTGGAGAAATTATTCCAGATCTTCACAAAAGCTTCCTGCAAAATATCCTCGGCCAGTTCACGATCCTCAACCATGCGGTAAATAATACCGTTTAAGGCAGCCGAATAATTATCGTACAGGTACGAAAACGCCTGCTGATCCCTGCTTTGCAGCAAAAGCACCAACTCCTCTTCGCTATATTTTAATGTATCAGGCAAGTTTCTGTTTGTTCTAAGATTACCGAAAATAATTGATTTTTGCTAAACCGAATTAACAAAATAATTAATCAGCTTATTATTTGAAGAATAGATCATAACATGATACCAATCTATTCCATGTTTTAAAAATAATGTAGGTTTGAATGAACAACAGTTATTAAAGTATGCATGACTTTTTAATAAGAACCATCAAACCAGGCGATGATCAGGCACTGGCAACAATCATCAGGGACACCCTTACAGAATTTAAGGCCAATAAACCCGGTACTGTTTATTATGATGATACAACCGATCATTTATCTGAAGTTTTTAAAACAACCGGCAGCATTTATTTTGTGGCAGAGCTTGATGCCCGCCTGAATGACGGAGTCGGGCAGGGAGAAATCATGGGAGGAAGCGGCATTTACCCGACTGCAAATTTACCTGAAGGTACTTGTGAACTGGTGAAACTGTATTTATCATCCAAAGCCCGGGGCAAAGGATTGGGAAAAACCCTGCTGCAAAAATGTATAGTTGCAGCCAAAGAAATGGGCTACAAAAAAATATATTTAGAAACCATGCCCGAATTAACCATTGCCATTCCCATGTATGAAAAACTGGGCTTTACTTATTTACCGGCTGCACAGGGCAGCAGTGGGCATACGGGTTGTGATGTGTGGATGATAAAAGAATTATAAGACTACATTATACCAATTTCACTTCATACACCGCACTAAATAAATAAAACTTGCCCGTCTTCACTTCCACGCATTTAAACCGCTTTCTTATTTTTTCACCTTTCTTAAAAATGCGGCCGCCTTTAATAGCAAATAAAGTTCCTTCGGGTAACTGATCAACCAAATGCAGGCCTGCAGGTTTTTCATCGTAATGATGCAACACCCGCAGCAATTGCTCATCGCCGCAACTGCTGGCTGCCGGGTTTCGCAGGGTATTGTACAAAGCCTTTTCTATATCTGCCGGAAATATTTTTTTCAATAAAAATTCGGCCAGTATTTTCCCAAACTCATCTTTCCATTCCCGGCCATGGGCCTGCACCCGATGACCATATTTCTCATACGTAAAAAGATGGGCCAGTTCGTGTAATAAAGTAATGAGGAAGGCATATTTATTAAGATCGCCATTAACACTGATACGGTGATTTTTATCTAAATGTGCGTGGCGGTAATCTCCCAGGATACTTTGTCTTTTGCGGCTGATGGTAAGGTGTACTTTATGGTGCTGCAGGTAGAAAAGTACTTTGTCAAAACTTCCCCCGGGCAAATAATCCTGTAACTGTAAAAGCGGGGCTTCCTGCTTAGGCATTTTTTGTTTTATTCAGTTTCATGATGGTTCTTACTTCTACAACCAGGTACACTATGTAAATAACCATGGATACATATACAGCAGGTTTGTTAAATGCAGGCCTGCTTATCAAATAATAAGCCACTACCGCAATTACGCAGGCAAATACTTTAATGATCATGCCGCCCATTACACTGCGAATAAAAACATTGGGGTTGCTGTTGTACATAGCTTTATACTGCATCCTGAAAACAACCAGGCTTACCAGGAAAAAAAGGCAGTTGCCCCCCATGATCACCAGGTAATCAATTCCTTTATCTTTATAAAAAAAGTTACCTGCAAAAATGATAACGGTTAAAACCAGGAACGTAATAACCAAAGGAAGAACTGCTTTAAAACTCAGGTTCATTAATTATTTTTTATAGATTTACGGCGTTGGCCACTTCCTTTTTTAATTCAACCACATTAGCACCCATATGGCAGCTGCCATTAAATACTGCCGTAGGTTCTACCTGTAATTTACCGGCATAAATATCACCATTCACCTGGGTTTTTCCGTGCAGAAACAACAGATCCTGAACCTTAATAGTGCCGGTTACCTGGCCCATAATATCGGCCTGCAAACCTTCTATATTACCTTCCACAACCCCATCTGTACCTATGATGATCTTTGCTTTTCCTTTCAGGTTCCCTTTTAAAATACCGTCAATCCGGATATCGCCATTACTTTCCATATCGCCGGTAATGGTTGTTCCAGCGCCTATCATGGTACTGTCGTTTCCGGCATTTCCTTCAAAAGATGATTTGGATTTTGAATTAAACATATAGCTTAGATTTTATTTTTTAAAATATCACTCCTTCATATACTCCACTTTGGGCAGTTCCAGTTTGTTGGTATCCAAAACCGGGATATCGCCTTTTAACACTTTATGCAGATCCTTGTAATATTGTTCCTTGAACGTTAATACCTTTTCCAGTGAATCGGTTTTATAGGTAAGTGCTTCAAATTGTCGCCGCTGCTTTATATTTCCATAACCAGTACCCGGCAAATAATATTTTAACGGGGTAAAAACCAATAATGCAATGATCAATCCCACCAAAACAACAAAAACGGTACTTAAGAATATATACACACTTAAACGGCTAAGTTTAAATTTTACAACCTCTTCGTAGGTATCTTCATTCATAACCACCAGCCTGTAACGGTTTTGTAACCGTTTTAGCGTGCTGTTGGCATCAAGTTTTGCCATATTTTTTTGTTGAACCTTAAAATTAAGAAATGCAGGCGAAAAAGCAACTTAAAAAAGGGTAAACTGCCACTTATGTAAACAAATTGAACTTTGATAACAACTGAGTAGTTTAAAACTGCTTCGCAGCTTTTTCTTTGCCACAGATTTCACAAATTACACAGAAAAGTACATAGCAATATTTTGAGCTTTTTTTGTTGGTTAAGGCTTGCCTGTCTTAAAATCAGGTCGTATAAATTACCAATGACACCCTTTACGCTATGAAATTTGTGAAATCTGTGGCAAACCTTCTCTTAAATATTTAGTTAAACTAAATTAAAACGGGCTGACTATAAGCTGTAATTACCAAAAATAACCGATATTTAGCCCCGTTATTCAACCTTTTGATTCATGCTGAAGAGAACTAAAAGCCCGTTATTTATTTTTTTGCTGTTGCTTGGATTTTCATTACCGGCAATTTGCCAGCCAAGCTGGACCTTTGAGCCATTTGGTAAACAAAAGAAACCCGAAAAATTTGAGAACAGGAAACTGGGCTCAGAAAAAACAGCCGATAAAAAATTTAATGTTCCCAGGAATATTTATCAGAACAATATCACCCATTATAATTATTACTTTAATGCCAACAACCGGGTAAACACTGTTGTTGACCGTGCAAAGTTGAGTTTGAAGGATGATTATTCAAACATGCTGGCTTTTTACCCCTATACACTTGAAGGTACTGCATCGCAAAAAATAGAACTGGATTCGGTTATTTATACATCAACTGCAGGTATTTTATTGCACGATTTACGTAACGACTGGATTGATAATATGTACATGCTGATAGGTAAAGCCTATTATTTCCGCAAAGATTTTGATTCTGCTTTAATGACCTTTCAGTTCATCAATTACAATCTTTTTCCCCGCAAAAGAAAAAATGATGATGATGACCGTATAGTAGGAACCAATTCCATTTCAATTGCCAATAAAGAAAAGCGGAATGTACTTCAAAAGCTTACCGCCCTGCCCCCCAGCCGCAATGACGCTATCCTGTGGCTGGCACGTACTTTAATAGAGCTAAACGAATTTGCAGAGTCTGGCGGACTGATCAATACCTTACAGGTTGATCCTAATTTACCAAAAAGATTGCGTAACGACCTGGCCGAGGTAAATGCTTACTGGTTTTTTAAACAGGGATTTTACGACAGCACTGCAAAGTATCTTGAAAAAGCTTTAAGCACAGCTGATAATAAACAGGACCAGTCACGATGGGAATTTTTACTGGCACAGCTTTACGAAAAGAACGGAGATTTTGATAAAGCATCTTCCTATTACGATAAAGCTTCCAAACATACTGTTGATCCGTTGCTGGATATTCATGCCCGGTTGAATGATGCAAAAATGCTCAGAACAAACGGAAATCCAAAAGAACTTGATAAGGCCATTGATAACCTTGCAAAAATGGGAAGGCGGGATAAGTATGAAGCTTACCGTGATATTGTGTATTATTCAGCAGGTGATCTATCGTTGCAAAAGCCTGATACAAATGCTGCCATCAGTTTTTTAAAGAAGAGTCTGAAATATAATGAGAACAATATCAATTATAAGAACAGGGCCTTTTTGAAACTGGGCGACATTGCCTACAGCCGCAAGCAATACAGGCTTGCTGCTGCCATGTATGATAGTTTACAAACCGGCGGCTCCGACTCTCTTTTAAATTTACAGATCGCTGCCGTACAGCAAAGAAAAGAAGCTTTATTAAAAATAGCTGCTGCTATTACTGCCATTGAAAAAGAAGACAGTGTACAACGCATTGCGCTGATGCCTGCTGCTGAAAGAGAAGAGTATCTTAAGAAAATGTTACGCAAATTACGTAAGGAAAAAGGTTACAAAGATGATGGCAATGCAGGTGGCGGCGGTGACATCTCTCCTTTTAACAACAATAACCAGCCACCCCTGGATCTTTTTGCCGGCAACAGTAAAGGTGAGTGGTATTTTTATAATAACACCCTTAAATCGAGGGGGTTTACTGATTTTAAGAGCAGGTGGGGAAGAAGAATAAACACGGATAACTGGCGGCGTAATGCTGCCGCAGAAGCTGTGAATAATCAAAATCAACAGGCTGGTGGTGGTGATAAAGGTGGTACAAAACCTGGCGAAAAAAATGCAGGGGGAGTTCCCAATACTTCCGGTGCCGCAGAAATTACGCTGGATGTTTTAATGAAAGATATACCCCTGACCGAAGAGCGGATCAAAGAAAGCAATGACGTTATAGCCGTGAATATGATCATCCTGGCGCAGGCCTATCAAAACGACCTGGAAGAATATCAATTGGCCGCAGATACTTACGAAGCATATTTAAAACGCTTCCCCAACAGATTGCTTGAAGGCGATGTGTACCTTAATCTTTATTTCTGCTATACCAAACTTGGGTTAAAGGATAAAGCGGCTTATTACAAAGATTTACTGAACAGCAATTACGCAAACACCCTTGCTGGAAAAAAACTGAATAATCCATCTTCATTAAATCCAAAAACAAAAGATCCCGAGGCCACTAAATTATACGAGGATATTTACAACCTGTTCATTGAAGGTGATTTTGAAAAAGCAATGGCCGAAAAGAAAAAGGCCGACAGCCTGTATGGTGTAAATTACTGGACACCTCAACTGTTGTACATTGAAGCATTGCACCATGTAAAGAACAGGGATGACAGTGCAGCCATCAAAGGCCTGCAACTGATCATCAGCAACAATCCAACCTCTCCGCTTAAAGAAAAAGCAGCGACCATGATCGATGTGCTGAGAAGAAGGGCCGAAATTGAAAAATACCTCACCAGCCTGGAAGTTACCAGGGCATCCGAAAACCAGTTAAACGTACCCGAAACACCAAAACCGGTTCCTCCACCGGTAATACCACCTGTTATAAAAGACACCGTTGTAAAAGTTGCAGCGCCATTAACCAGCGGGGCATTTACGATGGCAGTTAATGCACCACACCATGTATTGATGGTGTTGAATAAAGTAGACCAGGTGTACATCACGGAAGCACGCAATGCATTTATCCGGTATAACCGGGAGAATTTTTACGGCCAAACCATCAACATCAGCAAAGATGTATTGGATGCAGATAATAATTTACTGGTGATCACTTCTTTCCCGGATGCCGCGGCAGCATTGATCTATTATAACAAAATAAAAAAAGATGCCGCTTCTGAAATATCCTGGTTACCGGCCAATAAGTATTCTTTTTTAATTATTACAGAAGCAAACCTGCAGTTGCTTAAAACCAATAAAAATATAGCAGGTTATAAAGCCCTGTTAAATACACAATTTCCAAACAGGTTTTAACAACATTCGTTAAACTGTTTTAATTGCTTTAATTAGTTTTAGGCAATTTTATATGCGGTAGCCGGTAAAACAATTACTTTCAAATCTTTATACATGAAGCGTTCAGTTAAAATTTTATGGCGGGTATTTTGGGGAGGGTTTTATTTTAGTTATACTCATGTTTACCCTTGCCAATTTTGGCGTATTTGGTAAAATGCCTTCAGTAGAGCAGTTGCAAAATCCCGAGGCCGACCTTGCCAGTGAAGTGTACTCAAGCGATGGTATCTTGATGGGAAAATATTATACAGAGAACAGAAGTGAAGTAAAATATAATGAGATATCACCCAATGCCATCAATGCGTTACTTGCAACAGAAGATGAACGCTTTTATGACCATTCCGGAATAGATGCCAAAGCCTTTTTACGTGCTGTAGTTACACTGGGTAAAGATGGCGGTGGCAGCACCATTACCCAGCAGGTAGCCAAGCTTATGCTGGGCCAGGGGCGGGGTAATATTATTACCCGGGGTGTTCAAAAAATAAAAGAGTGGATCGTGGCAGTTAAACTGGAAAGGAATTTTACCAAAGAAGAGATCATTACCCTTTATTTGAACAGGGCACCCTGGGGAAATGTTTACGGCATCCGCAATGCTTCCATCACCTATTTTCAAAAAGAACCTAAGAATCTGAAAATTGAAGAAGCTGCCGTATTGATAGGCATGTTGAAAGGATTCATATATAATCCTATTGGTTATCCCAAAGCTTCTATTGACAGGAGAAACACGGTAATAAACCAGATGGTTGTTTGCAAACAAAAGTTTTTAAGCGAAGCCCAGGCTGCTAAATTAAAAGCCAAGCCTTTAATAACCAACTACAAAAAAATTGATGAAAATATTGGGATAGCCCCTTATTTCCGTGCAGTATTGGCCGATAAGTTAAAAGCCTGGTGCAAAACGCATGAGAATCCAAAAACAGGGGAACCTTATAATCTTTACAGGGATGGTTTGAAAATATATACGACCATTGATTCTCGCATGCAGCGGTATGCCGAAGAAGCTGTTGTACAGCATATGCCGGTTATTCAAAAGAAGTTGGACTGGATCATGAAAAACAGTGGCAAAAGGATGTGGAAGGGACACGATAATATTATTGAAGCAGCCTTTAAATATACCGACCGGTGGAAGAGCATGAAAGAAGACGGGGTATCGGAAGAAGATATCAAAAAGACATTTTACATCCCGGTAAAAATGAAAGTATTTGCCTGGAATGCAAAAAGGGTAAAGGATACGGTTTTAACACCTTTTGATTCCATTAAATATCACAAGCAGATATTACAAACCAACTTTGCGGCTATGGATCCCCGTACGGGCGAAGTTAAATGCTGGGTTGGTGGTATAGATTTTAAATGGTTTAAGTTTGACCATGTTACACAAATGAGACAGGTAGGATCTACCTTTAAACCTTTTGTGTACACATTGGCCATTGATGAAGCTGGCTATACACCTGAAACAGTTATTCCTGGAGGTGCATTAACGCTGGGTGGAAAAACCATATCGGGCGGTGCAGGTACAGTGGCTTATTGTTTAGCGCACTCCAAAAACATTGCAGCCTGGCGTTTGATAGGACAGGTAGGGGTTAAAAGAACAATCGAGTTTATACAAAGCTGTGGTATCACCACCAAGGTTCCTCCCTATTATTCCATTGCACTGGGAGCGGCCGAAATTCCGTTGATGGAAATGTTGCAGGGCTATACCATGTTCCCCAATAAAGGATTAAGTACCGAACCTATACTGATGAACCGCATTGAAGACAAAAGCGGTAATATGCTGCAGGAATTTACTGCTACCTCCAAACAGGTAATTGCTGAAGCTGATGCATACACCATGGCAACCCTAATGCAGGGTGTAATAAAATTTGGTACCGGCAGAAGGTTAAACAGTTATAATATACCCGTAGAAAAAGCGGGTAAAACGGGTACCACCAATAACTATGCTGATGGTTGGTTTATTGGGTATACGCCCGAATTGCTGGCCGGCACCTGGGTAGGTTGCGATGATCCGTTTATACAGATCTATTCCGGAACGGCAGGTGGAGCCGAGATGTCGGCACCGGGCTGGGGTCTTTTTATGAGTAAGGTATACGCGGATAAAAAATTAGGTTATGGCCAGATCAAAGAATTTGAAAAGCCGGCTGAGTTAGCCAATGACCCGATTTTTGCCGACGTAAATATGGACAGGTATTTCAGGGAAGGTGACAGCACCACCATAGATGAAGGTAACGGTAACGCTGATGACTTTTTTAATGTACCTCCGCCACCGGATAATAAGCCGGATGAAAATATTAAAATTGAAAGCCAGATTCCGGGTGCTGCTGTACCCGATACAGGAAAACAGAAAAAGCCGGAGGATAAAAAACCGGTACAACCCCTGCAAAAGCCGGCAGAAGATAAAACTAAAAAGCCGGTTAAACCTAAGCCGGCAAATGATTATTAATTTTTTTGGAGGTTGGTCCGCTTTAATGAATCAACCTCCAAAAAACTATTCTACAATCTTTTCAATCCGTATCATTTTACCATCATCATTAATACCTTCCAAAACGATCCGCATTTTTTTTGTAAAATCGTTATTATAAAAACTCACGGGCACTTTGCGGTTTGCTTTATCAGTTAAAATATATGGCATCCACAACAGGGTTGTTCTGGCATCAGTTCCGCCACTTGTATTGCTTTGCGAATAATCAGGTGAATAAAATTCTTTGAAGGGCGAATAGCCGGCAACTTTCACCATATTCAGGTCTGTTTCTTTTGGCCGCCTGTCTATAAGATCATCACCCTTTTTGCGATAGATGGAAATAGCCGGTACATAACCTGCCCCGTCCCCAGATCGGCCCCCAAAATATTTTGGCACCAATTTAATATAGGCAATATCATCTAAATTAAGAGATTCAATTTCCAGTGTGGTCAATTCCTGGCCATCTATAAATACAACAACCTGACTACCCTGATATAATAATTTTCTACCGTTTCTAGGATCGAAATTACCAAGACTCACACCTGGAATTTTGCCGTTGATGTAACTGAGCACATCAAGTTTTGTCCATGCCGTTTCATCGTGCAGTACATCAATTGAAAACGAATTGGCACCACCCGAAAACATACCGGAAGCATATTTTTCATCCATTTTTAACAATGGATCATTTTGCCAATTACGGCGATTGTTAGTTCTTACAACCACCCCTTCGATTGTTTTTTCATCATTAAATGAACTTATGCCGTTATTCTTTTTATAATAATTAAACAGCGATGAATTTTGGCTAAGGTTGGTTCCGGCAGTATCTGCTAAAAGGTAGCTATCAAAATTATTGATAAAGAGGGGTTGATTGAGTGTGAAATTTGATGTACTGAATGCCATCTGTTTATTCAGCAGCTTGGATTTGTTGAATGTAAAATAGATCCTCGCCGAATCATAAAATATCAACCCGCCAAGTTTAAGCGCCCCTGATCTTTCAGGAATAACCGAATAAAAACTGTTCACACTGTCAATATTTTTAACGATCAGGTTTACCGGTTCATCTTTCTCCAGTTTATCCAATGCCTCTTTAGCTACCTGCCCGTACACAGACAGGTAATCGTCAGCAGCAGTTCTTATAGCTGGCATTTTTTGCACCATCATATCAGCCCAATTGTACCTGCGCCAGCCATGGGTCAGCATTACCAGGTCCAGTTTGCCTTTTAATACAGCATCGGTATTATTTGTAAAATAAAAAGCAGGGTTATGGATATAACCCTTCAGGTCGCCCTTTAGCAGCAGATCACTTACGATTGTATTGGACGCCATTTCATTATTCATGTCTGCATCAGAAATACTCAGCGACATGTTTGCCGGTATGGTATCGGCCACTGAAATCTCGAGTACATTTTTTCCTCTTTTTTGTGTGCTGATCTCTTTCGATTGTATAGCAGCATTGATGGTAAAGTTATTATTGTTGATGAATGCAACCCTTTCTGCAACCGGTTGCCAGTTGGCATCAAACACTGTTAACTGCATCGTACCGGATGGCAATGTGGTTATAGGCACCATCCCTGTAAATGGCTCCGTTGCCGGCACGGCGATGTTTGTTTTATAAAATACTTTTTGATACATATACATGAGTACATGCAATGAATCGGCCCCGGTTTTATTTACCAGGTTGAAATACAGTTTATCCTTTTGCACGGTAAGCTTTAAAGAAACGCCCCTTGGTTTTGCATCAGGCAGCATAGTTTGCTGTTTTATGCCATCGTTATCAAGCCACTCTGCATAATACTTATCTCCCGCCGGGAAATCAAGATCAAATTTACCCATTCCTTCGTGCAGCTGGGATAACGGTATCATCACTTCCCCGGTCTCCTGCTTTTTTATAACCCCATCAACAAGGTATGGTAAGCCGTTATTGTAATTAGCCTTAAAGGCAATGGTGTTTACCGTTCCTTCAATGATGTTGCCGCCTTCAGGGAAAAAACGGAGGTTTACCGTTTTTTTTGGGGTTACTCCCTGTGCCTGGTTAATATTACTGCGTATTTTTATTGCACGGCTGAACAACATGGTGGTATCAAAATTCAGCATCCAGCCGGTATATGCCCTGCAAATCAATTGCGAAGAACGTAAACTGTCTGGTATCACAAAAAATCCATCGCTGCTGCCTTTAAATACCGGGCTAATTTTTTGTTGTACCAGCTTTCCCTGTTCATCATACAGCGCTGCATAGAAATTCGTGCTTCGTTCTGATGGGAAATTTTCTTCAAGCAGGTAGGCTTTAAACCAAATGGTTTCACCCGGCATATAGGATTCCTTATCGAAATGAATATGGATCTTTTCCCGGGGGAAATTATTACCGTACAGGTTGATACTGTTTTCGATGGTTTGGGCCTTAACCTTTAGTGAAGCAGCTGTTGCAAAAAATATAACGCAACAAAACAGCAATTTTGAATTTTGCAAAGGGAGATAGTTTTATTGTTTAAAATTATACAAAATATGATCTAAGCCATAGTTGTATTTTTTTAATAACAATATTTTATAATTAGGATTTTTGGGTAGTGGTAAAAACTAAGCCCCCGCATAGAGCAGGGGCCTGGTTTTTATAATTGGTTAATTTATTAATAATTACTCAACGTCATTTCTACTCTTCTGTTTTGTGCACGTCCTTTAGCTGTATTGTTATCAGCAACGGGCTTGGTTTCGCCATAACCGGTAGATGCTAAACGGCTTTCTGCAATACCCTTACTTGCCAGGTAAGCTTTTACTGAAGCAGCTCTCCTGTCTGAAAGATCCTGGTTATATTCATCCTTACCCTGTGCGTCTGTGTGACCATCGATCTGTACTTTAAAAGTAGGGTTTTCGTTCAGGATAGTAACCACATCATCTAACCTTTTATTCGATTGCTTTAATAATTTATCGCTTGCTGTTGCAAAGAATACATTTTTAGCGGCCAGGTTAACCCTTTTGATGATCTCTTCACTGATAACAGGACAACCATAATTAGAAGCCGGACCTTTTTCGTTGATACATTTATCTTCTTCGTCGTTTACACCATCACCATCCGTATCAGGTATCGGACAACCCTGGTAACGGGCTAAACCCGGCACCGTTGGGCACTTATCAACTTCGTCATTGATACCATCTTTATCCGTATCAGGTATCGGGCAACCCTGGTAACGGGCCAAACCTGGTACATCAGGGCATTTATCTTCAGCATCCGTGATACCATCACCATCCCTGTCGGGGCAACCTTGTAATGAAGCAAGTCCAGAAACATCTGGGCATCTGTCCAGTGAATCCAGTATACCATCACCATCTCTGTCTTTAGGAGGTTCAACAACCGGTATGGGAATTGCAACCGGAGCTGGTTCCGGCTTTTTGAACAAAGGAGCAACCACCCCAAGGCTATGATAAAAATGGTAAGATGCATTTTCTGTAACCGGTACCCTATACTGTGAATTAAGCATAATATACACTTCATCCACCACTTTTACCTGGGCACCAATTCCCAAAGGCACAAATGCTCCATAATATCCGCCAAACTTTGAACCACCAATACCAGCTGTAATAAATGGATTCAGAATATATTTATCAGACAATAATTTTAAATTGAGGGTTGCTGTTCCTTCCAGCAATAAAAGCGGTTCGGGTGCTATTACTTTTGCATTGGGGTATTTTAAGAATGAGCCTGACAAAGAGCCGGCAAAATCGAGATTGCTATTTAACCCCTGCAAATAACTGAGCGCCATACCGGCTGACATAGCGTTGGTTCTGTGCCAAACTTTGGAGTTTACAGTATTTGCTAAACCTCTGCTCCTGATGCTTTGAGCCGTATTGAAATCATTCAAAATAAAATGAATTCCAAATGATGGTCTTTTTTTATATTCACCTTGTCCGAAAGATGAAACAAACAGGCCGAGGCCTATACAAGCTAATAAGATTTTCTTCATAATAGTTAATTTTCTAAATCGCAACAAAAATAGCTGCTTAACTTCAAAACATAAAATATTATTACAATTATATTATCCCCTAAAATCAATCCATATGTTAAATATGTCACATACGTTTTAACGGGAAATTGACTTTTTATCCACTACCTCCACTTTAACACGGGTTAGCCCGCTTGAAATATAACCCAGTTTTTGAGCTGCCGCTCTTGATAAATCTGCAACCCTTCTCATTTTTGGATGAATCCGGTCGTTTATTTTAACGATCACTGTTCGCTTATTTTTTAAATTGGTTATTTTAACCCAGGTTCCAAGCGGTAGTACATTACAGGCACAGGTCATTTTTTTCTGATCAAAAATTTCTCCACTTGCGGTTCGCCTTCCATTAAATTTATTGGCATAAAAACTTGCCTGTCCGTAAAATACACGGGTTGCCTTTTTTGATTTGCCTTTATTTTCTGTTTCATTTTTTTGTGCGTATGCAGCCGAAGTAGGAAGGGTAACAACCAAAAGGATCACCATAAAAATGTGAACGGTCAACCTGTATTTAATAGATATTGGTTTCATGCAGATTTTTAAAGATAATATAAATTAATTGTTTGCTGCTGTTCACCGTATAGTTTAAAGATTGTGAGCTTGTTGAAAGCGATTTCACTGATCACCCCGGCTTCAATAGGCTCAAGCCTGACAACCCACTACTTCAGAGGTATTTGAAAATGAGACAGCTTCACGCTCACTTTTTTGCAAAATACTTTTCCATCAGCTGCCTGTCTTCTCCGTATATGTCTTCATAAAATATTACTTCACCCTTTTTTCCTTCGCAGGAAAAATACCGGATGTACAAAGCAATGTGGTTTTTAACATCAATGTGGTGTCGTTCTTTTTGCGCTATCCAGCTCCTGATCGAATCTGCAGTATATTTTAACGAGTCTCTTCTTTTGCTTAAGATGCTGTCGTTACCGGCTATATAATAGGCAAGTTTTTCCCATTCCTGCACACGCACACAACCGTGACTTAAAGCGCGTGATGCATTTTTAAAAAGATAACGCTGGTTGGTATCGTGCAGGTAAACAGCATACGGATTGTCGAAATTAAATTTGATAACCCCAAGCGAATTATTATCGCCACTGCCCTGCACCACCCGGTAAGGAATGCCTCTTGAATATTTGCTCCAGTTAACCGAACCGGGGTTGATCACTTCGCCTTTATTGTTCATTAATTTCAACCCAAGTCGTGAAATATAATTCGGATTATTTTTCAACCTGGGCAAATATTGTTTAACAATAATGCTGGTAGGCACCGTCCAGGTAGGATAGGTGATTATATCCGAAATTTCAGAGGTAAGCAGTGGGGTTCTGGTTTCAGGCCTTCCGCAAATTACTTTTGATTCGAATACTATCGTATCTGCATTTACCAGGTGCAGGTAATACCCGGGCAGATTAACCCAGATATATTTATCCGGCATTTTTGGAGGCAGTTGTTTGTACTTGTCTAATGTAATTGCTATTCTTTTAAATCTTTCTACATCGTTACTGTTTAGTGCAGCAACTATATTTTTACCGTATTTACCATCGGCCTTCAATCCTTTTTGCAACTGGTATTTTTTTATAGCAGTTGCCAATGCAGCGGAATCCGGCAATTTTGCAGCCGGTGATATACAATTACTTTCTGCCAGTCTTTTTTGTAAAAGCTTAATGAAATAAAGCGAATCTTTTACATCGCCTCTTTTAAAAGGATAAACAATATGTGTAAAAACACGCCTGTCCATACTGTCCACAAATTTTTTAATTCCTTTTTTAAGCTCCCAGTAATTTTTATGTTTGGGTTGAACTGAAATAAGCGTTCCGCTGAAATCTTTTTTCTCCAGCATATCATTCAACGTAGCAATAAAAAATTTATCAACCAGTACCGAATCTTTATTCAGCGACAAACTGTCGGGTTGCAACCTGCCCTGCTTCAGATCTTTAATAAGATGCATGAATCCGTCAGTAAGCAATAGTTCTGCTTTTGTCCAAAAATCTGCATTCATGCGGGCAATTGAATCCCTGTCTAATGTATCCTTTAATACCTTTAAAAGATTAAAATGATAATCATTGGGAAAGAGTCCTTCGTTTTCTGCATCCTTAATAAACCGGTATAAAGAATCGGCGAGTGGTTCCCATTTTGCTGCACTGCTCCAAACAGGCTGAAAGTCGCCCTTTTTATAAAACTGCTCAACAATCTGGTAAAAAGCTATGCCCGTACTGTCATCAATATTACCTGCCTGGGCAGCCGCAATGTTTAATGCTTTTTTCATCTGGCCAGACACTTCTTCATTCATAGCACCCGGGTTGGTCACTAAATTTTTATCTTCACCACTCCTGCGGTTGTTGCATGAGAGTGCCAGAAAAATAATACAAATGGCAAAATACCGGAATTGTCTTGGTGCATTCGACATATATCGGGTTAAATATTTGTAACTTGATACGCTGTTTTCATCACGGATAACCAGGAAGGCTAAAACTTACTAACAAGATAATACTTCGTTTTCATTTGCTGTTAATTTGTAGATAAGTTTTTAGATCGTTTCCGGGGACAACAAAAAATAAAAAATAAAAATTATGATAACCGGTACATTGATTGAACTTTTTGAAAGAGACCTGCAAAGGCTTAAAACCGAAATTGAATTATATAAGGATGAAGACAACCTGTGGGTTTTAAAAAAAGGAATTAGCAATACTGCAGGAAATTTATGCCTGCACGTGATCGGCAACCTGAACCATTTCATTGGCGCCACGTTGGGCAAAACCGGTTACGTAAGGTACAGGGATGACGAGTTTAATTTAAAAAATATTCCCCGCCAGGACCTGTTAACCAATATTAACAACTGCAGTTTAATACTAAAAAATATTTTTCTTAAATTATCCGATGCTGATATGGATAAAGATTTTCCATTGGAGAAGCATGGAGCAATTGTAAGTAACCTGCATATGCTGATGCATTTGTATGCCCATTTAAGTTACCACCTGGGACAGATCAATTATCACCGGCGGCTGCTGGATCAATGAAAGATCCGTGGGATATTTTGCTCAAGTAACAGCAGATCGGCCAACACCAATGCAGTAACAGCTTCCAAAACAACAGGCACACGTAAGGCAATACAAAGATCGTGGCGGCCTTTTACAGAAAAGCCTTCCACCGAATTGGTTTCCATATTTAAAGTTTGTTGCTCAATGGGTGTTGATGAAGTTGGTTTGATTGCAATGCGGAAAATGAGTTCATTACTGTTTGTTATACCACCAATAATACCACCTGCATGATTGGTAAATGTTTTCCCGGTTTTGTTTTCAATAGCATCATTGTGGTCGCTTCCAAACATTTTTGCTGCGGCAAACCCGGTTCCGAATTCTATTCCTCTTACAGCGGGTATGGCAAATGCAGCATGACTTAAAAGGGATTCTGCCGAATCAAAAAAAGGCTCTCCCAATCCAACAGGCAATCCGCTCACTTTACATTCAATAATCCCTCCAATACTGTCTTTTGCATCAATAGCTTTTTGCAATCCTTTTTCCAGATCAGTTTCTCCGCCAATTTCAAGAATGGAAGCAGCAATATTTAAACCCTTACACACTTTCTTCGCTATTACACCTGCAGCTACCAAACAAACGGTCAGCCTTCCACTGAAATGCCCGCTGCCACGGTAATCTTCGTTACCCCCAAACTTGGCGGAGGCCACAAAATCAGCATGTCCCGGCCTGGGCACTGCCCGCTGCTTTTCATAATCAGCACTCCGGGTATTATTGTTCTCAAATAAAATAGTAAGGGGTGCGCCGGTTGTTTTTCCGTTGAACAAGCCGGTTTTTATTTGGGGTATATCATCTTCTTTCCTGGGGGTGGTTCCTTTGGCACCGGGTTTTCTTCTGTCAATGTCTGTAGTAAAATCTTCAACAGATAAGGGCATTCCTGCCGGGCAACCATCAATGGTTACGCCAACACAATCGCCATGCGATTCGCCAAAAATATGTACACGGAATATGCGGCCAAATGAATTCATGTTAATCCGTTAATTAGTTTGCTTGTAAAGATACTGCAGCGTTCAGCAATTTCAAATCTTCATAAAAACCGGGATAAGATTTATTGACTGCTTCTGCATCTTCGATCACTGTTTCACCAACGGCCTGCAAGGAAGCAACTGCACAGGACATGGCAATGCGGTGGTCATGATGAGAAAATACGTTGGCGCCTTTCACACCTTCGCCACCTTTTATCATCATCAGATCATCCTGCAAAACTATCTCCACGCCCATTTTTGCAAATTCCTGCTGTAATGTTAGTGCACGATTACTTTCTTTGTGCTGCAACCTGCTTACACCTTCAATTACAGTAGTGCCATTGCAATAGGCGGCCAGGGCAACCAATGGAGGAAACAGGTCAGGACAATCGGTTGCATTAAAATGAAAGGCCTTACCATGATTACCTAAAGTTGCATTGATAACTATCTGTTTTTCTTCAATTGAAATATTGGTACCGCAATCCATCAATGCCTGTAAAATGGCTTTATCTGCCTGTGTTGAAAAAACATCCAATCCGGTAACGGTTATTCCGCCTGCAACAGCGCCCGCAACCAATAAGAATGCTGCACCGCTCCAATCGCCTTCTACGGTATAGTTTATTGGTTTAATGGTTAATTGGTTTATTGGCTTGATGCAGAAGGATTCATAATTATTATTTTCAACTTCATACCCAAACTGCCTCATCATTTGCAAGGTAAGATCAATATATGGTTTGCTTTTAAGATCATGTACAGCAATAGTAACCGGTTTTGTAGCAGCTTTTGCAAAAGCAATTAAAAGGCCGGTTAAAAATTGTGAACTTAATGATCCGTCAATGGTAATATCAGCTGGTTGTAACGGGCCTTTTATCTTTATGGGCAGATACCCGTTATTTGATTCAATAGAAATACCCAGCTTTGGAAATATTTCATCAAAGAAATGCATGGGCCGTTTTAATAAACTGCCGGTTCCGGTAATAGTAATTGCTGAAGCTGATAATGCTGCAATGGGAGTGAACATGCGGATGCCGAGGCCGCTTTCGCCGCAGGAAAAACCCCCTCCGCCCCCTGAAGGGGGAACTTTGGAGTTTTTAATTGACAAGCTCCCTCCTTCGTTTTGCAAAATTTCAGCACCCAGTTTTTGAATAATGTCAAGTGCAGCCAGGTCATCATTACTTTTACCGGGGTTTAGTAAAGTTGTTTCCCCATCGGCCAGCAATGCAAGTGCACAGGCTCTCTGCATACTGCTTTTAGAGGCAGGTGCAACAATATTTCCGGAAATGACAGAAGGATTAATGGTAACGATCACTATACTATTTCTTTAAAATGCTTTTCAAGTTCTGCTAAACTGATGTACTTTATTTCTGCTTTTCCAATGGAGCTTAACAGGATGAACTGCACGCCATCTCCTGTACGTTTTTTATCCATCTTTAACACATCAAATACTTTCGCATGGTCTGTTTCCACATCAACAGGTAAATGATACCGGCTAAGCAGCCTGACAATTCTGGCTGCATCATCAGCATGAAAATTATTGAGCTGCACTGATAAATTGCAGGCAGCGATCATGCCAATACTTACTGCATGGCCATGCGGTATGCCATGCAGATTCTCAATGGCATGACCAATAGTATGGCCAAAATTCAACAGTTTTCTATCGCCTGTTTCAAATTCATCATCAATGACCACCCCTGTTTTTATGGCCACATTTTTTTCAATAAGGTCGGCAATTAAAGTACTGTCTGCCTGGTATTCGTGCAGCGTATATTTTTCCAGCACTTTAAACAGCAGCGCATCTTTTATACAGGCATGTTTTATAACTTCAGCAAAACCATTTACCCATTCTTTAACAGGGAGTGTTTTTAAAAAACTGTAATCGTAAAAGATAAATTCAGGCTGCCGGATAGTGCCGATCATATTTTTATAAACGCCCACATCAATACCGTTCTTACCTCCAATGGCAGCATCTACCATGGCTAAAATGGAAGTGGGTACAAAACCAAATTTTATTCCCCGCATGTACACAGCTGCTACATAACCTGTAATATCGGTAACTACACCTCCCCCGAGACCGATCAAAAAAGTGTTTTTATTGGCACCCATTAACAGTAGCTCTTCAATGATTGAATCAACAGTAAACTGATTCTTATATTCCTCTCCTGCCGCTATTTTTATTACCCTGTAGCCGGCTAATTTTTCTGCATGAAGATTGTAGAGATTCTCATCGGTTATGATAACAGTCCAGGCATCCTGCAGTAAATCTTTTATTCCTGCAAAATCCGCATCAAAATAACAGCTTACTTTTTTTTGCGAAAATGTATATTCAGCTATTTGCATGTTGTTTGTTTCTGTAAATGAAGATCAGGAATTCATTATTTTATTCTGGTGCTGAATACTTTCCAGATGAACCGCATCAAAATATTTTGTGATGAATTCTTTGGTAAGCCCCAGTGCTTCTCCCTTATTAAAAGCCCGTTCTAAAATATCATTCCAACGGTTGGTTTGTAAAATGGTGATGTTGTTGTTCTTCTTGTATTCTCCGATCTTATCAGATAGTTTCATCCGTTGTCCCAGCAGGGTAAGCAATTCATCATCTACCTGGTTGATCTGCTCACGCAATGTGGTAAGGGCTGTAATAAATTCCTGTTCGGTAGTACTTTCATGCCGCCATACCAGGTCGGTAAGCATTTCCAATAAGCGTTCTGGCGTTACCTGTTGTTTGGCATCACTCCAGGCATTGTCCGGATCAATATGGCTCTCTATCATCAGCCCGTCAAAATCGAGGTCAATACTTTTTTGAGCAACAGATTGTAATGAACTGCGGTTGCCGCAGATATGCGATGGATCGCAGATGAGCGGCATTTCGCTATACCTTCTTTTCATTTCAATGGGCAGGTGCCACATGGGAGCATTCCTGAACTCGGTATTACCGTAAGATGAAAATCCCCGGTGTATCATCCCCAACTGCTTAACACCCACTTTCTGTAAACGCTCAATAGCACCACCCCACAATTCCAGATCGGGATGTATTGGATTTTTTATCAGTACCGGCATATCAACACCACGCAATGCGTCGGCTACTTCCTGCACACTAAAAGGATTAACTGTAGTTCTGGCACCGATCCAAAGCATATCCACATTAAATTTCAATGCATCTTCCACGTGCTTGCCGGTTGCAACCTCTACAGTTGTTGGCAGACCTGTTATTTGTTTTGCTTTTGCCAGCCAGGGTAAGGCTACAATACCGTTTCCTTCAAACAAACCGGGTTTGGTACGGGGTTTCCAGATACCGGCACGCAGCATATCTATTTTACCTGTTTTTGCCAGGCGTGTTGCCGTTTCAACCATTTGCTCTTCTGTTTCGGCGCTGCAAGGACCGCTAATGATCAAGGGGCGCTTTTTCCATTTCTCCTGCATGATTGCTTTCATCGTTTGTGTTTCAATTTGCATTGTAAATTTAATTTAGTTTTTAGCTACGGTATCTTTTTAATTTTTAACCTTGGTTACCGGTTGGTAGCCAACCAGGTCTCAAAATCCATTTCAAATTTCATTTCTCCCTTACCATGAACGCCCACCGCTTTCCAGCCCTGCATCCGGTAAAATTTTTCCGCCCTGCTTTTGGGGTCGGTACCCAGCCATATTTTTTTGTTGGTTTGATCAAAATACCAATCCATCATTACCTGGTGCAGCTTTTTTCCAACGCCCCGGGCTTCAAAATCAGGATGCACAAACAGTGCCCACACATTATTTTCTAACAGGTCAACAATGGCAAAACCAACTATTATTTCATCAACTTCACAAACCCATCCTTTTCCTCTTTTGGTCATGTATGCTTCCACGTCTTTATCCGGAACCAGGGCAGGATCTGATAACATATTCTCTTTAACAGCATTTCTAACAAATTGAATTTGTGCTATGTCGTTTATTATTGCTTCACGATAATTCATTCATTTATTTTTTGAAGGCTTTAAAAGTCTTCGCCAGCCGGCGGAGGATCTAGGGTCCCGATAGCAATCGGGATTATTTTAAGATCCGTTTGATCTTATTGGCATTTTCAATCAGTTCCTGCAGGTAAATAAAATTATCTTTCTCCAAACAGCTTTTAATTTTTCTCAACTGTACAATATGTTCATTTAATACATCCAGTACATTTTCCTTGTTTTGTTTAAAAATGGGCACCCACATGGCCGGGTTACTTTTTGCCAACCTTACCGTACTTTCAAAACCGCCGCTGGCCAGTTCAAAAATGGCATCCTCTTCTTTTTCTTTTTCCAAAACGGTAAGGGAGAGTGCGTAGGAGGCTATATGTGATATATGACTTACGTACGCAGCGTGCACATCATGCACGCCGGATTCCATATAAACCAATTGCATGCCGATGGTTTTGTATATATCTTCTACCAGCTCCAGGGCATCGGCATCTGTATTATCTTTTTCACAGATCACGGCTACCCTCCCCCGAAAAGCATCTTTAACAACTGATTCAGGACCGTCTTTTTCGGTTCCCCACATGGGATGGGTTGCCACAAATCGTCCCCTTTTTACATGGTTTTTTACTGAACCGCAAATGATTTCTTTTGTAGAACCTACATCCATCAATACCTGTTTATCCAGTTTGCCTAAGAGGCCCGGCAGCAATTCCATGGTGGCATCCACCGGAATGGCAATAACGATCACTTCACTTTGTTTTATGGCGCTATCCAGATCAAGGGTTTCATCGATCCATCCCAACGCCAATGCGGTTTGCAGATTTTGCAGGTTATTATCAACCCCGATCACTTTTTTTGCAAAGCCAGTTTCCTTCAGCCTGTTTGCCAATGAGCAGCCGATAAGTCCTGTACCAATTATAGTTACTGTCATATAAATTAAAAATCCCCCCGACACAGTGTCGGGGGGATGTCTTTATGTTAGTCTGTTTAAGTTCAGTTTATAACAAGCCCCCCGGTCTATTAGTGTAATAGCTATAATAAAACCAGGTATTTGTGCTTTTGTTCATCATATAAATCAAAAGTAATGATTATGATTTATATGGCAAAAAATTACCCCGCTTATAAATAAGCGGGGTAAAATCAGATTGCTTGTCCATTAAAAAAATTTGTTCCGGCTATAAACAAGCATTTGGCCGGTTACTAATTACTTCTTAGTTGTATCTGCAACTGGAGCTTTAGTAGTATCAACAGCAGGTGCTGCAGTTGTATCAGCAACTGGAGCTGGAGCTGCAGTTGTATCGGCAGCTGGAGTTTCTGTTTTTGCAGCATCATTACAAGCAACGAAAGATACAGATACGATTGCTAAAGCCAAGATTACTTTTTTCATTTTGTGTTTTGTTTAAATTTTAAAATTATAATTTGATATTTATACCCGGAACGATAAAAGGTAACCCAAGTTTTTTTAAAAAGTTTATTTTCGCTTTTTGGGTTACAAATTATAGGTAAACGTATTAATATTAAGCAGGTGAGTAATTTTGAACAGGAAAAGCAATTGCTGGAAGGTTTGGCCCTGAATGACAGGGAGGTGGTTGAAACGATTTATCGTGATAATTACCCTGTAATTCAGTCGTTTATACTTAACAATAATGGTGATAGTGATGAGGCGCGGGATATTTTCCAGGAAGCCATGATCGTTATCTATGAAAAAGCGGTTTCCGGCAATTTTGAGTTGAACTGCCAGTTAAAGACCTATTTGTACTCGGTTTGCAGGCGGCTTTGGTTAAAAAGATTACACCAGTTACAACGATATGGCAGCCTGGTAGAAAATATAGAAGAAACGGTTGCTGTAGAAGAAGACCTGGAATTACACGAAAAACACAATACCGATTTCATTTTAATGGAAACGGCCATGAATAAAATAGGCGAACCCTGTAAAAGTTTACTGGATGCCTATTATTTACAAAAAAAGAATATGCAGGAAATAGCGGCAGATTTTGGGTATACCAATGCAGATAATGCCAAAACCCAGAAATATAAATGCCTGGTGCGGTTGAAGAAGCTGTTTTTTGCACAATATAAAAACGGGAATTAACATGGATGAATTATTATTAATAGAAACAGTTGAGCGTTACCTGAAGGGTGACATGACGGCGCAGGAAAAAACTTTTTTCGAAGAGATCCGTAAAAAGAACCCCGATATTGACCAACTGGTGGTTGAGCACACTTTTTTATTTAATGAACTGGATAACCAGGCCAATGTTAAAGCCTTTAAGCACAGTTTATATGAAGTAGAAAATAAACTTACTGAAGAAGGCCTCATTGCCAAAAAACAATTAACCGGAAAAGGCAAAGTTGTTTTCCTGTGGAAAAGATACAAGCGTAGTATTGCGGTGGCAGCTTCCATTGCAGGCTTGGTTTCCATTGTTACCACTGCCTCCATCAGTAACTATAAAAATAAAGAGGATAAGGGAGCCATTACCGATTTAATGCTTAAAATCGATAAGACTGCCAAAAAGGTTGATGATCTGGATAAAAGAACGCTGGTAACCAATACGGTCACACAAAAAAATCCAAACCCCGATTTCAGGGCCACTGGTTTTTTAATAGATGGAAAAGGTTTTATTGTTACCAATGCCCATGTGGTAAACCGGATGAAAACAATTTATGTTGAAAACAACAAAGGAGAATATTTTATTGCACAAACGATCTTTGCTGATAAGCATACAGATCTTGCCATTTTGAAGATCAATGATACGGCTTTTAAACAAGTCTATAACCTGCCTTATTCTATCAATAAAAGCAATTCTAACCTCGGCGAACAAATATTTACCATGGGTTACCCACGTAATGAAATTGTTTATGGTGAGGGTTACGTGAGCGCTAAATCGGGTAATGATGGCGACTCTACTTCTTACCAGGTTTCGGTATCCGTAAATCCGGGTAACAGCGGTGGGCCGGTTTTAAATAAACGTGGCGAAATCATTGGTGTTATTACTTCGAAGAATTCCACAGCAGATGGTGTTGTATTTGCTGCCAAATCAAAAAATATTTACAAATTACTGGATGCGCTTAAAGAAAACGGCGATACCCTAAAAATAAAATTACCCAACAATACAGGTTTAAAAGGACTGGACAGGGAACAGCAGGTGAGGAAAATGGAAGACTTTGTATTTATGGTTGTGGGAAACTAATGACCCGGGAAAACAAATAAAAAAAGCTGTTGATTCTTCAACAGCTTTTTTTATTGTAGAGGTGTCACCTTTTATTACAGACTTTGAAGCATAAAGCAGCGATAAAAAAGTTGACACCTCTATAGCAGTTTTTTATCCCCAAAGTGATGCCGGGTAAACTCCATCAGCTACCAGCTTATCTACACTGGCTTTAACCACAGGCGCATCTTCTTTATAGGTTACACCAAACCATTGCGACGAAGTGGGAATCACGCTGATATGCCCGCCCTGGTTATCCATAAAATCTTCCGCAATGATCGGGATAAAGAATTCGGCTTTGATATTCCCGGTGTTTGCTTTTACAAAATCCTGGAACAGTTGTTCTGTTGTATCAAACAAACTTTGGTGAAAGCACCAGAAGTTCATCGACACACTTGAATCGGATAGTACGGTATGCTTACCGGTTTCATCTTCATACGTGATCACACCATCTTCCTTATAAATTTTTGTTCTTTCCTTAATGCTAACCAGGTTATAATCATCATCTACCTGGCAAACACCCCTGCTTACCGATCCGTGATCACTCAGCGTTCTTTCCAGTTCGTACCCGATAATGGAATAGTGCTTTTCATTGCATTGGTTATTTAAAAAATCAGCCGCTTTTACAAAAGCATCCACACCATAATAATCATCAGCATTAATAACAGCAAATGGTTCTTTCACCACGTCCTTTGCACAAAGCACAGCATGACCGGTTCCCCAGGGTTTGGTTCTGTCGGCAGGCGCCTCCATTCCATTTAAATAAGAATCCATTTCCTGGTAAACATATTCAGTTTTTATTTTTCCTTTTAACTTCGGTTCAAAGCTGGCTTTAAAACTCTCGGCAAAATCTTTGCGAATAATAAAAACCACTTTCCCGAATCCCGCCCTGATCGCATCGTAAATGGAATAATCCATGAGGGTTTCGCCATTTGGGCCAAAGCCTTCTGTTTGTTTCATGCTTCCGTAACGGCTGGCCATTCCTGCTGCTAAAATTAAAAGCGTTGGTTGCATCTGTAATTAAATTAACAATTGAAAAAATATTTGCTGACTTTTGCAGGGCAAAAATAGTATAAACCGCTAAGTTTTATCTCAAATGCTTTTTGATATTTCAAAAGCCAATATTGAAGAACTGCATGATGATCTGTTTACAGAGAAACAGGTTAGCATATCGGTATTGCGTTTGGATAAAATTCATCCGCTGGTTTCGGGTAACAAACTTTTTAAACTGCATTATTTTATAGAAGAAGCAGTTAATACCAACCACCCCACAGGGTCCGGTGGAAAGACCATTTTAACTTTTGGAGGAGCTTATTCCAATCACCTCGCTGCCACGGCATATGCCTGCAAACTGCTTCAGCTAAAAAGCATTGGCATTGTAAGAGGAGAAAAGCCTGTACAACTTTCACATACCCTGCAGCAGTGCCTGCAGGATGGTATGCAATTGGAGTTTATTTCACGGCAGGAATATACACAAAAAGACGATCCTGCTTTTATACACAAGCTGAAAGCAACTTATGGCGAATGCATGATCATTCCCGAAGGAGGGTACCACCCCCTTGGCGCTAAGGGAGCTGCCTTGATCATGGACCTGGTTAAAGATAACAGCTATACACATATATGCACTGCCACAGGCACAGCAACAACAGTGGCGGGTATTTTAATGGCAGCCAAACCGGAACAAAGGGTAGTTAGTTTCCCGGTCTTAAAAGGTATAACAGACAATAAAATCAACATAAAGCAGTTAACAGGGGAAGAAGTTGAATTGAAGAACCTGATGATATTAAATAATTATCATTTTGGTGGCTACGCAAAAAAAACAGACCAGCTGATACAATTCATGAACCAGTGCTGGCTGCAACACCAATTACCGCTTGATTTTGTTTACACCGCCAAAATGTTGTTTGGAACTTTTGATGCTGTTAAAAATGATACATTTACAAAAGGAAGTAAAATTTTATGTTTGCATACCGGGGGGTTGCAGGGAAATAAATCTTTACCTTTGAACACTTTATTGTTTTGAATTTGATTCAACCTATGCGCAGACTTTATTTTCTATTCTCTTTTTGCAGCCTTCTGTTTGCAGGCAGTCTTTTTGGGCAGGCTACGTTACCTGATTTTACACTTAAAAACACCAATGGAAAAGTCAGTATCTTCTGGCTCAACGATTATAAAAAGCCCGTAAAAGGTATCAGTGTGCAACGATCATACGACAGCACCAGGAATTTTTTCAGCATCGCCTCTATATTAAATCCACAAAACTCGGTGAACGGATTTACCGATTCAACGCCCCCGTATAATAAAATGTATTACCGTTTGTTTATCGGTTTTGATACCGGTGTATACTTACTTACCCCATCCAAAAGGCCCGAAGTAAATACCGTAATTGATTATACGAGGCTGATACAGGAAATAAATGCTTTATACGAAAAGAATATTCTGCTGCAGGAAGAAAAAATGAGATTACAAAAACAGCTTGCCGAAGCGCTGGCTGCAAAAAATAAAAACAAAGCACCTGCTAAAACTGCAAAAACTGCAAAAACCAACAAAACTGCAAAAAAGCCTGATCCAACTGAGGTTTCAGAAGATATTATCAGCCAGGTAATAACCTACCCAAGCAAGCGCATATTTACAGATAAGGACAATAACGTTGTTGCCAAAATTTTTAATGTAAAGGCAAACAGGTATGTCATCCGGTTTTTAACTGAAGACTACAAATTGCTGTTTGAGATAAAAAACCCTCCCGAAGATTATTTTATTCTTGAAAAAGTAAACTTTACCCGTGCCGGATGGTACCAGTTTGAAATATATAAAAACGAGTATTTGCTGGAAGAGAATAAATTCTATATTTCAAGCGAAGAAAAGAAAACAAAGTGATGTAACTTATGGCCAACTATTAATCGCCAAAGGCGATAGTTGCTTCGCAACTTTTTTTGCCACAGATTACACAAATTGCACAAATTATTTCCGACTTCATAAGCAAAGTTTTTCGCCAAAGGCGAAAGACCTATCTGTGTAATCTGTGCAATCTGTGGCTAACTTTTTTCGCAAAAGGCGAAAGACCTATCTTTCAAATCATTTCTGATTCAAATATCTTTTCAAAATTTCTTTTTATTTTTTCCTTCACTTCATTGTAATCAACGGTATAACCCAGTTCTTTTTGCATGGATGTAACCTGCTTGTTTTGGATACCGCAGGGAATGATATGATCAAAGTAACCCAGGTCGGTATTTACATTCAGCGCAAAGCCATGCATGGTTATCCACCTGCTGCAACGTACGCCAATGGCACAGATCTTTCTTTCCCTTCCGGGTATATCTTCATCGATCCACACACCGGTTTCGCCTTTACTTCTTCCTCCCTTTATGCCATATTCTGCCAAAGTTATCATAACCATTTCCTCCAGGTTACGCAGGTATTTACCAATATCTGTATAATATTTTTCAAGGTCCAGTATGGGGTAACCTACTATTTGCTGCGGGCCATGAAAGGTAATATCTCCTCCCCTGTTGGTGTTAAAAAAAGCGATATCATTGGCGGCTAATTCATCATCACTCATTAATACGTTCTCCTTTTTGCCACTTTTGCCTAAAGTATAAACTGCCGGATGCTCGCAAATGAGGAAATAGTTTGTAGTCGTGAGTCGGGAGTCGGGAGCATTGAGTCGGGAGTCGGGAGTCGGGAGTCGGGGGTCGGGAACTGCGGCAGCATTTCTTATGGCCGATTTAATTTGTACATTTTCATTAAGCAATGTTTCCTGGTAATCCCAGGCGGCTTTATATTCAATAATTCCAAGGTCCTTAAATATCACTTTCTGCTTATCCACTGCAATGTTTTAATTTGCAAAGATAATTGAAAGCCGTTGATGGTTCATACTTGATAGTTCATAGCTATAAACCATCAACCATGAACTTTGAACCATGAACCATCAACTATGAACCATCTACTATGAGTAAAGAATTACCAGAAATTGAAGATGAACAACCGGAAATAGAAGAGTTGTACGAAAAGCTGACGATCACCATTCCCAAAGGGCAGGAGTCGCTACGCATTGATAAATTTTTAATGACCCGGATCGAAGGTGCTACCCGTAATAAGATCCAGCAGGGTATTGACAATGAAATGGTGCTGGTGAATGAAAAGCCTGTAAAAAGTAATTATAAGGTAAGGCCGTACGACAACATAGTTGTATTTGATAACCGTTCCCCGGAAAGCTCTGAAATTCTTCCCGAAAACATTCCGCTTAATATTCAATATGAAGATGACAGTTTAATGATCATCAATAAACCGGCGGGTATGGTGGTGCATCCGGGCAGCGGCAATCCCAATGGTACATTGGTAAATGCAGTAGCTTATCATTTACAACAACAAAGTCCTGATTTGGACGAAAGCGAACTCAGCAGGTTTGGCCTGGTGCATCGAATAGATAAAAACACAACCGGTTTACTGGTAATGGCTAAAACACAAAAAGCCATGAGTGATCTTGCGAAACAATTTTTTAACCACACGGTGCACCGCCGTTACATCGCTTTGGTTTGGGGCGATATGGAGAAAGATGAAGGAACAGTGATTGCACATGTGGGCAGGCACCAGCGGTTTCGAAAATTGTTTACGGCTTACCCGGATGGCGACCATGGGAAAGATGCCATTACACATTATAAAGTGCTGGAACGCTTTAACTATGTTACCCTGATAGAATGCAGGCTGGAAACAGGCCGTACACACCAGATCCGGGTACACATGCAGTTGATAGGCCACCCGCTTTTTAACGATGATTTTTATGGAGGCGACAGGATCGTAAAAGGAACCGTGTTTACCAAATACAAACAGTTTGTTGAAAATTGTTTTGACCTGTGTAAGCGCCAGGCACTGCATGCAAAAGAACTGGGCTTCATTCATCCCACCACATTAAAACAAGTGCATTTTGAAAGCGAACTGCCTGATGACATGAAAGCCGTTATTGAGAAGTGGAAAAAATATATCGGGCATAAGGAACATGAAAATGAATTATAATACCAATCAGACTTTAAAATTATACTGTCAGCCTGTACTGAGCCTGTCGAAGTGTTGTCGAAGGCGGGTTCTAGAATAAAAGAGGCTCTTTTCCTAATGACACCGGTTTCGACAAGCTCAACCTGACAGCTTTTATTGGGATAGATTTAAAGTCTAATTAGTATAAAAAAAGATCTGCTGTAAAAATTTACAGCAGATCTTTTTTTGCACTTTACCAACCTTCTTAAATAATATAATTCCATCCATGCACATCAGCATCAATTCCAAGGCGTATCTGTTCCAGTTTATTTTTTAGGTTGAACATCAGATTATGCTCATCATATTTCGGCAGCATAAAATCAATGCCGTTGATATTTATGGTTTTAATGGGCGCCACAACCGCTGCAGTGCCTGCACCAAATGCCTCGGTGATGGTACCCGATGTAAAAGCCTGCTCCAGTTCTGTTATTGCTATCGCTCTTTCTTCGGTATTATACCCAAGATCATTTGCAAGGGTTAATAAGGAATCCCTGGTAACACCATCCAGTATTGAATCAGACAGTGGTGCAGTAACCAACGTGTTATTAATGACAAACATCACATTCATCATTCCGCTCTCTTCAATAAATTTATTTTCTTTGGCATCGGTCCATAAAACCTGGTCGTAGCCGGCCTGCCTTGCATTTTGTGTTGGCAAAAATGAAGCGCCATAATTACCGCCGCATTTTGCAAAACCTGTTCCGCCCCGGGCGGCCCTGATGTATTTTGTTTCTACTTTTACTTTTATAGGATCGGCATATAATGCGGGCACTGGACCCGTAAAAATAATAAAACGGTATTCGTCCGATACTTTTACGCCAAACCTGGCTTCGCTTGCAAACACAAATGGCCGCAGATAAAGTGCATTGCCCTGTTGGCCGGGCACCCAGGCCTCATCCAGGCTGATCAACTGCGTGAGGCCATCCATAAAAATATCTTTAGGCGGTACAGCCATACACATCCTTTGCAGCGATCTCACAAACCGGTCGTAATGTTTTTCCATCCGGAAAATATTGATGCGGCCATCATGCATCCTGAATGCTTTCATACCTTCAAAAACCGTTTGCCCGTAATGCAGGGCCAAGGCCGATGGGCTTATGGAAAGATCTGCATAAGGCATAATTTGCGGTTGCTTCCATTCGCCGGCGGCATAATCACATACCAGCATGTGGTCGGCAATGTATTTACCAAACTCAAGTTTATTAAAATCCACTTCGGGTAACCTGGAGTGGATTGTTTTACGAACGGGAATGCCGGCAATGATTTCCATACAAATTTTATTTAGATTTTTTTTGACCCTACAAAATTTGTGCATTTTTATTAAATAAAACAGATTCAGATTTAGTATTTTTGACTATATCAGATTCTGGCAATATGAAAAAAACATTTAACTCAGAAGATCATCTGTACATACAGGTAGCAGATGGACTGGAAAAGATGATCGCAGAAGAAGTACTGCGTATTGGTGATAAGCTGCCTTCGGTAAGGGTATTAAGCGATGAGTACGGAATCAGCATGGGCACAGCATTCCAGGCATATTACCACCTGGAGGGAAGGGGCCTGATCGAGTCGAGGCCCAAGTCTGGTTACTATGTACGTTTTAACCACAAACACTTTCCGGATCTGCCCAACCAGGTAAAACAGGAAACCTTAACGCATGATGTGAGTGTAAAAGAAATGATCGCATCTATTTATAGTGATATCGCCGCTGCCAATATCACCAATTTTGCACTGGCTGTTCCGGATGCTGCTTTATTGCCTGCTGCCAAGCTGAACAAATCTGCCATCTATGCCTTGCGTAATACGCAACACAATTGCCTCGATTATGAACACACCCTGGGCAACCCGGAACTGCGCAAACAGATCTCCAAACTGGCTTTTAACTGGGGAGCCAATATAAAACCGGATGAAATTATTATAACAGCCGGTTGCCTGGAAGCGATCAACCTGTGTTTAAAAGCAGTAACAAAACCCGGCGATACCGTAGCCGTTGAAAGCCCCACTTATTTTGGCATTACGCAGGCAATTGAAAGCCTTGATCTGAAAGTAGTGGAGATCACAACAGACCCGCTTACCGGTATAGACCTGGATCATTTAGAAAAAGCGATCAAAAAATTTTCTATCAAAGCCTGTGTATTTGTACCCAACTTTAATAATCCCTTGGGCTGTTGTATGCCCGATGAAAATAAGAAGAAACTGGTTGAAATGATTACCAAACACCATATCCCTTTAATTGAAGATGATATTTACGGCGAATTATATTTCGGAAAAACAAGGCCCCGCAATTGCAAATACTACGATACCAAAGGTTTGGTCATGCATTGTTCCTCTTTCTCAAAATCTTTATCGCCGGGATACCGTATCGGCTGGGTAATTCCGGGTAAATTTTTTGATGCTGTTAAACAACTGAAACGGATACAGAATATCAGCAGTCCTACACTTACGCAGGCTGCTATGGCCCATTATTTAAAACATGGCCGGTTCGAATTTCATTTAAAAAATATCCGGAAAGCCTTACATACACAGAGTTTGCGTTATGTGCAGGCTATTATAAAATATTTCCCGGCCGATACCAAAGTATCAAGGCCACATGGGGGTTTTATACTTTGGTTAGAGTTGGATAAAAAAATAAATGCGTTTAAACTGCGTACCGAAGCCATGAAGCATCATATTTCCATAGTACCCGGTAAAATATTTTCGGCCGGCAATAATTATTCAAACTGTATACGCATCAGTTTTGGCAAACCTTTTAATGAGGATGTGGACTATGGTTTGATGATGCTGGGGAAACTGATCAAAAAAATGTTGTAAGAGAATTTTTAACTTCGGAATTTTTGAACCACATATATAGAAACATAGAAAAAGTCACATAGAATTCTATGTGACTTTTTCTATAGTGAACTATGTACTATGTGGTTCAGCTTTAAACTAAGCGTTAATGATCTTCGATTTTTGCAGGTAAGCATCGTTTGTACTGTAAATAAACAAACAGCTGCCGTTTTTAATCTTATCAATAATGGGCTTGTGCAATTTTTCGGGCAGTGCCGGGCAACCCCAGCTGCGGCCGATATAACCCTGCGACCTGATGAATGATTCATTAACATAGTCAGCCGCATGAATAACGATAGCACGACTATTGGCATTATCATTGATCCCTTTTTCCAGGCCATCAAGCCTTAATGAATAACCGTGTCCGCCAATATAAGTACCCAGGGTTTGATAAAACCCTAAACTGCTTTTGTAGCTGGAGGGTGTATTAGAGAATTGGTTGGCATACTCTTTTCCGGAGTTAACACCGTGTGCAACATAGGTATTATACAAAACCCTGAAATCATCCAGGTCAATTACAAATAATCTTTTTTTGGAAGAAGGCTGCGTAAAATCAACAATAGAAATAATATTGTCTTTTTCCAGTTTACCCTGCTCTACCAGGTAATTAAATCCCTTCATGGCATAATTAAATGCCTGTTCAGATAATCCCATTTTATCAAGCTCCATACTTTCGTAAGCAAGTGCGATGGTATTTTCATCAAATTTATTTGTGGCAGATAACGCGTTTGAAGCCAGCGGCACTTTTGTAACAGCATGTATCAGGTCCAACTCAATCTTTGCTTTACCTGCAGCAAAAACAAAAGGCATATGCAGAAATATAGCAAAAAGAATAACCAGGAAAGCTAAAGAGGCTTTTCCCAGTCTGCCACTCTCATGGTGCATGTAAGCTGATATTATTTTCATAGTATCTTTTTTTGTTTATTTGTTAATTAATTCCTCCTCAACATTACAAAACGGTAGCCCTGGCCAATTCTATGGAACCCACAGAATATATACCTGACAAATCGCAATGACGATCTGTTAATCTAATCCAGAATGAACAGTGGTTGGGATTGAAAAGAATGATAGTTTAAATAAACTGCTTGAACGAATACCGGATCATGTTGCAAAATTAAATGAATAACTTGTAAAATACTTACCCCCAAACCTAAATTAATAACCCTTTAACATAACAAAAATTGTATTAATACCGCTTTTCTGATATCATGTGAGAGCAAAAAAAATAACCAGGCATTATAATTTAATATATTGCAACCTGAAAGCATGAATAAACTACTGGTACGTCGAAAAAAAAATACAACCACTTACCGCAACCTGAATAAGGCAAAACTTGTACGTGGAGGAACAGCATATTTTGACCTGCTGATCAACCTGATCAACCAGGCCACGGAAAGTATTCATCTGCAAACTTATATATTTAATGATGACTTAACCGGAACCATGGTGGCAGAAGCATTAAAGAATGCAGCCAAAAGAAATGTATCCGTTTTTCTGATGGCAGATGGCTATGCTTCGCAGGGAATGTCGAAAAAATTTATAACAGATTTAGTACATACTGGTGTTCAATTTAGATTTTTTGAACCCTTCTTCAAAAGCAAACAATTTTATTTTGGCAGGCGCATGCATCACAAGGTTTTTGTTGCGGATGCCAGGTTTGCACTGACAGGCGGTATTAATATTGCTGACCGCTACAATGATCTGCCCCAATATCCCGCCTGGACAGATTTTGCCCTCTACACAGAAGGAGAAATAGCAAAAGACCTTTGTATATTATGCTGGAAAGCATGGAACGGTTTTCCTCTAAAAATGGGACCCACCCCCTGTGACGACATGAAACCTGCCTTTGATTTTAAAGATGCAGAACTGAGCAAACTGGTGATGCGGAGGAATGACTGGATAAAGCGGAAAAATGAAATTTCAGCAACTTATATAGATATGTTCCGGCATGCAAAATCACACATAACTATTATGTGCAGTTATTTTTTACCGGGGAAAGCGATCAGGCGTGCATTAAAAAATGCGGCCATGCGTGGGGTAAAGATTCAGGTGATCACGGCAGGCACTTCTGATGTAATGCTTTCTAAATATGCCGAACGCTGGATGTACGACTGGTTGCTGAGAAATAAAATTGAACTGTTTGAATACCAGCCCACCATTTTACATGCCAAGGTTTCTGTTTGTGACAGCGAGTGGATGACCATCGGATCGTACAATATCAATAACCTGAGCGCCCATGCCAGTGTTGAATTAAATATTGATGTGTACAATCCCGGCCTTGCAAAACAAATGGAGCAGATCATGAAAACAATAATAGATACTGATTCTATTGCCATTACTGAAAAGCAGCACAAACAAAGTACCAACATCTTTAAACAATTCATTCGCTGGAGTGCTTATGAAATAATCCGTTTCATGCTGTTCATAGTAACCTTCAACCTAAAGGAAAGGAGGTAAGCCGTTGTTGGTTTAAATCCTTCAAACTCCGGTAAACAGGCAAGTATACATGAGTTTTATCAGCCTGACAATACTCATCTTTTTGACTGACTACCATGCTTGAATAGAGGGAGTTCCCGTTACTAATTTTGTTATGTAAACCATATTTTTAAACTTAAAAAAAAGGAGGTTATTATGGGAACGCTAACAGTAAATAAAGGAATAGAAAGAATGCCCTTTGTATTTGATGACTATTTTAAGCCATGGAATGAATGGTTTGATAATGGTAACAGCAACTTATGGGGTACTGCCATGAATATACCTGCTGTAAACATTACTGAACACAAAGATGAATATGAAGTATCGCTTGCGGTACCCGGAATGAAAAAAGATGATTTTAAGATTGATGTAGCAGGAAACATGCTGACCATCAGCTCTGAAAAAGAAGAAAAAAAAGAGGAAGAAGATAAAAAATTCACCCGCAAAGAGTATAACTATTCATCTTTCAGCCGCAGTTTTACACTTCCCGAAGAGATCAACAGGGAAAAGATAAATGCAAAGTACGACAATGGCATTTTAAAAATTTCTTTGCCACGCAAAGAAGCAGCTACAAAGCTTACCACTAAAAAAATAGCTGTTAAATAAGCCGCAACTGCTTGGTTTAAGGCCCCTGCAAAATATGCAGGGGCTTTTCTATTATACCCTTCGGCATTTTATTGACTACTGTCAGTTTTATTACTGACACAGGTTATAAATGCGGCAAACTGTACTGTATACCTTTATAGTAAAAACGGATATTTTAACAACATGCGATCCCACCTGTAACCGGTCGCAATAAATAATACCTACAATGCCTCATCTCAAAATAAAGCAACTACAATACGAAATCAATTCCTGGAAGAGATTCCTGGATTACCTGACTGAAGAAAATATACAGATGAAAAACAGGCTGTCTGAAATCCTTAAAGAAAAATTTGACACCTATTTACTGGAAGAAGTAGATGGATTTCAAACCCGGTTCATCAGGAAAGACCACCTGGTTGAAGTGCTCAGAGGTGAAGTAATGGAACTGGATGCAATACCTGTTGCCGAGATCTTTAAAGACGAAAAGATCTTCAAAAAAATAAAGACAAAAATAAAAAGACTGCACAAGAATATCATTAATACAGAAAAACAGTTCAGCAAATTAAAAGCAGACTTTCATAGATTTCTCTCTACTAATATTTTATAGCTGTGAAAACTATTTACCTGAAATATGTACCGGTTATCCTGTTAACCTGTTTACTACATTATACTTCAGGCGCACAGATCCATCCCGACAGCCTGCGCAAATTCATTACCGGGAGCAGGTTTGCTGCAAACAAAAAAATACAGGAATTTTATACCGCATTACATTATAACACAGCATGGATTGGGCAGCACAATACCCCTAACCTGGTATATTTTTTAGACATGCTGAATACTTCGCCCGCACTGGGATTACAGGAGAAAGAGTACAATTTCCCTTTTGTACGATCTTTCCGCGATAAAAAAATACAACTTCAGTATAGTGATGATTCGCTGGAGGCAGAAATTAAATTCACGGAAACTGCCATACAGTTTTACACCGATCTGGCCTACGGTAATACAAAGCCTTCCTTTGGCTATAACGGGCTTCAATACATGCCGGCATGCCATAACATCCCGGCCTTACTGGCCGGTTCTTTGGCTGCAAAGGCTCTGCCCCTGCTGGTTGCACAGATCAGCGGCACTTTACCTGAAATTGCTATACTGGAAAACAAGTTACGCTGGTTTAACAGCATCATAAAGGACCCGGGATTTTCCGAAGTTGTCATTGCTTCAAACAAAGTGAGTATCGCTAACCAGCCCCTGGTTAAAAAACTTTACCAATTGGGTATAATTGATAACGCATCAAATAATTTACCCGACAGCCTGTTGAAACAAAAGGTAAAAGAAGCACAGATTCAATGTAACCTGCTGCCAAATGGTTTACTTGGTGCAGCTACCTTGCGGGAACTGAATACCAGATTAACTGCACGGGTTGAGCAGGTTTCCACATCACTCAATTATTACCGTTGGCTAAATTGCATCGTACAGATTCAACCTGTAATAACGGTTAATATTCCCGCTGCCTATCTAAAAGTGTACGATAAAAACAACGTATTGCTGGAAATGCGGGTGGTGGTTGGTAAAAAATCTACCCCTACGCCCACCTTAATAAGTACGGTTGATGAAGTGGTGCTGTATCCTTACTGGCATGTACCTTACAGTATTGCCACCAAAGAGATATTGCCCATCCTGAAAAGGAATCCGGGCTATATCAATACCGGCAATTACCAGGTATTGAATACTGCCGGCAAAATCATGGACCCCTATGCTGTTAACTGGAATTCGCTCAGCCCTTCTTATTTTCCTTATTTAATACGCCAGAGTACCGGTTGTGACAACGCATTGGGTTTATTAAAGCTGAATTTTAAAAACCCGTTTGGAGTTTACCTGCACGATACCAATGGAAAAAAATATTTCAGTTATTTAAGACGATACCTCAGCCATGGCTGCATGCGTATGCAAAAGCCCATGGAAATGGGGCACCTGCTTTTAAAAAACAACAGCATAGCTATAGACACGCTGGATCAAAAAGGCTGTTTAAAGAACCAGTCGCCCATTATGGTGCACGCCACTGAACATATGCCCGTAATCGTATGGTACAATCCTGCAGGCATAGATAGTGCAGGCCGGTTACTTTTTTATGAAGATGTATACAGGAAATTTAAATAACGGTAACGGTTATTCGTTTATTTCGTCCGGTGATGCCTTTTTTTTAGAACGGTTACTCCATTTATCAATAAATTTATTTGCCAGCAGGGTTACTCCATAGGTAACCGCATTTTTAACCATACCTTTTCCATTGAGGGTAGTTGCTGCACCAACTTTTAAAACAGTACCCAGTGCATTCTTAGCAATATTCAGCGGCTTCATGCTTTCTTTCAATTCATTCCAGTTACCGCGCATTTTATCCTCCAACGCTTCCCTGCGTTGCTTCAGCAGTAATTTTTCTGCCTGCAATTGTTTTAAACTTTTAATCTTCTTCCTCATCTTCTCTGAATAATTGCTTTATCAATGCATTCATAACCGGCAGTTGTATGATCTTTACACGGGCTGTCCATACTACTATTCCAATAATGAGGTATAACCCGGCTACTATTAAAAAACCGGCCCAGGTCTTCCCTATCCATTCGCCCAGGCCAAATGCCAGGGCGATACTGCAAAAAAGAAAAAACAACATGAAAACAGCCATAACTATCACTCCTGCAACTATGTTGGCTATGATGGACGAACTTCTTTCAGCAGCATTTAATTTAACTGCGTCTATCCGGGTGTTAACATATTCCTTCATGTTATCCGCCAGTTCTTCCACTTTGGCAAATGCTTTTTCCATGTTGATTGTTTTACTAATCAATTACTTAAAAAAACGCGTGGGTATCATTAAGCAAATCCTTCACCGGCTTCCTTCACTTTCTTTTCAAATTCTTCTTTAAACCCGTTGATCTTATCTTTTACATCCTCAGCAATTTTTTTGCCTTTTTTATTTAATTTTTTACGGGTCTCAGAGCCTTTATCAGGAGCAAATAAAATGCCCAGCACAGCGCCTGCCGCAATTCCTGCAGCAACAGCAACCAGTATTTTTCCACTCTTGTTCATAAAAAATGATTTAATTGTTTATTGATAAATGCAAGATAAAGCTACATGCATGTTTTTAAAATGACAGCCCTCAATTATTATGCTGATGCACATCAGGGATTCGAAGTCTGAACCTGCTGGTATAACCTGTCTGCATCTTCTTTTTTACACAGTTCTGTGCCTGCATTTAAGGTAGCTGCGGTACCACAGGCCACGCCATATTGTACTGCCTGCAACAGGCTTTTACCCTGCGCCAGATAAAAAACAATTCCGGCAACCATGCTATCGCCGGCACCAACCGTGCTTTTACGCTCCACAACCGGGGGCGTACATATTTCAGCAATTTCACCGGTTACCAGCATAGCGCCTGCAGCTCCCATGGAAACAACCATTACCTCGCATCCGCCTTTGGCCATGATCTCCCTGGCAATATTTTTAACTTCATTTACCTGCAATTCTTTTTTACCTGCCAGGTAACTTAATTCTCCCAGGTTGGGCTTTAGCAGGTACACACCTTCTGCTACAGCCTGTTTTAGTGCATCTCCCGATGTATCAACAATGAATTTTGCTTTTTTTATTTTAGCTATTTTAGCCAGCAAGGCATAAATATTATCCGGTACACCCGGTGGTAAACTGCCGCTGGCAATAATAAATTCCACATCACTCATTTCTTCTACAGCCTGCAAACATTTTTTCCATTCCGTTGCTGCCAGTTCTGTTCCCGGCATTCCAAAACGGTATTGATTATTGTTAGCCTGATCTACCACAATAATATTCTCCCGGGTTTCATTGCGGGTTTCAATAATAACCGAATCGATGTTTTCTGCTTCCAGTAAATGATTAAAATATTTGCCGGTGTACCCCCCGGATGGAAAGATGGCAGTTGCTGCACCACCCAGTTTCTTTATGGCACGGGCAATATTAATGCCGCCACCGCCGGGTTCCAGTTTGGGTGCAGCGCACACCAGTTTTTTTTCGGGAACTAAAGCAGGTACTGCGGTGCTTTTATCAATGCAAGGGCTGAAGGTGATGGTTATGATCGCTGGCATCACCCAAAATAAGGATTATTGGGCAGATTTGTGCTTATAGTTTGCCAGGTTGACCTCACCCCCAACCCCTCTCCAAGGGGAGAGGGGGCTTTAGATTCTAAAATTTGAACGCATTTTATTTTAAGTAAGATTTTGCATTATGACAATTTAAAATGCACACATTTATTATTGGTGTATAGACATAACCGGAACATGGCTGTGCAGTACCAATTGTTTTGTATGACTTTTATGAAACAAACCGGACAATAAATTATGCCGGTGTGGCATCACCACCAACAGGTCGATCTGGTTTTTTTCAGCAAAATCCATGATTCCTTCATCTGTATTGTCATGGTCAATAAAATGAAAGGTTGGTTTTAAGGCCAGGGTCATTTCCTGCATCAGGCCTGATTCGAATACGATGTCGGCATCAAAAATTTCTTTTTTTCCGATGTTCAGGATATGCAGTTCGGCATTAAAATCATGCACCAGTGTTTTAATTTCGGCAAAAGGTGTAGTTTCCACTACTTCGGTCAGATCGCTGGCAAGAGCAATTTTTTTAACCGCTGTAAAACCGGCTTCAGGCGGAACGGTTATTACAGGCCATGCCAGGTGCTTCACAGTATGAACCGCATGAGAACCAAACATTAAATGCTCTGCAGCCGTTTTTCCCTGGCTGCCCATTACCACTGCATAGGGATTTACCCGTTTGCAAACCATCTTCAACTCTTCAAAAAAGCCGCCCATACCCACTTCTGTTTCAATATTAATTTTGCCATTGGTTTTAAGTGTTACTTCTTCTTTCAGGTTTTGTATATCATTTTCAGCATTACGCATCATATCTTCCAATCCCATAACGATGGGCAGATCGCTGAAGCCAATGGGGGTTTGTACTACATGCAACAGCACCAGCTGTGCATCAATGGATAAAGCCATATCTGCTGCATAATTAACAGCATTACCGGCTACCTTCGAAAAGTCTGTTGCTACCAATATCTTTTTCATAAAAATTATTTTAGCGTTTAGCCTTATTCCTCATTTACTTTAAATCTTCTTTTACCCACTACATTGTAAAGCTAAATCTATTTACAAATTTATTCAGTTAAAATGACGGGCATGGGGATTACAGATGATAGCAGTCAGCTTTTTCAAAGGCTAATAAAATGGTGTTATCCGGATAAAAAATCAATTATTTACCCGTACTTAACGATTGGGAAACCGATCATTGTTGAAAAAACCGAAGTACTGCAAACATCTTCTGCAACCTTCCGATCCAAACGCAAATTTCATTTTCAGATTGACGGGGAATACCGCGGCAAAAGAAATAATACGAAATATGTAAATCTTATAATTAATTTTGTGTGATAAACAAAACAACATGGCAACAGCAAATAAAGCAGGTAAAAAAATTAATTCCCCGGTGGATAATTTGCGGAAGACAACTACAAAGCAGTTAAATAATGCGCTGGGTTCATTAAAAGAAAAACTGGGAGAAAAGAATTTAAAAAGAGAATTAAGAAAGCTGCAAAGAAACTGGTTGCGGGGATCAAGAAAACCCCGCTGAAAAAAGCTGTAAAACCAGCTACAAAAGTGATCCCGGTTAAGAAGAAAGCTGCAAAACCAGCTTTAAAGAAATGATGGAGCGTTCATCAGACCTCCCCATTAATATAGTGTTGTGCAATACTTAGCGGGCGAAAGGTAAAACGCTTTTTAATATGGTGTCCGCCGGCACGCTGTAAAATATCCCTGAGCGTTTCTATTACTTCAATGGTATGATCGCCCTTATTGATCATGATGCATTCGGCCATGGCAGCATGTGTTGCATCTGTAATTTCTGAACGGGTGGCCATCCCGGATTTGTTAAGGGTTTCCAATACCTGCGTGGCCCAAACCACCGGCACATGAGCAGCTTCACATATCCAAAGAATTTCTTCCTGTATTTCTCCCATTCTTTCAAATCCGATCTCCACGGCCAGGTCTCCGCGGGCAATCATTACACCGAAAGCTTTTTGATGCATACCGCACAGTAAAAGTTGCGGCAGGTTTATCACTGCCTCGGTAGTTTCAATCTTAATAATGATATGCGGCGGTTTGGAAGTTATCTTTTTTAACAATGCCTGCAAGCCCAACAGATCTGAAGGATACCTGACAAAAGAATAACCGACCATATCTGCATGTTCGCATACAAAAGGCAAACAGGCTTTGTCAAATTCGGTAAGGGATGAAATGGCAATAGCAGAATCGGGAAAATTAATGCCTTTGCCCTCTTTGATCTGTTGCTTGGCTGATGAGATACGTACGATCCGCATGGCCGCCCGGTTTTTTCCCACTGTCTCAATAAATCCCTTGATCATTCCATCATCTATATACACCCTTTCGCCTTTTTTAAGCATATTGATAATACCCGGTTCATTCGGACTGATCACTATAGCATCATCCTTAAAACCTTTATCATCATCTGCCAGCCACACTATTTCACCTTCCTTCACTTTTACCTTACCCTTATCCTTTCCCTTGTTTAGTAACCTGGTTCTGATCTTTGGACCGGCCAGGTCCATATAAATTTTACAGCTAAGGCCGGTATAACGGCAGGCACGTTTAAGGTGTTGTATCATTCTCGACCAGGTGGCTTCATCATCATGAGCACAATTGATCCGGGCCACATTCATACCGTTTTGCAGCAGGTTCTTTATTAAAGCATAGTTATCTGCAAACGACGCATCAAAGGTTACCATGATGAAAGGTATGGCAGCATCTCTTTTTTCGCCAAACAGTATTTTGCTTTTTTCTGCCATCTGCAGCTGGTTGTACTCATGTGTACATTCATCCAGCTGGCCGGTTGCATAACGTTTACCCAGGCGCTGAAGAATAGATTGTAACTGGCTGTGAATATGACTTTCTGCACTGGCCAGGGAAGAAAAGACCATAACTGTGCAGTGAATCCTGCAGGTTACGGATGTCCTCATTCCTTAAAACCAAATAATGAAGGAGGTTTCTTGCTGCATTCAATTGCTGGGGATGAATATTTTAAACTGCAGTTCTCTTTTTTTAATTTCAAGCAGCATTTTTTTTTCAAGATCAATTAATTGCAGTTGTATTTGCTTTAGTGAGTCGGGTTTCATTGAAAATGCGATTATGTTCTTCTTAATATAATAAAAATAAAACTACCTATTATTATTTCAAATGATGAACATCAGCATATTAAATGATTGTAAAGTATTTTATTGATCCTGTGTTTATTATTTTAGTTAATTACCTGTTAGTGGTACCGATAAATCATCGGGCATTATAAAAAAAGCCTGGTTATTTATTACTAAATAAGCAGGCCTTATAACGGGGAAATCATGCTTAATTTTATTAGCATTCCGGCTTTAACTGCCAACCTGTGCATTTAAAGAAACAAGAAAATCAAAATTTTAACTGTTTCCTTTAACACCCAAAATTATACTTTAAAGCAGGTGAATTAATCATTCCTAACTTTTGTACATAGGATAATATGATCGTGCTGATACCAAACAACACAAAACAAACCACCGCACCATATATTGACTGAAGCAGCAGTTAACTCCCTGATGCTTTTACAAAATAATAAATGACCAGTAAGCAGCCCACAATTGTAAAAAAGCGCCGATCACAAAACGCAGGTCTAATAATTTTTTCATGCTCTTTGTTTTACTTAATTAATAAAAAATAATGTTAAGTACTAAAGTTGCCAGCAGTACAATAATACCCAGCACCAGCGGATTTTTGTACCATACTTTTTGGCTTTATCCGTTTGCCTGGGCGTTAAACTGTAAACAAGTCCAACCAGGCTGTTTTCAGGTTTGGGTCTGGTAAACAAACTAACTAATACGGTTACCAGAAAGCAAATTACAAATGCCATCCAGGCAATATTAAATGCATGGCTTGTTCCGGAATAGTAGGTATGCAGGTTAGTGATCCACCCTCCTTTTCCTTCGGCTGTTGTTAGTCCATGTGCAAGCGCTGCTCCTGCCGTTCCGCTTAATAGTCCGTAAAATGCCCCATTGGCCGTAGCTCTTTTCCAGAACATACCCAATAAAAATGTGGCAAACAAAGGAGCGTTCACAAAACTAAAGACAAGCTGTAACAGGTCCATGATACTGTTATACCCCCTTGCAACATAGGCAGTAGCAATAGATAATACGATCCCTATGACCGTGGTAGCTTTTCCAACAATTAAGTAATGCTTTTCTGATGCTTCCTTTTTTATATAAGCCTGGTAAATATCAAAAGTAAACACGGTGTTAAAGGCAGTAACATTTCCCGCCATCCCCGACATAAAAGATGCAATAAGGGCGGTTATACCTACGCCCAAAATTCCGTTAGGATATAAGTTTGTAAGCAAGGTTGGCAATACCATATTGTAATCTGTTTCGCCATTGGCATTAACCGGCAGATCAAACCCTGTTGAAGTTTTTTGAAAGCAAGTATGATAATGCCCGGAAGAATTACAATGGCGGCATCAGTATCTTAGGAATACTGGCGATGATCGGTGTGCGTTGTGCAGCATTCAGGTTTTTGGAGATCATGGCTCTTTGTACCACCAAAAATCGGTACACCAGTACCCAAAGGCCAGTACAAAACCCAAACCAAATACCAGGCTGAATGCATCTACGCCCATCGGGTTGGTTTCTGCACTTCCCATTCCTTTCCACACATGCAGTTTTGCATTGTCCACATTCTGCAGTATACCCTCAATACCTCCAGCTTTATCCAAACCTATGTACACCAAAGGTGCAATACCCAATACAATTAAAAAAAACTGCAGTACCTCGTTGTACACGGCACTGGTTAGTCCGCCCAGGTAAGTATATACCAGTACGATGCCTGCTGCCATCCAGACGGATACGTCAAAATTCCAGCCCAGTACAACATTCATCAGCATGGCCAGGGCGTACAAGGAAACGCCCGACGAAAAAATGGTCATGGCTGCAAACGTGATGGCATTAAAGCCCCGTGTTTTTTCATCATAACGGAGTGCCAGGTATTCCGGAACCGACCTGGCTTTACTGCCATAATAAAAGGCATCATAAATACGCCTAAAAATATCATGGCCAGTGCTGCGCCTAGCTGGTAAAAGTGCACCGTATACAATCCATACTTTGCACCATTGGCTGCCATACCCAACACTTCCTGTGCGCCCAGGTTGGCCGAAATAAAGCAAGGAAGTGATCCAGAGCGGGATATTTTATTGCTCATCAAAAAATCATTGCCTGTTTTAATTTTCTTTTTAAGCACGTAACCGATAGTAACTACAAAAAGAAAATAAACTGCAATGATCGAATAGTCAATTATCTCCAGGTTCATACATTAGTTTTTGGTTGGTTTTTTATGTTGGTTTTGTTTACTGGTTGCTGTAAATATATGAACCGATGCGAAAAAGCTGTTATGTTTTTTTAATGCACTTTCCTAAACGCATTTTTAATTTTCCCCGCCTTGGTTCGTGTCTTCACGAACCATTTTTATTATTACTTATTCGGTTCGTGAAGACAGAACCGAGCCGTAGTTTACTGTTACCAGGGAATATGCAGGCTCTTCCACTTCTTCTTCATAAAAAGTTTCCAATTGTTGTACCAACGTTTTGCTGACAGGCTTTGAAACAGCTGACAGATTTTCTTTTAATTGTTGCATACTGGTGTTACCCGGAATAACGGTTGACACAGCATCGTAGGCTAAACAAAAGGACAAGGCAGTATGTGCCAGGTTAGCCTAGGGCCAATGATCTTTTAACGCTGTTAACTAAAACAGCCCTGGTCCGGATGTCGGATTTTGACCACCGTTTTCTGATATCATTAAAAATGCTGTGTTCATTATACTTGCCTGTAAGCCAACCGGAATCGAGCGGAATTTTTAATGATCCCCACATTTTTTCTTTAGCAAGATCAAATGCCCGTGCTGCATCCTGATGGAATAAGTTAAAAAAACTTCTATCACTTTGCTGTTGGTAGTTTGAAGTAAAGGTTTCTATTTCTTTAAACGTATCCAGTGATGCACCATAGGCCTTTATTTTCCTCTGTTTTAACTGTTCCAGCAGTTCATAATGGTCATTCCTATTTCCATCTAAATATTCGGGTAGCGGATTGTGAAGGATCAACGAATCCACATAGTCCATCTGTAATCTTTTAAGCTTCCCTCAAGCGATCTTCGGATACTATTGGAACTGTAATCAGTCTGCCCGTATCGGTGTGGCCAAACTTTGTATTCACCACGAGCTTATTTCTCCCGTAGCCTTTCAATGCTTTACCTAAACGCGTAGTTCCTCCAGGTACCCTTTCCATAGTGGGAGCGGTATCGTGAAATTCACGCCCATTTCAAAAGATGTTTGAACAAGTGCGATCCTTCTCCTTTCTGTAATCGCTTTCCAGCCGCTTTCAACACCTAATTGCCGGAACTAGTCGATTTCTGAAACGGCAGGTGATTCGTTTATGAGGGTTGATTGTATTTTCATATACTGGTAGGATGCATTTTTTGAAAGCTAAGATAGATCGTATGGAGATTAACTGTGTTGAGTTATTCTCTTTTCCCACCTGCGCAATGTATTCCCATATGCAATCATTAAAGTTAATCAAGAAATAATTGTAGGATTATTTTTAAAGCAGGGGTGGGAAGTCATTCCACCAGGTTTGCGTTTAAATTGAAGCACCGAAGAAGGTCGAAATAACTATCGGGTCGCACTCAACTTAAGCCAGTTGAGGGATTAAAACCCTTTTTAGTTCATTTTTCATGGAGTAACATTAGCCTCGGTTTGAGTACCATTATACCTATTGAAGTAATTGCATTTTATTGTCAATCAATAATTGTTACCAAACAAAAGATCACCCCGTCTTACGAACCGGGGATCTGATAACTGTTCCGTTATTTATCACTGAATAACTACCTGCCTGTAGCCGGTACTTCTTTACCAAAGCATCGTTAACATAACCACATAAACTCCTTTAGAAAGAAGCCTTGCATCCACATTCATACTGCTGTGGGGTGCGGTGATGGGGTAAGTCTGATCAAACACTTTCTGTCCGTTACCGGCAAACGTACCAGGTGGCGTACAAGACCGGGTTGTGTTGCGTTGGTATAGTAACGCTGGCTTTAAACTTCCTTCGTTTGGATTACGGGCGTAATGAACAATTGGGTTCCATGCCTTCGGAGGTTATCTGCACCGCATTAGAATGGGTGTTGCAACCAGCTCATATTATAACCCTGGCTGTATACAGACCCAGTCCATCTGTTGTAACCAGCAGTGTGGGGCCTGTTGCTCCGGGCACTACATTTCCATTTCTGTACCAAACAATCGTATTTCCTGCAACAGGTGTTACCGTTGCAGTAAGTGTTGTTGTGGTGAATGGTTTAATACGGAGCCGGGTGAAGCCGCCAATGAATATCGTTGATTTGCATTTACGGTTACAGTTACACTGGCACGGGCCGTGGTGTTACAGGCTCCTCTCTGCCTTACAAAGTAAGTGGTAGTGGTAGCTACCGTAACGTTCAATGACGCACCGGTGCCTTGCTGCTGTTCGCCGCAGCTTCCTATACCATCTCCAGGTTGCTCAGAGCCTAAGGTTCCGCCAGCCACACTTAAGGTTACTGTACCCGAACCGCAAAGAGCAGTGGCCGTTGCATTGGCTGCTGTTGGCGCAACAGACGGAGCATTTATGGTAACCGATGTGGTTGCATTTACAACCGGGCAACCGCCACCGGCTGCTAAGGTATAGGTAACCGTATAGGTACCCGGTGTACTGGTGGTAACATTAATATCACCGCTTGTTGCATTGATGCTTAAGCCTGCAGGTGTTGCGCTGTAGGTGCGCCTGCTGTACCCGTACGGGTTACTGTGGCTATACCTCCGGGCTGACAGAAGGAGTACCGGCATCGCTGATGGTTTGCTGCCGGAGCTGTTGTAATGGTGATGCTGGTTGTTGCTGCTACTGCAGGGCATCCGCCACCAGCTGCTATGGTATAAGTTACCGTATGGGTACCCGCTGTAATGGCGCCTAAGTTCACATCTCCCGTTGCTGCATTGATACTTAATCCTGCTGCTGCGGTGTAAGTTCCACCTGCTGTACCTGTTCTGGTAACCGTAGCTGTACCTGCATTAGCGCAATAAGGCGAGCCTGTGTAAGCAATGGTTGCTGTCGGAAGTGCTGTAATTGTAATGTTTGCTGTTGTGGTATAGGTTGCACAACCGCCAGTGGCTGCTACCGTATAAGTAACGGTGTAAGTGCCTGGCGTGCTGCTACCCGGTGTTACTGCTCCTGTTGCTGCATTGAGGTTAAGCCGGCTGTTGAACTGTATACGCCGCCCGCCGGTGAACCCGTAAGGGTTACGTGGCCTACCTGCATTAGAGCAATAAGGCGAACCTGTATAAGCGATCGTAGCATTGGGTGCTGCCGTTATCGTAATGGTAGTAGTGGTGTTTGTTATACCACCGCCCGGTAAGGTTACCGAGTAAGTTGCGGTATAAGTACCTGGTGTACTGGTACACAGTGTCACCGCTCCTGTTGCTGCATTAATGGTGAGGCCAGCCGGTGCTGCTGAATACGTACCGCCCCTGTTCCAAACCTGGTAACATTGGCTGTACCTGCATTAGAACAATAAGGCAACCTGCATGAAAATGATCATGTTAGGCGCTGCCGTTATGGTAATGGTGGTAGTAGTAACCGTAGGGCATGCGCCATGCGGCTGCCATGGTATAGGTAACCGTATAAGTTCAGTGTACTGGTATTTGGTGTTACGGTTCCCGTTGTTTGCATTGATCGTTAAGCCTGCAGGTGCTGCGCATTGTAAGTTCCGCCCGCTGTACCGGTACGTATTACCAGTGCTGTAAGATCAGTAGAACAATAAGAGCGACCCTGCATAAGTGATGGTGGCTGCAGGAAGTGCGGTAACGGTTATGGATGCGGTAGCTATTACAACCCAGGACATCCGCCGGATGCTGCAATGGTGTAAGAAACCATATAAGTTCCAGCTATACTGGTTGCTAGGGTTACTGCTCCGGTTGCTGTATTTATAGTTAAGCCGGGCAGGTGCAGCGACTATAAGTGCCGCCCGTTGTACCGGTTTGGGTAACAGCAGCGGTACCTGCATTGCTCAATATGGACTGCCTGCATAATTGATGGTTGCTGCGGGAAGAGCTGTAACAGTTATGGATGTTGTAGTTGTTACTACAGGGCATCCGCCAACCGCTGCAATAATTGTAAGTAACTGTGTAAGTTCCAGGTGTGCTGGTTGCTAAGGTTACGTCTCCGTTTGCTGCATTTAATGTTAAGCCCGCTGGTGCTGAACTATACGTTCCGCCCGCTGTGCCTGTACGGGTAACCGTTGCTGTGCCTGCATTATTGCAATATGGATTGCCTGCATAACTGATGGTGGCAGCAGGTAATTGTGTTATCGTTATCGATGTTGTGGTACTGAAAGCGGGGCAACCGCCACTTGCTCAATGGTATAAGTAACGGTATATGTGCCGGGTGTACTGGTACCTAAAGTAACATCACCATTGGTTGCGTTAATGGTTAAACCAGCTGTTGAACTGTAGGTTCCACCTGTTGTGCCTGTTTGGGTCACAGTAGCTGTACCTGCATTACTGCAATAAGGACTGCCAGCGTAACCGATGGTGGCAGTTGATATCACATACATCATCAATATTTGCCCCAACAGCACCTATACTTGAATCCGTTGCACGGCGCCACCTGAACACAACATTCTGGCCCTGTGCTGCAGCCGGCAGGTTTACTGCAGTGGTGATGAAGCCACCGGAATTACCTGACCAGGCCTGGCGGCTTGCAATGGGGCTGCTGAATGACGCACTGATCGTCCTGTCATATCCACCGGTAACAAAAGATCCGCCGGCTGCTACGATATCTGCAAAGGCTCCGCCATTGATGGATATTTCAAGCACCATTCCGTCAAAACCCAAAGTTGGCGTTACAATACTTGCTTCCAGGTCATAGTTATTTCTGAATATTAATTGTGAAGGTGCTGCTGCAACGGCGAAGATCCTGAATCCAGATACTCATCAGAGATACAGTTGGGATCATTATCAAATACAGCATTTGGAGCACTGGAACTTGATGTATTTACTGTTGCCCACCTTGCCGTATTTACACAGGTTGCACCAACTGTAGCCGTCCAGGTTGGCGGTAAAGCTGGTATAACAACCCCGTCAAAATTCTCCAGGCAGGGAATGCACAGATGTTTATTGCAACATTAATGCCGGTAGGCACACTGTCGGTAACTGCATTCATCTGTATAAATACAATTGTATAAACCTGATGTAGTTGCATTGTAGGTGGATGCGTTGGCCCCGCCAATGAGTGCGCCATCCAGGTACCACTGATAATTTCCGGTACCGCCATTTGCTGTAAGCATCACACTTCCACCTATACAAACAGGCGCAGGGCAAGCGGGTGAAAGATAGGTAACACAGGTTTTGCTGACAAGGCCTCGGAGATCATCGGGGTTAGATCCGAATGGGCCGGTAACGATGCCACCACTGGTAAAAATATTAAAACTGGAGCTTATATTACTTGTTACAAATTCACCTCCACCTTTGTACCAGGCACCAAATGTTTCACCATTCGTGCTTCCTGTGATAGGTATACCGGTAATGCCATAAGGCGAAACAGCTTGTATTTTTTCATACACTACAGTGCCGTTCCCCGACCAATGGTAAATGAAATTATCGTCGGGATTGTAACAGATCACCTCTCCATCTGCCCCGGCACCTAAAGCCCTGACAAGTGTTTTTGTTGCATTGGTGTGGTCAATAAGATACAATGTTTCGGGAACAGTGGCTCCATCCCCGGTAACGCCGAACAGCTGGCCATCATAACGGAAAGTAATAGACGAAAAATTGTCACCCAGGTTACCGATCTGTGTACAGACACCTGTTTGCAGGTTAATCTTTGCAAGTACCGTCCACTAACACCTGATACTTTCAAAATGCTGTAGTGCTCACCCGTCATTGGATGGGTAGCGAGGCCATTTATACCTGTGATGGTAAATCCGGAAAGTGTTGGCCCAAGGTGGGTCAGAATAGTAGTCAGGCCGGGATATCTCACTGTCCATAATGAATCCTGGAATGGTGAAGTGCCCGCAAGAACTGTTTGTACCCTGGATGATGGACCGATATCACTACTGGATTACCACTATAGGCAAAACCACAAAGTGGAGATGCCACATAGCGTGCCGAAATGTAATAGGCTGCCGGTGCAAGGCCGCTGAAAGTAGCAGAAGCCTGGTAGGTTATACCATCAATACTATATTCAATGTACCACTACCGCCTGCATTGATAACAATGGTTCCGGTTGCTGTGGCACAATCCGGCTGGGTTACTGTTGGGGCATTAACAGTTAGTGGAGCACAAGCTCCAAGCTGTGTATCAGTATCTGTTGCCGAATTATTACCGGGATTAGGATCGTTGTCTCCGGGCGTTACGGTAACAGTTGCCGTATTAACAAGGTTGCCTGAAGTAGCCCCTGAAATAGTACAAACTGCTGTAAAAGTTGCTGAACCACCGGTTGGTAAGTTTACCGTAGCGTTAATATTGCCTGCACCATTTGCAGGACCTGTTGCACCACCTGCATAAGTTGCCGTCCAGGCTACAGAACTTATACCTGCCGGGAAATTATCAGTTACCGTTACGCCGGTGGCAGCATCCCGGCCCTGCATTGGATGCAACAATAGTATAGGTTGTTGTACCTCCAGGCGTATATGTTGTTACACCATCAGTTTTGGTAATTGCCAGGTCAGCGTTGTTTGCACAAATGTTTATCGTGATACTGGCTGTTGTTGTATATAACGCACAACCACCTGCAGCAATTGTATAAGTAACTGTATATGTTCCGGGGTGCTTGTTCCTAAGGTAACTTCACCTGTTGATGCATTAATGATTAAACCTGCTGTAGATGTATAGGTACCGCCTGCTGTTCCTGTTTGCGTAACGGTTGCTGTACCACCTGATGTACAATATGGTGAACCTGTATATGAAATTGTTGCAGCAGGCGCAGCTGGATCGTAATAGAAGCTGTTGTTGTAAATAAAGCGCAACCTCCGGATGCTGCAATAGTATAAGTGACCGTATAAGTTCCGGGCGTACTTGTTCCCAATGTTACATCACCGGTTGCAGCATTAATGGTTAACCCCGCTGTAGATGAATAGGAGCCCCCTGCAGTTCCGGTTTGCGTAACCGTGGCAGTACCTGCGTTGGAACAATAGGGTGAACCGCCATAGGAAATGGTTGCAGCCGGTGCAGCCGTAACCGTTATGGAAGCCGTTGTGGAAAATATAGAACAGCCCCTGCAGCAGGGATCGTATAGGTGACCGTATAAGTTCCGGGGAGTACTGGTGGCTAATGTTACATCACCGGTTGCAGGGTTAAGTGTTAATCCTGCTGTAGATGAATAGGTTCCGCCTGCTGTTCCTGTTTGCGTAACAGTTGCTGTTCCTGCATTGGAACAATAGGGCGAACCTGCATAAGAAATTGTTGCAGGGGGGCAGTTGTAACAGTTATTGAAGTTGTTGTTGTAAATAAACCACAACCACCTGCAGCTGCAATGGTATAAGTTACCGTATAAGTTCCGGGCGTACTGGTTCCCAATGTTACATCACCTGTTGAAGCGTTAAGGGTTAATCCTGCCGTAGATGAATAAGTTCCGCCTGCTGTTCCCGTTTGCGTAACGGTTGCCGTTCCTGCATTGGAACAATAGGGTGAACCGGCATAGGAAATAGTTGCAGCGGGTGCAGCCGTAACCGTTATGGAAGCTGTGGTGGTAAATACCGGGCAGCCTCCCGAAGCAGGAATGGTATACGTAACCGTATAAGTTCCGGGGGTACTGGTGGCCAGTGTTACATCACCGGTTGTTGTATTAATGGTTAAGCCGGCAGTGGACGAATAAGTGCCTCCGGTAGTACCGGTTTGTGTAATGGTTGCGGTTCCTGCATTGGAACAATAGGGTGAACCTGCATAGGAAATAGTTGCAGATGGTGGCGTGGTAACAGTAGCCGTTACCAGGGTACGTGGGCCCTCACAACCGCTGCTTACACTCCAGTTATAAAACCAGTAATAATAATTTGGATCAAAACTATTACCGGTTAAACTAACAACACCGGGAAGCGTATATGGATATGCGGCACCTGCACTGTTTCTCCACATTCCCGGATTTGTACTAAATCCAAAACGATAGCCTGTTCCAACAGGAAGAACGGCATTTAATGTTACCACCTGGGGCGTTGTACCCCCGGTTACAGTAGTCGTTAATGGTCCGGAACTAAATACCTGGGTCGAAGCTGAGTTTTGGATAACTATAGTGAATGATGAACCAATAGACGCAGTGGGGTATATCGTAACTGTATTAATGGTTATAGAAGGTGCCAGCACATCAAAGAAAAATTGCTGAGTTCCGATTGCAATAGTTGAACCTGCGCCGGCTCCTATCGAATTGTTTACAGGTCCTACGTTACCATTTGTTCCCCCATCATTAGCACTTACCCAATAATTGGTATTGGTGCTGATAGGCGGGGTTGTGAAAGGAGATCCTGTTCCAATGGCCACACCTCCTGAAGCCACATTATACCAGTTTAGGCCAACGCTGTTACCGGTTGCAGCCAGTGTAACCGTAACAGGGCCAGGGCCACATGAAGCACCCGGTGTGGTGCCGGTTATCAGTGGATTGGTTAATGTTACAGTAACTTCGTTTGAAGTAAGTGTATTTCCATCACAAGTTACCTGCAATCTATAGTACATGGTTTGTGTAATGGGGCTGCCTACTGTATACGGAGAAGTGGTAGCTCCGGGGATATCTGTAAAACCACTGCCGGCAGTTATACTTTGTTGCCATTGCAAATTGCCACCTGCTGCGCCAGTTACAGTTAATGTTGGCGTTCCGCCTGTAATGCAATATCCTGTGGGACTTGCAGAAACAGTTCCTGCTGCCAATACAGCTTTAGTAAGATTTGCCGCTGGCATGGCATCGTTGCCCGGGTTTATATCCCCTGCAACCAATGTGGAAGCATTAAACGTATAAACTCCGGTTGGGGTCATATTTAATGTTGCTGACATCGCAACATCCAGTGTTAAGCCGGCACCCAATGTGCCTGTGTTTACAATAGCACTTAAAGTTTGTGTTACCGCTCCGGTAACATTGGTTGTTACAGTTACCGGGTTAACTGAAAAATCATGCGTTACGGATGAACTATTCTGGATACGGATGGTTACAGTTTCTGTCGCGTTATAGCAATTCTTTACAATGGGATTGACCAGGTTCGTTGCCCTCAGGTCAATTCCGGCCGCTGAAGCAAATTCATCGGCACCTATATCCGGTGTTGTAGCATTACGGGTGTCATTATCTATATCGGTAGTGATACCTGCAACAGGAATCCCTGCATTGCTGACACCCGAACTGCCACTGATATGAAGATCATAAGGAGTGGTTGAAATATTGGTAAATGGCGGAAGTTCAGTGATTGAAGCTACATCTCTTGGGGTAACCCTGGCCTGGTAGGCAGCAAGTGTTTGATCCAAATTCGTGCCATCATAATAAATAAGACGGTTGGCAGCCGGGGTTCCGGCATAATAATCATTATTATTTGTAGCCGTATTAAAATTATCCAGCGAAGTGGCAGCAGATCTCCTGAAAGCAGAAACGATACCGGTTCCGGAGGGAGTAGAAGCGTTTACGATAATATTATTTCTCATCGTAAGCGAAGCACTTGTTGCAGTAGCACTGTAGGTATGATATACCCCAGCGGCACTGAAGTTGACTCCTGAAGAAGATGCATTCAGGTAAATGGTATTATAATCCAGGTTTATAGCAGAATTCGCCGTTGTTGATGTAATATTAATACCCCTTACTCCATCAGCTGCAGCGTCACCAGCCGGGCTTTTCAGATCACTGATAAAATTATTATAGATATTGGTGGTAAGCGGTCCTGCGGCGACAGTCATGCCATAAACAATACCTGTTGCCCCCGAACTGCTTTGATTGAATACCTGGTTCCTGTAAATATTTGTAACCAACCCTCCATTCTGATAGATCCCGTTAATGGTTCCCGTTCCGCTGTTTCCTGATATTGTATTGCTGTATATATCATTTGTTGAAGTGGCTCCAGGAGAATTGTAAAGACAATACATAGTTCCTGTACCCGTCTTGGTATTGCCCGTAATGGTATTTCCATATATTTTTCCTTCATTCACGACCGCACCCGATTGGTAAAGACAGTATAATGAACCTGATGTGCCGGTGAGCGAATTGCCGGTTACGGTATTATTATAGATATGTGAAGTAAAAGGAGTGGTATTTTGGTATAGTAAGTAAAGAACCCCGCTAGTTGCGGCTGGATAAGAACAGGAAGTGATAGTATTATCATGAATGCTGACAAGATTGTTAGTACCGGAGGCTCCCATAGCATTATTGATTGCATATGCCGTTTGGGTGGTTCCGCCGGCAGTTATTGAAATTGTATTGTGATGTATCTCAACATTTGAGTTGGTACCGGTTGACAGGAACATCCCATAAAATGTATTGGCGGAAGCAATACCGCCATTTGCCGTATTATTAATATTATTGTTTGCAATGACAAGGTTATTCTGGTAAATACAATATATACCATAAGTGGTAGTAGTGCCACCCCCATAGTTGGAGATAATATTTGCATTATCAACGCCTACTTCTATATTTTGATCGTAAAAATCAAAAGGCGTTACTGCAGCGAAACCACGCAGTTGTAAACCGCCATAAGCATTGGTGATGGTATTTCCGTTTATTTTTATATTCTCACTCCTGCCCCCAGTAGAAGTTACTGTAACGCTGGCAGTGCCCGAAATATTGGACACAAAGATCCCGAATGAGTAGATCGCCGCTCGGTTCAATGTTATTACACAATTCTTGATGGTTACATTTTTACACGCATCCGTACCTGATGCTTTTTTCAGGTAATAGCCATACTCCATCATTCCTGCAACTGTAAAACCGGCATCAGTTTGAAGACTAATTCCGTCAAATGTGATATAATCCCCTCCGTTGATGATAACTATACCATCGCCGTTACTGCCTAAAGTTGTTGTTGAAGCAACCGTTCCGGCAGTAAGCCTGGTCACTAAAGGATTTGCCCCCGCCCCGGATTTTTGAAATATGATTTGATTAGCAACAGTTCCTGTTGCAGTTATTTCCGGGATATCTGTAATCTCTGTATGCCCCGCAGCCACATTGAATATAACGCCGCCAGCGCCAACACCCACCGCATTCAGATCGGTAACAGCTGCCGCAATATTGGCATAGTCACCTGGAATAGCTTTAGTCCCGGTCAACTGTGCGGTTAATGATGTGGCAGAAAAAAGAATGAATACAAGCGATAAATAAATTTTTCTCATTAGAAAGTTTTTTGGTGTTTAATAAAAATGCATAAAATGTTTTGCGCACCTGTAAGCTAATGCTGCATACAGTAAAAATTCTATGATCAGTTAAAATTTGAATTCAATATACAACAGCGGGTAGTTATTTTCATAGGATTGGAGTTGCATGGATCAGTCAGCCGTAACAGTATTAAACTACCATTTTGTATAGGTATTAAGTTCGGATTGTTTGATAGTAAAAAACAATGCTGTTAATGTAACACTATTTTTTCGTTTACAGAATAATTTCTATTGGAATAGCTTATTTATGGTCGGAAATATTTACACAAATGGCAAAAATGGGGCAGATCGCATGCTGTATAAACCCGGGCGCAGCCATTATTTTTGTTTGATTTTGGCAACCCGGGTGGTGAAATAGTAGTGGATGTTTGGGAACTGAAACATGTATGATTCAATACCGGGATGCAGTTTTTGTTGTAATTACCTGTAATAATGATATGTTATTCCCGGACCGGGTTGCTACAAGGTTTAGTGTAAATCAAGGCGTTGTTTTCTTCCTGATCACCACCTGCTCATTTAACTTATCAAACAGTTTTTTGTAAAATTCCTTAAACTCAGGGTAGGTATCTGCTGTGTAAAATGTTCTTTTAAATTCAAGGGTCATTCTTATATTCAACAAATTAGATTCAACCTGTACAGTACGGTTGAAGATAATACCCTTGTCCGGTGTCGTCATAGAAATATTTTCAGGAATACCGTCAAAAGTAAATCCAACCGGAATGGTATAATTTCCAAAAATGGTGTATTCCTGGTGTACGCCAAAATCAATGTCAGAAACCCTGGTACCTGCAATGAATGGATTTTTTTCAAGGTCTGAAAAGAGATTGGTGTTGAAATACCGGTATTCGCCGGAGTTGTTTAACACAGCGCTGAATTTTACTTTCTGCTCAAGCGGCAGGGAATCTGCTTCCACGTTATTAACGGTTATGTCTTCTATTTTTAAACCAGGGTAGTGGGTTATAAAATAATCATTTTTAAATTTCAGGTTATCCTGCTTCCATTCCTTAACCCTTTGCGCCCTGGCATAATCATAACAATTCACCAGGCCGTTACCTTTCATAATACCTGCTTCATCAATTTCACCCTGTATGGCAGCCATTACCTTGTATTTACTTTTTCCCGAAAGCACATCTTTCCACTTACCGTTTTCTCCTTCAGGTATAAAACCATTTGTATTCACTACTTTTTCCGGAACCAATTTTATATGAGTCACTTTATCTGTTGCATCCAGTACATAAATTTTTTCTTTTATCTGCACATAAGCCATAACGGTATTAAACTGGTTTACGGAAGGGTAAACCGGCGTTACCAGTCCGTTATCCCTTGTACTTAAAAGGATGGGAGCAGTTTTAACGCCTGCTTCGTTCAGCAGGTTGATCAGCAACAGATTTATGTCTGCAACGTTACCGGTCTTAGTTTCCCAGGTCTTTATAATTCCGTTATCCGTATAAACGTATTCCTCATCTCCATTCCAGTTCATCGTTTTCCGGATACGATCATACATGAATTTCATTCTCATTTCCACATCTGCAATTTGCCTGGCTTCTTCTACAAATAATTTTGCAGCAACCACTGTTTTTTGCAGTTGCAAACCAAAATCTTCATGCATATTCAGCCTGTTTTTAATTACATCCTGCCATTTTACACTCAGGTCTTCAATATGACTCTCGCTATAATAAATCTGTGTCATCTGAAATTCCAGGCGCTGCATATAATCCAGGGGTGATCCCATAAAGGGTTCATTTTTAACACCCGGCAGATTACGCATGATATAATTACTCTTCAGGGATTTTGTTTCCATAACACCCTCATCCATGGATATTGATTCATCAATAACCTCCTGTTTATCTTCAACAGGATCTACTAAGGTTGGCTGCACGGCAAACCGGAAGATTTGCGGGATCCTTAACTGGTACTCACTGTAACGCACAGGTATTCGCCCCTGGAAATACCAGTTACGCAGCCCATAACTTTCTCTTTCTATGGTATAGGAATACTCAATGATACTTCCCACCTTAACTTCGGGAAAAGCAATGATCATTTTTGAGTAATTACCATCAATTCTTTTGGAGTAGATAGAATTCTTTTTTACTTCGGTAGTTATTATTTTGCCCGCTGCATCCAGGTTGTAGGTATTGGCATTGAATTTAAAGATCCTTTCTTCATTGTTGTGGGTGTAGTAATTTATTTCAATATCTGCCTGGGATATCCCTTTTTCTTTTAAAATTTTAATGCGGGTACGGCGCTCGTAAACTGTTTTAAAGGTTGAATAACCAACTGTACCCCGGTCGTAATACATATTGCCATAATCAATCAGCACCATTGCATCTGCCCCTTTATCAAAATCACAGTCTTTCATTTCCAGGTCGGCTTTATCTACTTTGCCAAAAACAGGCTGGCTTTTTTGTGCAGTAATCTGTGTTACTGCCGCCAATAAAAAGATGAGGAAAAGATAGGGTGCTTTCATATGTAAATATTCAGCTAATATAACCATTAACAATTACGGTTACAATCTTTCAGTTAATTTTATGCAAAATGCATTTTAAATGAAACTGGTTTATTTTTTAGGGTTGATGTGTAGCCTGGTTAACACAAACGCTAAAGCACACCTGCATAACCTGCAGACAGATACAACCGGCAATACGCTGCTGTGGGAGGTAAGTGGCAATGGTCTTGCTGCACCCAGTTATTTATTTGGAACCTTTCACCTGCTTTGTAAAGATGATATCAAATTCAGCAGTACATTAAAACAGGCTATTACAAACAGCCATGAGATCTACCTGGAGCTTGACCTGGATGATCCTGCAACCCTGATGGGCGCTTTGATGCTGATGAACATGAAGGACGGTAAGAAACTTATAGACCTGTATACAGCAGATCAATACAAAAGAGTTTCAGATTTTTTTAAAGACAGTTTGAAAACACCCATCAGTCTTTTTCAACGCATGAAACCTGAATTTTTAGTAGCCTTGCTTTATCCCAAGATGATGCCCTGCAATTCGGCAAGCAGTGTGGAAGAATCTGTTATGCAGCTTGCAAAAGAAGGCGGAAAGGATATTAAAGGCCTCGAAACAATGGCTTTCCAGGCTTCGGTATTTGATAGCATCCCCTATGAAAAACAGGCTGAAGACCTGTTGAATACCATTGATAGTCTGGAAAGATCAAAAGCAGATTTTGCCCTGATGCTGCATGCATATAAAAGCCAACGGCTGGATGAGATAGAAAGGATCATGAATACACCAGCCTTTGGTGTGGCGGATAACCAGGAAATTTTACTGGACAACAGGAATAAGAACTGGATACTACAGTTAAAAGTGATCATGAAAAAGAACCCGGTATTTACTGCAGTTGGTGCCGGTCACCTGGTTGGTAAAAATGGGCTGATAGCGTTGTTGCGGGCGGAGGGATATACGGTGAGGGGATTGGAGAATAAGTAGAAAAGGGGAGTAGCAGCAAGCCACAAGGGGCATCCTTTTAATAAAAAGCAGCCTTATATATAAAATACACTTTAAACCCGCAGACTTATCCCTTGTAGCTTTTACCCTTGAAGCTATTTTATCACCACTTCCTTTATCGTCTTTTCGCCCAATGCCTCATTAACCCTTTCTATTATTTTTTCTTTTTGATACAGCAATTCATTTTTTAAAGGAGCAACGGTGGTGGTAATAAATAATGTAGCATTGATGATCTGTATCTTATCGGTGTATTTGGCAACTGTTTTGCCCATTACTTCTTCCCATACATCTTCAATACGTAATGCCTGTATGCCACTTTTAAGGCGGCTTTTTTGTAAAAACTGGTTGATGGCATCCTGTAAAGAAATTTCTCCCATACCACAAAAATAGGCTATTTGCTGCGCAAATGTTTTTGCCACGGATTGCACAGATAAATACGGATTGGGTTTATGATTCTGCCTGCGGCAGATTGTGATTTGCCACAGAGACACAGAAGCACAGAAAAGAAAAAGTACATATATTTTTTTTGTGTTACTTCTGTTTTTCCTTGTCTCTGTGGCTATATTAATTTGCGAAGCAAATAAAAAATCCGTGTTAATCTGTGCAATCTGTGGCAAACCCTTTTTTTGCCGTAGGCAAAAAATCACAGCTCAATGATCTGGTAAGCCGTATTTAATTTCTCAAAAGCTTCCTGCAATCTTTCTTTATGGGTGTCGGTAATAAGAACCTGCCCGCTGTTTTCGTTGCAAACCCAGTGCAGCAACTGTTGCATACGGTTGTCGTCCAGTTTTTCAAAAACATCATCCAGCAACAGCAACGGGGCAAAACCTTTATTTGCTTTGAGCAATTCAAACTCGGCCAGTTTTAATGCAAACAATAAACTTTTGCGCTGTCCTTGTGATGCGGTTGTTTTAAAGACCTGCCCGTTCAGTTGAAAAATAATATCATCTTTATGAATACCGGCATTGCTCCGTTGTGCAGCAAAATCTTTTTGCCGGTAGTTATTCAGCAGATCGTAAAAACTGCTGTCGTGCAACCTGCTGTCGTACTGTAGTGTAATCACTTCTTCATTATCTGCAATGCGGCTGTAAAATTCTTGTACCAACGGAATTAACGCCCGGGTAAATGCTTTTCGTTTTGCAAAAATAAGATCGCCGGGTGCTATCAACTGTTCATCCAATACTTCCAGCAACTGCCAATCGGTTTTTCCCTGCTCGGCAAAACTTTTCAGTAAACTGTTTCGCTGCTGCAATACTTTATTGTAGATCACCAGTTGCTGCAGGTATCCGGCATCCATCTGGCTTAAAACGGTATCCATAAACCGGCGCCTTTCTTCACTGCCATCGGTTATCAGACTAATATCATCAGGAGCGATCATCACTGCCGGAAATTTACCGATATGCGCCGACAGTTTGGTGTATGGCACCCCATTCAGCAAAATTTCTTTTTTACCTCCGTTCCTGAAAATGCAAACAATTTCATCTGTCTTTTTAGTATTCATTTTGATTAGATCTTCGCTCAGGTCTTCCGGATTTCCTCCTTCTTCGGAAGAGAATGAGGAAGCCTGAATCCTGAACCCATCAGTATTAAACTGCATATTCAACCCATCCACCTTTGTAAAATAGCTTTTGGTAAAACAGCAGTAGTATGCAGCATCCAGCAGGTTAGTCTTGCCTTTGCCATTCAGGCCGCAAATGCCGGTAACCCTTTGTGTAAAATCAAAAGTGGAGAATTGATAATTTTTAAACTGCGTAAGGGATATTTTACTGAGAAAAACATGGATTGCAAGATACAAAGGTATATGCCTTTTACAGTGCCGGGAATTAAGTATATTTAGTTTGCACAAATGATCTGTTGCAATACCAAACCATTTAACCCTTTTTTTCGTTAAGATATATTGATGAAAAGAGTTTTTGTCATAGCCGGATTATTGCTGTTCTGCAGCTTATCTGTTTTACCACAATCTGCTAAACCGGATTGGGCCATCAGCATGGCGGGCAACTCTTACGATGCCTGCAAGGCAATTGCACTGGATAATGCAGGCAATGTATATGCAACCGGGTACTTTTCTACTACGGTTGATTTTGATGCAGGCCCTGGAGCTTATAACCTGTCGGTTGTTAATGCTGAAGATGCTTTCCTGGCCAAATACGATCCTGCAGGTAGGTTGATCTGGGCCAAAACTATTGGCGATTTCAGGTACCAGGCAGGCAATGCTTTAACACTGGATGCCAGTGGTAATATTTATGTAACCGGCATTTTTTTTGGTACTACCGACTTTGATCCCGGCCCGGGTGTTGCCAATTTAATTTCGGCAGGCAATGAAGATATTTTTGTGAGCAAATATGATAATTCTGGAAATTTCATCTGGGCCAAAAGATTTGGCGGCCCAACCAATGAATTTTGTAACACCATCAAATTAGATGCTGCAGATAATATATACATAAACGGCTATTTTGAAAACACGGCCGATTTTGATCCAGGCACCGGTGTCTTTAACCTGGTTTCAGCGGGAGCAACCGATATTTTTATCTGCAAATTAAACAGCGACGGTGTTTTTCAATGGGCCAGGCAAATTGGCGGTGCATCTGCGGATGTGGCTTTTGATATTGACCTGGACGAACAGCAGAATGTGTACAGCACCGGCTTTTACTTTGCAACGGTTGATTTTGATCCCGGCTCCGGCGTTTTTAATTTAACCTCACCTGCATCGGGGGATGGCTATATTTTAAAACTAAATAACGGTGGCGGCTTCATGAGTGCAGCCAGGCTGGGAGGTAATAGCAGGGTACGTTGCAGTAGCCTGAAGTTTGATAAAACTGGATTTGTTTATGTAGCCGGACATTTTGATGGCGAAGCTGATTTTGATCCCGGTAGCGGGTCATTTATGCTCAGTTCACCTGTTGATGATGATGACATATTTATTGGTAAATATGATTTGAACTTAAACCTGGTTTGGGTAAAGCAGGTTGGAGGATCATCCTTTCAAAAAGTGTTTGACGTTGATACCGATGAGGCAGGTAATATTTATACAACCGGCCATTACAATGGCACGGCCGATTTTGATGCCGGACCGGCAGAAAAAAAACTAACCGCTTTGGGTGATCCGGATGTTTTTGTATTAAAAATGAATGCCGCAGGGGAATTTCGCTGGGTTGCACAGGCAACCGGTCCTTTTTATGGAAGCGGGTATTCGTTACAGGTTGATAAAGCAAATAATATTTATGTGGGCGGTACATTTGAAGGCACAAAAGATTTTGATCCCGGGCCGGCTGAAATGAAGCGCACATCGGCCGGGCAAAGCGAAATGTTTATACAAAAACTGCGGCAATGTCCCAATGCAGCAGTTACTCAAACTTTAAATATAACCGCCTGCACAGCTTATCAGTTAGATAATAAAGTCTACGATTCAACCGGCACGTACACACACCTGGTTTTAAATGCTATGGGCTGCGACAGTATCATCATTACTTTAAACCTTACCATTTTCCGTATCATAAACAATGTAACAGCAAGTATTTGCGAGGGCGAATTTTATGTAGCCGGTGGAATGCAACAAACCGCATCGGGAATTTATTATGATACGCTAAAAACTGCTACAGGCTGCGATTCTGTAATAGTTACCCGCTTAACTTTTCGCGAAAAACCAAAGCCATCACTGGGTGCCGACAGGAATATTTGCGAAGGTCAAAGCATCCTGCTTGATCCCGGGAATTTTGAAACCTATCTCTGGCAGGATCTGTCTGCCACACCGCAATACACCGTTACAAAACCGGGTACTTACCTTGTAACGGTTACCAATACATTCAATTGCAAAGCAACAGCCCGTGTAGTTATCAGGAATATTGTAAAACAGCCGGCAAATTTTTTACCTGCCAACCAGGAACTTTGTAGTGGTAATGTTTTAAAAATAGATGTGCCGGGATATAAAACCTATTCGTGGAATAGTGGATTATCTGCCCGTAATATTAAAATAAGAAAAGCCGGCAATTATGTTTTAACAGTAACCAATTTTGATAATTGTGTTGGCACCGATACGTTGACCATCCGGGAAATTGCCTGCATTCCCATTGGCATACCCAATGCTTTCAGCCCAAACAACGATAGCAGGAATGATGTTTTCAAACCAACAATTAATACCGAAATAAAGGATTATCAATTACGTCTTTACAACCGGGTTGGTCAGCTTATTTATCAAACCAAGGACTATACTAATGGTTGGGATGGAAGATTTAAAGGCCAGCAGCAATCATCTGATAATTATATTTACCAGATCAGTTTCAGGAATGTGGAAGGGAAACTGTTTGAGTATAAGGGGAATGTATTGCTGATAAGGTAACCCTCTACATTTCATAATTACATTACAGCTTGTTTTACTATTTTTATTGCTTAATAGCCGCTGGAAAATATTAATCTATAATTGATCCTTAAGTGAAAAAAATATTTACTGTACTTTTTATTGTTTTTTTTGGAATAAATCTACCTGCACAAAATGTAAATTTTGACTGGGCAAAACAATTGGGAGGAACAATTTATAATTATTCTACATATGGTACAGTAGATGCAGCAGGGAATGTTTATTCAACAGGATATCTCACCGGTACGGTTGATTTTGATCCAGGGCCAGGTGTATATAATCTTACCGTAAATGGTACAGGTACATATGTTACAAAATTCGATCCATCGGGAAACCTGATCTGGGCCATTGTAGTACAAGGGGCTACTTTCGGTACTATATGGAGTAGAGAAATTTATGTTGATGCATTTGAAAACGTATATATCACTGGCAGTTTTGTAGGAGAAATTGATTTTGATCCAGGCCCGGGAGTCCATTATGTACATCTCGGTCCGGAAAATGCTTTCATTTTAAAGCTCAATAGTTCCGGGAATTTTGTTTGGGAAAAAAATTTGAGTGGTGCAGGTGCTCAGGCAAATGTAGGAATATCGTTAAAAGTTGATAACACCGGCAATGTTTATCTATGCGGAACATTTGGATCTTTAATTGACTTTGACCCTGGCCCTGGAGTACATAATTTGTACTGTCCTTCAGGTATAGACATCTTTATTTTGAAGTTTGATATTTCAGGGAATTTTATCTGGGTAAAGCAAATTGCAGCGCCAGGTCAATTACTAAGTAATGAATTTCCTTTTGCCTTACACCTTGATAATACTGGCAACATCGTTATTGTAGGAACGTTTTATTCAACAACAGACTTTGATCCTGGGCCAGCTACTCATAATCTTACCTCTGCAGGTGATGCAGATGTTTTTGTTTTGAAGCTTGATGCAAATGGAAATTTTATTTGGGCAAAATCAATTGGAACAAGTACTATTGAAGGTGCGATAAGTGTTGTTACAGGGAGTAATAACGCAGTGTATATAGGAGGATATTTTAATGGAAGTACCGTAGATTTTGACCCGGGTTCTGGTGTATTCAATATGACCCCTTTTGGTGGTACTGATATTTTTATAATGAAATTAGATGCCGGGGGCAATTTTGTTTGGGCAAAGCAGATCGGGGGAATAGGGGATCAAAGTAGCAATAAAATAGGAATAGATGTTGCACAAAATATTTATGTTACAGGGACTTTTAGTGGCCCGGCAGATTTTGATCCCGGGCCAGGTTCTTATATTTTTACTGCAACGGGTTCTTACAACACATTCATATTAAAACTAAATAAGGATGGTAATTTTATTTGGGCAAAAACTATAGAAGGTTATTATTCCGGTACAACATCGATGGCTATTGACGCACAAAAAAATGTAATTACCACGGGTGAGTTTGAAAGAACATCAGATTTTGATCCCGGGCCGGGTTTATTTAATATGACTGCTATATCAAATCGTGGAAATATTTTTGTACATAAACTAAGCCAGGTATGCCTCACAAATACATTTCATACATTAAACGTCAGCACCTGCATTAGCTTTTTGTTAAATGAAAATGTTTATGATTCAAGTGGTACTTACACGCAAATAATTCCAAATGCTGCGGGTTGTGACAGTACCATCACACTCAATTTAATCATCAACAGAAAATTCACTTCAGTTAATGCAACTATTTGCGAAGGCCAAACCTATTATGCCGGAGGTTCCAACCAAACAACTGCTGGTATTTATAAGGATACTTTATTAACTTCACTTGGTTGCGATTCTGTAATAACCACAGATTTAAAAGTCAATCCAAAACCTAAACCCGATTTGGGACCTGATGGCAACATATGTACAAACAGTCAGGGTTCCATCACACCTGGCTTATTCAACAGCTATATCTGGCAGGATAATTCAACTCAACCAACTTTTACCGTAAACAATCCGGGTAATTATTGGGTTACTGTTACCGATGCCAACAATTGCTCAGCAACTGATACGCTCAATATTATCTCCATTGATACAATACCTAAAAACTTTTTGCCTCCCAACCAGGATCTTTGTTATGGCAATGTTTTAAAAATAACTGTTCCCAATTATTTTACTTATCAATGGAGTACAGGTTCTACCGGTGATTTTATTGATGTCAGCAAATTTGGAACCTATTACCTTACAGTAAAGGATTTTAATTCATGCACCGGTACCGATTCAATAACTATCCAGCGTAAAAACTGTATTTACATGGGCATACCCAATGCCTTTACGCCCAATGGCGATACTAAAAACGATATTTTTAAACCGGAGATATTTCAAGCAGTAAAGGCATTCAGCTTTATTGTTTTTAACCGCTATGGCCAAACCGTTTTTGAAACCCGTGAATATGGTAAAGGCTGGGATGGCACACTTAAAGGAAAACCGCAGCCTTCGGGTTCGTATGTTTACTACATAAAATACACCAATATTTTTGGGGTAGAAACTATTGAAAATGGGTCAGTTTTATTGATACGGTAGGGTTTTAATCCTTAATTCCCCACACGCAATTCCCAATGCCTGAATTTCCCATTTCTCCCTTATCTTTGCCGCCTAAAATTAACCCATTGGCTACTAAATTTTCTAAAGAAACCTATTTGTACTGGTACGAACTGATGCTGCTTTTACGCCGCTTCGAGGAAAAAACAGGCCAGTTATATGGTATGCAGAAGATTCGTGGTTTTTGTCACCTGTACATTGGACAGGAGGCCGTTGCCGCCGGATGCATGACTGCAACCACACCTGATGATAAATTTATTACCGCTTACCGTGATCATGCTTTGGCTATTGCCAAGGGCATTACACCCAAAGCCTGTATGGCCGAATTGTACGGCAAAGCTACCGGATGCAGTAAAGGAAAGGGTGGTAGTATGCACTTTTTTGGCGTAAAAGAAAATTTCTTTGGCGGTCATGGTATTGTAGGTGCACAAATTGGTACCGGTGCCGGTTTGGCTTTTGCCGAAAAATACCGTGGTACCAAAAATGTGGTGCTTTGTTTTTTTGGCGATGGTGCTGCCCGCCAGGGTATGTTGCATGAAACCTTTAATATGGCCATGCTTTGGGATCTGCCCGTTGTGTTTATCTGCGAAAACAATCATTATGCCATGGGTACTTCTGTAGCCCGTACCAGTAAAACACTGGACATCTATAAAATGGCAGATGCTTACGAAATGCCCAGCGATAGTATTGATGGCATGAGCCCCGAAGATGTACACAATGGTGTATTAAGGGCAGTAAACCGTGCAAGAGAGAGAGGCGGACCTACTTTACTTGAAATTAAAACATACCGTTATAAAGGGCACAGTATGAGCGATCCGCAAAAATACCGTACCAAAGACGAACTGGAGCAATACAAGGAAAGAGACCCTATTGAGTATGTAATGAATGTATTGAAGGATCAGTATAAAGTTACAGATGCAGAATTTGAAGTGATCATTGACCGTGTTAAAGCAGAAGTGGATGAATCGGTAACTTTTGCCGAAGAAAGTCCCTGGCCGGATGATAATGAATTGCTGAAGGATGTGTATGTTCAGGAAGATTATCCTTTCATCGTAGATTAAATCGTTTTTTAATTCCTAATTTATAATTTTTAATTCTTAATTAATTGAAATGGCAGATAAGCAAGTTAAAGCAGAACAAAACGAAGCAGCTGATGTGGTTGCAAAAGCAAAAGGCTTTTGGGCGGCATACAGTAAAAAAATAATCATAGCAGGTTCCCTGGTAATTGTATTGCTGGGCGGATTTATAGGCTACAAAAAATTAATAGCCGAACCCAAAGAAAAAGAAGCCAATGACCTCATTTTTTCTGCAGAAAAATTATTTGGTGCTATTGCCGGTTCATCTACTTATAATAAGGATACCGTGAATTTGGTATTAAACGGCGACAAAGCAGCTGGTGTAACCGGCTTATTGAAAATTGTAAGCAGCCATGGAGGTACCAAATCGGGCAACAGGGCCCAGTATATGATTGGCGCCTGCTACCTGCAGTTAAAGCAGTTTGACAAGGCCATTAAGCATTTAAAGGAATTTGATGCCAATGGCGCCAGCCAGGTACAGAGCAAAGCCTATATTTTGTTAGGCCACGCTTATGCCGAACAAAAGAAAACAGATGATGCTTTGGATTATTATAAAAAAGCCGGTTCTATAAGCGGGCTTGACGAAGCTATGACAACTGAGGCTATTTATATGGCAGCACGTTATGCAGAAGCATTGGGTAAATCAAAAGAAGCTGTTGAATTATTTCAGGAGCTGAAAGATAAATACCCGGCCAGCCAAAGGGTTAGCTCTGGTGAGGTTGATAAATACCTGGGAAGTTTAGGCGTAACCAAGTAGAACAATGGGCGATAGGCAATAAGCAATTGACAGAGGTCATTGAATATTTGGATACTTACTCACGATTCACCATTCACGATTCACGATATGTCAACAGACTCATCAAACTTAACTAATACAACAGGCATCCAGCTTCCGCCGGGTGCCTGTGTTGTTATTGTACGTACCGAATGGAATTCCGCAACCGTTGATAAACTGGAAGCCGGTTGCAAAAAAATACTGGCTGAACATCAAGTGCAACACATGAGCATTACAGTGCCAGGTGCTTTTGAAATTCCTTTCATTATAAAAAAATACTGGGAGCTGCATAAATATAAGGATGATAAACCTTGTGTGTTCATAGCACTGGGCTGTGTATTAAGGGGCGATACGCCACATTTTGAATACGTTTGCCAGGCAGTAACCGATGGTATTGTACAATTGAATTTAAACATACCGGTACCCACCATTTTTGGTGTACTAACGGTAGATAACCAGGAACAGATTGACGAAAGAACCGGTGGCAAACACGGCCATAAAGGCGAAGAAGCTGCTATTACAGCGCTTAAAATGATTGCCCTGGTTAATACCTTTAAATAATATCTATGAAGCGGTTCTTATATTTACTGGTGATCATTTCTTTTAGTGCCTGCAACAATGCTGCTAAAACAGATGAAACTGTTGTTATTGATTCTTCATCTGCCAAAATAAAAACCGACTCTTCAGCAAAATACATACACAGTTTTACTGATACAGCTTTGGAAACAAAAATTACCAATGCATTGATGAAACTTCCATTTGTAATGAAGAGCAGTAAATACATCGATTCTTTAAGCAACCACCGTCATGGCATTGCTTTTATGATGGATGAACCACAGGAAAATGAAACAGATATTTCTGTACAGGCCGGTTATAATGGAGGAGAACGCTTTGAAACCTACTACCGTTTTTTTGTGAATCCCAAAACAATGGAGATACAAGTGTACGACCCGGTAGAAGATAAAAAGCTAAGCATCAAAGAATATTTAAAGACCCAGCGATAAGCATGAAAGTTCAGTTATTCATACCTTGTTTTGTAGATCAGCTTTACCCGCAAACAGCATTTAATATGGTTAAAGTGCTGGAGAAAGCCTGTTGCGAAGTATCCTACAATACCAACCAGACCTGTTGCGGCCAGCCGGCTTTCAATGCAGGATTTTGGGATGAAGCAAGAGATGTTTGCAGCAAGTTCATTAAAGACTTTGAAGGGGCCGATTATATTGTAGCACCCAGTGCCAGTTGTGTAGGTTTTGTACGAAATTACTACAGTAAACTTTTCGAAAATTCTTCACAGCACAATACCGTAAAAGACCTGGGCAAACGTATTTACGAATTTAGCGAATTCTTAACCGATGTATTAAAGATAGAGAACTACGGTGCAGCGCTGAACGGTAAAGCCACCTACCATGACAGTTGTGCTGCGTTGCGTGAATGCAAAATAAAGACCGGTCCACGTACTTTGTTAAGTTATGTAAAAGGACTGGAAATGTTGGAAATGAACGATGTGGAAACCTGCTGCGGTTTTGGCGGAACTTTTGCAGTAAAATTTGATGCCATATCAACTGCTATGGCCGATCAGAAAATTAACAACGCACTGGCCACCGGCGCCGAATATATTATATCAACCGATCTCAGTTGCCTTATGCAGCTTGAAGGTATTATAAAAAACAAGAACCTGCCTTTAAAGACCATGCATCTTGCTGATGTGCTTGCAAATGGATGGGAATAAATCACTTTTTTTTTAACTGATCATTATTTAGTATTGCTCAACATCTTTTAAAGGATGGCACTGGTTTAATATGCAATACCACCTACCTCTTGCAACTTAGCAAAACATTCTGTTCTTTTACAGCGTATACGCTCAACCAAAACTAATTCGCTATGGCCAACACGGATAAAAACAACAACGACAATCTCATCGTTTCTTACCTCGCCATTCGCAAAGCCATTGGCTGGCTGGGCTTGTTGCTGCCGTTCATTTTACTCATCGGCAATTATGTGGTAAATAACCTGGATATCCTTAATAGCAATTTTTTTATCAGAACTGACTGTTACAAATGCAACGAATCCTATGTTTCCGCCGGTTCTTTTAAATTTTCTATAAGCCATTATTATTACAGTACCGTAGGAGAGTTGTTTACCGGCGTTATGTGTGCCGTGGCTCTGTTTATGTTCTGTTACAAAGGCCATAAACTCCGCCCCGGAGAAAAAGGTCTTACCGATAGTGCTATGGCAAACCTGGCAGGTGTTTTTGCGCTCGGCGTGGTCGTGTTCCCAACTGCATCAACCAATTGTATTACTGACAATATGCGTATTTTTCTCAGCAGTGATAATACCGGTCATATTCACTTTGCCTTTGCCTGCCTGTTTTTTATTACACTAGCCGTTATGTCGATGGTTAATTTTCGCAGAACAGAAGTAAGAAAGGATTTTGGCAAACTGAAAAATCATAAGACCTACCTGCTATGCGGCATCATCATGCTGGCATGCCTTGCATTGATAGCCGTTTACAGCATCTGGATACAACCGATGCAGATCGGCTGGCTTGATAAAACGCATCCGGTATTTTGCCTCGAAGCTATTGCACTGATCGCTTTTGGAACTTCGTGGCTGATCAAAGGAAAGCTTGATCTGCCTGCAGCCATTAAAAAAATGATGCCGGGGAAATAGATGAACCTGTCTTAACCTGGGTTTGGGTAAGATGGCTGGAACTGGTTTTTAAAAACCATCCGGCATATTTATCCGTACATATTCCTAAACTTTAAACCTTGAAACAATTAATTCCCGGCATAGCCATGCTGTTGCTGTTTGCATCCTGTAAAGATCAAAATAAAACGATCGTGTCAGTCACTTTTGTTGACAGCCTGATCAATAATTATTCCGATTCTGCCGTTAAAAATGCACTTGAGACCGATCTCCAATTCTGGAAGAGCAGGATAGTACCCGAAAGCCCCGGCCTGGTCAACGAATTAAAATACGCAAACTGCCTCGTGCAGCGTTTTCATGTAACCGGCGATATACAGGACCTGGTAATGGCCGACAGTATTTTATTGTTGGCCGACAAAGCTTTTAATCACCAGGAAACCGCTCCTAATATGGCCCTGGTAAGCAACAGTATTTTGCAGCACCGTTTTAACATGGCTGATTCGCTTTTAAAGCAGGTAAAAAATACGGGCATAAAAAAATATGAATCAGCTACGCTCAGTTTTGATGTGGCTTTTGAACTGGGTTACTACCCGGTTGCAGCATTTGAATTAAAACAAATTGCCAGGCCTACCGATTATGGTTATAATTTTCGCAGGGCAAAGCTGGCTCATTATAAGGGCGAGCTGGATACAGCCATTGCTGCTATGCACCAGGCCTGGGAGCAGGCTGCAGGAAAAATTTCTTTAATGCAGGCGGCTTTATCTAATGAAGCCGATTTGAATTTACATAATGGTAATCTGCAAAAGGCAAATGAGTTGTATGAACAATCCATCCGTTTACTTGCCACCGACCTGCACTCCATCATGGCATTGGGCTGGATAGCCTTGGTGCATGATAATAATGATTCGCTGGCAGAAAAAATATTTCGCTTTGTACAATCAAAAACAAAAGCACCCGATGCTGTTTTTAAATTATCGCAACTGGCTGATAAAAGAGGGGACAGCGTCCTGCAAAAAAAATATGCCAACGAATTTGTTGCCATGGCAACAGCGCCTGTTTATGGCAATATGTACAACAAATATCTGCTGGAACTATACACCGGCATTTTAAATGATCCCGGCAAAGCAGAAACTATTGCAGCCAGAGAATTACTGAACAGGAGCACCCCGCAAACCTATGCCTGGTATGTTTGGGCATTGTACAGGAATAATAAAACAGCCGAAGCAGAAAAAGTTTACCAGCAACAGGTATCGGGCAAGCCACTGGAAGGGCTTGAACTTTACTGGATGGGCAAATACATGCAGGCACAAAATAAAGGTTATAATGCGGAGCAGTTTTTTAAAGCGGCCTATAAAAATCGATATGATCTAAGTCCTGGTATGGTGAGGGATTTGGAGAAGGAATTGGGAGGGTAGTTAATTTCATTTCTCTTCTGTAGAGCAAAGGTCGCAGGTTAAATCCTGTGACCTTTCCTATTTTGTGGAATAAAACAAATTGATCTTTTCGTAAATTACATTTGAGAGCAATTTCTGCTCTTACTTAAAAACCTAATTATTAAATTGTTTAAACAGCTTTCATATGATAACTGATCAGAACAAAATACTTGATATGACGCCACTTGGAATGAAATTTACCGTTCTAAAAAGCGGAACTGAAACAAACGGACAGTCACTGGATCTGCATTGGTTATTATTGCCGGGATGCAACATGAAAGACCCCTTGGTTCATACGCATCCAAATGCTATTGAGACCTATGAAATTCTGGAGGGAGAAATGGAATTCTTTGTAAAAGATACCTGGATACCTGCAAAAAAGGGAGACAAACTTACTGTTCCAAAAGGTGTTGCACATACTTTCAGAAACCCAACAGCTAAAGAAGTATTGGTTTATAACACACACCAGCCAGCCTTACAGATGGAAGCCTATTTTGAAGATGTAGTTAAAGTATTGGACAAGGTAACTGAAGGCAGAACAAAGGATTTTAAAATGAACCTGAATACTAAGTTATACCTGGGTGCATTGATGAGTAATTACAGAAATGATATAATAGCAGTTAAACCACCAGACTGGGCTGTTAAGCTGCTTGGAGTAATTGGTAAACTAATGGGTATCAAATATTAGCCGGCAACAATTCACTACATGAAAGTAGATTTAAATAATACACTGGAGCAATTGGACAAACAGGATTGGGGTGAACCGGAATATGACTCGTACCTGGTTAAAACCTGCCACCAACTTCGAAAAAAAACATTAAAAGACTTTACAATAGAAGATTTGAGAATAATGATTGGACAAAATATTAATCTTGAATTTTTGATTCCTCTTGCTATTGAAAAATTAAAGGAGGATATTTTAGCAGAAGGCAATTATTATGAAGGCGACTTGCTAAACAATGTTTTAAATAGTGAAAAGCAATATTGGCTCAGCAACAAAACGAACTGGCAAACAGTCTGTAAACTTTTTGATCAAAATATTATACGATTAAAAGAATTTGACACTACTAACGAGATCAAAAGTACCTGGTTTGAAAATTTTAAAATATTTACTGAATTAAACCCTTAAAAGAACAACCGCTCCACCGTCCAATACCCCGCCATGATCGTAATCAATACAGATAAAGGAATTACAATGGCCTTGCGGTAATAAGGTTTGTTGCCAAACCATTTCCCGAATAAAACGAAGGCAGATAAGATCACCGCCAGTTGCCCCAGTTCTACACCTACATTAAACATGATGAGTGATGTGAGGTAGGAATTTTGTGGCAAGCCTAAAGAGCCCAGCGCATTGGCAAAACCCATACCGTGTACCAGGCCAAATAAAAATACAATGCCGATACGTGATTTTTTAAGCGTTGGAGAGAAGATGTTTTCCAAAGCCACGTACATGATGGACATAGCAATGATAGGCTCTATTATGGCCGGTGAAGGCGTTATCACTTTAAACATCGCCAGTCCCAGTGTGATGGAATGTGCAACCGTAAACGCAGTTGCCTGCCAAAGTACGGGTTTTAATTTAGGGCTGAGCAAAAACAGGCTCAGTACAAAAAGTATATGATCAAAACCAAGTGGAATAATATGCTTAAAGCCGAGCTGCAGGTACAAGATGGCTGCATCAGCCTTACTCATTTTTTCCAGTTCGCCCACTTCTTCATGCGCCAACAAGGGCTGGCTGATGAGGAAGAATAGAAGCAACAGCGCCAAAGATTTTAATTGTAGCCTGTTATTTTTATGCATCATATTCATTGTATAAAAGAGGTTTAAATTATTATTTTATTACTCTTAAATTTTTAGAGTGTCAGCCTGAGCTTGTCGAAGGCGGGTTTAGCTTTAGTAAAATACTTGCTACTTTGCACCGGCTTCGACAAGCTCAGCCTGACAGCTTTTATGTTTTGGGCTATTGCTCGCTTTTTTATATTTAAAAGAACACCGCCAGCTTCAGCCTTGCAAAAAACGGCGTACCTGGTGTATAATGCAATTCTGTAACAGGTGCCGGCTCATTCATCAACCTCGATTCTGTTGCAAACTGTGCTTCGTTCCATTTAATATTAAAGATGTTTTCAAAAGCCAGTCCTATTTCATATTTAGGCCTGGTGTAATTAACAGCTGCATCCAGTAAAAAATAACCTTTGGCAACAACAGAGTTATCTTCATTGGCCGGGCGGTTTTTTATGTATCGGTAATTAATGCCGCCATTAAAACCTTGCTGCGCTTTATAATAAACACCACCAACACTGGTAAATGTAGGCGCCAGTGGAATATAATCGGCACCCTTAGGTTCGTCAACAGCCCTTGGTTTTGTAAAATTAAAATTGGCATTGGCAAATAAGTTTTTGGTAAACTGAAACCTGGTAGTAACATCAATACCCTGTCTTTTACTTTTGCCGCTTGGTTCTACCACACCGGCATCGCCAACATACACAAACTCCTGGTCAAGATATAAGTACCAGGCAGCAATATTGATCAATATATTTTCAGACGGTTTTAATATTACGCCAAAGTCGGTTCCATAAGCCGCAGGCAAAATGTCTTTGCCATCGTTGGCCACCACCACACGGGCATCATTGCTATGAAAACCTTTGCCGGCTTTTACAAATAACTGTACCTTTTTGTTGATAGTGTATTGAATATTAACCTTAGGGCTCACAATTGCTTTTTGCTGTGATGGCTGCTGCGCTGCATTTAATTTATCCAGGTAACTGAAATTAAAATAATCTACACGTACACCTGCATCAAACAACCATTTACCTGCATTCAATTGTTGTTGCATAAAGGCGTAAAGGTTGGTTTCTTTAATATTCCCCAGTTTAATATCGCTTAAAAATTTACGGGTTACTACATTCGACAGCCTGCTGTCCTTTGTTGCATCATGCCTCAGGCCGGCACCATAGGTTGAGTACAGCGTTTTATTTCCAAAAAAATATTTATGATTGAATTTAGTCGCATAGCCAAAAATATTACGGCTTTCGGCCTGCTGTATCTCATCACCGTTTACCGGGTCGTTTAAAAAGAAAGTAAAGTTTGAGTACAGGTTAAATTTATAGCGGCTGTAAAATGCCTGGTTCTCCCAGTTGGCGCCATTTGTAAACTGGTGCGATACAACCAGGTTGGCATTATGCCTTTCGGTATTGCCGCCTTCGGTTGGGTCAATGCTTCCAAAGCGGCTGATGGTACCATCCTTAACAGCACGGTCGGGTATCTGTCCGCTTGCATTCCATTTGCTGGTAAAGGTAGAAACCGATGCAGTCAGCTTTGTGTTGTCGGTGATCGAAAGATTATATTTTCCGAACAGGTTCAAGCGCTTAAAATTTTGTTTGGCAATGGTTGGACCATCGGTATAGTTAAAATCGGCAGCTATATAAGCACTTTGTTTATCCTTATTTTTTTTGATCAGATCAAGCATGGCCAGTGTGCGGAAAGAATTGAACCTTCCGCCTTCCACTTGTATACGGCTGTTGCTGATATTTTTAAAGCTTGCAAATGATACATAACCGGCCGTATTAAAATCGCCATGCTGTGCATAATAAGGTCCGGCCCCAAAGTCAATATTGTTAACGGTTTCAGGAATAATAAAATGTGCATCGGCATAACCCTGCCCATGGGCGTGGCTAACCATATTTACCGGTATACCATCAAAAGACACTTTCACATCAGTACCATGATCCACATCAAAGCCACGCAAAAAGATCTGCTCGGCTTTACCACCACCGGCATGTTGGGCAATGAATAAGCCTGGTACCAGGCGCAACAGTTCCTGTGTGTTCTTTACCGGATTTATATCCAGATCTATTTTGCTGATGGTGCTGAATTTTGTGGTTGCATTACTTTCAAGCACTATGTTTTTTAAACTAACCGGTTCTGGCTGCAGCGCAATGGTATTGCTGCTGTTTGCCGCAACAGTGCTGGTTACAGTTTTATAGCCAACGGCCGAAAACTGTAATTCGGTACAGGACTTTAATATAAAATTTCCGTTCTGGTCCGTTGTTGTTTTTACGGTTTGAGCATTTATATCGGTAATTGAAACCGATTCAAGCGGCTGCCTGCTTACCACATCCACCACTTTTCCTTTGAGGGTGGTTTGTGCCTGCGCCGGGTAAAAAGATCCGGATAAAAGGAGTACACATAGCATGATGATGTACCTGCATGTATATTGCATGAGTATGATTTAAAGTTTGATAATTAATAGTGTGGTAATATATATCTGCTGGCATCTAACTGCATATAAATACAGATAAACGTTTAGTAAGATCTATACGGAGCGAATGAAACTGATCAGGCTCTTGGAGGTGGGTATTCAGCCGCCAGGTAATTCTGGAGCAGGCTGGCAGTAAAAGGAATTTGATATGACCTGGTCACAGGCAAAACCTGTACCAATTGCTTTTGTTGTAAACCGGTATGATCGTTTGCAGAATTTTCTCTTTTAGAAGCAGGTATTTCTTTTGCAGGCTGTTCTTCTTTTGCATTGTTCACTATTTCCCTGTGTACATGCATTTTTCCGTTTTCGTAATGTACGGTTGCCATGTGCTGGCTGTAATAAAAGATATGAGCAACTGCATCGGAAACATAGGGTGTAACCGGTTTTAAAATAACCATAGCATAGGAAAACAGCAGGAAATATAAAGCAGTTTTTTTCATGTTATGTATGATGCAGTTAAAAAATGATGTTTAGTAATGAGTAAAACTATAAAACCGTTTACTTACATACGGTTTATTGTTAAAGATGGTTTTAACTAATGACCAATGGTTTGTGTTTTTTTAGCTGCGATAGGTTGGGTAAAAAGAAACGGCGAAGAAATACTTCTTCGCCGCCGGCTGATTTGTTTATTGTTTGGATCTAGAAAGGCGCTGCTAAATAAGGAAACGATGCCAGGAATGGTTTATCGTTTGCATCAACGTTATCATTTGTTAAACCGGGGTTACTGCCTCCGGTTGATCCGCCAAATATCAGGATCAATTCCACATTGATAACATCATCTGCCAATGTCCTTCCGGTTAATACATTTGTACCATCATAAAAAGTGGTAGTACCAACTGTTGCGGCCGTTAAAACATCAGTGGCTAAAACTCCGCTAAAGGCGGCATTATTAAGGCCTAAAATATTTGAAGTATAACCAAATGCCGTAAGCTTTGCAGATATTTCAGAGGCAAATGCTGCGTTTTGTGCCGACGGTGGTGTTGTATTGAATTTATCTTTATTTGCGGGAGCAATAAAAACGGTATTTATGGCCGGTCTGCCCATCTGATCGTTTTGCTGATAATAAACTGTTGGAGCAGGAGTTGAATCTTTTTTTTTGCAAGATGTCACAATTAGTGTGCTTCCAAGTGCAATTGCTATTAATTTTATTGTTGTCTTCATTGTTATTATTTTAAATTGTTTAAGTCTGCCTGTTGGCAGAAAGATTAATTATATTTTCTTTTTCGTTTCCACCCATACATTTACCTTGTTAGTAAAGGTTCCGGATGTTTGCGCACCTAACAAAGATTTTGGCACCTCTACAACTAAACTTAAAACATTTGTACCTCTGAAAGTATCATCCGCAAAACCGGCTGTACCAACTGGTGTACCTACAGGTAGTTTAGGCAAAAAACCTGTTGCTGTACCTGCTATAACTTTAGAGTATTGAGTCAGGTCAAAATAGAATGGATCATCTCTTGGACCTGCAAAGACGGTAACACCACTAACTCCTGTTACAACAACAGGAGAACCAGCTCCGTAAGCTGTAACAGCTACTGAAGCTGTAATATTACCTTCAAGTTTACTGCGTGTTCCTTTTTCTGATGGCATAATTGGGCCATAAACCTGCATGCTGTTTGATGCTGCGTCATACTTACATTGGATAACCAGGTCTTCAATAGCATCCCCTGTGTTATCAATGTTAAATTCAATAACTGTATTTTCATCAAACTTAGCAGCAGCAGTACTGCCGGGAGCCAACAGGCCTTGTGTATTTGCTACAAATACCAGGTTGCCCGTATTTTGTCCCTGAAAGACATATACATCCGTAATGTCTGTTGATTGGCCTGTAACTGCAGGCGTATCAATATGATCTGCCGCATACATTACTCCGCCGGTGATGAGTGTTGCTGCAACAATAGCTGACAGCAGTAATTTGTTTCTTTTCATTTTAATTGTTTTTTAGATTAATGATTTCGTTTTATTCCGTCGCCAAACAGCAACAGATACAAATACGGTAAATGAAAATGTCTGGATTTATTTAGTTAAGTTTTTTTTTGCGTTGCTTTCGGTTACGTTCTTTCTAACTCCTATAATATCTTTACTTTTGAACGTGATTCTTAATTCCTCATATTTAATGCTTACATAATTATGGCTTATTGGCTGGTAAAATCAGAACCCTCGGTTTATAGTTGGGATACATTGGTAAAAGACAAACAAACCTGCTGGAGTGGTGTACGCAATTATGCAGCCCGTATAAATTTACGTGCCATGAAAAAAGGGGATGATGTTTTCTATTATCACAGCAATGAAGGCGTGGAGATCGTTGGTATTGCTAAAGTTGTAAAAGAAGCATACCAGGATCCCACCATCGATGATGACAGATGGGTGGCGGTGGATATAAAGGCAGTTAAAAAATTGAAGAAGCCGGTAAGCCTTAATCAATTAAAAGCCGATGGCCGTTTTGAAAACATGGATTTGGTGAGGTTGGGAAGATTGAGTGTGCAAACAGTAAAGCCGGAAGAGTGGGAGTGGGTGATGAAGCTGGCGGAAACCCCTTGAACCCCCTCCGCCCCCTAAAGGGGGAACTTTGGACTCTGATATAATCTGGAAGTTTTAAATGCTTTCAGCTTATAAGGCTCTTGCCCCTCTCTTTTGGAGAGGGGTTGGGGTGAGGTCACCTGAAAATAACCGTACCCAATTGCTTCGTTAATTCAATTTCCATTTGTTTTAAATGCTGGTGGGTTTGTACCAGTATCATCTGGTCTTCTGCAACTGTGGATCTTTCAAGGTCACGCTGATTTTCATCCATCAGCCTTTTAATTTTGCGCAGCTTCAGGTAATTTAAGGTAGAAAAAACTTCTTCGGCAAACAGGTCTTCACGGGTTGCAATATAACCTTCAAAATGTTCTTTCCATTTGGGACTTATTTCGTAATTAAAATCCATGATGCTTACCACCAATGAACTCATCTGCTGGTCTTCATGATATAAGAAATTCTTTGCTGTTGGTTCAATACCTGCATCAAACCAGGCCTTGTAGGTGTGCATTACCCTTACCAGTTCCTTATTGTCAATCAGTTCTTCCAGCTGGTTCTCTTCAACTTCTTTAAAAATATATTCAGCCACTTTTTGTTCTTCATTCCAGTTCTTTAACCCAAATTCAAGCAGGCTGCGTATCATGGCCTGCTCATGAATCTCATCTTTATTAAAAAGCGCAGTGATATCAGTATCCGTTTCACTATACTGATCACTAATTGGTGTTTCTTCTGCAAAACGGTGGTCACGGTTTACACGGGTCTCTTCCTTATTTATTTTTTCCCGGATGAATTTATTTACCAGCGCATGTAAACCGCTTTCTTCGATCTTTAAAATTTCGGAACACTGTTTTATATAATCCTGTTGTTTGGTAAAATCTTCTGTCTTATTAATTTTTGAGATCGTTTCAGCGATCTGGTTTACAACCACTGATTTTTTGGTGCTATCGTTACCGGCATCTTTTAAGGCAATGCCCAACTGAAATAAAATAAAATCCTTTTTATTTTCATTTACAAAACTGATGAACCGGGCAGTGCCTACTTTGTTTACATAACTATCCGGGTCTTCTCCATCGGGTATTAAAACCAGTTTTACATTCAGGCTTTCTTCCAGGGCCAGGTCAAGTCCACGAAGCGCCGCTTTTATTCCGGCTCCATCACCATCATAAATAATGGTAAGGTTGTTGGTGTATTTTTTTATAAGACGCAACTGATCAGGTGTAAGCGATGTTCCACCACTGGCAACCACATTTTCTACGCCTGCCTGGTGCAGACTAACCACATCGGTGTATCCCTCTACCAGTAAACATTCATCGGCTTTATCAATGGCCTGGCGTGCAAAATAAGAACCGTAAAGTATCTTACTCTTTACATAAATCTCATTTTCAGGTGTGTTTATGTATTTTGGTGCCTTATCATTCTTCTTAATGATCCTGGCGCCAAAGCCCAGTACTTTTCCACTTTGGTTGTGTATGGGAAAAATAATACGTCCACGGTAATTATCGTACGCATTGCCTTCACGAACATTGACCAGTCCGGTTTTTTGTAAGTACTCGAGGCTGTATTGTGAGGCCAGGGCAGCTTTGGTAAAACCATCTCTTGCTTCGCTGTTGTAGCCTAATTGAAATTTGCTGATGATCTCTTCCCTGAAACCACGCTCTTTTAAATAGCTCAATGCAATATCCTGTCCTTCCTCACTATTCATTAAAGCATCTGTAAAATATTTTTGCGCAAAATTGTTGATGATATATAAACTATCTGCAACCTGTTGCTGCTGTTTAAATTCCGGGCTTGTTTCACTTTCTTCAATCTCTACATTATATTTTGCTGCCAGCCAGCGAAGGGCTTCCACATAACTGTATTTTTCAGCCTCCATTAAAAAACTGATGCTGTTGCCGCTTCTGCCGCAGCCAAAACATTTATATATTTCTTTAGATGGTGATACGGTAAAGGAGGGCGTTTTTTCGTTATGAAAAGGACACAGGCCCAGGTAATTGGCACCTCTTTTTTTCAATTTAATGAAAGAGCCAACTATTTCCACAATATCAATGCGGCTTTGTATCTGCTGTATGCTTTCCTGCGATATCAATTATATAAATATTGAGGCCGTAATTTACACATGTTTAGGCGATTGGTGCCTTGTTAAACTTTGGTAAACGGTCCGGCTTTTAAAATTGTGGCATAATTTATGAAAAAATCAGATAAAACTCATCTGTTTAATTAATACCTTTAACACCTAAAAAAATAAAAGCATGAAGAAATATGTATTGGCCACTATGATGGTTTTTGGCAGCCTGTATGTAACCAGCCAGGAATTGCCGAAGGAAATAAGATTTAATATAGAATTAAAGCAGTTTGATAAGGCAAAGGATGCCCTGGATAAGTATATAGCTGATCCAAAAAACACAGCAAACCCAACTGCCACCTATTATAAGGCCTATGTATATAGTGCCCTGGCAAGAGATCCTAAAAAAACAACCGCTGAAAGCAAAGCCCTTATTGATGAGTCGTTTGTTGCGATTAAAAAATACACAGAACTTGATCCAAAAGCACCATTGACCAAAGAAGAAAGCAATTCTACGCTCTTTAATATATATTATCTCTATTACGACCTGGGGATCAAACTATACAACGAAAAGAATTTTGCAGAATCGTATAATCTTTTCAAAAACACCCTGGATGTACATGATTATGGCATTACCAACAAACTGGATGGCCCCAATAATTTAAAATTTGCTGTACACGATACCGACCTGATTTGGAACCTGGCTGTACTTGCTAATGAACTTAAGAAAAAGGACGAAGCACAGATCTATTATAAAAAAATTGCAGATGCAGATCTGTCTGATGAAAAATATGTAAGTGCATACGAAGAAATGATCTTAAAGGCTAAAAGAGAAAAGAATGCAGAGCAATTTGCAAAATACATTGCATCGGCAAAGAAGCATTATCCCATTGATATCCCTTACTGGGAGATGAAAGAGATCGAATTTGCACTGGGCGATCTGGAGGATGAACCTTTATTGAATAAATATGAGGAACTTACTAAATCATTACCGAATAACTATGTGGTATTTTATAACTATGCCATTGAAATTGATAAATTCCTCGGCACCGATGCTTCCAAAGGAAAGGATATAAATGCATATAAGAATAAGATAGAAGAGTTATACAAAAAAGCTGTATCCATAAAATCAACCCTGGAAGGTAATTTGCAGTTAGCAAACTTATATTATAGTAAAACCTTTGATTTGGATGAGCGCATTGCTAAAATAAAGGGAACCAAGCCCGCTGAATTAAAAGTAAAGAATGACCTGATTGCCGAATCAAAAGCAAATATGCTTGCCAGTATACCCTATGCTGAAGAAGCGGTAAAGATTTTAGGTACGTATAAAGAATACAAATTTGCAGATAAATCAAATTATAAACTGGCACTTGAAATTTTAGGGCATGCTTATAAAACAAGTGGTAATGCTGCTAAATTAGCAGAGGTAGAAAAGAAAAAAATTGAAGTAGATAAACTTTAAAGTAATGCATAAAAAAACCTCCTGTTTACGGGAGGTTTTTTTTATGCTATATTTTTTTATTGTCCGGCAATTCTAATCTGCATACCGGGCCCGCTACCATTCTGCATATCCTTCATTGCTTTAATCTCAATATCTTTTGATATCTCAAATTCTTTGTCAGCAACCTCTTTATCAATAACCAGTTTGGTAACTTCCACCGTCATTTGCCTTCCCCTGGGCATATTTCTTTCATACCTCATGGGGAAACCATTTAATAATTCCATACCCGTTGGGCCACTTGTTGTATTAAATCCACCAAAACCACCGGCCGCTCCTCCGGTGCTTACCAAATGTTGCAATTTGAAATCCGGGCAATACCATACTGTAGTGGTATCAGACCGGTTTGATCTTGCTGCAACGACAAGTGCCTTTTTACAGGCATAGCCCGCTATCTTTTTACTTTCATCTAAATAAATAACTGAATAAGTAGCAGGCGTATTGGAACCTGCGCCTATAGATCCGTTCTGGCCACCACGGCTCTGCATCATACTATCCATGCGCTTTCGCATTTGTGCCTGGTCTTCATCAGTAGCATAAAAGCCCGATTTGCGGCCCATCATTTCCATAATGGTTGTTGTTACTTTTTTAGCATTATCCCGGATCACTGTATTACGCCCCATTTCACTTTCAGAAAAGGTCTTGGTAAGGTCATTTTTTAACCAGGTAGTTGTTTTGGTTTCTCCATCACCGCCTCCAAAACGCATAACTCGTACTTCGCCACCTCCATCAGGAGTACGCATATCCTGAACCTGTGTTTCATCTCCTTCGGGTGATACAATGGTTGTTTTTGTTGTAAGTGTAGCCTGCGTTAATATTTTAGGCTGTGCGTAAACTGCAATGGAACCTGTTAAAAAGAAAAGGGTAATTATTTTTTCATATTTGATTTATTTGGAGCCAAATTTACGAATTGATTCGTAATAACAAAATCAAAATTGTTGTTTGGGAAGATTTTAACAGGCAAAAAGAGGGGGAATCCAGGCTAACAACGCTCAAGTGCATACCAGATAATAAAGAAGATGATAACAGTACTGAGGCAGCCTCCACCCAGTTTTTTTGCTCCATATCCGGCTATTAATCCTCTTACTAATTTGTTCATATTGAATTTTTAAATGAGTTAATGAAATATGGTTAAAACTAAAGGTGTTTTGGTTAACATGACGATTAAATTCTTGTTTAGTATAACAAATTGAGTGCCACTATCAAACTGTGAATAACTTGGGAGTTTCGCTGTAAAAAATCAAAATTTTCTATTGTTGCATTCCATTATATTTGCCGTCTGACCTAAAATACAGATAAAACCGTGCGTTTAAAGAGTTTAGAAATCAAGGGATTTAAGAGTTTTGCCGATAAAACCATTCTTAATTTTGATGAAGGTATCACCGGCGTTATAGGCCCCAATGGCTGTGGAAAAAGCAATATTGTGGATAGCATTCGCTGGGTGATAGGTGAGCACAAGATCAGCAACCTGCGCAGTGAAAATCTCGAGAGCCTGGTATTTAATGGCAGCAAAACCCGCAGTGCCAGTGGTATTGCTGAGGTTAGCCTCACTTTTGATAATACAAAAAATCTGCTTCCAACCGAATTCAGTACGGTTACGGTAACCCGTAAATATTACAAAAGCGGGGAGAGTGAATACCGCCTGAATGATGTGGCCTGCCGTTTGAAAGATATTCACAACCTTTTCATGGATACCGGTATCAGTAATGATAGTTATGCCATTATAGAACTGGGTATGGTGGATGATATTATTAAGGATAAGGAATTCAGCCGCCGCAAAATGCTGGAACAGGCTGCAGGCATCTCCATTTACAAAACCCGTAAAAAAGAAGCCAAACTTAAGCTGGATGCTGCCGAGCAGGATCTTGCCCGGGTAGAAGACCTGTTATTTGAAATAAACAACCAGCTTAAAAGCCTCGAAAGCCAGGCCAAAAAAGCAGAGAAATACTTCGAAATAAAAAAAGAGTACAAGGAAGTTAGTATTGAACTGGCCAAAGCAGCACTGGAAGGATTTAATGTAACTTATCATGACCTGAATGAAAAGCAGAAAGCTGAAGTAGATAAGCGTATAGAACTGGAAGCAGCTATTGCCAAAGAAGAAGCCTTGCTGGAGCAGGAAAAACTTGACCTGGTAGCCAAAGAAAAAGCCCTGCAAACCATGCAGCATGCATTTAATGAAATGCTTGACTCGGTTCGTAATAAAGAAAATGAAAAGAATTTAAGTGGACAGCGTTTACAATATTTAAAAGAAAGGGAAGCAGGCCTAAATGAATTCCTGCAAAAAGCAGGCGGACAGTTAAAAGGCCTGGATGAAAGCATACAGTTTACCGGAAACCAGATAAGTGAAGATGAAATGCAGCTAACCCAGTTTGAAGGCAAACTGGTTGACCTGAAAAATGCTGTAGAAGAAAAACGCAGGGTTTTTGATGACAAACGAAGCCATATTGATGAATTGCGCAAACAAAGCCAGGCCTTACAACGTGAGCAGTTTGATGCAGAGAAAAAAGTGGCAGTTGCCGATACCTCAATACAAAATTTACAACGAACTGTAACCCAGATACAGGAAGAGAAAACACAGCGCCAGAACCAATTACAACAACTGGAGCCTGAAAAGAAACAAAAAGAGGCAGAACTCGAGCAAAAGAAGACCGACCTGCAGCAATTGCAGGATCACCACGAGTTTACCAAGGAGCAGATCCTTCAAACGCAGAACAAAATGGAAGGTCTGCGTAATGAGCTGGCCACCGAAAGCCGCACATTAGACAGCAAGAAGAACGAACACGATCTGCTGAAAAGCCTGATCGACTCCATGGAAGGTTACCCGGAAAGTGTAAAATTCTTACACAACAATCCAGACTGGAACCACACCGCACCACTTTTAAGCGATATTATTTATGTAAAAGAAGCATACCGTGCCGCTGTTGAAAATGTACTGGAACCTTACCTGAACTATTATGTAGTTAATAATTTAGAAGAAGGATTGCAAGCCATTCATTTACTGGATGACAATAAAAAAGGTAAGGCCAATTTCTTCTTGCAGGATAAGTTTACTGATTTTGAAAGCCATCATCAACCCGAAGGAACCATACCTGCATTGAGTGTGGTGGAGATAGACAGCAAATACGCCAATCTTGCCAAACACTTACTGGGTAATGTATTTATTGCTGAGGATGAAGAAGCTTTACGCAATAGTAATGGGGCAGTGGTGCTTGAAAAAACAGGTAAGTATGTAAAAGGTAAATACTCATTAACCGGTGGCAGCGTTGGTTTATTTGAAGGAAAAAAAATTGGCCGTGCAAAAAATTTAGAAAAATTAATTGAAGAGATCGTTGCTCAGGAAGCGATCGTTACTGCCCTAAAAGCAAACATACAGGAACATCACAACGAAGTGATCTCTTTTAATGAGCAACTGAAAGAAAATGCCATAAAGCAAACACAACAGGATATAAATAACCTTACCAATCATGTTTTTTCTTTACAAAACAGGATTGAAAATCTTACTCACCTGGAAGAAACCAGTAATGCAAGAATTACTGAACTGGAAAAACAACTGGAAACGAATCATGCTGATATAGCAAGCACCAGGGAAATGCTGAACACCTTTAATGCACAAATTGCAGCGCTTACAGAAAAGATGCAGTTAATAGAACAGGATTATGCAACTGCGGAAGAAGATTATAACAACGCAACCACCACTTTCAACGACAGCAACCTGCAGTATACCAAACAGCAAAGCAAGGTGGTTTCGCTTAAGCAGGAGTTTGAATTTAAAACGAACCAGCTTAACGACCTTACCTTACAGATTGAAAGCAGCACTGCACAGATCACAGAAGCAGCTGCCAGTATTACCGAAACTGCAGCGCAGTTAAAAGAACTGGAAGCCATGGTGATCACCATGTTGCACAATAAAGAAACCGAAGAGAAGGCATTGAACCAGGCCGATCAATTGTACTATAACCTGCGTAATGCACTTACTGAAAAAGAAAATGAAATTAAGAGCAAGCTTAAATCCAAAGAAGGCATTGATACCTTGCTGAATGAGATAAAAGACAGGCTCAGCGATCTTAAACTGCAACTGGCAGGTATGAAAGAGCGTCTGAATGTGGAGTTTAAGGTAGACCTGGATATTATTATTGATGAACCCCGTACAACCGATACCCCGCTGGAAGAATTAAGAGAGAAGAATGAAAGGCAGCGTAAGCGCCTGGAGAATATCGGTGAAATAAATCCTACGGCCATTGAAGCTTATACCGAAATGAAAAAGCGGTACGACTTTATCCTGGAACAGAAAAACGACCTGGTAACGGCAAGGGAAAGCCTGATGCTTACCATACAGGAAGTGGAAGCAACTGCCAACCAGCAGTTCCTGGATACATTTAATAAAGTAAGGGAGAATTTTCAAAAAGTTTTCCAGGCATTGTTTACCGAAGATGACACCGCAGATATGATCATGGTTGACCCGGAAAATTTAGCCGAAACCAATATTGATATCATAGCCAAACCAAAAGGCAAACGCCCTTCATCTATTGGACAGTTAAGTGGTGGAGAAAAAACATTGACTGCAACAGCTTTATTGTTTGCCATCTATTTGATCAAACCAGCACCATTCTGTATCCTGGATGAGGTTGATGCACCGCTGGATGATGCCAACGTAGGCAAGTTTACGCAGATGATCAAAAAATTCAGTGAAAACAGCCAGTTCATTATTGTTACGCATAATAAAATGACCATGAGTGCCGTGGACGTGATCTATGGTGTTACCATGCAGGAACCCGGAGTAAGTAAACTGGTACCCGTTGACTTCAGAAGTTTAAATTAAAAATTTTGTTGGCTTGATATTTGAAATGTATTGTTATCTTAACAAAACATTTTTCACTTAAAAACTAACAATCATGGACGGACAATCACTCATCATCATTCTTATTTTAGGTGCTGTAGCAGGCTGGCTCGGCGGTATGGTATTCAAGGGCGGTGGCCTTGGCCTCATCGGCAATATCGTTGTAGGTATTGTTGGTGGTTTTATCGGCTATTGGCTTTTGCCAAAATTGGGTTTGAATATCAATACCGGAACAGCATGGCTTAATTATGTTCTAACCGCCGGTATCGGCGCTGTAGTTTTACTTGCTTTGCTGAATATTATTTTTGGCAGTCGAAAATAATGATTGATTTTTAACCTTTTTTGTAATAAATCTGCTTAAGTCTGGCTTTATGCCAGACTTTTTAATTATGAAAACAACGAACTTATTTAAGAACTGATAGTCCATTATTATGCAAATACCGGTTGTTATCTACATTCCTTTGTGGTACTGCCTGTTTCATTTTAAAGATCAACAACGGTAATCAGTTCAGTTGCATTTTTTCCCCGTTCAGGGGTTCAATTTTACGGGTCAGTGTCTTTCAGGTTCTTATTGTTTTCGGTAGGGTTACATTTGATTATCCAAACATCCACTTAAACCTATAAGACTTATGAAAAATTATGAGACCCTAAGCGAAAATCAGCTGATTCAATTGTATATGAATGGCGATTCACATGCTTTCTCTGACCTGATAAACCGTCATAAAACCAAGATTTTTACATCTGTTTATCTGCTTGTAAAGGATCATTACCTGGCCGAAGATATTTTCCAGGATGTATTCATCCGCATTATTGAAAGTATCAGAAAAGGTGCTTACATCGAAAATGGAAAATTTCTGCAATGGGCCATTCGTATAGCACACAATTTGTGTATGGATCACTTCAGAAAAATAAAGCGTACACCAACCATTACCACCAGCGACAACGCCAATATTTTTGATGTATACAATTTTGCTGAGCCGGCTGCTGATGTTAAACTGATGCAAACCGAAAAGTTCGACCGCATTAAAAAAGCAATTGATAAATTACCCCAGGATCAGCGAGAGGTGATCATACTGAGGCATTATGCCGATTTAAGTTTCAGGGAGATCGCAGATTTATCAAATACCAGTATTAATACAGCATTGGGGCGCATGCGTTATGCTTTAATAAATATCCGGAAATTATTGCCTGAAGCTAAATTGGCATCTTAAAACAGGGTCATAAATATTTACAAAATTGCCACAGGTTTGATCTGTGGCAATTTTGTATGAAACCCGGTTGGTTTTAATTTTCTTTCAAGACCAGTTTTCCAATCCTGCCACCGCCTCCCGAAAAATAAACAGCTTTTCCTTTCTTTGCTTTGCGTACTGCATGAAAACTGTCTTTGCTTATCCATTCCCAGTTTTTTCCTTCGTCTGTACTGTAATCAACACCGTTCAACCCGCAGCTTATCCAGTTTTTTTTGCCAAGATATTCCACACAACTGCGGTAACCATGTGGCCCGGAAACGGGTGTAGTGAAGCTTTTGCCTCCATCTGATGTTAATACACAGTTTTTTGTAGTATCGTCTTTCGCATTAAAATCGCCACCCACAATAACCAGGCATTTTTTATTTTTTACCGCAATGGAATTGGCGCCGGTACTTTCTTTACCCTGTATAAGGGGCAGATCAATTTTTTTATCCCTGATAAATAACCGGGCACGCAAACCACCGCTTACAAAAACTGCTTCCTGCTTGCTTAACTTACGCACATTGGTGCCGCTGCTGGCAAAAAAAGCTTCGCCCTTATCTGCTGCTGGAATATTTGCTGCAGGAATGCCCTGCCAGTTTTCGCCGCCATCAAAAGTTCTGGCAATAAATATCTTATCGCCCAGCGGATCGCCAATCACAATACCACTTTGCTCATTCCAGAATTCCATTGCATCTAAAAACATGCCTTTGGTTGTATCTTTAAAAACTACTTTCCAGTTTTGCCCGCCATCGGTAGTTTTCAAAATATAAGCCGGGTCTGCAATACCCATGATGATGGCTGTATTTTTATCAAATGCTTCAATATCCCTGAAATCGGCCTTCTCAAAACCCTTTACCGTAGTCCAGTTCCAGGTTTCACCTCCATCAACACTGCGCCCAACAGAACCTGCACTGCCGCTTACCCACACCACTTCATCACTCACTACACTTAGGCCACGTAAGGATGCTTTACTGCCTGAATTAAGCAATTTAACGGATTGTGCCGAAGCACTAAAAGAAAAAATGCAAATCAAAATTGCTAAACAAAGTCTGTTCATTTTCTTGATTTTAAAGGATATCGTGACCTTCTTTATTAATGGTATCCATGTTTACAAAATAGTTTTTTGATATTTCCTGTTTCCTGCGGATCAGTTTTAAAGAAAGCTTTACCGCTACAATAAATGAAACCAAAGCACCTCCAAATAAGAACAAGCCATTCCAGTCATTCTTAGGGAGGAATAAAAAGAAATCGAATGTGCCATGAAAAAACACCGGCCAGAAAATTGCCAGCAACATATGTCTTTTTCTGTTTTCCGGGTCAAATTTTGCCAGGCCAATATGGTATCCCATCAACACACCAAAAGTAGCGTGTGCAGGCACCGATAAAAACATGCGTAAGATCCCTGTTCCAAATCCATGTTGAAACACATACCCTATATTTTCGAGTGTGGCAAAACCCATGCTGACCATTACCGCATATAATATTCCGTCGAAGGGGTCGTCAAAAGCCTTTTTCCTGAAGGGCACCAAACGCAGCCCAAGGAATTTACTGCCTTCTTCACTTAAAGCAACAATCAGGTAAGAGAAAACGGCTGTATAAAATATGCCTTCTCCCATAAGCTGGTTAACCGGTTTGGTTAAGGTAAGCTGTATTATAAGTGCAGGTGCAATGCTCACTACACCCATTATAAAACTAATCAGCATCAACCATACAGGCTCCCTGTTGTGTTTATCTTTAAAATAAATGAACAGGCAAATGGCAATCCCCGGTGCGATGGCTAGTGCTAATAATCCCATACTTAAAAGCGGTTTTTGTGTTACTTTTGACCAAGTTATATGTTTTTAACGATTGCCCAAATTAACAGGATATTTTAAATGAGTTATAATTATTTACCACTAGATAAAAATCCGACCAATTTTCAACAGATAAAGAACCTGCTTGCACATGAGCAGCTGGTTTCCATCACTTTTGATGCTTACGACCGCATTACCAAATGCCGCAACTACCTGGATGAAAAAATGACGAACGCTGATGCACTTTATTATGGCATCAACACCGGTTTTGGCTATTTGCAAAATGTACAGATCGATAAAACTCAGTTACAGGAACTGCAGTGCAACCTGCTAAAATCACATGCCTGTGGTATGGGTGAAGAAGTGCCAAAGGATATTGTAAAGCTCATGATGGCTTTTAAAATAAAATCACTCAGCTATGGTCATTCGGGTGTGCAAACCGATACTGTTGAACGGCTGATGGATATGTACAATAATGACGTGCTGCCGGTAATATACACGCAGGGTTCCCTGGGTGCTTCCGGCGACCTGGCACCACTCAGCCATTTAAGTTTGCCCTTAATTGGTTTGGGGGAAGTATATCATGCCGGTGTAAAAATGCCCGCTGCAGAAGCGCTTAAAAAGTTTGACTGGCAACCGATTGAACTGAAAAGCAAAGAAGGACTTGCTTTAATTAATGGCACCCAGTTTATGACTGCCTATGGTTTACACAACCTGGTTCAATGCGACCGCCTGTTAAAATGGGCCAATATCATTGCCGCTATCAGTTATGATGCCTTTGATTGCACCACAGAGCCACTGCACGAAAATATTCATGCCATACGCCCTCATAGCGGGCAGGTAGAAACTGCCGCTATCATGCGCCGGTTATTAAGCGGCAGCGAAATTGCAGCAACAAAAAAAGCACAGGTACAGGATCCATATTCTTTCCGATGCATACCACAGGTGCATGGTGCCAGCAAAGACAGTTTTGATTATATCCTCAGTGTTTTTATAAAAGAAATAAATTCGGTAACGGATAATCCCAATATTTTTCCTGATGAAGACATGATCGTTAGCGGCGGAAATTTTCATGGGCAACCATTAGCCATTACATTGGATTTTCTGGCAATTGCCATGGCGGAAATGGGCAGCATTTCAGAAAGAAGAACCTACCAGCTTATCAGCGGACAAAGAGCTTTACCGGCTTTCCTGGTAAAAGATCCGGGGCTTAATTCCGGGTTGATGATAACGCAATACACAGCCGCAGGCATTGTGAGTGAAAACAAACAGCTTTGTACGCCTTCATCTGTCGATAGCATCCCCAGCAGCAATAACCAGGAAGACCACGTGAGTATGGGAGCCAATGCAGCCACCAAATGTAAAAGGGTAGTGGATAATGTTGAAAAAGTATTGGCTATTGAATTGATAACAGCAGTTCAGGCATTGGAATTCAGGAGGCCGTTAAAAACCTCTCCTGTGTTAGAAGAAATCATAACTGCATTCCGCAAGGAAGTAAGCTTTAATGAGGCAGACAGGATCTTGCATGAGGATATGATGAAGGCAATCTTATTTATCAGAAAATAATATTCCTGCAGATAGCGCAGATATCTTAGATTTTTCTGCGAGATCAGCGTTATCTGCGGGCAAAATAAAATACCATGACAAAAAACTACGACCCCGTAAAATACAAAACCCCAACCGGCAACCAGATCAGTTGCAAAGGATGGATCCAGGAAGCCGCATTGCGTATGCTTTTAAACAACCTTGATCCCGAAGTAGCCGAACGCCCCGAAGATCTAATTGTTTATGGAGGGAGGGGAAAAGCTGCCCGAAATTTTGAAGCACTGGATAATATCATCAAAGCATTAAAGGTTTTAGAGAACGATGAATCTTTATTGATACAAAGCGGCAAACCCGTTGGTATTTTACAAACACATAAAGATGCGCCCCGTGTTTTGATCAGTAATTCGCAATTGGTACCAAACTGGGCTAACTGGAAACATTTTGATGAGCTTGAAAAAAAAGGCCTGATGATGTACGGACAAATGACCGCCGGCAGCTGGATATACATTGGCAGCCAGGGTATTGTACAGGGCACTTACGAAACCTATGCAGCCATTGCCAACAAACATTTTGGCGGCACATTAAAGTATACGCTAAATGTAACTGCAGGTTTAGGTGGTATGGGTGGCGCACAGCCACTGGCTATTACCATGAATGAAGGTGTTGCCCTCATTGCTGAAGTAGAAGAGTGGAGAATTGATAAAAGAATTGAAACAAAATACCTGGATGAAAAACATACCAGTATTGACGACGCCATAAATGCAGCTATGCATTACCGTAAAGAAGGTGAAGCTAAAAGCATTGGTGTATTATGCAATGCCATTGAATTGCTGAACAGGCTTATTCAAAGAGAGATCATTCCTGATACACTTACCGACCAGACCAGCGCCCATGACCCATTGATTGGCTATATTCCCCATACGCTTTCTAACGAAGAAGCCAATGTGTTAAGGGAAGAAAACCCCCATCACTATATTGAACTCAGTTACGAAAGCATGTACCTGCATGTACAGTTGATGCTTAAATTAATGGACAAAGGTGCAATTACATTTGATTATGGAAATAATATCAGGGCAAGAGCTATTGAGTATGAAACAACCCACAAGCATACTGAAGGGGACTTTACACCTTTGGTGTCCAGAACCCCCCTTGGGGGGGCAGGGGGGCTTTTCCCCGGCTTCGTTCCTGCATACATTCGTCCGCTTTTTTGCGAAGGCAAAGGTCCGTTCCGTTGGGCGGCACTAAGTGGAGACCCGGAAGACATAGCTGTAACAGATAAGGTAATGATGGAACTCTTTGCTGATAATGTGAGCCTGATGCGCTGGTTTAAACTTGCACAGGAAAAAATTGCTTTCCAGGGATTGCCGGCACGCATTTGCTGGATAGGACAGGGCGACAGGGAAAAAGCAGGCCTGGCTTTTAATGAGCTGGTAAGAACCGGACAAGTAAAAGCACCCATAGTAATTGGCCGCGATCATTTGGATACGGGCTCCGTTGCATCTCCCAACCGCGAAACAGAAGCCATGCTTGATGGCAGCGATGCCGTTGCCGACTGGCCCATATTGAATGCCTTGGTAAATACAGCTGGTGGTGCCAGCTGGGTTTCTTTACATCACGGAGGTGGTGTGGGCATGGGTTACAGCATTCATGCGGGTATGGTGATCGTGGCAGATGGAACAACGGATGCGGCTGCAAGATTGAGTCGTGTGTTACGCAACGATCCGGGGATGGGTGTTATCAGGCATGCAGATGCTGGATATGATGTGGCAAAAGATTATGCAAGAAAATTTAAGCTGGATATACAGCAAAGATTGGGTTAAGGATTAAGTAAAACTTGATTGGAAAAGCAGATCTGAACTATTCCTTTAATTCAGTAATATTTTTTGATTGGCCCGATGCATTGCATTTTGTGCAACTTGCATATCGGGTTTCCGATGGAAAAGTTTTAGTGTATGTGGTAGTTACCGTTTCTGTAGTTTTCCAGATATAAAAATCACCTACAATAGTTTTTGGAACATAACGGGTAAAGCTAACCTGCTCCGGTTGCCTTTGATAGCTATATGAAACCTGGCCTGTTCCTTTACATACATCGCATGAAATTAAAAAATCAGTGTTTTTATATTTAGACAGCTTGACACTGTTAACACCAGAAGATGCAGAAACTGTCCTGCCGTTTTTCAAAGTAAAAATTCTGCCAATTACACTTACTACCGGACTGGCCATACCATCCACTACTATAACATCACCCACCAGCAGGTCTGAAATACTGATATTGGCTCCGGTGACAGTTCTTTGTTTTCTTTTTTCTTCATTAGTCAGACCAATTGCAACCCATTTGTTTTTTTCAAATCCATTTACATTAAAACCGCTTTCTTGCCGGGATAAATTCCATTTCTTTTCGCTTTTATCAAATTGATAATAATAACGGGTATATCCCCCCTGTATAGGGGTAAATAAATCGGCACGGTATTCCGGGTCTGATGCATTTTCATAATCGCTTCCAAACCTCAGTACTTCAACACCAGGCCTTATGGCAGCGCCATAAATAATTTTACCATTTCTGTACCTTCCGCCAATTACTGTTTCAAAATCATTTTTTTTTGCATACCAGTAACCGTAGCCATGCGGTTGGCCATTATCTACCATTCCTTCGTAGGTAGCACCAGCCCATCCGGGATATTCAATTTTCCCAAAACCATAAGGTTTCATTTTGTCGTCCACTTCTCCTGTATAAGTAATTCCATTACCCATATCGACTTTAACAATATTGGCGGAAACCTCTGTACCTGGTAGTTTAGCAATTTCAAACCCTCCTATATATAAGGCCCGGTAGGGTTCCACCATTTTATATAGGGTAGAGTATTCCTGTGCTGTATAATCCTTAATTACCCAGCCATTAAGAAAATTCTTATCAAGCCCTTTGCCATACATGTGTATTTCTGTGCCACCATAACCAACATCGGTTTTTATACAATCTGTGCATAAGCCATCCTCAAAAATGCCATGGTACAAAATTTCAGGTGCAGGAATATTGACCGACTTTTTTAATACACTGTCGTATTTAAAATAAACACCTTCTTTTGTTAGTTTTTTTATCGCCTTGCCATGGAGCAATCCATTTTTAAATTCTCCCTCGCTAATTGTATGAATGTCATAGCCGCTATTTCGGTAGATAATACTATAACCCTGGCCGCTTAACTTTCCATTTTCATAATTTCCTTTTTCAAAAGAATAATATTTATATAAAGAAGGGTTTAAAACAAGGCCATTATTGAATGCAGCAGCAAGTGTATCTTCTATATTTTTATAATTATGGGATGCATTCCAGACCACAGCCAGTTTATATCCCTTACCGGTAAGTTCGCCACTTTTAAAATTGCCCATTTCGTAAAAATGGTACCCGGCCTTATCAACAATGCGTTTTAACCCCTGCCCGTTTTTGCAATTACCTTCCAGGCATTTGTCTTTTTGGGCATACACATTAACCGGGGTTATAGCGCAAAAAAACAAGCCAAGACTGCACAAAATAATATAGCGATTGAATATTGATTTCATTGCTTATTGAATTGTATTCAACTTCAAATTTACAGTAATCTGCGTTTGTATAAATACCGTGCATACGGTATTTATTTTAAAATTCATTAAAGATGATGACCGTGATTAAAGTTGGCTGGCCAATACGAAAACAACCTGTACTATTCACATATCTTTGCACCTGATAAGAGCTGTTTTGCTTTTTGTATCTACTTTAAAGCTGAAGAATTTATGAGGCTAATCAATTCTGTTAAAATCAGTGTGCTGTTTGTCATTGCCCTGCTTATTTTTCAGGCATGTACAACAACTGAAAGGAAAAAGCTGCCGGAAAATTTCAACTATAAGGCATTTAAAGATTCGGTTAAAGCGGAAGAAAAAAAAGATACCTCAGGCGATACGCAGAATATATTTGATACTACTTTCTATAATCCGGCACTGGACACTTCCAATACCTTATTAAAGCAGTTTGACAGCGTATGGCGCATGGATGTTGCCACAATGGAACGTATTGATACCTTACTGAAGTTGTGGAAAAAAACCGAAAAGTACACACCTGCAGAAATGGAAGCGATAAAAGGGAATCTTACAGTGCTTGATTCATTTTTTTCGAAAGGCCATACAGCAGAACATGTAGCCTGCAAAGAAAATGATTGCCTTATCTACGCAGAGATCATTAAATCAAGACAAATACTCTACCTGCATCTTGATGGGCAATTGATAGATAGTTTTCCGGTAAGTACCGGAATAAGAAGCCGTGAAACGCCTTCTATGAGTATAAGGCCCAGCGGTCCGTTGCTGCTGAAATATACCTCCAAAAAATTTCCCGGAGGTAACTATAAGGGACTTGGAAATATGCCTTATGCCGTTTTTATAAGAGGCGGTTATGCCATACATGGCACTACAACAGGGAATTTAAAAAAGTTAGGCAACCCGGCATCACATGGCTGCATTCGGTTGCACCCCGTTAATGCAAAAATATTCTTTGAACTCGTTAAAAGAATTGGCACCAGTTATACCTGGGTAACTATAAAAAACTGATGTTTATTACAGTTATACTTCAGGTTATTGTACCGTGAAGGCAGGTAAAACAATTTATTTTTTGAATAAAAAGGCAACAGAATTAATTGTTGTGTTTTCCACCGGCATTGATCCAATCAATAATTTTTTGTTTATCCCCGGCAGATAAGCCAGGGCCTGTTGGAGGCATTTGCGATGGATTGGAATCTACTGCCCTTGCTTTAATTCTTATACCTTGCCCAACAATGGTACAATCATCTGCAAAATCAAGTCCGTTTTGCGGTACAGGTAAACTGTGACAGCCCGCTGTTGCACAATTGGTAGCTAATACAGCTTTAACTGCAGAAAATAAAGGGCCGGCAGGAGCCTGGCTAACTGTAGCATTGCCGGTTGTTACACAACTATTTACATCTCTTACTCCATACGTATAATTTCCAACGGCCAATGCAGCAAATATATTGGAAGATTGAAAACTACCGCCATTTAAGTTGTACATAAATCCTGTACTGCCACTTGCTGTTATGGTAATACTGCCCGTGTTTCCCTCGCATTTTATGGTATTGGTTGTTGCTGAACCTGCGGTAATTACCGGGCATGTAGCACCTACAACGGTATTAACTGATGCACTTAAGCATCCATTAACATCTTTTGCTACAACAGCATAGGTACCCACGGCACAATTATTGAAAGTACCTGTTGCCTGGAAAGTGGCACCACCATCCTTACTGTAAGTATGTGGTGCTACACCACCGGTTGCCGTAGCTATTATACTTCCATTTGCTGCAGCAGGACCGGATGTATTGGTTGGTATGGTACTTAAATTGATGGTAGGGCAGGATGCTGATGTTACACTGAAAACATTGGAACCGGTACATCCATTCAGATCTTTTGCAACGATGGTATAACTACCCACTGCAAGGTTTGTAAAATTACCACTGGCCTGAAAAGCGCCCCCGTTAATATTATAGGTAAACCCGGTACTGCCGGCACCCGTTGCCGCTATGGCCCCGTTAGAGGCTGCTGGGGTAGTAGTTTGTGTAATAGTTGCGGTTACGGTTATAGATGGGCAGGGGGTTGATGTAACTGAAAAGGTTTGCGTACCCGAACAACCAGCTGCATTTTTTGCAGTTACCGTGTAGCTGCCTGCCGTGAGGCCGGTGAATGTACCCGAAGCCTGCGCTGTACCACCATTCAAGCTGTAGGTAAAACCGGAACTGCCCGATGCAGAAGCAGAAATACTTCCATTAGCTGCCGTGGGTGTGGAGGTGGGCGTTGTTGTACCGGTAACAAGAATGGTTATACCTGCACAGGGACTTGGTGCAGGAGCAGGGGTACTGCTTTTACTGCAACCGGTGTAAATAAAAATAAAACATAAAGATAAAAAGGTGATTACGCTGTATATTTTTTTCATAAACATTATTTTTCAAAAGAACGCTTTTGTTTTAAAAAAGGTTGCCTCTGTTGTATTAATGTTTAAACGGGAAATATTTTAAACTAACCTGTAAACGGGTTGTAAATATTTTTACGCTGCCTTCACCAACACCCTGCAATGGTAAACTTACCATGGGGGCAAGTTGTAGATATAATTTAGGGGCAAGTAGTTTTTCCATGCCGAGCGAAAGCTGCAGTGATGCAAACAGGTGGCTGTTGTTTGTATAATCATAGGGATAGGTATACCGGGTATTATTTCTTTCAAAAGTATAATTATACTTTTCCTTTTTCATGATATAGCTGCTTATGCCTGCAGCTGCATAATAATTTGTTGTGGGTTTTACCAGCCAGTTATACTGTAAGCTAACCGGCACTTCATATATCATACAATTGGCATCCACTTTTATTATTTTAACGGTGCTTAAATATGTGCCTGGTTTGGCTTTGTAATCATTGGGCCCTGCAATATATTTTTTAGCACCTGCATAAAACCCTGTTTGTATACTTAAGCGCCGGTTAAAGCGGTAGCCCAAACCTGCGCCATATGTTGGTACAATGGTGCTGTTTTTATACGATAACAATTTGGCAGAACTGGCTTCGGCACCGATGCCACCAACCAGGTAAAATCCTGAAATACTTTTATCCTTTTTATCTTTTTTATTTTGCGTTTTTGTAATGAGGCTTGTTTTTTCAGCCGTCGTATCTGTCTTCGCTGATTCTGCTGTTTTAGCTGTATTATTTTTTTTAAGATCAGTTTTTGTTTCTTTTGTATCAGCCAGTGGGTCACCGGTATTTATCCCGGTTGTACTTTCATTATTACTGATATCGCCTTCAGGCCCGGGTGCAGTTATTTTTACTGCATACTTATGCTTGTCTTTGTAGATATTTTTATTAACCGGATTGTAAAGATCATTGTCATCAAGCTTCGTTGTGCCCTCATTTTTTAACAGGGTGTTTTTTGATCTTATTTTTATTACCGGGGTAAAATCAGTTACTGGATTTCGTTTTGTAGTTTTTTGATTGTTTGTATTTTGTTTATCCTGATCAGGATCTGCTGTAATCAGATCTTTACCGGTATTTATATTAGCGCTTGTAGGAATTGTGGTACTGGTTGTCTGATCATCCGGCGAAGTAGTGTTTTCAGCTGTCTCTGTCTCAGTTACATGTAATGCAAGTTGTTTTTGTAGATCATCATTCTTATTATCTATCGGTTTACGGATATTTTGTGATTGATGATTTTTATTTAATGACTGATAAATAATTCCGCCGACTACAAGCAATACCCCCATTACAATTGCGCTGAAGATCCAGAAAAAAGGCCTGCGCTTATCTTTGTTTTTATCCAGCAACGCTTCCATTTTTTTCCATGACGCTTCATTAAAATCATAATCTGCTGCATCTGCAGCATCTTTTATTTTATCTTCTATATATTTATATTGCCTTTCGCTGCTCATATAATTTTACATTTTTTTGCTGAAGCATTTTCTGGATGTTAATTCTGGCTTTAGCAAGATTTGATTTAGATGTACCTACTGAAATATTCAGTTCTTTTGAAATTTCTTCATGCTTATAACCATCCAGTACATATAAATTGAAAACGGTCCGGTAGGTAGGAGAAAGCATTTGAACAAGCTCTAAAATTTCTTTATAAGACATATGGTCAATCGGTGTAGCTGAATTTTCAGTTAACTCATAATGGCTGTCATCCAGCAATGGTATAGTATGCGACTTATTATATTTTCTGTAATGATCTATTGCTGTATGTATGAATATCTGTTTGATCCAGCCAACAAAAGATGCTTCAAAACTCTGATGACTGGGTTCAAAATCAGCTACCTTTTTAAATATCTTTAAAAAGCTATCGTTTATAATTTCTTCGGCTTCTGTGTAGTTGGTACTGTACCGCATACAAATACCCATGGAGAAGCTGTAATACAGTTTATACAACTGTTTTTGGCTATCACTGTTTGCTTTGATGCAACCCTGTATAATATGCTCAAGCGTTGGTTTGCCTGACAAATGGGGCAATTTAGTAATAATTAAGGGTTAAAGTTAATCATACTATCTATATCGTAATAATTGCCCGGAAGGTTGCCTGCTCAAATATTTTCCTTTTGCAAACTTTAACCATCCTTTTTTTTACCGGAAATAGCCTCTGTTTGTTCGTTATTCTTTTTGGGGTACGTACATTAGCTTATGGATACAATCAATTGGGGAATTATAGGCTGTGGCGATGTAACTGAATTAAAAAGTGGTCCTGCTTTTAATAAGATACCTGACTCCAAACTGGTGGCCGTAATGCGCCGCAATCCAGGTAAGGCTGCTGATTATGCAAAAAGGCACCAGGTACCAAAATGGTATAGCAATGCAAATGAACTCATTAACGATACAGAAGTAAATGCTATATACATTGCCACACCACCCGCATTTCATGAGGAATATACCCTGGCAGCCATCAAAGCAGGTAAGCCAGTATACGTAGAAAAGCCCATGAGCCTTAATTATAAGACCGCACAAAACATGTACCGGGAAGCCGATGAAAATAATGTAAAACTGGTGGTGGCACACTACCGCAGGGAATGGCCACTCTTTAAAAAACTTAAAGAAATAGTTGATGCAGGAATCATTGGCAACATACACCTGGTAAAACTGGTTTATGATAAACCTGCTTTAACTGCTGCAGAACTGGCCGATGAAAAAATAGCCTGGCGTGTAACCCCCGCCATATCCGGTGGCGGACTTTTTCATGACCTGTCACCTCACCAGCTTGATATATTGTATTTTCTTTTTGGCGATGCCAGGCGGGTACAGGGGATCGCAACAAACCAGGGCGGAATGTACGAAGCACATGACCTGGTTGCAGGCAATATCCTCTTTAATAACAATATTGCTTTTACAGGAAGCTGGTATTTTAATGCTGCCACGTCTGCTGATTATTGCGAAATCACAGGTAGCAACGGCAACATCCGTTTTAGTTTTTTCAGCAGTAATATGATTGATCTTACGGTTAATGGCAAAACTACCACTTATACATTTGACGCCCTGCAACATGTGCAGCAACCCATGATTGAAAGAACAGTAAGTTATTTTTTGGGCAAGGCCGATAATCCATGCAGTGGTAATGAAGCCGCTATAATTATGCGATGGATGGATATTTTTGTAGGTGGAAAATAGTATACGGTACGGAGCTTACCGAAGTTAATTTTTGTACCAATTATTTAAAATAAACGCTTTATGTTTTCTTTCTACAATACTGATATTGAATTTGCAACCATTGCAGATATTGCTGCACTAAAGAATTTACTCAATAATGCTTACCGCGGTGAAGAATCAAAAAAGGGCTGGACAACAGAAGCAGACCTGATTGCGGGTGATACCCGTACCGATGAGGCCATGCTTGAACAGGTAATGGAGCAAAGCGGCAGTGTATTTTTAATTTATAAAGATGCACAACAAAAAATTATTGGATGTGTAAACCTGCAGCAACATGATGATAAACTATACCTGGGAATGTTCAGCGTATCGCCAAAATTTCAAGGTGGTGGAATTGGCAAGAAAATATTGCACGCTGCAGAAGAATATGCCCGTCATCTTCATAAAAAAGCTATTTATATGTCGGTGATCAGCCTGCGCACCGAGCTTATAAACTGGTACATGCGCCATGGCTATGCAGATACCGGGGAAAGAAAACCCTTTGTTGAAGATGGTATTACCGGTAAACATTTGAAGCCACTCGAATTTATGATACTGGAAAAAACCTTGTAAGCATACCTAAATTTTTTGGTTTACATTTATAAAACAAAAAATAATCCATGGATCAGCAAATCATCAACCTTTACGACGATTATACCCATACACCCTTAACCCGCAGTGAATTTATACGCCGGCTTATTTTACTTACAGGAAGTGTAACTGCAGCCATGTCGGTATTGCCCCTGATTGAAGTGAATGCAGCAAATATGAAGATAACCGGTGATGAAGATCTTGTTACAGAAAGGATAAGTTATCCGGGACAACCCGGCGCTATGCAGGCTTATGTAGCAAGGCCAAAAGCGGTAAAAAAATATCCTGCTGTAATTATCATTCATGAAAACAGGGGATTGAATGCGCATATTGAAGACGTGGCACGCCGTGCGGCCAAAGAAGGTTTTTTAGCAATTGCCCCCAATGCCTTATCGGCCATTGGTGCCGCACCTGCCAATGAAGATGAGGCCCGGCAAAAATTTCAGGAATTAAAAGCAGAAGATAACCTGCAGAATTTTATAAAGGTTTTTGATTACCTGGCTTCACGCACCGATTATAATGGCAGTGTGGGTTGTGCAGGGTTTTGCTGGGGTGGCGCCATGTCAAACAACCTGGCAGTAAAAGTTCCGGCTTTGAAAGCTGCAGTTGCTTTTTATGGCCGCCAACCAGTTGCAGCAGATGTAAGCAACATTAAAGCCGCTGTACAATTGCATTATGGCTCATTAGACGAAAGGGTGAATGCCGGTATTCCGGCTTATGAAGAAGCGCTGAAAAAAAACAATATCCGTTACGAATTATACCTGTATGAAGGCGTTAACCATGCTTTTCATAATGATACCGCACCGGCAAGGTATAATGAAGCCGCTGCAAAACTGGCCTGGCAAAGAACCATTGATTTCCTTAAAAAATATGTAAAATAAAATCCTGGCTTTTTAAAAGGAAGACAAACAGGTATATTCTATTTCAAAACCTCCTCTGTGTCAATATCACCTTCTGCTTCTTTTGATTTATGAAAGTCATTGTTAAGCTTATCTTCCAGTTTAATTTTTTCTTTTTGATTGCGCACAACCAGGAAAATGATCAATGCAATTACCAAAATTCCAAAAGGTATTAATATGGCAAGGTTCATCTTAAAAAAATTTTATTAAAGTTAACCTGATTTAGCCGGTCTTCATGTTAAGTTTCTGGTCAAAAGCATCATGTACCTATGTGTGAAAGTTGTAACTAATTGAGGTAATCCTGTAATAAAAAGCTTAAAATAAGTATCAATTTTACTAAATCAAATTACAGGATAATAAGCGATTTCTCATACAGTAGTTAGTTTTAGATTAAGCCCCTTTGAAAAAAGGGGCTTTTTATTGCTTTATATATAAAACAAAACAATGATCCTGAATGAACAGCTTGTATAAAATATTAACCCATAAATCGTAGATTGAGCCGGTATGAATGATTTTAAAATTGTTGTTTTTATAATGGCTATCCTCATCTGCTTAACAGCGATAGTTAATAAAAGAAAACTGCCATTTCCCATAATACTGGTCTTTGCCGGTCTCATTATTGGTTTTGTTCCACAGTTGCCCAACCTGGCACTGGATCCGGAAGTAGTTTTTGTAATTATGCTTCCGCCATTGCTTTTTGATGCAGCTTCAAAAACATCCTGGCTTGAATTTAAAACCTCGATCAGGCCAATTTCTGCACTGGCCATCACCCTTGTTTTTTTTACAACAGTAGCTGTAGCTGTTACTGCCCATTACCTTATACCGGGTTTTACCTGGCCCTTGGCTTTTGTATTGGGTGCAATAGTTTCTCCCCCGGATGCAGTTGCGGCAGGTGGCATTATAAAAGGCCTTGGGCTCAACAAAAAAGTAATAACTATTCTGGAAGGGGAGAGCCTGGTAAACGATGCATCTGCGCTTATTGCTTACCGTTATGCTGTGCTTGCTGTTACCACCGGTACCTTTGTTTTCTGGCAGGCCGGGGTTCAGTTTTTATTGGTATCGGTAGCAGGGGTGTTGATTGGAATACTTACAGGCTTGGTTTTTGTCTGGGCCCACAAAAAAATAGAAAACAACCCCCTTGTTGAAACCAGTTTAACACTGCTTGCACCGTTTGTATCTTACCTGGCGGCAGAGCATTTTCACATGTCGGGGGTATTGGCAGTTGTAACTACGGGCCTCTTAATTGCACGCAAATCACCCGAAATATTTGCATCCCAGGCAAGAATGCGGATCAGGGTGGTTTGGGATACCATTATATTTTTATTGAACGGCTTTGTTTTTATACTGATCGGTTTACAGTTGCCTTCCATCATCAAAGACCTGGGCCGGTACCCGTTTGCAACCATCCTTGGATATGGATTAATTATCAGCCTGGTAACCATTCTTGTTAGAATTATTTGGGTATTTGGTGGTGCTTACTGGCTTAATGTATCTCAGAAAAATAAAAAGGAAGATAACAAAGTTCATGCTGATCCTCAAAACACATGGAAAAATGTAATGGTAGTTGCCTGGACTGGAACCAGAGGCGTTATATCACTGGCAGCAGCACTGGCATTGCCGTTGGTATTACATGATGGAACTGCTTTTCCCAAACGTTCGTCCATTATATTTTTTGCTTTTGTGGTAATTTTTGTTACGTTGGTTGTGCAGGGCCTCTCGCTGCCATTACTTATCCGTTGGTTAAAAATAAAAGCAGAGGATAATACAGATGAGGAAGAAAAAGAACTACAGCTATACCTTGCCAACAGTACGCTTCATTTTATAGAGCATGAATTTCCGGTACAGGGAGATAATAAATTACAGCAACAGATGAAGTATAAGTACGAACAACAGATTCGTAAACTCACCAAAGAAATACAGCTTCATAAAAGAGCAAGATACTTTAATTATGAAGTAAACCTGCCCGAGCCGGATAACCTGCTCACAGCCAAACTAGAGATTAGTAAATTTCAGCGTGAGTTACTGATAAAACTTCATAAAGATGGCGACTTCAGTGATACCGCCATAAGGCATATAGAACGTGAAATGGATATTGATGAACTTAAGTTGAATATACAACTGCCAAAAGAAGAATAAGATCGTGCTGCTTTGGTAATATTAATTACCATCAACCGTTTTAATAGCAGCATATATAAACCATATATTGGCAAGAAAGTAAAGTAAAAAAATAATTGCAGCTACTACATTATCAAAACGCCTGGCCTGTTTTATCTTGTCCTGCTTGATCAATCTAAGCGATACTGCTGTGGCCGAGATTACAATAAATATTACAAATAAAGTAAGCCCGTGCAGGGTATCAACCAATGTAAAAGATGTGGTTTCGGGCAGGGCGGAATCAATGATATATTTATTACCAACTACGGCAAATAAAGAGCCCACACTTAAACCAAAGCGTGAATCAATTCCATCAGCATGAATAAAAAAGCACACAAAAGCAATGAGAAAGGCAATATACATACCCAGGAAAGTTTTCAGGAAAAGCCCCCATACCGGGCGGGAAATATTGATCCGTAATCTGAACGTACTGTAAGATTCCTTTGCCTGAGAAATAGCAGCATTTCCAAAATTGGTTTGATATTCCTTTTTACCTGTTCTGATGGTAAGGCTGTCTATGTTCCAGCCATTTAGTACCCTGCCCTTGGATGCTGCAATGGAGTCATAATGCTCGCCCACTGTATCTTCAACAAACAACAGTGAATCTGAATTGAACTGAGAATTTTCAAAAGATATCCTTAAAGTTTGCCTGTCAAAAGGGTAGTTGCTCACTTTCCATGAATCCTTCATGGTACACTGCACTTTCATTTGCAGGAACACACTGTCATGAGCGATATAGGTAGAATCAAGCAGTTTGGTAAATGTTTTTGCATTGGGTATTTCCAGGAATCTCCCAAAATCAAAATTCCGGTTCTTGTACCTTAACCAGATCCAGAAATGGATCTCATATTCCTTTGCCTTAAAATCAATATCATGAATGCTGGTTACATAAATGCCTACTAAAACTTTTTCAGGCTTTGATTTTGCCAACCTGTTGGTGTCGGCTTTTAATTCCTGTGCATGGCCGCTGATAAAAAAAAGGAGGAACACAAAAAGGGAGAAGGCTTTCTTCATTCAGTCAGGCATTTTCAGGTAAGTTATAAAAGGATATTGAAAATACAAAACATAATCTGTTTGCAGATAACTATACAATTTTCAACCAACCGGTAATGCTCATCCTGCTTCGGTTTGCTTTTATTACTTCATGTTCAGTTTCATCACTTTTAAAAAGCACTGCGGTTTGAGCATGGGGTTGTATCTGCTGCATGGTATTATTTTGATAAACCTGCAACTGGCCTCCATCTGCAGCAAGCCAGTCTTCATTTAAATAAGTGATGAGTGAAAATTTACGATGATCGTTATTTTTAAACTGGTCCTTATGCCGTTTGTAAAAACTGCCTTCTTCGTAAACCGCATAATGAAATTCGTAGGCATTGATACCGGCATAACAGGTGTTGTTCAGCCGCTCTATAAAATCTTCGGCATGTTGCAGAAATTCGTTTTCAAATGGATTGTTGTGCTGCTTATCTAACCAGTAAATTTTATCACTCCGCCTTTTTTGGCTGGTATCTTTTACTTCTTCATTTCCAATGCCGGCAGCGGTCATCCTTTCATCTTTTTGTAACCGTATAATATTTTGCTGCAGACCGGCAGATAGCTTTTTAGATAAGAAAGCCGGAGCTATGCCGATATGATCGCTGAGATAACTGTCAATTAAAAGATCAAACTGTTCATGCATATTGCCGGTTAAGGCAGACAAGGTAGTTCTTTAAACAATTAACCATGCATTTATGAATTTACAAACTGATCAATATTGATTACTCTTTTTTTCAAGCATCATTTTTTTCAAAGCTTCCAGCTCTTTTCTAAGTTCATCGTTTTCTTTTTTCAATTCCTGGATGCCGATTAGGGCTATACCTGCGGGGTCGATGGTAGAAATTGTTTTATCATCTCCACCCGTTTTAAATAGTCTGTAAAAATCCTGGGCCATGGGACCAATATGTGTAATGCCACTTCCCACTTTACTATAACTCCAGCGGTTTACCGGCAATTGCATAATACGGTCGAGTATATCTTTACTATCCAACTCACTAAAGTTTGTTTTTAAATTACGGTCGCTGGCATTGGTCCAAACACCACCTGTTGTTAACTTGGCTGTTGTTACTGTATTGTTGAATTCAAGAATATTAGCAAATGCAGTATTGATGCCAAAACCCCATTTGGTAACATTGCCATCACCAAATACCATGCTGTTGCTTTGGGTTACATCTGCATTATATCCAATGGCCGTTGCATTAGTTAAAGCTGAAGTCACAGAAGCACTTGCGCCTAATAACGTGTTTTGACTTCCACCAAGGGCACCACCGCAGGTGTGACCTATAAAAGTATTTTGAAATCCAGTGTTAAGACCGTTTCCCGCCAGGTAACCCATTAAAGTATTGTAATAGCCGGTACTTACATCGTCGCCTGAACTTGTACCAACAGCGGTGTTTTGATTTCCACTAAATGTTGGGGCAACCGGGTTCACGGTAAATAAAGACCGGTAACCCACAGCTACATTATTGGTTAAAAGGCCCGATGCAAAGTTCATTGTGGCCATAGCTGATTCGCCAACAGCAGTATTCTGGCTACACTGCGTATTACTTTCAAGCGTATTGCGTCCAATGGCTACATTAGATGCTCCGCTTGTATTATCCCTTAAAGTACGGCTGCCAATGGCAGTGTTACTACTTCCACTATTAATATACAAGGCACTATCACCAATGGCAACAATGCCGGTTGCCGTGGTAGAACTTCTTGCAGCGGCAAAACCAACAGCTGTATTGTTTGATGCTGTGCTGTTATATAAGGCTTCGTAACCCATGGCCACATTATTGCTTCCCGAACCGAGACTGCGTAATGCAAAGGCACCCATACCCGTATTTCTAAAACCAGTGGAAGAGTTGTAAGCACTTTCGTAGCCAAAAAAACTATTGTGGGTTCCGGATGCTGATAAGCGGTGAGCACTTCTACCCATCGCTGTATTCTGGCTGCCGGTTATATTATCATGCAACGCACCGGTACCAACGGCTGTATTTTCCTGGCCGGTGGTATTTAAATAAAGCGCTTCACTTCCAATTCCGGTATTCTTTGACGCATTTGTATTACTGGTAGGTTGATTAAAGAACAGTGCTTTTGAACCTACGGCTGTATTATCAATAAAATAACTGTTGCCAAAATTGTTGAATGATTGAGTATATAATGAAGAATCTCCTACTGCCACATTACGGCTTGCTGATGTATTTGCACGTAAACTATATCCCCCCAATGCAACATTACCTGTACCAGACCTGTTGCTATACAAAGCAAATGCACCTATAGCAGTGTTTGCAGCATCAGCTGTAGTATCAGCACCTAATGCTGAATATCCCACAGCTACTTTATGGCTACCAATTCTGTTGGATATTAATGTGCTTGTTCCTATTGCCACATTATTTGTTCCGCTTCTGTTTTGAAACATACTTTCAAAACCGATGGCTACGTTTGTAGATCCGGTAGTATCATTATATAATACACTGCTGCCTATAGCAATATTATTATCGCCGGATTTATGGAAATTAAGCGGCTGAAGTCCTACTGCAATATTACTGCTGCCTCCCATGCTGTTTCGCATGGCGAAATAGCCGTAAGCCGTATTAAAAAAGCCTCCGGTATTATTTTTTAGTGCAGATGAACCAATAGCCGTACTGCCAAAAGTAAAAGTAGCTTTCGCCAGTGCACTATCGCCTAAAGCAATATTATCTGTGCCGCCTGTGTTGCCAAATCCGGCTCCCGATCCTAAAGCATAATTATGTTGGTCTTTGTCAAGTTGCCCTGCCCATCCATTGTCTAATTTAAACCGAAGCGGCATATTGGTAGTGGTGCCTATGAAGTTAACTGATGTATCTGTACCTGCATTGCCGGTAATACTCCAGCCCGTTAAATTATTGGTAAGCCATAACCAGCTACTTCCATTGTAATAATAAAACCCGGTGCTGTCGGGTGTATCCTGAAATATCAGCAATCCTGTGGCAGGAGAAGCAATGGCATACTTCTGTGTTTTGCTCATCCTCGGTATAAGCACACCTTTTGTTATGCTTTTTACATCAAGTAAGGCACTGGCATTTGCTGTACTGCCATCGGTATTAATGGCAACTGATTGTGCGGCTGCATTATAAGCTGTGCATAAAAAGGTTACAAGCAGGCAAAAGAAAATTGTACGCATTGGTTAAGTTTTTTGATAACCGAATTTAATATTTTTTTATATACCAATTCGATAACCACATAAACTGATGCTATACCAGCATTTTTAGCCTTGCTGCTTTCTTACATATTTGGTGAGAATTACGATCTGCTGTCCTTCAACCTTCCCTTCAATCTGTTCGGTATTGCCTTCCACAATGCGGATGTTTTTTACAACTGTTCCCAGTTTTGCGGTTAGGGTAGAACCCTTAACATCCAGTGATTTTATCAGTACTACAGAATCGCCATTTTGAAGCACATGGCCATTGCTGTCTTTATGCAGATCAACACTGCCATCATTTTCATGATCACCGGTAGCTTTGGCCCAAACAAGGTTTTCATCGGTCAGATATAGCATATCCAGGCTTTCGCTGGCCCAGCTTTCGTTGCGCAACCTGTTCAACATGCGCCAGGCCGTAACCTGAACTGCAGGTACTTCACTCCACATACTTTCGGCTAAACATTTCCAGTGCTTACTATCCAGTTCTTCTTTCTTTTCAATTTGTGCAAGGCATTTTGGGCATATCATAATGCTGGTATCTGCCGAGAGGCCGTTTTGCGGTGGTACTTCAAATAATTTTAATCCATCTCCGGCTTTACACAATTCACATTGGTTTCCACTTCTTGCTGCAAGCTGATCTTCTACTTTCATTTTACTCAATTTGCTGCAAAAGTAAATAAAGCAATATAGAATGGAAGAAAACTTATTTATCAGCGTATGCTACCCCTCTTTTAATTATTGAAGCAATGCGCTTTTTCCATATGGTTTCATCCTTTTCATCGTAATTAAAGTAAACTGCTATCCTGTCTTCCAATATCCAGTTTAACTGCACAAATTTCATATTCATGTAATTGGGCAGATAGCCTTTTATAACATACAGGTGATTTTCTTCGTCTATATAAGCCGTGTCAATTCCAAGGCCACCTTCTTCTATGTCGTTTTTATCCCTTTTGTAAAAAAGTTGTGTGTTGTAATTATTTTTCTTGTCAATACTAAAAGCCTGCACTTCAATACTGGTAAAAGATTTAGGATCTTGTGTAAGCAGGAATCTATGCTTTGCCTTTACAAGCAACGAATCAGTATAATCTTCTTTAAATTCATGTAACGGCAGCAGTACACAGTAAGGTGTAATTTCATTATTACAAAACAACTGCAGGTCATTTGCAGGAAGGCTTGTTTCAACAGGTTGAACAGCGGAAGCTATACTATCTGCTTTAGCGCTATCTTTCCCGCCGGGCGGATAATATTTACCCGTTTGATTGCAGCTTAACAAAATAATGGAGGAAATAATTATTGCTATGCGAATAAACATAGATATTTTTTATTTGATAAATGTAAATTGAAATGTTGATTGCTTAAAAAATTATTTGTTGTTGGCTTTGGTTATTTTTACTGTTCATGAATCTCAAACAAAAAATATACGATCATTACCTGGAGGTAATACATAATAAAGTGGCCCTGCTTCAAAAAGTTTTGGATGACCTGAAAGAAAGCGGGGCCAACGAAACCAAAAGCACTGCCGGAGATAAGCATGAAACTGCACTGGCCATGTTGCAGATAGAACAGGCCAATACCCGGGCTCAATTGCAGGAAGTAACGGCTCAAAAAACTGCATTGGAAAAGATCGATCCAACCCTGACTGCAAACCTGATTGTGAATGGCAGCCTGGTTAAAACCAACCATGGATACCTGTTTGTGAGTATTGCATCGGGCAAAGCGGTTATAGATAATAGTACTGTCATTGCATTATCACCGCAATCCCCGTTAGGTCAAAAGCTGATGGGACTAAAAAGGGGAGAAACTGCCTTTGTAAATAATAGAGAATATATGATAGAAGATATTGAATAAGGCAGGGGATTAATCAATATCACCCAGCCCGAATTTATTGCCAATTTTTAAAAAAGCATAAGCGGCCGTTCTTTCAACGCCTTTCTTTTTATAGGAAACCATCAGCACATGCCAGGTTCCTTCCGATTCCTTTTCGCTGCGGTAATTAATAATTTTGTATCCACTGCTGTCCTGGTTGGCCGTTCTGTTTATACGTTCGCAAATATCATCAACCCCCTTCTTATCATATTCTTTTGTATAATCCGACATTACTTTCCAGGCCCGGCTTTTATCATCGCCCCGGTAAACTATGTAAGGTGCGGCTTGGTAAAACGTACCCAGTTTGGTCACATTGGGATCGGCAAAATTAACCGAGCGGCAAATGCGTAAGAGTTCGTGAAGGGTTTTTGCTGCCTGTGCCGAATCGGTTTTACTTGCCTGGGCAATTGCGTTAAAACCTCCGGTAATCGCAATTATTAAAAGCAGCAGTTTTTTTATTTTCATAACAGCATTTTAATTATCAAAACTAAATGGTAGATTTAAGAAAAAAAACATGACTAAATATAATACTTTCCTCCTGGTTTTTATAATCTCGGTTATTGCCATGGTAGCTTTTCTTATTTTTTATTTCCAGGCCATACTGGGTGTTATACGTACCGTTGATGATTTCAGGGGCGATGAACCAAGCCCGTTTTTAATTTTAAATACCATTTTCAGTCCGCAGGTGATCATTTCGGCTGTTGTACTGGGCTTCTCCAGCCTTACTTACCGCATACTGGGCATTCTACATGTTGCAAAAAATAAAACTGCAAGGGACGGTGAAAAAGCTTTGTGGATCGTTGGTTTTATTCTGATGGGCTTTATAACTGCCATCGTTTTCCTGGTAATGGCAAAAGGAAGAAAATTTGTAGAATGATTATTTCTTTTTTGAGATCACCCAATACAATAAAACCAGGGCAGTTATAACCAGGATCAATTTACCCTGCCAGCCAAAATCCGTGACTGCATTAACTGCATAAGCCTCTATAAACAATGCCGGTAGTTTACCTGTTGAACTGGCAGCGATAAAAACAGGAAAAGAAATTCTTCCTACTGCCGCGGCAAAAGTTATTAACCCGCTTGGTACAAATGGAATTAACCGTAAAGCAAGTACCAGGTAAAATGCTTCTTTATTTTCTGCATCTATCAGCCTTTTTACCCTGGGATAGGTATCCAGCTTTTTTTCAACAGGTTTTTTAAACCCTTTCCGGTATAATAAAAATGCAATGCCCGCCCCCAGGGCTTCCCCCAAAAAGGAAATGAACAGTCCGTTCCAGAAACCAAAAAACAGAATATTGGCCGCCGTTATGAATACACTGGGCACAACACCCAATACCGCAACAAGTATGCTGGCACAGATACTGATAACAATGGCAAGATCCTGGTGTTCTTTAAAAAGCTGGAGCAGACTGTCAACCATTGGTACATTGATTTATTCAAAAAAAGCAGAACCGAAAAAATTGTTTGCTTTAAACATTTTCATAGATCAGGAGCCTGTTGTTTAAATGCATGATCTGTTGTTGCATGTCTGTCATCCTGTTTAAGAGGTAAGTAATGGTTTCAATTCCTTCAAGATTTATATCCATCTCATAATGCAACCGCACTAATTTTTCCAGGTAGGGGAGCTGACTTTCAGGCATAAATAATTTTTCACCGGTAATGGTTACTTCAATTAATCCTGAATTTTTTAATGCATCTATAAAGCCAGGATCAATATTATGGTGAATACAAAATTCATTTATAATGATCATTTCTTCTGTTTGCATAACATTTTTATTTAAGGTTACTCAATTCAGTAAAAAGTTTTTGCTGTTCTTCGGTAAGATTTGTTGGCAATGTTACTTCATAGGTAATATACAGGTCGCCATACTCATTTTCTTTTTTATAAACGGGAAAACCTTTACCCTTCAGCCTGATCCTTGTTCCAGGTTGTGTTTCTGGTTTTACTGCCAGTTTAACTTTTCCGTTTAGTGTTTCCAGGGTAGTATCACCGCCCAGCAATGCCGTGTACAGATCAATTTTTGCAGTGGTAAAAAGGTCGTTTCCGGAACGCCTGAACTGTGGATGGGGTGCTATTATAAATGTGATGTACAGATCACCTGCAGGGCCGCCATGTACTCCCGGTGCACCATAGCCTTTTAATTTGATCACCTGTCCGTTTTCAATACCGGCAGGAATGGTAATGCGGATATTTTTATTGTTAACCGTTAATGTTTGCTGATGAGTAAACAGGGCATCTGTTAACTGCAATTTCAGTTCAGCATTATAATCCTGTCCCCTGAATTTTGTTTGCCTGCTGCTGCCGGCGCCACCAAACATCGAATCAAAAAAGCTGGAAAAATCACTGTCTCCGGCATTTTCATAAAATTGCTGTCCTCCGGCGTTTTGGGATTGTTGTCTTGATTTTTTCTGTTGCTCAAACTGGTCAGCATGTTGCCAGTCTTTCCCGTACGTGTCGTACTTTTTTCTTTTCTCCGGATCACTCAACACTTCATTGGCCTCATTGATCTGCTGAAATTTTTGGTGTGCGGCCTTATCATTCGGATTGAGGTCGGGATGCAGCTTCCTGGCTAATTTCCGGTAGGCTTTTTTAATATCTTCTTCGGAAGCACTTTTATCAATGCCTAAAATTTTGTAGTAGTCTATAAACTCCATTATTCAGCATTTTTATACTGTAAAGATACACAAGGCTAAGGTTAAGCAGTTTAAAGTTTTCGGGAATTGCACGCTTATTCAAATAAGCCCAGTTGCAGCGGCCTCACAACCTTTTTTATTGCCGGGTTACCAGTACCCACACTGATCGTAAATATTTCTGTTGCCTGGTGCCGGTGTGCAATGGCAATGGTAATACCATTTGCATGCTGTTTAAATAATGATTCAACTATTTCGGGCGAATTATTTTCTTTTGACAAATGGGAAAGTAACACATGTGACAGGTTAGGGGAGCGGTGTTTCATAAAAAGATCCAGTGCTTCCCTGTTGGATAAATGCCCGTGGCCGCCACGTATCCGGTTCTTTAAATGAATAGGATACCTGCCGTTTTCCAGCATCGCTTCATCATAATTGGATTCTAAAAAAACAGCATGGCATTGTTTAAAATAATGAACTACTTCGTCACACACGGTTCCAATATCAGTTAACACGCCAACTGTTATTCCATTACTGTTGATGATGAAACTGTGAGGGTCTGTAGCATCGTGGCACTTCAAAAATGGCGTTACCTGCAGATCACCAATGGTGACTGTTTCTTTGGCAGCAAAATTTTTAGCAAGATGACTGATAAGTCTGGGGCCATGCTTAGCCGTTTTAGCGGTAATGTAAACCGGTAAGCTGTATTTATTGGCCAGGGTTGATACGCCTTTTACATGATCTCCATGTTCGTGCGAAACAAAAATAGCTTTTACCGTATTCATGTTTAAGCCAAGCTGCCTCATCCGCTTTTCTGTTTCCCGGCAACTGATCCCCACATCTATTAAAACAGCGTCGTTTTTGGTTCCTACATAATAACAATTTCCGTTGCTGCCCGAGTTTAGCGAAGTAAAATATAAAGCCATGATTACTGCAAAGAAAACAATTATTACTTTAAGAATTTATCTAAAATTAAAAAGGGATCGTCTGGCAAATTCAATAAGCCACGAATAACACTAATAAACACTAATTATTCGTGCCCATTCGTGCAATTCGTGGCAGAAAAGAAAAACGCCACCATTTTGTAAACAAAATGAGTGGCGTTTGTTATTAAAGAACCATCTGCATAGGGGTCAATTAATTTTTATTCATTCTTTCTTCTTTCTCCAGATCTGTTTCCACGTTGGTTATTATCATTTGAACGTTGCATATTTCCACCTCCTGCATTTTCACTTCTGCGTTCCATTCTTCGCTGCTGCATGGCAGGTGCAGCTTGTTGCTGGGGCACAGACCGCTCATATCGATGCTGCTGCTGTGGTACAGGCCGTTCCATTTGAGGCCTTTGTGTTGGTGCCGGTCTTTCATAGCGCTGCTGCTGTTGCTGCGGAGGAACCTGGTTTTCAAGGTCATTCCTTCTGTTCATCCTGTTCTCATTCTGTCTTCTGCGCGGATCAGTGCTTTCATTGGTTTGCGGAACAGGGTTTACATCTCTTGAAGGCCTCCTGTTTTCAATAACCGGCGTCGTTGTACTATTATTGCCGCTTTGATTCATATCTCTTCTGCGTGGATTGTTTCCGGTTTCTCCATTATTAGTTGGATTGGCTTCACCGGTTTGCCTGCGGCCCGGGCGGTTAATGTTGTTTTGTTCTCTCCTGTTTTGATTATCAGAAGAAGTAGCTGCATTATCATTTCTGCGTCTGTTATTCCAATCGCCCGAATTACTGTTTTGATTTCCACCATCATTATTCCTTCTGCCATTGTTAAAATTGCTGTTACCTGCGTTTTGTCCCCTGTTACGGTTCCTGTCAGTATAATCAATCCGCCTTTCGGAAATGCGGTTTCCGGTATATCGTTCTGCCTCTCTTCTTTGAGGGCCTCTTCCATACCTGCCAACACCGTTGTTACCATTATAATAATTGTTGATAACTACTGCACTTCTGAAATTATTATTTCCATGATGCGGAACACAGTAACGGTTAACATAGCGATCACCGATATAGCGACGCGGAATAAAATTCCAGCGGTCGAAAGGAACACCACCAAATGAAACATTGATGTTGATGCCGTAACCAAGTGGTGCCCAGCCATAATAATCATCATAGCTGCTCCAGCTTACCCAGGCCGATGCCCATTCGTAACCCGGTATCCACATCCATCCAAGATAAGGATCCTGTTCCCACCTGCCGTAATGAAAGGGCGCCCAACCCCAGTCGTAGTCGGATTCCCAGCTCCAGCCATAATTGGTGTATTCCCAATGGCCATTGGTGTAATAGGGTTTAAAGCCTGGTTCATTAAATATCCATACCTGCCCAAACCTGGGATTGTTCATCCACCGGCCATAAGGGCTCAGTTCCTGCTGGAAAGTATTGAAGTTAACAGATACAGCTACTGACTGGGCTTTTGTTTCAGTAACCGGCATAATACTTACAAATGCTGCAAGCACAATAAAAGAGAGTTTTAGTGTTTTCATGATTATCATATTTAGATACATGCTTTTATAGCAAATACAATGCTATTGACTTTTACTAATTGAAAAGGATTGTTAATAAGGCAGTAATATTGACGCCATTAACCAACGCAAAACATTTGTTACAGATTTTAACAGATCAATTCTATGAACGGTGACTGCCTGCAGCAATCTAATTGTACTTTTCAGTTTCAAAATCGCCGTCATGAAAAAAATTACTGTCCTGTTGCTTGGTTGCTTTATCATGTTTGCTGCCAAAGCACAGGATCCAAAGCAAAAAATTGAAAGAGCCTGCCTCAATTATATTGAAGGGTTTTACGAAGGAGATACCACTAAGCTTATCGGTTGCCTTAACCCGGCTTTATATAAATTTGGTTACTGGCAGGATAAAAAAACCGGTAACTATGCGCCGGATGGAAATATGACCTGGAGACAGGCTGTTGATTATGCAAAACGGGTGTATGAAAAAAAGAATTTTGCAAAAGCAACTGCACCAAAAAAAGTTGAGGTACTGGATGTAATGAATACCATCGCTGCAGCAAAAGTAACAGCCTGGTGGGGAGTTGATTATATTTTGCTGGCCAAACAAAACGACAAATGGATGATTGACCAGGTGATTTGGGAAGGCCCTTTAAAGAATTAAGCAGAATTCTGTTAGTTTTACTTTTATGTTAACAGACGAACTGGTAATCAAGCACACAATAAAATGGATCACCGATGTAGTGATCGGCTGTAATTTTTGTCCGTTTGCAGCGCAGGTAATAAAAAAACAAACTGTTTTTTACAGGGTTGAAATGGCAACTGATGCAGCGGTTTGCCTGGAATCATTTCTGCAGGAAGTAACAAGACTTGATGAGGATGCCGGAATTGAAACTTCTTTTTTAATTTTTCCAAACGGCTTCAAAACATTCAATAGTTATCTTGATATGGTTTCGGTTGCTGAAAAGCTGCTGAAGCAAAAAGGAGATAACGGCATTTACCAGGTGGCCAGTTTTCATCCACAATACAAATTTGCCGGTGCACCTGATAATGATGCTGCCAATTATACCAACCGGTCGGTTTATCCCATGTTGCACTTACTTCGTGAAAGCAGCATTGACAAAGCATTGGAGCATTATGATGACCCGGAATCCATCCCGGATAAAAACATCCATTTTGCAAGAGAAAAAGGACTTGTATACATGAAGATGCTGAGAGATTCCTGTACCGGGTATGGGTAAATTATGGTTTAAATTTTATCGTGCTGATGATCTGTTTGGCCGTAGCAGCATATACATCGTCACTTTTTAAAGCAGTATAGGTTAACAGGTAAAGCCTGGTTTTATAAAAGCAAATTCTTTGTGTAACACGAACGGCTAACTTGCCTGATCTACTATAGCCGGTGTAGGTAATTTCAAAAGCATCCAAACCATTCCAGGTAAAAGAACTCCTGGATTCTTCGTTAAATTCATCAAGCGTTTTTTTTACTTCATCTGCAATGCTCTGAATGGCATCTTTAACTTTTAAAGAAGTTCCAAACACTGCGTTTGTAGTAACACTTATATTAATGTTCTGATAAAAATCGTCTGTATCATTTTCGGCCGGTGATGTAAAGAAAACCCTTTTGCCTTCCTTAATTTTATTAACCCAGTTGGCCGGATATTTTACGGTAAACAAAATATCAGCCTGGTTAAAGGTTTTCCATTCCTGTGCAAATGAAACAACCGGTAAAAACAATAGCAGGCAAATGAGTATACGGTTCATCATTATCGTTTTAAAAGGCTAAGGTATTAAAAAGGGGGAAGCTGTTCACATTTTTATATACAGCAGAAAAATTAATAATTCTTTGTTTACAATGGGTATATTGTATTTTTATTGACATAAACACTTTATGTATGAAATCAATTATTCTTTATGTATGCTTTTCGATGTTTGCAGTAACAGCTTTTGCTCAAACAGAAATCAGGACATCCGCTCCGCAGGAGGATAAAAAAACACAGGTAGTAGAAGTATCCTGCGGTAAATGCAAACTGGGCCTTGCAGGCAAAACCTGCGATATGGCTGTACGTATCGACGGCAAAGCCTATTATGCTGATGGGGCCGATATTGACAGTTTTGGTGATGCCCATGCACACAACGGTATGTGTAATGCCATTCGCAAAGCTGAAGTACAGGGCGACCTGGTTGATAACCGTTTTAAAATAACGTACATCAAATTGTTACCTGAGAAAAAGGCAGACAAACAATAAAATAGCCGGGTGCTTATCTTTCACTACGCAGTGCAACCCAGGTCCAGGCCGCTCCGGCAAGATCTGCTGCACCAAATAATATCAATACCGGTGAAACATATTGTTGCAAAACAAATACACAAAAAGCAATAAATACAAAACACCTGATTGTTACAGTGTGTATAAAAAACGACTGTACATTGCCGGCACCCGCACGGTGATAATAGTAGCCGATACCAAATGCAAGTACACCAACTACCCGTATCCAAACTTCATTGGTTTCGGGTATTTGTAAGGTGCTCAACAAAAAATTAGGAGCCATCATTAAGGTAATACCAACTACATACAAATAGAATCCAAAATAACAGACAGATTTAGCTGAAGCAGTCATAAGTATAGTTTTAGTTGATCTAAAGTTAGCTTTTAAAAAGTCAAATTAATAGCTATTTCTCATTATTCATAATAATCGTTCTTACAGGATAGGGTATAATTATACCCTCCTTTTTATATCGTTCGTGCAGCTTTTTAAGAAACACACTACGCACCTGGAACTGTGCTGAATAATTATTTACCCGTAAAAAAGCTTTTAACCTGATACTGCTGTCAGCAAATGCCACAAAACTGATATCCGGTTCAAATTCTTTTACACCATGCTCCGATTCAAGTAAAGTTTCCCTGATAACTTCTTTGGTCAGGTTCTCCACTTTTGTAAGATCACAGTCATAACCAATACCCACTTCAACAGCAAAAGTAATTTCCTGGTGGGGCAGGTGGTAATTCAGTACCGTCATATCGGCCAGTTTTGAATTGGGTACAATAATGATATGGTCGGATGCAGCCCTGATGGTGGTACTGCGCCAGGTTATGTCTTCTATAAAGCCATCTTCGCCCGATGAAAGCCTTATAAAATCGCCACGGTTGAAGTTACCCGAAGAAATGATCTGCAAACCGGCAAATAAATTGGAAAGGGTAGGCTGCAAGGCCAGCGCTACTGCTAATCCACCTACGCCAAGTGCTGTAAGTACCGGCGTAATGGAAATGCCCTGCGACTGCAAAATGATCAATAAGCCAATACAATAAATAATGATGATTACAATATTGCTCACAATGGATGATGAAGGAATAATGGCATCTGATCCTGCGGCTTTGATCCTGATGAGCCCGGATACAACTTTTGCAAGGATCATCGTACCCGAAAAAATATAGAATATCATCAGGCCATTTTCAATCCAGAAATAATACCGGCTTTCGAAGTTCAACTGCTTTAAACCAAGGTATAAACCCAAAGCAAAAAACCAGGGTATCACCCATTTACTGATCGTTTTTATGATCAGGTCATCAGATTTGAGAGATGTTTTTGCCGCCAGCCTGGCAAAAAGAGGCATGATAACTTTGTGTACAAAAATACCGGTTGCTAAACCCGATATGATGTAAATGAATAACTGCAGCATATCATTATTGCTCATTACAACATTATTTTAAAGTATAGCTGCAAATTTACTTTATATGAGATACATATCAGCGTTAAAATGATGCTATGATAAATTGGGTGTCAAAAGCATCTTTTCAGAAGATTTCAGGCGTACTGTTTTAAGTGGCAGTTCCACCATTAATTCACAACCATTACCCGGTGATGATTTAATCTCACATTTGCCAGAGAACATTTCTGCCCGTGTTTTAATATTTTCTAAACCTATACCATCCTGTAATGTTAGCATATCGAATCCTTTACCATTATCTGCAATATTTAATTTTATTGCTTCTTTAGTTAGCCGTACAAATATTTTAACCTCAGTGGCATGGGCATGTTTTAAAATATTTGTCAGTTGTTCCTGCACGATTCTGTATAAATTGGTCTGCATATCACTATCTACCACATCATTTTCAAAAGTATCAACATGCAGGTCTATTTCAAACAGGTTTGCTTTTTGTATGGGTTCAATCAAAATCTCAATAATATTTTTAAGCGATACTTCTTCTTTTGAATAAGGGGTTAAGCGATGAGAAAGATTTCGCAGCTCATTTATGGCTTCATTAATATAGTCAACACAATTTTTTAGTATCTTATTTTCCTCCTTGCCAACGTTACCTGATTTTATGGCTACACCCATGTAAAGTAACGTAGCGCCCAGTAACTGGTTAACGTTATCGTGTAATTCCATTCCCAGTTCCCTTCTCTCTTTTTCCTGGGCATCTGTTATGGCTATTGCTATATGACGTTCATGTTCCTTTTCTTTTGTAATATCCTGCATGGCCCCAATCATACGCACAGGAGCTCCGCCGGCATTGTAAGCAACATAAGCCCTGTCTAAAATATTTTTATAAGAATGATCTGCACACCTGTACCGGTATTCAAATTGAATTGTTTGTGACATATTTTTAAATGTTTCATCCAAAACCACACTAATATTTTCGTAATCATCCGGATGAAGATTATTTTTCCACCAGGATGAGCCGTTTTCTATCTCTCCTTTTTGATATCCGAACATTTGGGTAATGTTATCGTTGTAAAGTATTGTATCCTGTATAATATCCCAATCCCAGATAGTATCGCTTGTAGCCCTGGAAAGGATCTCATATCTTTCAACAGCTTTTTTTACCTTTTCTTCATTTTTTTTACGATCGGTTATATCGTTAAAAATTAACACGGCACCCAGCACGGTACCCTCGAGGTCCATTAATGGCGATCCGCCATTATTGATGACCCTGTTCACCCCGTTTTTTGACCGCAAAATGGTATGATTTTGCAGTTCAACACGTCTTCCATTTTGCAGGATTTTGTTTACAATATTTTCAAAGGGTAGTCCTGTTTCCTCATGAATTACATCATAAACAATTTGTAATGGTTTGTATTTTGCCTCCCGGTTAGTCCAACCGGTTAGGTGCTCAGCGGCAGGATTCATGTAAATAATATTTCCATCATTTCCGGTGGTGATCAACCCTTCACCAATACTTTTAAGCGTTATACCAAGATGCTCTTTCTGCAACACCATTTCTTTGCTTATGCGTTGTACCCGTTTGATCTCTCTTGATAATAAAAAAACCACCACAGCAATAAACAACAGGGAAGTTATAATTCCCCAATAGGCTATATTATAATACTTATTGTTTTCGAAATTGAAGGTTCTTTTAGATTGTCCCAGCGAATGCAGCATTAAATCATTCGCCGCCTGATGAACGGTTAAAATGGAGTCAGTAAGCAATAAACCTCTTTCTGTTGAAATTAAGGAGATCGCAGCAGCAAAGTCATTCTTTTCGCATAATAACTTTACCTGCCCGGTAAATACGATCTTATCTTTTACCAGCTGGCCCATTGTTGAAAAAAGAACCGGATCAATGGAAGAATGATCAAGATCCTGGAACTTTTGAAGTTGCCTGAAATTGCTGCGGATAGAATCGATAAAAGAAGGGTATCCTGCCATAAACCTCGGATTTCCTGAACCGGCAAAACCCCTTACTGCAGATTCGGCAGACTGAATATACAGGAACATATCTTCAAATTTGTCCTGCTCAACCGACATCTCATGTTGCTTATGATAGTCAGCTATAAGCCATTTATTCTGCATAGCAAACCAATATACTACAGAACATAACACAATTAATGAAAGTAAAAGTGTAGCTGGTAATATTCTTTTTTTGGTGAACAAGGCCGGTTAAATTTAAAGATGGTATTATAAAGGAATCATTTCCTGCAACTGTGCATTTTATGCCCCTTCCATGCCACTAGGCAATAATGATACCGCTATTAATTAAGCCCCGGGTTTCTTTAGTGCTTAAATTTAATTTTAATATCTATCTCTTTAGCTGTCATTGGCGGGGTAAAATAAATGAAGCAATTATGTAAGATATTTTATTGTATCTATTTCAAAATGTGTTGGAATAAAAGATTATTTTACAGACATAAAAAAACCAAAACCATGTTTTATCAGAAACGCTTTTCTCTTTTACTTATTATTTGTTTTTTCACAGGCGCAACATTCAGCCAAAACATCCCCACAACCAATGAACATTTTGGTTTTACGATCGGCGATAATTATCAGCTTGCAAATTTTACACAAACCGAAGCCTATTTTAAAAAGCTTGCGCAGGCATCTGCCAGGGCCAAATACACCGTTATAGGTAAGACCGAAGAGGGAAGAGATCAGTTTATGCTGATCGTAACATCGCCCGAAAATCATAAAAAGCTGGACGAGTATAAACAGATCTCGCAAAAGATGGGCAATGCCGATATAACGGTTGAGCAGGCAAAAGCGTATGCAAAAACAGGGAAGGCGGTTGTATGGATCGATGGCGGCCTCCATGCAAATGAAGTGGTAGGTATTCACCAGCTTATAGAAACTGCCTACCAGCTGTTGAGCAGAACGGATGATGAAACCCTACGTATTTTAAATGATGTGATCATTTTAATGACGCATGCCAATCCTGATGGACAGGAGCTGCAGAGTAACTGGTACATGCGTGAACCCAAACCTGAAAAAAGGAGCGCTTTTAATTTACCCAGGCTTTACGAAAAATATGCAGGGCATGATAATAACCGCGATTTTTATATGCTTAACCTGAGAGAATCGCAAAATATAGGCAGGCAGTTATTTGTAGAATGGATACCACAGATCATGTACAATCACCACCAGGCGGGTCCTGCAGGCTCTATTGTTGCAGGTGCCCCTTACCGTGATCCATTCAATTATGTTTTTGATCCACTCATTGTCACAGGACTGGATGCAGTGGGTGCTGCCATGCAAAACCGTTTAAATGCCGAAAACAAACCGGGATATACCAGTAAAGCCGGTTCGGTTTTTTCTACCTGGTACAATGGAGGTTTGCGAACCACCACTTATTTTCACAACATGATCGGGCTGCTTACTGAAATTGTGGGAAGCCCCAATCCATCAACCATACCGTTGGTTACATCCCGTTTAATTCCCAATGCTGCTACACCCAATCCGATCGTACCGCAGAAGTGGCTGTTCAGGCAAAGTATTGATTACTCAGTCTCTTTAAACTATGCCGTTTTAAATTATGCATCCCGTAACAGTGATGAACTGCTGATGAATATTTACCGCATGGGAAAAAATTCCATTGACAAAGGTAATACCGATACCTGGTCCTTGTCGCCATCTAAAATTGCGGCCATGGATAAATTGCACCAGGATTCTTTAAAAAGAGTAAGACCGGCTGCAGAATCGGGCCGGGCCAATACCGGCAACGTGCCGCTAAAGTTTTACGACAGCGTGATGAAGAACATTGCGTTTAAAGATCCACGTGGCTATATCATCCCTTCCGATCAACCCGATTTTGCAACGGCCATAGAATTTTTAAATGCATTAATTAAAACCGGCATTGTTGTACATAAAGCAACAACCGAATTTACCGTTGCCGGAAAAAAATATCCTGCCAATTCTTACATCGTAAAAACAAACCAGGCTTTCAGGCCGCATGTGCTGGATATGTTTGAACCGCAGGATCATCCCAATGATTTTCAGTATCCCGGTGGTCCGCCTGTACCTCCGTATGACGCTGCCGGCTGGACGTTGGCCTATCAAATGGGCGTGCAGTTCGACCGCATCATGGATGGCTTTGACGGGCCTTTCGAAAAAAATATAACTGGCCAGGTAATAAAGCTTTCCGGTGCAGCCGTAAATAATTCCGCAATGGGTTATGTGTTGGATGCAAGGGTAAATCAATCTTATAAAGCGGTGAATAATTTATTAAATAACGGTGCAGATGTGTACAGGATGGGTAATGTTACCGGTGAATCAGCCTATAGTTCCGGTTCTTTTTATATCCCTGCAGGTGCTAAAACAAAAGCCATTGTTGATAAAATAGCAGCAGAAAATAATGTACAGTTCATCGCATCAAACCAAAAACCAACTGCATTAACCAAAATAAAAAAGGCCAGGGTTGCCTTGTGGGATACCTACGGTGGCTCCATGCCTTCGGGCTGGACACGCTTGATACTGGAAAAATTTGATTATACTTTTGATGTGATATACGCAAAAGATATTGATACCGGCAACCTGAGATCTAAATATGATGTGATCGTATTTGTGGGCGGGGCAATACCTGCTGTTGGCAGCAATCCACCTGCAGGTTTCGGATTCAACAACCCCAACCCCGATAGCATCCCGGCCGAATACCGGAACAGGCTTGGCCGCATTACGGCAGCCAGATCAATTCCACAATTAAAATTATTTATGGAAGCGGGTGGCAATATTGTTACTATTGGCAGCAGCACACAACTGGCCTATCATTTAAAATTACCGGTTAGCAATGCCATGGTTGAAATTGTGAACGGAGAAGAAAAAACATTGGGCCGCGACAAATATTATACGCCCGGAAGTATTTTACAAATGATGGTAGATCATAACCAGGCAACAACATCGGGATCCAAGAAACTAACAGACATTTATTTTGACAACAGCCCGGTTTTTAAATTACACCCCGATGCGGTAAGCAGAGGCATAGTTAAGCCACTGGCCTGGTTTGGCAATGATAAGATTTTACGCAGTGGCTGGAGTTGGGGAGAAGCCTATTTAAAGAATGGCATTACCGCTTTTGAAGCCGTTGTTGGTAAAGGAAAATTATTTGCGTTTACACCGGAGATCACTTTCAGGGCGCAGGCATGGGGAACGTTTAAGTTGTTGTTTAATCAGCTTTATACGCAGTAACGGGAAGAACTTTGCGGGTGGTGGAATTTTGTAATTAACCTGTTCCAGGACTAGACACACTGCCGATGATTGTTTTTTCCATAGCAATCATGCCCCACAAAGCCCTTTTGTTGGCTGCTGTATTGGAATTTAATATTCGGCTATTTACATTTTCCTGTACCCAAACACCGGGTACATTTAATGTCTTCATATTCCCAGCCTGTATTAGTTGCAGTGCCCACTTTTTTTCCATTCTCGTATACATCTGAGTACCATATTTTGGCAGACCGGATGGACATGGTACCGCTGCCGCCACATTTACTACAGACACAGGCTGCGGCATTTTTAGCATTTTTTTCTGCTCTTTCCTCCCGCTCTTTTCTTCCTTTTTCCCATTCTTCATCCCGCCACTTGCTGTTTTGATCTGATATCTTTTTTATTTCTGCCCAATATTCATCCCGTTCTTTTTGGCCGCCGTCGTAGAGCACAAAACCGGTATTGGTCGTCAACTTTCCGATATGTTCATTTCCATTAAGCCATTCGCCATTAAATGTGTTTCCAGCTTTCATTGTTCCAACTTTCAGATTGCCGTCGTATATTTTGTAATAGCAAATTCCCTTACCGTTTTTTAATCCATTTTTCCATTCACCGGCATATTCTTCTGCCTCGTAAACATGGTTATTAAGGTAGGTACCTGTCCCTTCTTTCTTACCGTTTTTCCAGCTGCCTTCATAACGTACCGTATCATCCATTCCTTTTTTTTGTGCTTTTGGAAAATGAGATATTTTATTATAGATGCCAAATCCGTCATACAGGCCGTCTTTATAATTCCCTACATACGATTCCTGCATCTTTTCATATTTTGTATCCAGTATCAGATTATAGTACGCTCCGGGCCCGTCTATCTTTCCATTTATAAAATTTCCCGTCAGCGTGGTTTTATCTTTATAATTAAAATTTTCATAAAAAAAAACGCCATTACCGTTTGGCAGTTCATTGTTAATTTCTCCTTCGTATCTCTCTTTATTCGGGTATATAATTGTTCCTTTACCCATAAATTCATCATTTACCCAATTACCATACAATATTGATTTATCCTTTTTTGTTAGGCTACCCCCGCCTTCCCGTTTTCCGTTTTTCCAGTTGCCGGAATAGATTGTACTGTCGGCATTAATAAATTTCCCGTAACCATTTACACAATCACCCGAAAAGCATCCCTTCGGATCATGAATTAACGGCGGAGTAATCCCAAATTCTTTATCATAACTGGTGATAAAATCATTGAAGAGCGCAGGTAATTCATTTCTGACCAAATCGCCCGGGGCATAAAAATCTAAAAAATTTTTTTTTGATTTAATGTTGGAAGAGTAAACACAGTTGGCACCATCTATACATCGCATAATAACCCGGGATGTACTTTTCTCCCCAACGGTTTCTCCCATTTTTTTTAAATTAACTTTATAATATTTCCCCTCAAATGTCTCATATATATACAAATCCCCGTCTTTTATTTCAATATCCTTCACAAAAAAATTCCCACCGGTTTGCAAAAATTTTTTCAGCTTATTCAAAGGCTCTAAATAGGATTGTGCAAAAGAAGCATGGATGAAAAGAGAGCTTATAAATATCAAAGTTAATTTTTGCAAAACAGCGTTTTAATAAAGTAAGGTAGTTTAACTGGAAGAACTAATACCCTACGGAGGGTATTTTCTTAAAACATAATAAAAGGCACCTTTGCGATGAACGGGAATATCAGCCAACGCCCGGGGCTTTCCGCAGTTTGGGTATTCGTTGCTGTGTCAGCCCCGTTGACGATGCTAATTAAAGAACGTAAACTTTATTGATAAAACCAAACTAAGCCTGTGCCCTACGAGCGTAGCAAACTGCGCAGGCGAATTAATAAACGGTCAACCCCCATAGCTGATGATTGGTAACGAACCGAAGCTGAAGTTACCTGGTCATGCCCAAATTGCGGGAAACCCATGTTGGGCGCAGTTAGTTATTTACGATCAAGTTAAACGACTTGAACAGAGCTTCAACTTTTTCATATTTTCTTTGGTCAAAAAAAACTAATGTTTTTAAATCATCTGAAGTATGGATTCGCTGACATTGGAAGCAAATATCAATATAGGAAAGCTTACCCTTGAAATAAATGAGAATCGAATTCCGAGGTTCATCACAAGTGGCAGAAGTATGCTTATATGTTCCGTCGCCTAAGTGAAGTAAGTCTATTAACTCTTGTTTGTCTATAAGAAGCTTTCTCGAAAGTATTATTTTAGGATTGACATCTTTATTCAATAAGAACGTAGGCGCACTTTTACTTTTCCCTTCAGGCGTAACTTCAAATTCCCTTGTAATTTTGTGACTAATTAATATAACTGAATCCGCCTTAGAGATTTTATTGTCAATACTCCCAATTTGAGCAGATAATTGAAAAGGTGATAATAGGATCAATATCGAAATTATTGATTTCATAACTCTAACCATTATTAGGTGTCGATTTAATTGCGCCCAACTCAAAAATAGGCGAAAGTTTTAAATGCCTATCCTAATTTACTATTTTTTGAACCGTTTAAAAATCAATCTACTATAAAAAAATGCGAAAGTTATTTGGAATTCAAAAACTTTCGTCAATACCCTGGGCTATCCCAGGCATTTCGTAATTATAAATAGAGTTTTTTGAGTATCTTTTACAAAAATTTGCCGCAACAGATGAAATATCTTTTTTTGCCGCCGGGCTTGTTGTTTCTTTTCTTCTTTGCGCATGCACAGCCATTATTGAATGATGCGCCCGCTGTTTCCGGCGCAAATACCTATGCCATTGTAATTGGCATTTCCGATTACCAGGATCCTGATATACGCAAACTCTCTTTTTCAAACCGGGATGCTGTTGTATTTGCCGATTTTTTGATGTCGGCATCGGGTGGTTCTGTTCCCAAACAACATATTAAACTGCTAACCGATTCTGCAGCCACCATCGGTGAAGTAGATAAAGCCATCCGCTGGGTGATGAACAACTGCAAAGAAAATGACAAGGTATATTTTTATTTCAGCGGACATGGCGAAGTGGAAAATGTGACCATGAGCAAAAACGGTTACCTCATCTGTTACAATACACCTTCCGTTGCTTTTATAAATATGGGTTTAAGTATCGACTACCTGAATGATATTGTAAATACCCTGTCTGCACAAACAAAGGCAAAAGTGATTGTTATTACCGATGCCTGTCATTCGGGTACCATGACAGGTAATAAATTCAAAGGCAATCTTTTTGTAGGCGAACAGTTGATGCTGAAAAAGAAAAATGAGATCAGGATGGCATCCTGCAAACCCGATGAGCTATCAAACGAAAAAGCAGACTGGGGTGGGGGAAGAGGCGTTTTTTCTTATTACCTGGTTAATGGCCTGCAGGGCGGCCTAGCTGATAACAACAAAGACCGGGTGGTAAGTGTGGGCGAACTTAAAAATTACATGGAAACTTCCATGGCTTCAGACCTGGTACTTAAAAACGGTGGCGATGTGCAAACCCCGGTAATAAAATTTGATGAAGATTATCCCCTGGCAACCGTGGTGGAAGCGGAAGCGGGAAGGATCCGGGACCAGGTTAAAAAAGATTCTATGACGCAGGTGAAGGTGATGAGTTTAATGCCGGGAGCCGGTGCTGAAGAAGCCGCTGAACCGGCTGATTATTTTTTTTCATTATTAAAAAAACAAAACCTTGAAGGGATAACAGACAGCCTGGCATTAAATACACTTGCAACAGAAGCCATTGCCTTTACCGTACTGAATTTTCTTAAAAACTCACCCATTACCGAAACGGGTAAAAGCAAATTACTTGAACTTGAAAAAGCATTAAAGAGCGATAAGGAAAAACTGGCCAGGTTTAATTTAGACATTGCAAGTGCTTTTTTGGATATCGGGCAAAACGTGATTGCCAGTTATATACGTGGCGATGAAGCTGAACTGGAACGCCGCAGGTATTATAACAGCAATAACAATGGCTATGATGTATATACGAGGATGTTTGCAGTGGCTTTTAAATTATCACAGCCGGATAAATATTACAACACAAAAGCGGAAGTTTTTTTACATTATTTCTCGGGTCTGGCACTGCGTTTAAAAATTCCACTCACTGAAAACCCGGCGCCCTTAATTGAACAGGCACTGGCCGAACAAAAGAAAGCACTCGCTTTGGAAGAATATGCCGCTTATATTTATAATGAACTTGGTGTGCTTTACCAGTTAAAGAAAAATTACAGCGAAGCTGAAAAATTTTATACCAAGGCAACACAATTATCGCCGGAATGGGCCATACCGCAATCTAATTTAAGCGGCCTGTACATTGCCGGTAAAAATTATGATAAAGCATTGGCCTTTGCTGACATAGCAGACAGCCTGCAAAAAGATCTTCAATCCATCAGTGTAAACCGCGGCTTTATTAATGAAAAGAAAGGCAACCTGCTTTTTGCTGAAGAAGATTATCGCCGGTCCATCGAAATAAATTCACGGCACTTTGCACCTTTTGAGCGACTCGGATACGTTTATATGAATACCGCAGATTATGCACAGGCCGATTCCTTTTTTTATGAAGCCGACCTGCGTAAAAAAGGATATCATTTTAAAGGTAATGCATGGGAACCGGGGACCTATATTGAAGCCTTTACTCCGTTCACCTTTATATCCTGTGATATCGACAGCTCCAAACTTGATCCAACGGATGTTTTTGCCTTTTTTACCTGGGGCGTGCAGGAATACCAGAAAAAAAAATATGCCAACGCCATACGCATATTAAGGAAAGTGGTGGGGATAGATAAAACAAACCCCCTGGTATATCATTACCTGGGCAAGGCTTATTACGATCAGCAAAAATGGGAAGAAGCCGAAGTGATGTTTAAACTGGCAGCAACCAATTCAAAAAATAAAAAACAATTTGACCGGTATGTTGATTCCGTGATCAGCTCAAAAAAATACAATTACGATCATGATTGTTTTGAAAGATTTTTCAAAGACAAATTCTATCACCAGGTTAATGATTATTATTTTTTGGGTACGCTTTACGAAAACTGGAAGCATGTTGAAGAGGCGGAAATGTATTTCAGGAAGATAACCCTGTTTGAAAGCCAGGTACAAAACGATGAGGATGGGAATGAAACATATGACCCAAACACCATAGAAATGGCCGGGGGCGAAAAAACTCCGGCTTATGTAAAACTTTGGCAGTTATTGGAAAAACAGGGGCGCTATCCTGAGACGGAAGAAACGATAAAGCAATATTCAATCGAGTCTTTAAAACAATCTGACCAGGAACTGAATGAATTTTACAGGAGAATGATCGACAGGTTTCCGGAAAATGGTGATTGGGCTTACCGCCTGGGAATCCTGTTGTACCAATATGCACCCAATACTGCACGTCTCCCGTACATGGATTCCATTGCCTGGTTTCCGCTGCTGCATAAAGAGCTCTTTATAGATTCTGCCATTTATATGGCACTGGATGTGAAAGATTCGCTGGCTTTATACGACAGATCTGAAACCGGTGCTATTGCTAAAATAAATCTTAACAAGTTTGATGTGCGGTTAAATAGAAATTATTATTTGGTGCCGGGCACCGGCGAGTCGATACTCAGCGCTGATGCTATTTATATGCCACGCAAAGATGGCATAGCATACCTTCAAAGAGCAGCGGAGTTATTATCTGAAAAAGAAACACTGGCTGATATTCATTTTAAAACCGGTAATATGTATGTATGGGCAGGTTCCAAAAAACAGGCTCATCCTTATTTTCAAAGATCCTTAGCACTGGTGCCCGATAATGCCAATGCAAGGCTTACGCTGGTTGATATTTACAAGGCGCTGTATAAAAACAGGGATGCTTTTAAACAGCTTACTTATCTGAACGACAGCAACCAGGTCAATTTACCCAAGCGGATCTTGTTTGCGCAATTTAATATCCGGGCCGGCAATTTTGACAAAGCAAATGAATCGCTGAACAAAACTGAAAACTATACACCCTACACCATTTTTGAGATCAACAACCTGCGGGGCCTGGCGGGTATGCTTGCAAATAAACCAAAACAGGCAATTGAATTTTACACAAAAAGTTTACAGGCACAGCAAACAGACACCATATGGTTCAATAGTTATTCCTTAGCCAGGCTATATGCCAAAGCAGGCAATACAAATGAAGCCTGGAAGTATTTAGAGGCTGCAGTCAGGTCCGGCTTTAATTATGCTTATGTGTTGCAGCATGATGGGTATATGGAGCGTTTACGCAAAACAGCAAAATGGCAAACGATGATCAGCAGTATTTCTATGAAGCAATATAAAAAGAATGAGCCTGTAAAATAAATCACTGCTAAAACCTGCCTCGTTCTATTCTGTAATAAGGCAACTGGTTGCATTTCCTTTTTGTAGCATTATCACAATAAGTACGATCGGCTTTATACTTTGTCTGTTCTGCTGTTTGTTTAAAAACCTGGTCCCAGCTTACCGCAGTTTTTGCAAAACTGAAATGGGTTTCTACGGATGTTCTGAAAAAGTAAGAAAAGAATCCGCCAAAATTATTGTTACTGGCCGCCAGCATAGAAGGGGAGGCTGCAGCGCCCAGGATAGACATAGGCGTGCTGTTTAAAAATAAGTTACGGCAGTTTTCAGTACTCCAGTTTATGCCAAAAGTTTTCTTCACGGCAGGCGGTTCGGCTAATGGATTGGTATCAGTTATAAGTGCGTTACAACAATCGCCCAAAACCAGGCTGAGCCGGGCTCTTTTTTTACGTATGGTTGCATAAATATCTTCCAGGCTTGCAGATGCTTCCATGATCCTCCAGTTATTTTTATCCTTTAAGTCAATATAAGGACCGGGCCTGCCATCCGTTGGTTTACGAAAACCATGGCCATTGTAATAAAAAACAACGATATCGTTTGGGCCCGCCGGGGCATAAAATGTTTTGATGGCATTTTCAACATTTTGTTTGGTTAATCTTTTGCCGGTTATCGTGTCGTATATAAAATCACCGATACCCAAAAACTCTTTTATTTTACCAAAAAATGCAATGGCATCGTACATGTTTTTCCTGTCGGCCGGGCCAATTTTCGGATCGTCTACATTAGCAACTATTAAAAGAAAGATCCTTACGTTCCTTTCATTGGTGGTTAATGCCTTGGGATTATTGGTTACAAAAAGATTGCGGTAAAACAGATCATAAGGCTTGAAATAAGTGAGCACAAATTCTTTGGTTAAACTTTGCTGGTCAATAAACCTGGTACTGCTGAATTTTACCGGTTCGGCATTACACTCAACTGAAGAATTTGTAATACCGTAGGGTTCAAAAAATCCGGTTGCCGTGTCTTTTTGAAAACAGAAGTATTTGGGAAAGATGATCCCGGGATCTTTGCTTTCTATATACTTTGGATTCTGTAGCTTATAATAAACCCGGTTGCTGTTTATACAGCCGGAATTCAGATCGGGTAATTCTTCCACGGCATCCAGTTCTGCCAAAATACTGTCCGGGATGCCCGGTGCAGCAAACCTGAGTCTTAGTTTTCCTTTACCATCTGCAGCATCAGTATAACAGGCTTTAAACGTAACAGCATTAGCTGCTTCAGGGAACGTAAAGGACAACTCATATACTGATTGTGACCGGGCTACGGTAACCATTAAAAAAAATGAAAAAATGAATGCCTGTAGTTTCTTCATACCTTTTATTTTGAAACAAATTATATAAAAACTGCTACAAAAGCCTGTAATATTTGATATTATGAAATAATAAGTGTAAAATTATATTCTAAAACCTTTAACAATGAACAAACAAATCAAAACAAAACTGCTGTTTATCCTTGGTTCTATTTTACTTGTAACCTTTACTGTTGCCGGCTGCAATAACAGCAAAGAAGAAAAAACCAGCACGGAAGTAAAAACCAATGTACCGCCACCGCCGGTTAAAGACAGCATTGATACGGCTAACGAGGCTCCCGGAAATGATGTTAAGCCTCAGTAATTTTTTTAATTATTTTGCTTCGTTTCATTTTAAGTTTATTACCGGCAAATAAAGGCCGGTTTTTTGTTAACCAGTTTATCAGCCATTGCTCCACCCGGTGATGGGTGGGTATAATTATTGCTGCTATAGAAACAAAAATGAGCATTTCATAAACCGGGGTATGATGGGTAAGTTCTTTTACGTATGGATGCAGCAGCAGGGTTAAAAATTCAAATAAGATGAGCAGGGAAAGTACACCCAGCACTTTGATAAGCTTTACCGGCATTCTGATCCTGCTTAATAAAAGGGTAATTATAAAAAAACCCGGTATAAAAATGGCAATAAATAATAACTGTAATTGCTGTTTTCTTTCCTTTTTTACCAACGCTAAATTTTCTGCTATTTCCAGTTGCCTTACCTGTTCATTGCTGGAAAGTACCTGCGATTGCCGAATCCTGCTCTTGCTGTTTATGCTGTCATTCAGCTGCTGCACATAATTCAGGTAAAAGAATGAACTGTCAATATTTTTCTCATCTTTATAATGCGCTGATAAAAATTTTGCTGCATCCAGGTGCCGGGGTAAAAATCCATCATTTTGAGCGAGGGTAAAAGATGCCCGGGCATAGAATAAGGCCGAATCATTTTGGTTTAACTTTTTAAACAAGGATGCAAGACCAAGTGTTGCTTCACATAGCAGGTCGTCATTTTCAGCCTCTTTTAAATTAACAATGCCACTTTGATAATTGGCCATAGCCAGGAGGTGTTGCCCTGTTTTTAAATAACTATTTCCGAGGCCAACCATCGACATGCCTTCATAATCATTGTTCTTTATTTGCCGGGCAATACCAAGCGATTTGGTAAAATAACTGAAGGCAGAATCGTTCCTGTTCAGCTTGTCGTAAACATCTCCCATATTTAAGGCAATGTTAAATCTTTCATCATTCACGTTATCTAACTCCATTAATACCGAATCTGCCTTGTAGTAATATTCACGCGCTTTTTTGTATTCCTCCTGGTTAACATACATAAATCCAATGTTGATCAATGCACCGGCAAAACTTTTTTTGTTGTTCGTTTTTTCTACCAGTTTCAACCTTTTTAAATTGTATTCCAGGGCAAGCGGAAAATTTCCGATCAATCTGAAAATAATAGCTATCGTTCCCAAACTCTTTGACTGGCCATTAAGGTATTTAACTTTTTTAGCAAGCAAAAGCGCTTCATTGGAAATGACCAATGCCTTTTCCGGGTCATTCACCCTTAATTCATAACCAATATCGCACATCAGCTTAACCCTGTTGGTATCAGTCTTTTCTTTGTCAAGTAACTGGTAAAGGCTATCCACAACGTTTTTTTGGGCAAAGAGCCCAAGAGGCATGCAAAAAAGAAAAAAGAAAATTATTTTCAGGTTCATACAGTTAGTTGCCGGGATGAGTAAAGTAAAACTTAAAAGTAAGCATTCTGCGGGTTATGCGGAAAACCCGCAACGTAGTTTTATTTTTATCTATCCGGATAACCCCATAATTAATTGACAAGCCACAATTGGGCATTCAAGCAGTAACACATGCATAAAAGCGGTTTTCCTGTAACTTGCACAAACAATTTCATATCGTATGACCAATATACTGCCTCAACTGCTCGGCTACCTGGCTTTTATTTTTTTAGCAGTTTCACTATGGGTTAATAACGATATTAAATTCAGGTGGATAAACAGTTTGGGTAGTCTCTCCTTTGTATTTTACGGTATTTTGATACAGGCTTTTCCGATCGTTTTAACCAACGGGGTCTTATTCGCCATCAATATGTATTTTCTTTTTAAAATTTACCGCAGGCAGGAAAAATTTGACCTGGTTGAGTTCAGGCATGATGCCGGGCTTATTCCAAAATTTCTTTCTTTCTATCAAAAGGATATAGCCGCATATTTTCCTGGTTTTGTAATAGGGGATGAGCAAAATGAAATACGTTTTGTGGTATTGCGTGATGTTGTGGTGGCTAATCTTTTCGTGGCAACGGTAAGCAGCCACGGCGATGCTATTGTAAAAATTAATTATACGGTACCCAAATACCGGGATTATAAAGTGGGCCGGTTTTTGTTTGATGAAGGAAAGGAATTCCTGCAGCATAAAGGTATTAAAAGGATCATCTATTTACAGGTATCCAATGCAGATCACTTGAAGTTTCTTAAAGTGATGGGATTTAAAAAAGAAAGATATGAAGCAACTGAATGTTATATGAAGCATATCTGATCCCTGTTATTATTTCCATGTGTAAAAAAGAAATCACAAATCTTATTAACAATGCAATAAGTACATACTAATTTAACCGACCTTTCGTTTGTCTGATACTAAGCAGCCAGGCTGCTGATTGATCTGTATTAATTCACCTTGTAACATTACCTGCATGAAAACTCCGTTAATGAGCTGTAAACGCCTGTTTACTTTAATGGCAGCCATGTTGCTGTTCGCCCAAATGAGTGTTGCTCAAAAAAACGGCGTTTTGCCCCTAAGCGGTATGAAATTCTTCCAGGAGGGAATTGAGACAGGTGCAATAGAAATAAAAATTGACGGGGCTCAACTACTCAGTAACAGGCTGCCGTTAAACAAGGAAATTGAGATCAGGCTGGAGCAGCTGAATGGTTTTACATTGAATAATTCCAAAACGATGTATGCAGGTGCAGAAGTAATTGTGCTGTCACCCAGGGGTGAAATGTTGATGAATAATCCAAATGTTTTTCTAAAAAGCTATTCAAACGGTTTTTACGCAAAAGACCTGAATACGTTCAGCATTAAGTTTGGGGTTGGTGTTGATATCATGAAAGGGAATTATGGCGGAACGTTAAAAGTTCGCTTGTATGACCTTAAAGGAAAAAATCAACTGCGGCTCGAAATTCCCGTGAGTTTTGCAAAACCGGGTGAGCTGATACCGGCTTCAAGAAATGCAAAAAACATAAAAGCAAATATGGGCGTAAATGGTATCATCAATGGGTTGCAGGCAAAAGATATGCTTGTTCATGTTGATACCACCATAAGAGTATCTCCCAAAATGGCCTATACCAGTATGGATATTTCGAATATCGAGGGTTCCAGTTTGTCGGAGATATTTTCGGGAAAAGAAACGTTTTGGGTATACGACAGCGAATTGAATGAAGTAAAGATAACGGACATCCTTTTAAAGAAAGTAAAAGGTGCTATGGAAAACAATACGGTGAATTGTACATTAAAAATTCCCTACCGCTTAAAAAATAATAAAAAACTATATACAGTAAGATATCGTTGGGAAAGCCCGGACAGGAGCCAGGTAATAGATGTGGTGGTTAAAAATTAAAACATACTTTATAATAAAATAAAATGCCTTTTGAAATTCAAAAGGCATTTTACATGCATACAAACTAGGCTTCGTCAACCCTGAAAGAAACATTACAGATCACACCAAAAGAACTTACTTTATTGTCTGTAACATGCGCTTTAATATCCTTTACATATACTGAATCAATATTGCGAATGGTTTTAGCGCATTCTGCTACAGCACTCTGTATGGCATCTTCAATACTTGTGGTGGAAGAAGAGATCACTTCAATTACTTTTACTATCGGCATAAATTTATTTTTAGGTTTAACAATATTGTTCACCCATAAGTTACACTATTTAAAAGTAACAGACAATAAAGAAAATCCGGAACTAAAGAGCCTGGTAAGGTTCTAACACAATAAAATCAACAACTGGTGAACAGGTTCCGGTCAATCTTTTCCGGATAACATACTGATATTGACTGCCGGGAACCAGGCTGTCTGTAGGTATATCTGCAATAAAGATCCGATGATGGTTGTTTTTATCCGAATAACGTACAGTATCTAAAATGCCACTTGCATTCACTTCAAATAAAACATCATAACTGAGATTAGCAGTATCAACCAGGCCAATTACTGTAGCAGGGAAAATTTTTGTATCATACTTACAACCACCTCCATCATGTTGATTATTATTACAGGAAATGGAGAGTATTGGTAAAAAAAATACGATTAAATAAAATTTTAAATTTTTCTTAACCACCATTATTTACACTTATTAATAAAATCCAGTATTTCCATGACCGAAATATTTTTAGCATCCTGGTAATTGTGATACTGTTCTGCAACCAGGTCAACCGAACAGTCGCAGTATTTATTTGCTTTTTCGCTGCCAATCAGTCTGCTGGCTTTATCCTCGCAATTGGATACAAATTCTTTAATTTCCCTGTTAAGCCAGTATTTGGCAGCAATACGGCCAACTGTTTTACAGGATACGATCGTAATTAGACTGAGTGATATGATAACCAGTAATATGCTGTTGTGCTTCATTTGTTGTTATTTAGATTACAATATAAATGTTTTCTGAATAAACTGAACAGCAAACAGGAAACAAATTTTCTACTCCAAAATCTGTATGCGCATTTCAATATCGTGTATTTACCAGGTAATAAAACAACATCGGGTTGTTAACAATTATAGGTTGTTGGTATAATTATTGCGACTTCTTAAGACTAAAATTCATCCATATGAGAACCATCACTTACCTGGCTGTTAGTTGCCTCACCCTCTTGTTTGTTGCACTGGTACTTGTTGTAATTCTTTTTATAAAGCAGTAAAACTGTTCATCTAAAATGAAAATCAGCAGGATTTTACCTTAAATCATATGCAATCATTAAATAATTAACGATTGTAATAATATTTACAGGAGAATTTCGTTTAAGATAAAAACCCAACCCAATGAAATCAGCTCCACAAGCTTTTGCTGTGCTGGCTTGCATAGTAATTATGCTAAATTCCTGTTCTGTAGGAAAAAATTCCATTACTTCACAAAAAACAGCTGTAGAACCCCCCAATGAAAATTCAGCAAGTTGTTTTATTCAGTTAAAAGATGGTACTGTAAAACAGTTTAAGACCTTAAAACTGGTAACCGGGGTTTTAACCACGCCACACCTGCTTGCTGATGGTAAAGAGATCATAAAAGGAAAAGAAATCATGGCCTATCAGAACAACAGGCATTATGCTGTTTCAGCGCAAATTCTCACCAGTACAAAAAATACGGCCGTAGCGGCAGAAACTTTACCAGGCTTTGCTGTTAAAGTAGTATCCGGAAAACTGAATGTGTATTGCCGCAAATATTACAATGGCACCAATACGGCCGACGAGTATTTTTTACAACATGGAAATGATGGCTACATTGTTTCTTACACCAAATCGGTATTAAAAAACATGATAAAAGATGACAACAAAGCCCTGGAGTATTTTAATAGTAAGGCAAAAATAACACCCAAATCAAAAAAGATACTTGCCGTTGCTGAGCTATATAACAGCGGGCAACTGATGACTAAAAACTAAACATTAATTTATATAACCGGGTATTTAATCAGCTGATTAAATACCCGGTTTTTTATTTCGTTATTAATTCAGAGAAGCATCAAAGCTCGCAGCTGTAAAATCAACAGTGCTGTAATCCTTCACTTCATTATACAAGGTATCCCTTTCTATAGGTGTACGGTTCACCTGTTTTATGAGTGTAACCAGGTCGGCCGTACTCATGGCCGGTGTTTGTTCTTCGCTACCGGCCATGCTGTAAATTTTGGTTGAATCATCAATGGTTCCATCAATATCATTTACTCCAAAAGATAGGCTCAGTTGGGCATTCTGGCGGCCAAGCATCGGCCAGTACGCTTTCAGGTGTGGAAAATTATCCAGGTATATCCTTGCGATCGCATATAGCCGCATATCTTCTGTGATAACGGATTCCGGAATATGGCTCATGGCATTATCCTGGTTGCGGAACTTAAGCGGTATAAATGTATTAAAGCCACCTGTTTTGTCTTGCAGTTCTCTTAACCGCCGCATGTGATCAATGCGGTGTTCGTATTTTTCAATATGGCCGTATAGCATGGTGGCATTGCTGTGCATACCCAGTTTATGTGCAGCTTCATGTATGGCCAGCCAGCCATCCCCGTCAACTTTATCCTCACAGATCTGTTTGCGTATGTCCGGGTGAAAAATTTCGGCGCCTCCACCGGGTAAACTGTCCAGCCCGGCTTCGTGCAATTGCTTCATACCTTCTTCAATAGTTAATTTTGCCTTGCGGAACATGTAATCCAGTTCTACCGCGGTAAAGGCTTTAACATGCAGATCTGGGCGATGAGCTTTGATCTTTTGCATCAGCTCAATAAAATAAGCCATATTCATTTTAGGATGTACACCACCAACAATATGTACTTCGGTAATGGGTTTGCCATCGTAGGTCTTTACAATATCCAGCATCTGGTCAATGCTCAGTTCCCAACCTTCTTCCTTGTGCGCATACAGGCGTGAGTAAGAGCAGAATTCGCAACTGAATACACATACGTTGGTGGGTTCAATATGAAAATTGCGGTTGAAATAGGTTCTGTCGCCATGCAATTGTTCTCTGATAAAATTTGCAAGAGCGCCAACAAAAGCAAGACTGCCTTTTTCAAAAAGCAACAGGCATTCTTCATCGCTGATCCTTTCTTTATTTTTTACTTTTTGGGCAATGGATTTAAGGCCTGTATCAGTTGCGGTATCAATTAAAATATCAATGGATTCTGTCATCACAAAAAATTTTACAAATTTACTACGGAAAAGATTCAGAATGGTTAATTATTACTGAAGATTATATTTTAAAAACTGGCTGCCGGGGCAGGAATACATAGGAAATGTTTATCTTCCAGCTATTAAACCTATGCAATTGAATATTAAAATACTTGCCACTATTATCTTTTCATTTCTTACCCTAAACACTATAAGCCAGTCTTACAAGTTTCTTTATCATCTGGATAAAGATCTCAGTTCTACTTCAAAAGAAAAAGCCGTAATTATTGGGAAGGGTTATGAGAGCGACGGGAGATTAATATTAGATTGTTTTCTTAAAAATACCGGAAAAAAGATCCTTTCCGCAACTGTAAAAGATTCTTCCCTGAGTACACTGCACGGCATGTTTAAAACTTATCATGATGATATGAAACTGGAATCGGCAGGATTTTATGCTGAAAATGATATGGAAGGCGTATGGAAATATTGGGATAAAGATGGCTTTCTCACAGATTCAATGATATATAAAAACGGGATACGCATTGCTTACGCCAGTTATAAATATTATTTTTCAAAACCCACTTTAGAACAGTTTTTCTTTCAGGATAGTTTGAAAACTGCCACTTACTCCTATACTTATTCTTACACCGACAGTCTCAAAAACACTTTCCAGGAAAAGCAGGTTTCAGTGAAAAACGGAAAACCAAAAACAAGTTTTGAAGTTGACTTTATTGGTGACCGTGGGTTATTAAAAGCTTATGACAGTGCAGGTGTTGTAAAAACAGATTCGGTTTTTTCCAAAAAAATGCAGGAGGCAGAATTTGCCGGTGGGGAAGAAGGGTGGAGATATTTTTTAAGAACAAACCTCAATGCAAATGTGCCTGTCAATAACAATTCTCCTGCCGGTAAATACACAGTAATAATAAAATTCATCGTAAATAAAGATGGCACTCTTGATGATATTAAGGCGGAACATAATCCCGGGTATGGTATGGCAGAAGAAGGGATCAGGGTTTTAAAAAAATCTCCTAAATGGGCCCCTGCAATTCAATATGGCAGGTATGTGCGTGCATACCGCAGGCAGCCAATTACATTTTTTATAGAGAATTGATTATCTCAAAAAAGTAATTATTTACTGAAATCAATAAATGTATATCTTCCAATAATAAAACTAAACAAAGCTATATGAATATTAAGTTTCGTCTTACAGCAATGAGTTTTTTGCAGTTTTTTGTTTGGGGAGCATGGTTAATTACAGTTGCAAATTATTGGTTTGGGACCAAACAGTGGAGTGGTGAAAAATTTGGAGATGTATTTGCCACTTTGGGTTATTCCTCTATCATCATGCCTGCATTAACCGGCATTATTGCTGATAGATGGCTAAATGCAGAAAAACTATATGGTATCCTGCACATTCTGGGCGGTTTGTTTTTAGCCTGTGTTCCTATGGCGGGCAGCCCGGCAGCTTTTTTGAATAATATTCGGAGCAATGCTTTGTTATATGCCAACCATATCATTATCTAATTCTATTGCGTACACCATTCTAAAAAATAATAATTACGATGTAGTAAAGGTTTTTCCACCCATCAGGGTTTGGGGAACTATTGGATTTATTGCAGCCATGTGGCTCACAAACCTTTCGGGTAATAAAGCATCGGGTAATATGTTTTATATATCAGCTGTATCCGCAGTAATTTTAGGAATTTATTCTTTCACGTTGCCTAAATGCCCTCCCCAAAAATTAATATCAGAAAACGCTTCACTTGCACAAAAATTAGGATTGGATGCTTTTAAATTATTTAAGAATCCTAAAATTGCCATGTTCTTTGTGTTTTCCATGTTTTTAGGCGCTGCATTGCAGCTTACCAATATGTATGGCGATGTGTATTTATCTGAATTTGCCACAGTGCCAGCTTATGCTGAATCTTTTGTGGTTAAATATTCTACTATAATCATGTCTATTTCACAGATATCTGAAACACTGTTTATCCTGGCCATTCCATTCTTTCTGAAAAGATTTGGAATAAAGCAGGTAATGTTTATTTCAATGATCGCCTGGTTTTTACGCTTTGGATTATTCTCTTACGGAAATCCGGAGGAAGGCCTGTGGATGATCATTGTTTCCTGTATAGTTTACGGAATGGCTTTTGATTTTTTCAATATCTCCGGATCGCTTTTTATTGAAACCTCTACAGATCCTAAGATCCGTTCAAGTGCCCAGGGATTGTTTATGATGATCACCAATGGCTTTGGTGCCGTTTTAGGAAGTAAAATAAGCGGATGGATGATCCAAAAATATTACACCAGTGAAGCAGGCGTGAGAGACTGGCATGGTATCTGGCTTGTATTTGCAATTTATGCACTTATTGTTGGTGTACTATTCCTCATATTCTTCAAACACAAACACGATCCAAAAGCTTTAACTAATGTGCAACATTAAACTTCAACTCAACTATGTTGCATTAAAAATCCCCCCGATTTATCAGGGGGATTCTTTTATCTGCGAAATCAGAAAAATCACTTAATCAGCGATCATTATTTATGCTGCTCGATCTTTTTTACAAAATTTGATTTTGGTTGTGCACCCACCAGTTTATCAACTACCTGTCCGCCTTTAACAAAAAGGATCGCAGGGATACTGGTGATACCATAGTTCATGCTTATCTGCGGATTGTTATCAACATTTACCTTGCCTACGTTTACTTTGCCATCGTAATCTTTTGCAAGTTCTTCAATTACCGGGCCTATTGCACGGCAGGGGCCACACCATTCTGCCCAAAAATCAATAACCGATAATTTATCAGAGTCTAATACATCTGTTTTAAAGTTTGCATCTGTGAATTCTAGTGCCATAATATTTATTTTAAAGTTTTAATTATTGAGAGATGAAGGGCAAAGTTAGTTCCAAAACCGTTAATATGCTGTTATGACATATCCACAGGGTGTGCTGAAATATTATTGGCATGATTTGGAGCCATTGTGGCTGAAAAAACAGCTACAAGGGGAGAAGTATCAAGGGAGAAGCAGGCAAATCCAACTATACTTTTGAAATATTACAAGCGTCTAAATATACAAACTTACCCCCTTGTAGCTTGCAGCTTGCAACTTCCCGGATTATCTTTATTGACTAAAATCATTTACCATGTATCAAATAAGAGAAGTTTTTCAGGCAAAACCGGGTAAAGCAAAAGACCTGGTAAAAATGTTTAAACAAGCCGCACCGCATCTTGAAAGCATGCAGGGAATACAACACGTGAAAGTGCTTACGGATATTGTAAGTACTTACTGGACAGTAATTCTTGAATCAGAGACAGAAGATATCAGCGGCTTTTTTACCAACCTGCGTTCAGCCACCATGAGCGATGAATTAAAAGACATCATGAAAGGTTATATGGATTGTGTGGAAGGAGGGAAGCGGGAGATTTTTATGATTGAATAAAACAGGTTAATCCCTGCCCGAATCGTTCAGGCGGGCAGGGATTAACCTGTAACCACACTCACTTCAATATCCTTATTGTCATATAAAAAAGAAGCCAGGTCATCGTTCATGGTTACGCTTTTTTCAAGTGTGTACATACCCACTTTAAATTTATTGCGGGTATCAATAACATTAAACTTAATGGATGTTTTGCCAGGGTTTGATTTGATATTGGTGTCGATAAAATCCACCATCGCTTCATCAATGAATTGCGGCTCTACATCAATGACCACCTGTTTGGTTAAAGTAGATTTAACGGTATCCAGCAGGTGTAGTTTGCTTATACCAAACTCATACGACTGCCCGTCATAACGCTGCCTGAAAGCGCCTTCAATCATCACGATCAAACCTTTATCCAGGTAGTTCGTGTATTTCACATAATCTTCGCTCCAAAGCATGAATTCAGCTTTACCACTATAATCTTCTATGGTTAACACAGCAAAATTCTTTCCCTTTTTCGTCGGGCGGTGCTGTACATAAACCACAAGCCCGGGCAGCCTGAAACGCTTTGCAGGATTAGGGTGCGTATTGACTGCCAGTTTAAATTCAACATAATCGGCCAGGGGCGTAATATTGTAATGCCGCATTTCAAACTTATAATTATCCAATGGGTGACCGCTCATGAACATTCCCGTAACTTCCTTCTCATAATCAAGCTGCACAGCCAGTGGCCATGGATCGCAAACGGACAATTTCGGCGGTACAATATCCGGCATTTGCATATCCCCAAACAAGGTATTGGTGGCGTTGGCATTTTGGGCCTGGTAAACACTACCGAATTTTAATATTTTTTCCAAACCCTGTACATCTCCCGGCGCCTGGAAGAAATACTGGGCACGAATAATATCGGTAAAGCAGTCAAACGCACCGGAGTACACCAAACTCTCCAATGATTTTTTATTGGCATTGCGGTGATTTACCCGTTTTGCCAGGTCATATATCGATGAATAAGGCCCATGCTTGGTTCGCTCTTCAATAATATTTTGAATGGCATTTTCGCCCACGCCTTTCAACCCGCTGAAACCAAAACGTATCTCACCTTTTGCATTTACTGCAAAGCCGTTTTGCGATTCGTTAATATCGGGCCCCAGCACTTTTAAACCCATGCGTTTACATTCTTCCATAAAGAAAGTGATCTTATCAATGCTGCCGGCATGGTTCAATACAGCCGCCATATACTCACTGGGGTAATGCGCTTTTAAATAGGCTGTTTGATAGGCCACAAAAGCATAACAGGTAGAGTGCGATTTGTTGAATGCATATTGGGCAAAAGCTTCCCAGTCTGTCCACACTTTTTCTAAAATAACTTGAGCATGTCCTTTGGCTGTTGCACCTTCCACAAACTGCACTTTCATTTTATCCAGTACCGCTTTTTGTTTTTTACCCATGGCCTTACGCAACACATCCGCATCGCCTTTGCTAAAGCCCGCAAGTTTTTGAGAAAGCAACATCACCTGCTCCTGGTAAACGGTGATACCATAAGTCTCTTTCAAAAATTCTTCCATATCGGCCAGGTCGTACACCACCTGCTTCTTGCCATGCTTACGGTCTACGTATTCAGGTATATATGCCATAGGGCCGGGGCGATACAGGGCGTTCATCGCAATCAGATCGGCAAACTTATCGGGTTTTAATTCACGCAGGTATTTTTGCATACCCGGACTTTCAAACTGAAATGTTCCGTTTGTATCGCCCTGCTGGTAAAGCTTGTAGGTCTTTTCATCATCCAGCGGAATGGTATCAATATCTATAGCTATACCATGGTTTTGTTTTATAAGCTGAAGAGCAGTCTTTAAAATACTCAGGGTCTTTAAACCCAGAAAGTCCATTTTAATAACACCGGCTTCTTCAATGGAATTGCCCTCAATTTGTGTAAGCCAAAGCTCCGATTCTTTGGAAGTTGCCACAGGCAATAACTCCGTAAGATCTTTGGGGGCAATGATGATGGCGGATGCATGAATGCCGGTATTACGAACCGAACCTTCCAGTATTTCCGCCTCGTGCAAAATTTTACTTTGCAGATCATTGCCTTTGTATATCTCTCTTAGCTTTTTTACATTTTCAATATCATCGGCCTGCAATTGTTCTTTTTCTTCCAGTGATTTTTCGCCATCCTTTGATTCCTTTATTGTAAACGGAGCATGCAATAATCTTTTTAAATTAATACCCGGCCTTTCAGGTACCAGTTTTGAAATGGCCCTGCTTTCTGCCAGTGGCAGATCCATCACCCTTGAAACATCGGCTATACTCGATTTGGCAGCCATGGTGCCATAGGTGATAATTTGTGCCACCTGGTTCTTACCATATTTCTGTACTACATAATCCAGTACTTTCTGTCGGCCTTCATCATCAAAGTCCGTGTCTATATCCGGCATGGATTTACGCTCGGGATTCAGGAACCGCTCAAACAGTAAATTATATTTTATGGGATCGATGTTGGTGATACCGATGCAATACGCTACCGCACTGCCGGCAGCAGATCCACGGCCGGGGCCGATAAATACACCCATATCGCGGCCAGCTTTTATGAAATCGCTTACAATTAAAAAGTAACCGGCAAAGCCCATTTTTTCAATAATACCCAGTTCAAAACTCAATCTTTCTTCGGCTTCAGGGCTAAGTATTTTATAACGCTCTTTAGCACCCGACCAGGTTAAATGCGCCAGGTATTCATCCTGCGTTTTAAAATTGGCAGGTACCGTAAAATGAGGCAGCAGTATATCCCTTTTTAAATTCAACAGGTCTATCTTCCCTACAATTTCATTGGTATTATCAATGGCTTCGGGCAGGTCTTTAAAAACGGCACTCATCTCGGCGCCGGTTTTTAAATAAAACTGATCATTGGGAAATGCAAAGCGTTTGTTTTTGGCAAATACATCATCATCGGTAAACTCACGCAGGGCAGGAGTGCTCTGTTTTTCGCCGGTATTGATGCAAAGCAGGATATCGTGTGCATTAAAATCCTTTTGATCTACATAATGCGAATCATTGCTGGCAATAACTTTTACATTGTATTTTTTGGCAAACTTCAGCAACACTTCATTCACTTTTTCCTGCTCCGGAATTCCGTGGCGCTGCAATTCTACATAATAATCTTCCTGGAAAATATTCAGCCACCATTTAAATTCATTCTCACCCTCAGCTTCGCCTTTTTTTAAAATGGTTTGCGGTACCAATGCACCCAGGCAGCAGGTGGTGGCAATCAATCCTTCGTGGTATTTATGAATCAGCTCCTTATCAATACGTGGATATTTCGAATACATGCCTTCAATATATCCAAGCGAAGTAAGCTTAACCAGGTTCTTATAACCCGTTGCATTTTTAGCCAGTAATATCTGGTGGTGGCGGGGATCTTTTTCTTCTTTACTAAAGGTTTTACGATGCCTGTCTGTGGTGATGTAAAACTCGCAGCCCACAATAGGTTTTACTTTTAAAGTGCCGTCGTCATTTTTATGATTATATGCTTCCTTAACAAATTCAAATGCGCCAAACATATTGCCATGGTCACTTATGGCAAGCGCAGGCATACCATCAGCAATGGCCTTTTTATACAGATTTTTGATAGATGCGGCACCATCCAGCAGTGAAAATTGTGTGTGTACGTGTAAATGAGAAAATTGCATAGTCCTTATTTCGGATTCTGGATACTGGATTCTGGATACTTGATTTTAATGCAAGGTCCTGAATTTCCACATCCAGTATCCAATATCTTTCCTTTACAGCAAATATCGTTAACAATGACTGGTCTCTCTAATCCGTTTTTCCACAGTAGTTTAGATTAAAAATGGGTTAAAAATCACAAATTAACGTTAACAGCTTGCATTTACGGCATTATAAAGTTACCTTTGCATTGCATTAGAAAAATCAATCATCAGTTTGTAGGACAAGACTAACAGGCAAGTAAAGATAATCAGCAACAGCAATAGAATGTAAGAAGATCAAAAAACACAAGACTAAGTTGTACTTACGTTTTAAACCCCTAAAGTTTACGTATGAAAAACTTCTTTCTTGTTTCTGTGGCCATCGGCTTTTTTTCAGGAACAACTTTAACGGCTAAAGCACAGCCCTCTGTAAATATGGAGCAGGTGAATGCATCTGCGGTGCCAAAAAAATCACACAAATTTATTGAAGGGATAGAAATAAAACCTGCAAAGGATGGAGCGGCAAATGCATCATCAAATCCAGCCGAAGATGTAGCTGCTATTGAAAGCTTTTCCGCTTTACAATTTAAATATGCCCAGTTGCTGGATGTGGAAGTAGAATCAATTACAAACCATTCCTTATTTACGGCTGTTGAAAAATGGTGGGGTACACGTTACCGTTATGGTGGTGCCACAGAGAAAGGAATTGATTGCAGCGCTTATGCATCTACATTGGCAAACCAGGTATATGGACTGGTACTTCCCAGAACCGCACGTGAACAATATGCCAACTGCATAAAACTTGAAAAAGAACAACTGCTGGTGGGAGACCTGGTTTTTTTTAATACAAGAGGCGGCATCAGTCATGTAGGCATGTATGTAGGCAACGGTTATTTTACGCACGCCAGCACCAGCATTGGCGTAACCATCAGTAGTCTTTCTGAAACCTATTGGGACAAAAAATTTGTGGGTGGCGGAAGATTGACCGTACCTGAACCTGAACCGGTTGTTGAATAAATATTTTATCAAAAATTATACAGGAGATGATCAATCTCCTTTTTTTATGCCCAGCCTCTTTTGCAGGGTTTGCCAAACGGGCATGATATCCGGCGATAATTTTAATAAAAAAGTTCCGGCAATAAACAGCACAAGGAATATACTACTCCTGGCTACCATAGCTCCAAAGCCATGCAGATCATCGAACAGAAAATAGCAGCAATAAAAAGTTGCAACGCCCAGTAAGATCGTATATACAGTTTTTACAGAAAAGGGTTGCAGGTTGAACTTCTTCATTAAATATCCATACCGTATGGCATTATAGATGGTAAAAGTAATGAGATTGGCAATGGCGGGCCCCATCACGCCATAATAATATTTAGTAAGTATATAGTTCAGCGGCAGTGTTAAGGACAGTAATATCACACCCGTTATAAAATCGAAACGCCAAAATGTAGAAGTGCTGATGATCTGGCTGTTAACCCCGGTGCCCATATCGATGATACGCATCAGGCCAATATAAAAGAAAACCCATTTGGCATCAATATAACCGGCCTGCAATTGAAAAGTAAATACGCCATCCGAAAAATTAAGCCATATCAATGCAAACATACCTACCGAAAAAATTAACTGGTTGATGGAAGAACTGTGATAGATCCTGTCAATCCTTTTCATGTCTTTATCTTTCCAGGCCTGCGATAAGGCACCAAGCGATGAAGAAATAATACCACGCTGGGGTGCCTGTATTAAACTGGCAATATTTTGTGCCAGGGTGTAAATACCCGCCAGTGCAAGGCCATTATCCAATGCTGCTGCAATTACAATGGTATCAAATACCTGCGATACAGTAAATACCAACGTGCCACCGTACACAAAAGAAAGTAAGGAGATAATCTTTTTATAAAACTTTTTGGACACCCTGCTGATAGAAAAAGTAAAAAAGATATGCCTGTTCCAAACCAGGTAGCCAAGCAGTATGATGGCTACTGCCAGGAAAGTAAAGGAATAAATTTTTATGAACAGGTCGAAGGAAGCGATCAAGCCGGTAAAACTCAGCACAATTAAAATTGTTGTAAAAACCCTGAACTGAATCTCCCGTAAAAAATTAGAGAATACCGATTTTTTAACCTGCCATGCATAAGCCTCTAAAATTGAAAAAGGGTGAGTCCCATACCAAAAGGAAAAATGTAGTAATAATATTTTACCAGGTCGGGGGCATTGGTACCGTATTTTCTGATGACGAGATCCTTAAATAAAAGGCCGGCTATAATTACCAGGCAAAATCCAAATAAAGAAAAAAATATGGCCCAGGTAAGCTGGTCGTTTTTTTTGGGTTGCAGGTTGTCGTTGGAATAAGGATAAAACTTATGAATATAAGAAGGCATGCCTAAATTGGCAACACAGAACATGATGTTGGCAACTGCCATAAAAATTCCGGTAAGGCCATATTGCGACGGAGAGAACCCACCTTCACGTGTAAATAACCAGGTATTAAAAAAACCGATAGCAAAGCCAATGTACACCACCAGTGAAGATATAAGGCTTTGCTTTCGTATTTGCGACATAGCTTTGTTTGCTGCTAAATTAATCTACCTTTTTTGTTTTTATGTAGAAATTTGGGTCAACAGTAAAACTATTATCTCCTTCGGGATACAGGTTGAGGGTTTTCCATTTCTCAGTTGGCTTTATCCACTGCTCAGTCTTGAATTTTATTTTTAATGGCAGGTTAAATCCTTTTACGCAATTGGTATAGCGGTAAGATAGTTTGTATCCGTCAATCTTATATTCCAGCACCGGAATCTGTACCGTTCTTAAATACTGATCAAATACCTTACTGAAATTGATCCTGCTTTCTTTGTTGATATAATCTTCCACCTCTTTGGTAGTAACTGTTTGATGATAAAACGTTTTGTTCAGTCCCCTTAAAATCATTCTGAATGTTGAATCATCATTTATTACCTGCCTGATGGCATGCAGCATATTGCCAGACTTTGGATACATATCACCGCTGCCTTCCTGGTTTACATGGTATATACCAATGATGGGAATATCATTTTGTATTCCTTTTCTGGTGCCGATAACGTATTCATTACCAGCCGGCTTGCCATACCAATAATCAGTAAAAAGTGTTTCGCTGTAGTTGGTAAACCCTTCATGCACCCACATGTCGGCTATATCTTTGGTTGATATATTATTGGCAAACCATTCGTGGCCTGCTTCATGCACAATAATAAAATCCCATTTTAATCCCCAGCCGGTGCCGCTTAGGTCCTGGCCTAAATAACCGTTCATATATTTGTTGCCATAAGCCGTGGCGCTCTGGTGTTCCATACCCAAATGCGGCGCTTCTACCAACTTAAAACCATCTTCGTAAAAAGGGTAGGGGCCAAACCAATGTTCAAATGCCTTCATCATTCTGGGCGCATCCTTGAACTGCTTTTTAGCTTTATCAAGATTATAATCCAATACCCAGTAATCCATATCCAGTTTTCCTTTTTCGCCATCATATACTTCGCTAAAATGTGTGTACTTACCAATGTAGGGAATGAGGTTGTAGCTGTTTATGGGATTGGTAACCGCCCAATTAAAAGTAGCTGTTCCATCGCCATTATTTACTTTACCTCTGAAGCGGCCATTACCAACGCACATCAATGAATCCGGTATGGTAATGTGCATTTCGGCACTATCCGGTTCATCTGCCTGGTGGTCTTTACAGGGATACCAAACGCTGGCCCCCAGGCCCTGGCAGGCAAGACTTACAAATGGATTGTTGTTTTTATCTTTCTTCATGATCAAACCTCCATCCCAGGGTGGGCGAACGGCAACACGGGGTTTTCCATGGTAGTAAACATATAAACGTACATCAGGATATTTTGTATGGGGAACAGAAAAGTTATCTGCAGAAATGAAATACGCATTTCCGTCCTTTCGGATTTCAGGTATTTTTTTATTAGCAATATCATTGGTAGAAAAAAGAATGCTATCCAGTATCATTGGTTCCTGCAGGTCAACTTGCAGTTCTTTCCCTTTCTTCAATACTTTAATTGAAATAACATTTATTCCAAGGATCGAACTATCCTTCAAATTAAACTTCACATGCAGATCATATTTCGTCACATCCCACCAATCTCTTGAAGGGCCATAAGTTCCCCGTAAAGTATCCCCACGGGTAAAACCTGTTGATTGTTTCAGTGGCTGAGCTTCTGCTGCAGTAAAAAGCAACAAGCAACAGGTAAAAAGAGAGCAAGCTTTAATAAGTTGTTTCATGTGTTTTGTATATAAATGCTAATTTAGTTTTCTTTCCAGTAACAAATGAACCGTTCAAAAAAAAAGAATATAAATCCTAAAGCCGCAAGCTACAAGCCACAAGGGAAGAAACCTGTAAAATGGTTACTTGCCCCCTTGTTACTTGCAGCTTGCAGCTATTTTATAGCCTGCAAAAACCACCAGTACCCCGATAAAAAAATATTCCGTTACAACGAAAGCAGCGGCCTTGCTTCCCTCGATCCGGCATTTGCCAAAAATAAACAGGTAATGTGGGCTACACACCAATTGTACAATACGCTTATTGAAATTGACAGTAACCTGCAGATGAAACCTTCGCTGGCAAAGCGATGGGAGATAAGCGCCGATAACCTCACTTTTACTTTTTATTTAAGAGATGGTGTGTTTTTTACCAATGATGACTGCTTTAAAAACATCCCGAGGAAATTAGTGGCGCAGGATGTAGTGTACAGTTTTAACCGCATCATGGATAAGGCAACAGCCAGCCCGGGCGCATGGATATTCAATAACCGGGTTGATAGTATAGAACCATTTAAAGCAATTAACGACACTACTTTTCAATTAAAACTGCAAAGCCCTTTTCAATCTATTCTGGGTATTTTAAGTATGCAGTATTGTTCCATCATTCCTAAAGAAGCAGTGGAAAAATATAAAACCGATTTTCGTCGCCACCCCGTTGGCACCGGGCCTTTCAGTTTTGTTGCCTGGGAAGAAGGGCAGGCGCTTATTTTAAAAAAGAATGAAAACTATTTTGAGAAAGATGCTGAAGGAAGATCATTACCTTATTTAGATGGTATCAGGGTTTCTTTTTACGATAGTAAAGCAACCGAGTTTTTAGAGTTTCAGCAAAACAGGTTGGATTTTATTGATGATATTGATCCTTCCTTTAAAGATGAAGTGTTAACCAAGACCGGCAATCTTAAAAAAACATGGCAGGGTAAAATTGAATTGCAAAAACATCCTTACCTCAATATTGAATACCTGGGAATTTTGGTTGATGCGGAAAGTGAATTGGTTAAAAATTCACCGCTACGTTTGCAAAAAGTCAGGCAGGCAATCAACTACGGTTTTAACCGTAAAAAAATGATGCTGTATTTACGCAACAGCATTGGCATTGCCGCTGAGAGTGGTTTTGTACCTGCGGGTCTTCCTTCTTTTGATTCGGTTGCGGTACCCGGCTATCATTACGATGTTGCCAAAGCAAAAAAATTGCTTGCGGAAGCCGGTTATCCAGAAGGAAAAAATCTGCCGGAGATTAAACTCTTAACCATTCCCATTTATGGAGATTTGGGAACTTATATTGCCAATGAGCTTTTGCAGGTGGGCATTAAAGTACAGGTGGAAGTGATACAGAAAAGTTTACTGATGGAGCAGACCTCCAAATCGCAGGCGCCATTCTTCAGGGGCAGCTGGATAGCAGATTACCCGGATGCAGAGAATTATCTGAGTGTTTTTTATGGTAAGAATCCGGCACCGCCTAATTATACCCGGTATAAAAACGTTGAGTTTGATATCTTATATGAAAAGGCTTTATCTGAAAAGAATGATTCGCTGCGTTATAAATTATACCAGCAAATGGACAGGATCATCATCAGTGATGCACCCGTGGTGCCGCTTTGGTACGATATGGCCATACACCTTGTTCATCTTAATATTCAGCATTTCTATCCAAACAGTTTAAACCTGCTGGAGCTGAGAAGGGTAAAAAAATTATGACGATTTATAAAATTCATTATATGGTTTACCGTTAACCACATTGTAACATTTTTACATAGAAAAAAAACATAAGTTGCGAAAACTTTAAAATAGTTAATATGAAATGGTATAAAAAACTGATTGCTTTAGCTGCATTATTTGTATTCGTTTTTACAGGAATTGCTGCTATTGAAGAGCCTGCCGGAGAATTTAAAAACCTGCAGGTATTACCCAAAAACATAACGCCAGATTCATTGGATAGAATAATGGGTGGGTTTAATGATGGTTTAGGAGTGAACTGTACATTTTGCCATACCGAGAACAAGAATACGAAACTGATGGAAGCAGAAAAGGATACCAAACCCGAAAAAGAGATCACCCGCAATATGATGCGCATGACAATGGACATCAATAAAAACTATTTCCAGTTTAATGAAAACGTTAACGCTAAGGAAGTACAGGCCGTTACCTGTTACACCTGTCACAAAGGCCAGCCAATTCCTGAAAAAGTAAAGAAACCGGCTACAAAAGACCCTTTCAATTTCAAATCCAATTAAGTTTTTTGCAGCTACCGAGATTCACTTTTTGAACCACATAGGAATATAGAAACATAGTTTCTCACATAGAAATCTATGTGTTTTTGCTATTATGCACTATGTTTCTATGTGGTTCCATTATAAGATTCAATCAACTCGGTGAAAACTAATTTTTCTTGAGCTTGTCCTTAAACACTTTCTCAAATTTTTCAAGCTTAGGCCTTATTACAAACTGGCAATAGCCCTGGCTTGTATTGTTGTTGTAGTAATTCTGATGCTCGGCTTCTGCCGGGTAAAATATGGTGAAAGGCTCCAGTGTGGTTACGATCGGGTTATTAAAGGCACCGCTCTTATCTAGCTCAGCTTTGTATTTCGCCGTTTTGTTCTTTTGTTCTTCATTGTGATAAAACACCACGCTGCGGTACTGAGGCCCGGCATCGGCACCCTGGCGGTTCAATGTGGTTGGGTCGTGTGTTTGCCAGAAAACTTCCAGTAGTTCGTCAAAAGTTATTTTTTTCGGATCGTACATAATGTTCAAACATTCTGCGTGGCCGGTAGTTTTACTGCAAACCTGTTCGTAGGTTGGATTGGCTACTGTTCCGCCGCTATAACCACTGGTTACTTTTTCTACGCCTTCAAGCTGTTGAAAAATAGCTTCGGTACACCAGAAGCATCCGGTGCCGAAAGTGGCTGTGTCCAATTGGGCTGTACTCATTATTTGGGTATCTTTTTTTGTGTTTATTTTATTGTTCTTTTGTGCACAGGAACTTAATCCCATTAAACTAACAACTGAAATGAAAAGTACTTTTAACATAATTATTTTTTTTCATTACTTACGCAAAGGTAATTGGCATGGATTGATAACAATTTACCGCAACAAAAGTTTAACAAACAAAATGGCTTTAGTTGAAATAACCGAAATTTGATGCTTTAAAACAAATGGAGTGAAATTTTTCCTGAGTCCGCCTTGGTGCAATTAGAATACGAAAAGGTAAAAACCTTGCTGGCACTGCATTGCCGTACCGAATATGCAAAACGTAAGGCCGAAGAACTGAGGCTGCACACCAAAAAAGAATTTATAATAACAGAACTGCAGCAGAGTAATGAGTTTAAATTGTTGCTGCAAGGCAACCAGCATTTTCCCAATGAGTTTACGCATAATATTGGCAAGGAGTTAAAACTGATCGGCATACCCGGTGCGGTTTTAAGTGGTGAGCAGTTTTTGCTCATCAGGAGGCTTGCAGAAAATACCAACAATATTTTCCGCTGGTTTGATAATGAACGCCGAACAGCTTACCCGGCCTTAACAAAAGTCATCAACGATTCATACTACGAAAAAGTAATTGTTGAAATGATTGATGAGATACTGGATGAAACCGGGCATGTGAAAGACAGCGCCAGCGAAGAACTGACAGAGATCAGGATGAGTTTGTACCGCAAGCGCAACGAACTGCGTAAGGTTTTCGACAGGATCGTGAGCAAACTGACCAAGCAGGGTTACCTGGCCGATATTGAAGAAAGTTTTTTAAACGGAAGAAGGGTGCTGGCAGTTTTTGCCGAACAAAAACGCATGATCAAAGGGATCCTGCATGGCGAAAGCGATAGCCGCCGCACCACTTTTATTGAACCTGAAGAAACAACCGAACTCAACAACGCTGTTTTCTCTCTGGAAAATGAAGAAAGAAAAGAAGTATATAAGATATTGCGGAAACTCACCCAAAATTTAAGTGTGTACGCCAGCCTGCTAAAAAATTACCTGGAAATGGCCGGTGAATTTGATTTTATCAGGGCCAAAGCAAAATTTGCAGCAGATTACAATGGCAATTACCCGGTGGTGATGGATAAAGCGCATGTTCAGTTGATACAGGCTTATCACCCGTTATTGTACATCTACAATAAAGTCAATAAAAAACCAACCATACCGATAGACCTGACACTGAATGAAAAGCAACGCATACTGGTCATCAGTGGGCCCAATGCCGGCGGTAAAACGGTTACGTTGAAAACGGTTGGTCTGTTGCAGCTGATGCTGCAGAGTGGTTTGCTAGTGCCCGTTCACCCGGATAGTGAGATGGGAATCTTTAAACAGATCATGATCCATATCGGCGATACCCAAAGCCTGGAGTTTGAGTTGAGTACCTATTCATCGCACCTAAAGAACATGAAGCATTTTATGGAAAATGCCAATGGCAAAACCCTGTTCTTTATTGATGAACTGGGTAGTGGTAGTGATCCCAACCTGGGCGGTGCCTTTGCAGAAGTGATCATGGAAGAACTGGCCATCAAGCACAGTTTTGGTATTGTTACCACGCATTACCTCAATTTAAAAGTAATGGCCAATAAAGTAGCCGGCATTATTAATGGCGCTATGCAGTTTGATGAAAAGAACCTGTTGCCCATGTATAAACTGGTTGTTGGCAAGCCGGGCAGTTCTTACACGTTTTCAATAGCCGAAAGAATTGGTCTGGAAAAAAGATTGATAGAAAAAGCAAGAAAACTGGTAGATGAGGACCATTTTACACTGGATAAACTGTTGAACCGCACCGAACAGGACCTTCAACATATTGATAAAGAAAAAGCAGATCTGAAAGCCCTGCTTAAAGAGAATGAAGCGTTAAAAAAGCAAATGCAACAGACTTTAGATAAAGAGCAACATCAGCAGGAGATGGAAAAACTGAAATTACAGAACAATATTGCTGCTGATAAGATCATTTACCTGAAAGACATGGAACGCCGCCTGAAAGCCATGGTGATCGAGTGGCGAAAAACCGAAGACAAGGATAAAGTGGTGAAAATGATACATGCCCTGCTTTTTCAGCAAAAAGAAAAAATAACCACCGAAAAGCAGCAGAAAAAACTAAATGAAAAGTTTGAAGAAGTAGGAGGTGAGATCAAGATTGGCGTAAAAGTGAGGATGAAACAAAACCGCCAGGTAGGTATTGTAAAAGAAATTCGTGGAAAAAAAGCCGTACTGCAGGTTGGTGTAATGCCCATCACGGTTGAGTTAAAGGATTTGGTGGTGGTGAAGGATAAATCTCCAGATCAAATAGTTTCGTAAAATTTTTGGAATAAAAACCCCGTAACCTTACTTTTGCCGCGGAGAGATGGCAGAGCGGTCGAATGCGGCGGTCTTGAAAACCGTTGAAGGGCAACTTTCCGGGGGTTCGAATCCCTCTCTCTCCGCTGAAATCCCGATTCTATATCGGGATTTTTCATTTATGCCCTTTTATACTTACATATTAAAAAGCTTAAAAGACGATGGCTATTACTATGGGCATACTGCTGACATTGATAATAGGTTGCTAAAACATAATGGCAAAAAAGTTAGAAGTACAAAATCCAGAACGCCCTTTGTTATACATTACTTTGAAACTTTTGAAACGAAATCTGAAGCTTATTTACGGGAATTGTATTTTAAGTCAGTTGCAGGAAAACATTACTTAAGAACTAAAGGAATTATTTAAGCTAAAGGATGGCAGAGCTGGCGAATGCGGCGGTCTTGGCGCAGCCTCCTGCGAGGGCCCGCAGGATCCTTTGGCCCGAAAGGATCCTGTGGAAAAAACCGTTGAAGGGCAACTTTCCGGGGTTCTCCGAAGGATCCTGCGGGAATCCCTCTCTCTCCGCTGAAATCCGGATTCTATATCCGGATTTTTCATTTATGCCCTTTTATACTTACATATTAAAAAGCTTAAAAGACGATGGCTATTACTATGGGCATACTGCTGACATTGATAATAGGTTGCTAAATCATAATGGCAAAAAGTTAGAAGTACAAAATCCAGAACACCTTTTGTTATCCATTACTTGAAGCCTTTGAAACGAAATCTGAAGCATACTTACAGGAATTATATTTTAAGTCAGTTGCAGGAAAACATTACTGGAACTAAAGGAATTATTTAAGCTAAAGGATGGCAGAGCTAGAACGTTGGCGGTCTTGGGCCAGCCTCCGCCCGCAGGATCCTTTGCCCGAAGGATCCTGTGGAAAAACCGTTGAAGGGCAACTTTCCGGGGTTCTCCGAAGGATCCTGCGGGGAATCCCTCTCTCCGCTGAAATCCCGATTCTATATCGGGATTTTTCATTTATGCCCTTTTATACTTACATATTAAAAAGCTTAAAAGACGATGGCTATTACTAGGGCATACTGCTGACATTGATAATAGGTTGCTAAATCATAATGGCAAAAAGTTAGAAGTACAAAATCCAGAACACCTTTTGTTATCCATTACTTTGAAGCCTTTGAAACGAAATCTGAAGCATACTTACAGGAATTATATTTTAAATCAGTTGAAGGAAAAAGTATTTAAGGCAAAGTATAATCTAGAGATGGCAGAGCGGTCGAATGCGGCGGTCTTGGGCGCAGCCTCCTGCGGGCCTGCAGGATCCTTTGGCCCGAAGGATCCTGTGGAAAAACCGTTGAAGGGCAACTTTCCGGGGGTTCTCCGAAGGATCCTGCGGGAATCCTCTCTCTCCGCACTTGATATATACAAAACGCTGCACCAGTAAAGGTTGCAGCGTTTTTATTGCTTCCAAGGCACAAAAAAGGTCTAAAAAAAGTCACATTACCTGCATTTCCCTCTCTCTCCGCTGAAATAAAAAAACCGCTGGCTAATCTGGCGTTTTTTTTATTTTACCTTTGTGCCATCAATGAAACATCTTTCCTCTCTCAATAAATATTTCTGGAAATACCGCTGGCATTTTATACTGGGGTTTGTTTTTGTGGTACTAACCAATTATTTCCGCATACTAACGCCGCAACTAACCGGTTATGTGGTTAATACCGTGGTGCAAACCATAAAACCAGCTGATATTAATGCTGCAGCTATTAAAAAAACTGAAAAGAACTACGATTTTGCCGTAAGGCTTGTAATTGATAAATTCCAGGAAAATCCATCCCGTAAAATTCTGTACACCAGCATTACATTGTTTGTAATTCTGCCATTATCAGTGGCTTTTTATGTTTTTAATGCGGCAAACCATTATTGTAATGAGCCGGCATATTGAGTACGATCAGAAGAATGAAATTTTTACCCATTACCAGAAACTGGATACCAATTTTTATAAACCCACAGTACAGGCGACCTGATGAACCGTATTGCAGACGATGTGAGTAAGGTACGCATGTACACTGGTCCAGCAATTATGTACTTTATAAACCTTGCTGCTGTGCTGCTTTCAGCATATTTTTTATGTTTAAAGCAAGCCCAAAACTTACACTGGTTGCATTGGCTCCTTTACCCATCCTGGCCATTGCCATTTATTTTGTAAATACCATCATCAATAAAAAGAGCGCATTCAATCGTTGCTGAGTGATTTAACCACCAATGCACAGGAATCTTATTCGGGCATCAGGGTCATCAAATCATTTGTACAGGAAAAAGCCATGCTGGGCTTTTTTAAAAAAAACAGCGAAGCCTATCGTGACAATGCACTAAGCCTGGCAAAAACCGAGGCCATATATTTTCCCAGTATGGCGCTTCTTATCGGACTAAGTACTTTAATAACCATTATGGTTGGCAGCCTGGATGTGATTAACCAGGTAGAAGGAGCCAGTGTAGGCGGTATAGCTGAATTTGTTATGTATATCCAGATGCTCACGTTTCCGGTTAGTGCTATTGGCTGGACGGCCAGTATGACGCAACGTGCCGCTACTTCTCAAAGAAGGATCAATGAATTTCTGCATACAGAGCCAGGTATTAAAAACGAAACTGAGCCTGTAAAAACGCCACTGCAGGGGAATATCACTTTAACCCATGTTGATTTTGTTTATCCGCATACCGGCATTCATGCTTTAAAGATTTTTCGCTGCAGATAAACAGGGGAGAAAAAATTGCCCTGGTGGGAAGAACAGGATCGGGCAAATCTACGGTTGCACAATTGCTGCTGCATATGTACGAGCCTCAAACAGGATTGATCATGTATGATGGAATACCGGTGAATAAATTCGATACCCATTCACTAAGGCGGCAGATCAGTTACGTGCCGCAGGATATATTTTTATTCAGTGAAACGGTACGCAATAATATCCGCTTTGGTGTGGATGATGCAACTGATGAAGCGGTAATTGCTGCAGCAAAGCAAGTCAGCATTCATACCGAGATTGAACAATTTCAAAACGGGTATGATACATTGATAGGAGAGCGGGGCGTAACGCTGAGTGGTGGACAAAAGCAACGTATATCCATTGCCCGTGCCCTGATAAAAGACCCGGAAATTGTAATTTTTCGACGACTGCCTCAGTGCAGTGGATGCACGAACTGAAAAAGAGATCATTGGTAATTTATACCGGTTTTTAAAAGACAGAACAGCTATTATTATCACCCACCGTATTTTCTCACTGTTTAATTTTGATAAGATCATTGTGCTGGATGAAGGAAAAATTGTGGAGCAGGGCACTCATCAGCAATTACTGGAGCTAAATGGCTATTACACCGGAAATGTATAACAGGCAGCAGGAACAGGAAATAAAAATATGCAATAGGCAACTGGCAATAAGCAAATACGCATTTGTTTTTCAATTTCATATTGCTCATTGCTCATTGCCAATTATGTTTTGTAGAATGGAAAACAATTTTATCTTTGCTTGACCAAAAAGCATATTTTTAAAATTAAACCTAACTAACAGTGGCGTACGAAAACAACGAAAAGAAAATGGACAGCGTTTACAGCAAACGCATCAGGGCCGGAAAACGCAGGACTTACTTTTTTGATGTAAGAGAAACCCGTGGTAATGACTATTATTTAACTATTACAGAAAGCCGCAAGCGTTTTGATTCTGACGGCTACGACAGGCATAAGATATTCCTGTATAAGGAAGATTTTAATAAGTTTATTAAGGGTTTGGGAGAGGCAATTGATTATGTTAAGACAGAATTAATGCCCGACTTTGACTTTGATGCTTTTAACCACGATACACCTTATGAAGGTGAAGATGGTCAGTCACAGACATTTAACAATGATGCTGTAACTTCTGAACCATCTACTGCAGAAGCGATTGTGGCAGATCTGACCGAAACCCTGATGGAAAAGATTGAAGCTGAAAAAATTACTGAAAACATTGAAACTCCTGAAGAGAAAAATAACGGCCCTGTTGATAACGGCAGTGCAGAGGTGGTAGAAAAGTGGTAATTACGCATACACCAAACCTAATTGCAGAAAATCCTCCCCCTTGGGAGGATTTTTATTAATATACGGCATTAAACTTGTATAGAAGTAAATATATGAACCCCATTACAAATGAAAATACTTTTTCTGCATATACTTCTCTTATCTGGCTTTTCAGTATCATTTTGCACAGGGTACCTGCAATATAAAAAAGGCTTATGCCTGGTACAATGTATCTATGCCCGGTGCACAAATGGCCGATGAGAACGGAAACCCGATTCCACCCAGGGCCAGTATTACCCGGTTTATCTATGTAGAATACAGCGGAACAAAAATGCCCGACATTAAAGCTGTTTTGTATAACGGAGTATCATTGGATTTTTCTATTGTACGGGTAAAAGAAAAAACTATTGCTGTTGGAGATCAGGATCTGAATCCGGGTAATACCATCACAGCAAAGAAGGGAAACACTTTACTACAAATAAATCTGCAGCCCTTTGAAGGAAAAACAATGCCGGAAGCAGGTTCCAAAAACATTATTATTAAAAGCAAGTTTGCAGGTAAGCTCTGCAAATTTTATGTTACCAATGAAAAGGCGTTTGCAACGCTCCCCCGGTATTGATCAACGCATGTTCTTATATAGATTTATCAACCCATTGGTAGAAGCGTCGTGTGTAACAACATCTTCTTCCTGCTCCAGTTCAGGCAATATTTTATTGGCCAAAACCTTGCCCAGTTCTACTCCCCACTGATCAAAACTGTAAATATTCCAGATTACACCCTGCACAAAAATTTTATGCTCGTATAAAGCAATGAGTTGTCCCAACGTAAACGGTGTAATTTGTTTTACAAGGATTGAATTGGTTGGCCGGTTACCTTCAAACACACGATAAGGATTATCATGTACAGCACCATTCATCAATGCTTCGGTTTGTGCAAAAAAATTACTTAGTAGTTTTTGATGATGATCGCCGGTTGCATTATGGCTTATAGCCGGTGCAATAAAATCGCAGGGTATAATTTGTGTGCCCTGGTGTATTAATTGATAGAATGCATGTTGGCCGTTGGTACCGGGTTCACCCCAGATAACCGGGCCGGTTGCATAGGCCACTTTTTCTCCGTTACGGTCAATATACTTGCCATTGCTTTCCATATTTCCTTGTTGGAAATAAGCTGCAAAGCGGTGCAGGTACTGGTCGTAAGGTAAAATGGCTTCACTGGTTGTACCAAAGAAATTGCCATACCAGATGCCGATCAAAGCCATCAAAACGGGAATATTTTTATCAAATGCTGTTTCCCTGAAATGAGTATCAGTTGCATGGGCGCCTTCAGCAACTGTTCAAAATTTTCGAACCCAATGGTTAAAGCAATGATAAACCGATGGCACTCCATAAACTGTATCTGCCTCCAACCCAATCCCAAAACACAAACATATTTGCGGGATCAATTCCAAACTTTATAACTTCCTTGTCGTTGGTGCTGAGTGCTACAAAATGTTTGGCCACATGTCTCATCTTTTGCCTGTGAAAACCAATCCCTTGCAGTATGGGCATTGGTCATGGTTTCTGGGTAGTAAATGTTTTGCTGGCTATTAAGAATAAGGTTTCTTCGGCATTCACTTTTTTCAAAGTTTCCACGATGTGTGTACCATCTATATTGCTTACAAAATAGGTTTCCATACCATCTGCCCAGTAAGGCTTTAAAGCCTCTGTAACCATTACCGGGCCCAGATCGCTGCCGCCAATACCTATGTTTACAATATACTTTATTTTTTTACCGGTAAACCCTTTCCATTCGCCACTATGAACAGCAGCACAAAAGTTTTTCATCTGGTCCTGCACATTTTTAATGGCCGGCATTACATCTACATCATCAGTTAAAACAGGTTTGCCCGAAAAATTTCTTAAAGCTGTATGCAGTACAGCACGGTTTTCTGTACCATTAATTTTTCGCCGGTAAACTTAGCTTCAATGGCTTCTTTCAATTTACAATCTGAAGCCAGTTCCAGTAAAATTTCAACCGTATTTTCGGTAATGATATTTTTAGAATAATCAAAGAGCAGGTCCTCCAGCTGAACAGAAAACCGGCTGAACCTTTCAGGATCATTAAAGAAAAGATCTTTCATCTGCACATTCTCAAACAGTTGCTTATGTTGCTGTAATGCCTGCCAGGATGGGGTAGAAGTGGGGTTTATTTTTGGGAACATGATTTAATGAAAAATTAGGAATGAAGAATTAAAAATGCCTTTGTTTACGAAGGTAAAGTTTGTAAAACAAAAACCGTCCCGTTTAATACGGGACGGTTCAAAATATTTTATTCCAGGAATTACTGCCGTATCGGTATCATTCCCCTGATACCCATATCATTACAGCATCCCCGTTGTTAGGATCAAAGTTCCGTTGTTATCCACATCGATCCATTCAAAGCTTTTGTTGATCGATAAGGAAACAACGATATTGATATCAGCCGTTTCGTTACCGGTTACTACAAGCGGAGTTGCAAATTGTCCGGTAACCAGGCAAGAGCCCCAAGGTATGGGCGAAGAGGCAAATAAAGAGTTTAGGCACTGTTGTAGCGCCCGGGATTCAGCCCGGCTTTAAAATCCGATCCCGAATGCTTTTCCTTCCAAAGCCCAGTAGCCTTGTAATTTGTTTGCGTTTATGGTAACGGTTGAATCTTTCACCTTATAATTACCCAGGTAAGTATTAAACCCGATAAACGATGCAAGTGTGGCATCAATGGTTTGACCAAGGGCATTCATGTAAATATTATAATTCTGGTAAGCCAGGGATACTCTTAACCAGGTATACGTGCCTGCTGCAAAATCTTTACCGGTATACTTAAAAGGTTTGGTTATTCCCTGCAAATTTAGCATTGGTAAAATCAATAGCAGTGGCGCCACCGGTGGAAACCTGGGGTTTTTTATACAAATGGCACCGGCTCCCAAAGCTGTAAAGGTGATGGTGCAAGTTCAACATAATGTGCGCTCATACTGTTAAAGCAGGCGACTGGCCTGCATTACCAGAGGGCATGGGAGCAGGCTGACCAATTGCATTGAGCCGCACCTGTGTGGAATCAAATTTAAAAATGAAGTTAACTTTTGCCGTACCGTTGTTAATGGGTTTGGGATCATCGGCATTTTTTTGGCAGGAACTGAATGATACAATAGCAGAAGCCACTGCAAGCAGGGTTTGAAGTTTCATTGTTGGTTTGATTTTGGTTAGGTAAAAGTGGCGTCGATGCATTTTCGCAACAACTATAATGCCTCAATTACTTCAATCAAATTTTTGGCATTTCTTTAGTAAAATCGAGGTGGGTAACCATTCTAACCTGGGTTGAAGAAATGGGCAAGGCATAAGATCTCATACTTTGCCAGCTTTTCAAAAAATGTTTTTGCCGTGTAGGATGATCCTGTAATTTCAAAAATCACAATATTGGTTTCCACAGGCATTATTTTACCAACAAAATCTTTCTTAGCCAGTGTGGCGGCTATTTGTTTTGCATGAGATGATCTTCTTCCAGCCTTTTAATATTGTTTTCCAATGCGTAAATACCTGCCGCTGCCAATAACCGGCCTGCCGCATTCCGCCACCAAAAAACCTTACGTATGCGACGGGCCTTTTAATAAAATCGGTTTTACCCAACAGCAGGCTACCTACAGGTGTACCCATACCTTTGCTCAGGCAAATAGAGATGGAATCGAAAATTTCGCCATATTGTTTGGGGCTTTCATTATTGGCTACCATGGCATTCCATATTCGGGCACCATCCAAATGAAAATTTAATTTATTATTTAAGCAAACTTCTTAATTAATTGAATTTCATCAAATTCATAACAACTTCCACCACCACGGTTAGCGGTATTTTCAAGGCTAACCAAACTGGTTCTGGCTTTATGTACATCATCCGGATTGATGGATTCTAAAACCTGGTCTGCTGTAATTCTTCCCCTGTTTCCCTCCAACGCTTTTACCTGGCAACTGCTGTTAAAAGCAATGCCACCGCCCTCATAAATGTATACATGGCTCACTTTATCACAAATCACTTCATCACCAGGCTGGGTATGGCATTTTATGGCGATCTGGTTCGTCATGGTACCGCTCGGACAAAAAATGGCAGCCTGCATTCCAAACATGGCTGCCGACATGGCTTCTAATTTATTAATGGAAGGATCTTCCCCAAAAACATCATCACCTACAGGTGCTTTAAACATGGCTTCCAGCATAGCTGGAGAAGGTTTGGTGAATGTATCTGAGCGGAGGTCTGTAATCATTTATCAAATATAACACTCAGGTTGCAAGTTGCAAACACGGTGTTACAATCAGGCCCTTTAAAAGCCGGTAATGGATACAATTGATTCTTTAAATCAAATTATTGTGATCTGGCTTAAAGAATACTATTATATTATAGTTAAAACAAAAGAAACCCATTTTGCAAAAGATCAAATCGCCTTGTCTTAGTTAAAGCGTTTATCATAAACATCATTTTTTACGTCAGTCATCCATTTCCGAACATCTATAACAAGTGTGCTGCTTCTGGCATGTTGAGGAATATGATGATGGTCACTAAAAATAACTGACCTTACAGTACTATACTCTTTTGCAGTTGATATGCTCGGTGTATTAATACCTTCATTTTGAAGTGTTGTACATAATTTGCCTGCTTTCGAAATCCAATCAGTTTTTGTCATAATTAAAGTTTTAGAATTAAATAATTAGAAATACTTACTATCTTTTAAATATACTTACTCAATGTAAATTCGCAAACCCTTTTTAATTCATTCTTTAAAAATCTTAAAAAAGAACTCACTTATTTTACCGCATCAGACAAAATATGAAGATAGTTTATCCTAGATATTTGCATAATATAGATATTATTTATTGAATATGCAAAAATTATGAATGATTTTTTTTTATTGGAAAAGCCATAAGACAATATTAAAGCCCAGGAATAAAATGGATTATCATTTTCGGGTATATAACAGTAAAACCAAATCATAATCTATGAACTTTTATCCACCATTCATCCCAATTTATTCACTTTCATTATGAAATTTGGCTATTAAAATGTAACTTTGCACACATTTTAAGCTGGAATTCAGGCGTTAACCAACTATTTGCAACGTTTTTCCAACAAAACATGTCTATTCAGTGTTCTATTTCCTAACTAATACAATTCAATGAGGCAACTTAAGATCGCAACGCAGATTACCAACCGTGATTCACAGGCAGTTGAGAAATATTTGCAGGAAATTTCCAAGATTTCGATGATCACTCCGGAAGAGGAGACCATTTTGGCGCAAAAGATCAAAATGGGTGATCAGCGTGCATTGGACAAATTGGTGCAGGCTAACCTTCGTTTTGTGGTATCTGTTGCTAAGCAGTACCAGCACCAGGGCCTTTCACTTAGTGATTTAATTAACGAGGGCAACCTCGGCCTGATCAAAGCGGCACAACGTTTTGACGAAACCAAAGGTTTCAAATTCATTTCTTACGCGGTGTGGTGGATTCGCCAATCGATACTACAGGCCTTGGCAGAGCAGGGAAGATTAGTACGCCTGCCACAAAACAAAATTGGCACCTACAACAAGGCAAACAAAGCTTACATGGCTTTTGAACAGGAACATGAGCGTGAACCATCAACCGAAGAATTAGCCGAATTACTGGAGATGAGCGAAACGGAGATCAACAACATCTTCCAAAGTAACACCCGTCATACATCCCTGGATGCACCCGTACATGAAGCTGAAGATGTGGCCATGGGCGATCTGCTGAAAGGCGGTGACGAGACTGATGAAGATGTAATGCACGATTCATTGAAAAATGAGATCCGCAGGGTATTAAAATCGTTAAGTCCGCGTGAAGCCGAGATCGTAAACGCTTATTTTGGACTGGATGGTGAAAATGGTGTTACCATTGAGCAAATTGGCCAAAAATATGATCTGACCAAAGAGCGTATCCGCCAGATCAAAGAAAGAGCGATCAAGCGTTTACAGAAAGCCAGGTATAGTGGTGCTTTAAAAGCATATTTAGGTTAATACAGACATTAAAAAAGATATTAGATCCTTCTGCACCAGCAGGAGGATTTTTTTATGCGGGACTGCAGCAGTTATGAATAGTTTATTAATTTAACAACCTCATGATTGAATTCAGCTTATCATCATTTAATTTTGTAATTCCATGAAGCAAGTAATTTTTGTTTTTATTTTAAGTGCCGCCTTTCTATCCTGCGAAAAAGATATCGATTTCGATTTAAAATATGCTGAACCGGTTCTGGTGGTTGATGCACAGATAGAAAGCGGCCAGGCACCCACCGTAGCGCTCAGCCGCAGCCTTAGTTTTTTCAGCGCCATTAGTATTGATATACTGGCCAATTCATTTATTCATGATGCAGAAGTAACGATGAGTAACGGAACACGCACCCACCGGCTTAAAGAATATACAGTACCCCTGGGCAATGGCTACTCCATTTATTATTATGGCATTGATTCTTCCAATCTTGCTACGGCTTTTATTGGTGAGTTTAACAAACAATATAACCTTACCATTAAAATTGATGGACAGGTTTACACAGCCAACACCACCATACCGGCATTAACAAAAGTTTTCGACAGTTTGTGGACAAAAGCGCCACCCGTAAATGTGGATACGGCTAAAAGGATATTGATGGTAAGGGCTATTGACCCGCCGGGTTTGGGTAATTATATAAGATATTTTACAAAGAAAAACAGTGAGCGGTTTTTACCCGGTTTCAATTCTGTTTTTAATGATGAAGTGGTGGATGGCACAACCTACCAGGGACAGGTTGATCCCGGTGTAGACCGCAACCTGCCTATACCAACGGGAGATGACAAATTTTATGCCCGAGGAGATACCATTTCTTTTAAACTATCCAATATTGATAAACCCAGTTTTACTTTCTGGAACACCTGGGAGTTTAACCAGCAAAGTATTGGCAATCCATTTTCGCAGCCAGGCAAAGTTATAGGCAATATCAGCAATGGTGCACTCGGTTCATTTTGTGGTTATGCATCGCAGGTAGGTACCGTAATAGCACGTTAATTATTGTAACTAAAAATATTCATTTACATTCGTAAGAAATAATACATCATCACATTTATGTCAACAGAAAAAGTACATTGTTTAATTATAGGATCGGGGCCGGCAGGATACACGGCGGCTATCTATGCTTCCAGAGCAGGATTAAACCCGGTTTTGTACCAGGGCATTCAACCTGGCGGACAACTTACCATTACCACCGAAGTAGAAAACTATCCCGGTTACCCGGATGGGATACAGGGCCCAGAAATGATGGTTCATTTTGAGAACCAGGCAAAGCGCATGGGTGCCGATATCCGTTACGGCCTGGCAACCAAAGTTGATTTTAGTACCCGGCCTTTAAAAGTAGAGATTGATGAAGAGCAATGGATCGAAGCGGATTCGATCATCATCTCTACCGGTGCATCTGCCAAATGGCTGGGCATTGAAAGTGAGCAGCGCCTGAATGGTTACGGCGTTAGTGCCTGTGCTGTATGCGATGGGTTTTTCTTTAAAGGAAAAGAAGTGGCTATTGTTGGCGCCGGAGATACTGCAGCAGAAGAAGCGCTTTATTTGTCTAAGATATGTTCGCAGGTGCACATGATCGTTCGCAGGAATGAAATGCGTGCCAGCAAAGTAATGCAGGACAGGGTAGTAAACACACCCAACATAAAAATGTATTGGAACAGCGAAACGGATGAAGTGTTAGGCGATAAAAAAGTAGAAGCTGTGCGCATTAAAAATAACCAGACAGGAGAGAAGCAGGAAATTCCGGTAAGTGCATTCTTTGTTGCTATCGGCCATCAACCCAATTCAGGTATTTTTAAAGGGCTGATCGATATGGACGAAGCCGGGTACATTAAAACCATACCGGGCACATCTAAAACCAATGTGGAAGGTGTTTTTGCAAGTGGTGATGTACAGGATAAAATTTACAGGCAGGCGGTAACGGCGGCTGGTAGCGGTTGTATGGCTGCGCTGGATGCGGAAAGGTATTTGAGTGAGAAGGGTTTGCATTAGGCCCCCTCGGTCCGCCGAAGGGGGAAGAAAAACCGGATTACAATTTTGCAAAAATCTCCCCTAAACTTTCCCCTTGGGGGGTCTCTGAAAAGAGAACAAACATAGTTCAGGGGACTAACTATCTATTCATGTTTACCATAAACCTCCACAACCTCATCTTCCACTCTTTTCATGGCATACATGAAGAAGAAAAGATTGTAGGAAATGAGTTTGTAGTAAACGTTAGCCTGTCTTTTATTGCAGGTGAACAGATAACAACACTGGAGCAGACCATTAATTATGCAACCGTTTACGAAATTGTAAAACAAAGGATGCAAATAGCGACACCTTTACTGGAAACATTGGTACAGGATTTGACGGAAGCAATACGTGCTTTTGATAACCGGATACAATCCATTTCGGTTTTTATTGAGAAGAAAAATCCTCCCATACCAAATATGGAAGGATCTGTAAGCGTTCACTATAAAAAAGATTTTTAGATTGAAATTTTTATTCGCCGTACTTATTTATTTTTCTTCGGGCATGAGCAGCTATGCCCAGGACATTAATGCACTGATTGCAGAAGCTAACCGGCTTGAGTCGGTGCCGGATGAAAAGGCCGCTTTTAAAAAATTTAAGGAGGTTTTAAAACTGAGTGCAACCAACATTTACGCATTAAACAAATGCAGCGAGTTGTGCAGCCGCATTGGTCAGCGAGAAACCGTAAACATCAAATTAAGGGGCGAGTATTACCTGGCTGCTAAAATTTACTCACAATCTGCCTTAAAAGTAGATCCTAAAAACAGCGAAGCCAACTGTGTAATGGCGATTGCAATGGGCCGCTCTTCTTTAAGTAAAAGTGGCAGGGAAAAAATTGAAAATGCCAAAGAAATAAAAAAATATGTTGACGCTGCCATCGCCGGCGATGTTAAAAATTTTAAAGCCTGGCATGTACTGGGCAGGTGGCAGTACGAGATCAGTAATTTAAACAGTGTTGAAAGAGGCCTGGTAAAACTTTTTTACGGCGGTCTGCCCCCGGCAACTTTAAAACAATCCATTGTTTCTTTTGAAAAAGCCCGGGCTTTAAGGCCTGAGTTTTTACTTAATTATTACGAAATGGCAAAAGCCTATAAAGACAACGACAATAAAGCAAAAGCAATAGCTTACCTGCAATTCATGTTAACGCTCCCCATACAAACAGAAGACGACGCTGCGATTAAGGAAAAAAGCAGGGCATTGATAAAAGAATGGGAATAATATTGTTGGTTTCATTTTATAAAGCCTGTTAAAGAAAATCCCTTGCCATAAATTAAGAATCCCAAAGAGCAATATGATTAAGCTAAGTCGCGTGCGGCGCCTTTATATAGAACGCAGATTTTTACAATGATTATGATAAGTTATATCTGCCGTAGATTAGTCTGCGAAAATCTTAACCATCTTAAAAAATCTGCGTTCCCAAATAAGCACTGAAAGTGCTTCCTCTTTGTACCTGGTTTCTTCCCGGTGTTAAAGGGCAATCTTATACTCCACGAATTAACTTAACTTCGGAATCAAAATTCAGTTTATGATTAAAATAATAAGCAGTTTGTTCCTGTTGCTAGTTTCAGTAATTACTGTGCAGGCACAGAATGAAATAATTGAATCAAAATACGATCCGCATGCCTTATTTGGCCCGGGTTTTTATACTACAACAGGCACCATCAGCCGTGCTGCAACAGGCGAACCCAATGTTGGTTACTGGCAAAACAAAGCCGACTACCAGATCAATGTAACTTTAAATGATGTAACCAATGAGATTGCCGGTTCAGTTACCATCACGTATAAAAATAACAGTCCGCACACATTGCCATTTTTGTGGCTGCAGTTAGATCAGAATCTTTTTAACAAAGAAAGCCGCGGACAGGCAAGAATGCCGGTGGGTGGCAGAAGCAGGTATGGCGACAGCAAAAGTAATTTTAACGGCGGCAACAGAATCACCGCTGTTAAATACGAAGATGGTACAGCTGCCAATTACATCATTACTGATACCCGTATGCAAATACGTTTGCCCAAAGCCGTTAAACCCGGCGGCGATGTGATAAGAATAAAAATTGATTATTCATTTACTTTACCCGAATACGGTGCCGACCGCTGCGGAATTTTAAAAACGAAGAACGGAAACATTTTTGCCGTGGCGCAATGGTATCCACGCATGTGTGTATTTGATGATGTGGAAGGATGGAACACGGCGCCCTACCTTGGCCCCAGCGAGTTTTACCTGGAGTATGGCGACTTTGATGTAAACATCACTGCACCTGCCAGTCATATTGTGGTTTGCGGCGGCGAATTATTAAACGAAGCTGACGTACTTACGTCAACGCAAAAAAGCAGAATGGCAGAAGCAAAAAAAAGTGATAAAACGGTTATGATACGTACCGAAAAGGAAGTTACTGACCCCGCTTCACGCCCGGTAACGGGTACGCTTACCTGGCATTTTAAAATGAACAATGCACGTGATGTGGCCTGGGCAAGCAGCAAAAGTTTTATTTTGGATGCAGCTAAAATAAACTTACCCAGTGGTAAAACCTCGCTGGCTATGAGTGCTTACCCGGCCGAAAGCAGCGGACAAAGAGGCTGGAGCAGATCAACAGAATATATAAAAGGCAGCATTGAAAATTACAGCAAACGCTGGTTCGAATATCCTTACCCGGTAGCTATTAATGTGGCCAGCAATATTGGTGGAATGGAATACCCCGGTATAGTTTTTTGCGGCTACAAAGCCGAGAAGGATGACCTGTTTGGTGTAACCGATCACGAATTTGGCCACACCTGGTTCCCTATGATCGTAGGCAGCAACGAACGCAAGTATGGATGGATGGACGAGGGATTTAATACCTTCATCAACAGCCTGGCCGATGATGATTTTAACAATGGCGAGTACAAAAGCCAGCCTGTCAACATGGCAAGCACAGTTGGTTATTTATTTGGAGACCGTACAGAAACCATCATGCTTACACCCGATGCCATGAAGGAACAGAATATCGGCCTGGCGCTGTATTATAAGCCGGCCATCGGTTTGGAAATATTACGTTACGAGATACTGGGCCCCGACCGCTTTGATTATGCATTCAGGGAATACATAAAACGCTGGGCTTACAAACATCCAACACCTGTAGATTTCTTTCGCACCATGGATAATGCATCCGGCGAAAACCTGGGCTGGTTCTGGAAAGCCTGGTTTGTAGAAAATTATACATTAGACCAGAGCATTGTGTCGGTTACCTACGACAATGATATACCCGGCAACGGTGCCGATGTAACCATTGCCAATTTACAGCAGATGGCTATGCCAGTTTACATCAGCTACGAAACAAAGAGCGGTAAAAAAGGAACATTAAAACTGCCGGTAGAAGTTTGGAACAATACCCAAACCTGGAAAGTGAAACTGCCCACTACCGAAGCCTTAAAAAGGGTAGAGCTGGATGCCGATAAGGTTTTTCCGGATGTGGATTTTGGAAATAATGTGTGGAAGTCTAATTAATTATTGAGCTTAAAGCAATTAGGTCAGTATTAACATCCTGGCTTTTTTCTAAAATGAAAAAACCTTCGGTAAAGAAGGTCCTTCATAGTTGGTGTCGGCTTTACCGGATCAGCTATTGGTTCATTTAAAGCGGGTCAATGCTCAAAGAATCCGGAACTGTGTTAAAGGATTTCAGTTTCAGATGCAAAAATATATTTTCATGACTTCGTAAATTATAGTACAAAAAACTGATAATAGGTAGTTAAAGCATGGTAAGTTTTATTTTCTCCGAATATTGATATAAAAGATGTTTGCCAATACAGCATTTGTTCTTTCTTCAAAATTTAATTGGCTCTTCATAAACTTGAACAGGTAAGTAAGCCTTTATTTTGAAAAGATCGTTATTGATTATGCAGCAAGACATCTTTAAACAATTTATTGTAGTCCCCCTTTTGAAAACCTTTCATTAAGAGAATTTGAAATTATTTTATTACTGTTATCGGGGCAAAGTTTGATCAAAATTTCAAAACCCTTAATTTGCAGCCTTCAATAACTGGCACAAATAAAGCAAGGGCTTTGGATAAACTAAAAGTGACAAACCATCTTGATTTGAAAGAAATGGTAACCAGTTACAACATATAAAACCGGATACAACTGCATCTTGTAATAAAAGCTGCTTGTATTTATTGCAATATGCTACCGGTGTTAAAACTGTCCTCTTTTTAAAACTGTTAAAAAAGCTTTGGATATTGATAAGCTAATAAAGGCATAACCAGTTTGCAATGAAAAGTAAAAGGATCTGCAGCAATGGGCATACTTATTTTAAAACAAGCAATTGCCCAGTTTGTCCAATTTGTGTACAAGAACTAAAGCCAACAGCTAATTTTCTTGCTGCCTTATCGGCACCGGCAAGGCGTGTTTTAGAAAGTAAAGGTATAACTACACTGCAACAGCTTTCACTATTCAGCAAAAAAGAAATTTTATCCCTGCATGGTATTGGGCCTGCATCAATACCAATACTCAGCAATGCTTTATACAAAGCGGGAATGAGTTTTAAAAAATAATAAGCACATAAACACTGCATAATAAAGAAAGATATGGTTGCCCAAAAAAATGTTGATGAATACATTGAAGCTTTTGCAGAAGATATACAACTGAGGCTGAAACAAATGCGGCAAGCTATTAAAAAAGCAGCCCCTGCTGCGGAAGAAATAATCAGTTACCAGATGCCGGCTTATACATATCATGGCAGCCTGGTTTATTTTGCAGCTTTTAAAAATCATATTGGTTTTTATGCCACACCTACAGGGCATGCTGCATTTAAAAAAGAACTTTCGGCGTATAAAGAAGGGAAGGGGTCGGTGCAATTCCCACATGATAAACCCTTGCCATTAGGTTTGATAAGCCGTATAGTAAAATACAGGATGAAAGAAAACCTGGAAAGAGAAAAGGCTAAAATGAAATAATAGATATTCCCCCATATATGACTGCTGCAGATGATTATATTTTTTAACTTTAAAGAAATATAGCAATTATGAAGATCATACTGACTGCATGTATCTCACTCATATCGGGAAATGCCATTGCACAAACAAGAGTAATTGATGTTGGCAAGGCTAATACCGGTGGAACAGCACCATCTAATTTATTTTATGCTATGGGTGGGGTACCCATGAATAACGCTAAATATGTAGCCTTTGTAGAAGGTACACCTTTTTTTAATGAATCATTTACACGCGGAAAAATTGTACTGAGTGGCGGAAGGATATATAACAACATTAAATTGCGGCTGGACCTGATGGACAATACTTTACAGTACATTAGTCCCGAAGGAGAAGAATTGATTGCCACTACACCAATAAAAACGGTGTTCCTTACGGATTCTGCTACACAGAAAGAAAACCAGTTTGATCATTCCGGTCAGATAATGACGCTTTCAAAAATTGAAACAGCATGGTACCAGTTGCTTGATACAGGCGTGCTGAGCTTATATAAACGCCACCATAAAACCATCCGGGAAAACAAACCTTATGGCTCTGCAACCGTAGATCAATACATCACCAATGCTTACAGTTATTATATGCTCATCAATTCGGTCTTTACGCCAATAAAGAAAATAAAGGCCTTGCCAGATATGCTGCAGGATAAAAAAACTGAATTGAAGGAATATATCATCAACAATAACCTCACAGGTAAATCGGATAAGGAATATCGGGCGGTAGTTGGTTATTACAATAGTTTGATTGCAACAAAGTGAATGATCTGTTTTCTACATAGATAAAACAAATGAATGTTTTACCTGAACGATTACATGATCTGATTTTTTTTAACATAGGATTCATGAAAATATTACTGGCAGCATTTGTTTTATTGTTATCCGGAAATGGATTTTCACAAACGGTTATTGGCTTTGGTAAGACCAGTTCAGGAGCTGCATTGACCAGTTTAACTTTTTCCGTTGGTGGTATATCCACAGTCAATGCCCAATACTCAGCCATTGTAGAAGGGTCTGCTTTTTATAATGAAGCGTTTGTTACAGGTAAGATCATGCTTAGTGATGGACAAATATTCGATAGTATCACGATGCGGCTTGACCTGGTGGATAACACCGTACATTATTTGAGCGCCAATGGAGAGGAACTGGTAGCCAATGCACTTATAAAAACTGTCATCCTCTATGATTCAGCCTCACAAAAAGTGATCCATTTTGATTATTCCGATTTTATAACACCATCAGTTGAAAAAGGCTGGTACCAGTTGATAGATACAGGTGTAGTGCGGTTATACAAACGCCATCATAAATCTATAAGGCAAAACAAAGCATACAATTCTGCAACCCATGAGCAATACATAACAACTACTTATGAATACTACATACTCATTAATGCTGTCTTTACACAGGTAAAAAAATTAAAGTTATTGCCCGACATGCTGCAGCATAAAAAAACTGAACTATTGGAATATATGAACGTGCATAACCTCACAGGCAAATCGGAAAAGGATTATCTGGCGCTGATAACGTATTATAACAGTTTGGTTACAAAGAAGTGATTACTTCGTCTTCCACTTTCCACTCCTCAAATAAATAAACGACATAATAAAAATGGTGAACCAGTAAACTATTTCATTGCTCCAGGCCATGGCAAGAGAGCTGTAATTTATTTTTACAAAATACCAGCTATAAACCAGGTAAACCGTAATCGCAACTATTTCGATCATCAGGTTAACCCGGGTTTTGGCAGTACCGGTTACTCCATTAAGCCAGATATTGGCAATGCTCATCACCATCAGGCCAATACTAACCACACGTAAAACCGGAATACCTTTCTGTACAAACTCAGGCCCCTGGCCAAACAGGCCAAAAAATACGGTGGGGAAAAAATTTACCAGCAGGCACATGACCAAACAAAACCCTATGCTCAACAGCATTGTTTTATTAATCGCTTCAAGCACTTTGTCTTCACGCTTTTGTCCCATTAAGTTACTCACCATTACATTACAGGTGCTTGCAAATGCCCACACAAAAACGCCCGTTAACCCAAATACATTCCGCATGGTATTGCTGATGGCTTTGGCGGTTTCGTCGTGCAGACTTTCAATTAAAATAAAAAATACCAGCCAGGTTGTTACGCTGATAACATATTGCATCATCAGCGGTGCCGATATCTTTAAAATTTCTTTAGTGATGATCTTGTCGTACACAAAAGTTTTTAGCAGTCCGTATTGTTTTTTTAAACCGGTGCGGTATAAAACGATCAGCACTACGATCATACCTACAACTTCTGCAATAACCGATGCTACTGCTGCGCCGTTAAACCCCATTGCCGGAAAACCATAACGGCCTTTGATGAGTAAATAATCGAGCAGGATATTTAAACCGGCTTCGCATATAAAACCGATCATTAAATAACGGCTGTTAAGCGATGCTACCAAAAAAGCGTTGCCCATCTGGAACAGAAACAAAAAGGGCAGGCCCATGATGCGGATCTTTAGAAAACTGATCTCCTCCGGGTATGCCCTCGGATCGGCAACCTCTTGCAATATTATAGGAGCTAAAAACCAGGTTATTAAAATGCCGGCTACTGCAAACTGTAATGATATGCGGATCCCCTGCGCCAATATAGTTTTAAATGCCTGGGGATTGTCGCTGCCGGCATAGCGTGAAAAAACGGCCTGCAGTGCATTGTTTAAGCCGTGGCCGGCCACTGCAAAAATCAGGTAAAATACACCAGTGATACCGGCATTACCCAAAGCCTCGGTACTTAAATCGCCCAGGAAAATGCTGTTGGTAAGCATATTGATCTGCGGAATAAGTATCGCAAGCGTAATAGGCAACGCAATCGTTAGTATCTGTTTATAAGTTACCTTAACTTTTAAATTGGGTGTTGTAGCAGTACTGTCCATAAAGTCAGCAAAAATATCTTATTTTGCCGCTGAAATGCAACATGTGAATCCATCTTTTAATATACAGGCAACAGAAATTGATTTTGAAAAGGCTCAATTATTTATAGAAGCAGGCCCAATGGGCTTTTCGCTGGTAGTGCTCGGCACAGACAAATGTTTTAAGGCGGTGGTTATCTATCCTTTTTCGGCTGGCGCAAGTGAAACTGAAATAGCCGAAGAACTGAAGAAAATATGCAGCAGCGAAAATTTGCTGAAAAAACAATACAGCAGGTCACATATCTTCTGGGCCTTCGCCGAAAGTATTTTAGTTCCTGCTGAGTTGATGAATGCCGACCGTAACCTGAACATGCTTAACCTTGTTTTTGGCGATGCAAAGTTGGGGATCATCCATTCAGATTTTTTATACAGGCATAACCTGCATCATGTTTACCGCTTACCGGAGGCAGTTATTGAAATTTTTTCTTCCGCTTTACCGGTAGCTACACAAACTCATGTATTTAGTGCACTTGTTAACGTGGATATGCCCGAAGGCAACCATTTGTTTGCTGTTTTTTACAGCAACAGTTTAACCATCATGTTATGTAAAGAAGGTAAACTGCAGGTGATACAAAACTTTATGTACACCCATACAGATGATTGTGTTTTTCATTTGCTGAATGTTTGTAAGGGATTTGAGGTTAAGCCTGATTCAGTGGTGCTGCATATAAATGGCATGATTGATGAGCAATCGGGTTTGTATGATTCTGTATACAAATATTTTTTAAACACAGCGTTTGATGAATTTCCTGAAGGTTATTTATATGATGATGAAATAAAAAATCATCCACCCCATTTTTTCAGTCATTTATTTGCTTTGGCATCATGCGTATAATCAGCGGTATACATGGGGGCAGAAGAATATCTCCGCCGGCTAATATGCCATATACAAGGCCCACCACAGATATTGCCAGGGAAGGGTTGTTTAATATCCTCCAAAACAATCTGGATTTTGAGGAATTAAAAGTGCTGGATCTTTTTGGCGGCACCGGCTGTATCAGTTATGAACTGGCCAGCAGGGGAGTTGCTGATATAACCATTGTGGAAAAGGACAATAAGATGTATGATTTTATTAAGAAGACATCAGCAGAACTGAAATTTGAAAATTTTAATGTGGTAAAGAGTGATGTATTTCGTTTTATTGAAACCACCAACCAATCCGCAGGATCCGGTGGACAGTATGATTTTATTTTTGCAGGCCCGCCTTATGCATTGGCAACCATTGATGACCTGCCTTTAAAAATATTTGAGAAACAGCTTTTGAAACCAAAAGGTTGGTTTGTGCTGGAACATACGCCCCGTAATAATTATAAAAAGTTTGCCAATTATAAAACAGAAAGGAATTACGGGACAACGATCTTTTCTATCTTTATACAACCGGAAACATGAGTCGGGAGTCGGGAGTCGGGAGTCGGGAGTCGGGAGTCGGGAGTCGGGAGTCGGGAGTCTGAAGTTAGGAGTGGAGTTCATTTAGCAATAGCAGACTCCTTACCATTAAACCATTAAACAATTAAACCATTAAACAACCTTGCTCTTAAAAAGCTTCAGATATCTTCTTTTACCAATTACCTGGATATATGGGGTTATTATTTGGCTGCGTAATAAACTCTACGATAAAAATATTTTAAAATCTGCTTCTTTCAACTTCCCCATTATCTGCGTGGGTAATTTGGCCACCGGTGGCACCGGTAAAACTCCTATGACGGAATACCTGGTTCGCCTGTTAAAAAATGATTTTAAAACGGCCACGCTTAGCCGTGGGTATAAAAGAAAAACGGTTGGCTTTGCCATTGCCAATGAAGATACTACGGCACTGGAAATAGGGGATGAGCCGATGCAGTTTCATCAGAAGTTTCCGGATGTTTCGGTTGCTGTGGGCGAAGAAAGAATAGTGGCTATTCCGCAACTGCTGCACGAAAGGCCCGAAACGGAAGTGATCATCCTGGATGATGCTTTTCAGCACCGGCAGGTAAAAGCCGGTTTAAATATCATGCTTACCGATTCTTCAAATTTATACACGCGTGATTTTATTTTACCAGCCGGCGACCTGCGTGATGTAAGAAGCAGCAGCAAACGTGCAGATATTATTATTGTAACTAAATGCAAGGCAGATCTTACGGAAGCTGATAAGGAAGCGATCATTGCAGAAATAGATCCAACACCAAACCAGGCAGTTTATTTTACCACCATTGTGTACGGCAAAGCTTACCATCTGTTTACAAAAGAAGTAATGGATATAAAACCTGATGTTGGAATACTGCTGGTTTGCGGCATTGCAAACCCAAGGCCATTAAAAGAGCATCTGAACAGGCATGCAGATAGTTATGATATGATCCGTTACGCGGATCATCATATTTTTCACAGCAACGACCTGCAGGAGATAAGGCAGCAGTTTAAAAAGATGAGATCTGAAAATAAACTGGTGCTGACAACAGAGAAAGATGCAGTAAGGCTGGAGAAGTTTGAAAAGGAACTAAGCGATTTCCCTGTTTATGTTGTTCCCATTGAACACCAGTTCTTGTTTAATGAAGCAACTGGATTTAATACAGCCGTTTTGACTTTTATAAAAAACTTCAGAAAATAGTGTATGTCACCGAAGGAATTGCTATTTTCCACCGTCTAAAACTAAAGCGCATCACCTTTTGACTGAACAGGAATTACTTTTTGGCCTCCGCCATGGAGAGGAATCTGCATTTAAGGAACTGGTGACCCAATTCCAGGATAAGGTATTTAATACAGCGCTTGGTTTATTGCAACACCATACCGAAGCTGAAGACATTGCCCAGGAAGTTTTTATACAGGTATATCGTTCCATACAAAATTTTAAAGGCGAATCGCTGCTGTCTACCTGGATTTACCGCATTACCGTAACCAAATCACTCGATCATCTGCGCAGCAAAAAAAGAAAAAAACGTTTTGGGTTTTTAAGCAACCTGTTTGGAGATAACAATATACCGTTGTATGAACCTGAAGATTTTAACCATCCGGGCATTTTACAGGAAAAGAAAGAAGATGCGGCCATGCTGTTTAAATTGATTGAACTGTTACCCGAAAACCAGCGTATAGCTTTTATTTTAAACAAAGTGGAAGAATTGAGTTACCGCGAAATTGCAGCCATACTGGATACAACGGAATCGGCTGTTGACTCATTATTACAACGGGCAAAACAGAATCTCAGAAAAAAATTAACTGAATTACCTCCTTAGCGAAGGATTTGAATTAAAACGACATCTAAAATTAATAACAGATAAATTTTACCCATGCAAAATAAGTTTACAGAGGAAAGGATCAACAGCATAATGGAAAGTCTGGGGGGCATGCAGCCCGCTGTGGCTCCCGATTTCTTTTACACCCGTTTAAAAGGTAAAATGCAACCGGCATCAGAGAAGAAAACATTTCTCCTGCTTCGCCCTGCATTTATTACAGCAACGCTGGGTGTTTTACTTATTATAAATGTTTTTTCGCTTTTACAAACAGCTAAAGCACCAAAACAGGATTCAACGGTTGTTTACAGCAAACCTGCTACCATTGAATCTTTTGCCACGGCCTATGACATGAATACCGGATCAGTTTACGAATAAAAATACAGTATGAGCAACGCAACCAATAACCGCTGGCTTACTATAATAACATTACTGTTGTTAACTGCCAATATTGTAACACTGGCTTTGTTGTGGACAAAGAGGAAGCCGGATAGGGAACACTTTAATCCTCCGCCGCCACAGCAACCTGGCGGACAGGCGTTTGAATTTCTCTCCCGTGAACTACAATTAGATTCGGCACAGCAGGAAACCTATAAAAAATTACGGGATGAACATCGCTCGCAGGTAAGGCCTTTCCAGGATAGTATTGGAAAAGCAAAAGACAGTTTCTTTGATCTGTTGAAACAGGAGAATGTTTCCGATAGCCTGGTAGAAATCTTTAGTAAAAAGATTGGCAACCTGGAACAGCAGCGTGATATTTTTACGTTCAGGCATTTTCAAAAATTAAGAGCTATCGGTAATAAGGAACAAAAAATTAAGTTTGACAGCATCATTCAGCAGGCGTTGAAACGAATGGCACCACTCAGGGGGCCAGGGCCCCTGGGTGGAAAAGATGGTGAACGTGAAGCAAGAAGAAATGATGACCCTTTACCAAAACATGGTATGAAACCTGGTGGGCATAGGCCGCCACCACCAGACGGAATGAGGCCCGCAGGTGGGCCGCCGCCACATCCTCCCGGCATGGGACCGGGTGATGGACCACCTCCGCCCAACGGTAGAAAGCGGCCACATCCACCAGGCATGCGGCCCCCTCCTGAAAAAGACAGTCTAAAATAATAACCTGATATAAACCTAAACCCACCATTTTATGAAGCAAAAAAAAATCATCATTATCAGCCTGTTATTACTGGCTGTATTTGCATTCCAGTTTTGTTCAAAAAGCGATACTACAGCGCTTGTAACGCCACCAGTGGTTGTTGATCCGTACGCATCCATTAAAGCAGCATTCGGCACAAAGATCGATCCAACAAACCTGGCAAATTATGCCAGTCAGGCCAGGCCGGCTTACATTGGTGGTAAAGACAATACCGGTGGTAATAACATCACCAATGCAAAAGCCACTTTAGGCAGGGTTTTGTTTTACGATAAAAATTTAAGCATTGATAATTCCGTTTCCTGCGGCAGCTGCCACAAACAGCAATTTGCATTCAGCGATACAGCCATTGCCAGCAAAGGGGTAGCCGGTGGCGTTACTGCCAGGCATTCTATGCGTTTAGTAAACAGCCGCTATGCAGTAGAAACAAAATTCTTTTGGGATGAGCGTGCAGCCACACTCGAGATTCAAACTACAAAACCAATACAGGATCATGCAGAAATGGGCTTTAGCGGTTTGAGCGGGAGGCCCGGAATTGCTAACCTGTTAACCAAATTGCAGGCCATTGGTTATTACAACGAACTTTTCAAATTTGTGTATGGCGATATAAATGTAACAGAAGCCAGGATGCAGGAATGCCTGGCACAATTTGTAAGAAGCATACAATCGTTCGATTCGAAATACGATGCAGGCAGGGCAGTGGTTCCTAATGATGGTGCGCCTTTCCCTAATTTTACGCCCCAGGAAAACAATGGTAAGCAGATTTTTCTGGTGCCACCGGTTTTTGATATTGCAGGAAACAGAATTGGCGGAGGGGCAGGTTGTAACGGTTGCCACAATGCACCAGAATTTGACATTGACCCCAATACAGGCAACAATGGAATTATTGGAAGAATACCACCAGGCGTTGGTATTGACATTGCAGTTACAAGAGCACCTAGTTTAAGGGATGCAACAAATAATTTGGGAATTGAAAACGGACCCTTTATGCATACCGGCAATTTGCCATTACTGCAAAATGCAGTAGGGCACTACAATACCATCAATATTGCGCCCGGCAATACAAACCTGGACCCAAGATTGAGGCCAGGTGGGGTAGGGCAAAAATTAAATCTTACCGGGGCAGAACAATCGGCACTGGTTGCGTTTATAAAAACTTTATCGGGTAATAATGTTTACACAGATGTAAAATGGGGTAGCCCGTTTTAATTGGTTTTTAAGCCTTGGAAATGAAAAGGTTGATGGATGATATTGCTACGTTGAAGAAGGAAGAATAAGTCTGAGTCTGTCATGCTGAGGTACGAAGCATTTCAAAGATCATTTGTATATAAGAGAGATGCTTCGTGCCTCAGCATGACAAAATTCGTTTACATAATAAGTGACTTTTAAAGAAAGTTAGCGTTAAATATAAGAGAGAAGCTTCTTACCTCAGCATGACAAAGATCCGTTTTCATAATTTTTATTCATTGTCAAAACTAAATCTGCGTCAATCCGTTCTATCTGTGTAATCCGTGTTCTATCACCTCGCTATCTCAATCTTCACTTTCTTATTCTTGATCTTCTCATTCTTGATCAGTTCCAGCACATGCCCCACTTTTACTTTACGTACAGCCACAAAACTGAAAAAATCTTTCACTTCAATAATACCAATGTCTTCTTGCTTTAATTCGCCTTTTTTAGAAAGAAATCCTACTATATCTATTTTATTTACTTTATCTTTTTTACCGGCTGCAATAAAAAGTGTACTCCAAACTGGTTTATCTGGTATTGGATGATCACGGGTGATCTCTACTTCGGCAACCTCACCAATATATGAAGGCAGTTTTTCTTCTTCCGATAAAATTAAAATAGCAGTGCCACTGGCATCCATACGGGCTGTTCGGCCATTGCGGTGCGTAAAAGCATCTTCTGTATCTGGCAAATGATAATGAACAATGTAACGTATGTTGGGTATATCCAATCCACGTGAAGCCAGGTCGGTTGTAACTAATATATTGCTCGTACCGTTGCGGAATTTGCAAAGGGCTGCATCTCTTTCCTGTTGCTCCATGCCACCATGATAAAATACATTCAGTATCCCTTTTTCAGTTAACAGGTTACTGGTGCGTTCAACTGCTACCCGGTGATTGCAAAACACCACCGTTGACCGGTTGCCCAGGTAACAGATCAATTTAAAAAGCGTATCAATCTTATCCTTCTCCGGACTGAATATCTTCTTCACTTCCAGCATATTTTCCGGCTGTTCTCCCTCTGGTAAAAAATCAAGCCTTACCGGATCTTTTAAACCAATAAAAGCGGGCACAGGCGCGGCATATGTAGCCGAAGTAAGGATTCTCTTTTTAATATTTTTTAATGAGCCAATGATAAAAGACATTTCCTCTGTAAAACCAAGCTCGAGCGATTTATCAAATTCATCCAATACCAGGGTGGTGATATTATCCAGGTCAAAATTATTACGGCGGATATGATCTGCCAGCCTTCCGGCAGTACCAATAATTAAAGCAGGAGCTTCTTTTAAATTATTCTCTTCGGTTTCACGCTTGTGACCACCATAACAAAGCGTTACTTTATATCCGGTTTGCATTTTACGGAAAACATCATCGATCTGTATGGCCAGTTCACGGCTGGGTACGATTATCAAAGCCTGAACATTATTGATTTCAGGATTCAGTGTTTCTAAAAGGGGTAATAAAAAAGCCAGTGTTTTACCTGAGCCGGTGGCTGATAATAAAACTACATTGTCATTTTTCGCATTGGCTTCCAGTGAAGCCTGCTGTATTTCATTCAGGCCTTCAAAACCCAGGCTGTTTAAAATAAGCGGTATATTAATTTGTTGCATAGCTGCAAAAATACGCTTAGTTGGGGGGATGGGCTAATCTTTGATGATCCAGGCTAACAATTTAAGCGGGTAATGGTAGGTTGTAAAGTTTTAAAAATGAAAGTTTATCCCAATAACCCCGTTGAAAAACTATTTTATCATCCTTAATATGGAAGAACCCACATCCACGTAACCCTTTGGGGTCTTTCCATTCCAGAATAGCCCAGTCGCCGGTCTCAAAAATAGTATCCGGAATACAAACCATACCGGCATGTGCAAATTCAGTTGCAAACATGTGTTTGATGGCAGCTTTGCCCATCAATGGCTCATTCATCACCTGGTGGTTGATGGCATTATCGGCATATAGTTCTGCAATGGCATCCGCATCTGCCCGGTTAAAAACTTCCACCCATTTTTCAACAACCTGCTTTGGGGTCATTATCATAAATTTTTTGTCTGATATCAATGCTTTCCACAACTACAACCTTCCTCCTGTGTTGCATCATGCCAGGGAAAACTATCGGCATTCTTACTAAACTCCCAGTAAAATTTTGTGCGGGGTTTACTGGTGTTTCCAATTTCATGCATCTGGTCTGCATCATACAAACGTCCGTTTATCATGGTGTAGCGAATGGTCTCTGTATTGCGGATATCATCCAGCGGATTTTTATCCATCACCAGTAAGTCGGCCAGTTTGCCGGGCTGTAAAGAACCGATCCATTTATCAAAACCCAGGCTGTATGCTGGATTAATAGTTGCTGTTTGCAAAGCCTGCATGTTGGTCATACCGCCCTGTTGCATCATCCAGATTTCCCAGTGAGCACCCAGGCCCTGTAACTGTCCGTGTGCACCCATGTTAACGGCTACACCAACATCTGCCAGTTTTTTCAAACTTTTTGAAACCAGGATATGGCCGTTTACATATTCTTCTTCGGGTACCATGGTTCTGTGCCTGCTGCGGGTATCCAATACCGCTCTTGGAGTAAAACGAAGCAATCTTTCTTTTTCCCAAACATTGCTGTGCTGGTACCAGAAATATTCACCACTGAGGCCTGCATAATTTACAATGAGGGTAGGCGTGTAAGCAGTCTTGCTGTTTTTCCAGAGTTCCACCACATCATTAAATAAAGGAGCCACGGGCAAATTATGTTCAATAGTAGTATGACCATCCAGGATCATACTGATATTGTGATAGAAGAAAGAGCCGCCTTCGGGCACTACTTCCATATTTAATTCCCGCGCTGCCTGCATGATCATTTGCCGTTGCTCACGGCGTGGCTGGTTATAACTTTTTACAGAAAACCCTCCCAATGCTTTTATCCTGCGTAATGCGCTGCGGGCATCATCAATGTTATTAACAACTACTTTAAAATTACCATCGGCACCATACAAAACGGTACCGGTGCTGAATATACGTGGACCAACCATATCGCCGGTTTTTACCATTTCGCTCAAGCCAAAAACAAATTCGCTGTTGGCAGATGGATCGTGCATGGTAGTAACACCATAGGCAAGGTTTGCATAATAAGGCCATTGTTTTTGCGGTATCAAACCACTGCGGAAATGATTGCCATGCGCATGTGCATCAATAAAACCGGGTGTGATGGTTTTACCGCTGCAATCAATTTGCCTGGCACCTGCAGGTATAGTTACTTCCCCGGTTTTACCAACTGCTTTAATAATATTTGATTCCACCAGCAACGTACCATTCTCTATCACTTCATTTCCATTCATGGTAACTATTCTTGCATTGGTAAATGCAATGGTTCCGGCAGGTTTATCAGTTTTTAACTGCAGGCCAATGTCAATTCCTTTTTCGGGAACTTTAAAAACAGAATCAGCAACGCCGGCAATAAATTCAAATCTTTGTTCAAGTGGAATAGTAAAATACTGGCTACCCAATGTGTACATTAATTTTTTATTATCGCTGCTCCAGTGCAGGTTGGTTCCGGCATCTTTACTTACAATTTTTACCGGAAATTCTTTAGTGCCACTACCCAGGTCAATGGTTCTTCCTGTTTTGGGGAAACTGGCAACATATACCTGGTACAGGTCTATAAAGGCAATCCAGTTTTCATCGGGCGATACCGTGAACTGACCGCCATAGGCACTTTTCAGGTGAATGCGTTCATCCCGTCCATCGGGTTTATTGCTGGCGTAGCCACCACCGGTTTGATAGTAAATGCGGTCGCTGCTGTTATTAAAACGTGGCAGATCGCCGCGACCGGTCACAAAATTTTCGTTAGTTCCATCCGCAGACATGGTATAAATGCCGGGCTCTGCAGTATATCCGGATCCCATGTTACTGCTACCGCCTTCTTTTCTGAAAACCATCCATTTGCCATCGGGCGAAAAAGAAGGTTGCCTGTAAATTCCTTTGGCAGTAGTAAGTTTAACCGGTTTGCCCACCGGGTTCTGCTGACTATTTGGTTGTATAGATACTTTATAAATAGCACCTGCTAAAGAATCGTTCCAGGTTACATACAAAATACTTTTTCCATCGGCAGAAAAAGATGGTTCAGCTTCAAAACCTGCTGTTCGGTAAGCGGCATCATTGCTGTTGATCAATCTTTCGGGTTTACCATCAGGTAATGTTTTTTTCCATAAATAACCTGCAGCATTAAACACAAGCATTTTTCCATCAGGCGAAGTAGTGGCGTTCCTGATAACCTGAGCGGTGAAGGTTTCGGGGTTCAGTTCCTGCTGAAAACGTGGCACATCATAAATACGTTGTTTTACATGGCAGGTAAATGGTATCTCCGTTGCTTTGTTGGCAGCATGTACATCTACTTTTACAATCTTTCCATTGCTCCAGATCATAATGTTGTTATCATCAGGAGTAAAAGCATACCCGGTATAAAGTCCAAAAACCGACCAGGCTTCCTGCTGGTCCTTACTCAGGTTATCATACACAGGCCACTCTTCACCGTTAGTTAGGTCTTTTATATACAACACAGTTTTTGTTCTTACTCTTTTGATAAATGCCAGCCATTTACCGTCATGCGATATTTGTGGGCGCACCGCGCCGCCGGGGCCACCGGTAACGGTTTCATTGGTGCCTTTTTCACGGTCGAAACGTTTGATGACAAATATCTGGTTGTTGGGATCTTTGTTGTATTGGAAAAAGCCTCCGGGGTACATATCCTCGCTATAATAAACATAACGCCCATCCGCTGAAAACACAGGTTCATTAACATCCTGCTGGTCATTTTTACGAGCCGTAAGTTGCAGTCCGCCACCACCACTGATATGATACAACCACATTTCACCTGCGCCCAGCGAACGGGTACTGGTAAAATGTTTGCGTGCTACAATATATGCTCCATCTGGGCTCCAGGTAGCATTATTCAGCAGGCGAAAACTTTCTTTCGTCACTTGCGTGGCTTTACTTCCATCCCGGTTCATCACCCAGATATTATCGCCGCCACCGGCATCTGAAGTAAATAATATTTTTTTACCATCGGGGCTGAAGCGTGGCTGCACTTCAAATGCATGGCCGCTTCTTAGCACAGTTGCAGTGCCGCCGGTAATGGGCATGGTGTAAATATCACCCAGCAGATCAAAAATGATTTCTTTGCCATCCGGCGATACATCCAGGTTCATCCAGGTGCCTTCGCTGGTTGTAAAATTTACTTCTTTGTACGTACCCCGTGGATTGCTTACATCCCATTTTGGCGCGTCCTTTTTATCCTGGGCATGCAGCATGCAGCAAGTGAAAGCCGTTATAGGCAGCAGCAGTATTTTTTTAATGTTCATCCCTGTTATTTTAACTGAAAGTTAATGAATAGTTGAAAAGGTGAGGTTAAAATAATTACCCGGGAGTGGTACAGTGTTTCAATAGCCCGCTACCGGTATCCAAAAATTACCTACCTGTCTAATGCCTTGATTCAGAGTAATTAAAAAAGAATTATATGAAAAAAGCCTGCATTCCTAAAATAAAATAATACAGTTATACGTTATTTGAATATAATTACCCTCAAAACCCAACCCAATGAAACCCATTACCCTCTTAATTGCAGTGCTATGCTGCCCAGTATTTGCCTTTTGCCAGGATATAACCGGTCTTTGGAAAGGGACCATGTACAATGATTCCACTAAACAAGTTCTTGAATACGAAATCGTGATCAGGAAAGAGAAAGGAAAGTTTACCGGGTATTCCCATTCTTCTTATTTGATGGGCACCACAAAATATTATGGCGTTAAAAAAATTAACGTACGTGTTGCAAAAGATGGCAAGATTGTAATGCAGGATGCAAAATGGCTGGAGAATAATTATCCGGGCGAACAAAGCAAAAATGTGATTCAACTGAACGTACTCGACTTGGCCAAAAGTGGCGAAGAAAGCTATATGGACGGACTTTTTGTTACCAACCGGTCAAGGGCCTACAATGCATTAACCGGGCGCATGAGTATAAAAAGGGTAAATTCACTGGTGGCTCATAGTGAACTGATGAATTACCTGCAAATGAATACTGCAAATGAAATCCTTACAGTAGTTAAATAATAAGAAACATATCATCATTCGGTTTCATAAATTAAAATGAGTGATGATATATTTTAGAATAGAACTAACATAGGGTTATTCTCCCAGCCACGATTTTAAAATGGTTAATTGTAAAGGAGTAGGAGAGTCTATTTTGCTTATGCTGAATTTTTGTAGAGTTCCCTTGTCATTCGATTCAATACTTTGCTTATCAATTTTTAAACCGGCGTAACCCAGATATTTTGTATAGTCAAGTTCTTTGGTTGAGTAAACATATTCAAAAATGGCTGATAGCGGAATACCTGCTACCTGCTCACAAACAGCCTGAAACTCGGCTTCTGTAAAACCACGTTGCTTCTCCTTATAGTATTTCCAATACAGCAGGCGCATTACGTCATCCAGCGATTTTTTATTTTCAGTGGCATTCCGTATTTCAAAATCAAACAACATTCCTACAAGCGGCCCTTTATCATAGTAAGAAATCGTCTTTCCCTTTTCATCGCCTTGTGTACCAAAAGGCCCGTCGCTCCAGGTGCGGTAACTTGCCTGTTGCAGAGACTGGTACAACCTGCCGGGATTATTTTCAATGTTATTCAGGTTGCCGTTAAAGTTCAACAACAATGTGGCAGCATCTGTAAGCCCGGCTCTTTTTACGATCAAATATTCATAATAAACAGAAAGTCCTTCGCTGATCCAAAGCAGGTTGGTTCTGTTTCCTTTATCATAATCAAATGGTCCCAATTCAAAGGGCCGGATGCGTTTTACATTGTAGTGATGAAAATATTCATGCGCCAGAAAATTCAGTACCCTATTCATCGCTCCAGGCTTATCTAGCCCGCTGCCATCAAAGCTTACGGTGGTATTATTCAAATGCTCTATACCTCCCCGGCCCGGGCCAATGCCCATAAAAGTGTATTGTTTGTAAGGAATGTCGCCAATAATATTAACAGCCGCTTCAACGGTTTTTTTAAGGTTATTCATAAAAAGTGTCCGATCAAAATTGCCCATGTTGTAACCAATAAAACGGTGTTCAATGCCTCTTACTGAAAAGGAAGGCAGTTCATCCAGGTTGCCGATAAGAATGGGGCAATCATACAATATATCAAAATCGGGCGCTGTAAATTCATTTGCCTTACCGGCAACTGCATCTAAACCTGTGGCAACTTTTGTCCATGCCTTATTGTAGGAAAGGCTTACAGAAACAGGAATATTGAGATGGCCTTCAACATACAAAAAGGTGTTTTCAGGAATAAGATAAGCGTGTGCACTATCAACATAACTGTTTGCTACAAATTGTTTTGTTGTTGCTACAGTATATTTTACAACAAAGGATCTGTTTTTAATGCCGGCAATCTTCCAGGTATTATCATTTACTTTTTCTACAGCAATACTTTTACCATTTTCATTGCTGGCCTGTAAGTTACCAACCGATTTTGCATATTCAATTATCTGGTAATAGCCAGGCATCCACCTGGGCATTTTTAACAGGATGGTATCCTGTTTCCAGCTATTGCAATGCAGTTCAACCTCGTAAGCATGGCTGGCAGGTTGTGGTATAGAAACAGCATAATGTAGCTGTACAGTCTTTTGAGATAAAGAAGCTGTGTGGATGCCAGAAAATAAAATAATGAGCAACCATTGAACATGAAGCCCGGTAGCAGGTCTTTTCATTTACCGATTTTTTTGCGTATTGTTATTCTTAAACCCTGTTCAAATTTAATACAATTTATCAAGCATGAATTAACGCAGCTATTGCTTTGTTATATCTCCAAATAAAGAGCAGGAAGGCTTAACTTCTTATTAAGATTCAAAAGCAAACATTTATTTATTTTTACAGCGGTTTTAAAACAAGTAACCCATGTTCAAAAAAAATGCTTCTCTTTTATTAGCCTGCTTTATTTTCATACTTGCTAAAGCGCAGATCACCAAACCAGTTGCTGCACCTGGAGCAAAGCGTGTTTACAATTTTACCACCATCAATCCCAAACTGCAATATGTTTTTATAGAAAATAAAAACACCTCACAGCGCCCACAGGAAGGTGATGATGTAATGATGCATATGATAGCCATTTGCAACAACCGGTTTATGTACAATAGCAGCCAGTTAAATAAGGGTAAGCCAGCCGCATTTAGTTTGAGTAAACCGGCATTTAAAGGCGATATCATGGAAGCACTTGTACTGATGACCCCGGGAGACAGTATCATTTGCATGGTAGATGCAAAATCTATGTTTGATTATACAAAAAAGGAAATGCCCGATTTTATTAAACCGGGCGATAAGATACAATACAATATCCGCCTCGTTTCCATCATACCCAAAGAGCAGCTGCAAAAAGAGCGGGAGGCTGCGATGATGAAGGCCCTGCAGGAACCACAGCCTGTACAAAATCCCGATGATGATGCATTGAAAGCTTATTTCAACAGCAATCAGCTCAATCCCATAAAAACTTCATCTGGGCTGTATTATTCCATACAGCAGGAGGGTAGTGGCCCGCTGGCCAAAACCGGCGATATGGTTACCATGAATTACAGGGGAACACTGCTTGATGGCACCGTATTCGATAGTAACCTGGATAGCGCTTTTAAACATGTACAACCGCTTACTTTTGTGCTGGGCACCGGACGTGTTATAAAGGGATGGGATGAAGGTATTGGTTATTTAAAGCCGGGATCAAAAGCAACTTTCTATATCCCATCTTCGTTGGCTTATGGCGCACAAAGCAGGCCAGGCAATGCGGCCAACCCTAAAGGAATACCGGCAAATTCTGTTTTGATTTTTGATGTGGAACTGGTTGCGGCAAAGCCTCCTTCATCCAATTGAGTTAAACTGAAGGAAGAAACAATGAAAATTTATACCCAATCCTTTGGTAGCTCAGCTAAAGGTGCATACCAATTTATGTATTGTACAATTCTTGGCAGGCTGGCTTTGTTAGGGCTGCTGCCATGTGGCAGTTTATGATTCCATATTATAAAATCGCCGGCATTGGCTGCTATGGGTTTGGTACCCGATGTTGAAAGATCAACTTCCCTGGGATGAATATTTCCAGGCAACTCTTTTAGCCAGGTTTCTAATTTTTTATGAAAGCCGGGCACTACGGTTAATGCACCCTGGTTAGCAACAGTGTCGGTTAAATATAAAATACCCTGTGTTCCAAATGGAATAGGGGTGGCCAAACTTACATCCCAATGTAACCCGGTACCCCTGTATGTATAAGTGGAAGTTTCGGGTGGATTAAAACCACATTTATCGGTAGTTACAATCAGATCTGTACGGTTCCAGATCTGCTCAAAAGCCCTCCTTATTTTGGGCGAATACCTGTTTTTATCAATAGCAGCATTCCGGTATAAAGTTACCATAATACCCTGCATGTTATTGCTATCCCCGTACCAGCTTTTTTCATCCTGTTCATCCATGTCAAGATAATCCAGGATGGCTTTGCGACTGATGGCACATTCCTGTTGCGTTATGGCCTGTTTCAAAATTACATAACCCTGTTCATCCCAAAAAGCAAGGTCTTCAGCAGTCAATACATCTGCTGCATTATTTTGTTGATTGATGGTTTTTTTTTCAAAAAGCGCATTACATAGTTTTATAGTTTCAGCATTAATATGGCCGTTTGCATGGGCTATTACCCAATTTTCAAAACTTTCAAAGTCTGGTTTTTGGCCATACAAAAATTCGTAGGCGGGAAGCAGGCCAATACCTAAAATATCAATAAGTGCATTATCCAAAATTGCTTCATCGGGGTAATTGTTGGTAATATCCTGACCAGCCAGGGCCTTACTCCAAATGCGTTTTAAATGGTAAATACCGGTAGTGCCGGTTTCTGTACTTTCTGCCAAAGTAATATGATCAATAGATTTCATTTCTTAATTGATAGCTTTCATTTTACGAATATACAAAGTATCAGCTTTACGGAATTTTCCTTATCTCTCAGGCTTTATTACCTCCGGATAATATGTGTTAGCCCGGATTTGATCGTCTATCAGGTTGGAGTGATGAAATATATGCAAACTCTTAGCTTTAGAGCGGTTACTGCCAAAGGAGCCTAAGGCAAGCGGTACACAAAATCCATTTTGATAACTACCTGAAAAAGAATTAAAACCTATTGAAAGACAGTATAAAATGTCAGATGTAGTATTGATGTATTGATTTTAAGCTGAATAATCCCTTTTTTCATAGTCAGTAGTAGTATTGATGTAGCTGTTTATTTGAAAAGAAGTATTCGTAAGGGTATTTTTAAGCTCACTATTTTTATTGATCCATTAATAAGAATAGCTGATTATCGATTGCAAAAAAAAGCCGGCCTTATTTAAAAACAAGGCTGCATTTAAGTCATAAATAAGCTTGTTGTATGAAAAATAGCCTTGCTATCTTTTTTTGCCTGTTTTTTATTTCCACCTCATCCAACGCCCAGCAAAAAACAGTAATTGTCAAAAAAACAGACAAAGGATTTGTACTTCATGTAAATGGAAAACCATTTTTCATAAATGGGATGAACTGGGATTATTTTCCAATTGGCACCAATTATACCTACAACTTGTGGCAGCAGCCAAAAGATGTAATTGAAGCTGCATTGGATCACGAAATGACTTTATTGCAAAATATGGGCGTTAACACCATACGGCAATACACGGGTGTACCTGCCGGTTGGATCAAATACATATATGAAAAATATGGTATTTACACAGTACTCAACCATTCTTTTGGCCGCTATGGCCTAATGCTGAATAATAAATGGGAGGCCAATACAGACTATTCCAATCCATTGGCAAAAGCACTGATACTGAAAGAAGTAACCGAAATGGTGCGTGAATACAAAAATGCACCGGGGCTTTTGATGTTTCTTTTAGGCAACGAAAATAATTATGGCCTTACCTGGCAGGGTGCCGAAACGGAGAATGTTCCCACGGAAGATGAAAAATCAAAAATTGCTGCATCCCACCTGTACAAATTATTTAATGAGGCAACATTGGCAATGAAGGCTATTGATAAGTCCCGTCCTGTTGCTATTTGTAATGGTGATCTGTTATACCTGGATATAATTGCCAAAGAATGTGCAGCAGTGGATGTATTTGGGATAAATATTTACCGGGGCCTTTCATTTGGAGATACTTATGAAAAAGTGAAAAATGCGTATGATAAGCCTGTAATGTTTACAGAATTTGGAGCAGATGCCTATAACACGCTTACCAATAAAGAAGACCCCGAATTTCAGGCCGGTTGTTTGGTAAGTAACTGGAAAGAAATATATGCCAATGCTGCCGGCCAGGGCAAAGCCGGAAACAGCATTGGCGGTTTTACTTTTCAGTTTAGCGATGGCTGGTGGAAAAGCGGTCAAACGTATAATCTGGATAAGCATGATTCAACAGCTTCCTGGGCAAACGGCGGTTACCGGAATGATTTTAAAAAAGGGTCGGATAATATGAATGAGGAGTGGTTTGGTATTTGTGCAAAAGGGCCAGCCAATGAAAAGGGTGTATATGTATTGTATCCCCGAAAAGCATATTATGCATTAAAAAAATTGCACCGTTTTAAGCCCTATGCTTCCTTAAATAAATCCGGACAAATAAAAAAATAAGCATGAAAAACGAAGAAACCCAACTTGTACCGGTTGAAATGGATGGAGAAGTTTTTTACAAAATTGCTGATGTAGACAGCATGCGTCCATTTTTTATGAGTATTGTAAGTGATTCAAATCACTGGATGTTCATTGCAAGCAATGGGGGCGTATCGGCCGGAAGAAAAGATGCACAGCATGCCCTTTTTCCGTATTATACCGATGATAAAATAACCGGTTCTGCAGAAACTACCGGAAGTAAATCCATATTTTGGGTTTATACAAATAACCAGGAATATTTATGGGAACCATTTTCAGTTAGAGGAGCGGGCAAATTCAACGTATCCCGAAACCTTTACAAAAGTAAATTCGGTAATAAAATTGTATTTGAAGAGATCAATACAGATCTGGGGCTTTGTTTTACATACCAATGGAGTTCCAGCAATCAATATGGTTTTGTAAGAACAGGTAAGCTGGTTAATCTGTCAGATATGGCAGTTAAAGTGAAGCTACTGGATGGGTTACAAAATATACTTCCCTATGGTGTGGGCAGCGATCTGCAAAACAGTGCCAGCAACCTGGCCGATGCATACAAGCGTACTGAACTGATTCCGGAAAGCGGCCTGGGCATTTTTGCATTGAGTGCAATCATTGTAGATAAGGCAGAACCCAGTGAGGCCTTAAAGGCTAATGTAGCGTTCTGTATTGGTTTGGATAACAGAACACACTTACTCTCTTCATTACAGTTAAAAAATTTCAGGGCAAACGGCGTTGTGCAACAGGAAGAAGATATTAAGGGAGATTCCGGCGCCTATTTGGTAGTGAGCGAATTAATACTTGCTGCCGGTCAGGTTAAGGAGTGGATGATCATCATCAATGTCAACCAAAATCATGCCGGCATTGTGCAGCTTTCTGAAACTATAAAGTCTGATAAAGAGCTGTCCCAAAAAATATTGGCTGATGTAAAACTGGGAACCGAAAATTTAGTAAAGCTTACTGCTTCATCTGACGGTTTACAATTTACTGCCGATGACCTGAAAGATACCAGGCATTTTTCCAATACACTGTTCAACATTATGCGGGGAGGCATTTTTGATGATAATTACCAGGTAGAGAAATGGGATTTCAGCAATTACCTGCAAAAAGCCAATCAGCCTGTTTTTGAAGCAGTACTATCTGCTATTCAACAACTGCCGGAAACCTTTTCTGTTCAGGCTTTGATAACAGTCGCAGAAAAAATAAACAACCTCCATTTTTTCCGACTGGCCACCGAATACCTGCCACTGAAATTCAGCCGCAGGCATGGTGATCCCAGCCGTCCCTGGAACCAATTCTCCATTAATACAAGAAGTGAAGTGGATGGTTCAAAAATTTTAGATTACCAGGGCAACTGGCGTGATATCTTTCAGAACTGGGAAGCATTGGCTTATTCCTATCCGGAATTTATAGAGGGTATGATCTTTAAATTTTTAAACGCTTCTACTTTTGATGGATACAATCCTTACCGGGTAACCAAAGACGGTTTTGACTGGGAAACCATCGAACCGGATAACCCCTGGTCGTATATTGGTTACTGGGGCGATCACCAGGTCATTTACCTGCTGAAGTTTTTTGAATTTTTAGAGAACCACCGCCCGGGCCGTATACAGGAGCTATTGAATACAAATGGTTTTGTGTATGCCAATGTTCCTTACAGAATTAAAACATATCCCGATATTTTACGCAATCCAAAGGACACGATTGAATTTGATAACAAAAGCGATCACGCTATCCGTGAGCGGATGAACAGGATGGGTGCCGATGGCTCATTGGTGGCCGATACTTCAGGCGAAATATACCAGGTTAGTTTTTGTGAAAAAATATTGGCAACCGTACTTTCCAAGCTGAGCAATTTTGTACCTGATGGCGGTATCTGGATGAATACACAAAGACCCGAATGGAACGATGCCAATAATGCTTTGGTAGGCAACGGGCTTTCCATGGTTACGCTTTGTTACCTCCGCAGGTTTTTAAAATTTGTTCAGCCTGTTTTTGAAAAGAATACCCAGGCTGAAATGGCTGTTTCCACAGCATTATATACCTTCTTTGAAAATATTGCAAAGACATTTGAGCAATACAAAGACAATCTTTCCGGGCAAATAAATGATACCCAGAGAAAGAAGATAACCGATTCCCTTGGCATGGCGGGCAGTAATTACAGGAGCGAGGTATATACAAACGGTTTCAGCGGTAAAAAGAAAACCCTTACTGCAAAGCAGGTTTTGGATTGTTTCAGTTCTGCCAATGAGTTCCTGGAACATGCTATCGTAATAAACAAAAGAAACGATGACCTGTACCATACCTATAACCTGATCTCTTATGATAATCAAACAGTGCAGGTTGCTCATTTGAGCGAAATGCTGGAAGGGCAGGTGGCTGTGCTTAGTTCCGGTTTTCTTTCTGCAGAACAAAGTTTGAAAGTATTGGATGCACTTAAAACCAGTTCGCTGTACAGGCCCGATCAGAACAGTTATATTCTTTATCCCAATAAAAACCTGCCGAAATTTTTACATAAAAATACGATACCTCAACAATCAGCAGAAAGGTCTTTGCTGCTGAAGCAATTGCTGAAAGATGGTAACCTTTCTATTATTGAAAAAGACATACATGGCGAACTGCATTTCAACGGAAATTTCAGAAATGCCAATGATTTAGATGCCGCTTTAAAAAAATTAGATAAGCGTTACACCCCACTGGTTGAAAAAGAAAGCGCTGTCATACTCCAGGTATTTGAAGAAGTTTTTTGCCATAAAGAATTTACCGGCAGGTCAGGTACCTTCTTCGGTTACGAGGGTTTGGGTTCTATTTACTGGCATATGGTTTCTAAATTATTGCTGGCTGTAGAAGAAACCTGTACCAGGGCTTTTGAGCAGCAAGCTGACAAAGAAACCATCAATGGTTTAGTTGCACATTTTTACGACATCAATGAAGGCATTGGCGTGCACAAGCCACCGCAGGTGTATGGTGCATTCCCTACCGATCCGTATTCGCATACACCTTTCAACAAGGGTGCACAACAGCCCGGAATGACCGGACAGGTAAAAGAAGATATTTTATCAAGAATTGGAGAATTGGGCGTAAAAATGAAAGGAGGGAAATTAGTTTTTCAACCCAACCTGCTGCATAAAAATGAGTTCTTACAAAATGAAACGCCGGCCAACTTTATTTTGGTAAATGGCAGCACAAAAAAATTAATGCTTGAAAAAAACAGTTTAGCATTTACCATTTGCCAGGTACCTGTAATTTATAAAATGGCAGATGCTGATCAGCTAGAAGTATTGTTTACCGATGGTAAAACTGAATTGCTGAATACATCAGTATTAAGCCGGGAAATAAGTAATACCATTTTCCGGAGAACCAATGAAATTGCTCAAATAAAAGTTTATATAAACAAAGAAGTGCTGAGATAATGAATAAGCTGATCTACTTCATACTGTTCCTGTTTATTTCCTGTAATCAAAAGATTACGGGCAGTTCAGTTTCTCAAAATATTACGGCTGAAAAGATATTGGGTAATGTAAATTATAAAAGTATTTGTTATGGCGGTTACCGGGATAAAACAAGGGATATTGAACCTACAGTTGCCCAGATAACCGAAGATTTAAAAATACTTTCGGCCATGAACATTAAAGTGCTCAGAACCTATAATGTGCATCATACAGAAGCTTCCAGTTTATTAAAAGCCATCAGTGCATTAAAGAAAGCGGATCCCGGTTTTGAAATGTATGTGATGCTGGGTGCCTGGATAGATGCTAAAAACTCCTGGACCGCAAACACACCCATCCGAAATGAAGACAGCGAACGCAACCCGGTTGAAATAGCCGAAGCGGTAAAACTGGCAAATGAATATCCTGATATTGTAAAGATCATTGCTGTTGGCAATGAAGCAATGGTAAAATGGGCATCGAGTTATTATGTAGATCCGGGTATCATATTAAAATGGGTAAATCATTTGCAGGATCTGAAGAAGCAAGGGAAATTATCAAAAGATGTATGGGTCACCACATCCGACAATTTTGCCTCCTGGGGTGGGGGAGATAAATCGTATCATGTAGAAGATCTCACTAAGTTGATCAAAACCGTTGATTACATTTCGATGCATACCTATCCCATGCACGACACCCATTATAATCCTGCATTTTGGGGCATTTTGGAAAGTGAAAAAAACTTATCTGAAAAAGAGAAAATAGATGCCGCTATGATGAGGGCAAGAGATTATGCAATCAGTCAGTATACCAGTGTTTCAAATTATATGAAATCGTTGGGTGTACAAAAACCAATTCATATTGGTGAAACCGGTTGGGCTTCTACAGCCAGTGAATTGTATGGCAATGCCGGTTCAAAAGCAACCGATGAATATAAATCGGCGGTGTATTACAAACTGATGAACGCATGGGCTGATAAAGAAAATATCTCTCTTTTTTATTTTGAAGCTTTTGATGAGCAATGGAAAGACAGTAAAAATGCATTGGGCTCCGAAAATCATTTTGGATTGATCAATTTACAGGGCCAGGCCAAGTATGCCCTTTGGGAGTTGGTTGACCGGGGCATTTTTAAGGGTTTAACCCGCGATGGTAAGCCTGTTACAAAAACATACAATGGTAATGAAGCCGCTTTATGGCTGGATGTTAAAACGCCTGCTGCATTAATTAAAAAATAATAAGTAATGGGAAAAAACATTTTTTTGGTAATACCTTTTATTATGGCTGCCACAATGATTAGTTGTAACGTATCAAATGATCTGGAAACTGAAGTATATGAAACTTCTGCACAGGGAAATTCACTTAAAAAAATAACTGAATTTTCAACCGGAGAAAACCCGGTGGCAGTAACCATCAATCCGGAAGAAAAATTTCAAACCATAACCGGCTTTGGAGGTTCATTTACCGAATCGTCGGCGCATTTGCTATATCGGTTAAGTGCTGCAAACCGTAAAAAAATATTGGATGCTTATTTTAGTGAAGCCGGTGCCAACTATTCATTAACCCGTACGCATATTAATTCCTGCGATTTTTCTTTGAAACATTATGCCTATGCCATGGTTGCCGGAGATAAAAAACTGGATAGCTTTTCAATAGAAGCAGATAAAAAAAACAACCTGATACCCTTGATACTGGAAGCAAAATCTATTTCTAAGGATGGGTTTAAGATCATTGCATCTCCCTGGACTGCACCACCGTGGATGAAAGACAACAATAATTGGGTTGGCGGAAAATTGCTGCCTGAATATAACGATACCTGGGCTTTGTACTATTCAAAATATGTAGAAGCCTACAAAAAAGAAGGTATCGATATCTGGGCACTTACTGTAGTAAATGAGCCGCATGGCAACGGGAATAACTGGGAAAGTATGCATTTCTCTCCGGAAGAAATGACTGCTTTTGTACAAAACCATATGGGGCCAATATTAGCAGCCAATGGAAAAGCAAATGTAAAAATATTGGGCTATGACCAAAACAGGGCAGGCATAAAAGAATGGGTTGATGCCATGTATAAAAATGACAGCACATCAAAATATTATGCCGGTACTGCCATTCACTGGTATGAAAGTACGTATGAAGTATTTCCGGAGGCATTGCAATATGCACATAAAAAAGCACCCGGTAAATACCTGATTCAAACAGAAGCCTGTGTAGATTCAGAAATTCCGCATTGGAACGATGATGCCTGGTATTGGAAAAAAGAAGCTACAGACTGGGGCTGGGATTGGGCAAGTGAAAAGGACAAATACCTGCATCCTAAATATGCACCTGTTAACCGCTACGCAGTTGATATAATCGGATGTTTGAACAATTGGGTAGATGGCTGGGTAGACTGGAACATGGTTTTAGATAAACAGGGTGGACCAAACTGGTTTAAAAACTGGTGTACTGCTCCTGTTATCGTTGATCCGGAAAAGGATGAAGTTTATTTTACACCCTTGTATTATACGATGGCGCATTTCAGCAAATTCATCAGGCCGGGTGCGGTAAAGATCGGTTGCACCATTGCTGATAAAGAACTGTTGGCTACGGCTGTAAAAAATCCGGATGGGAGTATAGCCCTGGTTCTTTTTAACCCAACAGAACAGGCAAAAACCATTGCCATACAACTGAATAATAAAACAAAAAATATTTCAATCAGCGCAAAAGCGTTGCAAACAGTAATAATAAAATCTTAAAACCAAACTACATGCGTCACTCAAAATTCATTCATTATGTCAAATAATTCAAGTCCGGCAAATATGGTTCCGATGGGGCAAAAGATAGCTTTTGGATTAGGTATGTTGGCAAACCAATTGTTTCCTGCAGTGCTGGGTATTTTCATCGTAATTTTAATTGAAAATTTAGGATTTCCTGGTTGGATGCTTGGGGTTATATATTTTGTTCCTAAACTATTTGATGCAATTACAGACCCGGTTATGGGCTTCATTTCAGATAACACAAAGTCTAAATGGGGAAGACGCAGGCAATATGTTATAATAGGAGCTGTTATCACAGGTCTTTCTTTCGCTTTTATGTGGCAATTGTACACTTCAAATTCTGTCAATTTTAATTTCATCTATTTCTTATTGGTTTCATTACTCTTTTATTTAGGTATTACTATTTTCAGCGTTCCTTATGTAGCAATGGGATACGAAATGAGTAACGATTTTCATGAGCGAACCAGTATTATGGCTACAGCTCAATTAATTGGTCAATTGGCATGGGTATTTGCACCTTGGTTATGGGTTATAATGGCCGACAGATCTTTATTTCCTTCAGGGGAGGTCGCTACCAGAACTTTAGCCATTTATGTTGCTGTTTTTTGTACAATTTTAGCAATTGTACCAGGTGTATTCATAAAAAGCAAATCAACTTTAAATGAAAATTACGAACCTTTAACTTTAGCAAATGCAAGCAGAAGTTTTGATTTGATTATACAAGGATTTAAAGAAGCATTAAAAATTGTTCCGTTTAAAAAATTATGTATAGCAACATTTTTTATTTTTAATGCTTTTAATACCACTGCAGGTTTTTCTTATTTTATTATCAAGTATTATCTGTTTACGGGTTCCGGAGAAGGGATTTGGCCAACATTATTTGGAAGCGTAGCTGCAATTTTTACAACAATTTTGATTATTCCTATTGTTTCAAGAATGTCGAAACTAATGGGAAAAAAGAAAGCTTTTATTTGGTCGCAAAGCATATCAATTATTGGATACGTTTCTCTACTGTTTTTATTTGTACCAGGAAAACCTTATTTGTTTTTATTTGCATTGCCTTTTATTTCTTTTGGCATTGGTAGTTTATTTACCTTAATGATGTCTATGACTTCGGATGTAATTGATATTGATGAATTAAACACCGGAAAAAGAAGAGAAGGAATATTTGGAGCAATTTACTGGTGGATGGTAAAATTCGGATTAGCTATTGCAGGTCTCTTAAGTGGATTAATTTTATCATTAATTAATTTTAAATCAGGAGCACCAACACAAACGATTGAAACGATGTTTGAGTTGAGACTATTTTTCTCTGCTATTCCGATGATCGGAACTTTAATTGCCATTTGGGTCATGAGAGATTATGATGTTAATGAAGAAAAAGCCAGAGAAATCAGTGCTGAATTGGCCCTAAGAAAAAACCGTAAAAACAAACAATCATCTGCATATCTTTCCGGAAAATTACTTTCTCTGGAAAAGAACGGGTTTACGGTAAATGCGGTAACCGGTCTGGACCTGAGTTCAAAAACTGAGCCTGAGATCAATGCACAGTATGCTGCCATTTTAAATGAGGGTGTTCACGGTTTATGTTTTAGTCCTTATACAGAAGGACAGGAAACAGGAGATATTTTATCTGCAGATCAAATTCGCAGAAGACTGGATTTAATTACACCGCATACAAAATGGATCAGGTCTTTCTCCTGTACCGAAGGAAATGAATTAATACCGGAAATGGCTCATCAAAAAGGATTAAAAACATTGGTTGGTGCATGGATCAGTGATGATAAGGCCAGAAATGAAAAGGAAATTGAATCGCTGATCAGTTTGGCTAAGTCGGGTTTGGTTGATATTGCTGCAGTTGGAAATGAAGTATTACATCGTGCAGAAATATCTGAGCAGGAACTGTTACAATACATAAAAAGAGTAAGAGAAGCATTGCCGGATTCTATTCCCGTAGGATATGTAGATGCCTACTACCAGTTTCTTGACCGGCCTGCTTTAATAAATGCCTGCGATGTAATTTTAATAAACTGTTATCCTTACTGGGAAGGGGCAGAGAATACCTTTGCACTGTCTTATTTAAACAGGATGATTGAATTAACCCAACAGGCAGCCAATGGTAAAAAAGTGATCATTACAGAAACAGGCTGGCCGGATATAGGAGAAAATGTGGAAGCGGCAAAACCTTCCAGGTTAAATGCCATGAAGTATTTTGTTACTGTGCAGGATTGGGCAAAAAATAAAAACACAGAACTTTTTTATTTTTCATCATTTGATGAATCCTGGAAAACCAAACAGGAAGGAAAGGTTGGTGCAGGTTGGGGTATCTGGGATAAGAACGAAGCATTGAAAATAAATAAAAAATAAAATTATGTCATTCAGAAAAGATCATGTCTATTCCTTAAAGCCGGATACAAACACCAGTTATGTAACAGGCGAAACAGAAGAAGCATTACATAATTTATTTGCAGAGATCCTGCAAAATGGAGTACATGGGTTTTGCTTCAGTTTATATGGCGAAGGCCAAAAGCCGGGAGATATTATTTCTGAAGAACAGGTAAGGCACCGGATGGAAATACTGAAGCCACATACCCGGTGGATCCGTTCTTTTTCATGCACAGAAGGTAATGAGTTGATACCCAAAGTGGCAAAGGAAATGGGAATAAAAACACTGGTAGGTGCCTGGCTGGGTAATGATCCGGAAATAAACCAACGTGAAATAGAGGGATTGATAAAACTGGCAAAGGAAGGTTTGGTTGATATTGCTGCTGTAGGCAATGAAGTAATGTACCGGAATGATTTATCAGAGGATGAGTTACTGGATTTTATTAACCATGTAAAAGCTGAAATTCCAAATGTACCCATTGGTTATGTAGATGCCTATTACGAGTTTAGCCACCGGCCACGCATAACCGAAGCCTGTGATGTTATTTTATGTAACTGCTACCCGTTTTGGGAAGGCTGCCCGGCTGAAAGCTCACTGGATTATATGCAGCAAATGTATAACCAGGCAAAAGACGCCGCTAATGGCAAGGAAGTAATTATTACTGAAACAGGATGGCCCAGCCAGGGTGAAAATCTGAAAGGGGCTGTACCCGGCGAAAAAAGTGCAAAAGACTATTTCATCAATACCCAGTTGTGGTCTTCCAATGAAAACATTCCGGTATTCTATTTCTCCTCCTTTGATGAGTCGTGGAAAGTTGGAGCAGAAGGAACGGTTGGTGCTTACTGGGGTATTTGGGATAAACATGAAAAACTGAAATTCTGATATGGACTTTTTTGAAAGGTTTGGGTTGCCACCAGCTAAAGCAATTTGTTATTCAGGTTTCAGGGATGGCCAGCAACCAGGTGGTATTTCTCCTGCATATGAAGAAGTAAAAGAAGATCTGCTGCTGCTCCAAAACAACTGGAAATACCTGCGTTTATATGATTGCGACGAACATGCCGAAACGGTAATACGGGTTATTCAACATGAAAAACTGGATTTTAAGATCATGTTGGGTGCCTATATTGAAGCGGAGATGAACAATTTTGGTTGTCCCTGGGGCGGGGGCGTTTATACTGCAGACCAATTGGCAATAAACCGTAAAAAAAACGACGAAAAGATTCAACGGCTCATTGATTGGGCCAATCAATTCCCCAACATTATTTTTTCACTGGCTGTAGGCAATGAAGCCTGTGTTGACTGGACGGATCATTATGTACCGGTACAACGGGTACTGGAATTTACCCGCAAGGTGAAAAAACTGGCTATTCAACCCGTTAGTTTTTGTGAAAATTATGTACCCTGGCTCAGCAAGTTAAAACCATTGGCTGCCGAGGTAGATTTTATTTCCATTCATACTTACCCCGTGTGGGAATATAAACATATACATGAAGCCATTGAATATACCCGTGAAAATTATGAAGCCGTTTTAGCCATTTATCCGGATAAACCCATTGTGATCACCGAAGCCGGCTGGGCTACCAATTCAAATGGCAGGGGCATCCATCCCGAACATGTGAACGAGGAAAATCAGAAAATGTATTATGAAGATCTGATGAACTGGGCCGAAAAGAATAAGACACTCGTTTTCTTTTTTGAGGCATTTGATGAATCCTGGAAAGGCTCGCCGGATCCAAATGAACCGGAAAAGCACTGGGGATTGTTTCATACAGACAGAACGCCTAAACTGGCGGCAGAAGATCTGCCTTGTCTCACCAAATAATTTACCATTTACCATAAGCATTTTTTCTCATCAATCACAAACAACGAGTGGTTCTTGCGCAACGAACCAGGGCAGAGGGGACAGGGTGAAAAGCTCCTTAGTTTATTCATGTGATTTTATGCAATGCCTATTTGATCTTCCTGAATTCAACATTCCTGGCCCGTTCTACTGAAATCTTAAAGTTGATGACCTTCTTCTTTTCTCTTTCGAAATAAACAACACCATCGGGGATATCAAAGCCATTTTCATAAGTTGGTGTCAGTTGATATTCTAATCTTGGCTTTAATAGTAAAAATAATTTGCCATTCTTTACCTGCACATGGTATTTTACTTCTACCTCGTCTGAATAATATTCACCAACGTATTCCTGCATTGTTTTTTCATTGAGTTTTGCAGCATCAACTTTTGAAAAGTAAACACTGTCTTTCTCGGGTCTGATAATCAAAAGTCCCTTTGGGCTTATTTCAACCCTGTTATTACGCCTGGTTAGAAAAACATTTTCAGCCACCGGCTTCAATTGACCGCCTTCGGTTCCATACAATTTTTCCTGCTGCATGTACAATTTTAGTCCACCGCCTGTTTTGGTATTCCGGTACCAACCAGTATAACTATTCAATTTTTCTTTTGATACATCATACGGCGGAAGGGCTTTCATCTCCGGCTCTGACTCTTTAACAGGAATAAATATATCAGACACCGATTCTGCAACATTGATGGTATCACTGTCAAATTCTGATGTGTTGCTTAACCATACAAATGATAAACCTAATTCAGGATATGCTTCAAAATTAGCACGGTAGCCAGCAGTGGCACCGTCATGTGAGAAATATTTCCAGCCACGGTGTTTACCGTTAAATAAACCTGCGGAGTACCTGTGCATCACTCCATTATTAAGTGTGCTGGTACTTGATTGCTGCTCCAATAAGGAAGGTGTCCCGAATTTCCCTTTCATAAAATAATCAGACCATATCAACAGGTCCTCAGCCGTAGTCAATAGACCACCATTGCCATACACGAATTCATTTGGCATTTCTGTTTCATATGCGTTTCTGTACCTGGAATAAGCCATAGCACGGTTTGGAACGACCCTTTTATAATTGTCCCGCCATTGGGTATGTTTCATTCCGGCGGGTTCAAAAATATATTTGCGGGTATACTCCGCCAGGCTTAAACCACTTACCCTTTGTACTATTATTGTTAATAGCTGGTAATTGGAATTACTGTATAAATATTCGTCTCCAGGTTTATAGTTCAATGTCTTTTGATTGCAAATGATATAGAGTGCGTCATCATTATTGTAAGTCCTGGTCGTCCTTGGCCAGCCGGCAATATCTGCTATATAACCCCAGTCCCTTAATCCACTCTTATGCTGTATCATTTGACGAAGCGTTATTGTATAACCATAATCAGGTAATTCAGGAACATATTTCTTAACATCATCATCCAATGTTAATTTGCCTTGCTGCTCTAATAACAGGATAGCAGCGGCTGTAAATTGTTTTGATACCGAACCAGCTTCTGATATTGATTCGGTGGTAAGGGGTGCGTTATGCTCCAGGTCGGCCATTCCCCATGCTTTTGAAAAGATGATCTTACCGTTCCTGCTGATGGCCAACTGTGCTCCGGGGTTAGCTGGTTTATACCTGGCAAAAAGCTTGTCTATACTCAAAACGGTATCCTGCCAGCTTTGGGCTTTCCCAATCTTACAAACACTTAAAAGTACGATTATGAAATAAAAGTGTTTCATCGTTTGAACATTATATAAATAAAGATAATAATTTAGTCTTATTAATTCACATAGGTTTACAGCCAACAGGCAAAGCTTTGTGGCAGGTGTTGCATTGGTGTTCGTGCAACTGGCTCAGCAGCCAAAGACAGAAGACAGAGGCCAAATTTGCGCCTGCTTTACATAACATTCGGTTATATGCAATTTTTTATACTGATTATCAATTAGTTATCTTTTAATTTTTTACTTATAATATATATTATGTTAAATAGATTATTTGATTTCCCACTCTATAGCGCAACCATAACTTCATTCTTAAGGTGATTATAAGTGGAAGTTTGTAAAAGGAAAAGTCGCTTTCTTTAGCAAATGCTCTCCCTGGTTTCCGAAAGATCATATTTTTTACCAGCACAATATTGTCTGTATGGATGGAATGCTGCAAATGCAGGCTTTTAAATAATCACAACAGCTTGTAAACTATTTAATTGTGTAAGTTTTTATTACAATTCTATAACAATACATTGTTTATAAGTTCGCATCTTTACACCGGTTTTTCATAGGATATTGGATTAACGGGGCTAAGTTTCTACTTTGGCCCTTTTTTTATGGGTTTCACGCAGAGTTCGCAAAGTTGCAGAGATCGCTGAGGTATCTCTATTCTCTGTTACACAGAGTCTGCTGCGTGAAATTATTTAAGTGTAAACTTCCCGCTAATTCCTTCTGTAGAATTCCCGCCTACCATTACGTCAAATTCGCCGGGCTCTACTATAAAAGTGCCTGTATTATCATAAAAACCCAGTTCGGCAGCAGTTAAAATAAATTCTACCTGGCGGGCTTCGCCCGCCTTCAGGCTAAACTTACTGAAACCTTTTAATTCTTTAATGGGCCTTACCACGCTCGCTGTTTTATCCCGGATATATAACTGGGCAACTTCTTCGCCCTCCAGCTTACCGGTATTTTTTACAGTAACCGTTACCTTTATATTGGCAGGATCTTCATCATGTATTGCCAGGTTGCTGTACGTAAAGCTTGTATAGCTTAAGCCAAAACCAAACGGGTACAGCGGCTTATTGCTTTCATCGGAATAATGACTCCAGAAAACCTCAGTTTTGGGCCCCGGCCTGCCGGTGTTATACGGATTATAATAAATGGGCACCTGTCCTACGCTGCGTGGAAAGGTCATGGGCAACTTGCCCGAAGGGTTATGATCGCCAAATAACACCTGTGCCACCGCATTTCCGATTTGGCTGCCCAATTGCCAGGCTTCTACTATGGCCGGTATTTTTTCCTGTGCCCAGGTAATGGCCAGCGGTCTGCCATTCATTAATACTAATACAATGTTTTTATTTACAGCATACACGGCTTCCAACAGTTGCTGCTGTACGCCGGGCAGGTCTAGTTTAGTGCGGCTACGGGCCTCTCCACTCTGGTACCCATGCTCTCCTAAAACCATGATAACCAATTCTGAACTCATAGCTAATTGAACCGCTGCTTTAAACCCGCTTGAATCAGCTTCGTTTACTGTTACCGGGCTTCCAAATTCAGTTTTACCCCTAACCACATCAGCACCTTTGGCATACCGGATATTGGATGTATATTTTTTTAGTCCTTCCATAACAGAAACTGCCGTATTATCATCGCTTGCCAGTCGCCAGTTGCCCAAAGGGCTGTTCTTATCATCAGCCAGGGCACCAATTACCGCAATTTGCTGTTGGTTTTTAGCTATGGGCAACAGGTTTATACCACTACCCTTTACATATTCGTTTTTTAATAATACGATTGATTTCCTTGCCACATCCAGAGCAGCCACTGCATGTGCCGGATTATAAAGCATTTCTTTTTCCCTGGCGGCATCACAATAACGGTAAGGATCGTCGAATAAGCCGAGTTTAAACTTTACCCTTAATATTCTTTTTACGGCATCATCCACCACTTTGATCTCAACTTTCCCGGTCTCCACCAGCTCTTTCAGATAAGTTACATAAGCATATGATTCCATGTCCATGTCACTGCCCGCATTGGCACTTAGCTCAGCTGCATGTTTCAGGTCGCGGGCAAAGCCATGGTCAGTCAATTCCATTCCTGAGCCCCAGTCTGATACCACAAAACCATTAAACTTCCAGGCATCTTTTAAAATATCACGCTGAAGCATTTTATTGCCGGTAGCCGGTACCCCGTTTAGTGTGTTAAACGAATTCATTACCGTTTGTACACCTGCATCCACCGCCGCTTTAAAGGGTGGTAAAATAACATTGTACAGGGTTGAGGTACCCACATCAACTGTATTGTATTCGCGGCCTGCTTCTGCAAAGCCATAACCTGCAAAATGTTTGGCCGTAGCGGCAATGGTATTATTTGCCGACAGGTCATCACCCTGAAACCCCCTGATGCGGGCAAGGCCGATCTTTGTACCCAGGTAAGTGTCTTCTCCTGCCCCTTCCATCACCCTTCCCCAGCGGGCATCGCGGCTGATATCCACCATAGGCGCAAAGGTCCAGTTTATACCTGCAGCCGATGCTTCAATGGCCGAAATACGTGCTGATTTTTCGATAGCTGCCAGATCCCAACTGGCAGCTTCACCCAATGGTATGGGAAAAAGGGTTTTATATCCGTGAATAATATCAAACCCGAATAATAAAGGAATGCCCAGGCGTGTTTCCTTTACCGCAATTTCCTGCAGCTTACGCACATTATTGGCACCTTTTACATTTAAAAAGGCACCTACCATGCCTTTGCGCAACAGATCGTATTTTTCCGGGCATCACCGGTAGTGGGTGCAGGACCGGTTACATTCCAAAAGTCACTGAACTGATTCATCTGACCCACTTTTTCTTCCAGTGTCATTTGTTGCAGCAGGGCATTTATTTTTTCTTCCACAGGATTACTTATATTATTTTGAGCTGAAACGGTTAAGTTCACCATCATTAAAAAAAACAATGCCGCTAAACGGGTTGTTTTAAACTGAATTGCCTTCATTGATTTTTTTTTAAAATTACATATATCCATAAAAAAAAGCGGGAGTATCTACCTGGACAAGTAAATACGAACCGCTTAATAACGATTGCTAAATGAGAAAACTAACTGCTTGTAACTAACTCATTCGGCAACCCCTGTATATTTTTGAACACACGCAGATTAAGCCGCGTGAAGTATTTCTTACTGATACACCCTTATATAATCAATCTCATAAGTTGCATTGGTAAATGCCGGATCAACAGCACCGCCAAAATTGCCACCCATAGCCATATTGAGTAAAATGAAAAAATTCTGGTTAAATGGTATAGCTGTTGAATTGCTTACCGTATGGAACAACTGTGCATCTACATATATTTTTATGGTTAATGCCGACCATTCTACTGCATAAGTATGAAAAGCGGTTGTGGCATCCGGTACTAAAATGGTATTGCCATTGGCATTGCCACCCGAACGACCAGGATAATGCAAGGTTCCGTAGATCTTGTTCAGATCTCTTCCTAAATGCTCCACGATATCTATTTCACCACATGCAGGCCAGCCCACTGTGTTGATGTTGTCGCCCAGCATCCAGGCGGCAGGCCAGGTACCCACACCGGTGGGGAATTTAGCCCTTACCTCAATCCTGCCATACTTAAACGAATATTTTCCCTTGCTTAATAAACGGGCCGATGTATATGCACTGCCTGAATAGTTTTCCTTAATAGCGTTTATTTTTAATACGCCACCCTGTACAATGGCATTTTCGGGTCTGCTGGTATAATACTGCACTTCGTTGTTACCCCAGCCACCGCTGCCGGAGCCAATATCGTAGCCCCATTTGGCCGGATCGGGTGCACCATTGACATTAAATTCATCACTAAAGACCAATGATGGTGTGCCGCCGCCACCTCCTGCTGTATTGACCGTTACCTGTATTGATTTGCTGATGGATAGTCCCGAGCTGCTTTTTGCAGTAACATTAACCGTGTACGTTATATTACCAATGATCGTATACCGGTGGGTTACAACACCCGTTGCAACAGTTTCAATGATACCGTTACCATATTCGTAAACATAAGTAACGGCATTGGTGGCTGTAGCAGTAAAACTAACATTACCACTTCCATCTGTGCTGGCAATAGCATTAACCACCAGGTTGCTGGGTGCAATTTGTGTACCGCCATTACCGCTGCTGCTTCCTTTGCTGCAACTGATTAAAACAGTTAATACAAAAAACATCTTAAACAAATCTCTTAGCGGCTTCATGGTTATTATTTTTTGATAAGTTTTTGATACCAGGAATTGCCGTCAGCACCGATGTTACGCAAATGCAGTTGCGTATCGGTTATAGAAAGAATCTCATACATGGTGCCGCCGGTTCCAAAATTAATGATGCCATTACCCGGTACCGAAAACTGAATACCGGTTGATTGCGACGCGTTAGAACCGGAGGTTGAATTCATAAATATGAGTGATCTTAAACCACCGGTATTAATGGCATAACAACCATCACCACCTGCAAAACCATAAAAGGCAGTTGCCGCTCCAATGGAGAAGGATTCTCCTTTATTGTTGATAGACAATTTTACATTGTCGTTGGCATCTTTGCTGAATGTGATGTCATCATCATAGGCGCACGGCTCTCTTGAATTTGGCCCGGCAGAATACCACAGTGGAAAAAACTCGTTATTTGGTCCTACCCCAAAATGCCCGCCTGCATTTTTATCAGTTTCCCATACTTTGGATGAACCATTGGTAAGGTTCTGCAAAATTGAAGCAGGTATCTGAAAGTTTACATACACTTTCACTTTTTTGGTTATGGTACTCATAGAACCACCTGTACCAATAGCGTTTACAGTAATATTGTATTCTGCAGTACCAGGGTTACCAAAACGATATTGAATAATACCTGAAGGAACCATCTGTGGTGCGGTACCGTCGCCGAAATCAATTTTATAATTTAAGGCTTCATCAGCTTTAATATTTATATCCACCTTACCGGTTCCGTTGCCAAAGGGATTGGCAACATCAACACCCTGCACAACTGCAGTAAGTACCAGATTGGCGGGTGTTTTAATATCACCAAAAGTATATTCTGCTTTTTTACAACTGCTGAAAACAATGGTCAGCAAAAAAAGCGCGAGGAATGATTTTTTAATCGTTATCATAATTTTATTTTTTTAAAATTAATTAAGGCTGATGTCATCAAAATAATAGGTAAAGTTAGCGGTTCCGTCACCAGCAGTGCCCAGGTCAAATATCAATACCACCCTAGAATAAAAACCAAAAGGAATGGTTGAATAATCGAAGGTTAACTCCTCCCATGCATTGGCAACGGTAGTGGTAACTTCTTTTTCAAAAAACTGTCCAGGGTTGGTTGTATTCTCTACTTTCAATAACAATTTCGCTCCTACCCGTGGTGAATGTACTTTTACTTTAAAAGTTCTTAATACGGTAAAATTGATCGGGTTTACCAGGTCAATAAAACTTCCGGCCCAAACTTCAGGTGCTCCTTTTACAATTCTTCCTACTTTTGTACTGGTGTTGATACCTGAAGGATTTGGATTGTTAACAACCGTAGCTGTTGCTCCACCAAAATTTACAAAAGGATATGGATAAGTGGTTGATTGAAAATCAAGGGGCAGTGTCAGGTAATTGGGTATAACGTTTGTAGTCAGGAAGGTAACATCATCCCAATAGAAAACACTTCCTGTTCCATTATTGCCAAAATCAAAAAATACAGATGCCATATCATAGGTCCACGCAAGGTTCATAGATGCGGTACCGTTAGACGGTGTGGCAAAATCAAATACCAGGGTTTCCCAGGTATTGGCAGCCTGTGTCATGGCTTCGGTTTCAACTGAACGTGCATTGTTTGTACGGTCCTCTACTTTTAAACGAACACGTAAACCCGCTGCAGGTGAATACACCCTGATGCTCATTTGTGTTCTGGTCGCTGTAAATGCAATTGGTGACGTAAAGCCAGCTCCTATTGTACTGCCGGCCCAGGTTTGTGCACCACCGGTTTTGGTGGTCATCTTTACATTATTTGCTCCGTTGGTTGGATCCGTTGCAGGAACGCTCACAGTGCCTCCAAAATCAGTAACCTCATAATTAACATTGGCCATGTCAAAAGTAACCGGCAATGTCAGAAAACCAACAGGCATCTGGTTAGTTAGCCTGATATCGTCGAACAACCAGGTAAAATTGGCAGAACCATCTCCTGTTGTTCCCAGGTCGCATATGATAACAACTTTTGAATATGTATTACCGGTATTGATGTTTCTGAAATCAAAAGCCATATCTTCCCAGGCATTGGCAACAGTGCTTGTAACTTCTTTTTCAAAAAAGATTCCACCGTTAGTCAGGTTTTCTACTTTCAATAAAACCCTGGCTCCTACCCTTGGAGAGAATACTTTCATACGGAAAACCTTATTGGCCGAAAAATCGATGTTGCCACCTACTGTTAACAAAGCACCAGCCCAAACTTCAGGTCCGTTTTTTACCATGCGGCCTACATTGGCCGAGGTATTAATACCGTTTATTTGCGGGTTGGGTATTTTTGTTGCTGTAGCACCCCCAAAATTGGTAAAGGCATAATTTACGGTTGCCGATTCGAAGGTTATTGGTATTAAAACGGGATCTACAATATTTACTGTAGTAGTATAGGTGGTAGTTGCAGCGCCCCCACTATAAGCAACAACCCTAAGGGTATAAGCTCCTACAGATGCATATACATGATTAACATTTTGTCCTTCTAAAAAAGGCTGGCCGGGCTCATTGGGCACATCGCCCCAGAATACTTTAAAAGCAGTTTCGTATAAAGCTGTTGCAGAAAGGTTCACTTTAAAATTATTAACTGCATCAATGGCCCAGGTAACTACCAGGTTTTCAGGTGCACGGAAAGAAACGGTCAGTTTTTGGATCAGTTCTGTTTTTTTTCCATTTACCGCGTGGCCTACAACCTTTACATTATATAATCCCTCGGCATAAACATGTGTTGTTTTCATTCCTGCAGTTAAACTTACAGGTGTGGTGGTTGCATCACCATAGTACACATCATATAAAACAGCACCTTCGCCATTTGGTGTGATGGTTACCAATCCGGTGTTATCCTGCGTAATATCAAACATTACAGACAGTTTATCAGGTGCAGATGCAGCATCTACAAAAGACAGATCATCGTTAATTGATTTTACACAACTGTTCATTACCAGTATAAGGCAACAGGCGCTGAGTAAATTTTTTATTATTCTCATAAAAATTATTTTAAATGTTAATGATTAATAACCGGGGTTTTGTGTTAAGCCGCCATTTACTTCTCCTAACGGAATTGGAAACAACTCGTGCTTGCCGGCTATAAATCCTAAAGGTGTCAGTACTGTAGCTGCTTTTCCTGTTCTAACCAAATCAAAAAAGTATTCCCCTTCCATAGCCAACTCACGCCTGCGCTCAGCAAATATCGCATCCCCAAGGGATGTTCCTGTTGATGTGATATCGTTGTTTGTGTTTCCAAAAGCCCGCCTGCGTACCAAATTCAGATAGGTTTGCGCCTTTACATCATTTGGTGCAGCTGCCAGGTTATTTGCTTCTGCGGCCATTAATAATACATCTGCATACCTGATCGTTCTGAAATTATTTCCGTAGTTCAACTCAATTTGTCCTGATGACTCCCCTACCCGTGGTTGAAATTTACCACTGTAAAAACCGGTATTACGGTAAGGCGCTACCAGGTAAACGATGTTAAACTGCGGATTGGCAAGTTTATAGGCTTCTACGTTAAACACCGTTACATCTTTTCTCTGGTCTCCGGCAGCATAAATAGCGGCCAGATTTGCTGTTGGCAGATTTGTACTCCAACCTGATGCATAAGGCATTCCATTGATACCCGAAAATCCGCGAACACCCGACTGCTGTACCACCAGGTTTCCCTGGTTTCTGGTTGGGTGGCCCCAATCATACGTGCCTTGTCCGTTTGAGTATTGAATTTCAAAAACAGACTCCTGGCCGTTCTCACCGCTTTGCAGGAAAATAGAACCAAAATTACTTACAAGGCTGAATTTGTTTATTACGTTCTCCAGCATGGCTGCTGATTCTGTATACTTTTTCTGATATAAATATACTTTTCCCAATAAGGCCTGGGCTGCATATTTGGTAACCCTTCCCTGTTCAGTTTGAGCTACCGGCAATACGGCTATTGCAGCAATCAGGTCTTTTTCAATCTGTGCATATACTGCTGTCTTGGCACTCCTTGTTAGTGAATTGGTTTCAGTAACACCAAGTCTCCGGTCAACAAACAAAGGCACATCGCCAAACATTTTTACCAGGGTGAAATAATAAAAGGCTCTTAAAAATTGAACTTCACCGTACAGTGCCTCTTTACCTACAAAGGTTATGGTCTCACCGGCAATATTTTTATCTTTATATTGAGTAAGATAGTTTGCCCTGTTTATTCCTTCGTACGAAGACTGCCACAGATCAGCGATGGTTGAATTTACAGACGTGTGTGTATAATTATCAATTTGCTGAAGTGGCAACTGATCGGATGCTGACTCGCCGGCGGTTACTGAGTTTTCTGTGATCACATCACCGATCAAAACCAGTTGATTTAACCAGGTTAGCGGGGAATAACAACCCACTGCCATGGCCCTGTAATCTGCTTCAGTTTTAAGATATTCCTGATCTGTAATTTTAAAATCTTCCCTTGGGTTGTAATCAACCCACTTTTTGCAAGCCACTAAAAAGAGGCAGGCTGATATTACCGTGAAAATTTTGATACTTTTCATATAATTATTATTTTATTATTTTAGAATTTAATTTCAAGGCCAATTGCATAAGATCTTGCCAATGGATACGCTCCACGATCAACACCTGTATCCAACAGCCCGGTTGCAGCAATTTCAGGATCAAAACCATCATACCTGGTGAATACCAGAGCATTCTTTACCTGTGCATAAATCCTCAAGCTTTTTACTACTTTTTTTACTGCTTTAAATGGAAGTGAGTAGCCTAATAATACATTTTTGATCTTAAGAAAAGAAGCATCTTCTACAAATCTATCAGAAAAACGGGCATTGTTATTTGGATCTGTAAAACTGTATCTTGGATTCTTAGCGTCATTGGTAGTACCCGGACCGGTCCATCTTTCCAAGATCCTCGCGTACTTATTTGTAAAGTTGTTATTTCTTTCAAATGCCCTTACTACATCATTTCCGTAAGAGGCATAAGCAAAAACTGAAAGATCAAAGTTTTTATAGGCAAGGTTAACCGATAAACCGGAAGTGAATTTCGGAAATGGTGAACCAATAACTTCCTGATCTTTTGAATCCAAAATATTGTCCCCATTTAAATCCTTAAAACGGATATCACCGGGAGCGGCATTTGGATAAGTTTTTCTTGTATTGCCATTGCCATCCAGATAGGTAATTGCATCAATTTCAGCCTGCGTTTGAAAAAGGCCATCGGTTCTGTAGCCAAAATAAACACCCGGCGCATATCCCGGTGCAAATAAGGTTGTATTCTGACTTTGACCGTTGAAGAAATTTCCTCCGGGAATTGCTCCGCTGGCACCCGTACTGGTAACTTCTCCTCTTACGGTAGTGAAGGTCAACGTGGTATTCAATTTCAAATCCCTGCCAATGGTTTCGTTATATCCGATTGAAAGATCAATACCGCTTGTATTGGTGGTACCAATATTTGTAACCGGCGAAGGTATTGAACCTAAGTAGCCAGATAGATTGGTTGTAAACAACAGGTCTTTTGTTTTTTTGTAATAATAATCTGCAGAAACATTAAACTTATTCTTGTGAAAATTCATCTCAAATCCTGCATTGGCCTGTGTATTACTTTCCCAACCCAGCAATGGATTTGCATAAGTACCTAATGTAGCTCCATTTGCAAACACATTACCAAAAGTATATCCAATGGTATTACCGGTTCCATAAAGTGAAGCCAGGTAATCTGTTTGTATGGTTGACAAGGCTGCAAAATTGGTAGGTACTGCCTGATCGTTACCTGTTACACCGTAACTACCCCTTATTTTCAGGTAGTTGATGAAATTTGACTTGAAAAAATTCTCTTTACTGGCTGCCCAGCCCAGTGAACCTGCATAAAAATTTCCAAAACGCCTGTCGGCACCAAAACGGGTTGATCCATCTCTTCTGCCCGTTAATGATACCAGGTATTTATCATTATAATCGTAATTGATCCTTAAGAAACCAGAAGCATTTTTATTGAAGTATTGGAAGTAATAACCCCTGATGGCTGTATACACCTGTGGCTGGCCATTTACAATGAGGATGCTGTTCACCCCTGTTGCTGCAGTATAATCTGCATAATCCCAAGAGTTAAATGGCACATCATCACGGGAAACTCCCTGCTGGTTGCCGGAAACCTTGCTCAGCGCTATTCCCGCAACAGTCTCAAAATGGTGATTTTTAAATAACTTAAAATCATAATTGGCAAAAGCCTCATAGGTATAATTCAGGTTCTTAAAGTTATCATGAGAAACACTGTTATGCCTGTTCGGTTTAACTGTTCCATCCGCATTTAAAGTGTTGTTAGGATCTATATTATTAGGGCCCAAAAATTGTAAAGGATTGAAAGTTTTGGAATTGGCATCATATTTTGTGTAACCAAAACGGGTAGTGAATTTCAGGTTCTTAAGTATATCGTATTGAAATTCAAACTTACCATAAAGCTTATTACCCTTGTTTTCATTGTAGGTATTGCTCAACTGTGTAAGCGGATTCTGAATTTCCTGGGTGATCAGGTTACTAAAACCAAATTCCCCGATGGTATTAGGTACGGTATTATATTTACTAACTGTGGGATCAAAATTCAACGCATTACCCAACACGCCGTTGAAAGCGTCTGAGGGTACACCTTTTGTGCTCAAATTCTGGTAAGAGGCATTTAAAAGAAATTTAAGTTTTTTAGTTAATGAATAACTTACGTTGGTAGTAAAATTCATTCTATCGAATCTTGATTTATCATATCCTCCTACAATACCAGCCTGGCTTAAATAGCCTCCGGCAAGAAAATAACTTAATTTATCGGTACCTCCCCTGGCTGATATGTTGTAGTTCTGCTCAGGAGCATTCCTAAATACCTCATCCTGCCAGTCGGTTCCTTTTCCAAGCGTTGACAGGTTGGGAAAAATAACATTTCCACCCGACAAGGTACTTCCTTCATTAAGCATGGCTCCGTATTCTGCAGCATTTAACAAAGGCATTTTTCTAATTACCTGCTGAATACCATAACTGCTATTGAATACAAATTCTGTTGCCTGGTTTTTTCTGCCTGATTTTGTGGTAATTACAATTACACCATTACCGCCTTTAACACCATAAATAGAGGTACTGGCTGCATCTTTCAACACATTCACAGACTCAATATCAGATGGATTAATAGAATTTAGATCATTAATGGTTTGCGGAATACCATCCACAATAACTGCCGGATCGGCTCCCAAACCCGGAATACCACGTATAAAAAGGGTGGGTTTACTACCGGGTGTTCCATTTTGAATTACACTAACACCAGATGCCGAGCCCTGTAAGGCTTGCTCAATCCTAACCGGTGATAGTCTTTGAATATCAGCACTTTTAACTGTTGAAATAGCCCCGGATACTTTGGTAATTTTTCGGGTACCATAGCCAATTACTACCACTTCATCCATATTTTTTGATGACTCTTCCAGCAATACAGTAACAGCACCTTCTTTATTGATCTGTATGCTTGTTGGTGAATAACCAATAGAGGTAATGTTTAATTTACCTCCCTTTGGAACAGAAATCGTAAAATTTCCAGATGCATCGGTTGAGGTGGAGGTAGTAGTACCATTCAGGTTCACACTTGCTCCAACTACCGGGTTGCCGGTTGTTTTATTTATTACATTACCTGTTGCGGTAATGTTTTGCCCAAAGGCCTGATTAAGGAAAATTGTGCTTAGTAAAATACTAAAGCACAGCATGGTAGTCTTTAATTTCATATAGCGCTCGTTTTAGTGAATCAAAAAAATAGAATAAACAGAAATGTAAATATAGATAGCACCACTACATTTAAAAAATAATCCACCACGTCATTACTACATCTGTAAGGATTAAATACCTGATTTTAGTACTACAGCAGTACTACATTACTACATCAGGTAAAATTTGTATAACTTCATGCTTATAATCAGGTAAAATGATGAAACTGTTACTTTTTTTAATTTGCTTTCCAATGCAGCTGTATTGCCAAAATACTATTGGCCTGCCGGATATTATTAATTATGGCAACCCTGTATATATGGCAGGCCTTCAGAACTGGGACATTAAACAGGACAAGAATGGAATTGTTTACTTTGCTAATAATGAAGGCTTACTGAGTTATGATGGTAAGTATTGGAACAATTATCCATTACCCAATAAAACCATTGTACGTTCCGTTGAGATTGGTAATGATAACCGGATATATACCGGTGGACAGGATGAGATCGGATATTTTGCCCCTGGCCCTAACGGGCGTTTACAATATTTTTCCTTACTTGAACAGATACCGGCAAAAGACAGATCTTTTGGAGATGTTTGGGATATCATTTCATTTAAGGGCAATATTTTTTTCCGCTCCCCTGCTAAAATTTTCAAATTTACCGACCGTACTGCTATAGTGTTTGATGCACCCAATGAGTGGGCATTTTTAGGTGTTTGTAATGGTAATTTATATGCACAAGATTATAAAGCCGGCCTTTTAAAATTTGAAAACGGTGTTTGGGTAACTGTTTCTGATAATAATACATTACCGGTTAATGATGCTGTTACAGGTATTTTACCAATCAATGCTGAAAGTGCTGTAATTACTACACTAAAAAACGGATTATACAGCCTTTCAAACAACAGGATTAATGTATTGGAATCGGTTAATAATGCCGTATTCAAGAATGAACGTATTTATGCAGCTGCGGCTGTAAATAATGAATGGCTTGCTTTGGCAACCAATAACAATGGAGTTTATATAACCGATTTTAAGGGAAATATCATACAAAGATTTTCACGCACTGAGGGTTTGCAAAACAATAATGTACTGAGCATTTTTTCTGACAGTCAGCGTAATTTATGGCTGGGACTGGATAATGGCATTGATTTAATTACCTATAACAGTTCCATCAAGCAGATCAAGCCCTTATTGCAGGATGGATCCGGTTATACCGCCATTTTGCATCAAAACCAGTTGTATTTAGGAACATCCAACGGCCTGTTCAGCGTACCGCTGCAACCGTTACCTGATATGAGTTTCAGTAAAGGCAGTTTTACAATTGTAAACAATACCAAGGGACAAACCTGGGGACTTGCTAATATCAATAATCAGTTATTGCTTGGCCATCATGAGGGGGCATTTGTAATTAAAAACAACAATGCCGTACCCATTTCTTCCAATAAAGGTTCCTGGAATTTTGTACCGCTTTCCAATACATATCCTGTTCCGGGTATTATTTCGGGAGGATACAACGGTCTGAACATTTTCAAATATGAAAATGGTCAATTCAGTTTTTCAAAAACTGTTGAAGGCTTTAACGAGTCTTCCCGATTTGTAGCGTTGGATAAAGAAAATAATATCTGGGTATCTCACCCCTATCATGGTGTTTTTAAAATTGCTCAAAATAAAAATGGCACATACAATACATTTGCCTATTCAAATACAAAAGGGCTTCCTTCTTTACTGAACAACCATATTTACAACATTAAAAACGAGTTGCTGGTTGCTACAGAAAAAGGGATTTATGTATACAATATAAAAAAAGACCTGTTTGAACCTTCGGCATTTTATTTTAAACTGCTGGGCAATCAAAGTGTGCGGTATTTAAAAGAAGATAATAATGGCAATACCTGGTTTATTCATGAGAAATCTTTGGGTGTAATAGATTTTTCAAAAAAAGAGCCAATGGTAATTAATTTGCCCGAGTTAAATAACAAGATGCTGAGCGGGTTTGAGTGTATTTATCCGGTAAATGAAAACAATATTTTTTTGGGTGGCGAAAAAGGGTTTTACCATATCAATTATGCCAAGTACAGGCAAAGCATACCCAAACTTTTAGTGCAGATAAGAACTGTAAGAATTATCAATAAGTCTGACAGCCTGTTGTTCGGTGGCTATTATAATGATCAAACCCAGCTTCAGGATAAAAAAAATATCCCTTCCATCAGTTATCGCTGGAAGACCATACGAATAGAATACGCTTCTACACTTTTCGGCTATCAGTCAAACCTGGAATACAGTTACCGGCTTAAAGGATATGATAACAACTGGAGTGCATGGACTAACCGGACAGAAAAAGAATACACCAATCTGCCTGCAGGTAAATTTAGTTTTGAAGTTAAAGCACGCAACAACCTGGGTAATGAGTCAGAAGTGTCAACATATACTTTTAAAATTTTACCCCCCTGGTATAAAACCAACCTGGCTAAGACTTTTTACCTGCTGTTAATAGTTGCTGGCCTTTATTTTATATTCAAATGGCAGGAGAAAAAATTTAAACTGCAACAGGAAAAATATGAAGAAGAACAAAAGAGATTACGATACATTCTTGACCTGGAAATAGCCAAATCGGAAAGCGAACTGGTTGCTTTACGAAACGAAAAACTGGAAGCGGATATTAATTTTAAAAATTCAGAGCTGGCATCATCGGCCATGCACCTGGTTAAAAAAGGAGAATTGGTTTCAAAAATGAAAACCGAACTGGCGCATGTGATGAAAGGCATCAGCAACCCGCAGGCGGAGGCTGATCTGAAAAAAATGATCAGGTCTATCAGCGAAGATGATAATATGGACCAGGAGTGGGAAAACTTTACCCTGCACTTTGATAAAGTACACAGTGATTTTATAAGTGCTTTAAAAGAAAAGCATCCGGCCATTTCAAATAATGAAATCAAGCTTTGTGCTTATCTGCGTATGAATTTATCGACCAAGGAAATGGCACAGCTGATGAATATATCGGTAAGAGGTGTGGAAGTGAGCCGTTACCGGTTAAGAAAGAAATTAGAGCTTGCCACCGAGGTAAGTTTATTTGATTATCTGATTAATATACAAACAAAGAAATAATCAAACCTTTACATGTAATCACCACGCAAACATATTTTATCTCAGTAAGAGGTAATAATATATTAACCTGCCTCAATAAAAATTATGAAAAAGTTTTTTTTTGTATTTGCTGTTATAACCCTGGTATCTGCCACATCCTGTGATAAGCATACATGCTGGGTAATCAGGGATTGTATGGGTAATGATATTGGGAAACGGTGCTGCTCGGATAGTGATATACAGACTTATTGTGCTTCACAAAGTTCGCCGGGTTGTGCCTGGACATACAAAAAAGACTAATTTTATAAAATCATTTGTTCAACAAAAAACCCAATAATAATATTGGGTTTTTTGTTTTCTCATAAGCAAATTATTTATTCATTATCCGAAGGTGCTGTTGGTTCTTCGGGTTCTGGTGCTGTTGTATTTTCATCAGTACTTGTTTCTGCAACAATTGGGTTTCCGGCTTCATCCAATAAAATCTCTTCTGCTACTTCTTTTTCATCCAGTTGCGTAATGGCTGCAATTTCATCGCCTTCATCAACCCGTATCAGTTTAACACCCTGTGTGGCACGGCCCTGTTCACTTATCTGGTTTACCGGCATACGGATGGTAATACCACTTACGCAGGTAATCATCAGATCTTCCGCTTCAGTAACTGCCAGTAAACCTACCAGGCTGCCGGTTTTTGCCGTTACGCTAATGGTTTTTACACCCTTACCGCCACGGTTTGTAATGCGGTAATTGGCTTCGCCTGTTTCGGGGTCATCCAGGAAAGTACGCTTACCATATCCATTGGCGCTTACTACCAACACCGTTTTGGTTTTATCTTCCACATTCACACAAACCATACCCACCACTTCGTCTGTAGCATCATCCACATCAATACCGCTTACACCAATACCACCACGGCCGGTTGGCCTTACTTTAGCTTCGGGGAAACGGATGGCACGGCCGCTTTTAACCGCCATCATAATTTCGCAATTACCATCGGTAAGTTTGGCTTCCAGTAACTGGTCGCCTTCTTTAATGTTAATGGCATTGATACCGTTCTGGCGTGGTCGGCTAAAATCTTTTAACCTTGATTTATTAATGATACCCTGTTTGGTACATAAAACAATAAAATGGTTGTTTACATAGTCTTCGTCATCCAGGTTTTTAATATCAATAATGGCACGCACTTTATCATCGGGTGGTATTTGTATCATATTCTGCAATGCCCTGCCCTTGCTGGTTTTATCACCTTCTGGTATTTCGTACACTTTTAACCAGAAGCACCTGCCCATTTCGGTAAAGATGAGTAAGGTATGGTGTGTGCTGGCAACAAAAAGGTGTTCAATATAATCTTCCTGTCTTGTACTGCTACCTTTGGCGCCACGGCCACCACGGCGCTGCTGGCGGTATTCTGCCGCAGAGGTGCGCTTTATATAACCCAGGTGCGATATGGTTACCACCACATCTTCATCCTCAATTAAATCAAGCATATTTATTTCATCCCCTACATACACGATCTCCGATTTACGCTCATCACCAAATTTTTCTTTAACTTCCAACAATTCGGTCTTGATGATATCGTAGCGCATATCTTCATTGGCCAGTATCAGTTTTAAATGCTCGATCAGTTTCATGATCTCGGCATGTTCTGCACGGATCTTGTCGATCTCCATACCGGTTAAACGTTGCAAACGAAGTTCCAGTACAGCTTTTGCCTGTATCTCACTCATGCCAAAACTCGTCATCAAACCCTCCTGTGCAATATTTGGTGTGGAAGATTCGCGAATGAGTTTGATCACTGCATCCAGGTTGTCCAGTGCAATAATGTATCCTTCTAAAATATGGGCACGCTCTTCTGCCTTGCGCAATTCATATTGTGTACGGCGTACCACCACTTCGTGGCGAAACAAAATAAATTCGGTGATCAGGTCTTTAAGATTTAAGATCCTGGGCCTTCCCCTAACCAACGCCACATTATTTACACCATAAGAAGTTTGTAATTCTGTTTGTTTATACAAATGATTGATGACAACCTGTGCCACCGCATCTTTCTTCAACTCAACAACAATACGGGTACCTTCTTTATTATTACTTTCATTGTTTACATCCGATACGCCTTCAATGGCTTTATCATTTATCAGGTCACCGATCTTGGCTGTAAGCAGATCCCTGTTTACCTGGTAAGGAACCTGCGTAATGATGATCTTTTCACGGCCGTTCTTTGTCATTTCGATATCCACCTTGCCACGCAAAACCACTCTTCCACGACCGGTTAATAATCCTTCTTTTACCCCTTCAAAACCATAGATCACACCTCCTGTTGGAAAGTCGGGGCCTTTTACATATTTGATCAGCTCCTCGCAGGTAATTTCTTTATTTTCGATATAAGCAATACAACCATCAATTACTTCGCTGAGGTTGTGCGGCATCATATTGGTTGCCATTCCTACGGCAATACCACTGCTGCCATTAACCAGCAACTGCGGTATACGTGTTGGTAATACCATCGGCTCCTTCAACGAATCATCAAAATTGAGCTGGTAATCCACGGTTTCTTTCTCAATATCATCCAGCATGGCTTCAGCAAATTTTTCCATACGCACTTCGGTGTAACGCATAGCTGCCGGCGGATCTCCATCTTCACTTCCAAAATTACCCTGGCCATCGATCATTTTATATCGCATGGCCCAATCCTGTGCCATACGCACCATCGTATCATAAATTGCTTTATCACCATGGGGATGATATTTACCCATTACCTCACCCACAATACGGGCAGATTTTTTGTAGGGTTTGTTGCTGGTATTCCCCAATTCACTCATCCCGTATAAAACACGGCGGTGAACGGGTTTAAGGCCATCCCGTACATCGGGTAAGGCCCGACCAACAATTACACTCATGGAGTAATCGATGTAGGATGTCTTCATTTGCTCCTCAATATTCACGGGAATAATGCGGCCGCGGTTGTTGAGATCTCCTCCGTCAAGAGGCTGGTTTTCTTCGCTTAAATTGTCGTTATTTTCCATAATTTTTTGTAGTGTGCGAAAGTACCGATTTCAGGCCGTTATTCCGCATAAAAAAGGGTGTTTTTGAGGAGTATTTTTACACATATTTTTGGTGTTTGTGGATAGAAGGAAAACGGAACACAGATGACGCTGATTTAGCGGATTTTCGCTGATCAATATCTTACTTTATCATAACCAATCAGGGTCATCTGCTTTCCATTCTTTAACTTGCCAAAAACTTTTTTATTTGAAAACGATCCTCCTCATTGGCGCCGGAAAATCGGCCACGGTTTTAATAGATTATTTAATTGCTGAAGCCGAAACAAATAACTGGAAATTTATTATTGCAGACAGCAACCGGGAGCAGATACTTTTAAAAACAAATAACTCCAAATACGCCGAAGCGGTGCAGCTTGATGTTAACAATGAAGCGCAGAGAAGCGCACTGATACAAAGGGCGCATGTGGTTATCAGCATGATGCCTCCTGCCCTGCACTTTTTAGTTGCTAAAGATTGTGTTGAATACCGCAAGCATTTATTAACGGCATCTTATTTAGATGATAAAATGAAAAGCCTGCAGGATGAGATCAGCAACCGCAAATTATTATTCATTTGCGAGATGGGACTAGACCCCGGTATTGACCACATGAGTGCCATGAAGATCATTAACGGCATAAAGGCAAATGGCGGCCGTATTACTTCTTTTAAAAGCCATTGTGGAGGGTTGGTGGCACCGGAGAGTGATGATAATCCCTGGCATTATAAGATCAGCTGGAATCCCAGGAATATAGTCATGGCCGGGCAAGCCGGTGCCGTTTATAAAGAGCATAATGAGATCAAAAATATCAGCTACACCCATTTATTTGATTGCAGCAACGAAATTGTCTTTGATGGATTGGAAGGATTGGCATTTTATCCCAACCGCGATTCGCTGGGTTATATACCAACGTATAAATTACCCGATACAGCAACATTTATAAGAACCACTTTGCGCCATGTTGATTTTTTTAAAGGCTGGAATGCGATTGTACATGCAGGCTTAACTAATGAAACCGCAAGCATAGATACAACTGAAATGACTTTTGCAAAATGGTCGGCACCCATTTTGCCTTTTGTAAAGGATGATAATAAACAGATGCTGGAATACCTGGGTTTATTTGATGAGGAATTGGTTCCTGTAACTGCAAAAACATCGGCAGATGTTTTACAGTATCTGTTAGAAACCAAGCTGAAAATGGAACCGGCGGATAAAGACATGATCGTTATGCTACACGAATTTGAATATGAGCTAGACGGTATCAAACACCAGTTAAAAAGTTGCCTGGTTGTAAAAGGCGAAGACAGCCTGCGAACAGCCATGGCTAAAACGGTTGGTTTACCACTGGGTATTGCAGCAAAGCTTATTTTAAATGAAACCATTAAGCTGAAAGGGTTGCACATACCAACTATTAAAGAACTTTATGAACCGGTATTGAATGAACTTGAAACAGCCGGAATTAAGTTTACCGAAACGTTAGATTTATAAATATTTGTTTTACGTATAAAATAATTATCTTTGTCGTATAATTTTGTGTTTATGGATGCAAAAATCACTTTAAGTTTTGATGAAACGGTTATTAAAAAAGCAAAAAACTATGCCGAAAATAATAACATAAGCCTCTCCCGGCTTACTGAATTTCTATTGCGTAAAGTTACTAGTAACAGTTATCAGTCTCTGGAAGATCTGCCCATTTCAGACTGGGTTAATATAATTGCCGAAGGGGAAGTGGAATATCAAACCAAAGCAAAAAAAAATAAAGATTTAAAGGCTGAGTATTTTAAAAGTAAAAAATGAGGATATTTTTAGATGCCAATATCCTTGTTTCGGTGCTAAATAAAGAATATCCTTTGTTTACGTATGCTGCACGGATTGTAAGCCTGGCTGATAATAAAGAGTTCACAGTTTACACCTCCCCTGTTTGTTTAGCCATTGCTTTTTATTTTGCTGAGAAGAAGAGTGGAACACGATTGGCTAAGCAAAAAATTAAACTCCTTTCTGAAAAATTATCCATTACAGCTGTTGGCAAGGCAGAAGTATTACAGGCTTTAGAAAACAAACAGGTAAACGATTTTGAAGATGGTATTGAATACTATGCTGCCGTAAATAATAAATGTGAGGTTATTATAACAGAAGATACCGGGGATTTTTATTTTGCGGATATAAAAGTATGCCGGGCGCAAAATTTTTTATTGGAGTATTTGTTTTAAACTTCACTTTATTGCCAGTTACTCAACTCAATAATAATTTCTTTAATTCCGTCACACCTTCTGTTGCCGGCATTTCAATCACATGCAGGTTGGCCATCTTTTCTGTTTCCGGAATCTTTTTATCAATAATAAACTTGGGTAAATATGGTGGAGCGTAATACAGCAACGACGCAGCCGGGTATACCTGTAACGAAGTGCCTACCACCACAAAATAATCGCAGTCATTTAAAAGTGCTGCAGCTTTTTCCATCATGGGTACCGCTTCGCCAAACCAAACAATATGTGGACGTAATTGTGCGTCATCTGCTGCGGTATCGCCCAGGTTAATATCGCCACGAATTTCATAAACTGTATCCTCATCAGCTACACTTCTCATTTTAAATATTTCACCGTGCAGGTGTACTATTTTTGTAGATCCTGCTCTTTCGTGCAGGTCATCTATATTTTGAGTGATGATGGTTACATCAAATTCCTGCTCCAGTTGCGCCAGCCCAATATGAGCTGCATTGGGCAGTGCCGCAGCCACATCTTTGCGGCGGGCATTATAAAAATCTAAAACCAGTTGGGGGTTTTTGTGCCAGCCATCAGGAGAAGCTACTTCATATACATCGTAACCATTCCATAAACCATCGCTGTCTCTGAATGTTTTGAGCCCGCTTTCTGCACTGATGCCTGCACCGGTGAGTACAACAATGTGTTTTTTATTTTTCATTATAATTTTTCCTGCCGGCCGTTAATTTTTCGATAGTGGTTTGCTGGCGTGTTTGCCTGGTCTATGTTGAATAATCTGTCAGCCTGTTGACGCTTGCTACAGGCTGTGGTATGGGAGAAGCCCATGATACGTTATATCATCTACGCCGGGTGCAGGATCCGTGCTGCAGAAGCTGTCTGTTTTTTTAATTCGCTGTTTACTTTTTTAAAGCGACCGGCACTCCATACATTGTCAAGTACAATCATACGAACGGCTTCAAATCCATACTCAGAAACAAAATCCCAGTTTTTATCACGGGAAAGGTCACTTGCAATTTTGGAAGTAAGTTTGGGATAGGCTATCCAAAAAATGGCATCCTCCTGTAACGCAGGTATAACATCTTTTAAAATATCCACCAATTGTTTATGGCTTACGGCAAATACCAGGGCAAACTCTATTTTTCGTGCTTTTAAAAGCGGCGTTACATTTTTTGAAAATGTAAGTTTTATGAACTGTTTTTCAATGGATGAAGGAAGGCCCTGTATCAACAAATTTTTCTCATCCTGCAATTGCAGCTTTTCAAGTAAGGTTTGTGCAGTCATATCAATTTGGCAATTAACAATTAAAAAAGAAGTACCAACAAAATTGTAATTATTCACTTCATGGGTGAAGATTTAAATTTAGCAGATGATGATCGTTTTGGTTAAGTTCTCACGCACTTTGAACTAATAAAGCTAAACAATATATGCGACAGATAAAAGGCTTTATCAAAAAAAACTCCCCCTACACCATGTAGGGGGAGTTTTTTTTTAAGGCCTGATAAAAATATTATTTACCGAGCGGCTTATAATATCCTAATGCTTCGGGCATAAATTCTCTTAAACGGGCAATGCGGTTTTCATCAGCCGGATGGGTTGATAAAAATTCAGGTGGTTTTTGACCTCCTGATGCCGCTGCCATACGCTGCCAGAAAGGAATAGCTTCATTTGGGTTATATCCCGCCATAGCGGCAAAATTTAAACCAAACCGATCTGCCTCATACTCCTGGTTACGGGAGTTGGGTAATAAAACCGCTATTTGGGCAGTAGGTGCAAAAATATTATTGAACAGGTCATTGTACTTGGGATTATTAGCGGTAGCAATATTTCCCACAATTTCCAGGCCCTGTGCCAGAGCACCCTGGCTCATACGTTCGTTTCCATGATGCGCTACGGCATGTGTAATTTCGTGTCCCATTACCACGGCTAATGCAGCTTCATTTTGTGTAATACCTAATAAGCCGGTATATACAACCACTTTACCACCCGGCATACACCAGGCATTTACTTCTTTTGAATCTACCAGATTAAATTCCCATTTGTATCCGTTCAATTCATTTGCCAATCCCTTTTGGGTATAGTATTCGGTAATTGCTTTCGAAATTCTGTTGCCTACCCTTTTTACCATTTCAGCATCTTTATTGGCCCCGCTGTTCAATACTTTATTTTGTGACAAAAAAGACTGGTATTCGGTTAAAGCCTGTTGTTGCAGGGTTGCCTCGCCAAATAAAGCCAGTTGCTTACGGCCTGTAACAGCATTCTCGCTGCAGGCAACAAAAAAAGATACGGTTACCAGGAAAAAAATAATTTTTTTCATTTTACTTATAGTTTTAATTTAATTAGGTATAATCAATTGGCGTACCAACAATGTATTTTGTAGTAATAATACAAAATTTAAGTTTGATTTAAACCTGATAAGGATGTTGAAATGTTAATTTAACCAGGATTTTGATTGGATTTTCTTTTATCCCGATGCTTTAATATGGGTATCCTGCTTTCTACCCCGCGCAAAATACGGCCGATATTTTTTTGATGTGTGATTACAACCAATATTGCCACAAGAAGTGCAAAAACGCGGTACATCAATTCATCCTCGTTCCAGATCCACAATACACAAATAGGTAGTGATAAAGCAGCCAAAATAGAACTTAATGAAACATACCTGGTTAAATAAAGTACCAGTAAAAAAATTCCGATACAGCTTACTGCAACAACTGGCTGAATGGCCAGTACCATTCCTAATAGCGTAGCAACGCCTTTGCCTCCTTTAAAACCTGCAAAGATCGGAAAAATATGCCCGATCACTGCAGCTGTTCCAAGTCCCAGCATCAGGTTGGTCCTTTCCAGTTCGTGCGTGATATAAAAAGGAAGAGAATTATACAGCATTACCGCTGATAAACCTTTTAAAATATCTATTACCATAACAATGGTGCCGTAACGTGAACCCAACACCCTGAAAGTATTGGTGGCGCCCATATTACCGCTGCCATAATCACGAATATCGATACCAAAAAAACGTTTGCTAACCAACAGTGCTGTAGGAATGGAACCAATTAAATAGGATATAATAATGAGAACGAGTTCTTTCATCTGTTTCCTTTAGCTTGAGTTGAAGAGGACAAAAGTAACGAAAAAAAGGGTCTGTTTAATTCGTTGATCAAAATTTGTGCATAAAGTAGGAATTATACAATCTTACATTTATTAGTATAAAATATAATGCTAATTTACGAGAGCCAATACACTTATCCATCCGTCTCTTTGTATTGTATTTATTAGAACTATTCCTTTTTCGGTTAATGCCTTTACCATTGCCGGTTCATCTGATTTAATAAAGCCGCTTAGCAGTATGAATGTTCCTTTTTTACTCACAGCTTTTATAGAAGCGAGGTTATCCAGTATAACATGTAAGTTACTGTTGGCCAGAATGATTTGATAAGTAGCAGCAGTGCTGATCTTGTCTGCCTGAATAAGATTGATCCTGGTGCAATTATTTGTAGCTGCATTTTCGTTCGCATTTTCAATACTCCATTCGTCGTAATCAATGGCGTCAATGGCAAGGGCTCCCATTTTTTCGGCCAGAATGGCTAAAACACCCGTGCCCGTTCCAAAATCAACAACAGTTTTACCTTCAAGATCCATTCCTTCCATCTGTTTAATCATCATATACGTGGTTGCATGATGGCCTGTACCAAAACTCATTTTGGGTGTGATGATGATCTCATGCTTAACATCTTTTATGGGCTGATGAAATGCTGCCCGGATTGCCACAAAATCATGTACTACAATGGGCTCAAAACTACGCTCCCACTGAGCATTCCAGTTTTCATCTTCAATTGTTGATTTTGAATATACAGCAGGTATTATACTCAAAACTGAATTTAGTTTTTCATCGTTAAAGCTTTCTTCATCAATAAATGCCGTCAATACTTTTCCCTGCTCTTCAAATCCTGTATAACCAATATCAGCCAATAAGGCAATAAGCTGTTCATTTTGAACCTCTTCAGTATCAGAAAATAGCAGTTTTATGTAATTTTTAATTTTCATTACAATAATATGCAGCTTTTAACATATATATTTTGTCTATTCATTAAAATCAAACACTTAAAACATAAAATTATGAAAACAATCACTTTCGCTAAACATTGGGCTTTTGCAATTTCATCGTTAACACTGATGTGCATGGCCGCCTGTACAAAAACTTCTACGAAAGCTGAATCAGATTACGGTTGTGATTCAAAAGTTGTTTTAGAAACTTTAACCAATACACCCGGTATACTTGTTTACAATCCTACCCAGGCTGAATGGCAGGTTTCTATTGATTTAGGCAGTAACCGTAAATTCAGTTGTATCTTTTGCGATAAATCGGCCTATTCTGCAATGGTTGCCGGGCAATCAACCAGTTCCTCAATTCCTGTAAACGTTTCCGGATCGGTAAAAAGACGTGTTGAAAACCAGGTACCCATTACACCTACCACCGGATATGTTGAGGTTTATGTTTTTAGTGCAACTTCTGTAAACTAATATTTATATAAAAACCGGCAGCGTAAAAAACTGCCGGTTTTGCTTTTATGCTTAAATTAATTAAGGCTTAGGTTGAGCTTCTGGCTTTGGTAACAAAGCTTTGCGACTTAATTTAAACTTGCCTGTTTTCTGGTCAACATCCAGCAGTTTAACTTTCACTTTATCGCCTTCTTTAAAAATACCATCCATGGTTTCCAAACGCTTCCAGCTAATTTCACTGATGTGCAATAAACCTTCTTTCTTTGGTAAGAACTCTACGAATGCACCAAATTCCTTAATGCTCTTCACGGTTCCCTCGTAGGTATCGCCAACAACCGGTACTGCTACCAGGCCATTGATCCATGCCAATGCTCTTTCCAGGCTGGCTTTTTCTTTAGAGAAAATACTTACTTCACCCCTGTTGTCAACTTCCTCAATATTAATGGTAGCACCGGTCTCACGCTGAATTTCCTGAATCACTTTACCACCGGGCCCTATCACCGCACCAATGTATTCTTTATCAATAATGATCTTCACCATGCGTGGAGCATGTGGTTTAACTTCTTCCCTTGCAGCCGGAGTACAGGCATACATGGCTTCCAGAATGTGCATACGTCCTTTTTTAGCCTGTGCCAAAGCCTGGCGCATAACGTCCATGCTTAACCCATCAACCTTAATATCCATCTGCACACCGCAAATACCATCACGGGTACCGGTAACTTTAAAATCCATATCACCTAAATGATCTTCATCACCCAGGATATCGGTTAAGATCGCAAAATCATCACCCTTCTTAATTAAACCCATGGCTACACCACTTACGTGCTTTTTTAAGGGTACACCTGCATCCATTAATGCCAGTGAACCGGCACAAACAGTTGCCATAGAAGATGAACCATTACTTTCCAGGATATCACTTACCACCCTTACGGTATAAGGATAATCTGTGCCCGGCATCATTTTCTTTAAAGAACGCATGGCTAAATTACCATGACCAACTTCCCTGCGACCCACGCCTCTCATCATTTTAACCTCGCCGGTTGAAAATGGTGGAAAATTATAGTGCAAAAAGAAGTTTGTATAATCAGATTTGTTGGCACTTTCTACCAGCAATTCATCTAACGGAGTTCCTAAAGTAACGGTTGTAAGTGATTGGGTTTCACCACGTGTAAACAAAGCTGACCCGTGCGGAGTTGGTAAATTATCGATCTCCATTTCCAGCTGGCGGATATCTTCGGTACCACGGCCATCCAAACGCTTTCTGCTGTTAAGAACCATATCACGTACTACATAATATTGTAATTCGCCTGTGTAATGACCGATCAATGCCTTGTCTTCATCAGGTAATTCAGTACCTAAAAAATCAACTACTTCCTGGTGTAAAGCTTTATAAGCATCACTTCTTTCGTGCTTGGCAGATGCTGAAGCTGAAATAGCATGCATTTTATCTTTCGCAAATTCAGTGATCTTTGCGTTCAGTTCTTCATTGCGGTAAGGTTTGGTGTAATCTCTTTTGGTATTACTTCCAACCAGGTCCCGTAATTGTTCCTGTGCTTTAACCTGTAATTTTATTGCCTCATGACCAGCTTCTATAGCTTTGATCAGGTCTTCTTCCTGGCATTCATTACTTTCACCTTCAACCATCATAATGTTCTTATCGGTTGCAGCAATCAGGAATTCGTAATCAGAAACTGCCAGTTGGCTACGGGTTGGATTGATGATCAATTCGCCATTGATCCTTCCCACACGAACTTCTGAAATGATCTCCTGGATGGGAATATCTGAAACTGCTAATGCAGCAGATGCAGCCAAACAAGCCAGTGAATCGGGCATTACCTCATCATCAGATGAAATAAGTGATACCAGCACCTGTACTTCGCACAAATAATCTTCTGGAAATAAAGGACGTAAAGCCCTGTCTATTAATCTTGAGGTAAGAATTTCGTAATCATTCAGGCGGGCTTCTCTTTTAAAGAAAGAACCGGGTATGCGGCCTGCAGAACCAAATTTTTCCTGGTAATCTACTGATAAAGGAAAAAATCCCTGTCCGGGTTTAGGTTCTTTGTTAGCAACAACAGTTGCCAGTAAAATACAATTGCCCTGGCGAACGGTAACTGCACCATCGGCCTGGCGGGCCATTTTACCTGTTTCGATGGTTACCTCACGGCCACCACCTATATCAAATTTTATTGATTTTGGGTTTAATAACGACATGTTTCGATTTGGATTTGGGATTGACGATTGTAGATTTACCTGAACCGCAAGCCCGGTGATTAAATGCTGTAAAAAGAATAATTCCCAACTGAAAAAAAGAGTTGGGAATTAAATTATTTACATGTTGTATAGTTTATTTACGTAAACCTAATTTCTCAATTAAGGCCCTGTAACCTGATAGATCATGCTTACTGAGATAGGTTAGTAAGCGCTTACGCTGTCCTACCATCATCATCAGGCCTCTTTGTGAAGAGAAATCCTTTTTGTTGGTTTTTAGGTGGTTTGAAATGTGGTTGATACGCTCTGTCAATAGAGCGATCTGGCCTTCAATAGACCCTGTGTTGGTAGCTTTTGCTCCAAAAGTGGTGAAAATGTCTGCTTTTTTTTCGATTGTTAAATACGGCATCTTTGTTTTTTTAATAACGTCTTTGTTATGTTTCTTTTTAAATTGGTTGCAAAAGTACATAGAAATATTGGTTTTTAAGCGGTGAATTAAGGATTTTTTTTGAATATTGCCATATATGAAGCTATCGTTTGCCATAATTGGATGTGGAAGGATTGCAAAGCGCCATGCTGAGCAAATGATTAAACACGGGAGCCTGGTGGCAGTTTGTGATACGATACCCGAAAAGGCAGATGAAATGGCTGCGTTGTTCGGTGCTAAAGCCTACTACGATATTGAAGCGATGTTGCAATTGGAAACGGGTGTTGACCTTATCGCCATATGTACACCCAATGGATTGCATGCCTCCCAATCCATTAAAGCGCTGGAAGCCGGCCATCATATTTTATGCGAAAAACCACTTTGTATAGCTGCTGAAGATGGAAAAAAGATGATAGCGGCTGCTGAAAGATCCGTAAAAAAACTATTTGTGGTTAAGCAAAACCGATATAACCCGCCTGTAGCTTTTTTAAAAGACCTGCTTGTAAACGGAAAACTCGGTAAGATCTACAGTTTTCAGATAAATTGCTTTTGGAACCGGCCCGAAGCTTATTATACCGATTGGAGGGGCAGTAAAGATTTAGATGGAGGAACACTCTTTACACAATTCAGCCATTTTATCGACCTACTGTACTGGCTTTTAGGCGATGTAGCCGCTGTTCAATCAATCAGCCAGAATTTTGCCCATCCGGCAATTGCATTTGAAGATAGTGGCATTGTAGCTTTTGAGATGCAAAGTGGTGCCATTGGTTCTTTAAACTATACCGTAAATAGTTTTGAAAATAATATGGAGGGCTCTTTTACTGTTTTTGCAGAAAAGGGTACGGTAAAAATTGGAGGACAGTACCTGAATGAGCTTGAATATTGTAATGTTGCCGGTATTGAAAAAACCGATTTACCAACAGGTAATCCTGCCAATGGTTATGGATTTTATAGTGGCAGTATGAGCAATCATGATAAAGTGTATGAAAACCTGGTAATAGCTTTGTCCGACGATACACATGAATTTGCAAGTGCGGAAGAAGGTTTGAAGACCGTGGAAATTATTGAAAAAATTTACAACACCCTGTGAATACAACCATCATATTCACTGTAACTACAGATCTAAGCTACGATCAGCGCATGATACGCATTTGCACCTCACTGGCCAATGCCGGATATGACGTTACGTTAGTTGGCAGGGAGCTAAGATCCTCCATACCGCTTTCAACACAACCCTTCAAACAAAAAAGAATTAACTGCCTGTTTGAAAAAGGTAAATTATTTTATGCTGAATATAGTATCCGTCTATTTTTCTATCTGCTGTTTAAAAAGATGGATTGTATTGGAGCTATTGATCTCGATACGATCCTCCCCTGCTATTTCATCTCTACAATAAAAAAAACTAAACGGGTGTATGATGCGCATGAACTGTTTTGCGAAATGAAGGAGATCGTTACCCGGCGGGGGATTTATAAGATCTGGAAAAAGGTGGAAGGCTTTACAGTACCCAAATTCAGGGCTGGTTATACCGTAAACCAACCCATTGCAGATGAGTTTAAAAAAATGTATGGTGTTCATTATGCCGTGATCAGGAACATTGCACTGTTGAAAGAAATTGTTCCTGCTGAAAAGAAAGAAAAGTTCATGCTGTACCAGGGTGCCGTTAATGAAGGCCGGAGTTTTGAAACACTGATACCCGCATTTAAAAATATCAATTGCAAACTGATCATTTGCGGTGATGGCAATTTTATGGAACAGGCGAAACAATTGGTTGCAGTAAATAACTTACAGGATAAAGTGATTTTCAAAGGCAAAATAAAACCGGATGAATTAACGGCCATTACCCAACAGGCATATATCGGCATAACCCTGTTTGATGATAAAGGATTAAGCAACTACTATTCACTTGCCAACCGCTTTTTTGATTACCTGCATGCCGGCATTCCGCAGCTTTGTGTGAACTACCCGGTTTATAAAGAAATAAACAAAGATTTACCTGTTGCTGTACTTATTGATGATATCAGCGCAACAAATATTACCGCCCAACTGAACAATTTACTTGAAAATGAGGTTGTGTATGCTGAATTGCAGCAAAATTGTTTAAAACTGAGGCTAACATTAAACTGGCAGCAGGAAGAAATAAAATTAATTCAGTTTTATAAAGACATCTTTAATCGCAAAGAAAATGAGGAATTGAGTTAACGCAGCGTGATGCTGCAGTACTTCCTTTTTCTCCTCTTCTCAGCGTTTAATAAAAATATGAACGAAAACCATTTGCATATTGTAACGCTTGATGTACCCTATCCTGCTGATTATGGCGGGGTGGTTGATCTGTTTTATAAACTACAGTCACTGCACAAACTGGGTGTAAAAATTCACCTGCATTGTTTTACAAAAGGTCGTGAGCCACAGGATGAATTAAATAAATATTGCGAAACGGTAAATTACTATCAACGTAAAAGCAACAGCAGCAGCTTTTCTTTAAGCACACCCTTAATTGTGAACAGCAGGGTTAATCAAGCATTAATATCCAATTTACAAAAAGACAATTACCCGGTTTTGCTGGAAGGTATACATTGTACCTATTATTTAAAGACCGGCCAGCTTAATAACAGGAAAGTTATAGTTCGCCTGCACAATGCGGAGTTTACCTACTACAAACAACTGGCAAAGCATGAAGGCGATATATTTAAAAAAATATACTACCTGTACGAAAGCCGGCTGTTGAAGAAATACGAAAGATCCATTGCCGGCAAGGCTACTTTTTTAGCTGTAAGTAAACAGGATGTGGCATTATATCAACAGGAATTTAAAGCAGCGGATATCCATTACCTGCCTGTTTTTTTGCCCTATACTTCAGCAACCGGCAAAGAAGGTAAGGGTAATTTTTGCCTGTACCATGGTAATTTAGCCATCAATGAAAATGAAAAAGCCGCAACCTGGTTATTGCAACATGTTTTTAGTAAAGTACAGATCCCCTTTGTTATTGCCGGAAAAAACCCTTCAAAAAAACTTGAAGATCTTGCTCACCTGCACCAGCACACCTGCATTGTTGCCAATCCCAGTGATAAAGAAATGCAGGATATTATCGCTAAAGCACATGTGCATGTGCTGCCTTCGTTAAATAATACCGGCATCAAATTAAAATTATTAAATGCCATCTTTAATGGCAGGCACTGCCTGGTAAATAAGGCCGGTGTTGAAGGATCGGGGCTGGAATCTTTTTGTCACCTTGCCCGGGATGCAGCATCTTTCAGCAGGCAAATTGAAGAACTGTATACACAACCCTTTACTGAGCAGGAAGTACAGCAGCGGCAGGTGTTACTGCAAACGATCTATAATAATGAAGCCAATGCCAGGCAACTTATGACATTTCTACAGTAGCATTATCCCAAACCTTTCCTGCTTCTGTTTTAATGGTACGTGCCGGAAATTTTTTTATCACCAGGTAATCGTGTGTAGCCATGATGATGGTGGTGTTATAATCCCTGCAGATATTAAAGAGCAACTGCATGATTTCATCGCTGGTTTCAGGATCAAGATTTCCTGTTGGTTCATCAGCCAGTATCAGTTTTGGCGAATTCAATAAGGCACGGGCAATATCCATACGCTGCTGCTCACCGCCACTAAGTTCAAAGGGCATTTTAAAACCCTTGGTCTTCAGTCCCACTTTTTCGAGTACATCAGCGATCTTTTCATCCATCAGTTTTTCATCTTTCCAGCCGGTGGCTTTTAAAACAAATTTCATATTCTCATTCACATTCCTGTCTGTGAGCAACTGAAAATCCTGGAAGACCACGCCCAGGTTGCGCCTTAAGAAAGGAACCGTTTTCCACGTTAGTATTTTCAGATCATGTCCTGCAACCCATCCCTCTCCTTCGGTCAACAACAGATCGCCATACATGGTTTTAAGCAAACTGCTTTTACCCGTTCCTGTTTTTCCAACCAGGTAAACAAATTCACCTTTATCTACCGAAATGTTTACATCACTTAAAATAAGGCTGCTGCCCTGGTAAATATTTACATTTTTTAATTCAACTATTGATTGAGACATTTTTTTTGGGTTATGGGTTTTGCGTTTTTAGTTTTTTTTCCGGCTTTGGTAATTCTATTCAACTTCATAGGCCTCATGCACTTGCCGATGTTAAATCGGTATCCCGAATTTATTCGGGACTTGTACATCAACACCATATTCAACTTTTACCCAAGCTTTTTTTTGCTTGCCTCAGTGCTTGTGTGGCAATACCTGCAAATTTAGCTTTTACCACTTCAGTATGTAAAATTAATTTCTTCACCATTTGTTAAAATATCTGAACCTGCCTACAGGTAAAGGAAAAAAATTTAAGTGTGGAAGACCTGGAGATGCAGTTGAATCAGTTAAAGAAAAAATAAAAAGCACTATGTTGTCCTTAGTGGCAATCTATTGAATCTTTGTATTTTATTAATACCAAATCTCTTCATCTTTCAATTTAATCACCAATTCTTTTTTCTCACTTTCCTCTACCCTGCCAATAACCTGTGCAGCAATACCAAATTCAGTAGCAGCAGTAATCATCGTTTCAGCATCGGCAGCATCGCAATAAATCTCCAGCCGGCAACCCATGTTAAACACTTCGTACATTTCTTTATTATTGCTGCCGCTGTTTGCTTGGATGATTTTGAAGATCTCGGGTGCTAGAAATAAATTATCTTTTATGATCCGGAAATTACCGGGCAGGTATTTCATGCATTTGGTTTGTCCGCCGCCACTGCAATGGATAAGGCCGTGAATTTTATCAAAATGATTTTCCAGTAAGCCTTTCATAACGGGTGCATAAGTTCTGGTTGGAGAAAGAATGAGTTTCCCTATAGTAGTTGTGAGTGGTGAGCCTGCCTGTCCGGTAGGCAGGTCGTCAATCGTGAGCGTGATGCTATCAGTTAGCTTTTGCTTGCCAATGTAAACCACATCATCAGCAAGATTATTATCGAAACTTTCTTTAAAATTTTCTGCATAAAATTTACTGAGCACATCATGCCGGGCACTGGTAAGCCCGTTGCTACCAAGCCCGCTGTTGTAAACGGTTTCGTACGTTGATTGTCCGTAACTGGCAAAACCAACAATTACATCCCCGGCTTTTATTTTTTCATTGCTGATGATCTTGTTTTTTGGCCAGCGGCTTGTCATGGTGCCGTTCACAGCAACTGTCCTCACCACATCGCCCACATCGGCCGTTTCTCCCCCCAGGTAATGTATGTTTACGCCAAAACTTTTTAACCGGTTAAATAATTCCTGCGAGCCATTAATAACCTGTTCCAGTACTTCACCCGGAATTAAATTTTTATTCCTGTCGATGGTGCTGTTAAAAACAATATTATCATAAATACCCACGCAAAGCAGGTCATCCAAATTCATTACAATGGCATCCTGTGCAATGCCCTTCCAGACAGAAATATCGCCGGTTTCTTTCCAGTACAAATAAGCCAGTATGCTTTTGGTACCGGCTCCATCTGCATGCATGATGTTCACAAAAGCCTCATCGCCACCCAAAAAATCGGGGTACACTTTGCAAAACGCATGGGGGTACAGACCCTGGTCGAGGTTTTTAACCGCTGCATGCACTTCTTCTTTTTGGGCAGATACGCCCCGTTTATTATACAAACTCATAGCTGCAAAACTAAATGCGAAATGTGAATAAACCATTTTCAATTATCAACTACATTTGCACTTCTTAACTATGCAAATACACCGCGATATAAATAACCTGCCCCGGTTCACAAATGCCGTTATCACCATTGGTACTTTTGATGGGGTTCATCTTGGTCACCGGCAGATCATCGAAAATTTAATAGAAGAAGCCGCCAAAGCCAAAGGCGAGTCTGTTATTATCACTTTTCATCCACATCCACGTAAAGTGGTTTCATCGGTTATTACCGGGGTGAGGCTGATAAACACCTTAGCTGAAAGGATTGAATTGCTGGAAAAGACGGGCATTGATCATTTGGTCATCGTTCCCTTTACCGATTATTTTGCCAGCCAGACCGCCGAAGAATACATACAGGATTTTTTGGTTGAAAAATTCAAGCCGCACACCATCATCATCGGTTACGACCACCGTTTTGGAAAAGAACGTACCGGTGATTATAAACTGATGGAGAAAAAAGCTTCGGTTTATAATTACAGCCTGAAAGAAATACCCGAACACATACTCAACACCATTAAAGTTAGCAGCACCAATATCCGCAATGCCATCCTGCAAAGCAATATAGATATAGCTAATAAATTTTTAGGCTATGATTTTTTCTTTGAGGGCGAAGTGTTTCATGGTGATAAGATTGGTCGTACCATTGGTTACCCAACCGCCAATTTAAAAAGCACCGACGAGGAAAAGATCGCACTGGGCGATGGTATTTATGCTGTATATACAATTGTAGAAGGAATAACCTATAAAGGCATGATGAGCATAGGTTTCAGACCAACAGTTAATGGAAAAGTAAGGGTTACAGAAGTGAATATTTTTGATTTTTCGAAAGAGATATATGGTCAAACCATCAGGGTAATTGTAAAAAAATATTTACGCAGCGAAGTAAAGTTTGATGGTTTGGAAGCTTTAAAATCGCAGCTGCACAAAGACAAGGAAGATAGTGTAGCTTGTTTGTAGGAATTCGCCTGTGGCGAATTCTAAATTGAACACGCCACAGGCGTGTTCCTACCTTGATACCATTTTCACTACCATCTCCTTCATGAGCGATGCATCAGATGTGCCCGTATCGCCCACGCCCACTCCTTTTAAATTGTAATGGTGCAATAATAATAAAACCCGTTCTATACCATCGTAACCATAATTATTGATGGTTTCCATGGCATTTTTTACAGCATTACTGTTAAAATAAAAATGAGGTTTCAGGGCGGCTTCACTGCGGTCGCTCATACCAAAAACAGTGTATACTTTGCTGAAGCTGGCATATAAAGCAGGCAGCACCATCTGTATGGGCCCGGCTTTGGGGTTTCCTTCAAAATACTGGATGATCTTAATGGCTTTGGCCAGGTCTTTTTTTGCAATGGCGGCCTGCAATTCAAAAACATTGTACTCCTTGCTGATGCCGATATATCTTTCAATATCATCTTCAGTGATCTCCTGCCTGTCGGCAGGCAGGCCTTTTTTGCCTTTTAAGTTCAATGCAAGTTTTTCAATCTCATTTACGATCCGGTTCAGATCATTACCCAAATGCTCATCTAAAAGGCTGATGGCTTTAGCATTTATTTTATATCCCTGCGACCTTACATATTCACCGATCCATTCCTGCAGTTTATAATCCTTTACTTTTTCAGATGTAAAAATCTCGGCCGATTTTTTAAGTACCTTATAGAGTTTCCCTCTTTTATCCAGTGTTTTGGTTTTATGGGCAACCACAAAAATGGTTGAGGATAAAGGGTTCTCCACATAGCTCTCAAGCTTATCAATATCTTTCATCTGCTGGGCTTCTTTCAGCAAAACCACCTGTCGCTCTGCAAACATGGGATATCGTTTACAGGCATTTACAACGGCCGCCCAGTCGGCATCTTTACCGTAAAAAACGGTTAAATTAAATCCGGCTTCCGCCTCATCCAGAATGTTGTGTTCGGCATAATCTACCACCATATCAATATAGTAATCCTCTTCCCCTTCCAGCCAGTAAATGTTTTTAAAGACCTTCTTCTTCCACTCACTTATGATTTTTTCTGCACTCATGGCTCAAAGATAATACTTAGCACCCTCACTTATAGGGTTGTCAACTTTGCACAAGTCTTTTTTTATGATGCAGGCTTTTTAATAAAAGCAGGCAACCCTGAAAAGTTTTTAACACAGCAATAACGCTCCTGTTCAAAGCGTTGTGTTGGTTAATTTTTAACTTTGGCATAATTTTGGACGAATGTATTTGTTACTAAAAACTGATTTTGTGTTACGCTGCTAAAAAACCTTAATAATGAGTTTCGAAAACTATCCTGTTACTGAAAAGCCGGCTCAGCCTGCAGTTCATCAACCGCAAAACAAATGGCGTAATTTTTTGATCGCAGGCCTTGTTATTGCATTATTGGGCAGCTGGGCGTATATTATCTGGCTTAAGAGTAAGACCGAACAAACCTTCCAGCAAAAAGACCTGGTAATTTCCAATACTTCTTTACAAAGGGATGAGTTACAAAAGGAGCTGGAAGATGCAACGATGCTTTACGATATGATAAAGACAAGTAGTGCCAATATGATGCACAGCAAGGACAGCACCATTTCTAAAAGAGACCGCGAGATTGCAGAAAAAAGAAAGCGGATACAACAGTTACTGTCGAAGGTTGGTGCCACAGAACAGGAACTGGCCGAAGCAAAAGGTTTGATCTCATCTTTAAATACAGATATAGCCGGATACAGGTCGCAGGTTGAAACACTGAAGGGCGAAAAACTGGTGCTTACCCAGGAAAAAAATACGGTAATTAAAGAGCGTGATAAAGTTCAAAAAGATTATGACTCGGCAACCATTGTAATAAAAGAAAAAGAAGAAGTAATAGATATAGCCACTACCCTGCACGCTTCCAATTTTTCTATATTAGGTATTAACGAAACAAAAAGTGGCAAAGAAAAAACTACTTCTACTGCAAAAAGGGTTGATAAACTCCGTATTACGTTTGATATTGATGAAAACAGGGTTGCCCAATCGGGTATTAAAAACATTTATATTTGTATAACAGGCCCGGATGGTAAACCATTAACAGCGGAAGCTTTGGGCTCTGGAAATTTCAATACCCGGGATGGCGTGCAGAAATTTTATACACAGAAAATTGACATTAACTATACACAGGGCCAACGCCAGCCGGTGATCATTGACTGGAAGCAAAATGTCAATTTTGCAAAAGGGGATTATAAAATTGAGGTATACAATAACGGTTTTAAAATTGGCGAGGGGATCAGCACCCTGAAAAAGGGAGGTTTATTCGGTTAAAAAACAGACCCTTCAGGTGTCTGGCCATTAAAAAAACTTTTCAAAGCCAGGTATTTTAGTATCTCAAAGATTACAAACTGCAATTTCTTTTGTAATGGCCTGACATCTTAGAAAATAGCCCTGATGGATGCCCTGCCAATGTGCACCGTTCTGGCTGCTTCCGGCTTACGTCCTTCATATTGTACACTCATTTCAATATTACCTGCAAGCCGCTTTGTAAATTCAAGGTTCCACAAATAATTTTTTCCGGGTAATAATCCATCCAGCAAAATATAACCTACGGTTGTATTTGCAGAACCACTATATCCTTTGTAACTGATCTGGTTAAGCGAAAATCTTGCATTAAGTGTACTGTTATTAAGAATATTATAACGCACATCACCTGTTAAAACATGATTGGTTGCTGCTTCCAGCGAGTCAATGGTATTTCTTTTTTTGCCGTAAGCATAGGTTATAGTTGCCCTTAAAGTGGTTTTATGTACATAAGATAATGAAGGCTCCAAAATATTTTGCAGCACCAGGTAGTTGCGGTTATCAAACTTAGGCCCGGTAGTATTCAACACATTTTTTATCTGCTTATAACTAATGGTTGTTACAAAACTGCGGTTAATATTCCACCTAACTTTACCAACCAGGTTACGAAGCTTACGGCTTTCAACTCCATAACTTAATAAAGATTTTCCGTTGCTGATACTGTGCGTTACATCAAATCCCCACTTGATATTGCTGCGATTAAAGAACAAAGTGTTTGATAAAAAAGAGTTCAATGTTATCAAGGTAGTATCAACCAGTTTACTGGTGAACGGATTAAATTGAAAACCCCCGGTACTGATGTCTTTTTTATTTATCTGCAGGGCCGAGCTGGTGCTTGAACGGGCTAATATTTTCTTAAAACCGGTTACGTTTGGTTTTAAAATAGCTTTGGGGTTTAAGGTAAAGCTGTAATTGAACTGCACATAATTTGCTTTTACAAATTGGTTGCTGGGTGTAAATACCCTGATGTATTTTTTCTGATCCTGAAAGATGGCGATCTCAAATTCATTCAGTTCCGGAATGGCGTTGCTGTTATAATCGATCCAGGTGTATTCTCCCTGGCCTGCCGGTACTTCCACAAAAGTGTATTCTCTTTTTTGTTCCTGGCCCGAGCCAAGCTCGTATAAAACATTACCCACCACAAAGCCTTTTAATTCATTTACATAGTACTCTGCCCTGCCTAAAAGGCTTTCATCGGCTTTTTGCCTGCTGATGGTACTGTTGAAAATGTGCAGCTTACGATAGGTTATATTTAATTTAAACTGGTGCTTTTCACTCTTAAGCAGATCGGTAAATAAATTATAGTTGTCGCTTCTGTCTGCCCTTTCCAGCCTGTATTTGGATGGCAGCAGATCGGCCCTGGTAAAATAGGACACACCCCAGCGGTTTGCCTTTTCGGGATTTGATCTGATATAAACTTCCCAGACATTAAATGCATAACTGAACAGATTAAGGGTATCGCTTTTTTTATCACGAAGGTTATTGATCTCGCTGTTATACTTAATACCAACCTGCATTTTTCTTAAGCGGGTCAGTTCTTTTTTAAGGTCAACAGTTGGCCGTACAAATGTTCCTTCCTGCATTGGATTGTTGATGGTTGTTACAATGAACTGGTTGGTAAGTTTCCAGCCGCTGTAATCATTAAACGTGTTAACCTCATGCCGCAGGCCATTGTATTTATCGCTGCGGTTATAATTCGTTACATCATACTTAACAAAATTTCCGGAGGTATCGGCAAACTTTACCCCGGCATTTATGATGTGTTCATCAGCAAAACTAATATCGTAGGGCAAACTCCAGTCACGCAGAAATTCAACATTTCTCAAACGTTCAATGGGCCTGAACCTGCCTTGTACAAATTCATAACCCAGTTTTGTTTGCATAAGTATGGGCCTTTGTAATAAGTTGATCCTGGTATCATCTTTTACCAGCTGCAGCTTGGTGGCAAAGGCCCGGTCGTTATTTTTGTCTTTGCCCGAAAAAAGATTTATATCATAATTACTCATGGCCACTTCTGCTTTAAACCTTGTTTTTGGGTTAAAAACAAATTCGCCTCCAATAGTGATCAACTGTTGTTTCTTAGGAGAGATCAGCAAGAGCACCGGGGCATAATCTCCCTGCTTATTGTTGTTTGCATCGGGCTGTACCCAGCCAAAAACCTTACCGTTGGTTGCACTTTGCAATACGGTGTAATTGCCCCTGCCCGGTCCCAGGTAAGTAAAGCTTAAATTATACAAGATGTCATTGGGGTTGGTAGAAAAAACAAAAATGGAATCACGCACAGTTCCATTGTACAACGTATCCATCTTTTTGTACAATATTTTGTTGGTACCGAGGGTATCCCTGACTGCATTTTCGTAGTAGGCCGAATCAACGCCATCACCGATATCGGCTAAAAACTGTTTTTGCCTGGCATCGAGTACCTGGTTTATAGAAGAATTTTTTGCATCGGTATTATTGTAAAAGCCTATGTTCAGGAAGAATTTGTTTTTAAAATTCACTTCATCACTTACATAGATCTGCGAGTTTAAAAAATTGCGGTCGGCATATTCAAATTCTACCTGTATTCTTTTATCTTTTGTAACCAGTCTTTTTTGCGTAAAGGTTAATTCGGCCGTATTGTAATTGATAATATAATCCTGGTCCTCGCCACGCTTCAGTAATTCACCATCCATAAAAACCCTTTCGGTTCCGGCCAAAATAACAAAAAACAATTCTAAATTGGGGCTTGTAAGCCGGTACGGACCCTGGTTTCCTTCAAAAGGCGTTAACTGGTTGCGGGTAAATTTACCTTTGGCAATTGCGCCGCTCAGCAAAAGCGAATTGGAAATATTTTTAGTGATCTTATTGTCTGTAATAAAAGAGATCCCCTGCAATCTTTTATAAAAATTAAGAAAATAGCTTTTACTCTGGCGTATATCTATATCACCAAAATTTGCCTGCCATCCTTTTTTCTTTACCTGCAGGTAAATGCGGTCAAAGTCACGCAGGTCCTGGGTATTGCCATCGGGTTGTATGGGTATATTATTATCTGTTATGGCAGCGGTTAACTCCAGGCTATCTCCTATAAAACCATTCAATTGTAAGTTCATGCTGCTGCTTACCACTGCATCCTGGCTGTTACCAAAAGAAATACCCCGGCCAAAACTTCCTTCCGATTTAATATTACCAAAATCCATCAGCGGATTGGTTTGCCTGGAACCAACCTTTAAGGTAAAAGCATTATTGCTTAAAAAATTATAGCGGATGCTGTCGTAATTTAAATGCCTGGCCACTGCATTTAATTTATAAGGAAATATGCGGTAAGTAACGGTTACACTTTCCAGGTTTGGCTTATCCAGCCAGGTAATGGTTCCATTTACTTCATCCACTTTATAGTAATAAGGTGAAACGCCCTCAATCGTTACTGAACCCGGAATCAGGCTTAAAGAATCCAGTTTAACCGTTTGCCCTTTGGTACTGATTATTTTTTTTCGAAGATTGGAAAGCGACGGGGGATTAATTTGTGCATGAATAAACTGCACAATCAAAATAAACAGCAGGACGAAGTATATCCTTTTAAGGTTCAATAGTTCTTTGGGATTAGTAGTGTTAAAATTACTAATTATTGTACAAGGCAGAAAACCTTCTTTTGGGCATAAAAAAACCTTCTGATATAGAAGGTTTTCTACTTTTATATTTTTATATGATTACTGTTCTGTAGTTAGTCCGGCTTTCAGATATTCCCTGTTCATCCGTGCAATATTTGAAACAGAAATTCCTTTCGGACATTCTGCCTCGCAGGCATACGTGTTGGTACAGTTACCAAATCCTTCTTTATCCATTTGCGCCACCATATTCAATACCCTCGATTCTCTTTCAGGCTGACCTTGCGGTAACAAAGCCAATTGAGAAACCTTGGCACTAACAAATAACATGGCACTGCTGTTTTTACAGGCGGCCACACAGGCACCACATCCAATACAGGAGGCTGCATCAAAAGCAGTATCAGCATTCTTTTTGTCAATAGGTAAAGCATTTGCATCAACAGCATTACCGGTATTTACAGAAATAAAACCACCAGCCTGCATGATCCTGTCAAAAGCACCACGGTCAACCATCAGATCCTTAATAACTGGGAAAGCCGCAGCACGCCATGGTTCCACCACGATAGTATCTCCATCTTTAAAAGCACGCATGTGCAACTGGCAAACCGTATTCTTTGTCCAGGGACCGTGTGCCCGGCCATCAATATACATGCTGCATGCACCACAAATGCCTTCACGGCAATCGTGGTCAAAAGCAATCGGGTCTTTTCCTTCGGTGATCAGTTGTTCGTTCAGCACATCAAACATTTCCAGGAAAGACATTTCAGAAGAAATATTTTTTACCTGGTACGTTTCAAAACTACCACCAGCTTTTGAGTTTTTCTGCTTCCACACTTTTAGTGTGAGGTTCATGTTGTAGTGTTCCATAAATCTTAAATACGTTTATAATTGCTGTATGCTGAATTTGTATTGGTTTATTTGTAAGAACGCTGTGTTGGTTTAACAATTTCAAAGGTCAAAGGTTCTTTATTTAATTGCCATTCACTTTCTCCCTTAAATTCCCAGGCCGATACAAAACTGTAATGATCATCATCACGTTTTGCTTCGCCATCCTCCGTTTGCGATTCTTCCCTGAAATGTCCGCCGCAGCTTTCATTTCTGTCCAGGGCATCTTTGCACATCAGTTCGCCAAGCTCAATAAAATCGGCTACCCTGCCGGCTTTATCCAGTTCAGGATTCATTTCATTGATATCGCCCGGTATTTTTACATCGCTCCAGAATTCTTTTTTCAATGCCTGAATTTCGGAAATGGCTTCCTGCAATCCCTGTGCATTACGGGCCATACCACATTTGTCCCACATGATCTTGCCCAAACGTTTGTGAAAACTTTCCACCGTTTGTTTTCCCTTAATATTCATCAGCGTATTGATCCTGTCGCTGACCTTTTTTTCTGCTTCTTCAAATGCAGGATGAGAAGTTGGAATGGATGCAGTACGGATATCATCTGCCAAATAGTTTCCCAATGTGTAAGGGATCACAAAATAACCATCAGCCAGTCCCTGCATTAAAGCACTTGCTCCCAAACGGTTTGCACCATGATCACTAAAATTTGCTTCGCCCAATGCATATAAACCGTCAACAGTAGTTTTTAATTCATAATCAACCCAAAGCCCACCCATGGTATAATGCACAGCCGGATAGATCCTCATCGGCATTTCGTAAGGATTTTCGCCGGTTATCTTTTCATACATTTCAAACAGGTTGCCATATTTTTCTTCAACAACAGCCTTACCCATTTTTACGATCGAATCATGGTCTGCTGTATCATTGCCGGTTTTTCCTGCTTCAATTTTACCATATCGAACAATGGCATCTTTAAAATCAAGATAAACAGCCAGTTTGGTGGTACCTACGCCGTAACCTTCGTCGCATCTTTCTTTTGCAGCTCTTGATGCCACATCGCGTGGAACCAGGTTACCAAAGGCAGGGTAACGACGTTCCAGGTAGTAATCTCTTTCAGCTTCCGGTATATCAACAGCCTTACGGTTATCGTCTTTTTTCATGGGGACCCAAATCCTTCCATCATTACGTAAGCTTTCGCTCATCAAGGTTAATTTACTTTGATAATCGCCACTTACGGGAATGCAGGTTGGATGAATTTGTGTAAAGCAAGGGTTACCAAAAAAAGCTCCTTGCTTGTGCGCCTTCCATGCTGCAGTTACATTACTGCCCATGGCATTGGTACTTAAATAGAAAACATTGCCATAACCTCCGGTACACAATAAAACTGCATGGCCAAAATGTTTTTCCAAAGTTCCATTAACCAGGTCCCTGGCTATAATCCCTCTTGCCTTGCCATCAATTTTTACAATGTCCAGCATTTCGTGGCGGTTGTACATGGTTACATTTCCCAGGGCCACCTGTCTTTCCAAAGCGCTGTAAGCACCTAATAATAATTGCTGACCCGTTTGCCCGGCTGCATAAAAGGTACGTTGCACCTGTGTACCACCAAAGCTACGGTTGCTTAATAAGCCGCCATATTCTCTGGCAAAAGGAACGCCTTGTGCCACACACTGATCAATAATAGCTGCACTCACTTCGGCCAGGCGATGAACGTTGGCTTCTCTTGCACGGTAATCTCCTCCTTTAACAGTATCGTAAAATAAACGGAAAACAGAGTCTCCGTCGTTCTGATAATTCTTTGCTGCATTGATACCACCCTGCGCGGCAATACTGTGTGCACGTCGTGGACTATCCTGAAAACAAAATGCTTTTACTTTATAACCCATCTCGCCCAAAGAAGCTGCAGCAGAGGCTCCGGCAAGGCCGGTACCCACAACAATGATTTCCAGCTTACGCTTGTTGGCAGGATTAACGAGTTTAACATGGCCCTTATAATCGGTCCACTTTTTATCCATTTCGCCGTGTGGTACTTTTGAATCTAAAGACATTTTGTATAATTAATTAGTAGATTAGTAATCAGTTATTCTTATATAGTTTAATCTATCCATCCCAGGTAAAAAGAGATGGGCATTAAAGCAAATAATAAACAAACGATGATGGTATAGCCTATGCCAATTGCTTTAATGATCGGCGTATATCTTTTATGATTGATACCTATTGTTTGAAAAGCACTCTGGAAACCATGAAGTAAATGCCAGAACAGCGATATAACCCCCAATACATAAATAACAACAACCCACCAGGTTTGAAACTCTTCTTTCATTGCATTATACAGATTATGGCTGGCATCATGTGCACCGCCATCAGCATACAAGGCAATTTTAGTATCAATAAAAAATTTAGAAACATGAATAACCAAAAAGAATAAAAGCAGTGTACCCAATAATCCCATTGACCGGCTGTACCATTTACTATTTGCATTAGCTGCATTAACCGAATACTTGACCGGCCTGGCTGATGCATTTTGTCTCCATAATATAAGACCCTGAATAATATGCAGTAAAAGCCCTGCAAATAATCCAATTTCCATAATGCGGAGTATCCAGTTGTGGCTCATAAAATGGGCTGCCTTATTGAAAGTTTCGCCACCATCGTTAACAAAAATGCAGGAGTTTACACCAACATGTACAATTAAGAATACGATTAAAAAAAGACCTGTAAGGCCCATGATTAATTTCTTTCCAATTGAAGAAGTGAAAAAGTGTTTCCAGGTCATATTGAAAGAGTTGTGAGTTTGATTTGGTTTACAAAAATACGACAGGATGAAGCAAAAACAAGCTACATCCTGAGTTTTTATGCTGAAAGAACATGATATTTATCATTCTTGTATTACGGTTCATCTTATTTCAGGTTAGTCTTTTAAACATCATCCCATCCAACTGTTGAAAAATGATCTCAGGTTTTAATGTTCTCCATTGCGGAAAATCGATCAATTCTATATAGTTGGTCAGCCTGGCTTGTTTAAAATCATACTGGCTTTGTGTTGGCATATCCAGTATCACCACCCATCCCCCAACATCCTCCAGTTGCTCACGCCAGTCTTCATAATAGCTGTCGTCACTGCTGTGAAAGTTCAATACATTTTCTGCTACCAGGATAAACTTGTTTATTCCCTTTGCAAACATGATATCAGTTATATCCCTTCGCAGCGTCATGATATCATTTTCAATCGCATCATTCCATTCGCCCAGTAATTCTATGATGGCAAATTTTTGTTCATAATCTACAAACAAAATTTTCATGTATAATGTTCGGGATCCAAAATCATCCCATTGAGGATGTATATAATAATTATACACCGTGTTGGAAAATTCAAACTCGCTGTACGTACGCCGGTAAAAGGGAGAATGCGGATCTTCTTCGGCTATATATAAATGGCGCCAGTTGTAATAAGGTTCAATATCCTGCATAAATCGCTGATTAAAAAGATTTAAATGATTTCGCTGATTTTGCAAATTTAATCGCAGATTAACCAAGATTAAAAATTGATTTCGCTGATTATGCAAATTCTGAAACAGATGAAAATTAAAAGTCTGTTTAACCTGTCAGTTATATCTGCGAAATCAAGATAATCATCCTGATCTGCGGTTAAAAAAAGAGGGTTGCCATTTTGGCAACCCTTTGACTTAATAACCGTAATTTCTTTATTGAACCACAATTCTTTCTGTAAAAATAAATTTGTTATTGGCATCTGTTACTTTAACCATATACATGCCTTTTGCAAATGCCCTGTTTAACTGTATGGTTTCAACCTGTGCCTTTGCGTTACCAACAGTTACGATCCTGGTCATTACCGGCTTGCCGGAAAGATCAGTAATGGTTACATTGTATCTGCCTGCCTGCTGTCCTTCAAAATAAATTTTAAACTCGCTGTTGGTAACCGGGTTAGGATAAATATGAGCTTCGTTGGTCAATACCGGAACTACTGGTTTAAAATCAGCGAATGTTCTTGCAGCATCAACTTCCTTTTGAAATAACAGGTTGCCATTAGCAAGATCAGAAGCATTGTAAACCATATCAGAACCTTCAACAAAAGTTGCTACAAAATCTTTTAAAGAAAATTTGTAGTACCCGGCAAAAGTGTTTGCACTGGCTACAACAACATTACCATCCTTATCAACTGCAGCGCCATTGGTACTGTAAGCAGCAGGTAAACCGGTAATATATCCAATTTGCTTTGCAACCCTGGTTTCTACATCCAGTACAAATACATAATGGTTTGCAGAGATGATGTATAATTTATTGTAAGCATCGGCAATCATATCGCCGCCCCAGCTGGTGCATTTGTTTTTAATTGAAACGGATTTGTTTGATTCATCATCCATCACAGCACCCAGGTCGGTGATCGTTACTTTTTTGCCGGTTGTAAATTTTACCAAACGGCTGGCATCATTGGTTAATGCATAACCATTACCATCGGCACCAATAACCATACGTGAAAACTGGTTTGCTTCATCATTCAGTTCATTATTGGTATTTAAAAGCGTAGAAGTGACCGTGTAATATTTCTGTTCGTTATCTTTTGCATTCAGGTCGAGCCAGCGTAACTCACCTACCCGCATCGGGGTAAAGAATAGTTTGTTTTGATTTTTGTCGTAAGCCGCGGCCGCAACCATGGTTTCGGTTGGGGTTCTGTGGGCAGCCGACTGGGTTTTTGTATCGGCATCCTTCATTAAAAAGGCTGTTTTGTCTCTTTGATAAACATCCGTAATAATTTTACCGGTAGTAATATCTACCTGGCGGATGTTCATCCACATGAAATCACGATTACCATCGCCGGTTATTGCGAAGGTTTTGTTAGCATCCTGCGCCGAAACAGAGACGCTTGCTGCAATAAAAGTTGTTGAGAGTAAAAGTTTAATGTTCATAAGAGGAGTTTTAATTAGTAATTAGATACGTAAATTAGTTAATTTACATAAATCAACCAAGGTTTTTTTATGAATGGTTCTTATCTATCGAATTTTTGACACTGCCCGATCGCAGCAGTAAGGTTTTTGCCGCTTCATAATCATCAGTCTGCATTTTCTCCATCAGCATTTTCACCCCCCGGTCCACCAGTTTTTCATTGGTTAGTTGCATGTGTACCATTTTATTATCTTCTACCCTTCCTAACTGTATCATCACGGCTGTGGAGATCATATTCAGGATCAGTTTTTGAGCTGTACCACTTTTCATACGGGTGCTTCCGGTAACAAATTCAGGTCCTACAACGGCTTCGATCGGGTAATCTGCTGCGGCACTCAGCGGTGCATCCGGATTGCAGGATATGCTCCCTGTTATAATATTATGGGCCCTGCATGTATCCAAGGCGGCGATTACATATGGCGTGGTTCCGCCGGCAGCTATTCCAATCACCACATCTTTTTCACTTACCCCATGCACCTGCAGATCAAGCCAGCCCTGCTCCATATCATCTTCTGCAAATTCAACAGCCTCGGTAATGGCTTTTTGGCCGCCTGCAATGATAGCAATAACGAGCCCTGCGGGCACACCATAAGTAGGCGGACATTCACTGGCATCTACCACTGCCAGCCTGCCGCTGGTGCCTGCACCAATATAAAAAAGCCGGCCACCGGCCAGCATCTTATCTGCAATTACCTGTACCAGCTGATCGATCTGCGGAATCGCTTTTTCAACAGCTACAGGCACCTGGCTGTCTTCTTTATTAATATTTACTAATAACTCTTTTACCGACATTTTTTCCAAATGCCTGTAATTTGATGCTGCTTCTGTTATTCTGTTAAACGCCATTATTTACTGATGAAATTTTATCAACCCGTCCATGGGCTTTTTAATTACTTTTCCTAATTGCAGTTCAAACGAGCTGCACAGATCTTTTAAAACATCTTTAAATCCAAAGGCAACACTGCCGGTAAAATTGATGGGCATTGTCCAGCTTTCACGATACTTATAAACATGGTTAAAAAAGAAATCATTAAAGCTGTCTTCAATAATATTTTCAACCATGTAATGGCCCCGGTTCTCCACTAAAAAACCGGTAAAAGCAGCCAGGTACCGGTTGGGCAGGGGCTTTTTATATACAGCACTCAGTATTTCATCGCTGTTGGTATTATACTTTGCATGAAAACGGTCCATCAGGTCTTCATCAAAAGTTTTGTATAAAAAATACTGAATTACTTTTCTGCCCATGTAAGCACCGCTGCCTTCATCGCCCAGTACATACCCCAGGCCAGGACTGTTTTTTACTATCTTTTTGCCATTATAATAACAGGAATTTGAACCGGTGCCCAATATACAGGCAATGCCTTTATCGTGCCCGCAAAGCGCCTTGGCTGCTCCCATCAGGTCGTGATCAACAAATATTTTTGCATCGTTAAATACTTTTTGTACCGCTTTTTTAACCAGCTTCACATTATCTGCATTGCTGCAGCCGGTACCATAAAAATAAATTTCGTCGGGCTCTGTTTTTTTTAACTTCCCCTTCAGTTCTTCATTAATTACATATTCTATTTGCTCTGCCGATAGAAAATAAGGGCTTAATCCCTGTGTATAAAAGGTCTTTACCGATTTCCCGTTCATTAAACACCACTCTGTTTTTGTAGAACCGCTGTCTGCTATTAATTTAATTGCCATTTAAAACCGTTATTTGGTTTGAAGTTAATTCATTTTGATTAAGACACAAAGTTATCCGCAGGATCCTGTTGACAAGCTGCAAGGGAGAAACTTTAATTTCAGCCCATCATTCTTTAAATTAAACAGGGTTAATTTTTTATAAAACTAATCCCTCAGCTTATTTACCCCTTGCAGTTGTTCTCCCCTTGCAGCTTCTTCTCCCCTTGCAGCTTCTTCTCCCCTCGCAGCTTCTTTTCCCCTCGCAGCTGTTTTCCCCTTGTAGCTTATTCCTATCTTCGCAAGATGAATAATAAAAAAATACAAGTGTGGCTACCCTTGCTGTTTAGTATTACCATGATCGTTGGCATGTACTTCGGTTATAAAATGAGGGATAGTATGCCGGGCAAACATTTCTTTTTTACCGAAAAACGCCGGCCCGTACAGGAAATAATGGACCTGATCAAAAACCGGTATGTAGATGACGTGGAATTTGATAAACTTGCCGACACTGCCATACAGGCCATGTTAAGCAAACTGGACCCCCACTCTGTTTTTATACCTGCCGAAGATCTGCAATCGGTAAATGAAGATCTGGCCGGTAAATTTTTTGGCATTGGCATTGAGTTCAATATTTTTAACGATACCCTGAATGTTATTCATGTTTTAAAAGATGGTCCCGGCTTTAAAGCCGGTTTGGTTACAGGGGATAAGTTTATAAAAATTGATGACAGCCTGGTGGCAGGCAATAAAACCAATGCAGATGCTTTCAGAAAAAAACTTCGGGGCGAAAGAGGTACAAAAGTTTCCATTACCTATATACGTAATGCTGAAAAAAAGCAGGCGGTCATTACCCGGGATGCAATTCCATTGGTAAGCGTGGATGCAAGTTATATGATGACCAAAGAAATTGGTTATATAAGACTTAACAAATTTTCGTCGGTAACTTATCGCGAATTTATGGAAGCACTGGAATTATTAAAGAAAGCGGGGCTGCAAAAACTGATACTTGATTTAAGGGGCAATGGCGGAGGCGTTTTAGACCAGGCGGTAGAAATAGCCGACGAATTTTTAGACGGTGATAAACTGATCACGTACACAGAAGGAAAACACATTGATAAAAAAGAATACCGCTGCCGCCGCAATGGCCAGTTTGAAACCGGTAAGTTGGTTGTTATGGCTGATGAAGGTACGGCAAGTGCCAGTGAAATATTGATTGGCGCCCTGCAGGATTGGGACCGGGCAACGATTGTTGGCAGGCGCAGTTTTGGAAAGGGCCTGGTGCAGGAACAATTTGACCTGAGTGATAAGAGTGCCTTACGGCTGACCATTGCCCGGTATTATACGCCTATTGGCAGAAGTATACAAAGGCCTTATGCAAACGGTGGAAAAGCATACTATGATGAAATCAGTAACCGGTACAACGATACTGCAACTGCTTTTACCGATTCGGTAAAAAATAACTCGGGCAAGGTATATAAAACGAAGGGTGGTAAATCAGTTTATGCCAAAGGTGGCATTGCCCCTGATTACTATATCGGCATAGATACCACCGGTTTTAGTAAAAATTCTGCTGCTATTTATAATATGAATACCATCAGCGGCTTTGTATATAATTTTTATCTTCAAAACCAGGCTATATTAAAGTCTTTTAAAACCCCTGCTGATTTTATCAAAGGGTTTAATTTAAGTGAAGAGAACTGGAAACAATTTAGTGATGCTGCGTCTAAAGATTCAATTAACATCAATGTGGTTTCGGCAAAGGAAAAATCAAGTCTTTCCAACCACATTAAATCATCCATTGCCCGCCAGATATGGCGTAATGAAGGTTATTTTGAAGTGATGAATACATCGGATGAAGGCATTAAGAAAGCGTTGCAAATTTTGGACACCAATTAATTATGCTGGCAGTATCCTGAAAAATTGAAACTTTTTTTATTTATTATGCGTCCTATAAACTTAGTAATTATATAACCCCATGATTCCAGACATTTCAAAATATATGTTATATTTACAAAATGAAGTGATGATATAAATACAAAATCTTACAATTTCAACTCAACTTCAAATTATAACCAATTTAAAAAAGCTGTTCATGAAAATTTTAAAATTTACTTTTATACTATCCGGAATATTTTTAACCTTAATTTCCCACGCACAGGAATCTCCAAGAAATCTTGATGGCGCATCTGCCTCTAAATTCAGGATTTCTGCTGGTGTAGGTACAGCCAATTACTATGGCGACCTTATCAAAAAAAATGGCGTGTTTAAACAAACAAGTTTCTCGTTTAGCGCAGGGTTGACTTATGCATTTACCCAAAAACTTGCTGCAAGATTAGATGTTGGAATACAAAAATTACAGGGATCAGATAGTAAATCAGGCGGTGCTCATCAATCTAGGAACCTTAGCTTTAAATCAAATGTTTTCGATTTTGCCTTAGCAGGTGAATATACAATACTTAATTTAGATAACTTTCCTCTAAGCCCCTATGTATCTGCCGGTATTGGTGTAATGATTTTTAACCCCTATGCCGAAGATGTATCAGGAAATAAGCAATCTCTGCCTGAACTTGGGACCGAAGGCCAGGGCCTTGCTGGTTATCCAAAGGCTTATAACACGGCTGCTCTTGAATTCCCTTTAGGTATTGGTGTTAAATATCCTATTAATGAAAGAATAACGTTGGCTTTGGATTTTAACTATAGAATTACTCGGACTGATTATCTGGATGATGTAAGCCGTATTGGATATCCAGACAAAGCATTACTGGATGCCCGAAATCCTGTAACTGCCCAGTTTACCTGGAGAGGTAATGAAGTAGGCCAGGGGCTTATCCAAAAAGTTCAACGCTTCCCCGTGGCAATCCCGATAATAATGATGGCTTCTTTACAACACAACTAAAAATTTCATTTAATTTATAAATGTATCTGTTATTTTAAATACTCCCCGGAAAGCAGGCTTTTTAAGCCTGCTTTTTTTATCCCGGAATGTTCTACCTATTACAGAACCTGTAAGGCCTTTCTGGCCAATATTATGCTAAACAACCTGCTGGTGTAAAACTTATTCATTGCAAGAAATCAAGATTAAATGATTATTTTTAGTTTTACTTAATACTCCAAACAACTTCTTATTATGAAAATGATCAGGTTTTGTATCCTGTTCCTGGGAATATTGGTTACATCTAATGCTATAGGTCAGCAATTGCCTCCACCTGGTACACCATCAGTTGCTACAAAACCTGATGAAAAACAACCAAAGAAAAAGCTGGTAAAAACTGATAACCTTTCTAAACTTAGTATTACCGGAGGAATTGGTATTGCCAATTATGTGGGCGATCTTATTAAAGGTAATACAGCTTTCCGGCAATCAAGTTATGCCTCCGGTGTGGGTTTGAACTATGCCATCGTTCCTCATTTAAATGCGAGATTCGACATTGGTTTTCACAATGTACAGGGATACGATAGCAAAGAGGGCGGCGCTCACCCGGGACGAAACCTGAGTTTCAGGTCAACTATACTTGAATTTTCGCTGGCAGCAGAGTTTACCTTAATGAACATGGATAAATACAGGTTCAGCCCGTATCTTTTTGCAGGTATTGGAGCTTTTCGTTTTAATCCACGTGCTTATTTTGGGTCAGGCGGCACGCATCCCTTGCGTGAGCTTGGTACCGAAGGCCAGGGCCTGCCAGGCTATCCCGGTATGTACAGCACCATGGCTGTGGAATACCCCATAGGATTTGGCTTTAAATATAAAATCAATAATAAGATCATGCTGTTGGGCGAATTTAACTTCAGGGCAACCGGCACAGATTACCTGGATGATGTTTCAACTTATTATCCGGATAAAGCACGATTAGATGCAAAAAACCCCAATACATCTAAATTTACCTATCGTGGCGGAGGTGCTTATCCCATAAACCCGGCACTTAAACGCGGAGATGCCGCTGATAAAGACGGTTATTACACAACCCAGTTAAAAGTTGCCTATGCATTGAAATCAAAGAAAACAAAAAAGCCCGTAAAAAAAGAGGTTACGCTGCCGGTACAAAATAACGAAACAGACCTGGATGCCGACGGAATTACTGATGCCTTTGATAAATGCCCTGATGTAAAAGGCAGTAAACAAAACAATGGTTGTCCCTTGCCTTTTATTGAAGGGGCAGACCTGGCCGCTGTTTCAACAGACTCGATGACCTACAGGATCTATTTTGATCTGGACAGATCCATGTTGGTTTCAGATGCCTTTAAAACTTTGCAGGGCATTGTGGCTATACTAAAAGCTGATAACACACTGCTTGTACATGTGTCGGGGCATTCAGACAATTTAGGTACCAATGCTGTTAATATGCAGTTATCTGCCGAAAGAGCCATTATAACCAGAGATTATTTACTGAGTTATAATATTCCTGCAGATAGAATCACTACAGCACACTATGGCGAAACCATCCCACTAGACAACACACAACAATGGCGTAACCGCAGAGTGGAAATAACCATCATTAAAAAATGACCCTGCAAATAATTTACAAAAGGCTGCTGTTCAGGCAGCCTTTTTTGTTAATATCACTCCATACAAAACACCTCCTCTGGTTAAACTAAAAAAATTACCTTTGCCGCAAATAACGATTCTATATGTGGCTAAATAACATTCTCGAAACTATAGGTAATACTCCCCTTATCAAACTAAACAACATTACAAAAAACCTGCCCTGCACGGTGTTGGCAAAAGTGGAGTATTTCAATCCTGGTAATTCGATCAAAGACCGCATGGCATTAAAAATGCTGGAAGTAGCTGAGCAGGAAGGAAAAATAAAACCCGGAGGCACCATTATTGAAGGCACAAGCGGTAATACCGGTATGGGACTTGCCTTAGCCGCTTGTGTAAAAGGATATAAATGCATTTTTACAACCACCGATAAGCAATCAAAAGAAAAAGCAGATATTTTAAAAGCGGTAGGTGCCGAAGTGATCGTTTGCCCTACCAATGTGGAGCCGGAAGATCCCCGAAGTTACTATTCTGTTTCAAAACGCCTGGCTACAGAAGTGCCCAATAGCTGGTACGTAAACCAATACGATAACTTAGCAAACCGCCAGGCACACTACGAACAAACCGGCCCTGAGATCTGGGAACAGACCGAAGGTAAAGTAACACACCTGGTTGTTGCTACAGGTACTGGTGGTACCATAGTAGGTACAGGCAAATATTTAAAAGAAAAAAATCCAAACATAAAAGTATGGGCCATTGATAGTTATGGCTCTTTACTGAAGAAATATTTTGAAACAGGAGAGCTAGATCAGAAGGAGGTTTATCCCTATATAAGCGAAGGATTTGGAGAAGATTTTGTACCCGCCAACTACGATATGAGTGTAATAGACGAGTTTACAAAAGTTACCGATAAAGACGGTGCGGTAATGGCCAGGCGCATTGCAAAGGAAGAGGGTATGTTTTGCGGATATAGCGCAGGCAGCTGTTTACAGGGTATGATGCAGCTTGCCAAAGGCCCCGGTGGGAAAGACCAGCTGAAAAAGGATGATGTAGTAGTATTGATCTTTCATGACCACGGAAGCAGGTATGTAGGCAAGGTTTATAACGACCAATGGATGCTTGAAAGAGGCTTTTTAGATGTAAAAACCTTTAAAGACCTGGTTGGAGGCCGGGGTGCCCAACGCTTAATCCACTTAAATAAAGAAAATACAGTAGCTGATGCTATTGAACTGATGCGTAAATATGATATAGAAAATATTCCGGTCATGGATAAGGAAACCAGCATTGGCGCTATATCTGCAGGAGGTTTATTCAATAAGATCTTAAGTAATCCTGATATTAAAACCCAAACAGTTGAATCCGTTATGGAAAAAGCCTACCCCGAAGTAGCATTTGAGACACCTGTTGAGCGTTTAAGTACTTTTATTACCAAAGAAAATGGTGCCGTTTTAAGCAGGGATGAAAGCGGCAGTATCCATATTGTTACCAAATACGACATCATTCAGAGTCTTACCAAATAAGTGTACCGTTAAACTACGAACGCCTTAAAATCAATACTGCACTGTATTTTATCAATACAGCAGATATTGTATGCAGAAATAACACCATACCAGATACGTATTTTTACGATTCCTCAAAACGTAACTGTTCTATATCTAAATCTGGATTAATACGAGTGCCGTAGTAATTGCAGTAGCACGAAAAAAGAGCAATATCGCTCTATAAAGGAATGTTAAACTGTTGCATCTTTGTGTCAGAAGTTGATTGATAGGAATTAAATATCAATCATTATCCAACATCCTGATTAAAACCAACATATTCAATCCAATGTTTGTGAAAAACCAACAAACAATCCAATATCAGTCAACTTCTTTTTAATTTTTAAAACCAATTGACGCTTGAAGATCTTGTCCTGATGAAAAACCAATTTGATCTGAAAGTAACAAAAACCAATATCCTGCCTATGCCCTTAAAAGCGATGATGGCAAAAAAACCAAAAGAATACCAATATCCTGGCTTATGCTGTAACAAGCGATGATAGCCGAAAAACCAAAGAAAAACCAATATCCTGCCTATGCCCTGAAAAGCGATGATGGCGAAAATGAAGAACACTGGAACCAGGATAATTTATTAAGAGTAATGCTACATAAAAGGTAACCCCCTTTGAAAAGCAAGCTCCAACATCCTGAAAAAACCGGCTCGTGCTTAGCTGGTTAAAAAATTGGACTTCCACAGAAACCCGTAACGACAGGTTTTTGTGGAAGTTTTTTTATGTTCATAATCTCTGGATATCACTAATTTTGATAATGATCTTACAGCAAACTGCCGATCTCAATTACATCCCCAAAAGAATTATTTCGCTGGTTCCCTCTCAAACAGAATTATTAGCTGATCTCGGCCTCGGAGCCGAAACCATTGGTATCACTAAGTTTTGTGTGCATCCAACAAACTGGTTTAAATCAAAACAAAAAGTGGGCGGCACCAAAACGGTAAATATTGATCAGGTACATCAGTTACAACCCGATCTCATCATAGCCAATAAAGAAGAAAATGTGAAAGCCCAAATTGAAACACTGGCAGCAGATTACCCGGTTTGGGTAAGCGATGTAAACAACCTGGCTGATGCTTTGCAAATGATTGCAGATATTGGAAATTTAACCGGAAAATCTGTAGCTGCAGATACTTTAATAGGCAGTATAAACAAGTCTTTTGCTACAATGCCCAAAATGGAGAAGCCTCTTAAAACTGCCTACCTCATCTGGCGTGATCCATACATGACCATTGGTGGCGATACTTTTATAAACGACATGCTCATCAAATGCGGCTTTGAAAATATTTATTCTGATAAAACCAGGTATCCGGAAATAAACATGGATGCTTTGCATATTGCCAATTGCCAATTGCTTTTATTATCCTCCGAACCCTACCCTTTTAAACAAAAACATATAGATGAAATAAGCAAACAACTGCCCGGTACAAAAATAATATTGGCAGATGGCGAATGCTTTAGCTGGTATGGAAGCAGAATGCAGCAATCACCGGCTTATTTTACCCGGTTAATTGCTCAAATTCAAGGCATTAATTAATCGGTCATCTTCCTTACATTTGTAAAAAATAATAACTTATGAGTAAATACAGTTCCGGTGTTTTATTTGGTGCCGAATTAGAAGCATTATACAACGATGCAAAAGACAATCAGTTTGCATTGCCTGCAGTAAACACCATTGGCACAAATACCATCAATGCCACTTTAGAAGCCGCTGCCAAAGTAAACTCACCGGTTATTATTCAGTTCAGTAATGGAGGGGCCCAGTTTATAGCCGGCAAAGGAATGCCCAACGATCAGTTGCAGGGCAATATCTCCGGTGGTGTTTCGGGTGCTTTACATATTCATAATGTAGCTAAATATTATGGGGTGCCGGTTGTGTTACACACCGATCATGCATCAAAAAAATGGCTGCCCTGGGTTAGCGGCTTAATAGATGCAGGCGAACAGTTTTACAAAGAAAAAAGACAGCCTTTATACAGCTCTCATATGCTCGATCTGTCGGAAGAACCGATTGAAGAGAACATTGCCACTTCGGTTGAATTTTACAAACGCATGGCGCCGCTGGGCATGAGTATCGAAATAGAATTAGGTGTTACCGGTGGCGAGGAAGATGGTGTTGATAACAGTGATATTGATAATGCAAAATTATATACACAACCTGAACATGTTGCCTATTCTTACACAGAGTTGAGTAAGGTAGGAAAACTGTTTACTGTAGCCGCAGCATTTGGGAACGTGCATGGTGTTTACAAATCGGGTAATGTACAGTTAACGCCCATCATTTTAAAGAACAGCCAGGACTATATAACCAAAACACTTAACACAGGCGAAAAACCGGTATACTTTGTATTTCATGGTGGCAGCGGTTCTCCTCAGAATCAGATACGCGAAGCGATCAGTTACGGCGCCATCAAAATGAATATTGATACCGATCTGCAGTGGGCATTCTGGGAAGGTATTTTAGCAAATTATAAAAAGAACGAAGCCTATTTACAAGGCCAGTTGGGCAACCCGGAGGGGGATGATAAACCCAACAAAAAACATTACGACCCAAGGGTTTGGTTACGTAAAGGAGAAGAAAGTTTCATTAAAAGATTAGAAGTGGCTTTTGAAGATTTAAATTGTATAAACAGGAACGCATAATTCAGTTTTGATTTGCCCTTGTATACAGCCATGAACTCAATAACCATTAACTGTTAACAGAAAACGGATGAAGAAAGAAGAAGATTTTGATGCCAGCCTGGCCGGGGAAGAAGCCTCTGCCGAAGAGCGAAAAGCCAATTGGTTTAAACGCATGAAGAAAGGCATCCTTACCTCAACCAAAGATAAAAAAGATGCGCCCGAAGGTCTCTGGTCTAAATGCCCTTCCTGCAAATATACCAGCCCCGTTTCTGAACTTGGCGAAAACAAGTTTGTATGCCCCAAATGTGAATATCATCACCGCATAGGCAGTCAGGAGTATTTTGAAATTTTGTTTGATGATAACCAGTATACCGAACTTTTTGCCAACATTATATCCAAAGATTATCTGGAGTTTGTTGACCTGAAAGCCTATGGCAAGCGTTTGGAAGAAACCTATGAAAAGACCGGCATACACGATTCCATTACGGTAGCACATGGAAAAGTAAATACGAACGACCTGGTTGTTGCCTGCATGGATTTTGAATTTATCGGCGGCAGCCTGGGCAGTGTAATGGGCGAAAAAATAAGCCGTGCCTGCGATTATTGCATACTGCACAATATCCCGTTCATGATCATTAATAAAAGCGGCGGTGCCCGCATGATGGAAAGCGCCTTTTCATTAATGCAGCTGGCAAAAACCTCCGGTAAACTATCTCAGCTGAGCGATAAAAAAATTCCGTACATCTCTCTTTGTACAGATCCAACGTTTGGCGGTACCACCGCCTCCTTTGCCATGTTGGGCGATGTAATTTGTGCCGAACCCGATGCCCTCATTGGTTTTGCCGGCCCCCGGGTAATTAAAGAAACCATTAAAAAAGACCTGCCCGACGGCTTCCAACGCAGCGAATTTTTACTGGAGCATGGATTTTTAGATTTTATAGTACATCGCAAAAATCTGAAAGAAAAATTGGGTAACTTGTTGGTTCTGTTTAAAAGTTAGAATTTACTGCAGGCATCATGTAATTACCAAAGCAACCGCTGCAGTATTAATAATTAAAATTATGCTGCTTAGCAGGCTACCCATATTCATCTTTATCCTGTTGTTTATTCCTGTAACCTCATGGGCACAAACCACACCCTGCACTATTCTTGGCCAAAATCCAGAAACGGCATTTCCTGTTTGCGGCACTTCAGTTTTTCATATGGATACGGTACCGATTTGCGGACAAAGAAGGGTTGCTTCACTTTGTGTAGATGACACGATGTACACAGACAAGAATCCCTTCTGGTACAAATTCACCTGCTTTCAAAGTGGTAAACTGGCATTTTTTATTACTCCCGATATACTTAGTGAAGATTATGACTGGCAGCTATTTGATGTAACGGGAAAAAATCCGCAGGATATTTATACGGATACCAGTATGTTTGTAGCCTGCAGCTGGTCGGGGCTTGGTGGCGTAACGGGTGCCTGTGAAGACTCAGGCGGGGTTTCGCTGGTTGAGTGCCAGGGGCCATTCCAAAACCGCTTTACGCTGATGCCCAACCTGATCGTAGGCCATAATTATCTTTTACTGGTGAGTCATTTTGAAAATACACAGTTTGGATACAATCTGTCATTTGGAGGTCCGGGTAATACGGCTGTTATTACGGATACCTTACCCCCACACATGTTTACGGCCAGCCGTGCAACCTGTGATGGCACCAAAATACTGGTAAAGCTTAATAAGAAAATGAAATGCAGCACGCTGATGGCTGATGGTACAGATTTCAGGATAAACCCCTCCCCACCAGGCATTTTCATCACCAGCGCTGTAGGTATTGGTTGCAGCAATGCTTTTGATATGGATTCAGTGCTACTGACTTTTAGTGCTCCCTTACCCCTTGGCAACTATAATTTAATTGCGAAAAATGGTGGCGATGGCAATACGATATGGGACCTTTGCGATAATGGCATCCCGGTTGATGAAGCTATCCCGTTCACAGTTTTATCTCCGTTACCCGTTCCATTTGATCACCTTACCAATAACAAATGCAGTACCGATTCGGTGATCCTTTACTTCCCCGAAACGATCAAATGCAGCTCCGTAGCGCCAGACGGCAGTGATTTTTTTGTTACCGGAACCTATCCTGTCAACATTAGTAGTGCATTGCCTGTAAATTGTTTTGGAGGATTAGCCAGGCAGATCGTTTTACACTTCAATTCAACTTTATTACAACCGGGTAATTTTCAGATCGTACTTAGGGCCGGCAATGATGGCAATACCCTCTTAAGTGAATGTGATACACCTTCCGTTGCCGGTATCGCCATTCCATTTGATGTGTTTCCAAAGCCTGTTGTAAATTTTGCCTTTCCCGATACGGTTTGTTTGCCCGATGCATCCATCACTTTTACAAATCTGTCAAGCATATCTGATGGATCAGAAAACTTATTTCAATACCGATGGAATTTTGATGACCCATTAAGTGGCCCCAATAATTTTTCTGCACTAAAAACACCAACACATGTGTACACCGATACCGGCCAGCGCAATGTATACCTGAGGGTTACCAGCAATGGCGGATGTGTAAAGGATACCACCATCCTCGTAAATACCATTCATCCCCAGCCAAAAACAGCATTTGGTATCAGTAAGCCCAATATTTGTTTGGGTGATGCTGTGTTTTTAACCGACTCAACAAACAGTATGGATGGGGTAACCCTGCAGTGGAACTGGGATCTGGGCGATGGAAGAGTAAGAAACACACAAAACGTTTTATACATTTATACTGCCCCGCAAACCTATAACGTAAACCTATACACGATAAATAGTTTTGGATGCAGATCAGCTATGCTCAGTAAACCGATAAACGTTCACCCCTATCCCACTGCCCATGCCGGACCCGACAGAACCGTGCTGGAAGGCGGAAGCCTTAGCATTAATGCCGCAGCTACCGGAGACGGGCTTACCTATTTATGGACCCCTTCCCAATACCTGAACAGGGCTGATGTAATAACACCAACATGTGTTGATCCAAAATTTGATATGTTGTACACGCTGACCGTAACCGGCAAAGGTGGTTGCATCCTTACAGATGATATGTATGTAGATGTTTTAAAAATTCCCCGCATACCCAACACATTTTCGCCCAACAACGATGGCATTAATGACCGTTGGGAAATTCAATACCTGGAGGAATATAAAAGCCAGCAAACACAGGTATTTACCCGTACAGGGCAAAAGGTTTTTGAAAGCCGCGGCAGTTATACTGCCTGGAACGGCAGGTACAAGGGTAAGGAATTACCCATGGATACCTACTATTACATTATAGAACCGGGAAGCGGCAGAGATCCGTTAACTGGGTATGTTACAATCATTAAATAATTATATAGCAGCTTAAAAAAGTAAACCCAATACCTTTGCACAAAAAACTCAGGCATTGGAACTTACAAACCGCAAGGCGCATTACGAATACTTTTTTGAAGCAACTTATATAGCCGGTATGGTATTGAGCGGTACCGAAATAAAATCATTGCGGGCTGGCAAAGCCAGCTTTAATGACAGTTACTGCATTTTTCACCAGGGAGAACTGTTTGTAAAAAGCCTGCACATTTCTGAATACTCATTTGGTACCCACAGCAACCACGAGCCCCTGCAGGAAAGAAAACTGCTCCTCAACAAACGTGAATTAAAAAAGCTGGAGAACAAGATCAAAGAGAAAGGCTATTCCATCATACCACTGCGTTTATTCTTAGCCGAATCAGGCTATTTTAAAATGGAGATAGGGCTGGGCAAAGGCAAAAAGAATTACGATAAGCGGGATAGCATTAAAGAGAGAGAGACGGATAGGGATATTAAGAGGAAGTACGGGGTCTAACCCCCTCCGCCCCCTGAAGGGGGAACTTTGAACTCTGGTGGTGCAGGAGTTTTATTTTATATCGATAGCAGATATGAATATGAAAGAAAACATGTTTTATGGAGCCGGAAATTTGATTTTTGAAAAGGCTAAAAAGCTTAGAAATAATGTTACGCCAACTGAAATGATTTTATGGGGCAGATTGAAAGAATATTTTCCTGATATGAAATTCAGAAGGCAACATCCAATATCATTTTACATTGTTGACATGTATTGTCATTCTAAAAAACTGGTAATTGAAATAGATGGAAGTATTCATGATCAAGAAGAAATTAAAATTAAAGATGAATTAAGACAACGAGAATTAGAAGCACTGGGATTAAGAGTCATCAGATTTACAACAAAAGAAATTACAAACCAATTGGAATCAGTTCTGCAAACAATTGAAGAGCACTTAAAGTAATCATGCTCCAAAGTTCCCCCTTCAGGGGGCGGAGGGGGTTTAGCATTCTGAAAGACTCAGCGGCACATTAACCGCCAATCCCCCATCAGCGGTTTCTTTGTATTTGTGGTTCATATCCAGTGCAGTTTCCCACATGGTTTTTATAACGCCGTCTAAACTTACTTTGGCATAATCGGGGGTGCTTTGCATGGCCAGTTGGCTGGCAGTAATGGCCTTGATGGCGCCCATGGTATTGCGTTCTATGCAGGGTACCTGTACCAGGCCGCCAATGGGATCGCAGGTCATACCCAGGTGATGCTCCATCGCAATTTCGGCGGCCATTAAGGTCTGGCGCTGGGTACCGCCCAGGCATTCGGTAAGTGCGGCTGCAGCCATAGCACTGCTAACACCTATTTCGGCCTGGCAACCACCCATGGCTGCAGAAATGGTGGCGCCTTTTTTAAATATACTACCCACTTCGGCAGCAGTTAATAAAAACTGGATTATTTTTTCTTCTTTATCTCCATCACAAAAGGCAATATAATATTGCAATACAGCCGGAATAACACCGGCAGCACCATTTGTAGGTGCTGTTACTACCCTGCCAAAACTTGCATTCTCCTCATTCACCGCCAGGGCAAAACAACTAACCCAATCCAGTATATAAGTAAAATTATTGCCCCCGTCTTTTACCAGTTGCAGCCAGCTGTTGTAATCGGTATAGGTTCTGCCATTGATGAGTTTATCATTTAAACTGGCAGCCCGCCGTTTTACCTGAAGTCCGCCGGGCAAAATGCCCGAAACATGGCAACCTCTGTAAATACAGGCTTTCATCACATTCCAGATATTGATTAAGCCGGATTTTGTAGCCGCTTCGCTGCGCCATGCTGTTTCATTTTCCAGCACCACTTCGCTGATGTTATGCCCGGTTTTCATGCACCAGTGCAATAATTCGTCAGATGTGTTGATAGGAAAAGGGAGATGCACATCGGCAGTGCTGCTTTGGGTTTCATCCTCTTTGGTAACAAACCCACCGCCAATGGAATAGAAGGTTTCTGCAAAATTTTCATCATTGTGCAGGGTAACCAAAAAACTTAAAGCATTGGGATGAAAGGGTAAAGATTCGCTCATTAAAAACTCGATATCTTCTGCCGGGTCAAAATCAATTTCATGTTTGCCCGATAGCAATATCTTCTTCATGCTTTTGATATCGGCAATCTTGGCATCAATATTATTTACATCAAAGGTTACCGGATCATCGCCGCTTAGTCCCAGTTGTACGGCAATACCAGTACCATGACCAACACCGGTTTTAGCTAAGGAGCCGTAGAGTAAAACACGTATTTCCTTAACATCATTCAGCAAATTTTTGGTGATCAATGACTCTGTAAACTGCTGTGCAGCACGCCATGGGCCAAGGGTATGGCTGCTGGATGGCCCTACACCAATTTTAAACATGTCAAAAACTGAAATGGCTTCGTGACTCACATACCGGGTTTAAGTAAGATTTTTTAAATCATTATACTACATCCACTAACTCAACTGAAAATATAAGAATAGAATTTGCCGGGATAGAACCCACAGCACTATTGCCATAACCAAGTGATGGTGGCAGGTATAAATAGATGGTACCTCCTTTCTTGATCAGCGGCAGACCACGTTGCCAGCCCACTATCAACTGTCCAAGTTTAAAAGTGATACCGGTTAGTTCTTCATCAAATTTAAATCCTGTGGTTAAAAAGCCGGTATATTTTACCCGTACATCCGAGCAAATACCCGGTGTTACTGTTCCGGTACCTGCAGCAATGATCTCATAGTAAAAGCCACCCGGGTGTAAAATGGCAGCCGGTTTGTTAGCGGCAACCCAGCCCTGCAGTGATGTCATTTCAGAAGCCGGTACAACAACATTGGAAGTAGTAAAATTGCAGCTGTTGGTATCTGATTTTTTGCATGAAAGCATTACACCACAAAAAGATACAAGAATAATTAACCTACGGATCATAATTTAATTTTTATGTTTAGTGAAATTTATTTTTCGTTTGTACGGGCCGCCTTTTGTTTTAACTCCCGGTACAGTTGTTCATTCATTTCCCATTTATACTGCATACGAAAATAGGAAAAGAAAAGTATACAGATGATAACTGCAATGACAATGGTTGTTATTGACCCCGGCAACCTGCTGGAAATTTTTGTGTACCATTCAGGAAAAAAAAGATAAATGGCTGTAATAAATAACAGGATCGGAACAGAGAATAATGCAGCCATGGGTAAGCCCTGTATAAGTTTTGCAGAAAAAGTACTTCTACGCTCCTTTTCTTTTTCCCAATAGATTATAAACTCCTTATCCTTTTCTGAAAGCATGCTGCAAAACTAATGCAAATAGAACATTGATGACACGCCTGCCCGACTAAAGTTATTCAGGCGGGAATTAAGCGGATTTACCGGATTTAATACCCGATTTAACTGTTCACTAACCCAAGAACCAGCTTTTAAGATTGGATAATCACAGGATAATCCTGCTTCGCAGGATTGCAGAGTACCCGGGTAACCGGATCTTTCTGCAAAACAGAAAAAAAAATCTGTGTACATCTGTCAAATCCGCGTACCGGGCATGTCGAAGTATCCGTGTTCCATTCCCCCCAGAACTTTGCCATCTAATGATTATCTTGTAGGTTTGTCAAGTCTAAATATTCTGCATGAAAATAGAACAACTGCTGGTTCAGCATTTTTACAATAACCGGGAAGTTACCTTACAGGGAATGGGAACCTTTATCCTGTCTCCTGATTTTGTAATGCCTAAAGAAAATGATAAAGATGCTGAGATACCGGAAAATGCTATTTCATTTCAATACAACCCAAAAGCAGTTGCAGATGAAGCCCTCATTGATTTTATAGTACAGCAGACACGCAAAATGAAATCGCTGGCTGCTGCCGACCTGGACAGCTACCTGGTTCTGGGTAAACAATTCTTAAACATCGGCAAACCATTTAAAGTAGATGGTATGGGCATGCTGGTAAAAAATCAACAGGGCGAACTGGAGTTTACAAAAGGATATACATTTCATGCAAAACTGGAAAACACACCGGCTGCATTAAAAGAAGCAAGAGTAAATCCTGAAATATCTTTTGCATCGGAAAGCAAAAAAACTGAAGGAAACAGTAAAACAGGCTTGCTGATAGCAGGATTAATCATCGGGTTGGGTTTGATTGGTACAGTAGTATGGTATTTTTTTATTAGAAACACCAAACCAGCAGCTGAGCCAACTACTGTGGAGGTTAAAGCCGACACGATAAATAATAACATACCGCCACCCGATACCGTTGCCATTAAAATAACAGCACCACTTGCTGCCGCTGATGGCTATACTTTTAAAGTAGTTTTTTGCAAACAGCCGATTCTGCCGCCGCTGTAAACCGAATGAATGTGCTTACAGCCCGCAACCATAAAGTTATCTTGTACAAAACGGATTCGGTTTCATACAGGCTTGCAGAGCCCTTTACATTGCCGCTGACTGATACAGCCCGGATCAAAGATTCGCTTAATAAATATTATTATTCAGGCAAAGCTTTTATTCAATTGAAGTAGCAAACCTGCCCGCAGGCAGCTTATCAATCTAACCAAACATGCAGCAACCGGTTCAAAAAAAATTAGCCTTTCTGTTCTTCTTATTAACCCTGCTGGATGTGGCGGGCATTGCTGCAAATATTGAAATGCTGCATTTTGTTGTAAAACCATTGCTGATACCGGCTTTATGGCTGTTATTGTATTTTACCCGATCAGCTGCTCCCGGAAAAAATGTATTATTGACCGGTTTAATTTTCTCCTGGCTGGGCGATGTATTTTTATTGTTTGAATATAAACATCCGCTGTTCTTCATTTTTGGCCTGCTTAGTTTTTTAACCACCCATATTTTTTACATTGTTTATTTTTTACGCATACAGTCTGATAAACCCTCCCTGCTTAAAAAACAACCGGTTTTAATAGCATTGGTGCTTGCCTATGGCATTACACTGGTTTGGCAACTATATCCGCATATAGAAAAAGAACTGAAATTACCAGTAATGATTTATGCAGCTGTTATCTGCAGCATGTTACTTTGCAGCCTGCATATCTTTTTAAAAGTAAATAAAAAAGCTGCTGCGTGTTACCTGCTGGGCGCTGGTGCATTTGTGTTTTCCGATTCTTTACTCGCCATCAAAAAATTTTATGCGCAGCATCCTGCGGATCAGCCCTTTGCTTATGCAGGTGTGTTCATCATGCTCACCTATTGTATTGCACAATTCTTTATAATCGCCGGGTATACCCAACAGGTTGACTCATGACAAAAGCAGAACTGTTACAGGAACTCTCAGGCAATACCTGGGTAATGATAAAACCCTCTCCCATTGAAGGTATTGGGGTTTTTGCCTTGCAGGATATTCCCAGTGGTTGCCGCAGTATGTTCAGCCAGGCCAATGAACAGGAACAGTGGATACCCATTTCTAAAACCGAAGTAGAAAATTTACCCGCCCATGCAAAAGCATTGATAGAAAATTATTGCCTGTATGATGATGAAAATTATTTTGTACCTGACTATGGTTTTAAAAAAATGGACCTGGTTAATTTTTTAAATCATTCTGATTCTCCCAATGTGATCTCTATAAATGATGGCGAGTTTTTTGAAGCGATCAAAGATATTAAGCAGGGTGAGGAACTGGTTATTGATTATGGGGAGATCGTGGATGGGGAATAGGTTGCTGTTTAAGACGCCTCGCCATAAAATAATTTACTAAAATTGCACTCAGTAACGGCATGAATGCAATACAGAAATAAATAAAATAGCCCACCTGAACCTCCGGCACAGGCTGTACCTGTGTAAACAACTGGTTGCCCAAAATGCTTTTACTGAAGATCACACTGCTGGTCAGGTTCCAGCCCAGGTGAATGGCTATTGGATAATACAAGGAAAAGGTTTTTGCATAGCTGTAAGCATATACCAATCCCATGGCACCGGTAACAACAAATGTTATGGCCATTTGAACAGGATCGCCCAGTACTTCATGAGAGAACCAGTGATATATTCCAAAAGCAATGGCCGAAATGATGATGGCTTTGGTATGGCCCAGTTTTTTGATGAGGACATAAAATATAATGCCCCTGAATATCAGCTCTTCAAATAAGACCGATTTGATATTCCACCAGATTCCGGTTAAAACCAGGTTAGCTGTGAGCTTCGGGTTTAGCTCCCACTCCTGCTTTGCAAACAACATACGCATAAAAAAATCGGAGGAGCAACAAAGGGCTGTAGCAGTAAAAAATAAAGCAAAGCCAATCAATCGTTTTTTGGTGGGAAAAAAACCTAAAAAACTAAGATTGCCTTTTTCAAAAAGCCATATGATAAGCCAGGAAATGAGCAGTTGAATGAGGATACCGGTCATTATGATCTATAATTTACCCAAATATAATCCCAATTGACTGTTTAAATCAGGTAAATTAAGTGACAGGTACAACTGCCAGTTTATGGATCCGTATGATCTTCAGCCGGTTTAAAATACGCATGATCATATAGGATGGATCCACTTCGTACCAGCGAAAACCAAAATTGGTGGATGATGGACTTTTATGGTGATTATTATGGTACCCTTCTCCCATCATCAACAGGTCTATCTTAAACAAATTGGTTGATGTATTTTTAACCGCAAAATTCCTTGAACCGTATTTATGAGCAAACCAGTTAATGATCATACCCTGGATGGGTACCATTAATGCATGCACCGGTAATAAGACATACCACCATCCCGAAGGAGCATACATAATATAGATTGAGACGTATACTGCGATCCAGCTCAGGCGTGATGCCCAGGAATTAGCGATCTTATCCAGCAACGGCCAGTCGGGTACATTCTTTAAGAACCTCGGTTCTACTTCCAGCGTTTTTTCATAGATACCCGCTGAAATTGCACGGGTATGCCACATCATTTTAAAAATACTGGTATCAAATATGGGAGAATGCGGGTCTTTATCTGTATCGGTATAGGCATGGTGCATACGGTGCATGATCGCATACGCTCTTGGACTTACATAAGAAGAACCCTGGGTAATATATGCAATAAGATAAAAGAACCGTTCCCAAAACTTACTCATACTAAAAGCACCATGAGCAGCGTAGCGGTGCTGCAAAAAGGTTTGCATAAACACAGACAGGTACCAATGACACACAAAAAACAGAATTATTATTAACATGGTTTTTCCTCATTATTATTTGTAGAATACTGACTAACATAAGATACGCTTATTTGTTCTGAATCAATGCATAAATTTTAAGATTGTATACACGTTAACTCATTTAAATTTTTATTTTATCAGCTGTCATGATTTATGAAACTATACCTGTGATTTTTTCGTCTGGCGAAAATTTTTATGGGTCAATGTTATAATAAAAATCACATACTTATTCCGGGTGATAAAATAAATTGAAAAATTACAAGCAGGATCAACAACAAAACTATAGGCACTATACTTATTTTATTATTTATTTCGCTGTTAATTGTATGGGTAACTTTTGCTTTCCAGCCATGTGCAAATACCATGGGGATGGATATCAATGTTACCATCACCGGGGCCAACGCCCTGTTCCAGGGCATGATACGAAAGGGAATGATGAGTATGATACCAACCAAAGAAGCAAGTAAGGCAATACGAAAGAGATAACCGTATCTGCCCGGGGTTGAACTGATCCTATCAACGGAAGGTGATAATCTCAATAAATATTTACTGAAAAGCACACCCAGATAAAGCATTGCTGCTATCCCTGCAATACTGATGAATATGCCCAATCCTTCGCCAATGCCCAGGTAAGTAAAAGCCTGTCCTGTATCGGTATCGGGTGCTATCTTACCGGTTATAAATTGTGGAATAGATTGTGCCAGGCCCTGGAAAGCAAGCCAGAGCAGAAATACATGTATCCAATGAGCGGATTGCTTTGTTCTGTTTGCTAAAAAAAGACAGAGCAACCCGGTTACAAAAATGGCTGCAGCACCATAACCCTGGGCAAGCGATTCCATCGGGTGCGAGCCTTCCCAGTTGTGGTTGTTGTGATAAAGTGTTGCTTCAAGCCCCAGCCATCTTTTGCCCAGCGCCAAAAAAAGTTCTTGTATAAAAAAAATAATATTAAATGCCAGTGCGTATAACACTGCTGAATTAATGATCAATGCTCCGGGAGAACTTTGGTCTGCTGATATAATATTTTTTGATTCTCCCCTGGTTTTAAAAAATCCATACAATCCCCAGATGATGGGTAATAGCAATAGGGAAAATGGAAGCAGGTGGCTGATTACTTTCATGGCTGGCTGGTTTTATACTTTCTTAAATGTAATACAATCATAAAAAAAGAAAATAAGAAAAGTATAAAAGGCTTGAATGAATGCCGGAAGGTTTCAGGTATTAAAAATCCCTCCTGAATTGCTCAGAAGGGATTGTAATTTTTGCTAATTGCAAATTGCTTATTTCTTAGTATCCTCCCATACCGCCCATATCAGGTGCGCCATGGCTGTGTGCTGCTTCTTCTTTTGGTTTATCAGCTATTACACATTCTGTTGTTAACAACATACCTGCAATAGAAGCTGCATTTTCCAAAGCTACACGGCTTACTTTAGTTGGGTCAATAACACCCGCCTTAAACAAGTTCTCGTATACTTCAGTTCTTGCATTAAAACCAAAATCGCCTTTACCTTCTCTTATTTTTTGTACAACAATAGAGCCATCAATACCTGCATTGGCAGTAAGACAACGGATAGGCTCTTCCAATGCACGCCTTACAATGGCCATACCGGTTTGCTCATCAGCAATCTGTCCTTTTACTTTTGGTTCAAGGGTTGCAATGGCACGAATGTATGCAACGCCGCCACCAGGTACAATACCTTCCTCAACCGCTGCTCTTGTTGCATGTAATGCATCATCAACACGATCCTTCTTTTCTTTCATTTCCACTTCGGTAGCTGCACCAATGTATAATACCGCAACACCACCGGCCAGTTTAGCCAAACGCTCCTGTAGTTTTTCTTTATCGTAATCAGATGTAGTTGTTTTGATCTGTGCTTTAATTTGTTCAACACGTCCAACGATCGCTTTCTTCTCTCCTTTTCCACCAACAATAGTAGTATTATCCTTATCCAATGTAACTGAAGAAGCCTGGCCTAATGAGCCCAACTGAACATCTTCCAGTTTGTTACCCATTTCTTCGCTGATCACTTCACCACCTGTCAGGATAGCAATGTCAGTAAGCATTTCTTTCCTGCGGTCGCCAAAGCCCGGTGCTTTAACAGCAGCCACTTTGATGGTACCACGTAATTTATTTACAACCAATGTTGCCAATGCTTCGCCTTCCAGGTCTTCTGCAATGATCAGCAACGGACGGCCACTTTTAGCAACTGCTTCCAGAACAGGAAGGATATCTTTCATGGTAGATATCTTCTTATCATATATCAGGATATAAGGGTTCTGCAATTCAGCCTGCATTTTTTCGCTGTTGGTTACAAAGTAAGGACTGATATAACCACGGTCAAACTGCATACCTTCCACGATATCGGAAGTGGTATCGGTACCCTTAGCTTCTTCAACAGTAATAACACCTTCTTTTCCAACTTTACCAAAAGCCTCGGCAATTAGTTTACCAATGGTTTCGTCGTTGTTGGCAGAGATGGTGGCAACCTGCTGAATTTTTTTGCTGTCGTTTCCAACAGTCTGGCTTTGTGCTTTTAAGCTGGCAACAACAAGGCTAACAGCCTTATCAATACCACGCTTCAGATCCATTGGGTTTGCACCGGCAGCAACCATTTTCAGGCCTTCGCTGATGATGCTTTGTGCAAGCACAGTAGCGGTAGTGGTACCATCACCCGCCTGGTCGGCAGTTTTAGAAGCCACTTCCTTTACCATTTGTGCGCCCATGTTCTCGATCGGGTCTTCCAGTTCAATTTCTTTTGCAACAGTAACACCATCCTTGGTCACACTTGGAGCACCAAATTTGCGTTCCAGTACTACGTTACGGCCTTTGGGGCCAAGGGTTACTTTTACAGCGTTGGCCAGGGTATCAACGCCTTTTTTCATTTTATTTCTTGCTTCAATATCGAAGAATATCATTTTAGACATAATAGTATGAGTTTGTTTATTAATTAGAATTTTTTGTTTGATGCTGGATATTTGATACTGGAAATACTTCAAATGGTATGGCTCTTATCCAGTAACCAGAATCCAGTATCGGCATTTTATTATCCTACTTTCATCAAAATATCCGAAGAACGCATCATTAGCAGGTCTTCACCTTCCAATGTGATCTCGGTTCCGGCATATTTACCATACAGTACAATATCACCTGCTTTTTGCTTAACAGGGATGATATTTCCGGTTTGTTCGGCATATTTACCGGGTCCTACAGCTACAACAGTTCCTTTTTGGGGTTTCTCTTTAGCAGTATCCGGAATGATAATTCCGCCAGCTGTTTTGGTTTCAGCAGCAGCGGGTTTTACGAGTATTCTGTCATCGTATAACTCGTAATTAGCAACTTTTTTTGCCATAATGTATGTTTTGATTTTGTTTAAAGATTAAATCTCCGTTTTTTACGGGTGGCAAAGGTACTGCCATTTTTGTACCAATTCAATTTATTAGCCCTTATGTCAGTATTCACCTATATAGTGGCAGACCGTAGGCAATGAAAACCGCCAATTTTTCACAATCTGCCATCTGTCCTTATTATCTTTCTGCCACAAACTATAAACCCTTAAATTTGCAGATTCAAGCAAAAAAGTTCTTTACGCATGATCAGCAGAAGAAATATCCGGGTAAAAGTGATGCAGACCTTATACAGCATCGACAGCATGAATGGTGATGTAAAACCCGGCGAAGCCATCAGTATCCTTACCAAAAAAATTGAGCAAAGCAGGCAGATATTTACCTACCTCGTTTATTTTATAACCGAAGTGGCCCGGTATGCTGAAACCGATGCCAGGCAAAAAGCCTCCAAACATCTGCCCACAACCGCCGATCTCAACATCAACACAAAAATTGCCGGTAATGAATTACTTTGGAAAATTGTGGAAGATGCCGGTTTTAAAACCACGATCGCTGAATTAAAACCACAGCATATTATTGACAAGGAGTTGTTGAAAAAGATATACCTGCAATTGGCAGGATCGCCGGAATATGCCGAATATATCAACGAGCAGAGCCGGAATAACAAGCTGGAAAAAGAAATGCTGGAATTCATTTTCACCAACCTGATGTTGCCTAACGAAGATTTTATAGCGCATGTGGAAGAGCATTTTATTCATTGGGACGATGATGCAGAAATGATGAACCAATTGGTTCTTAATTTTTTACAAAAACCTGCCAATGCCAATTTTGTAGAAATACTGAGTAAGGAAAAATGGGAGTTTGCCAAAAGCCTTTTACAGACCGTTCTGGATAAAAAAGAAATTTGCCTGGAGCTTATAAAACCCAAACTCAAGAACTGGGACGCTGAGCGTATAGCTGCGCTGGATCTCATCATCCTGCAAATGGGCGTTTGCGAATTCTTATTTTTTGAAACCATCCCCACCAAGGTTACCATTAATGAATACATTGACCTGGCAAAGGATTACAGTACGGTACAAAGCGGGCAGTTTGTAAACGGTTTACTGGATAATATCAATAAAGAACTGGCTGCAGAAAATAAAATTACCAAGAAGACTTATAAAAACAGTACGATATAATTTTACAGTCAGGTAAGCGAAAGCAGGTAGAGATCGTGGTTTAACAGCATTCGCATAATTTTAAAACAAAATCGGCATAACTTTGCAAAAATTCAGAACGGTGAAAAAATACATTTTATTCTTATTGGTATCTGCCACTGTTGTTTCGTGCGATGTGCGGCGTAAAGATAAAATTGCGGATGATACAGAAACGCAAAAATTACAGGCATTAAAAGATTCAACAACCGTACAGATCATTGATACTACCTATGATTTTAAAACCGTAACCGATGGCGAAAAAGTAATGTATAGTTACCGCTTTAAAAATACCGGTACTAAACCGCTGGTAATTGTAGAAGCAAGTGCAAGCTGCGGCTGCACAGTTCCGCAAAAACCGGAAAAGCCTGTCTTACCCGGCGAAACCGGTTTTATAAAAGTAGTTTTCGATAGTAAGGGACGTGTTGGGCCGGCACATAAAACGGTTACGGTGCAGTCAAATGCAAAACCTGAGTTTCCTACACTGATATTAACCGGCAATGTGATAGCAAAGGAAAAAACCGGAATAACGAATTAACGATATCAACAGCATTAACTTTATAAACAAATAAACAAACAACATGCAATTACTAAGTATTTTTTTGATGATGGACCCACAGGGAAAAGGTGGAAGCAGCGGCACATTAATTATGATGGGATTGATGATCCTGGTTTTCTGGTTATTCATGATCAGGCCACAGGCAAAAAAAGCAAAAAAGCAAAAGGAATTTATCAATAACCTGCAAAAAGGCGATAAGATCGTAACCATTGCCGGTATACATGGGAAGGTAAATAAGGTTAATGATGACAGCACATTAGAACTGGAAACCAGTCCGGGCAGTTATATTAAAATTGAGCGCAGCGCCATCAGTATGGAGTGGACGGCCAATATTAATAAGCCTGTGGCGGAGGTTAAGAAATAATTTATTTCAGATTGTAGATTTGCGATTTTAGATTTATGCAAGATTACAGATACCAAATCTGAAATCGGCAATCTAAAATCGCAAATTTTTTTATGCTTAAGATTGGTATCACCGGAGGGATCGGCAGCGGCAAAAGTACCGTAGCCAAAGTATTTGAGGTACTGGGCATACCTGTGTATTATGCTGATGAAGCTGCTAAACGTTTAATGAATGAAGATGCAGATCTGAAAGAAAAAATAAAAGCAACATTTGGCGAGGATGTATATAAAGAAGATAAACTCGACAGGAAATTTCTTTCATCCATTGTTTTTAGTAGCCCCGAAAAATTAGCATTACTCAATGCACTCGTTCACCCTGCAACCTTAGCCGATGCAGAACGCTGGATGCAGAAACAATCAACTCCCTACGCCATTAAAGAAGCTGCATTGATATTTGAAAGCGGCGCACAGGAACACCTTGATTATGTGATTGGCGTAACCGCCCCTGCCCCACTACGCATACAACGTACCATGCACCGTGATGGCATTACCCGGGAAGCAGTGATTGCCCGTATGGATAAACAGATGGACGAAGCCATTAAGATGAAACTCTGCGATTTTGTAATTAAAAATGATGAGCAGGAAATGTTAATGCCTCAGGTACTATCGCTGCATGAAAAATTATTAAAGCTTTCATTTTGAAAAGTCAGAAATTAAAAAATGACCTCTAAACCTAAGGGTGCTACCCCCCTCTCCTTGGGAGAGGCCCGCCCGTGCCGGTACGGACTGGGGTTGGGGATGAGGTCAACGTAAATAATATGGAAAAAGTAAATCTCACAGAAAAATTCAACCTGTTCAATGACTATTGCAATCCCCGTATCATTGGCGAACTGAATGGCCAGCATGTAAAAGCCGTAAAACTAAAAGGTGAATTTGTGTGGCATAGCCACGAGCATGAAGATGAATTGTTTCTGGTGGTAAAGGGTACATTCAATATGGAGTTAAGGGATAAAACAGTTACCATTAACGAAGGCGAATTTTTTATTGTGCCCAGAACGGTTGAGCACAAACCTGTTGCTGATGAAGAAGTGCATATTCTTTTATTTGAACCAGCAACTACTTTAAATACCGGTGATGTTGAAAATGAATTAACCAGGAAGCAACTGGAAAAATTATAAATAGGTTTTGCCTTCGGCAAAAAATGAGTTGCCACAGACCTGTCCCGATTATTTCGGGAAGGACGGAAGCACAGAAAAAAACTCGTCCCGGTCTCCGACCGGGATGCAATGGTTCTGAGTTTTTAACTCAGCCTCGTCTCAGTCCAGGATGCGCTGGTTTATCGTCTTTGACGAATAAGTTTTCGTACCTTAACAACATGAAAATCTTCTCTGCCGCCCAGATAAAAAACTGGGATGCATTCACTATCGAAAACGAACCCATTGCTTCCATAGATCTGATGGAACGTGCTGCCACCGCCTGCTGCAAATGGCTTATCGGAAAAAATTTCGGCACATTTCATTTTCGCATTTTTTGCGGCAAGGGCAATAATGGCGGCGACGGACTGGCAATAGCCCGGATGCTGATTGAGCATCAATGCCTGGTAACGGTTTACATACTGGAGTTTGGCAATATGGGTACCGATGATTTTCAAACAAACCTGGAAAGGCTGCACGGATTAACCACCGATATACATTTTATACAATCCCCGGATTTTTTTCCGGTAATTAATGAATCAGATATTGTTATTGATGCATTGTTTGGAACAGGCCTCAATAAACCCCCTGAAGGCATCAGTGCAGGTTTGATAAACCAGGTCAGTCTGTACAAAAACACAATAATATCAATCGATCTGCCTTCGGGATTATTTGCAGATCAAAGTTCAAAAGGCAATGCGGTTGTAAAAGCAACACACACCCTCTCCTTTCAAAATTATAAACTGGCTTTTCTATTACCCGAAAATGAACATTATTGCGGTGAAGTACACCTGCTGCATATCGGGCTTCATCCCGCATTTGAAGAAAATGAAGAGGCTGATTTTGAATGGATTGATGAAACGATGATCAGGGCCATTTATAAGCCCCGGGCCAGGTTTGCCCATAAAGGAACCTATGGCCATGCCGGCCTGCTTTGCGGATCGTATGGCATGATGGGTGCTGCCATTTTATCTTCACTGTCCTGTCTGCGAAGCGGTGCCGGTAAACTAACTGCCTATATTCCCAAATGCGGTTACCAGATCTTACAAACAACCGTACCCGAAGCCATGAGTTTTGTTGCAGGTGAAGATCATCTTTTATCGGCAACGGGAATTGAAAAAATGAATGCGGTTGGGATCGGCCCCGGCATTGGTATGCATACTTCTCATAAAAAACTGCTAACCGAAATTTTTGAAAAAGTAAAAACACCCATGGTCATTGATGCTGATGCATTGAACATACTGGCTGAAAAAAACGCAATGTTAAGTTTAATTCCAAAGCGCTCCATTTTAACGCCGCATCCAAAAGAATTTGAGCATTTGTTTGGTAAAGCAACAAATTGTTTTGAAAGACTCGAGCTGGCAAAACAAAAATCGAATGAATACCAGGTTTATATCATATTAAAAGGGCATTACACGTTTATATGCACGCCCGAAGGAAAAGGGTATTTCAACAGTACCGGCAACTCCGGTATGGCAACAGCCGGCAGCGGCGATGTATTGACCGGAATTATTACAGGCTTGCTGGCACAGGGTTACACCCCACTTGAATGTTGTTTACTGGGCGTTTATTTACACGGGCTGTCAGGCGATATTGCAGCAACTGAATATTCGCAGGAAGCAATGATAGCAGGAGATATTATTGAGTGTATGGGAGAAGCATTTAAAACACTGGTTCACTAAAAATAAAATCCCGTTCCGCTTACAGCGGAACGGGATTTATAAAAAACATATTTTATCAATTTACCAGATACTTGCGTTGCATGGTATACAAAATAATAAATACTGCAGCTATCAGTGTTGAAAAGATCATGGCAATACCTCCAAACAGGCCGCCAAAACCAATGAAAACAGCAAAAGAAATGATTGGCAATATTTCGCCTACCACATAGATCATATATCCTTGCTTTTTCAAATTACGCATCTGCATGGCACCATAAAAACACAATGCTATGCCAACCAGGGCAAATATTAAAATCATCATACGATTCTCGTAAGTCTTTTTTATCATTTCAGCTGCCCCGGAAAACACAGTAGTAACTGCACTGTTTTCAGACTTTAAACCTTCCATGGTGGTATTTAGTTGTTCGTAGGCTTTATAGGTTGTTGAAGCAGAAATAAAATTCCACAGAGCAGATATTGCGCCTAATGCACAGCCGATATAAGTAAGAATGGTTAAAACATTCAAACCTTGCGGAAGCTTTTTCATGTCTTTGTCGTCCAGGTTCAGTGCATCTTTAGCCTGGTTGAAGTTTTGATTTAAATCTGTCATAAGTTTAAAGTTGTAGGTTTAGTTAACAAAATAGTAATTTGTTTCAGTTTTTTCAAGGCTTTATTCATTTAATTATCAACTTAAAATTCATAACCCAGTTTAAACCGGCAATAAACTGTGGCATTATGCCGGTTTTTAACCCAATTACCCTATTTTTGCCGTCCAAAATTCAGAACAAATATTACTTATGAACAATTTGATTTATGTTATTCCAGCCATGGGCATTGTAGGCCTGCTTTACACTTTTATAAAATTTGCATGGGTATCTAAACAGGATGCCGGTAACGAACGCATGAAAGAGATCAGCACGTATATTGCTGAGGGTGCTATGGCTTTCTTAAAAGCTGAGTACAAAATTCTTGCGTATTTCGTTGTTATTGGTGCCTTATTATTGGGTGTAATGGGTTACAGCAATCCTAACAGTCACTGGAGTATTGCAGTTGCTTTTATTATTGGCGCTTTTTTCAGCGCTTTAGCGGGTTTTATTGGCATGAAAGTGGCCACCAAGGCCAATGTGCGTACTGCACAGGCTGCACGTACCAGCTTATCAAAAGCCCTTAAAGTTTCTTTTACCGGCGGTAGTGTAATGGGATTGGGTGTTGCCGGTCTTGCTGTATTAGGACTGGGTGGTTTGTTTATAATCTTAAAAATGATCTTTGCTCCTGAAGCGGCTGTTGATAGTCACGAAATGGAGAAAACCATAGAAATTTTAACCGGCTTTAGTTTAGGTGCCGAGTCTATCGCTTTATTTGCCCGTGTAGGTGGCGGTATTTATACCAAAGCTGCTGATGTGGGTGCCGACCTGGTGGGTAAGGTAGAAGCCGGTATTCCGGAAGATGATCCACGTAACCCGGCAACCATTGCCGATAACGTAGGTGATAATGTGGGTGATGTGGCCGGTATGGGTGCCGATCTTTTTGGTTCTTATGTAGCAACGGTTTTAGCAACCATGGTTTTGGGCAGAGAAACCAATGCCATGACCGATAACTTCGGTGGCATGTCTCCTATCCTTTTACCGATGCTGATTGCAGCCATGGGTATCTTATTTTCAATTGTGGGTACCTGGTTTGTACGTATCAGCGAAAGCGCAGGACTGAGCACACAAAAAGTTCAGAATGCGTTAAATATGGGCAACTGGGGTTCTATTGTATTAACTGCAGTTTTTTCTTACTTCCTGGTTAATTATTTAATGCCCGATACCATGACACTTCGTGGACATGAGTTCACTAAAAATGGCATCTTCGGTGCTATTATGGTTGGTTTAATCGTTGGTACATTAATGAGTATGATCACCGAGTATTACACGGCCATGGGCAAGCGTCCGGTTAAGAGTATTATACGCCAGTCTGGCACCGGCCATGCAACCAATATCATTGGTGGTTTGGCAATGGGTATGGAAAGTACTTTCTTACCGATCCTTGTTTTGGCTTCAGGTATTTATATGAGTTTCTGGTGTGCAGGTTTATATGGTGTGGCTATTGCTGCAGCCGGTATGATGGCTACAACTGCCATGCAGCTTGCCATTGATGCCTTTGGACCCATTGCAGATAACGCAGGTGGTATTGCTGAAATGAGTGAGTTACCAAAAGATGTTCGTGAAAAAACAGATATTTTAGATGCAGTTGGAAATACAACAGCCGCTACCGGTAAAGGTTTTGCCATTGCCTCTGCTGCTTTAACAGCATTGGCTTTGTTTGCAGCCTTCGTTGGTATCAGCGGTATTGAAGGAATTGATATTTACAAAGCACCGGTTTTGGCTGGATTGTTTGTAGGGGGTATGATACCATTTATATTCTCTTCCTTAGCCATCCGTGCGGTGGGAGAAGCAGCTATGGCCATGGTGGAAGAAGTTCGCCGCCAGTTCCGTACCATCCCCGGTATTATGGAAGGTACCGGCAAGCCTGAATATGATAAATGTGTTGCTATTTCTACCGAAGCTTCGCTTAAAAAAATGATGTTGCCGGGTGCAATCGCTTTATTGTCTCCATTAATTATTGGTTTTGCTTTTGGCCCCGAAGTTTTGGGTGGATTTTTAGCCGGTGCAACCGTTAGTGGTGTATTGATGGGCATGTTCCAGAATAACGCCGGAGGTGCATGGGATAACGCTAAAAAATCTTTTGAAACCGGTGTTGAGATCAACGGTGAAATGTTCTACAAAAAATCTGAACCACATAAGGCTTCTGTAACCGGTGATACAGTGGGTGATCCATTTAAAGATACATCAGGACCATCGATGAACATCCTTATTAAACTGATGTCGATCGTTTCTTTGGTTATTGCTCCTACCCTTGCAACGATGAACTGGGGTACTGCACCAAAAAACGAAATAAAAGAAATGACCAAAGAAGTTTCTATTATTAAAACTGACAGTGCAAACACCACTAATTTAACGGTTACAGCCGATCCAAATGCGCTGAAAGTGCCAACTGATGAACTTATCAATGCGTTGGCTGCCGATAAATTAATTGAAAAAGATAATTATTCGCTTGTTTTATCAAAAGGTAAATTAACACTAAACGGTAAAGAACAACCTGCGTCGGTACTGGCCAAATACCAGCCATTGATCGATAATTTAGATGGAGCAGATCTGAAAATTGAGAATACTCAAAAGTAGATTACGATATTTAAGTAAAAGCCCTGCTGAATTTCAGCGGGGCTTTTTTTTACCTATCATTTGTTAACAGTTTCTAAAAATAAATGAACGGATTTGTGGTTTACAAATAATTTCGTACTTTGCCTTACGAAAATACTCGTACTATGACATTAATTAAAAGTAACAAGCCCACCGAAAGTGAACTGGAAATACTACAGGTCTTGTGGAATGAAAAAGCAGCAACCGTACGCACAGTACATGAAGAGTTACTGAAAACCAAGGATGCCGGTTACACCACCACCCTCAAATTGATGCAGATTATGTTTGAAAAAGGCCTGGTAACCCGTGATGACAGCAATAAAACGCATATATATCAACCTGCTGTAACCCGGGAAAAAACACAACAACAGTTTCTGAATAAAATGATCAATACATTATTTGCAGGCTCTTCATCCGACCTGGTCATGCAGGCCCTGGGCGGCCATGATGCCAGCGGTGAAGAACTGGAAAAAATTCAGCAGTTGATCAATCAACTGAAAAAAGATAAATAGTAACCAAACTGCCTTATTAAACGTTTAAACGCTTATGATACAGTTCACCTACAGTTTTTGCATGGCTATGCTCCACAGCTTGTGGCAGGCTGCGTTGCTTATGTTGCTGTATGTTATCGTTGATAAGCTAACGCATAAAAACAGTGCCCCGCTTGCCAAAAGGAATTTTTTATATGTGGCCATTACAGCACAACTGATCTTATTTTCACTCACATTTTCGATCTACTTTTTCAGCAATGAAGGCATTGGCAGTTTCAAGCAATGCTATTCAAAACCTTAACGCTTCATTGGGCAGCGAAAGTTTAAAGATGATCACACCCTGGATTTTTAGTCTCTACATATTTATCATTGGTTATAAGTTAATGAAGGCTGTTTATAGTTGGCTTCATTTTAAACATCAGTTTAAAACTGGCTTACAAAAACCCGATGTTGAACTGAAACTTTTTACCGAATTAAAAGCTTACCAGTTTGGCATTAAAAGAAAAGTAAAGCTTTGGTTAAGTCATTCTGTAAAAACACCGGTTACCTTTGGTTTTTTTAAACCCATCATCCTGTTGCCGGTTGCATTGGTAAATAATATCAGCACTAAACAGGCTGAAACCCTTATCCTGCATGAGTTAACCCATATACGTACGCATGATTACCTGCTGAACTGGTTTTTGGTAATTGCAGAAACAATTTTCTTCTTCAACCCTTTTATTACCAACCTCTGCAAAAAAATTAAACTGGAGAGAGAGATGCATTGCGATATGAACGTGATATCCTTTGAGTATTCTCCTGCCCTGTATGCCGAAACTTTATTGCTTGCAGAAAGGATGAAGCAATTAACTCCGGTTTTTCAACTGGCTGCTGTAAACCGTAAGAAACATTTATTGCAGCGCATTCAGTTTTTCACCAACGAAAAGGTTATAAATCAAACCCTGCGTTTTAATATTGTTGCACCACTTGTAGGCCTGGTATTGATGTTCATGCTTTCCACAGCAGTATTATTCCAATCAACAAAAACAGCAGGCCAGCAACAAATTACTGCAGGCATGCATTTTTTACCTGCTGATAATTACATTATTTCAAATACAGAGGCCGGCGCTCCTGTTTTTACGGAGAATATAAAAATGGAACAGGCTACCGGTGTAAATAAAATTGCTGTACCTGTTAGCAATCCTGCAAACAGCACCATTCACCCTCCCGCTGTTTGTGAACCCGAACCTGAAAAAGCTGTTGAAACTGCCTCACCGCTTGAACTGAATTTTGCCAAACCCATTACTGTTACTGAAAATGATGCCGCCAGGCAAATTATAATTAAAGAAGAGGGATCTACTGGTGCCACTATAAAAGTGTACAACTTAATTTTTGAAGATGGCAAATGGATTCTGCAACCCGAGTGGGTAATGAGTTCTAAAGAAATAATGATTGATTCGCTTAAAAGTAAAGCTGATTCTTTACAAAGAAGGCTGAAGAAGACTTATCCTGACCAACAATAAATACACATTGGAGATTTCAGATCTGCGATTTTAAATGGAGGATACTTGCTAACTTTATTTGTTATAATTTTTTCCCGACTCCCGACTCCCGACTCCCGACTCCCGACTCCCGACTCCCGACTCCCGACTCCCGACTCCCGACTCCCGACTCCCGACTCCCGACTCCCGACTCCCGACTCCCGACTTCTACCATAAATTACGTGGACAACTGCTTCCATATTTATTTCCAATTAAGAAACCCAGCATAATTTCATGCGTTCCTTTTGTAAAAGTTTGCAGGCGGGATGAACTGGCATGTTCGTAAGAATAACTAATATTAAATGTATTGGAAATATTTACACCAATCATTCCGGAATAACCTCCTACAAGATTCGCATGGCGGTAACTGGCACCAATCCATAAAAAATCCTCGTATTGCAGTTTTACGTTGGCGTGAAGGGAAGTGAGTTGTGGTTGCCAGTATTGTACCATTACTGATGGCAACATGGATACACTTTCAGAAAGCGCAAAACGGTAACCACCTGAAGCAAAGAAATTAGGGGTAAAAGTTTCTCCATATTCTTTATCCTTTACAAACCGGGCTTTCCCGGGAATGATATTCAGGACTGAAACCCCCAGAAAATACCGGGCAGAATACAACCATAAACCAGCACCGATCTCGGGTTTTATTTTACTGATAGAACCGTTGTTATAACCTATTGCCGGATCATTTGGATCCAGGTTGCCCCACTCAATTTTGCTTCTGTCTAAACTTACACTGCTTATACCCACATTTAAACCGGCAGCAAGACTTGTTTTAACAGACAAGGGCATGTGGTAAGCATAAGAAACAGCTGCCGACCAACGGCTGATATAACCGGCCTTATCATTTACAAGCTGCAGGCCCAAGCCATGATGCGCAGGTGATACCGCATACTCATCCCATGCCTTGGGGCCACCAGGGTGCTCGCCGGGCACCTGGAAAGAGGTGGCATTGGTGCGCATATCTTTTTTGCCTATAGGTTTATGAATGGAAAAATAGGTTGTTACCGGCGCCCCGTTAATGCCTGCCCATTGATTGCGGTGACTCAGTTTTACATCTGTATAATTTTCAATACCGGTAATACCAGGATTGAGAATGTAATTGTTTAAAATGTATTGGGTATAAGCTGGCTTAGCCTGACTGAATGCCGTTTTGCCTGCTAAACAGAAAACAACAGCAATAAAAACAATTTTCTTCATGCTTTCAATTTTTCTCCAGGTAAATTCCGGGATGGGTATATAAACCCGTTAAATAAAGTTCAATCTTTTTGACTGATATAAATGTTAATGACCTCTGTAAAAATGTACCGCGATCCGCCGGAAGGCGGACCGCGGTACATGATCGTTTATTTTATAATGGTTACGTAACCGGTAATCGGGTCACGGCCATTGCCCGGTTCAATGATATAATAATAAGTATCAAATGGCAATGGCTTACCTTTTAAAGTACCATCCCATGGCGTATTGTAGCCTCTTGATTCAAATACCAGGTTTCCGCTCCTGGTAAATATCTGAACCCTGTTGTTGGGATAAGTATTTAAATAATCTATCCTCCATTTGTCATTAATACCATCACCATTGGGTGTAAATGTATTTGGTATTGCCGGGAACTTCAACAGCTTCACAAATACATTATCTGATGCAGCACATCCGCCCCTACCCGTTACAGTAAGTATGTAGGTCATATCCGTTTTAGGATTCACCACCCTGGGCCTGGTGATCCTTGCATCTGTAAGATACAGGTCCGGTGTCCAGGTATATTGAGGATCATTGGCAAATGTTACACTTTCCAGTTCAACTGAGCCGCCTTCCAGTACAAACTTATCAGGCCCTGCGTTAACATGCGGGTAAGGATACACGGTAAATGGTTTGCTGATGGTATCACTGTTGCAGCCAAAGGTGTTTACCGAATACATGGTTATGGTGTAGCTTATTGTATCTGCATAAGTATAAGTAACCGGATTTGTTATCCGGATATTACCGTCACCCATATCCCAATGCCACTGATTAACAATGCCATCTTTACCATCCGTGTTATCTGTTATTACCACATTGTCGCCAATACAAACACTTGGTTTACTGAAAACAAAATCTGCTTTTGGCTGCGGATGAATGGTAGTAAGTGGTTTAATGATATTAGTTGTACAGCCAATAACATTGTTGTTAAGAACTGCCATACTTGATACGGATAGATTTACATTAAATGGTCCCTGGGTGGCATACCAGTGTGTAACATCAAGGCTTCTTGGCAGTGGTAAAGTTCCATCGCCTAAATCCCATACATAGGTCATTCCACTGCCGTCTGGCATTACCGATCCATTAGTTAGTTTAACAACGGCATTCGGTATACAGTAGCCTGGTTTATCAAAAGTAAAATCAGGAACGGGATACGGATTTACCCTGATCTCGCCTATTGTATTTGCAACCAGGCAGGCATTACCTGTTGTGGCAATTGTATAATTAAACAGAGGACCACCTGCCGTTGTTGTTGGCGTACCACTAATGGTTACAATATTACCTGCTACAGTATAAGTTACACCAGGAGGTAAATTGCCAATGTTTACACTGGTAGCACCACCACCTATTGTATACACTATCGGATCAATAGGCGTGTTAACACAAACTGATTGTGCGGTATCGCCCGAGCTGAAAGCAAGGGTATGATCGGGTTGAACAGCAATAGAACCTGCAAGGTTAGCAAAAACGCAGGTATTACCTGTTGTTTGAATGGTAAAAGGAAATAATGGCCCGCCGGCAGCAGGACTTGGCAAGCCACTTATGGTTAAAGTAGTGCCTACAACTGTATAAGTTACACCTGTAGGTAAACCCGTAACCGTTGCTCCGGTAGCACCACCACCCAAAGTGTACACAATAGGAATTATAGCAGTATTGATACAAACAGATTGGTTTTGGCTACCAGTGGCAGGACTCCAGGAAATACTATGATTAGGATCAATGGTTATCGCTGCCACCGTATCTGTACTTAAACAACCTGCAGCCGATACATTGTGCATGGTTACATTATAAGTACCCGGTAAAGCAAATGTGTGTGTGAAAGTAGAGCCGGGTGGATGGTTTTCAATAGGAGTACCATCTCCGAAATCCCATACAGTGTTCACTAATGTAACAGTAGCAGGTGCAGTTGATATATCTGTAAATGAAACCGGAACCTGCTCACAGGAAGGAACTACAAATGTAAATGCAGCATGTGCGGTGTCCAGTACAGTAATGGTATTGCTCATGGTATCAACACAACCACCGGCAGTTGAAGTAAATGTATATAGTAGGGTATGCGTTCCAATACCGGCTACTGATGGTGTAAATAAACCCGTAGGTGATACCCCAGGACCGGTAAATACTCCTGAACCCGGCACACCGCCTATTTCACTGGCTTGTGTGATCTGGAACGGCGGTACCAATAAACAAGTATTGGGCATATTATTAAACTGCACCAACGGCGCTGCGTTTACAGTAATATTACTGAGACTATCGTCTACACAAACACCGCCAGAATATGCCCGGTACCTGATCTGGAATACTTTGGTTAAAGGTGTCTGAAAGTTGGGATACAAATGCCTGTATACTTTACCGGTAAAAGGAGTATTGTCTATATCAAATACTGCCGGGAAATTTACATTATCCCAATAGATTTCGATCTTGGTAATTACACCCGGGAAAACTGTTGAAGCTTCCACTATAGCTACCGAATCGTTAGCGCAAAGGGTTGTGGGGTTATTCACATTAAATATGGCATATGGATTACTGCCATTTACTACCAATGTTTGAATTATGGTATCCCGGCAACCCGCTGCACTGGTAACAATTAATTGTACACTATCGTAAACGCCCACAGCTGAATAACTATGTGTTGGGTTTTGTAATGTTGATGTATTAGGGTTTCCAGGTGTTGCAAATGGGTCATCAAAATACCATTCCCAGGCAACAACGGAACCGGCAGCAATTTTACTGGTATCTATAAACTGAGCATAGGTATCACTTAAACATACTTCCGGAATGATATAACCAGCCTGGGGTCTGTTATCAATATTCACAACAGTTGAGGCTATCGGGTTGCTGATACATCCTTTATCATTTCTTACGGTAAGTGTTACCGTGTAAGCGCCTGCAGCAGCATACACATGTGTTGGGTTTTGTAAATTACTGGTTGGTGATGCATCACCAAAATCCCATGTCCATTGGTCCAATACCCCTACATTGGCTGTAGATGCATCTGTAAAACTAATAACCCTGGTTTCGCAACGGGGTGCTGTAGAACTATAAGCTGCAGTGGGTAACGGATTAACCAAAATGGTACCCGACAAACTGTTTTGTACACAGGTTCCTGTGGTAGTTACGGTATAATTAAATAAACCGTCAAGTGTTGGCGATCCGCTTATTGTAAACACGCCTCCTGCATACACACCGGTAACGCCTGGTAACGGTGGAGTAAAAACGACACCAGCCCCTGTTCCTCCACCACTAATGGCATAAGTAATATTGGTGATGGTTGAATTTCTGCAAAGCTCCTGCGATGTGGTTGGAGCTGCAGAAGTAAGTACAATAGATGCATCCGGGTTAACCGTAAGTGTTCCGGTTGTGGTTGGTATTACACAGGGGCCGGTTGTGGTAACTGTATATATATACGGACTACCCGCAGTACTGGTAGGGGTACCCGAAATGGTAATTACACCTCCTGCAAAAACACCTGTAACTCCCGGGGGCAATCCACTCACACTTCCACCGGTACCGGTTCCGCCAACCGAATAGGTAATATTGGTAATTGGTACATTGATACAAAGTGATTGGTTATCCGTTCCGGCTGCAGAGGTTAAAGTCAGTGTTCCGTCTCCGGTAACAGTGATGGTACCCGTTGCCGTTGGAATTACACAGGGGCCTGTAGTTAACACCGTGTAATTAAATACACCCGCGGTGGTAGGTGTGCCGGAAATGGTGATTACACCACCGGCAAAAACGCCTGTTACGCCCGCGGGTAAGCCTGTTACGCTGCCTCCTGTACCTGTACCCCCTACAGCATAGGTAATATTTACCAATAGCGGGGTATTAATACATAATGTTTGATTATCTGATCCCGCAGCAGATGTTAAAGCAAGGGTGGCATTATCTGTAACGGTAATGGTACCGGTTGCCTGTGGTGTTAAACAAGGCCCGGTTGTAGTTACTGTATAATTAAATACACCGGGGGCAGTTGGGGTGCCGGTTATGGTTATAACCCCGGCGGCATAAGTGCCTGTTACGCCTGCCGGCAAACCAGATACAGCACCACCGGTTCCACTTCCTCCAATATCATACCTGATATTAACAATGGGATTATTGATACAAACGGTTTGGTTATCATTATCGCCGGCTCTTAAAGTAACCGTTGCATCAGGAGTTATGGTAACTGTTATCGTTTGGCCGCTTATGTTTCGGGTGCAGGTACCGGTTGCCTGGTTCTGTACACTTAGCAGCTCATAAATAAATGTACCTGCTACAGTGGTTGGGTGTTGTATGGTTAAAACTCCACCAACACTTGGTGCACTTATTATTGGCGCGCCTCCATTTATCCTGTAAGTAAAAATATATTCCGGGGTTCCCAATGTTCCGGTAAAAACCACATCAGGTCCTACCGGGGCATTTATACAAACCGGAGTGGTAATACCGCTAATGGTTGCATTTGGCAAATCGGGCACTGTAACATTTTGTACAATGGTATCACTTAAGCAACCGGGTGTAGTAATACTGGCATGTCGTATTTGTTTAACACCTGGAGTTGTAAATGTGTGGCTGGCTGTTCTATTAGCAGAACCTGTACCACCATATACGGTGGTTATGTTCGTTACCGGATCAAAAAATTCCCACCAAAATTTATAGGTTGGTTTTGGTAACTGTGGTGTTGTTTCTGTTGCAACAACAGGTAGTAAAAAACAACCCGGTGCCGGAGCTGTAAAACTTACCGGAGGAGGGTCGTTTATTGCTATAGCAAACTCATATTCTTTATTTGCCCCGCAGCCCTCGTTGGTACTGGTATAACCTGTTATCAAGAGTGTATCAATACCAGGAGTACTAAAAAAATAAGTAGTAGGTAATGAATACCAGGCAACAGATCTGCCAGCTCTTATATTGATGGAATCAATGGCTACTTTTGGAGGTGCACCTACAGTGCCATAAACCATTATCGGGAAATTATTTGGTACAATCAGTGCAGGATTACTTAAATCCCATCTTAATGAATCGAACCGGATTGCTACCGCTGGCGTAGACGGCGTTCCAATTGTAGAATCAGGAAAATAAACTTTAAATTTAAAAGGGGCATTGGTGCAAACCGAAGGCGATGTCTCAATACCATAGGTTGTTTCTATTTCCAGGCTTTTGGTAAGGTCTTTTACATTGGTACCTGCAGAATAGGCATAAGATTCAAAATTTCCGGCCTGAAATCCATAACAAATAGCATTAAATCCGGTATCTGCAGTTATAAATCTTGGACCATTAAAAGCCGGAGAAAATTGGTGAACCAGGTATGAGTAACCTGGTATATTAGCAGCAACCTGAAATGGAGTTGTAGGAGGAAGCCCATCAATCCTGAATGATGGAGCAGACACTGTTGGTATCAATACATTAATCCATTGTCTGTTAATATTTTCCTGCGTTGATGTAAAAATCGTAATGTCTTTTATGTTTTGTTCTATAGGATTTAATATTACCATATCCGGATCTCCATGGCCACTTCCCGAACAGGGGTTCCGCTGAGCATATAGACTTACTGCAATTTGCTTATCAGCGGTAATACTTGAGGGCTGTGTTATTACAACAGGATTGGCTGACCCATAATTATTAGGAAATATCTGCCCGGCATTTAAAACGGCTACAACAGCGCCGTTAATAGAAACTGTTGTATTATCATCTGCAGCCATGATCCGGTATGGATTTCCATTAGGATAATCTCCTAATGGTATAAATCCAAAATTTTTACCCCAGGTGGTGATTGGATATAATTGTTGCAACAAAGGATCAACTGAATTTCCGAGGTTACAGCCAGATATGGCAAAAGATGTTCCTGAACTTCCGCTAAATACAGCAATTTCATTACACCCTCCCATTCCTCCTGCCACTGATTCTATAAGAGATCCAGTGATATCCTGGGTTGATTGATATTGATACATATCACCAACATTTGGTAAAGTGAGATTTATTACTGGTTGTACAACCCCATTATTTCTGGGTGTAATTACAACATTAGTATTAGGTTTGGTAGCTATTATTTGAAATTGAGATCTGCCGGTTCCATTTTGAAAAAAACTGGTAGCTAAATGTTTTCTGCCCAAAACACTGGTGGGTAATAATAAAGTTGCAGCACTTCTGGCTGCTGCAAACTGTTGTAAATAAGCAACTACAGGAGGTTGCCCGGCATTTACCTGAAGTTTAATTGACTTTTGAATTACTGTACCCGACTCAGCATTACTGATATGCGCTGCAGCGTACGGAATTTCCACAGATGTTATGCTATTGGCTGCTACAGTAAAAGGAGCAGAAAATAAACCATTTGTTACCGATACTGTTCCGCTACTTGCCTGATCTGATGTTATCCAAACCTGCAAACGCCCCAAAGTTGCACCACTGGGAACATGGCTGGGAAAGCAAAACCAAAACTGCTTCCCTTTATTACTAAAATCCTGCGCAAAAGCAGTAATTGAAGTTAAAAAAATGATTGCGAGAAGTAGTATTTTTCTCATATTGTTCGGTATAAAATTAAGTTAAGCATTAAATAATAAAACCCGGTAAACCGGATGCTGCTTTTGGGGGTAACGTTGCCTTACAAGGATAAAAGAAGTTAACAGTTTTTTCACACAGTGGTAATATGCCAAATATAAGCCGAAAAAAGAAAATAGCCACAGTTTGTTGCGGCTATTTTTATAACAGGGAGTCGACCTTTATACATAGTAAAATTGTATAACGATTTTTTTATATATCATTTTTTTTCCCTGATTACTTTGCTTTTTCGAATGGCTTTTGCCTGGTTTGCAACTTCCATCGTATGTGATGTGGTAACAAAAAAGCCGCATAGAAATGCAGCTTTTGTTAAGAATCTTTCGATTCTGTAACCCCCAAAGAAAACATCGTAAACCAAGCACCTGGTTCAGTTACCCGGGGGTCGGGTAATGAACGCATTTCGGGTTTTATTATTTTGCCGGGTATAAAATCATTTTTTATAATTAATGTTTAATATATGGTAACATTCCTTTTAATACCGGTAATTTTACCGGTTGCAAAATAAGTTTACCTTTTAAAACAGCATGTATTTGTATCAATGAATTCAAAAACTTTATTGCGGTAAGCGAATTACGCATGGCGATCTTTTTATGATATAAAAAAAATGAACAAATGGTCGTTTTTCAGGAGGATGGAGTAACACTATTAACACAAGAACAAACTACCGGGTAGCCAGCTCCTTAATAGTAATCATTAAGCCCTATTTGATTTGTGTGAATTGAATACAGTTCCCGCAATCCTTTTGTGGGCAACTAAAATACCGGCATTTGAACCTGGTGCCGGTATTTTGATTTCGCCCACACTTAATAAAGATTGCTTGGATAACAATGATTGATTGTCTGTATAAACTTTACTTATTGATGTTTCCTTTTTTGGAAAAACGGTTACAGTTGCATTCATCTGCACAGCCATAACTATGCTGTAATGAACCTGGTTGTTGTTGTCGATCTGCTTTAAACGGTAGTAAACCGTTTTACCTTTTCTTATATCTCCTGCTGCTTCTTTAAACTTATAGGTTTTACCATCTTTCCCGGTTGTAGCAAATCCATCTAAAACCATAGCTACCGTTTTAAAAGATTTGCTGTCGGTTGATCTTTCTACTTCAAAATGGCTGTTATTCTGTTCAGATACCGTAACCCAATTAATAAAAACCCCTTTTTCAGTAGCATTTGCTACTAAAGAAGCGTATTCAATACCCGGGTTGTTTGGAGTACTATATGTTGTAAGTGCATTTGCCTTAAATGCAAAAAATAAAAAAGTTAGTGTAAATACTGAGGAAAAAAGTCGATTGACCAATAAAGATGTAAAAGTTTTCATTTTTCTTGTGGTTTGTGTTTTCTAAAAGAAACAATGAAGGTTGGGAACAAAAAAAATACCTAACCTTAATTGGTTGGTTTTTTAGAGGGGAATTGGAGGTTAAGAGGTGAAATAAAGAATAACCGAGGTAACAGTCATTGCTAATTTCATCACAAACATAATACGTTTTTCGGAAAACGCAAATTTATTCCACAGTAATTTTACGGTTAAAGGGGTGATAATACGTAAAATTGCATTTTTATTAAATGTCATCTACTTAATTAAGCAGATGAACAATATAAATTCTAACAAATATGGAAAAAAATTAGAAATATTTTTTTATCAGCACTTTATTATTGCACTTGTTGCAGAAATTAACACATATTGGATATTTCTGGTTAAATCACAACTTGTTTATCCCGGCATATTATATTGTTTTTAATATACATTTTAAAGAACCTTCATTCCTTTTTATTTGAGCCAATGATCCCAAAGTTTTAAAATATTAAGATGTCATTTTGTCTAAATTTTTAATGGTTCAAAACAATATAAGCCTGTTTTTATTAACCCCAATAATAACCAGGCTAAAAGAAGATTGTGAAAGTGCTTTATAGATTGAAAATTTCCCGCATTGAAACGGAAAATTTTAACAATGTTTAAAATTACCTAAAATTATAAATTCTATAACTCTCTTTTAATATTGATAATCATATACTTATTTTTGAAATTAATTTTGTTACAACCAATTTTTCATAAATCCAATAAATTCCCCAATATTTACTGTTTATGTCATTATTTTATTTAAATTAATTTAATATTAATAAGGTTTTAAATTATTGATAATGTATGCTTTGAATAATTTTATTGTAACTAATTTATCTAGTACATCATAATCATACTTTCTGGATACCAGTTCCTTAGTTTTCCCAATAATATTAGCAGGTAAAATACCTCTTTTTATAACATCTCTGAAAATCAGATTTCTTCCCTTAAATTACAGTCTGAAAAAAAAAGCATGAAAAGGAACCTAACCCTCTACTCTATTATCATCCTATCAATAGTTTTTTTTACGTCATCATGTCAGGCCCCAAAGGAACTCGTATATCGTGATTTTAAAAACCTGAAAGTTGAAAAGGTGGGTTTTGCAGCTACCACCCTGAAAGTTGACCTGATCTATTACAACCCTAATAATTTTGGGTTACAACTGAAGTATACCGATCTGGATATTTATTTAGACAATAATTACCTGGGACATAGTTCACAGGATTACCAGATAACCATCTCCAAACTATCAGAGTTTACAATGCCGCTGGCGATAGAAGTAGATATGAAGAACCTGCTTAAAAATGCGCTGCCTACCCTATTTGGCAAAGAAGTTATGGTAAAGGTTACCGGTACTGTAAAACTGGGAAAGGCAAATGTGTATAAAACCTTCCCTGTAAGTTATGAGGGATTACAGAAGTTTACGGTTTTTTAAAGCCGCATACAGGCCATTTTTCAGCCCGAAAAATAAATAAACCGGAATTATTGCTTTACAGGAGGAGTTACTGCAGGATTTACTGTAGCAGCTGCCTTTGCTTTAGCAGCAGCAATTTCTGCCTTACACTCCTTCGGAAGCCTTTTAAAAGCGTATTCTTCAGCTTCAATATCATCAGCATCATAGCCCAGGTTGGCGATGGCTGTTTTTATATTTTCGAGTGTTGTACGGTCGTTTAACCAGGTAACAGTGGTCGTTTTTTTCCGGTAATTTACTGAACATGAAGTAACCCCCTGTGTATGACTTATGAAAAACTCTACCTTCTCCTGACATTTTTCGCAAAGTATAGTGGGAGTTTTGATTACAGCCTTACCCGATACTTTTTGGGTTTGCTGATATTGAGCAAAACTTACTGCCGTAAAACAAAAAACAGCCAATAAACTAAGTGAAAATGCTTTCATCTGTTCAGATTTTGATTATAACGATGCTTAAAGTTATTAAATACCTTTTCATTTAGCGAGATCTTTAGTTGATTTAACAGGTATTTAAGGTGCCTGGCCCCAACAAATACTTATCAGGTTTGAAATACTTCAGTTATTATGGTTGCTCAACTTGCAAATACTTTTCTTAGTGGCCTGACACCCCTTTCCAATTAGCAGGATCGGCCCTCCAATTTAACAAGGTATTTTGTTCCCCGGCAGCCACTATGCCTTTTTCAACAGCCAGATCAATCAATGTTGGATAGTTGGTAAGCGAGTGGTAAGGAATATTGGCTGCCTTAAATGCATGATCTGCAATTTCAAAAGCATAGGTGAATATAGAAACCATGCCTACAACCTCAGCACCGGCAGCCTTTAATACTTCACAAACCTGTAAACTGCTTTTTCCGGTAGAGATGAGGTCTTCAATAACCAGTACCTGCTGCCCTTTCTCCAGGTTTCCTTCAATCTGGTTGCCCAGGCCATGTTCCTTGGGTTTTGGCCGAACATAGATATAGGGAAGTTTTAGCTGATCTGCGGCCATGGCACCCCAGGCTATACCAGCAGTTGCAACACCGGCAAGCACATCTGCCTGCGGAAATTTTTCGAAAATAATGCTGCACATTTCGCTTTTAATAAAATCCCTGATGTAGGGAAAGGATAAAACTTTCCGGTTATCACAGTAAATAGGACTTTTCCACCCGCTGGCCCAGGTAAAGGGTTCTTGCAGACTCAGTTTTATTGCATTAATTTGTAGCAGCTTTTCAGCTACGGCTTTTTCGTTGGTCATGCTGCAAATTTAATAAAAAGCTGTTAGCAATCAGCCGTTAGCTGTTTGTAGCAGCACAATTTAATATGTTTCTTAAATTTTTGAATGGCTAAAGGCCAGGCGCTGATAGCTAAAAGCTTTTTTATATGCATATCAATATTTATTTTGGCGATAAACCGGTAATTCTTTGTAATGAAATTGACAAAGAACTAAATGAGATACTTCATCATCCCGATGCAGTTTTTGTTGATGAGATATCATCCAGGGCGATCAAATCCATGTTGCACGAAATAAAGAAAGAAGAGTTTCATGCGGGTGTACTTTGGCATACCGATCTTGATAAATTAAAAGAAACCTTCTTTAAGAATTTTAAAGTAATTGAAGCAGCCGGTGGTATTGTGCAAAATGATAAAAAGGAAATTCTTTTCATCAACCGCCTGGGCAAATGGGACCTACCAAAAGGCAAGATCGAAAAAGGTGAAAAAGAAGAAGCATGTGCTGTACGTGAGGTTACAGAAGAAACCGGTGTAAAAGACATTCATTTAAAAAAGAAGGTTGGGGAAACATACCATGTATATGATGAATTTGGTAAACATTTTTTAAAAATTTCGCATTGGTATTATATGACCTGTTCATCTAACCAGCAACTGGTACCTCAAACCGAAGAGCACATTACTGAAATAAAATGGGTGAAAACAAAGGATATAAAAGACCCTATGGAAAATACCTATCCTTCTATAAAAGATATCATGAGTACTTTTTTTGATGCACCGTAAGTAGAGTCGGGAGTCTGGAGGCGGGAGGCGGGAGGCGGGAGTTGTGCTAACTTTAGTAGTTCACTTTCTTACTCAATACTCAATACTCAATACTCAATACTCAATACTCAATAATCAATACTCAATAATCCTCCTCCAGACTCCCGACTCCCGACTCCAGACTCCAGACAGACTTCAGACTACCTAACCGGTTTCTTTAAAATAGCTACGGTAAGCCTGCTAATACAAACCAGTTTTTTCCTTTCGTCGTGAATTTTAATATCCCATACATGGGTGGATGCACCGATGTGCAATGGAGTACAGGTGGCTGTAACATAACCCATCCGGGCACTTCTTACATGATTGGCATTTATTTCCAAACCAACGCAGATAAATTTATCTGGGTCAATTACAAAATGCGAGGCAAGGCTGCCAATGGTTTCGGCCAATGCACAACTGGCGCCGCCATGCAGCAGGCCATAAGGTTGTTTGGTACGGTCATCAACAGGCATGCGCATTACCAGGTAATCATCACCCAGTGCTACCCATTCCATTCCTAAAAACTCGCCCATGGTTTTCGGGCCAAGGGGGTTTATATCGGGCAAAGACAGTGATTTATTGAACCAGATTGACATAAGTAAAATTTGAATGGAGCGCCAGTTAGTTTATGGCGGTTTATTTTGAATACGCCAAAAGGCGTGTTCCTACTTTTTCTTTTTGATAGAGAGGTTTACCACATCGGGCAAAAACTGGGATACATCGCCCCCATTTCTTAACACATCCCTTACCAGCGTTGATGCAACAGATGTAAACTGCGGTAAACAGGTAAGAAAAATGGTTTCTATCTTTTGGTCAATGCTTCTGTTCATATCTGCAATGGCCTTTTCGTATTCAAAATCGTTAACGTAACGGATTCCCCGAAGAATAAAATTAGCGCCCACTTCATTACAGCAATCAACCGTTAAACCATCATAGGCAAGTGCTTCTACTTTTGGATTGTTCTTGTAAATTTCCCTTAACCATTTTAAGCGTTGCTTTTCGCTGAACATGGGTTTTTTATTGGCATTGCGGCCTATACCAATTACCAGCTTATCAAATAAAGGAAGTGCCCTGTCTATTATATCAGTATGTCCCAGTGTTACTGGATCAAAAGTGCCAGGGAATAAACAGATTCGGTTCATGATGGTTTGTTGTTTATTGGTTTATCAGTTTATTAGTCGGGCTTTTTCCCGGCTAAAAGATACAAAGCCGCCATGCGCACAGCCACCCCATTCTCTACCTGTTGCAATATAATAGATTGATTGCCGTCTGCCACATCGCTGTCAATTTCAACACCCCGGTTAATGGGCCCCGGGTGCATAATTAAAATTTCCTTTTTTAAACCATCCAATAATGTACGGCTTACCCCGTAAGCAAGGTTGTATTCTCTTAAAGAGGAGAACAGCACCTGGTTCTGCCGCTCCAGTTGTATGCGGAGCACATTGGCTACATCGCACCATTCAAGCGCCCTTTTTATGTTGTATTCAACTTTTACGTGCAGTGCTTCTTCAATATATTTAGGGATCAGTGTTGGCGGGCCGGCAACCATCACTTCGGCTCCCATTTTATTTAACAGATAAATATTACTAAGCGCCACCCTGCTGTGCATGATATCGCCAACCAGCACAACCTTTTTTCCTTCCAGGTTACCCAGTTTTTCTGTTATGGATAACGCATCCAGCAAAGCCTGGGTTGGATGCTCATTAATACCATCGCCCGCATTGATTATTGCCGCAGGTATATGTTTGGCAAGAAAATGTGGAGCTCCGCTGGCACTGTGGCGCATCACCACCATATCCACCTTCATGCTTAAAATATTATTTACCGTATCCAGCAATGTTTCGCCCTTGGATACAGAAGATGCAGAGGCAGAAAAGTTGATCGTATCCGCACCCAGCCGTTTTTCAGCAAGTTCAAAAGATATCCGGGTTCGGGTTGAATTTTCGTAAAACAAATTCACAATCGTTACATCACGTAAGGAGGGAACTTTTTTAACAGGTCGTTGTAAAACTTCTTTAAACTGTGTAGCGGTTGATAAAATAAGAGAAATATCTTCTCTTGAGAGGTCTTTAATGCCCAATAGATGTTTGGTAGATAGTTGCATTAAGGAGCGAAGTTAGGGGAAAAACAGAATACGATGAAAACTGTTTAAAAAAGCGCCAAGGAAATAGCTACAAGGGAAGTAGCTGCAAGGGGGAAGTATGAAATTTAAAAAGATTTTGCTTTAGCAGACTTGTCCCTTGTGGCTAGCAACTTGTAGCTTGTCTTCAATATAAAACCACTGCTTCTTTATCCCACTCTACTTTAACTTTTTGAGATATCATAGAATCTATCGCTTTACCACAATAATCAGGCTGAATGGGCAGTTCACGGTTAAAACGCCTGTCTACCAACACGCAGAGTTCAATTTTTTGCGGCCTTCCAAAATCCTGTATAGCATCCAGTGCAGCCCGTATGGTGCGGCCGGTATACAGCACATCATCAATTAAAATAACTTTTTTACCCTCAATAGAAAAAGGGATATCCGTTGTATTGGCAACATGAAGTTCATCACGTACATCATCGCGGTAAAAGGTAATATCCAAGATCCCGTATTGTGGTTTGGTACCGGGTGATAATTGAGTAATACAATCCATCAGTTTGGCGCCAACCTGCACACCACGTGGCTGTATTCCTATAAATACAATATCATTCAGATCAACACTGTTTTCCAGCAGTTGCTGAGCCAGCCTTAAAATAGTGAGATGTAACTGTTGTTTATCCAGGATCGTTTTCAATGTAAAAATTTGTAAAGCGAATTTATCTGTTATTGGCCGATTAAAAAAGCCCCCGTTTGCAAGTAGTTTTTACCCGGGTTGACAACCTTTATAGACCATTATTTCCCCTTTTAAATGTTTCTGTAATAATTCCAGTTCTTCCCACTTAGCTTCCGCAGCAAGTTTTGCCTGCTTGGGCCAGGTACCGGGATTATGCATACTGAATGTATTGCCACCCGATTCTAATATTGCTTTTAAACTGGTAATGGTTGCTTTTGAAAGTTGCCTGTAACTGTGTATCTTATTTTTATACAATAAAGCCTCTATCTTTTTTCCGATGCCTTCTACCCTGGTTAAATCATCTTTAATTATTGAAGGTGCTGCTTTTACTGCAGGTGTTGCTTTTGCCTTTACTGTTTTAGGTTTGGTCCGAACTTCGCTTTTTGCTTTTTTTATTGCTGCAGGCATTGCTGTTTCAGTAATTGCGGGTACCCTTACAATGCAGTTAACCACAGGGTATCCATGCATTTCAGATGTTATTTTTTCGCCATTATCATTTACCCAACGGCCATTACTTAGCAGGTAACGGTATTGATAATCGTTTCCCGCAATAAGTTCAACCTCCGCTGTCATGGAGCCATCAGGCTGCTTTTGCAGGTAAATACCCTTGTCTGCATTCCAGTTATTAAATTCTCCCAGTAATACACATTCGGCTGTACCAATTATATTGGCAGCAGGCAATGTGAATGTAATTTTAGTTGTCATTTTTAGTGCTTTTATATGTATTAAGTTCCCCTATGTTAAAACTATGTTCCTATCTACCTATGGGTTTCAGCGTTGAATCACATATATAGATAACAGGTGAACACATAGGTGTTATTTTTCCTGTAAGAACGGATAACGGTAATCCGTTGGTGAATTAAATGTTTCTTTAATGGTACGTGCACTTAACCAGCGGTATAAATTCAGAATTGAACCCGCTTTGTCGTTGGTACCACTGCCTCTTGCGCCGCCAAAAGGTTGCTGACCTACCACCGCACCGGTTGGTTTATCATTAATGTAAAAATTACCGGCACTGTTGCGTAATTTATCTGTTGCCAGTTCTACCGCAAAACGGTCACGGGCAATTACAGCTCCTGTTAATGCGTAAGGCGATGTTTCATCTACCAGTTTTAATGTTGCCTCATATTTATTTTCATCGTAAATGTAAACAGTAAGCACCGGCCCAAACAATTCTTCGCACATGGTTACATAATTAGGGTCAGCTGCTTCGATAATGGTTGGCTCAATAAAGAAACCTTCTGTTTTATCGCATTTACCCCCAACCCATATTTTAGCACCGCTGTCACGTTTCCTTGAATTTTTAATATAGCCTTCCAGTTTATCAAAACTCTTTTCATCAATCACAGCATTTACAAAATTGGTAAAGTCTTCCACAGTGCCCATCTTCATGGTCTTTACCTGCTCCACTAATTTCTTTTTAACTTCTGCAGCTATGTTGGATGGAATATATGCTCTTGAAGCAGCAGAACATTTTTGTCCCTGGTATTCAAATGCGCCCCTGGCAAGTGCGGTAACCACCACATCAGGATCGGCGCTTTTGTGTGCTATTACAAAATCCTTACCACCGGTTTCGCCCACAATACGCGGATAAGAACGGTACATACTCATATTCTTTCCGATGGTTTCCCACATCCTGTTAAATACACCGGTGCTGCCGGTAAAATGTATACCAGCAAAATCGCGGTGATTAAAAACTACTTCGCCAATGGTAGGACCATCAATAAAAACCAGGTTGATAACCCCATCGGGTAAGCCGGCTTCTTTTAAAATACGCATGAACATTTGGGCGCTGTAAACCTGTGTGTTGGCGCATTTCCAGACAACCACATTACCACACATGGCAGCAGATGTTGGCAGGTTGCCACCAATGGCTGTGAAGTTAAAAGGCGTTAAGGCAAATACAAATCCTTCCAGCGGACGGTATTCCATCCTGTTGTTCATGCCGGCACCGCTGATGGGTTGCTGGCGATAAATATCGCTTAAGAAGTGTACATTAAAACGCAGGAAATCTATCAACTCGCAGGCCGCATCAATCTCTGCCTGGAAAGCATTTTTACTTTGGCCCAGCATGGTAGTACCGTTAATGTTTGCACGGTATTTACCGGCTAACAGATCGGCAGCTTTTAAAAATATGTTTGCACGGTTCTCCCAACTCATATTGGCCCACTTATCTTTTACTTTTAATGCGGCATTAATGGCTTTGGCAACATGCTTTGCTTCACCCACATGAAACTGCCCAAGCAAATGCTTACGTTCATGCGGCGGACGAATATCAACTGTATTACCCGTTCTTATTTCTTCTCCGCCAATGTACATGGGTACATCAATTTTGGTACTTTTTAATTCTTTTAAAGCAGCTTTAAGCGCCAGTTTTTCTTTTGAACCGGGTGCATAGTTAAGTACAGGTTCGTTAACCGGCATGGGGTAATAGAAATCTCCGTATTGCATGGTCTTTATTTTTATAGTTAAAAAAGTATAACAAAGTTATAGTGTACAATTGAGTGATGCAATCAAATTTCACGCAGAGCGCGCTGGGGTGCAGAGGAAGCGGGGAAAAATCCAGGTATAAATTTTTCTTCTTCACCCCTATCCGTAAAATTTATGCTTCGGTCTCTTTCTCACTCATCAGATATGCTTTTATAAATCCATCCAGTTCCCCATCCATCACCGGGCCTACATTGCCCACTTCATAATCGGTGCGGTGGTCTTTGATCATTTTGTAAGGATGAAAAACATAACTGCGTATCTGGCTGCCCCATTCTATCTTCTTCTTTTTACTGTTGGCGGCATCTTTTATCTCGTTGCGTTTTTGCAGTTCCATTTCATACAAACGGCTTTTCAGCATCTGCATGGCCAGTTCACGGTTACCAAGCTGGCTCCTGTCCTGCTGGCACACTACCACAATACCTGTTGGGATATGGGTTAACTGCACTTTGGTTTCAACCTTGTTTACGTTTTGTCCGCCTGCGCCTCCACTCCGTGATGTTTCCATTTTAACATCAGCCGGGTTTATTTCGATATTGATAGTATCATCTACCAATGGGTAAACATTAACCGATACAAAAGAAGTATGCCGGCGGGCATTGCTGTCAAATGGCGAAATGCGCACCAGGCGATGCACACCGCTTTCTGATTTTAAAAATCCATACGCAAAGGGCCCTTCGATCTTATACGTACAGGTTTTGATCCCTGCACCATCGCCCCATTGCCAGTCCATTTCGGTAACACCCCAACCCTGCTTTTCAGCATACATTCTAAACATGCGGGCAAGCATTTCGGCCCAATCCTGGCTTTCTGTTCCACCGGCGCCGCTGTTTATCTGCATCATGGCAGGCAATTCGTCTTCGGGTTCGTTCAGCGTGCTTTTAAATTCTGCTTCTTCAATTTTTCAATAGCAAGATCAAAAGCCTCCTTCACTTCTTCCTCACTGGTTTCACCAGCTTTCCAGAATTCGAATAATACAGCAAAGTCTTCTACTGCAGTTTCCACTGCGTTGTACAAATTGATCCAGTATTCGTGTACCTTAATTTCCTTTAGAATAGCGGTTGCACGGGTATTGTCATCCCAAAAACCCGGCGAAAGTGAAAGTTGTTTATCATTAGCTACTTTGGCTTGTCGGTTAGCGACGTCAAAGAAACCTCCCCAAGACCAACACACGGTCCCTTATAGATTTAAGATGCTCTATTGTCATGCGGCAAAGGTAATTGAATAAGAAACAGGTAACAAGTTTTTTGAAATACCCTCCAACAACCATTTTTATAAAAAATACGTTTATAATATTACGCATAATGCAGCAGTGAAAATTAAACAAAGAAGCTATGCGTGGAAAAATCTTTTAAATTGTTAACAGTTAGCGGAGAGAACTACAAAAGTTTTAACTTTAATATCCCCCCGGTCAACGTTTACCAAGTGTTAAAAAAATTATGCTTTTAAAACGCCACATACCTCTGTTGTTGATCGTGTGCTCATTTTTATGTGCATCCCCGGGTTTTATATTTGCCCAATGTCCACCCAATATAGATTTTGAAAAAGGAGATTTCAGTAGCTGGACCTGCTATACAGGTAATGTATCTTCTGTTAATGATGTGAACGTTATCAATTTTAACTATGCCGGAGGGCCTGTTTTTAACCGGCATACCATGTATTCGGCAATAGGTGGCGGTGGTTTAGATCCTTATGGTGGATTTCCGGTAAACTGCCCCAACGGCAGCGGCCATTCCATACGGTTAGGCAATAATTCGGCAGGACGCGAGGCTGAAGGTGTTTCTTATGATTTTACCATTCCGGCAGGTGCCAATACCTACAATCTTATTTATAATTATGCTGTTGTTTTCCAGGATCCCGGTCACCATGAATCAGAACAACCCAGGCTGGATCTTCTCGTTCAGAATTTAAGCGATGGGTATCCCATCACCTGTTCCTCATTTTCATTTTTTGCTAATGGTTCGCCGTTACCGGGTTTTCTGTTATCGCCAAACCCGGGAGGTAATACACCGGTTTGGTATAAAACCTGGACCGCTGTTTCCATCAACCTGGATAACCTGGCAGGTAAAACCATCAGGCTGTTTTTTAAAACCGCCGACTGCACCTTCCGCATTCATTTTGGCTATGCCTATATTGACGTAAACAGTGAATGCAGTGACCGTTTTGAGGGAGCCGATTTTTGTCCCGATGATAATTTTGTACGTGTAAATGCACCCTATGGTTATCAAACCTACACCTGGTACAATCCCACTTTTACACAGGTATTGGGCAATGCTCAAACGCTTACTTTAGCACCTCCGCCAGCTGCCGGTACACAGGTAGCTGTAGTGGTGGTACCTTACAGCGGCTATGGCTGCCTGGATACATTGTATACAACCTTGTATGATACCCTAACCTACAAAGCTAATGCAGGACCCGATAAGGTTTCGTGCAACAACAGCTTTGTTCAAATTGGTGTACCTCCCAAGCCTGGCTGGAGTTATTTGTGGACCCCCGCCATAGCATTAAACAATGAATTAAGTGCAAACCCGGTTGCAACACCCGATGTAACCACCGATTATGTTTTACATGTAAATCATATCGGTGGCGGCTGCCGCAGTACCGACACCGTTACTGTACGTGCTGCTAAATTGTACGACGACCTGGATGTATTGGGTAAGCCAACCTGGTGTATTGGCAGCGGCGACAGCAGTGTTTTACAGGTAAAACCCTGCGACAGTGTGCAATGGTATAAAAATGGCATTGCCATACCGGGGGCTAATCAGCAACGGTATAAAGCTACAGAAACCGGTACCTACAGTGCCCAGGTGTTCAGCTTTTTGGGTTGTAATTTATATACCAAAAGCATAAACATAGATATATCTTCCATACCGGTGCCGGGCTTTACAGTTGATAAACCCGTGCAATGTTTTATTAATAACAGGTTTACCTTTAAAAATACCAGCACCAATGCTGTTGGCGGCCCCTTACAATACAAATGGATTACCGGTGATGGCTATGTGGGCTTTACCCGTGACCTAACTTATAGCTTTAGAAAACCCGGCACTTACGAAGTGGTGATGATCGTAAACAGCAGCAGCGCCTGTGCCGATAGTGCCAGTACAACGGTTACCATACATCCAAATGTTTTTGCCGAGTTTGACATAAATGCAACCTGTATCAATGAGCCGGTAATACCGGTAAATAATACTGTTGATCCCGGCACATCTACCATCAGTTATTTATGGAATTTTGGCAACGGCCAAACATCTACCTTACGTAATCCGCCCATGCAGATTTATGCAGCACCGGGTAATTATGTAATGAGTTTATCGGTAAGCAGTACACAATGTCCTTTTCCATTAAGCATACAAAAAAAATTCGTACGTATTGAGAAACCTGTGGCCGGAAAAAAAACCCGGAAGCTTATGCAGTTGCCAATTTACCTTTAACCTTACAGGCAAGGCCTGTTGGTAAAAGTGTATTGTGGACACCTGCCTCCAGCCTGGATGATGCGACCAGTTATACCCCTGTCTTTACAGACAATAAGGAACGAACCTATACCATTGTACATAAAACCGCAGCCGGATGCCTTACCGTTGATACGCAGGTGGTAAAAATTAATAAGAACATTGTAATTTATGTACCAAACGCTTTTACACCCAACAATGATAGCCGTAATGATCTTTTAAAACCATTTATGATCGGCATCAAACAACTTACTTATTTTAAAATATTTAACCGCTGGGGCGAACTGGTTTTTGAAACAAAAAGCATCAATGAAGGCTGGGATGGCCGGTTTAAAGGCAACCCTGTTCAATCACATACACTGGTATGGATGTTGGAAGGTATTGGCGCCGATAATAAAGTTTATCATGCAAAAGGAAGCACTGTTTTAATCCGTTAATTGGTTAATCCGTTAATCCGTGGGGAGTATACATTTTTAAAAGACTTTGGTTTTAGCCAGTTGCTCACCAATTAACTAATTTAAGGATCAACGGATCAACTAAATGAATCGCTACTTCATCATCAACAAACCCTTTAACATGGTATCGCAGTTTATAAGTACGCATGATGTGCGGCTGCTGGGGAACCTGGATTTTGACTTTCCGCCTGGTATACATGCTGTGGGCAGACTGGATAATGATTCAGAAGGTCTGCTCATTCTTACCACCAATAAAAAAGTAACGCGGTTGTTGTTTTTGAGCGATGAGCCACATAAAAGAACTTACCTGGTGCAGATAAACAATATACTATCTGAAGAAAATTTTAAGCAGCTACAGACAGGAATTGACATTCGCATAAAAACCGGTATAACTTATACAACAACGCCCTGCGTTGTACAGGTTGTAACCAACCCGGAAGAACTTTATGATTTGGGCGATAGATTAACCGCATGGCCACCTTTTACCTGGCTGCTGATGACAATTACCGAGGGCAAGTATCACCAGGTTCGCAAAATGATTGCAGCCACCGGGCATAAATGCAAGCGGCTGATTCGCATTAGTATTGAAGATCTGGAACTGGATGGATTAAAAGCGGGGGAAGTGAGGGAGATGGATGAAAAAGAACTTTTTGCAAAGCTGAAGATTGGAGAATATTGATCGCTACAGTCATATTAAACGGCAAAGCTTCAAATCGGCCGGTTTATTGCTAACTTCCCATAAGTGAATTACCATAAAAAATATATCAATTTCATCAACGGCCGCTATGCAACAGAAGGTGTACGTATAACCGCAGGTATTTTATTGCCATCACTGGTGATGCATTATTTTGATATGCTTTCCCTGGGTATCGTAATGTCGGTGGGTGCGCTTTGCGTAAGTGTTGCGGATGCCCCCGGTGCCGTAAAACACAGGCTCGCCGGGATGCTGAGTTGCAGTGTACTGGTAGCAGGAATATCTGTGCTTACGTATTATAGTGCTGCAAATACCATCCTGCTGGGAGCTTTTTTATTGATCTCAGGTTTTATATTTTCCATGCTTACGGTTTATGGTGCCCGTAGTTCCTCGGTGGGTATTGCCGTTATCATTATTATGGTGCTGAGCCTGCAGGAACCGCTACAGGGCAGAGATATCTGGATCACTGCCGGCTATACGCTGGCCGGCGGTATTTGGTATATGTTGTATAGCTTATTGCTTTACAGGTTACGGCCATACAGGTTCATTCAGCAGGTGATGGGCGATTATATTACCGGGGTTGGAAATTTCCTTCGCTTAAGAGGTTCATTGTATTTACCTGAACCTGATTATGAAAAAATAAACGAGCAACTGCTGCAGTTACAGGTACAAATAGAAGCAGAACAAAAAACATTGGGCGACCTGCTGTTTAATACAAGGGCCATTGTAAAAGAATCAACACATACAGGCAGGGTGCTTGTAAAAATTTACCTGGAAGTGGCAGAACTCTACGAATCGGTTATGACGAGTTACCAGCACTACCCTGTTTTACATGCACAGTTTGATAATACAGGCATCCTGCAGGAATATCATACAGTAATAGAGGCACTGGGTAAAGAGATAGAAGAAGTGGGCATGGCGGTAAGGTCGGGCATATCATCAGAAACAGCCAATGAAACAACCCGGCTAATTAAAGAAACCAGGCAACACTTTGACAAATTGCGACTAAGCATGATGAATGAAACGAATGTAGAAGATTTTGTTGGCCTTGGCCGCATTATGAAAAACCTGGAAGACCTGACTGCCAAAATAAAACTGCTGCATGTGTACACCGGTTATGAAAAAAGCCTGAATACAAATAATATTGGTGTAGCTATAGAAAGCCATACCGAAACCACGCCAGATATACGCCCCTCTTTGTTTTTTGATAACCTTAATTTCAGGTCAAACACTTTCAGGCATGCATTAAGGGTGGCGCTGGCCATGCTGCTGGGATATATCATTGCCGTGATGTTCAAGATAGACCGTGGGTACTGGATACTGCTTACCATTGTAGTGATATTGAAACCAGCCTATGCACTCACCAAACAGCGAAACCGTGACAGGCTTATCGGTACTCTTGCAGGCGTTGTGATTGGTATGTCTATTTTATATTTTATTCACAGCAATACCGTGCTGCTTATACTCATGATCTGTTTTATGGCAGCCGGTTATATGTTCATGCGTATCAATTATTTTTTGAGTGTGCTCTTCATGACACCTGAACTAATCATTTTTTTTCACTTCCTCTACCCCGGTGATATGGGTGAAGTGATGCAGGACAGGATCATTGATACGGCCATCGGCTCTGTCATTGCTTTTTTTGCCAGCCTGTTTTTGGTGCCTGCATGGGAGCGCCATAGCATTAAGGCATACATGACCGAGATGCTGCAGGCTAATGAAAGATATTACCGGGCAATTGCAGCGCAGTTTATCCCCGGTACAGGTACTGATATCCTTACCATAAAAATGGCACGCAGAAATGCCCTGATCGTGCTTGCAAATTTATCCGATGCTTTTACCCGGATGTTATCGGAACCCAAACGGCACCGCCAGGGCATAAAGAATGTACATAAATTTGTAAGTATCAATCATACGTTGATATCGCACCTGGCCACCCTGTCTTATTACCTGAAAACACACAAGATCTTATTCCGGTCGGCCCAACTTATACCCTGGATAGAAACTACAAGCCACTATTTCAAAACTGCAGAAAGTCTGCTAGCTACGCCGCAAGAGACAAAAGTACTGCCACCTTTGCCGGATCTCAGTGCTCTGGAGGAAATGATAAACAGCCTCGTTGAAAAAAGAAAGACAGAACTTGTAAACGGGCAACTGGAAACCCCTACTAAAAAAGAACTGGTGGAAACAAAATCAGTAACAGACCAGTTCAGTTATATTTTAAGTGATGCATCGGTAATATATAAGTTGTGTGTGGATCATGATGCGGATATGAATTTAAAATAGTATATACATATACGGGGCATAACAATGCCTGATTGATATAACTAAATTTAAAAAAAGAAAAAAGTAACAGACAAGGGTGGTGAAATATTACAGCCAACGGATATTTGCAAATTCGATTACAAATAAGCGCTGACAGGAAAAGAAAAATGAAACATTTTCGGTTTTCATTAAAAAAAATAAAACAGATCAAATGAATGTATCCCAACAAACAGCAAAGCATTTCAAAGATGTTCATTTTGGTGGCAACTGGACATCGGTAAACCTGCAGGATACTTTGGCAGATGTAAGCTGGCAACAGGCCGTAACAAAAGTTTATTCTTTTAATACCATTGCAGCGCTTGTTTACCACATGAATTATTATGTGGGTGCTGTATTGAAAGTATTACAGGGAGAGCCACTTACTGCCAGCGATACATTCAGTTTTGATCTTCCTGCCATTCAGTCTGAAGATGATTGGAAACAACTGCTGAATAAAACCTGGGCCGATGCAGCAAATTTTGCCAACCTGCTTGAACAGTTGCCGGAAAGCAGGTTTGGAGAAATGTTTACGGATGAAAAATATGGAACTTATTACCGGAATATGCATGGCATTATTGAGCATATTCATTATCACCTTGGGCAAATAGTGTTCATAAAAAAAATAATTCAGCAGGCTTAAAAAATTAAGCTGCTGCTTATTAGCAGTTTACAGATATTTTACAGCTTATTAACGTAGTTATTTGTTTCAATTGGCGGTAAAACCTTAAGTTTGCTATAAACCCACCCCTGATGGAATTAAAGTATGTAAAGAATATTCAGTTCACAAAACTGATAAAATGTGATGGCCAGTTGAAGGAATTTAACTTCAGAAAACCCAATGGTAAACAAGAAGGCCCTTTTACGGTGGATGTTATTGATGCAAAGGCAAACCGCATCATCTTTAATATGGAAATGAAAGACAGCGCCTGGAAAATTACAACCGAAACATTACCTGCCTGGATAACAGAAAGTGAAACCGCTTTTCATGAAATGATAGAAGAAGAATTTAAAGCCGATTAATACCTCAACTTATTATTTAAAAGCAAAAAGCTTTTGTTCCTGCAGGAACAAAAGCTTTTTGCTTATACCAGATCAATATTAATTGAATTCAGCAACCACTTTAATGGTTGGTTCTTTGGAAACTTTACCGGCTGCAATTGCGCCACCGTTTACTTTGTAATCTTCCAGCTTTACCGTAAATTCAGAATTGGCCACAATTAATTTGCCTCTAACGGTTATAAAACCTTTTGCATCAATTGTCTTGGTAATACCGTGCATAGTCAGGTCTCCGGTTATATCAACGGGATAAGTGCCGTCCTTATTAAATTTTACTGACTTAAGATTGGTAATGCTTCCTTTAAAAGTTGCCGTTGCAAACTGATCGCTATCCATCCAGCCCTTGTTGTTAAAATGCTCCTGTATTTTTGGATTTGAAAATGTAAAGCTTTTTATAGCTGCTTCAAAAGCTACTGTTCCGCTTTTTGTATCCAGCGATGCGATCACTGTCTTGTTTTCAGCTTTAGGTAAAGCATCGATGGGCGTTGTTGCATCAAAATTGATAACAGCCGATGTGGTTGTTTTCTTTTGTGCAAACAGTACACCTGCTGCCAATACCATTGCTAAAGAGAGAATTGTTTTTTTCATTTGGTTGTTTTTATTTTAGATTTAAAATTTATTTATTTACTGCACAACGTTTAAATGTAATGTATTCGGCCTCCAGGATGCTGCTGAAAGCTCCGTTACTGCAGCTTCCTTTGATAGATACCTGCTCTCCTTCCTTTATGGTTTTTGCTTCGCCCAGATGCTGCTGCTGAAAAGCAAAAATGATATAAGCCCCGTTTGTAGTATCAATCATTTTAATATTTGCAGTAGTATCTGCCATTTCAATGGCCGATACGGTTCCATTAACCACAATGATCTTCTCTGAATATTTTTTATTGGCAGCAGCCATGTCCTGTTTGAACTCTTTAATAAAATTAATGGCATCAACTGTATAGTCTGCTTTTACTGTTGCAGTATCATCATACTTTAAGGTAAACAGGTAATAAATAACCGCTGCTCCTGCCAGCAAAAGTATCCCTAAACCAATCAGCCATTTTTTATAGCGCTTCATTTTTTATGTTTATGCAGGCTTTGACCGCCCCATAAGGCACAAATATACAGTGTTTAAACATTGAATGTGCAAACATGGGTAATTTCTTTCTTCCGTATCCTGTTAATTTTTTGTTGCCATTAATTCAGAAAGAGGCATACTGACCTTTATAGAGGCATATTTTGGCAGGTATTTTGTTAAAGGCGTACAAGTAAGCATACTTTTACATTATAAAGTTGCTTTAATTCCCTGATCGTATTATTTGCAATAAACAAATATTTGAAACCTAATCAACATACCAGGCCCTGTCACATTCTTAAAGCTTTTGTTTTAGCCTGTGTTATTTTAGTATTTACACCTTTTGCCAAAGCGGGTACACAACTTTACCCCGTACTGCCTGGAAAAGTAACATCAACCCAACAGCAGGCCATCGAATATGTTGAAAAGATCAGCAAATTAAAACCAAGCGCACATTGGCCTAATATAAAACCAGGTTTGTTTCTTAAGAACCTGAAGACCAATATTCATAACATTGTAAGCATTTATCCCGGCAAGAGTACAAATTTTTGTGGTTATGGTGCACTTTCCTATTTGTTCCTGCAGGATGATCCGCTTGGTTATGCTACACTGTTGCTGCAACTTTATGGCGAAGGAAAAGCCACATTCAGAAGCATCATATTTGAGCCCTCTGCTGCCATCAAACTGGAAGCCGGAAAATTGAAATATAAAGGAACGCTTGATATTAACCCGGCAGAACAGATGTGGTATTTAACACTCGCTGATCATTACAAAGGATACCTTAATATTTTTAACCGAAACTACGATGAGGGCGACGAGAACCGTTTTTGGGCTTCGGTAAATTATGCCAAATTCAACCGCATGACCAGGGAGTTACTTCATTACAATTCCAAAGCAAGGGGTGCCGACCTGATGCGGCCAAAAGTTGGCAGCCTGTACACCTATATCAGTGATCACATGAAAACAGGTACCGTTGTGCTCTTTATCAATAACCGCATTCTGTATAAAAAAGACCATATCAGATTAAAGCTGGGCGTACCCACTCATTTTATTGTTGCTGAAAAATAAGCATCGAAAATGATGTGATCACATTTATGTACTGGGATTATGGCCGCAAAACCCAGTTGCAGGTATCTTCCGGTTTTTTTAAAAGAATAGTTTTTGGTATTACCTGGTTCACTAAAAAAGAAGCCAATGCTGAATAAAAAAACTACATACTCATTTTATCATTAATTGCAGGTTTATTTTTTTTCCTGTTCGCCAAAAAATATTTCTACAAAATATTATTACGAAAATGAAAAAGTGCTGGACAGGATCGAAGAATCATACAAGGCACTTTACCCGCTGGGACCTTTCAATGTGGGTTTTACCGACCGTAATTTTAAAACTGTTTCGCTGGAGATTATTACAGATACACTTAGTTATATTTATGAATTTGGTATTGAAGAACCCCGTTTGATAGATACGTTGATGGCCTATGATTTAAATGCGGCAAAGATCAATACTTTGATAAATCAGATGCATGATATACGTTGTACCTGGATTTCCTATTCAGATTATTATGTGGATCAGAAGAAACATACACTAATACTGATGTCGATAAAACCCGTTGCCTTAAAATCACTTTTCTCTTATGCCAAATATTATGTGCTCACTTATTTTCCGCAACCACAATACTTCGATAGTGAAGGAAGATTGCTGGATAAAAGAAAGCTCCGCCGCCTTCGTAAAATAAATGGTGAGGTCTTTAAAAGGATAAACAGCAAGGTTTGTTATGCCGTTACCGGCCACTTTCGATAAGCTTTGTAATAAGCGTTTTATTAAAGGCAAGCATTTTTTGAACCACATAGCCACAGGAGAAAACATAGATTTTCACATAGCTATGTGGCTTCCTATGTGAACTTTGTTCTATGTGGTTCAATAAACTATTAAAATTAGAATTGGAATTACTACTTCATAAAAAGCATCTTCACCGCAAAGAGTATAATAAAAAAGCTCATGCTGTACCTGACCATCCGCTGGTACCGCTCATTTTTAAAAAACGCTTCGGTAGCAAAGCCTGCCAGGTAAACAATGGTACAATTGGTTATAAAACTGCACAGCATCTGAATGCCACCCAGCTTTACATTTTGTAATAACAACTGTCCACGTTCGGGATGTAAGAACTGTGGTAATACAGAAAAATATAAAAATAAGGATCCGGGATTGAGCAGGTTCCCAATAAAACCTTTTAAATAAAAAACGCCCAATCCTGCTTCTGTTTTTTGGGCTTCACCTGTTTTCCATGTAACAATTTTAAGATTGGTAATGGCAAGATAAAGCAGGTAGGCAATTCCGCAGTAACGCAAAACATCCAGCGCATCCGGCATGCTTACCAGTATAGCAGTTAAACCAAAAATTATGGCTGTAATGTGAACAAGAAATGAACTAACAATACCTGCTGCCGTTGCCCAACCAGCCTTACGGCCATATTCAAATGTATAGGTAAGATACAGCATCATATTGGGGCCGGGCGTGAGTGCAAAGCCGACAACAAAGGCAATATAAACGAGCAGTTCGTTAAAGGACATGTTGTTTTGCTGATTTTCTTAACTGAATAGTGTCATCACTTATGGTTTTAAAGCGGTCATCATATTCTTTATGTGTTGTTTTCAAGATCTTATCCCACCAGGTAAAATACAAACCATAGTTACCTTTAAAATACTGGTGGTGCATATTGTGATTAACAGACGTATTAAACCATTTTAGAAGCCAGTGCCTGTTTGCCCCCCTGGGAAACAATTCAAAACCAAGATGTCCGTACACGTTATATATGGTCATAAAAATGAGGAAAGACAACAGGTGTATAACATGCACCGGAAAGGTTAAAGCAAACAGGTAAATGATTCCCGATTCAATAAAAGCTTCGGTTGGCTGAAAAGCAAAAGATGCCCAGGGCGATGGATTGGTACTTTTATGATGCACCACATGAAAAAATGAAAAAAGTTTTGGGTGATGCATAATCCGGTGGGCAAAATAAAAATACGTATCATGCACAACAAGCATCAATGGAAAAACCATCCAGAAGTAAAACATGCTGTGCTGGTGTATATCACGATAAATGGTGGTATAGGGTTTAATGTACGGGTTGTTTAACACAAGCGGTGTTACCGCAAAAATGAGGAAGGTGAGCAAAGAATAAAATATCTCCCGGTAATAGTCTGATTTTGCCGGCCATTTTTTTTGAATTTTTGCAAAGAGCGCTTTGTTTTTCAGCAGCACATAAAAAAATAAAAATGCCAGTCCACCAATAACGAGGTAGCGCAATACACTCAGTATAAAAACAAAAGCTACCTGTCCCCAGGTATCATAAGGCATTATCATATTGGTTATTTGTATTCAAAGTAAATTTCAGTGGCTCCATAACCAAACTGGGGGCTGTATTGATTTATGAATGATTTTACTTCCTTCTTCAATCTTAAAATATCATGTATCTCATCCCGTAATTTACCAATACCTACGCCGTGAATGATGGTTAAAGAAGGCTGGTAATGTGCAATTGCCAATTCATAATATTTTTCAAAAGCCTTTAACTGCATGGACAGTATTTCAAAATTACTGAGGTGTTTCCAACTGTCAGTTAGTTTTTCAATGTGCAGGTCAACCACAGTTCTTGCAGGTTCCAGGTTATGCCTGATCTTAGTTGCATCATAGATGCGGAAGCCGGCATTACCCAACCTGCCCAGATCAACTTTTTCTTCCAGCAACTTATCAGGATAATCTTCAAACAATACATAAGAAAAAGATGGTTCATTCTTTAATTGTATCTCTTCAATCTTTTTAAATAACTGCTTTGCTTTTAATTTTAAGGATGTTTCATAATAAGGCGCTTTCTTTTTATCAGGCTCTTTTAAGGCAAACTCAAATTCAAAGCGCGGGCTGTCACTCAGATCTTCAAACCTTACATCGTGGAGGTAAAAATCGCTTAAAGGCTCCAGCGTATTTTTTAGCTGGAAATCGCTGTCGCCACCAATCATCAGGTTATAGGTAAAAGTATAAGCTGTTTCATTTTGATTAACGAGGTATACTTTAAATTTCTCTACAATATCGTCATCAAAAATATCCTTATCAAAAACTGGTATGAATGAAAGCCTGATACCGTTACCTTCTTTTACTTTAGGCATGGCCTTTTCTTTTTGCACCTGGTCAATAAAAACCTTCTTTTTTTCAGCCTTAAATTTTTGAGAAAACATTTTAAAGTAAGGGAAATCTATCTGGTCGGTATAGATGGGATATTTTACACCCTTCACTTCTACCAGTACCATTTTTTCGTTCATGATCTCTATGATGGTACCTTCCTCATCGGTTAGTAAAACCAGTATTTTATCGCCGGGTTGATATTTCATCTTCAATTATATAAAAAAGTCGCACAAAGGTACTAAAGTATCCCGATGGGTATCAGGATGCGACGCCAATGAAGTTTAGTAAAGATCAAATGTTTGGCCCAAAAGAAAAATACGCAAATTAATTTGCCAGTTTACTTTTCTTATAACCGTACAAAAAGTAGATAATTATTCCAAGGCCCAGCCAGGCAATAAACCATACCCAATTGCTTTTGCTCATACCGGTAAGCAGGTACATGCAGGTTATTACACCCATTAAAGGAATGAGCGAATATTTTTTTACAAAGGCAAAAACTGCCAGCAGTATGGCACTTATCCAGAATACGATCAGCGAGATATTGGTGATGGCCATGTCCATAAAGGTTTTTTTACCGGCTGCATAATCTTCATTTGCACTATAATCAAAATTGAACATATCAGTAAAATAGGTTTTGGAAAGGCTCCAGGCCATAAAGATGGCCCCCATCACGATCAATGGAAAAATAAACTGACCGTTGATATACGGCAGGTGGAACCTGCCTGGAATTTTTTCTTTACGGGGAATAAGCAATACCCCGCCGCAAACCAGCACAAAAGCAAAAAGCGTTGCGATGCTGGTAAAGTCAAGCACAAAGGTTTTATCGGTAAACAAAATAGGCACGCCAACTACCAAACCGGTAATGATGGTTCCAAAATAGGGTGTTTTAAATTTTGTATGGATCTTTTGAAAAACCGGTGGCAATAAACCATCACGGCTCATACTCATCCAGATACGGGGCTGGCCCATTTGAAAAACAAGTAGCACACTGGTCATGGCCACAACAGCCACCACTGCAACCAAAAACTGCATCCAGCCAACGTTGAGGTTTTGAGGTTCAAAAATAAAGGCCAGCGGATCGCCCACGCCATCAAAATTCCTGTAGTTAACAGCACCGGTTAAAACCAGGGTGAGCAATATATAGATGATGGTGCAGATCACCAGTGATAAGATCATTCCGCGTGGCAGGTCACGCTGCGGATCTTTGCTTTCTTCTGCCAACACACTCACTGCATCAAAACCAATATAGGCAAAGAATACACTGGCAACGGCCAGCATTACACCACTAAAGCCATTGGGCATAAAAGACTTTACGCCTGCATCATCAGGCGGTGTCCAGTTAGCAGTAAGTCCGTTTGAAAAAACAAGGTAACCGCCAACAAGAATGATGAGCACTACAACTGCTATTTTCAAGATCACCATTACATTGCTGAAATTGCGGCTCTCTTTTATACCACGATAAACCAGGTAAGTGATGAGGAAGTTAATGATGAGTGCAGGCAGATCTAAAATAATTCTCAGTCCGCCAACAACCGGGGAATTGTTCCAGGCTTCTAAAACCTCAGGGTTGGTGCTACCGCCTTCAATGGCGTGTTTGGCTTCCATATAACTGGTACATAAATATTCAGGTAAATGAATATTCATTTTTCCCAGCAAAGATGTAAAATAATCGCTCCAGCTATACGCTACATAAATATTACCAATAGAATATTCCATGATCAGTGCCCAGCCAATGATCCAGGCAAACAACTCACCAAAGCTGGCATAGGCATAAGTATAAGCACTACCGGCAACGGGTATTCGACTTGCAAATTCTGAATAACAAAAGGCTGTAAATGCACATGCAATACCGGTGATGATGAATAAGGTAACTACACCCGGCCCGCCATGAAACACCGCATAACCCAGGCTGCTGAAACTGCCGGCACCTAAAATAGCGGCTATACCAAAAAAGGTTAGGTCTCGAACGGTGAGGACTCGTTTTAGCCCCCCGCCGCCATGCGAATCGTCGCTACCTTCTGCTAAAATACTTTCGATCTTTTTTTTGCGGAATAAGGAATTTGCCATGTTGGTTTCTGTTTTGGTAGAAGGAAATTAAGAAAATATTTTTACTTATGAGAATAACGCCTGGCCGTTAGGTAATTGAGTTGTCAGTCTGAGCTTGTCGAAGACGGTTTGGAATGAGATTTAGCCAGCACTTTTAAAGCTTCCCAATCTTCTTTAAATAAAGCCTCTTTCTTTTTTCTTGACCAGCCCTTAATTTGTTTTTCAAATTCAATTGCCTGGTTAATGTCCTGAAAACGTTGAAAATATTTTAACACTACTGGTCGCCTTTTAAACGTATAGCACAATATATTTTCATCATTATTGTGCTCCCATAATCTTCTATCCAAATCATTGGTTACACCAGTGTAGTAGCTTTTATCACTACACTCAACAACATAAACGAAATAGTTATGGGCTATTTTCATTGCAGGCTTGTTTTTTATTAAACCGGTTTCGACAAGCTCAACCTGACAGCTTAATGGTTAAAGACATAACTCCTGACTCCTGACTCAAAACTCCAGACTCTTTTAACTCTCCCTCATCATCAAATAATCAGCAAGTTCCTGCAATGGTTTTTTACGTACAGAGAGTACGGCTGTGTCTTCCAGGTGCTTTAAAGCTGTTTGCAGGTATATATTCTTTAATTCCTTAGCCCAGTCATCTACTTTGCAGTCGCGGAAGATCTGCATTACTTTTTCAACCTTATCAGCAGGATTGGTTTTTATTAAATCCTTTAGTTCGCTTAACTGCGCAGGCTTTGCAGTTTCAAAAGCATGGATCATTAAAAAGGTTTTTTTATTGGCAACGATATCGCCTCCTACCTGTTTACCAAATTTTTCAGGGTCGCCAAATGCATCCAGGTAATCATCCTGCACCTGGAAAGCGATACCAAGATTCTTTCCAAACTCGTACAAATGATTCTGATTACCTTCTCCGGCCCCACCCAAAATAGCGCCCAGCTTAAGACTGGCGGCAACCAGCACCGATGTTTTCAGCGTGATCATGTGTACATATTCATCCATACTCACGGTTTCGCGGTTCTCAAAATCCATATCCATTTGCTGGCCTTCGCAAACCGCACTGGCTGTATTATTAAAAAGGAACAATACTTTTTGAAGTTGCGCCAGCTTTATCTTATTCAGGTATTCATATGCTTTTACAAACATCACATCACCGGCCAGCAGCGCAGTCGATTCGCCGTATTTTGTATGAACCGTTTCCATTCCACGACGCATGGGCGCTTTATCCATGATATCATCATGTATTAAACTGAAGTTATGAAAAAGCTCAATGGCTGCTGCTGCATTGTATGCATCAGGATCAATCTCATCAAACAACTGGTTGCCCATCAACACGCATACCGGCCTTATTCTTTTACCTCCCAGGTTTAAAATATACTGTGCAGGGTTGTACAAAGTTTCTGGCTGCTCCGGAAAATGCCGGGTATTGAATTTTTCTTCGAAGAGTTGTGAGAGTTCTATAAATGAATGCATATACTTAGCCACTAAGGAACAAATACGCAATCGGGTAGCGTGTTTGCAGTTTATAATTTTATTTTTTCTTTTTACCTGTTGCTTTTGCGCCGGGTTTTGATTTACCAGCCTGGGCCTTACCTTTTACCTCTCTTCCCTTCTTACCTGGTTCTCCGCTACCACCTGCAGTCTTATCTGTAACCCATTCGTAATCCAATTGCCGCTTACTTAAATTGGCAGCCACCACTTTTATTTTAACCGCATCTCCCATCCTGAATTTTTGGCCGGTACGCAAACCTACCAGTGCGTAGTCTGCTTCATCCAGGCGAAAATCGTCATAGGCACTCAGGTCTCTAACGGTAACCATACCCTCACATTTATGTAAAACAGTTTCAACAAAAAAACCAAAGGAAGCAACACCGCTGATGATACCATCAAACTCCTGTCCCAGGTAGTTTTTCATAAACTCTACCTGCTTGTATTTATTACCGGCCCTTTCAGCTTCCATGGCTTTTCGTTCCCTGTCGCTGCAATGTTTGCAGCGCTCATCCATTTTTTTATCCAGTTTCAGATCCTTTTCCAGGCATTGCTGTAATATACGATGCACCATCACATCGGGATAGCGGCGTATGGGCGAAGTAAAATGGCAATAATGCTCAAAACCCAAGGCCATAGTGGCCAATATTGGATGAGGTGTACACCGCTTTCGACATGGTTCTGATTCCCAACTGCTCCAGCACATGCTGCTCTGGTTTGCCCTGCACCTCTTTCAGCATTTTATTGAAAGATGCGGCTACAGCACGTTCATCATGTAGATCGAACGTATAACCAAATTTTTTGGCAAATGCCGCAAAGGGTTTCAGTTTTTCATCATCGGGCGTATCATGTATGCGGTATGGGAAGGGAATGGGTTCTTTATTTACTTTTATTTTAGACACATAAGAAGCGACGGCCCTGTTGGCAAGCAGCATAAATTCTTCGATCAGCTTATGGGCGTCTTTACTTTCTTTTACAATAATGCCGATGGGTTTACCCTTTTCATCCAGTTCAAACCGTACTTCGGTAGATGAAAAATTGATGGCTCCTTCTTTAAAACGCTCAGCCCTGAATTTTTTAGCCAGTTCATTCAACAGCATAATGGGTTTATTATGCAGGCCGTCTTTCTTTTCAATAATTTCCTGCACTTCATCATAACTAAACCGGTGGTTACTGTGTATGATGGTGCGGCCCAGCCAGGTATGTTTTATCTCGCCACGGTTGGTGATCTGGAACACAGCCGAGAAAGTATATTTATCTTCATGCGGCCTTAAAGAACACAATTCGTTGGATATTTTTTCGGGCAGCATCGGGTTTACCCTATCCGGCAAATACACGCTGGTGGCTCTTTCGTAAGCAATTTTATCCAACAGGGTACCGGGTTTTACAAAATGACTTACGTCTGCAATGTGCACCCCGATCTCATAATTACCATTATCCAGGTTACGGATAGAGATGGCATCATCAAAATCTTTCGCATCTACAGGATCGATGGTGAAAGTCAGAATATCGCGGTAATCTTTTCTTTTGCTGATCTCTTCCCGGGAAATATTTGGCTGCAGTTTTTTAACTTCGGCCAATACTTCCTTATCAAAAGCCAATGGGAAACCTGTTTCAATCAGTATCTCCTTCATGGCCATATCATTCTCATCCTCACTTTTTAATATACTCACTACTTCGCCAATCGGTTTCTTTTCGGCTTTATCCCAACTCAATAATTTTACCACCACTCTTTCATTATCCTGGGCGCCATTTAATTTATCGGCAGCAATATAAAAATCAGGAATCGGTTTTTCAGATGCAGGTATAAAAAAAGCAAAGCTCTTGCTCATTTGTATGTTGCCGATAAACTCGGTTTGTTTACGCTCGGCTACATCCACCACTTTACCTTCCAGTCTTTTATCTTTTGATACCCCCCTGTTAACCTGTACCCGTACAATATCGCCATGAAAAGCCCGGTTAAAGTCGTTGGGCCTCACTATAATATCCTTATCATTACCTTCTACAATTACATATCCCATTCCGCTTTTCGAAATATCAAGCTTCCCTTTTACAAGGGCAGTTTGCGATGACTTCTTTCCGGCTGTTTTCTTGTTATGCATATTTCTTTTTTATGTTACCCGCTTAAAACGTATAAAACTCATATTGATGCTCATTGTGATACAAGTAACAAATTATCTTTTTATGCCTGCAATGTACCAACAAATTGCTACATTCGGAAAAATGAAGGCTTGTGCAGCTGCAAACAAACGCTCCACGAAAAATTATTACACGAACTGTCTGGATACTGTCGCTGGTAAGTTTATTTACCGATATGGCCAGCGAAATGCTATACCCGGTAATGCCGCTTTTTCTTAAACACATTGGATATACGGCCCTGTTCATAGGCGTTTTGGAAGGCATTGCTGAATCAGTTGCAGGGTTTAGTAAAAGTTATTTTGGCAAATTAAGCGATAACAGCGGCAAGCGTTTGCCCTTTGTGCAACTGGGTTATAGCTTAAGCGCCATCAGTAAACCCATGCTGGCATTTTTTATTTACCCCTGGTGGATATTTTTATCCAGAACGATAGATAGATTGGGAAAAGGAATAAGAACCGGCGCCCGGGATGCTTTATTGAGTGACGAATGTGCCAAAGAAAATAAGGCCAGGGTCTTTGGCTTTCATCGCAGTATGGATACATTGGGGGCTGTTTTTGGGCCGGCATTTGCACTGGTATATCTTTATTTTAATCCGGATGACTATAAAACACTTTTCCTGATTGCATTTTTACCCGGATTGCTGGCCATTATAGCTACACTCCTGATCAAAGAAAAAAAGAAACCTGATGTGACAGTGGCACAGGAAAAAAGGCCAACGGCTAAGGTTTTTGCCTTTGCATCTTATTGGAAGCACAGCCCTGCACCCTATAAAAAACTGGTAACCGGGTTGTTGCTGTTTGCCCTGTTCAATAGTTCAGATGTTTTTCTTTTATTAAAGATGAAGGAAAGCGGGCTGAATGATACGGCTGTGATCGGAGTATATATTTTTTACAACCTGGTTTTTGCCCTGCTGGCTTATCCTATTGGTATATTGGCCGACAGGATCGGGCTTAAAAAGATATTCATTACCGGTTTATTTGTTTTCAGCATAGTGTATACAGGATTTGCTTTTAATAAAAGTATGCCTGTTTTCTTTTTACTTTTTTTCCTGTACGGGGTGTATGCTGCAGCTACAGAAGGCATTTCCAAAGCATGGATAAGCAATATGGTTGATAAAAAAGATACTGCTACTGCTATTGGTACCTATTCCGGCTTTCAAAGTATTTGTGCATTTATTGCCAGCAGCCTTTGTGGTTTACTCTGGTTTAATTTTGGTTCCATGATAACTTTTTTAATTACAGCAGGGGTTACCCTCATGGTAATCATGTATCTGGCTTTTTTTAAAAGAACTAATGTATCCATTTCGTAACTTCATTAAAAAATTTTATGAACCCGCCTGAAACTGTTACTGGTGCCTTACAGGAATTAAAAACCTGGGATATACTGTGGATTTTAATATCGCCTTTGATAAAATAATCTGTTCAGAAAATAAGATATGTCTTAACCCGCATGAGTTTGAAATTGTGGAAGTATACCGCTTTGAAGGCGACACCAATCCCGCTGATCAGGATGTGGTATATGCTATTGAATCAAAAGACGCCCGCCCGGATGGCTCGTTCGACGGGGGCAGATAAAAGGAACCATGACCAGTGCTTATGGCGTGTATGCGGAAACTGTTTCTGCAGACATGATCAAAAAACTATCCATGCAAAAATAAATTTGTCAAAAAAACTGCCAGCATATGCCGCATTCATTTAACCGTAGAGATTTTATTCGTTCAGCTGCCTTAACCGGAGCTGCTTTAACCATTACCGATTCTATCAAGGCTTTCTCATCTGCAAAAAAAGATAAGGTTCGCATTGGAATTATTGGAGCAGGGTTTCGTTCGCATGAACACATGGGTAATTTTTTACAAAGAGATGATGTATCAATAACTGCCATAGCCGATCCTCAACAAAGAAGTGTGGATGAAGCATTGAAAGTTTTTGAAGCATATAAACGCCCCGAACCGGCTATATATAAAAACGGCGATTATGATTACCGTAATTTATTAAAGCGTGATGATGTGGATGCCGTGGTTATTTGCTCGCCCTGGGAATGGCATAGCATACAGGCCATTGACGCCATGAATGCCGGAAAATTGTTGGGGCAGAAGTGTGCGGCGCGGTAAAACTGCAGGAATGCTGGGACGTGGTGAATACTTCTGAAAAGACAAAAATACCGGTAATGATGCTGGAGAATGTTTGTTACCGCAGGGATGTGATGGCGGTATTGAACATGGTGCGTAAAGGAATGTTTGGAGAATTGCTGCACGGGCAGGGCGGTTACGAACATGATCTGCGTGGTGTACTTTTTAATGATGGCAAAACAGCCTACAACAGCGGTGTGGATTTTGGAAAAAATGCTTACAGCGAAGCCCAGTGGCGTACCGAACATAATTTAAAACGCAATGGCGAATTGTATCCTACGCATGGCCTTGGACCTGTTGCGGTAATGATGGATATTAACCGGGGAAACCGGATGACTAAACTTTCTTCCATTGCTACCAAGGCAAAGGGCCTGCAGAAATACATTGCAGAACATCCTAAAGGTGGTGCCAATCATCCAAATGCCAAACTGAATTTTAAATGTGGTGATATTGTAAACACACAGATACAGTGTGCTAATGGCGAAACGATCCTGCTTACCCATGATGTTTCATCACCCCGGCCATACAATTTAGGTTTTCGTGTACAGGGTACCGAAGGGTTATGGCAGGATTGGGGTTCGGGCGGAAAAAAACAGGGTTTTATTTATTTTCAGAAAGAAATGAACCACAATCACAAATGGGATAATACAGAGAAATGGTTAACCGATCATGACCACCCGCTATGGAAAAAATATGGAACACAGGCTGAGGGTGCCGGGCATGGTGGTATGGATTTTTTTGTTGACCATGCTTTTATTGAATGTATAAAACGAGGGACAGAATTTCCATTGGATGTATATGATTATGCAAGCTGGTACGCCATTACACCGCTTAGCGAAAAAGTATATTGGAAGGCGGGCAGGTACAAAACATACCCGATTTTACAAGAGGGAAATATAAAACAAGAAACCAGATATTTGCGTTGGATGATGAGTATTAAACCCCCCCCGCCGCGGCGGAGGAACTATAGAGAGATTTTGGAAGACTACTTAACAATAATTAAAGATGAACCGTAGAAAATTTTACACCTATCTGCATTAACCGCACCGTTGCTTGCTGCAAAAAAATCAATTGCTAACAGTTTGAAGGAACGACAAGTCCCATTGTAATTTCTACCTGGGATAGCGGGATGCCCGTAAATGCGGAAGCATGGAAGATTTTATCCAAAAGGGAACTGCGCTGGATGCTGTGGAAGCCGGAGCAATGCACATAGAGAATAAAATAGATTGCTGCGTGGGGTTGGGTGGTTACCCCGACAGGGATGGCATTGTAACGCTGGATAGCTGCATAATGGATCATAAAGCCAATATCGGTGCTGTAGCGGGTTTGGAAAGAATTAAGCACCCGGTATCTGTTGCCCGTAAAGTGATGGAGAAAACACCGCATGTAATTTTAGTTGGTGCCGGTGCACAACAATTTGCAATTGAAAACGGATTTACTTTGGAAAGTGCTGAATTATCTGGGGAGGCCAAAAAAGCTTATGCCGAATGGCTTAAAAAAAGTGAATACAAACCGGTCATCAATATCGAGAATAAAAAACAAAACGGGCCCTTTGCACCCAATTTTTTTGAAGACGGCACAGCCAATCATGATACCATGGGATTGGTAGCAATGGATGCAATGGGAAATTTATCGGGCGCAGTTACTACCAGCGGTATGGCTTATAAATTACATGGCCGTGTGGGCGATTCGCCCATTATTGGGGCAGGTTTATTTGTAGATAATGAAATTGGTGCAGCTACCAGCAGCGGTACCGGCGAAGAAGTGATACGCATTTGCGGAACACATTTGGTGGTTGAATTTATGCGCCAGGGATATTCACCCGAAATGGCCTGTAAAAAAGCAGTGGAAAGAATTGTGAAAAGAGATGCAGCAAAAGCAAAAACATTACAAGTTGGTTTTCTTGCAATGAATAAGAAAGGGCAATACGGTGCTTATGCTATTCAAAAAGGATTTGTGTTTAGTGTGAAGAGTAATAATGAAAATAAAATTCATCAATCAAAATATCTTATTTAAAAATATTCAATACACAATGATCAATGTTCAATAAACAAGAAAACGCAACTGAACATTGAAATTTGAATATTGAGCATTGAAGATTATTATGAATTTCAAATTAGAAGTAATTGGTTTTAATATTGAAAGCTGCATCCTTGCACAGGCTACAGGTGCTCATCGCATTGAATTATGTGATAACCCCGGTGAAGGCGGCACTACCCCATCCTATGGGTTTATTAAAGCTGCACGTGAAAATTTGCACATTGAACTATATCCCATTATCCGCCCACGTGGCGGTGATTTTTTTACAGCGATGCTGAATTTGAAGTAATGAAAGCAGATGTGAAAATTTGCAAAGAATTGGGTTGTGAAGGTGTTGTGATTGGTATTTTACATGCAGATGGGACAGGTTGATAAAGAAAGATGTGCCGCATTAGTGTCTTTGGCTTATCCGATGGGAGTAACATTCCATCGTGCTTTTGACAGAGTTACCGATGCCGTACAGGCCTTGGAAGATATTATTGAAATCGGTTGTGAAAGAATACTTACATCGGGCCTGGTGCCTGCCGCTTTGGATGGTGCCGAAACCATTGCTGCACTGATAAAACAAGCTGATGAGAGAATTATCATCATGCCGGGAAGTGGTGTACGTGCTGATAATATTATTGAGCTTGCCCAAAAGACCGGCGCTGTTGAATTTCATACATCTGCAAGAATGAATATTGACAGTAAGATGAATTATACCAATGAAACAATGAAAGAAAACCTGAGATCAGTTTCATTGGATGAAAGAGAAGTGAAAATGATAATCGCTAATTTAAAGAGTTTGTAAGATGAGAAGCTGTTCAATTGTTTTGATCCTGTTGATCTGTTTAATCCCTTTTCACACAACTGCCCAAAACATCTCCATAGAACTAAACAAGAACTGGCAATTCAAAAATCAAAAAGAGAACAAGTGGTACAAAGCCACGGTGCCCGGTACTGTGCATACCGATCTGCTTGCAAATAAACTAATACCTGATCCCTATTTCAGAGATAATGAAAGTAAACTACAATGGATTGATAAAGCTGATTGGGAGTATAAAACTGTTTTTAATGTAGATGATCAAACTTTTATAAAGAAAAATATCGAATTGGTATTTGATGGGTTGGATACTTATACAGATGTGTTTTTGAATGGTAAATTAATTTTACAGGCTGATAATATGTTCCGGGGATGGACAATAGATGTGAAGCCTTTCATTAAACGAACAAACAATGTGCTGCTGATCAGATTTGCATCGGCACAAAATAAAGTGGATAGTATTGCTAAATCAAAACTACCATTGATTTTACCCGATAATAACCGGGTGTATGTTCGTAAAGCGCAGTTTCAGTTTGGCTGGGATTGGGGACCGAAGTTTGTAGGTTTTGGAATTTGGAAGAAGGTATATTTAAAAGTGGCAGAAGTAAAAAGATCTACAGCTATTAACAACGACCACAATAGTATCGTAAAACTCATCCAACAAAAAGATTCCATCGGCACCTCCTTCTACTTTGAAAAGAACGGCAAACCCATTTATGCCAAGGGCGCCAACTGGATACCCGGCGATGTTTTTTTACCCAGATTAAAAAGAGACGATTACCGTAAAATGTTGCTTAGTGCCAAAGATGCCAACATGAATATGCTTCGCGTTTGGGGCGGCGGTGTTTATGAAGCTAATGATTTTTATGATCTCTGTGATTCACTGGGAATCATGGTTTGGCAGGATTTTATGTTTGCCGGAGGCATGTACCCCGGCGATGATGCATTTATGAACAATGTACGTGAAGAAGTAAAATATCAAATTGAAAGACTGAAAGATCACCCCTGCATTGTTTTGTGGTGCGGTAATAATGAAGTGGAAGAAGCCTGGAAGAACTGGGGCTGGCAAAACCAATTTAATTTGCATGGCAATGATTCTGCTAAAGTATGGAACGATTACAAACGCCTGTTCCAGGACAGCCTGAAAAAATGGGTGGATGAATTTGATGGTACTAGGCCCTATGTTTCCACCTCGCCAAAAAATGGTTGGGGCCGCAAGGAAAGTTTTACCGAAGGCGACAGTCATTACTGGGGTGTTTGGTGGGGATTGGAAGATTGGGAAACATTTGAAAATAAAACCGGGCGCTTTGTAAGTGAATATGGTATGCAGGCCATGCCCAACTGGAATACGATCAAAAGTTTTACGGATCCTTCAGACAGGTATTTGCAATCGCCGGTTATACGATCTCACCAAAAAGCAAGCGATGGTTTTAAAAAACTGGAGCATTATTTAACCCGATATTTTATTGACTCGGCAAAGCTTAGTCGCCTTTCACTGGAAGATTATACTTACTTATCGCAATGCATGCAGTACTATATTTTAAAGAACAGCATTGCGGTACACCGCAGTAAATACCCTGCAAATATGGGTACGCTTTTATGGCAGTTAAATGATTGCTGGCCCGTTACCAGCTGGAGCATTACTGATTACAGCAGGCAGCCAAAAGCAGCGTGGTATGCGGTTAGGGAAGCGTATAGGGATGATGTGTTGCCGGTTAAAGATGCTGTTTATCCGAAGGATTTGGTATTGCAAAAACCTGAGTTCGCCATATTTACATCCCCCAACTCGGTTTCCATTACAAGCAGTGTTGCTGTTAAATATGTATACCTGGCAATTAAAGATAAAGACCTCAGTTTTTCAGATAATTACTTTGATCTGAAACCTGGTGAAACAAAGATCATCAAAACAAATAAAACCATCAACCTGCCTGATCTTAAAATAAAATCACTCTACGATATTTTAAATGCACAATAAAAAAACAAATGCACAAGTTCCCGTCCTGGCGAGGAGGCACGACGAAGCCATCCGCCGAACAATGCAAAAAGAGAAAATTACTTAATATCTTTATTCAGCGGATGGCTTCAGTTTTGCCTGGCACATAGGCTTGAGTAAAACTTCGCCATGACGGGCTGCTTCAACATTGTTACTAATATCATCATTATGGAATACGGAGGCTGTGTTTATATAATGACTAATTTTCACAACACCGTCTTATATACCGGTGTAACTTCAAATTTACCTCAACGTGTTTTTCAACATAAAACAAAAGAATTTAAAACCAGTTTCACCGCCAGATACAATTGTGATAAATTAGTTTGGTTTGAAAATTTTAGCAGGATTGAAGATGCGATTGCCAGGGAAAAACAATTAAAAGCTGTTAACAGGAAAAGGAAAGAAGATTTAATTCATGCAATGAATCCACATTGGAATGATTTGTGGGAAGAAGTTAAAAACTGGTAAAATCAGCATTTGTATCTTTATTGGGCGGATTGCTTCACTTTGTTCGCAATGACGGAAAAATCAGCTTTAATTCTCTAATGAACATTTATGAAACGTGTAGTATTAATTTTACTCATTACAGCATTAACACAACAGTGTTTTAGCCAAAAACACGAATTCACTTTAGGCAAATCCGATTTTTTATTGGACGGTAAGCCCTTCCAGATCATCGGCGGAGAAATGCACCCGGCACGTATTCCAAAAGAATACTGGCGGCACCGCATTCAAATGGCAAAGGCAATGGGCTGCAATACAATTGCGGCTTATATCTTCTGGAATTATCATGAACAGCAAGAAGGAAAATTCGACTTTAAAACTGAGAACAGGAATATTGCAGAGTTCATAAAAATATGTCAGCAGGAAGGTATGTGGGTTTTACTGCGCCCAGGCCCATACGTATGTGCTGAATGGGATTTTGGCGGCTTGCCTCCATACCTGCTTAAATACCCCGATATAAAAGTACGATGCATGGATCCCCGGTATATGACTGCTGCATTAAGATACATTGATGAATTGGCAAAACAGGTTGTTGACTTACAATGCGTGAACGGTGGCCCGATACTGATGGTACAGATCGAAAACGAATATGGCAGCTATGGTAACGATAAAAATTATTTGGAAGCGTTAAGAACTGCCTGGCTGAAAAATGGAATTAAAGTTCCGTTCTATACTGCTGATGGGCCAACAGCCTATATGCTGGAAGCGGGACACATTAAAGGCACAGCCATTGGTTTGGATAGTGGCGGCAGCGATGCAGATTTTGCCCAGGCTTCTAAAAGTGATCCCGATGTTCCCGCTTTCAGCAGTGAAACTTACCCCGGCTGGCTTACCCATTGGGGAGAAAAATGGCAGCGGCCCGATACCGTTGATCTTAAAAGAGAAGTTGAATATCTTTTAAAAAATAAACGATCCATTAATTTTTATGTAATTCATGGCGGCACCAATTTTGGTTTCACTGCCGGCGCCAATGCATTCTCGCCAACCCAATACCAGCCTGATATTACCAGCTACGATTATGATGCACCTATTAACGAGCGTGGCCAGGCTACGGCTAAATATTTTACGTTGCGCAACCTGATTTCAAAATATGTTGATTATAAAATACCCGAGGTACCAAAAGAAATTGCGGCTATTGAAATACCCGCTATTGATATGAAGTATATGACAACCATCTGGAACCTGTTACCGCAACCCATATTATCAGTACAGCCAAAACCAATGGAAGACTTTGGCCAAAACCAGGGACTGATGTTGTACCGCACAAAACTAATCGGACATAAAAGCGGCAAATTAAAAATATGGGAGCCACATGATTATGCGCTTGTATTTTTAGACGGAAAGTTTATTGATACCGTATATCGTGATGGTGGCAACTGGACAGTAGATCTTCCCAAAACAGAAGCTGCAGACCCGGTGCTGGATATTTTAGTAGAAGGTATGGGGCATATCAACTTTGCACAATTTATGATTGACAGAAAAGGTATTACCGACAGGGTGACTTTAAATGGCATGACTTTAATGAACTGGCTGGTATATCCTTTACCAATGGATGCAGCATTTGTAACAAAGGCTGCCACACAAGATCGTGGCCTTAGGGAAGGCCCCGGAATTTTTTATAAAGGGTATTTTAATTTACCTGAAGTGGGCGATACGTATTTTGACCTGAGTAAATACAGTAAAGGGATGATTTATGTAAACGGTCACAACCTGGGCAGGTATTGGAATATAGGGCCGCAACAAAGATTATACTGCCCTGCTGGCTGGTTAAAAAAAGGTAACAATGAAATTATTGTTTTTGATATGCTGCAAACAGAATCAAACCCTATATTGGCTTTTAAAACACTGGATTAAAATGAAAAAAATACTGATTCTATTATTTGTATTGAATGTAACTGCAGCAGCTGCTCAAACAGCCGAAAACATCATCATCATCACTACTGATGGGCTTCGCTGGCAGGAAGTTTTTGCAGGTATGGACAGTGCCATCGCCAACAATAAAAAGTTTAACCAGGATGACAGTGCTGCCATTTTTAAAAAATACTGGGCTATAGATGCTGTTGAAAGAAGAAAAAAAATAATGCCGTTCTTATGGAGTATGATTGAAAAGAACGGGCAGATATATGGCAACAGGAATTATGGCAACAAGTTTGACAATGCAAATCCGTACTGGTTTTCGTATCCGGGTTATAATGAAATTTTTACTGGTTACCCTGATACATTGATTAACAGCAATTCTTATCCTCCCAACCCAAACACTACCCTGCTTGAATTTTTAAACAACCAGCCAAAATATAAAAACAAAGTTGCTGCTTTTGGTGCATGGGATGCATTTGACCGGATATTAAATGAAGAAAGAGGAAAATTTCCTGTGTACTCGGCGTTTGATCTTACAGGCGGCACCCATCCAACTGTAACAGAAAAAACGATCAATAATTTATTAAAAGATTCTTACAAACCTTTTGGCGAAGCAGAGTGCCTGGATGTTTTTACACATTATGGTGCCATGAATTATCTGCAGACAAAAAAACCAAAAGTGTTATATATTTCTTATGGCGAAACTGACGAATGGGCACACAGCGGGCAATACAGGGATTATTTAAATGCAGCCAACCAGGTTGACAAGTGGATAAGTGATATCTGGAATTATATACAATCAGATGCATTTTATAAGAACAGGACTGCCATTTTTATTACAACAGATCATGGTCGTGGAGATGCAAACAAAGAAGAATGGACAAGCCATAACAATACAATAAAAGATAGTTACCAGATATGGATGGCTGCCATGGGACCGGGTATACCCGCAAAGGGAGAAATAAAAGTAAATCAGCAGTTATATCAAAAACAGTTTGCACAAACGATGGCAGGCCTGTTGGGATTGACTTATTCAGCTAAACATCCGATTGGAGAAAAGATTGAACTGAACAAATAATGATCATTTACAAACTGTCTTCGACAAGCTCAGACTGACAGCTTTTATTAAATTCCTGCAGTCTTTGTAACAAAGCAATTTGATTACCGGCCCTTACAAAATTATGTTCCTCATATTTTGCGCCGTAATAGCTGTCATTATTTAAATGATCAGTTAAAAAACGAATCGCCTGCATGTAGATCATAAACTCCCCGGCAAAATGAATGTGTTGTTTTTCAACTTCTGTTAACCCCGCTCCCATTTCAGATAAATAACCAGCTACAATGGCTTCATAAAATGCTGCACGGATGATAATTTTTGAAAAATCCTTTTCTTCTTCACTAACCGGGCATAAATACGTACGCATCATATCGCCCACATCACTAATGGAATAACCATGCATAACTGTATCAAGGTCTATCACACATAGCCCCTGGTCTGCATCATCAAACAAAACATTACTGATCTTGGTATCGTGGTGCGTTACTCTTACGGTAAATTTTTCTTTACAAATTTCATATTCATCTGCAATCCTCTTATTTTGTTTGATCATGGCTATCAGGTCTTTTGATCGCATTATTCTTTCGGGGTTCCCGCGTTCCAATGCTATTTCAAATTGCTGATAACGAAGTGTTAGATTATGAAAATCAGGCAGGGTTATTTTTAGTTGAGCCGCATCCAGGGCGGATAATAGTTTTGTGAATTTCCCGAATTGCCTGGCTGCTTCATAAGCCTGTTGTGGTTTTTCAACCACATCAATGGTATGCGAATTTGTAATAAAAGGAAACATCCTGTAATAGCTATCATCGTTTTTTACAAATTCATCACCTGTAATTGTAACAACCGGTGACACAAATAAATAATCCGGAAAATGATCTTTCAGGTAATTATCGATCAGCCTGATATTAAAAGCAATATCAACTGGCTGTTTAAAGATCTGTTGATTTATTTTTTGAAGAATATATTTTGCATTACCCTGTTTATCTGTGATCTTCCAGGTTGTATTGATCAATCCGCTTCCAAAAGGCATAGCCTGAAAGTCTTCCCCAGATAATCCAAATTGAAATAAGATTTCCTTCATATCTGCTAAATTCGTGTAATTATTTTAATACGTGAATTTAAGAGCAGAAATATTAAAAGAACATTCCAAAGCCCAGTGTACAAAAATTGTACACTGGGTTGGCAGCAACCAGCAACGCTTTGATGAACTCTTCAACTTGTTTTTACATGATGAATACCGGGTTGTGCAAAGAAGTGCCTGGCCCATGAGCTACTGTGTTGATGTACATCCGTCGCTCATCAGTAAACACTGGAAAGCATTGATAACATATCTTAAAAAGCCAAACCTGCACGATGCGGTTAAGCGCAACAGCATCCGTTTAATGCAGGATATTGAATTGCCCGAAGCTTTTCATGGCGAAATAATGGACCTATGTTTTACCTGCCTGGAATCGCCCAAAGAACCATTGGCCGTTAAAGCTTTTTCTATGTCCGTATTAGGAAATCTTGCAGAACAATATCCCGAAATCAAACCCGAATTGAAATTAATTATTGAAGATCAGCTACCGCATCAATCAACTGGTTTCAAAAGCCGGGCACAGCAGGTATTGAAACAACTCGGCAAATTATAAATTTCTTTTTTTAAGGACAGATACATCAGAACCTTTGGCAACAAAAACTGAATTGGGTGTAGCGTTTATTAAATTAGAAAACGAGTCTCCATACAGCGCCTTAAAATCACAATCGATCAAATAGTTTTTTACAGGGAATATTTTCCACGCCGGGTGTTGTACATTGTATTCAAAGGTTGTTGTTTCATTATACCTGGAATAGCCCCAGTAATGCTCTGCAATAAACTCTTCTTCACTGCCCTGGATCATTGCCTGTGCTGGTTTTTCAACAGCTGCTTCAATCCGGTTCCACTTATTTTTATGTTTCCACTGATAACTCAGGCTAAGTTCATTATCAGTTTCTGTGGCAACATGTTTCATTTTTTTTGTATCATATTTTTCATGATACACGGTGTTGGCAATAAAACTGATGGCTGGCTTTGGAACGATCTCTTTTATAAAAACAGTGCCGCGTTTCCAGGTACCGTTATCATTGTAACGCACATAAAACCGCAGGTTCACTTCTTCAAAATTCACGTGAAAAGGAATTTTAAATCCGAGTACTCTTGTGTTCATGAACATAAAACCAACAAGACTAACGTAAGCATTGCCATTAAACAGGTCCAGTTCTGTTTTATTGGGAAGATATGGTTCAAGCAAAGCCGGATCAACAACATAATTTGCCATGATCAGGTTCTTCCAGGTGGCCGTTAAAAACTTTGTAGCCATTTTTTATGGTTTTATTTTTTTTGTTCCCTGTAAAATTCTTTAAAGATGAGGCGCAAATTCTGATCGTAGGTAAAATAATTGTACAGCCAGTTGCTAAATACAAAGAAACGGTTCTTTACACCCAGTATCAACATCAGGTGCAGTCCCATCCAGATCATCCAGGCCAATAAACCCCCAAAATGCAGTTTTGGTTTAGGCATATCAACCACTGCCAGGTGGCGCCCTACGGTAGCCATACTACCTTTATCGTTGTAAACGAATTCCGACCAATGCATCACGCCGCTTTTCATTTCCAGTCTGCGTAAATTATTGGCGATCATATCTGCCATTTGCATGGCAACAGGTGCTACCTGCGGATGCCCGTTTGGCCAGGCCGGTTCTTCCATAAAAGCTACATCACCAATGGCAAAAATATTTTCAAAACCATTTACCTGGCAATGCCTGTTTATTTTTATGCGGTTACCTCTGGCAATTAAATCAGCACTGATGCCTTCTGGCACATTTCCTTTAATACCTGCGGCCCACATTACCATGGCAGATTCAATCCTGTCGCCGTTTTGAAGTTCTACGGTTTTTCCGTCATAATTTTTAAGCAGTGCATTTGTTAAAACGGTAACGCCTAATTTTTCTAAATACTGTTGCGACTGTATGCTGGATTTTTCACTCATGGCTGCCAGCGTTTTACCGGTGCCTTCCAGCAGATAAATCTTCATTTTTGTAAAGTCCAGTTCGGGATAATCTTTCGGCAATACAAAGCGCTTCATATCAGCGATGGCGCCACTTAACTCTACACCCGTTGGACCTGCTCCAACAATTACTATATTCATCAGGCGCTGCAATTCAAGTTCAGACTGCACATTTAATGCATCTTCAAAATTGTGCAACAACCGGTGACGTAGTTGCAATGCTTCAACGGTACTCTTCATCGGAAAGGCATTATCCATCAATTGCTGGTTGCCGAAAAAGTTGGTATCGGCACCGGTTGCAATCACCAACACATCGTAATCAAAATCACCAATATCAGTAACCACTTTTCTTTCAGCCGTTAGTAATTTTTGTACCGCTGCCATTCTGAAACGCACATTCTTACTTGCATGAAAGACCTTACGTAGCGGAAAGGAAATATTACTGGCATCTAACCCGGCTGTGGCCACCTGGTAAAATAAGGGTTGAAACTGGTGGTAATTAAACCGGTCAATCAAGGTAATTTCAAAACCCGGCTTATTACTGAGTTTACGGGCAAGGCGCAGGCCTCCAAAACCTCCCCCGATTATAATGAGTTTCATGTGTAGAATTTTAAACCCCCTCCGTCCCGACACAGTCGGGAAACTTTAGAGCATGATAATTTGTAATTTCTTCCTTTTTCTCCAACACAAAGGTACAGTATTTTCAATAAATATTGAAAATTTAAAAACAAATTTCTTTCCAGTCAAATGATAGGAGTTAACAAATTGGAAGATTATTTGGGGGTTATGAAAAAGCATAGGCTTTTCAAGTTCGCAGAGTCCAGGGTTCCCCATTCAGGTTCTCTGAAAGAGAAAGAACGAAGTTCGGAGGGGGTTTTTAATACAACATCCTCACTTTAATGGTCCCCTTAACCTTCCGTAAAAAATCCGTAGCATTTTTACTCAGGTTCTTATTTACATCCAAAACCACATAACCAATCGTATCATTGGTTTTAAGGTATTGCCCGAGTATATTGATCCTGTGCTTGCTTAGCTGTGTATTAATTTCCGAAAGTACGCCGGGCACATTATGGTGTATATGCAAAATGCGGTGTGTTCCTTCCTGCGGTGGCAGCGCCAGTTCAGGAATACTGTGTGAGCCAATGCTGCTGCCCTTTTCGAGATAGTTCGACAATTTGCTGCTAACATCATCACCGATATTAAGTTGAGCCTCCTGTGTACTGCCTCCAATATGAGGAGTAAGCAACACATTGCTCAGCCCCTGTAATGGTGATGAAAAATGATCGCCGTTCTTTTCAGGCTCTACCGGAAAAACATCTACAGCCGCTCCACCGATACTTCCATCAAGCAGTGCTTTGCGCAAGGCATCCAGGTCTACCACTTCTCCCCTGGCATAGTTTATTAATATGCTTCCTTTTTTAAAACCGGCAAGTGCTTTCTTATTGATGAGATTTTTTGTGCTTTCCAGTTCGGGTACATGCAGGGTTACAATATCTGCATGCGCAGTAACTTCTTTAAGGCTTTTCTTTTTTTCGGCATTGCCCAATGGCAGCCTGGTTTCTACATCATAAAAAATAACTTTCATACCCAGGCTTTCGGCAAGCACACTTACCTGCTTTCCAATATTACCATAGCCAATAATGCCCAGGGTTTTACCCCTTAGTTCATAACTGCCGCTGGCTTCTTTTAACCAGATGCCCTCATGTGCAGCTTTGTTTTTATCAATGATTTTTCTGATGAGGATTATAGAAGCGCCGATCACCAGTTCGGCTACACTGCGTGTGTTGCTGTATGGTGCATTAAAAACAGCCACCCCGTTTTTTGTTGCCGTTTTTAGATCTACCTGGTTAACGCCAATACAAAAACAACCAATTGCCTGTAATTTTTGTGCAGCATCCAGTATTTTTTTTGTTATCTGCGTTTTACTGCGAATGCCCAGCAGGTGAACATCTTTTATGGCAGTTATCAGTTCAGCTTCGGATAATGCCCCATTAATCTTCTTCACATGGGTATACCCGGCCGCATGAAAATTTGTAACCGCAACGTCACTTATATTTTCTAAAAAGAGAATGTTTATTTTTTCTTTGGGATAACTGGTTATTTTTTTTTCGGCCATGATGATTACTGCGTATTTTGCACAAATATATTCTATCTGAACCGTAAAAAATTATGATGCCTGCATTGCCTAAAACATTTTCATTTACTTTTTTGCTTTACCTGGCTGGTTGCATTTTCCTGCATACATCCTGTAATCCCGCTGGTAAGAAAAACAAAAAGAATGATACTGACAGTTTACCCGTAATTGAGCTTCCCGGGCCGGTACCGGTATCTGCAGCAGAAGCCAACAGGATAAAAAACGAATGCCAGGCCTGGTACGATACTGTTTTACAACTTAAAGGTTTCAATGGCGGAATGGTGGTTGCCAAAGATGGCAATATCGTGTTTGAAAAATACAGCGGCACCGGTCATTTGCCGGGCAGGGATACGATTACAGCAAATTCATCCATGCACATTGCCTCTGTTACCAAAACTTTTACAGCAATGGCTGTTTTAAAATTGCAGCAGGATGACAGCCTGAATATTGATGATGCGTTCAGCAAATATTTTCCGGCATTTAATTATCCCGGTGTAACCATCCGCACACTTTTAAGCCACCGCAGCGGCTTACCCAACTATAATTATTTTATGGAGAAACTGGGATGGGATAAAACCCGTTTTGTAAAAAATGAAGATGTCCTTAATTTTTTAATTACCCAAAAAGCAGCACTAACGGATATTGCATCACCGGGTTTACATTTCTCCTACTGCAATACCAATTATGCATTATTGGCTTTATTGATAGAAAAAATTACGGGATCTACCTATGCCGCATACCTGAAAAAGACTTTTTTCATTCCCCTGCAAATGAAAAATACTTTTGTCTTTTCTTTAGCCGATACCTTAACTGCCTTACCCAGCTACAACTGGCGGGGCGTACCGGAGGCATTTAATTTTCTTGACCAGGTTTATGGAGATAAAAATATCTATACCACTCCCCGTGACCTGCTTACCTGGGACCGGGCCTTATCTTCCAATTTAATTTTTACACCACAATCACTTGAGCAGGCTTATTTACCCTATAGCAACGAAAAGCCCGGCCAGCGAAATTATGGCCTGGGCTGGCGTATGAATTTGCTACCCGACGGAAACAAGATCATTTACCACAACGGCTGGTGGCATGGCAGTAATGCAACTTTTATACGCTTACTTAAAGAAAAGGCAACCATCATTGTAATTGGCAGTAAATTCACCCGGGCTGTTTATAAAGCCAAAGTACTTACTGCCATTTTTGGTAATTATTATTTCCCCACCGATGAAGAAGACAATGTGGTTATTAAGGATTCGCTTAAATCAGAATTGCCGTTATTAAAAAATGACAGCACTCCCATACAAAACTTTAAAAAACCAATAAAGCGGTTACCAAATAAAAAGAGGGTGCGTACATAAATACTGTAATAATGTTGCAATCAGCCTCTTCTTACATTAAACCATGCCGGTTTTGCAGGTTTTTGCACACTATGTGCAATATTTTTATTAAAAAAATGCTGTTATCTGCATTTAAAATCCTACTTTGATATTGAATAACTAACTAATGCTCAAAAGAGAAAGACAGGCGTACATTGTACACCAGGTAAATCTGCATAATAAAGTATTGTCAAATACCTTAAGTTTCGAAATTGATGTTTCGGAAGACACTATCCGCAGGGACCTGCAGGAACTGAACGAAAAAGGTAAATTAATAAAAGTTCATGGTGGCGCATTATCCCATGCATTTAACGATATCACCTACCCTTCTAAAAAAATTTATTCGCAGGACAGTAAAAGAATCATTGGCGAAAAAGCGGCCCGTCTTATAAAAGATGGCATGTTTGTATTAACAGGAGGAGGTACAACCATCATTGAAATGGCCAGATCATTACCGGTAAATCTATCTGCAACCTTTATTTCGGGCAGTATACCGGCTATTGTTGAATATATGCACCACCCATTGATTGAAGTGATTGTGATCGGCGATAAATTATCAAAGAACTCAAAAATTACACTGGGCACTCACGCCATTGCCAAAATTAATACCCTTAAACCCGACTTATGTTTCCTGGGCATCAATGCCATTGACCTGCAGCATGGTATAACCGACAGCGACTGGGATGTGGTACAGATCAAACAATCGATGATTGAGGCTTCACAAAAAGTTGTTTGTCTTACCATTTCTGAAAAGATAAATACCATGCAACCGGTAAAGGTTTGTAATTTGAACAAGATTGATATTTTAATAACCGAATTACCAAAAGAACATCCCCTGCTGCAACCTTATGTAGCTGCAGGAATAACAGTAATGTAAATTAAATTTTAATAGAACTTTTTTTAAACAAACAAAACACGACTTATATGAGAAAATTTACAAACAGATTGATTGCTATTCTGTTTTTCATGGGCCCTTTATTAGCACAGGCACAGGCACCGGTTACAGGCCGGGTACTGGATGAAAAGGGACAGCCCGTTGTGGGTGCTACAGTACTTGTAAAGGGTGCTAAATCGGGAACAAAAACAGATGCAAACGGAAACTTTACGATCGATGCCAAAGCCGGTGATGTACTGGTGATCAGTTCCGTTAATTTCGGCAGCCAGCAAACCAAAGTAAAAAGTGGTGGCAATGTTACTGTTAATATGGTTGCAAAAGATGGCACCATGGATGAAGTTGTTGTAACTGCCATGGACATTAAAAAAGCACCAAGGGAACTGGGTTATGCTATTCAAACGATTAAAGGATCTGAAGTGGCAGAAACGCAAAGAGAAAATTTCATCAATGGTTTGCAGGGAAGGGTTGCAGGCCTCAGTGTAACACCTACAACAGGAACTGCCGGTGCTTCTTCCGGTATTATTTTAAGAGGCTTTAATACCTTATCAGGCACTAACCAGCCTTTATTCATTATAGACGGAATTATTGTTGATAATACCACATTCAACTCTAATTCCCAGGGAGGCAGTGGTGTTGGTCTTGCCAGTGATGGTAACAACAGGAATATAGACAATACAAACCGTATTGCTGATCTGAACCCGAACGATATAGAATCTTACACCATACTAAAAGGGCCCGAAGCAACGGCACTTTATGGCAGCCAGGCAAGTTCCGGTGCCATTGTAATTACTACCAAAAGAGCAAAACTTACCGGTAAAAAGATAGCAGTTACATACGACAATAATTTTCGTATGCAGAAATTAACAAGGTTTGCCGATGTAAATAATGAATACAGTGCCGGGATCAGCAATAATACACCGTTTACATCCACCACGGCAACCGGATCATTTACATCATTTGGTCCTAAATGGCCAGCCGGTACGAAATTATATGATAATGTGAACAATTTTTATGAAACCGGTTTTTCGCAAACGCATAACCTTGGTTTGGAGTTTGGAATAAAAAATTTAGGATTCCGTGCTTCGGGGCAATATTTAAACAATAGTGGTGTGGTTCCGAATAATTTTTATAAAAAGTATTCGGGCCGTATTTCCAATACTACTAAAATTGGTAAGTACATTACGCTTACCCCCTCTGTTGCTTATTCTTATGCTGATAATAAAAAGCCAACAAAGGGCACTTCTTCTTATTTAATGAGCCTTTACCAGTGGCCCGCAAATAACGATATACAGAGATACCAGGATGACTATGGCGCTAAACTCACTTTGTTTAATGCAAATCCCAACGCAGATTTTGATAACCCGGTATGGAGTACAAAAAATAATATAATGGGAGATATTACCCGGCGCTGGATAGCAACTATGGGTATAGATATTAAGCCTTTTGAGTGGCTGAATGTTGCAGGCAGGTTTGGATATGATACCTACAAAACGGATGGATATATTATGATTCATCCACAGTCATTTTATCTTACTGCCGGTACTTTAGGAACACTTGAAAATTATTATACCACTTATAAAGGATATAACCACACCATAACTGCTAGTGCTAAAAAGGAATGGAAAGGTTTTAGTGGCCGGTTGCTGGTAGGTACCATGTGGCAGGATTTTGAAACACAGCAATATGCTGTAGTTGGCAACGGCATTGCCGATTCAGTTGTTGGAGGCAAAATATACAAATATGGTAACATTGTTAACAGCTGGAACCCTACCGACAGCAATCTTACAGCTCCCGGTTCCAGGGTACGGTTGCAAAGAGCAGCCAGCAAGGGTTTACCTAATTTAAAAATATTCAGAGAGATCGCTTATTTTGGTGAAGTGTCATTAGGTTATAAAAACGTAGTATTCCTTACCTACTCTCAACGTTTTGAAAAAGCCTCTCCTATTCCGCCTAAAAATAATAATTACAATTACCCAGGTGCCAGCATGAGTTTAATTGTATCAGATATATTCCCGATACTTAAAAAAGGGGAAATTATTGACTATTTTAAACTGAGAGCCTCACTGGCAAATACTGCCAGGCTGAATGATCCTTATACCAACCAGCGGGTTTTTGTGCCTAATCAAAGCAGTTCAACAACCCCTGGAGGCACATTCACATATAGTTTTACAAACAATAACCCCGACCTGGTTCCCGAAAGGCAATCAACGTATGAAGTAGGTACCGAAATCAGATTTTTTAACGGCAGGATAACGCTGGATGCAGCTTATTATAATACGCTTAACACCAAACAAATAAGCCAGGGTTTCAGGGCCAGTTATGCAACCACTGCTGTTTTAAACACCACCAATGCTGCTTCTTTACGCAATGAAGGAGTAGAGCTAACTTTGAATTTAACCCCGGTTAAAAGGAAGAATTTTAACTGGAATATTAATTTCAACTTCTCACACATGTGGAGTAAGGTGTTAACGCTGCCTGAATCAATCGGTCCTTTGAACGATTATTACAATTCAGATACGTACATTTCCAACGTAAGAGGTGGATTAATAAGAGGTTTTTCAACAGGTACCATTACCGGTTCAACTTATCAGCGTAACCCGGCCGGACAAATACTGATTAATGCCGGTACCGGTTTACCTTTGTTTAACGGTGGCAACCAGCTTATTGCCGACAGGAACCCTGATTTTACGCTCGGAACTTTAAACACTTTCAGGTATAAAAACTGGACCCTAAGCTTTTTATGGGATTTAAAAGTAGGTGGAGATATTTATAACGGAACAGACCAGGTTTTAACCCGTATTGGCAAAAGCGCCAGAACTGCAAACCGCAACAATGCGATTATAGTTGATGGTGTTTTGAATGACGGTTTACAAAATACCAATAACCCAACAAAAAATACCATTGTAATTATTCCAAATTTCCTGAGCACCTATTATACCACGATGCCCGATGAAGAGTTTATTGAAAAGATGTAAACTGGTTCAGGTTAAGAGATATCACTATAAATTACAGGTTTCCTGAAAAACTTACCAAACGTGTTAAGTATTTAAAAGCAATGAGCTTTTTCATTACAGGAAACGACCTGGTTCTTTTTACCAATTACAGAGGTGCCGACCCATCCATTAACGCCAACAACCCAGGTACATTGGGCGTGGGTGGATATGGAATGGATTTAGGAAATGCACCAACCCCTATTGGATTAAGTTTTGGTTTAAAAGCCAGTTTCTAATGATCAATTAAAACAGTAAATTTTAAATTTTTTTGTATGAAAAATAAAATAATAAAACCGATATTTTTTCTTGGGATGCTGGGTGTCGTGTTAGCAACGTCCTGTACGAAAAAGGTTGACGATGCTTATTTAAATCCCAACTCGCCGGTTATAGTACCTATTGAAACAATTTTACCAGGAGTCATTGGTGGCTTTACCGCATTCTTTTCATCTAATGGCACGGGCTATGGTGTACAGGCCGATGGTATTTTACTTGGCCGGTACATACAGTACTGGGGCACTCAATCAAACGGCGAACTATATGGCCAGATGGGTTTTCCGGTTGGAACGGCCAGCGATAATACAGGCGGGCTTTGGGCGGCTGTATATTATGGCCATGGCGGTAATGTAAACCGCATTATTGAATGGGGAGCAGAGCAGCAAAAATGGGATTATGTAGGCGTTGGAAATGCAATCAGGGCATGGGGTTGGCTGGAGTTGACTAACTGCTATGGAGATGCGATTTTAAAAGAAGCTTTTAATACCAGTCTAACTCAATTTAAGTACGATACCCAGGAGGAATTTTATGACAGTTGCCGCGTGGTCTGTCATCGTGCTATAAGTTATTTAAACAGAACAGATGGAGCAGTAAGCCAGGCCAATCTGGCCATTGGCGATGCCTTTTTTTATAACGGCGATGTAACCAAATGGAAAAAATTTGTGTACGGAATTTTGGCCCGTTCTTTTATCAACCTTAGTGGTAAGAATAATTTTATCTCAAAAGGCTATGCAGATTCTGCTATTAAATATGCCAACCTTTCATTAGCTACCAATGCAGATAATGCATCAGTAAAAGTCACAGGCGGACTTACCTCTGCTGTAACCAATTATTTTGGACCATTCCGGGGTAATATAGGTGCTATCAGGCAGTCGGCTTATATTGCCGACCTGATGTCGGGCAATAATACACAGGCATTTAACGGTATACCAGATCCACGCAGATATTATATGCTTAGAGAAAACCTGAATGGTACATTTAAGGGATTTACACCCTGGCTGGGGGCAAGTGGTGTGGGTGCCAGTGATTATCCAAGAAACTTTTGGGGCACAACACTGCCAACTTCTACAGCAGTACCTTCTCCCGACAGCAGCAGGTACCTCTATCAAAATACCAGCCCCTGGCCAATGATGACAGCTTCTGAAATACAATTCATTATTGCCGAAGCTGCCTATATTAAAGGCGATAAACCGCTGGCACTTACAGCTTACGCCAATGGTATCAGCCTGAATTTTGACATGATAACCACCACCTATCCGCAAAATGTTCCAACAGTATTTGCCATCACACCAGCTAATAAAACTGCTTATTTAACTGCTGTTGTGCCTGGTGTGGCTACAAGTTTAACACTGTCTCAAATTATGTTGCAGAAGTATATTGCCTTATATGGCTGGGGTGTGCAACAAACATGGACAGATATGCGTAAGTATCATTACACTGATATTGACCCGGCATCCGGCAACCAGGTGTACGCCAACTTCATTCCTCCATCTGGCTTAAACCTGATTTCAACCAACAACGGAAACCTGGTTTACAGGTGCAGACCAAGGTATAATTCAGAATACCTGTATAATATTCCTGAGTTAACAAGATTGGGCGCATTAAATACAGATTATAATACGTACAAAACCTGGTTTGCAATACCTTAATCTCTAAAAAAACAGAAAATGACAAATAAATTTAAAATACTCATAACGGCTGTAATAAGTATGCTGGTAATTAATTCATGCTATAATAAGAATGAATCTTTAACATCGCTTTCAACCAGTTATGCCAATAACATAGCTTACATAAAATTTATCAATACACATGCAGGGTTAAGTCCTACTACGGTTACACCGGCTGCAGGGCCATCTGTAAATATATATGTAAATAATGTTAAGATAAATGCAGCTCCTTTAGGTTTTGGCGGTTCTTTTCCGCTTTCGCCGGCATATACCGGTGTGGCGCCAGGTTTAGCCATAAATATAAAAGTGATATTGTACAGAACAAACAATACACCGAATGTTGGCGATACCCTTAGCAATAAGGATTACGACCTGGGTATAAATAGCTATACTACCTTTTATATTACTGACCCCACACCAAACCCTACACCGCTTAATCCTTATGTGGTACCTATCCAGGAACTGGTTAACGATGCTCCCGTAGGATTTTTCAGGGCCAGGTTTGTAAATATGATACCCAGTACCGATACACTGGAAGTATTTTCAAAACGCCTGAATGCTGTGATCTTTAGCGGGCAGCTTTATAAAAACGCAACGCCCACGGTTGAACTGCCAACATTTCTTATCAATGATACGTTGCAGTTAAGAAAAGTTTCTGCACCTGCAACTGTGCTCGCAAGTATTAATGGGTTCTTCCCTACTTCAGCCAGGGTTTATACGGTTTATTGTACCGGAAACATAACGGCTACGCCACGTGCAAGGGTATTAACTTCCTTTACCAACAGGTAATTAAAAAAGATTTAAGTATTAAAAAAAGCTTTCCGCATGGAAAGCTTTTTTTATACTTTGTATTTCTTCTATCCAAAAAACAAATAACAAACCACAATACTGGTAATAATGCCCACCAGGTCGGCCAGCAGCATCGCTCCAATGGTGTAGCGGGTATTTTTAACTGCTACTGCGCCAAAATAAACAGCAATCACATAAAAAGTGGTATCGCTGCTGCCCTGTAAAACGCAGGCAAGCCGCCCCGCAAATGAATCGGGTTCAAACGTACGCATGGTATCTACCATCATACCCCTGGCACCGCTGCCACTCATGGGTTTAATCAGTGCAGTAGGTAAACCATCTACAAAACGTGTATCGGCACCCAATGCAGCAAACATGGTTTTTATACCATCAATGATCACATCAAAAGTTCCGCTGGTGCGTAAAAGCGAAATAGCCACCAGCATACCAACCAGGTACGGAATAATTTTTACGGCTACTTCAAAACCTCCTTTGGCTCCTTCAATAAAAGCATCAAATACATTTATTTTTTTGTACAACCCACCCAAAACAATGACAAAAAAAATGAGCAGGATTATCCCCGTACTTAACTGCTCACTAAAAATATTTACGCCAACGGTATTTAATCCGCTGATAAAAAATACCAGCATAGCAATAATGGCCGATATACCCAATATCCAACCCAGTATAACGGGTTGAAGCAGTTTGATTTTTTGTTTAAAGGAAACGATCAGTAAAGCTGCCATGGTTGCCACAAAGGTTGCTACCAGGCAGGGAATAAAGATATCGGTTGGGTTGGCAGCCTTGGTACCATTAACGCCTACGGTAACTGCTCTTACAGCAATTACTGAGGTAGGTATTAGAGCAAGACCGGCTGCATGTAAACACAGAAACATGATCTGTGCATTGCTGGCTGTATCTTTTTTAGGATTAAGTTCCTGCAAACTTTCCATGGCTTTAATGCCAAAGGGTGTAGCTGCATTATCAAGCCCCAGCATATTGGCGCTGAAGTTCATCATGATATGGCCGTGTGCAGGATGACCTTTTGGTACTTCGGGAAACAGTTTTGAAAAAAACGGCCCTACGATCCTGGATAAAAAACGAATACCACCGGCCCTTTCGGCAATACTCATAAAACCCATAAACAAAGCCATGATGCCAATTAAACCAATACAGATGTTTACAGCAGTGGTACAGGTGGCAATCACACCATCCATGGGTTTTTGTTTTCTGCCGGTTATATAATCCGGCCCTACTACCCTTGCACCGGCAAATTTCGATTGTATTAGTAAGGCACTGTCGTTTGTAGCCCGGTCTGTAAGGATGAATTTTGTTTCTTTATCAGCCTCTTTCTGCAGCACATAGCCAAAGTCTTTCATTTCTTTTGAAAGCGCAGCAGTTGAACTGCTGTCTAACATGGATACGAACTTATAATCATCCTTGGATGTGCCCGTAACCATGCGGCCAAAAATATCATCCCGGCTGTTATTAAACATAAAATGATAACCTGCTACCAGTAAAGCAATGATGATAAATGCCGACCAGATTCTGCTTAAAGCCATAATTTGATTTTAGATTGAGGATTACAGAATGTAGATTTTTTTTAAGTTCAGGTGTTCAATTAGATATGAAAATAGTATTTAAATGCCAATTAATTATTTAAAGCTAAACCTTACCTTTGCGTCCGATTTGATGAGGCCTTTGCATTTGTAAAAGCTGTAACCAGCCACAGGAAATCTAAAATCGGCAATCTCAAATCTAAAATCAACAATAAAAAATGGCTTTAAAAGCAGGAATAGTAGGTTTACCCAACGTAGGCAAATCAACCTTATTTAATGCGGTAAGCAACAGTGCCAAGGCACAGGCAAGCAATTATCGTTTTTGTACCATCGAACCCAATACAGGCCTGGTTAATGTACCCGACCCCCGTTTGGATAAACTGGCCGAACTGGTAATACCAGACAGAACTGTACCTACGCAGATTGAAATTGTAGATATTGCCGGGCTGGTACGTGGTGCCAGCAAAGGCGAAGGGTTAGGAAATAAATTTTTAGCCAATATACGGGAGGTGGATGCCATCATTCATGTGGTTCGTTGCTTTGAAGATGAAAATATTTTAAGAGACGAAGGCCCGATAAACCCGGTTAGTGATAAGGAAATTATTGAAACCGAGCTGCAACTCAAAGACCTGGAAAGTGTAGATAAGAAGATGCAGCGTACCGAAAAAATGGCCAAGACCGATCCAAAGATGAAGGTGGAACTGGAGACCCTGATACAATGCAAAAAACATCTTGAGGAAGGAAAGAATATTATCAGCCTGGGTTTAAGCAAGGAAGAAAAATCTGCTATTGATGATCTGTTCCTGCTTACCGATAAGCATATATTATATGTTGCCAATGTAGATGAAGCCAGTATGCATACCGGCAATAAATATTCTGCCGCTTTAATTGAAGCCGTTAAGAACGAAGGCAATGAAGTAATCGTTATGACCAATGCCATTGAAGCACAGATCGCTGAATTTGAAAATCCGGAAGATAAGGCCATGTTTATGGAAGAATATAAAATGGTAGAACCCGCCCTTGATCGTTTGATTCACTCAACTTATAAATTGCTCAACCTGTCAACCTATTTCACAGCAGGTGTACAGGAAGTAAGGGCCTGGACGATAGAGAAAGGCTGGAAAGCGCCACAGGCCGCCAGTGTAATACATACCGATTTTGAAAAAGGTTTTATTAAAGCCGAAGTAATTGCATACGAAGATTTTTTAAAATACAAATCGGAAGCAGCCTGCAGAGAAAACGGAAGGCTACGCATTGAAGGAAAAGAATACCTGGTGCAGGATGGCGATGTGATGCATTTCAGGTTTAATGTGTAAGGCTATTTCATTTTCATTTGAGCAAAATACGGGTGTTCGGGGTTTACAATTAGTTCCTGTCGCAAAGGGTGAATTAGAATATCCATATCCTCCATTGGTATGGCACCAAGCAATGGTTCATTATCGCCCGGCAAAACCATTGCATCAATACTGCATCTCCTGTTTTTAAATTTAACCTCTATTGGTCCTACTACATCATATTCTTCCACGCTGCCATTCGCCATTTGCGCTTTCCTTCTTTCTTTCAACGGTAGTTGTAACTGTTCCTGTATAGTTTCATTTATGGCCATCATGTAAGCACCACTATCAGCAAGCATGCTAACAGTCATTTGCTTTATTTCATCTTCCCCGATAATATTTCTTTTGGCAAGTATTAAATCTTCTCCATTAATTAAAGTTATCTCTCCATATACCAGTCCCATAAAATTATTTTTACTAAAGATACATATTTAATATCAGGGTCAAAAAGCAAACGGGCTTCTGAAATCAGAAGCCCGTTTTTATTTAATTACCAAATTTTATTGAGGTAATAAAACCTGGTCAATTTTATGAATAACACCATTCACAAAAAACTGATCGCTGGTACCATTTGGCTCTGGAGTAGGATTAATGGCAATATTAGAGGCAGTTGCATTGGCAGCACCTTTAACTGATGCCGCACTTACAAACGGACCTGTAAAAGTACAGGTAAGTCTAACACCCGGATGTGAAGGTATTCCTCCATTCAACAAAGTTGGGTATGATGTTGCAGTGGTTGGAAAGTTATTCAGGAAAGCCCTGCTACCCAACATGTGATAAACGACTATGCCCTTAACCATTTGAGTAGAAACATTATTTGTACTTAAAAAGGCAGGGCCTGCGGCAACTGCACCATTTGCCTGTGCTGTAGCTATGGCTACACTACCTGTTGCAGCAAAAACCTGTTGGTAAACTAACCCGAATATTAAATTTTGGAATGCTGCATTAGTTGGTGCAAACACGGTAACATTTGGACCAAAATTACTCAACACCCATACCAGACTTGCTGATGTTGTAGGAGTTACTCCACTGTCAGCACGATTGATGGCAGCAGCCAGGTAAGTCATATCTGCATCTGCAAAAATCCTTTGTGCCAAAACCTTTTGTGGAGGCGCCGGCATTGCAGCTGCAGTATGTATTACACCATTGGCAGCAGCTAAATTTACTGCTAACAAAGGAATATTGTTTATCCAGTTGCCATTACGGGTGCTGGGGACAGTTAATAACCTTACCAATGGATTAAAACCTGGTGTACCAGATGTTGGGTTTAAATGTGTTGGATAAAACCAGTTGGGGAAAGTACCGGGTACACTTGCTGTTGTTATTTTTTGCGGTATCATGTTATAGCTAATAATACTGGCCGCAGTTGTAGCAGGTACGAATGCAGTAATAAATCCGGAATAAACTGCATCAGGCTGGCCCGAAGGGGCACCAATGGCTACCAGAAACTGCCGCATAGCCGCGTTATTGGGAACAAACATGGTAAATATATTCGACTTGTTGTTTATTGTTGCCAACATACCGCCCCTTACGATCATCCTGTAGTATAAACTATCATCAGCAATCGTTGCAATGGTTTCACCCAATGCAAGGCCGGCAGGCGCAACAACAACCGGTGTTGCAAATTGCTCCACATCTTTATTACAGGCAGATAAAATAAACATCATTGCTGCAACGGCCAGCAAAAAATGAATCTTAATCTTTTTAGCTATATATTTCATAATTAGAATTTTATTTGTTTTTGTTTGATACCATTTAAACTGAACGATTAATAAATATTATATCCAAAACTTATATAATATAAGCCACCAACCTGTGAGTTTCCGATAGCATTATAATAATACTGATTCAGTAAATTAGTTGCACCCAGTTTAATTACAGACTTATTTGCTTTGGGTAGTTTTAAACTAATCTGTGCATCCAAGGTGTGCACAACCGGTAAGTTTCCTGTTGCAAAATCGCCCTGGTACACAAAAGCACCCTGGTAACGGTAAGCAACATTAAATCCTAAACGATTGCCTGGCCCAAAGCCTGAGTTACCCAGGTTAACATTAGCCTTGTATTTAGGGGCATTGAAATAAGCGACAAAATTTGCAGGTACATTTTTCAACACGTCTGAAGCCACATTGGCTCCGATGGTGAAATTCCATGGTAACCGGTAATCTATGCTTAAACCAAAACCGTAAGTTTTAACCTTATCAGTTGAGTTTACAGGAATAGAGAGCCTTCTCCCGTTTAATGTATCGCTTAAAGCAATGGCAGCACCAGCCGACTGAACCGTAACTTTTCTACCCAGGAAATCTTTATAAGTTCCGTAATAACCATAAACATCCACCAATAACTTATTCTGCATCATCAGTCCTTTAAACCCTGCTTCAAAAGAAGATAAAGATTCTGGCTTTAAATTCGTCGGGTTAAAAGCGGTAATGGAACCTGCACGTAATGCATCAAAATCGTACACGGGTTTAGCGGCAAAATTATAGTACTCCCTGAAACCTGGATTGCCTCCTATTAAGAAAACGTTACTTCCAATACCCAGGTTAATAAATTGCTGTTGGTTAGATGGGAAACGGTAAGCCGTTTGATAAGATACCCGGAAGTTATTATTTTCCTTTATTTTGATCAAGGCTGTTGCTCTTGGTGTTATCCTGCCTTTAAAATTCTCATTTTTATCGTAGCGGCCGGACACAGTAAGATGCACGCGGTCCATAATTTTACGGCTCAATTGCATGTAAGCACCGTATTCAGAGATTTTAACCGGGCCTGTTGAATCGGCAAATAAAGTACCTTCTGAATTTAACACATATTGCTTGTAACTTCCGCCAATCAACATGTCAACCCATTTGCCTGTTAAATGAGTCAGGTTATAGGTACCTTCTACGCTATAGAGATCTGACTTATCCAAAAACAATGCACCCCCTGTTTTAATGGGCTTTTTACGAATAGAATCATACGATTTGGTAAACTGGGCACTACCGGCAGCAGGGCGGCCGATATCAGCTTGTGAACGTGCCAGGGTATGCGCATCTGCATCTGTTGCTCCACCCAACCTTGCTCCTAAATAAGCCAAAGAATATTGTTGATACCATCCACCTGCAACACCACTGGGTTTCCAGCTTTCGTTAAATAAACGTGTTGCAACAGTTGTGTTGTAAGACTCGCCCGCATTTTCCTGGGTGGTATAGGCCCTTAACGACCAGTATCTGTTAATGAACTCCAGTTTGTACTGCCCCATTTTAAAATCTTTCAAAGAATACCTTTCGCTACCTGTGTACACCGTATTACCGGTTCCCCAGTAGGCTGCAAATGTAGCTTCGGTGTGTGGAGTAATTTTATAATGCAGCGATGCCCCTAATTTAAAGTTTACTGTATTGGGGTTGGTCACTTCTTTTTCGGTATAACCTGTACGAGATACATTGATAGCGGCTCCGCCATTTAAAGTATCAATGAAGTTTTTAAGGAAAGGCGCTGCAGTAGAACCAATAGTATTCAATACAGCACTTCTTATATCAGCAGTGGTTTCATCACCATAGATATTAATACCATCAAAATTCGGGTCAGACGCCCTGGTACCGGCTTTTACATTACCGCCTGTAGCTGCACGTGCATAGTTCCTGTAATCACGGCCCTGCCAGTCTTTTGCCTGCAATAACTCTGCATTAATTTTAAATGCAAATTTGTTTGAAACTTTTTTCGCCCATCTCATGGTCCAGTTATGATAAGGAGAAGCAGCACGTTGGCTGTTACCCCCGGTATGCATTAATCCTTCTTTTACCAATACTGATAAACCCTGGTATTTAAATGGATTTTTGCTGTTGATGAGCAACGTACCATTCATACCACCGGCACCATACAATGCAGAGGAGGCTCCGGATAAAAGTTCCATATTATCAACATCCAGTTCGCTTAATCCGATGATGGATGCTACAGAAAAATTCAGTCCCGGTGCCTGGTTATCCATTCCATCAACCAACTGATTAAAACGGGTATTACCACTACCGTTAAAACCACGGGTGGTAGGTGTTTTAAAAGTTAAAGAAGAAGTGGTAACATCCACACCCTTTAAACTGGTTACTACATCATAGTAACTGGCTACCGGGGAATTGCGGATATTGGCTGCACTCACCCTTTCAATTGAAACCGGTGATTCCATTATTTTTTGAGGAACCCTGTTGGCTGCAACTACAACTTCCTGTCCTAATGCACTGCTGGGTTTAAATTCAACCTGCGTAAGGGCTGTAGCACTTGAAACAGTTACTTCCTGTATTTCATATCCAACTGAGGAAATTAGAAGTGTGACAGGCAATTTCTTTACAGTTAGCCTGAAATTTCCTTTATCATCGGTAAAAGTACCGTTCTCTTCGCCTTTTACTATTACAGAAACAGCTCCGGATCCTTCTTTTGTACTGCTGTTTCTAACATTGCCGTTAATAGTTACATTTTGTGCAAAAGCTCCTATCGTGATGATATTAGCTAATAAAAATGCAACCAAATAGCTTGTAACTTTTCTCATATCGCGTTTTTTGGTTTTAAATATTAAGCAAATTAAGCATTGTTATTTCTACCTGAAAAATTTATTTTCCATGCCTGTTAACAACTTATTGGGTGTAATTGAATTGATTTAAAACTGCTGTTGGTATTTTAGCGTCATGAAATCGTTCCAATTTGAGCACCAAACCGGTTTTTACTCCGGCAAAGTAAGAGATGTTTATTCAATTTCCAACAATTATTTAGTAATGTTTGCCAGTAACCGCATTTCGGCTTTCGACGTTATTTTACCCCGCCCGATTCCGTTTAAAGGACAGGTATTAAACCAGATAGCTGCTTACATGCTGCATGCCACCCGGGATATATGCCCCAACTGGCTGATATCCACCCCCGCACCCCATGTAAGTATTGGTAAAAAATGCCAGCCTTTTAGAATTGAAATGGTGGTAAGGGGCAACTTAACCGGCCATGCCTGGCGTACCTATGCCGCCGGAAAAAGGATTTTGTGCGGTGCCCATATGCCCGAAGGCATGAAAGAAAATGATTATTTCCCCAGCCCTATTATTACGCCCAGCACCAAGGCTGAAGAAGGACACGATGAAGATATTTCGCCGGCCGAAATTATTAAGAAAGGATTGGCCACCGAAGCCGAATGGAAAACCCTGTGCCATTATGCCCTGCAAATATTTGCACGTGGTAAAGAAATTGCTGCCAAACAAGGTTTGATATTGGTGGATACAAAATATGAATTTGGCAAAATTGGCGATGAGATTGTTTTGATGGATGAGATACATACACCCGACAGCAGCCGCTATTTTTATGCTGATGGTTTTGAAGAAAGACAATCAACCGGCGAACGCCAGAAACAACTGAGTAAAGAGTTTGTACGGGAGTGGCTGATTGAACATAATTTTATGGGCAAAGAAGGACAAACTGTTCCGGAGATGAGTGATGCGTGGATTCAGACCATATCAAACCGCTATATAGAACTGTATGAAAAAATCATTGGTGAAAAATTTGTACCGGTTGAACTGAGTGATGAGGAGACGGAGAAGCTGATTGTTTTGGAATTGGGGAAGTTAAATCTTTAACTACATGGCCAAATGCCGAACAATGACTGAAAGGAATAATAATACCAGTAAGCAAACCTGAAAAAATAATGCGGTTGTATATACCTGGTCTGTGTTTTAAACAACAAAATTGAAGGGGTTATTTTTGAATTTTTTTGCCCCCCGGGGCCCCCACCGTGCTTCCCCCACAACTGTTACTGAAATGATGTTGGTTTAAAATTTTGAAAAAAAGGGAATTATTTATACGATTTATTTTCTTCGATGGTGGGCCTTAACCGTTTTTTACTCTTATTAAATACCATCATGCCTTTGTCAATGCCTTTGCGCAACTCAGCCTGCTCTTCTACAGGCAGGTTAAAAACAGTTTGGCATTCAACCGTGCAGCAGCCATCATATTTTTTAGCGCATGCATCACATTGAATGAATAGCAAATGGCAGCCATCATTTTTGCAGTTGGTATGCGTATCAGCCGGTTTACCGCATTGGTGGCATTTGGCAATAATATCTTCGGTGATCCGCTCTCCCAGCCTGTCGTCAAAAACAAAGTTCTTACCAATAAATTTTGTTTCAAGTCTGGCAGCTTTTGCCTGCCTTGCATAATTAATAATACCCCCTTCAAGATGATAAACATGATTAAACCCATGATGTAACATATAGGCGCTTGCTTTTTCGCAGCGTATGCCGCCGGTGCAATACATGATGATGTTCTTATCCTTTTTATCCTTCATCATATCAACCGCCATGGGTAACTGTTCTCTAAAAGTATCACTGGGTATTTCAATGGCTTTTTCAAAATGGCCCACTTCGTATTCGTAATGGTTGCGCATATCAATTACAACCGTATCCTCATCCTGCAGCAATGCATTCATCTGGGTTGCATTTACATAACTGCCTTTATTTTGCATACTAAAACCCGGATCATTTATACCATCAGCCACAATTTTTTCACGCACTTTAATTTTAAGAACCCAAAAACTTTTACCCCGTCCGAACGGCTTATCGTCAGTCTCCTTATCACTACTGGTGGCCGGGCGGACGTCGTCATCAACAGCAATATTCAATCTGATATCTTTTAAAGCTGAAATTGTATTAAGATACTCTCTGAAAGCATCCACATTACTATCCGGCACACTGATCTGTGCATTAATGCCTTCAGCAGCAACATAAATCCTTCCAAATACTTTTAAAGCATTCAGTGACTTGTACAATTCATCCCTGAACAACTTTGAATCATCAACCGGAAAATACTGATAAAAAGAAATAGTGGTACGATGCTCTGTTTCAGCGTACAAAAGCTTCTTTAATTCCGCCTGGGAAATACGATTGTGTAATACTGCCATAATTTTAAAATTTGAATCAGGGTTGAACTGATAATCCGTAAACCGGTTGGCGAACGAATTGGATGCTTGCAGGCAAACCAAATTGAGCAGCAAAGATATTGATTTTAAAATAACTACAAACTGATTGATGAGCGACGGCTCCTGGAATTGCTGGCACTTAAACTTCCTCCCAATATACCTCCGGCTCCAATGCGGATGCCGGTTCGTTCATAGCTTCCGTTGCGGTATGACACCAACAGATCTACCCTGAAGATTTTTATTAAATTCTCAAGCCCTGCAAATACCTCCACATGATTGTTGAGTTTGTTTACATACAGGGCATTGCTGCCGGCAACCAGGTTCCAGTTAAGGCGCTTGAATAATGGAATTTTATTGGTGATCAATCCGTTAAAATGGTGCTCCAGATGCCCGTATGCATAAAACGAACTAGTGGTACTGTAAATATAATAATGCGCCATTTGAAAACTGTTCACATACTCGCTGGCCCTCGTTGAACGGTTACCGGTAAAATGCTGGTAATCCTGTATAAAAACACTTTTTGAATTTAAGAATCCGCCAATGCCGATCTTGTATTTTAATAAGCCTGCCAGTTTAAAATTCTTATCGTCACTCACACTTATGCGCCACTTGTCAAAATTCACATCGCTGCCAAAAATATTTTTAATTCCTTTTGTATAATTAAAACTGAAGGTTGGGTAATTTGAACCAAGCGACATTTTACGGTTAGGATATTGAATATATTTTTGTCCGGGTTTGATGCTTACATCAAAACTTACTACAAATGCCTGGTGTGGGGTAAACTGCGAGGGTATCTTTTCAATAGGATAATTGGGTATCCAGTTGGCGGAATCTCTTTTAAAGATCACAAAATCAGTTGTATTCTCCAATGGTATCCTGTCTTCGTATAAAACGTTTACATTAAACCGCAGACCTGTTTCGTAACGCTTACTAAAATTGATGCTGCCGAAATAATTTTCGTAGATCTTCATAAAATTATCGCCCCATAACAATGTGTTAACGGTATTGGTAAGCGGTGTTATCGGGTTGGCTTTATTAAACTGGCTAACCCTTTTTCCGCCGGAAATTGTCCAGGTTTGCCGCTTTATTTTTTTATCCGTTTCCCAGTCACGGGTACGGAAATACATATCGGCCCAGGCATTCAGATGGCCGTTGTTAAAACCGTAACGCAGGTTAGGTTCAAAAGAAAAATTGGTCTTTATCTTTTTAAAATACCGGTTGTAATAAGGATTTACATTTAGTACAATACCTTCTACAGTATTGTATTCCAGGTTTTGTATCAAAGATTCTACACCCCATTGGTGATTACCTTTTACCGTGTATTTTGTACGGTGCAAGCCCTTCCAGAAAATATCATACAACTTCAGTTTGCCTTGCTTTTTATTCATCGAATCAACAGATGCCTGGCTTTGAATAGAATCTTTATTTACCAAAAAAAGACTGTCTTTTACCTGGTAATCCATTCTTTCTTCAAGCTCTAAGGGCATTGGCCTGATACTGTCCCAATACGCAACCGGCTTTTTGTTGGAAGCGGTATCATATTTAACAACCACATTATTGAACCTGTTTTTTGCAAATACCGGATTGATCTTATAATCGGAATACACGGATACAAAATTGCCGATGGCATCCACACCAAACTGCTTAAATCCAAAATTGATATGCTGATTTTTTACCCGCCACACATCATTACCTACCGGCACATGAAACTGGGTGATGTGCAAGGTATCTACAATTTCCAGGTGTGCCTTTTTAGTTAGTAAAAGATCAAGACTGTGTATGCGCCAGTCGCCATCCGTGATATTGATGACCCCTGTAAATGCAGGCTCGTAATTGCGGCGTGGAATTACCTGTATGCTGTTGATCTCTTTTCCATCTTCGTAAAAACTGCCCAGGTATTTAAATTTGTACATGCTGATAGCTGCATCTGCAATAGGCGAAACAAATCCCCGTGGATTTAACCGGTCGAGAAAAACAGAAACATTATTCTGATAAAAACTGATAAAAGTGGGAAACGTAAAACCAAAACCATCACTGCCACTAACCCGGCTGCTGATCACTTCCATTTTAAATTTATCGGGCTGCTGTGAATAAATTCTGGCAACAGATTCGGAGAGGTAAATAATCCCTTTTCGTGAAGAATCGAGCCCCATATCTTTTACATCTGCATCCTCTATTTTTCGGCCCAATATTTTTTTAGGAAGCTTACGCAGCTTCATCATGTCCTTGGTGTACAGTCCGCACTCAAAGCCTTTTACCTGTTCACTATAAAAAGACCGTTTTTTTATTGCCTGCCTGATGATCTCGTAGGCCGGATCTTCCCCACTCTTCACCACCACTTCGGTCATATCCAGTTGTTGTGCTGAAATAATGAAAGTGATCTCTGCATCTTCATTTGTTACAGTAATATTTTTTTCCTGCGTTTTGTAGCCTATGTGCTGACAAACAACCGTGTACGTACCCGGTGCAACAGCAAAAGAAAATTTTGCTTTATTGTTGGCGCTGGTGCCAATGGAAGTTCCTTTGATGGTAACAGAAGCATAAGGCAGCAGGTCGCCTTTATCAGAGAATACAGTACCGTAAATTTTTTGGGCTGATGAATGGATGGAAGCAAAAATAAAAAATACAAGTAGTAGCTTCTTCATAAACGTGTTTGCGTTGCCGCGAAATTAACGGTGAATTTGTTATAAAGATGTGAAATGAATGAATTATGTAATTAATAAATAAGAAATCATAAATCAAAGTAATGAAGCTGAGTACCCATCAACGTCTGATTCATGAATAGTAAAACATACTAACAGAGGCCAACCGGATTTTTTTTCTATTTAGTCTTTCGCAGGTAACTGCCTGCCAGTGCCGAAAAACCTGCTACCAGTGCGCCAATTAATGCAGTAGTTAATACAAGCAGGTAAGGATTATCCATTTTTATAAGGAGCTGCGATACTTTATGAGCCAGTATATGATCGTTGTTATTGCTTATCCAGAAGCTTATACCGCCCCATAATATAAACAAAGCAACAAAACCTGTAAGAAATGCCTTAAAAGGTTTCTGGGGTATTAAAGCAGCAACAACAAACGCTGCAATGGCAATGCTCCACCAGGGAAGAAATAAACAGGCTGCAAAGCTCAATAACATGGTAAGTATAAGTGAGATGAAGAATTTCATTTTTATTTGTTTAGGGGTTTAGTGTTAAGAAGTTTAGGATCATAGTTTAAAAGTGTAACAGTCTAAACTTCTAAACCCCTAAACTACTCAACTCATTTATTAAAACTCATTTTTGCAAGAATGCGTTTATCACCTGTTTGCTCTTTGGTCATCATCCACAGCGGATAATATTTTCCTGCAGCCCACTGATCAACAAAACTATCATAATATTTACTACCAATATTACCGTTTTGTCCGCCGGGATACACACCCCAGGCCTCAGTTTGGGCCGTAAGGCTTATCACCATGCGCCAGCTGGGACCATGATCTGATTTGGTTGCGTTGATAGCACGTCCGCCACCACCTGTAACCAGGTCCATCCTGCTAAATGGAACCAATTTTGCCAGGTGTTTAATACCGGTACCTTTATATTTTTCCCAGTTTAATTTTCCGGCTGCTTCTACCTGCTGTAATTCCACCGCTGCTTTTTTTAATGCGCCGGTAACCATGTCTGCCAATGTTTCTGTCTGCGGTGTTAACGTGTTATCTAAAAATTTATATGCCGAATCTTTTAAGATCCCATCAACCAGGTTACTCCAGAACGGGCGCATAATTACTTTAGGCGCTTTGGCATATTCATCATCATACACCGCATGCTCAAAATTTGTCCAGAAAATCTCAAACACGGTTGGCCCTGTTGTTCCGGCTTCATCCCTGCAATCCCAGGCTTTTAAAATATCAACATATTTTTTTTCTGAAGCATTCAAATCGCTTTCCTTCATATTTGAAATGATAAAAGGCATGGCCATGGCTGCCCCTGCATCAAAATTATCTGTCTGCAGAGCCATCATATCCTGCGGGGTTATGTTTGACATGGCATTCAGCCGTTTATTGATGATATAACCCCGGTAAGGTGGATAATCTCTTCCCAGGTAATACGGATAGGTATTATCATCAACGGGCTTTTGATTGGCACTGCTTACAAAACCTCTTTCAGGGTTGTATTGATAAGGTACTTCATCCTGCGGTATCATACCCTGCCATAAAAAGCTGGTATCATAACCCGGCATTACAAAATCGCCCTGGCCTTTCCATTTGGCGGGCCACTCCCCTTGTGTACGCAAGGCTATATCTCCATTCTTAGCCGCAAACACCACATTCTGCCCGGGTGTATGCAGGTTGGTAACCGCAGCCTGGTAATCGCCATAGTTTTTTGCACGGTTAAGCATGGTGAAGATCTTCAACTCATTGCTGGCATCATGTGCTTTCCAGCGCACCGCATAATATTTCTGGTTTGCGCTTCTGTTGCCCGAAAAACTTTTATCATACATCACCGGGCATATATCATTGCCCAGTTGCACATACGCAACCGAATCAATAAAAGCAGCTTTGTTTTTTATTTTGATGGTATCAACCCTGAAAGTTGTTTTTACCCATTGGCCATTAAAAGAATATTCCTGCCTGGTATCATCTTTAAATTGTATTTCGAAATAATCTTTAACATCGCGGCCACCGTTTGTAAAACCAAAAGCACAACTGTCGTTATAACCAATAATAACCCCGGGTGCTCCCGGAAAGCTTACCCCGTAAGCATTGTATGCCGGTGTAGAAATCTGCACTTCGTACCAAAGCGAGGGAAGATTTAATCCCAGGTGGGGATCGTTGCACAGGATAGGTGCGCCGCTTTTTGTTTTACTGCCACTTACTGCCCAATTGTTGCTTCCATTGTCATGATCGGGTTTGGTGGACTCTGTAAATGCCTGGTCCTGGTTATTAAAATACACCGAATCAACATTTAAGGGTGCAACCGGAAATACTTTTTGTTTTTCAAAAACCGTTCCTTTTGGGATGATGGGATCCAGGGAATCCTGAATGGCAGGAAATAAATTCATAAAGTCACCGGCACTGAAATAACTTTTAGCATTGGTCAATTCAAAATCGTCATCACGCCCTGCGAGGTCGTAACTCATATATTTTAAAAAAAGAGAAGTTTTGAGGTTTGTCCATTTTTCAGGTTTATAACCAATCAGTTTATACTCCAGAGGCAAAGCACTTGTGGTTAAAGATTCGATGTATGCATTCACCCCTTTGGTATAAGCATCGCATGCTGATTTAATTACCGGATCTTTGTTTACTTCCTGCAAGGCAATTTCGGCAGCATAAACCATTCCCAGCCTCCGCATATTCCGGTCAAAATTCAAAATACGGGGATCTTTATCTCCCAATATTTCGCTGAGCCTGCCCCCGGCTGCATGGGTTTGAAACTCCATTTGCCACAGCCGGAATTTTGCATGCAAAAAACCCTGTACAAAATAGGCATCGTTTTCCTGCTCTGCAAAAATGTGCGGCACCAGGCGTTCATCCAGGTAAACTTCTACCTTTCCTGTCAGTTGTTGAAATGTAAGATCACTGTTAAATTTTTCGGACACGGGTTCTGCATTTTGCCAAAATCCATGTTGCGGACTTAAAAAACTTCCAAAAGCAGGAGCTTCATTACCGGCAATGGTTAACCTGGTATTGAGCGTAATTACCAATGCTGCTGAAATAGCAGTAGTAATCAGGAAAGGAACAATTCTCATACAAGCATATTATTTGCTGTAAAATACTAAAATAAGCTTTAATACTGCGCTTTCGATCAAATTATTGAAGCTTAGTTAAACAGAACTTGCATATCAGCCAGGTATTTTTTTACATTTTAACCTGCTGCGTTTATATAATACGCACATTTTAAGGTGATGGTATGATGTTTGTTTAACGTTCTTTAGAAATAAAGATTCACTTATTTCTGTAAAAAATAAAACTATGAAAAAAAGTTTATTTGCGTTAATACCTGCACTGGCAATGGTATTTTTAATATCATCTTGCAGTAAAGAGGATACAACCCCAACTAATTCTACTCCAACAGGAACCTGGGTTGGAACCGGCCAGTATGGAATTGGACCAGGTAATCCAACATACGCTTTTACCTTAAATTTTAAAGCAAACGGTACCATTGATATCGTAGGAAACAATAATGCAGCAATTGATAATGCAACCGGAACCTGGACAATGGTACAGGATAGTGTGAGGGCATATTACACCTACCTTTCCGGAAGCGCCTTTTATACCTTATCTGGTAAATTTTCATCGGCTTCCAATGTAATGGTTGGTACCATTGGTTTGGGAACTTCAACTACCGGTACAGGAACGTTTTCGGTTACAAGACAATAAAAAACTAATAACTCTACAAACATTAAAACAGTTTGGCTTTTACAGCCAGGCTGTTTTATTTTTGTGGGTATGAAAGAATTATCTGTAGACGTCAAAAACATTTTAGGATTACAATTACCCAGCGACCCCCGTTGGGTAAACCTGGCTGAGTTGCAACTGGATGAGATCTTAACCGACCATGCCTATTGCGAACAGAAAGCTGCCACCACCTGCATTTCGCTCATCACAAAAAATTCGGAAAAAGAATTACTGGTAGAAGAACTACCGCATGAAAGATTTTTAGACCAGATGCTGATCATGGCATTGATTGAAGCCCGCAGTTGTGAACGTTTTAAAAGACTGAGTGAAGGACTGGATGATGCATACATGCGTAATTTTTACCGCAGATTTATGGAAAGTGAAGCAGGACATTATACTTTGTTTATTACCCTTGCCGAACATTATTTAGAAAAGAAAGTTGTGCGCAGGCGCTGGGCCGAATGGTTGAAATATGAGAAGGAACTGATGAAGGAGATGGAAGTGAGGGGCGACAGGATACATTAAACCCCCTCCGCCCCCTAAAGGGGGAACCCGGAGATCAAGACTTGAAGAAAACTTCTTCTTCTTTAAGCATTAAATAAGGGAATTGTTGTTGTAGTTTTTTTACTTTCACTAAATTAGTTTGCAGAAATTTTTTGTGTTGTTCAGACGTTGGATTGAATGGTTTGTGATTTTTAGCAGCCACAATTACCGCGATCTCTTTCATTAACTCCTGCGATGGTTCATCAATGCAGGTGGCAATAAATTTTTCCCATACATAGTTGGTGGCTGCATAATTGGGATGCACCATATCTTCTGCAAAAAAGCGGTAATCACGCAGATCGTCAATGATAAGTTCGTATGCCGGAAAATAAAAACAGTTGTTGTTTTTATCTGCAAGCTGATGAACAGCCTGTATTAACGTGGCTTTGCTGCGGTTGTTCTCTACAAAGCCATCACGCAAATGCCGCACCGGGCTAATGGTAAAAATGATTTTCATCCCCGGATTAAAAGCAACTGCTTTTTCAATCATACTTTGCAGACCGGCAAAAACTTCAACTGCAGATAAAAGCCTTTTGGCAAATTTATCTGTTGGTACTTTGTGGCAGTTGGCAACAACATCTTTGTTCTCCAATTCATATACAAAGGCTGAGCCAAGCGTTATCAGTAACCAGTTTGCTTTCTTTAAAAAAGCATGCGCTTTATTTTGTGATAAGTTAATTCCTTCCAAACATATTTTTTTATCGGGATGAGAAAACCGGCTGTGGTGCTCCCAACTGTTCCAGCATTCGTTCTGGTAAAATAAATCTGTTTCTGTGTATTGCTTATTATCGATGTAAGATGAAATGGATTTGGCAATGCTGGATGGATTAAACAAAATACCATTCGGATTATCGAGCACTCCAAATTTATGATTGGCCAGTTTGGTACCAATTTGTTCGGTAAAGCACGAGCCTACCAGCAATAAGTTATGCTGATGATTGATCTTTATATCAAATGGTTTGGGAGTAAATTCTAAACGGAAGTCCATATTGTTTTTTTAACTGATTTCACGAACCTGCCTGCCGGCAGGCAGGTTTACACGAATATTTTTTTAGTGTCCATTCGTGCCATTCGTGGCTAAATAAAAATATCCGAGGCTATTTTGCTGCATTCTGCAAGCGCGTTTAAGTCTAAATTATTCAGCAAATTCTTTTCTTCAAAATAAGGTATCATCAATTCGGTATCCATATTGCCTACCAGTTCATCATCGGCCATGGGGCAACCGCCAATGCCTTTTAATGCACCATCAAAACGTTTGCAACCTGCCCGCAGTGCTGCTTCTACCTTTTCTTTCCAGTTAGCAGGTGTGGAGTGCAGGTGAACACCAATTTCCATATTGGGGTATCGCAAATTCAAACTATTTAAAATCGAGTAAACTTGGTTAGGTGTAGCTAATCCTACAGTATCAGCAATTGAAATTATATCAGCTCCAGCGGCAATTAAATGATCAACCCACATGGCGACAAGTTCTTCATCATATTCATCTCCATAAGGATTTCCAAAACCCATAGATATATATATCACAGATTTTTTATTACTTTTTATACAAAGGTTTTGAATTTCTTCAACTGTATTAAATGACTGTTCAATTGTGCTATTCGTATTTCTTTGTTGAAATGTTGGAGAAATTGAAAACGGGAAACCAAGGTAACTGATCTCATCAAACACAACCGCATCCTGCGCCCCTCTTTCATTGGCGATGATTGCCAGAAGTTTTGAACTACTGCCCCCCAATTCCAAATTACCAATTACTTCTTTGGTATCCGCCATCTGCGGTATTGCCTTGGGCGAAACAAAGCTTCCAAAGTCAATGGTATCAAAACCAACTTGTAGTAATGCATTGATATATTCAATCTTCTTTTGTGTGGGAATAAAGTGTGGCCAGCCCTGCATAGCATCACGGGGGCATTCAATTAATTTGATCATTGGTATAATTGTACTGCAAAAATAGTTAAACTCTGGTTTTAATTTCTGGTATAAAGTATTTCAACATGCTACTGATTTCAGCACACTTGCTTTTGTTGTTTATTATTTCTACTTTGTTCTATGTTCAGTTTTTTACCTAAACTATTAACATGAAAAAGTTCCTTTTATTCATCAGCTTTATTTTCCTCATAAACAGCAAATCACAGGCACAGTTCAATGGTCAATCTGCTATATATGACGATCATTCGTTCATCAGTTTAAAAAACATTGAAGAAATACATTCAATAGCTGAGAAAAGTTATTTAAAACTAAATACTTTTCCTGATAAAACTGAGGAATTCTACCTGCGCCGCAGTAAAAATTACCGTATTGTTGGATGGTCAACACTTATTGGAGGAATAGTGCTTTCAGGTGCAGGATTGCTTATTGGCAGTTCCTCCAATTATAACAGCGCTAGTTCCACTTCTGCAGGAGTATTGGTGGTTGCAGGTGCAGTATCAGGCATCGTTAGTATTCCATTTATGATCATGGCAACGGGATATAAACATAAAGCAAGGGTTATGGTTGATAACCAAAAAACCGGTTTCGGTATCCCTTCAAATATAAGTAAGGATATTACGGGAATAACTTTTAGGATTTCAATTGGGAAATAATATTTAACCGGGTAGGGTTAGGATTGTCTCTGCTTCACCACCTCATACAAAGTAATACCCGTTGCCACCGATACATTCAATGAATCAAAATCGCCGGTCATGGGTATTTGAAACTGTTCATCACAAATCTTTAATAAGGCAGGATAAATTCCTTTCTCCTCACCGCCCATTACAATGGCACAAGGTTCTTTCAGTTCCAGTTCATACACTTTTTAGCAGCTTTCATTTCACTGGCAAACACTTTAATACCATTCATATGCAGGTCGTCCACCGTTTTCATCAGGCTGTTAACGCGGCAAACAGCAATTTCTTCCAATGCACCCGCAGAAGTAAGTACCGCATCTTCATTTAAGGCCCCAACACCTTTATCGGGTATAATGATGGCATGAACACCAAAACAATAAGCACTGCGGGCTATACCGCCTATATTGCGGATATCGGTAACGCCATCTAAAATTAAAAACAAAGGCACTTCACCTTTTTCCACTACAAAAGAAATTACATCCTGCAGATCCTGGTACTGTACTTTGGCGATGAGCGCCACACAACCCTCGTGGTTGCTTACATTAAAATTGTTTAATTTTTCAACAGGAACTTTATTGATGGGCGTTTGTGTTTTCTCTGCCAGCTTTTTTATTTCATCAATGGCTTCGCCATGCACGGTGGTTTGCAGGTAGATGCGTTCCAGTTGCTTACCGGTTTGCATAGCTTCGGTAACAGCTTTGCGGCCAATAACCAAAGTATTTTTTTTGGGGCGATGGTGTTGATGTTGCTGACGGAAATTTTTCACAATGCAAATTTAAGTTTTATTATCGTCTGAACACGGGTTTGGTTGGACTGACAGGATTAAAAGGGTTTTTGAATTAAAAAACCCTCTCTGGTTGGAGAGGGTTTATATTATTTTGATCGTTTTATTTTAAACCAAATACTTTCTTCACTTCTTTCACTGCATCCAGTTTTTCCCAGGTAAACAATTCAACTTTTTTCTTAATGATTTTACCATCAGGTGAAGTAAATATTTTTTCAACGGTTTCATGCTTACGTCCCATATGGCCGTATGCTGCAGTTTCGCTGTACATGGGGTTACGTAGTTTTAAACGCTGCTCAATAAAATATGGGCGCATATCAAAACAAGACATTTTCATTACTTTATCAGCAATCTGCCCGTCGGTTAAATTTACTTTGGCAGTACCATAAGTAACAACATTGATACTGGTTGGCTGCGCCACACCAATTGCATAAGAAACTTGTACCAAAACCTCATCACATAAACCCGCAGCCACTAAATTCTTGGCTATATGGCGTGTAGCATAAGCAGCACTGCGGTCTACCTTGCTGGGGTCTTTACCACTAAAAGCACCACCACCATGTGCACCTTTACCACCATAAGTATCTACAATAATTTTACGGCCGGTTAAGCCTGTATCGCCATGCGGACCACCAATAACAAACTTACCGGTTGGGTTTATATGGTACTTTATTTTGTTATTAAAAAGATGATCGTACTTGGGATATTTTTTCTTTACCCTTGGTATTACAATATTGATGATGTCTTTTTTAATTTTTGCAAGCATTTTTTCATCTGCTGCAAAATCATCGTGCTGGGTTGAAACCACGATCGCTTCAATTCTTACCGGCAGGTTGTTATCATCGTATTCCAAAGTAACCTGGCTTTTAGCATCCGGACGCAGATATTTAATCTCTTTATTTTCCCTGCGTACTGCAGCCATTTCAATTAAAATATAATGTGCCAGGTCTAAAGCCAAAGGCATAAAATTATCAGTTTCGTTGGTTGCATATCCAAACATCATCCCCTGGTCGCCTGCACCCTGCTCTTCTTTTTTCTTACGGTCAACACCCTGGTTAATATCTCCACTTTGCTCATGGATGGCAGATAGAATACCACATGAATTTGCTTCAAACATATATTCACTTTTGGTATACCCGATTTTACGGATCACACCACGTGCAATTTCCTGCACATCCAGGTAGGCTTTACTTTTTACTTCGCCTGCAAGTATAACCTGGCCGGTTGTTACCAATGTTTCGCAAGCCACTTTGCTCTGCGGATCAAAGGCTAAAAAATTATCAATCAACGCATCGCTGATCTGGTCTGCAACTTTATCCGGATGTCCTTCACTTACGGACTCTGATGTAAATAAATATGGCATATATTTTTTTTAAGATTGCAAAGATAAGGTTGTAGATGGTAAAGAACAAAGTCCTCCCTAAAAATGGGGAGGACTTTCATTTATTGTGTAAAACTTAAAGTTTGGAATAAACAATCCGCAGCCTTAGCCGGTAATTGGGATTGGTACCACTTCCTACCCTTACCCTTCCAAAAGCAATATTATTGCCAAAGGGAATAAAGGTAAAAGAGTGTTGTGGATAATTCAGGTTAAAAGGTGCATATAACCTCATATCATAAACAGGTGTATGTTCTGTTACGATCTGTTGTACGTACCTGGAAATATTAAAAGTATAGTATTTTATCAGGTTGCCAGTTAAAGGATCTGTTTTACTTCTTCTGTAACCTCCAAAATACTGGTAGTTTATCTGTGAAGGTATGTAGCTGAAGGGATTATCCGGGTTATATATTTCAGACGTATTCAGATCAAAATATACTGTTTTCCATTTAATGGCACCGGTATCTTTTAAATCAAGGTAAAGAAAATTTGGAGCCGATAATTTTTCATCCAGTACCGGATCAGTTGGTATTTGTTCTACAATAATCTCTGCCCGATGAATGATTCGGTTTGATAAAGAAGCCAAACCCGGAATATTAAGGTTTACAAAAGTACCCGGAGCTGTTTGTATATAATGTTCACTTGCCGCAGGATTCCTGACAGGAAATCCGTTGCGTCCTCTGGAAATATAATTACTTGTATTGGATACCGGCCTGTTTGCTATCCTTTCTTCCCTTGAAGGATTAAGCCTTAATGAGCTATAAACCGAATCAACTTTTCCACCGTTTTTTGTTCTATAATGAACTTCAATTTTGGTTGCCGTATCAGAAAGAGTAGCATACAACAGGCCATTACCAGCCCCTGATGCAATTACAGCAATGCCGTAATAAAAACTACGGTAAATTGAATCATTATAAAAAGCATTGTTAACAGAATTTGATTTGGTACTGTCGCGGTTGAATAATTGTGCTGCCCATGATGAAGAAAGTTTAATACGGATCTGGTTGATCACTTTATCTCTTCGGTTATTTAAGTATATGGTATCCCCCATCTTCCGGGCATCAATATTGGCAGTGCCTAAAACAGTTCCGGAAACATTAGGCCGGTATGCAGTGGTATTTTCTATAAAAGTTGAATTACTTGCAGAATCATTGAAAGCTTTGTCACTCACCTCCCTTACTTCCAGGCCAACAGGCAAAAGGCTATCACCCCAAAAGCCGGCATATTTTAAACACAGAACCACAGAATCAAACCCTACAATAGTGTCTCCCGGATTTCCAAAATGATAAGGATAAAAGGGTGGCTTCAGCTGCATATATATATTAGCTGTAGTAGGGCCAAAAAGCGGATCATTGGTAATACTGCCAACGGCATAATCATCATATTTACCAATAGTTGTAGAATCATTAAAATAACCCTGGGTAGTATTTATAAGAAGCGTATCGGCAAATGTGTTAACGTTATCAACAACCGGTAACTGGTCGCTGCCAATATCAGTAGTATCGAGTTTGGTACAGTTTGAGCTAATTAATGAAATAAGTAAAACAGCAGTTACTGCCAGGGGAAGAATACGTTTTTGCACAATAATAATTTTTTGAAATGCGGTTAGATTTTCTACTTTGCAAGTTCGGAATACAATTGCAAATAGTCTGTTAAATCACTCTCTGCATTAAATTTCAAAACTTTTTTTCCTTTAACCTTTGAGAACTGTTCAACAAGTTTTTTATCTGCTTTTTCGGCACCAAATGTAATGGCATCGGCATAGGTTGCACCCCCGGCAAACATAGCCGAGTTATTCAAATCTTTAAAAGGCTCCAGTTCTTTTTTGGTAACATAATCATTAATGGTAGCCATTTTCAAAAAATCTTTTTCAAGCTTATCCTTAAATGTATTTTGACCAATGGTATAAATGATCTTGCTGTTACTGAAAACAGGTTCTTTTTTATAAGCATTCCTGATGAACATGGGAATTAAGCCTGTCATCCAGCCGCTGCAATGAATGATGTCGGGCGGCCAGCCAAATTTCTTTACCGTTTCCAATGCACCTTTACAGAATAAAACTGTTCTCAGGCCATTATCATCAAACCAATTCTCCTTTTCATCTGTAAAAATTGATTTTCTTTTAAAATAATCATCGTTATCTAAAAAATAGATCTGCAGTCTTGCATTGGGAAGTGATGCTACTTTAATAATTAAAGGATAATCATCATTGTCGATCGTTACATTGATACCAGATAAGCGAACAACTTCATGCAAACGATGCCTCCTTTCGTTTATTACACCAAACCTTGGCATAATGCAGCGCACTTCCATCCCTGTGTCATTCGACTTTACGGCGAGCTTATTTACAATTTCCGCAAAATCTGTAAGTTCCAAATAAGGTGACATTTCATTTGCAATAAATAAAATTCTTTTCTTTGTACTCATTTACGGTTGGTTTGTTGCTGTAATATTTTAGAAACGGCTGCAAAAGTACGAAATTTTTTCGGGAAAATCAGATTCAACAGGCACTTGACGTGTAATTGATACCAATATGATACTATTTAAGAAAGCTGCAGAGATTAACGACTGGCTGTTGAAAAGCAAAGTTTCCGGCCAAAAGATCCGATTCATCCCCACTATGGGGGCCTTGCACCCGGGGCATACTTCGCTGATAGAGGCTTCAAAACAGGCCGGTTCCATTTCGGTTTGCAGCATTTTTGTAAACCCGGCCCAGTTTAACGATGCTACAGATTTTGTTAACTACCCCACTACCATTGAAAAAGATATTGATGCGCTTGAAAAAGCCGTTTGCGATGTATTGTTTTTACCGGCGGTTTCAGAAATGTACCCTGCAGGAAACGGAAATGAAAAAACCTATAACCTGGGGTATTTGGAAACCGTACTGGTAGGTAAATACAGGCCGGGGCATTTTCAGGGGGTTTGCCTGGTGGTGCACCGGTTACTGAATATCATACCTGCAGATGATCTTTACCTTGGCCAGAAAGATTACCAGCAATGCATGGTTATTAAAAAGCTGGTTGAACTGGAGAAGCTTAATACAACTATCCACATCTGTCCCACCCTGAGAGAAACCAGTGGACTTGCCATGAGCAGCAGAAATATGAGGCTGACAGCCGAAGCCCGGGAACAGGCAGTTAAAATATTTGAAACCTTATCTTATGTAAAAAACAATATTAAGCCAGGTGATGTAGCGGCTCTCAAACAAACGGCCATTGATAAATTAACCAATGCCGGTTTTAACGTTGATTATGTTGAAATAGCAACTGCCGGAAATCTTGATCTTATTAACCATTGGGATGGTAACAGAAAACTGGTGGCAGTTGCTGCTGCCTTTTTGGGTGATGTAAGGTTGATTGACAATATGCTTTTGTAGAAATACATTAGATACCGGATGTTGGATACTTGATTCCGGATAGGGCTTAAGTTAACAAAAAAAATTTAAAATTTCAGGCTTCATCCAGTATCTGTATCAAGTATCCGGTATCTTTTTTTTACATTCCTGTTTTCCCTTCGTATTTTGTAACCGATTATGAATAAACGGTTGATCTCCATATTACAATACACCCTTTTTTTAGGTGCCGGCATATTTTTGGTTTGGTGGCAGCTTAAAGGAATGACTGCAGCGCAGAAAACCCAGTTTACATCTGCATTAAGCAATGCCAATTACTGGTTAATAATTCCAATTGTTTTTATGAGCCTGCTCAGCCATTTAAGCCGTGCATACCGGTGGAAATTGCTTTTAGAGCCGCTGGATTATTATCCGAAAATAAAAAACGTATTTGCCGTAACGATGGTTGGTTACCTGGCCAATGCAGCTATACCCCGTTTGGGCGAAATTTTAAAATGCACTTTTTTATCCAGGTATGAACACATTAAAGTTGAAAAGCTGGTGGGATCTATTTTAATTGAACGCACATTTGACCTTTTCTGTTTTGTACTCTTTATAGGTATTACAGTGCTGATACAGGTAGATAAGATCGGGGGTTTTATAAAAGAAAAAATAGCATCATTTGCAGACAACGCCGGTATGCCGCTTTGGGGAAAGGGTTTAATTGTTGTAACAATAATTACGCTGATTTATTATGGTTTAAACCTGCTGGTTAAAAAATATCCTGAAAATAAAAACATTCTTAAAGTAAACATTTTTTTTAAAGGCATTGGACAGGGGTTTATTGCGATAAGAAGTTTAAAAAAACGCAACCAGTTTATAGCACACACGGTATTTATATGGGCCATGTATCTTTTACAGATTTATGTAGGGTTTAAAGCAATGGAACATACGATAGAATTGGATATGAGAGCCGCCTGCAGCGTATTGGTACTGGCAACATTTGCCATGATCATTACACCAAACGGCATTGGTCTGTTTCCCATTTTTGTAATGCAAACATTGATCTTATATGGTATTGAAAGTGCCTATGGTACTGCATTTGGATGGCTCATCTGGGGAGTAGCTACTTCCATTATTTTAGTAGTAGGCTTTATCTGCCTGTTGCTTCTTCCTTACATTAACAAACAAAAAAATGAAATCAGTACAAGCCATACCGGATAAAATTTTTACGCTTACAGAACTAAAACACCAGGTAAAACGCTGGCGCCTCACCAACAAAAAAATTGTTTTCACCAACGGTGTTTTTGATATCCTGCACGAAGGGCATATTGCCTCTTTAAGCGAAGCGGCCATTTATGGCCATATTTTAATTGTTGGCATTAATGCAGATACATCAGTAAAAAGATTAAAAGGCGAAAGCCGCCCGGTAAATAATGAAGGATCCAGAACACTACTGATGGCATCGCTGGTGATGGTAGATGCGGTCATTTTGTTTGAAGAAGACACCCCTTAAACCTGATAACAACGCTTTTACCAGATGTACTTGTAAAAGGCGGGGATTATGCACTTGACCAGATCGTTGGCGCCAAAGAAGTGATGGCCAATGGCGGTGAAGTAAAAATTGTTCCGATCCTGGAAGGTTTTTCAACCACGGGCATTATTGAAAGAATGAAAAGCTCCCATCATTAAGATCTTCTTTTTTACAAAAACTTAATATTGTTTTTAGCTACAATTAAACGCAAGCCCTTAAATTCGCCACATTCATACCCAAAAATTCAATTGGCTTGCAAAAAAGAAAGATCATATTCAGAGATATAAGCTGGCTTTCCTTCAACAACCGTGTTTTACAGGAAGCGGCAGACGAAGCGGTCCCTTTGCGGGAACGCATCCGTTTCCTCGGTATTTTTTCAAACAACCTGGATGAATTTTTCCGGGTACGGGTGGCCGCACTTAAGCGCATGATCGAGTTTGGAAAAAAATCCAAGATGCACCTCGAACTTACCCCCGATGCCATTATTGAAGAGATTCAGGAAATTGTTATTGAACAGCAAAAAGAGTTTGAACGCATCTGGAATGAAATTTTAAGGGAACTTAAAAAAGAAAGAATTTACCTGGTAAATGATACACAGTTAAATAAAACACAGCAGACTTTTATCCTGGATTATTTTAATGAAGAGATACGGAGCAATGTGATACCGCTGATGATTGAAAGTATCCAGAATTTTCCGGTTTTGAACGACCGGTCTATTTACCTGGCCTGTAAACTTTCAAAAAAAGACAGATCTATCCCCCAAAAATATGCATTGCTGTCGGTACCTACCCGCAGGCTGCCCCGGTTCATCATACTACCATCAAAAAATGCCGATAAACAGATCATTTTGCTGGAAGATATCATCCGCTTTTGTTTACCCAATATTTTTTCATTTTTTGGATACGACACTTTCTCGGCGCACATCATTAAAGTAACCCGGGATGCGGAAATAGATTTTGACAATGATATTTCTACCTCCCTAATCCAAAAAATTGAAAAGGGTTTAAAGAACCGAAAAAAAGGTAAACCGGTTCGTTTTGTTTTTGATAAGGCCATCGACCCATCGCTGCTAACCTACCTGGTACGCCGCCTGGGTTTATTACAAAAAGATAATCTGATTCCCGGTGGGCGCATTCATAATTTTGTTGACTTCATGAATTTTCCGGAATCGGTTTTTACTAAAAAAGTCAGCGAAAAAAACCCTTCTTACATCCTGTATTAAAAAATGTAACCAGCGTTACCAATATTGTTTTACAAAAAGATGTGCTCCTTAATTTTCCCTATCATTCCTTCGACAGTATCATAGACCTGTTGCGTGAAGCTGCTATTGATCCCGAAGTGGTAAGCATTAAAATTACCTGTTACCGCCTGGCCGACCGGTCAAAGGTTATCAATGCACTTACCAATGCTGTTCGCAATGGCAAACAGGTAACAGCGGTACTGGAGTTGCGTGCAAGGTTTGATGAAGAGGCCAACCTGGAATGGAAAACCGAGCTGGAAGAAAATGGTGTGAAAGTATTGCTGGGTGTACCCAATGTAAAAGTACATGCCAAGGTATGTTTAATAAAAAGCGGGTCAGCAACCGTACCATTCATTATGGTTTTGTAAGTACCGGTAACCTCAATGAAAAAACGGCAAAGGTTTACAGTGATGCCTGCCTGCTTACGGCCGACCGCAATATTATGGCCGATGTAAACCGCATTTTTAATTACCTGGAGCAGCCAAAAACCAGGGAAATATTATTGAAAAGCTGCAAAACTTTGTTGGTAAGTCCCGTAAGTATGAGAAGGCATTTATTGCAACTGGTAACTAAGGAAATAAAAATGGCACGTTTAAAAAAGCCGGCGTCCATTATTCTAAAATTAAACTCGCTGAGCGATGAAATGCTCATTGATAAATTATACGAAGCAGCCAAAGCGGGTGTTGAGGTTAAAATGGTGATCAGGGGTATATTTTGTATGCTTACTGAAAATAAAAAATTCAGGATACCCGTGCAGGCCATCAGTATTGTAGATGAGTATCTGGAGCATTCACGTATCATGATCTTTCACAATGGCGGAAAAGAAAGAACTTTTATTTCATCTGCCGACTGGATGGTACGCAATATCGACCACCGGGTGGAAGTTGCCTGCCCTATCTTTGAAAAAAATATTCAACAGGAGATCAAAGACATTATGCAAATACAACTGAAAGACAATATTAAAGCCCGGATACTGGATAACGACCTCAGCAACCAGTATGTAAACCCCCGCAACACCAAAAAGATCCGCAGCCAGGTGGAAACGTATAATTATCTGTATCGGAAAGGTTAACCCATTAATCCGTTTAAACGTTAATCCGTAATTTCGTTTGTAACAATTAATGAACTAAGCAACAAACGAACCTACGGATTAACCAAGTAACCAATTAACGGATTAACTATTTTGAAATTAGCAGCCATAGATATAGGAAGTAATGCAGCCCGATTATTAATAACAGATGTTATTACCGACGATAAGAATTTACCTGTTTTTAATAAGCTTAACTTAATACGGGTGCCGTTGCGTTTGGGTTTTGAAGTGTTTGAGAACGGTTTTATCTCCAAACAAAAAACCTTCATGCTTATACAAACCATGAAGGCATTTAAGCATTTAATGAATGCTTACGATGTTAGGCATGTTAAAGCCTGCGCCACCAGCGCCATGCGGGATGCAAAAAACAGCGAAGACATTATACGCAAAGTAAAACTGGAAACGGATATTACCATTGAAGTAATCAGCGGCGATATGGAAGCCGGACTTGTTTTTGAAAACCATATTGCCGAAACATTAGACAAAGATCACAGCTACATGTACATTGATGTAGGTGGTGGCAGTACCGAACTTTCTTTCTTCAGCAATGGCGTACTCACTTTTAAAGAATCCTTTAATATTGGCACCATACGTTTATTACAAAACCAGGTAAATGAAAAAACCTGGGAACTGATGAAAAGAAGTTATTAAGACCGTTACCAAAGGACAAAAAGAAGTGGTAGCCATTGGCAGTGGTGGAAACATCAATAAGATCTTCAGCATGAGCAAACGCAAGGATGGTAAGCCGCTGACACTTGATCTGCTTAAAGACTACCTCAGGGAATTAGGCAGTGTAACGCTGGAAGACAGGATCAGGCTGTATAGCTTAAGAACCGACCGTGCCGATGTAATTGTACCCGCCTTACAAATCTATACCAATGCCATGCGCTGGGCCGGCGCCACTGAAATGTATGTACCCAAAATTGGTTTGGTAGATGGATTGGTGCAGCATATGTGGGAGGAGTTGAAATAATCCTGAGCGGAGCCGAAGGATGGGCAGCTTGCACTGAGCGAAGTCGAAGTACGGTAAACTTAACGCTGTATTTTTTAAACGCCCCCTTCATTAATTTTATTGAGCTTTCTTTAACATTTTTTTCCAATAACTTCAGCTTCTCATCGTTACACCTGCATGACAAAAGAACTCACCCTGATATTAGTTTTAGCCACCCAGATTTCGTTTGCTCAATATAAACCCCAGCCAACCCCTTTTGATAAATTTGTAAATAAGCCCGGCATTGAATGGGCAGCTTATGGCAGCGATACCATAAACTTTACCAGCATAGATTTAAATAACCTGCTGTTAAAACGTATCATCAATAATGAGATCAAAGCATCCAAACCGGTTGAGAGCAGAACAGCTGAAACAGCTACAATAACATACAGCCCGCTGGATTCGATAGACCAGGCTTTTTACGGAGATCGCATAGATATTTTAATGGATTCTACCGGCACACAGTATTTTCTCAAGCGTGACGTTCCTGAAAAAGACAGCTCCAATTTTAAGGGTACCGAAGTAACACAGATATTATACATTGAAAAAGGAAAATTAAAAAGCTATATCCCTTTCATTACGCCTACCTTACCCGTATACATGATGCCTTCAGGCAGGTATATTGGTGAACGCTTTTATTTTACAAGCTGCTTTAATTATACGTACAACAGTAAGCCCCGCAACAAAAGCAAGCTCATATTTTTAACGCAAACAAAAAAAATGATCAGTGTTATAAAGACACAAAAAACAGATCAGCTTAAAGAACTGTACGGTCAGAATGTAGTTGAAACCCTTTGGCCACATGTATTAAATAATGAACTGGATGTATTTGCAATTAAAGATAACCGGAAATTAAAGCCTGAAGAATCGGATATCTCATTAGCCATTAATGAACCGGTACTTATTCCTGTTTATGATTCGGTAGGATCCGTTATTTCATATGTAGTATCGGCTAAACCGATTGACATGAAAAGCTTTACAGCGGTACAATTGTTGCAGGACTGGCATTACGACCGCAAAAGAAATAAGGTGTACTCCAATATTAAAGAAATGATCTTGTTTGTAAAAAAAGATGATCATGAAGCTGTGCCGGTTTTGCGATTCGTTTTCAGGTAGGATTTCCCGGGTGTTACCGGTAAAGCAGAACGAAATCATTCCGTGATTTTTTTTATTTTTTGTTAAGCAGTTTCCTGGTGGCGGGTATACCTCCCACAATACAAAAACTTAAAAATCATTTCCAATTCATTTTCTTTCTACATTTACATATCAATTGCTCCCCGGATTTGTTTTATTCTAATGCAGAGCCAACTCCACCAGCATCCCAGATAATTAAAACAAATAACCATGTCGGTACAAAAAGAAATTAAAAAAGTAACCACGCATACGTTGCAAGTGATGAAAAGCGCAGGAGAAAAGATCTCCATGATAACCGCCTACGACTTTTCCTTTGCAAAAATATTTGATGCGGCAGGTATTGATATCATCCTTGTTGGCGACAGCGCCAGTAATGTAATGGCCGGCCATGAAACCACGCTGCCTATTACATTAGACCAGATGATCTACCATGCCCAAAGCGTGGTACGTGGTGTAAACCGATGCCTGGTAGTGGTAGATATGCCTTTTGGTTATTACCAATCCAATTCAGAAATAGCGCTGGCATCTGCCATTAAAATAATGAAAGAAACGGGCGGCCATTCGGTAAAACTGGAAGGCGGCGAAGAAGCCCTTGATTCGGTTAAAAAAATTGTAAGTGCCGGAATACCCGTAATGGGGCATTTGGGTTTAACGCCACAGAGCATTTATAAATTTGGTACCTACACCGTAAGAGCTAAAGAAATTGACGAAGCAGCCAAACTAAAAAAAGATGCCTTGTTGTTACAGGAAGCGGGCGCTTTTGCCATTGTGCTGGAAAAAATTCCGGCAGCGCTGGCAAAAGAAGTGAGTGAAAGCCTGCACATACCAACCATTGGCATTGGAGCAGGTGGCTCCTGCGATGGCCAGGTGCTGGTTATGCATGATATGCTGGGCATCAATGTTGAATTCAAACCCAGGTTCTTAAGAAAATACCTGAATTTATACGAGCAGATCGATGGTGCTGTAAAGCAATACATCAGCGATGTAAAAAGCAGCGATTTCCCCAATGAAAATGAGCAGTATTAATTATTTTATTGCTGAGTCTCAGCGTGTATTAAATTTCAGAGCACTTATGAGGTCTAAAGCCCTCTCCTTTTGGAGAGGGTTTGGGTGAGGTCTTCTTCGTAACTTGCATACTTCAATCAAACACTTCTTTCAAAATCTGCTATATGAAATTTTTAAAAGCATTAAAGATACAGTCCAGTAATAACGGCGTTTCTACCGGTTTAAACTGGATAAAGAGTAATGGAGAAAAACTGCATTCCTTCTCCCCTGTTGATGGGAAATTAATTGGTTCCGTAACCGGTGCCGATTTAAAAGCTTATGAAGCCGTTATTAAAAAAGCACAAAGTGCATTTGCTGAATGGCGAAGCTGGCCTGCACCCAGGCGTGGCGAAATTGTGCGCCAGGTTGGTGAAGAACTCAGAAAATATAAACAAGACCTTGGCCAACTGGTGAGTTATGAAATGGGCAAAAGTTTACAGGAAGGCCTGGGCGAAGTACAGGAAATGATCGACATCTGCGATTTTGCAGTGGGCCTCAGCCGCCAGTTGCACGGACTAACCATGCACAGCGAAAGGCCCGGTCACCGCATGTATGAGCAGTATCATCCCTTAGGTATTGTAGGGGTAATATCTGCCTTTAATTTCCCGGTAG
>JADJTY010000002.1 GCA_016710935.1 Chitinophagaceae bacterium | reverse complement strand
GTATGTATTTTATCTGTAAAAATATTTCAAAACAATTGAATATGGAAAGCGTTGAAGCATTCAGTGCAAGACTGCGATTGCAACCCTGGCGCTTTGCGGTATTATTGTATTACAAAGAATGCTTTCATCGATCTTGGTTCCTTCTATAAATTGTTATTCGACCAATTATATATTTTGTACTGCTTATTTTGATGATGTGGATAAAAGGAATGGGTATGTATGGAAACAAACTCAAAAATGAAAAAAGTATAGATTTCTCTTTTAGGGAATGCGTATTATTTTGTACGCATTTCAGCTAAATGGCTCGTTACAGGTAGGAAGGATCTGAAATATTATGCCATAACTAGGTCCGGAAATATGTCTAACGGAACATTTCATTTACTGAACACGGGCAGGTTTGGCGTGGATGATAAAGCTTTTAAAACTATTATGATGAGCTGGTGGGAGATGAATATCATTCAATAGACAGAAAATATACTGTTAACCAGTTTTTGCAACTGATAAAAATGTAGCAGGTGATACTGTAGAGGTGGCGCTTATAAAGGAGCAACCTCCCTACCTCGTCTGTGCATTTATTCATCAACACGCCCCATCCAAAGCGCACATATTTTTATTCCTTTGCAGCGTTGAACAAACCCGCAATAAAGAAGATGGCGACTATTACGGAAGGAGGGAAACCCGGCGACCAGCGAAGATATCTGCAGGAAGAACCTTTCCAATTTGACTTCAAAATATTACCGAGGGCTGATACCGGAAAATTTTCAGAAGTACAGGCGCTCACATTTTCTTTCGTACATATTGATGTAGATTTATACCAGCCAACGCTTGATTCCATTGAATTTTTTATCAGCGCATGAACAAGGAGGCGTTATGATAGCGATGATTATGGTTTTGTTACATGCCCCCGGGCAAAAAAAGCAATGGGATGATTTTACAAATAAAAGCTGAGCCGGTAATTATGCTAACAACCGGACAGGCTTTATAATTAAGCAGTAAAGGATAAATAGAAAAATTATTTTGAAAACAGTACATAAAAGCACAGGACTGGACAGCGCAGGATATTGCCGCATTCTGGGACTGGCAGAGTAAAAATGCAAACAGGCAGCAGCAATATTTTACAGCTGTAATGGCACCGGCAATTGTGCAGTTTATAAAAATGAAAGGATTATTAAAAAGGAGATGTACTTGATTATGGCTGTGGCGCCAGGCATTTGCTGGAACAGATGGTTAAGCAAACGGGTGTGAATTTTTGGCCTCGATTTTTCTGCAGATTCAATTGATGAAACAAAAAAAAGAACATTAAATAGTTCCCATTTAAAAGAGTTGGTGTTGGTTGACAAACTACCCACACATTTTAGAGATGAACAATTTGATAGCATCACGTTGATAGAAACCATTGAGCATTTGCGAAAGATTAAAAATCGGGCCTGTAAAATATGCGATCAGGCAAACGCTTAAAAAACTGGCTACTGCTGCCGGGCTTAAAGATGCCGCAAATAAAAAAATTCCAAATCTGTTAGCGCTTTTTATAAAACCCTGATATATGATTGCCCAAAACAAAACAGGGATAAAGCTGCTGATCATTACACCCACGCTGGAATGCGGCGGCTCCGAAAAATTTGTTTCAATGGTTTGTGAGCATATCAATACCCATATTTTTTCTGTTTGCCTGGTGGTTGTTAATAATGCAGATCCTTTTTACAGGATCACAAACCCGTCAGTTAAAATGATTGACCTGAAAAAAAACAGGGTTTTATTTTCTTTACCTGCAATTAAAAAAGTGGTTAATAATTTTAAGCCTGATATTATTTTTTTCCACTGCCAATCACCTGAACCTATATCTGGCTATTTTCAAAAATCAGTTTAGCCCTAAAATAAAATTTATTGCAAGGGAAGCCAGTATAGTAAGCATCAACAGCAAGCAGGCAAAGATGGCTGTATTGTACAACGGGCTGATAAAAAGTATTACAGGCGTTTTGATATGATCATTTGCCAGTCTGTTTATATGCAGCGGGACCTGGTAACGCATTTTCATATTCTCGCTGAAAAAACAATGGTAATCCATAATGCTGTGGAAGAAGTTTTACATACCCCCCTTCAACCTGATCAAAATAGTGAGCGTGTTTATAAGTTTATAACCATTGCCAGGTTGAGTGATGAAAAGGGGATTGAACGGTTGATACATGCTGTCGGACTGATTACGGTTCCTTTTAAATATTATATTATTGGCGAAGGCGTAAGAGAAATGATTTACTAAGCCTGATCAATGAATTACATTTAAACGATAAGGTTTTTTAGTTGGGCAAAAAATGATCCATTCACCGGTATGGGAGATGCTGACCTTTTCTTAATGGGTTCTTATTACGAAGGGTTTCCAATGTGTTGCTGGAAGCGGGTGCCTATGGCATACCGGTAGTTGCTTTTAATGCACCGGGCGGTATGCAGAAATCATTGCAGACAATGAAAATGGCCTGCTGGCAGAAGATAATGATATCATTGCTTTTGCTGCCGCCATAAAAAGGCCCTGGCCGGTAATTTTGATCGTCATAGGATAATAGAAACAACAAAAAAACGTTTTTCTGTAAACCGCATGATCTCAGCCATTGAAAATACATTTTTAAAGCTTGCCCCAAATAAATAACAGATATTTGCAATGCTGGATTGAGGGTTGCCAACCTTTTAAAGGTTGGCAACCCTTGTAAAATGAAAACGAATGAATGGTATTAAGCCAAAGCTGCTGATCTTTATAAACACATTACAATCCGGTGGGGGCAGAGCGGGTAGTCTCGCTTTTACTGGGCCATTTAAAAGATGATTTTGAGATTCACCTTGCGCTGTACAGCAATATCATCGAATACGAAATTCCGCCCGAAATAAAAGTTTTGAACCTGCAGCAGCCGCTGGTGCAGGATAAAACAATTCGATTTTTAAAATTGCCTTATATTTCCTGGAAAGTTTACCGCTATTGCAAAAAGAACGGGATCAATACTTCGGTGGCATTTTTATACCGGCCCTGTTATATCAATGCATTAATGAAAAGTTTTTGGGGTTACAAGGGCCATGTCATCATGTGTGAAAGAACGCATCAGACAACGATGCAGCAGAGCCACTCTGCCATATACCGGATGTTTTCCAAATTTATGGTGATGTTCTCATACAAGCGTGCCGACCTGGTGCTGGCAAATTCTTATGCCATGCAAACAGACCTTATTGAGAATTTTAGAATAAAAACGCCGGTTCGTGTTATTTACAATCCTATCGATCTGCAGTTTATTAAAACACATGTTGATGAAGTGCCCGATTATATCTTTGATAAAAATGTATTTCATTTTATAAATGTAGGAGGATTTAGAAAAGAGAAAAATCATCTGTTACTGATACAGGCGTTTTTTATTTTAAAGAACCTGCCCTGCAAACTGCTTATTGTTGGAGGGGGTAATGGGAAGCGGAGTTAAAACAAAAGTGTATAACCTGGGGCTGCAGGGTAAGGTTGACTTTTGCGGTTTTGATAAAAATCCGTTTAAGTATGTAAGCCGCAGCGATTGTTTTGTATTGAGTTCGGATGTTGAAGGTTTTCCCAATGTATTAATAGAAGCACTGGCCTGTGGCAAACCGGTTATTTCCACCGATTGCAGCTCGGGCCCAAGAGAGCTGCTGGCACCCGCAACCGACCTGCATCACCGGGCTATTAATAATTATGAAATTGGAGAGTATGGTATATTAACACCAATCAATGATGTAATTGCTTTAGCCTCTGCTATGAAAAAAATGTACGAGGATGCAGCACTCCGCAGCCAGTTTGAAGCTAAAGCTGCCAAAAGAGCCGAGCAGTTTGATGTAAATGAGATCAAACAGTATTTTCATGTGGCATTTACGGGTTTGTAAACCTATCCGCAGGATGCTGTGCATAGGTTTGTTGATAGCAAATAATTAAGCTTAATTTTGCCCCGTTAAACAAAACCGATTACATGCATACTATTTTACTTACCGGTGGTGCCGGTTTTATTGGTTCTCATTTAACCAGGTTATTTGTTAAAAAATACCCCCAGTATAAAATAATAAACCTGGATAAACTTACCTATGCAGGCAACCTCGAAAATTTAAGGGATATTGAGAACGAACCTAACTACCATTTTGTAAAGGGAGATATTACCGACCTTGATTTACTGCGTACATTATTTGCTGAGCATAAATTTACAGCAGTACTGCATTGTGCTGCCGAAAGCCATGTAGACAGGTCGATCACCGATCCGCTGGCATTTATTACCACCAATGTTTTGGGGAACAGGATCCTTGCTGCTGGCTGCCAAAGAAGCATGGGCAGGCAATATGGAGAATAAGATATTCTATCATATTTCTACGGATGAAGTGTACGGGTCATTAGGTACAGAAGGATTTTTTCACTGAAGAAACAGCTTACGATCCCCGCAGTCCTTACTCGGCTTCCAAAGCTTCATCCGATCATATGGTACGGGCATTTTACCATACCTATAAATTACCGGTGAAGATCAGCAACTGCAGCAACAACTACGGACCTTTTCATTTTCCCGAAAAACTAATTCCACTTTGCATTCACAATATCATCAACAATAAACCACTACCCATTTATGGTAAAGGCGAAAATGTAAGGGATTGGTTGTATGTGGAAGATCATGCAAGGGCAATTGATGTTGTTTTTCATAATGGAAAAGTTGGCGAAACCTATAATATTGGCGGCCATAACGAATGGACAAATATTGACCTGGTAAAAGAACTGTGCAGGCAGATGGATGATAAACTGGGTAAGGAAAAAGGCACATCTGAAAAGCTGATCACTTATGTAACCGACCGGGCAGGACACGATCTGCGCTATGCCATTGATGCAACCAAATTAAAAGAAGAGCTTGGCTGGATGCCATCTTTGCAATTTGAAGAAGGTATAAGTAAAACAATTGACTGGTATCTTGCAAACAGCGAGTGGCTCAATCATGTAACCAGCGGGGATTATCAAAAATATTATAACAAACAATATCATAATCAATAACTGTATGAAAGGAATAATACTGGCAGGCGGCTCGGGCACAAGGCTTTACCCCATCACAAAAGGCATAAGCAAGCAACTGATGCCGGTATATGATAAGCCAATGATCTATTATCCGCTGAGTACACTCATGCTGGCAGGTATAAAAGAGGTTTTGGTAATTACCACACCCGAAGACCAGGATCAGTTTAAAAGATTACTGGGCGATGGAAGCCATTGGGGTGCACCATTGAATATGCCAAACAGGAAGTACCTAACGGTCTTGCACAGGCTTTTGTGATCGGCGAAAAATTCATTGGCAAAGACAGTGTAGCCCCTGGTTTTGGGCGATAATATTTTTTACGGCAGCGGCTTCAGTAAGTTATTGCAGCAAAGCATTGATCCCGATGGAGCAGTGATCTTTGCCTACCCCGTAAGCGATCCCGAAAGATATGGCGTGGTTGAATTTGATGATCAGAAAAATGCGATAAGTATAGAAGAGAAACCTGTTGTTCCTAAAAGTAATTATGCAGTACCAGGTTTATATTTTTATGATAACGCTGTTGTGGAAATTGCAAAAAACATTGCTCCCAGCGCAAGGGGCGAATATGAAATCACAACAGTGAATGACCACTACCTGCAACAAAAAAAATTAAAAGTGGCTGTGCTTGATCGTGGCTTTGCATGGTTGGATACAGGAACATTGGAAAGCCTGGGTGATGCTGCAGAATATGTACGGGTAATAGAAAAAGACAGGGCTTAAAAAATTGGCTGTCCTGAAGAAATTGCCTGGCGCATGGGCTTTATCAGTAAAGAAGATCTGTTGAAACAGGCCAAAGAGCTTGAAAAAAAGTGGCTATGGTGAATATTTAAAAAAGATAAGCCAATAATTTTAAAAGAAGATCTTGTATGAATAATAAAATTATTTTAAAATCATCAGAGTCTGAAAACCCCTCCCTTGGAGGTTCCCAGCCGGGAAGGAACGAAGTTCGGGGGGGAGGCTTCTATGTACATCCAAGTTCAATAATTGATGATGGTTGCCAGATAGGCGAAGGAACCAAGATCTGGCATTTCTCTCATGTGATGTCGGGTGCTGTTATTGGTAACAATTGCAACCTGGGACAAAATGTTGTGGTATCTCCTAAAGTAACATTAGGCAATAATGTGCGGGTGCAAAACAACGTAAGTATTTACGAAGGGGTCATTTGCGAGGATGATGTTTTCCTGGGGCCGAGTGCCGTGCTAACGAATGTAATAAATCCCCGCAGTGCGGTAAGCCGTAAAAATGAGTACAAAACCACCCTGATAAAAAGGGTGCCAGTATAGGTGCCAATGCAACCATCGTTTGTGGCCACACTATAGGTGAGTATGCATTTATTGGCGCAGGTGCAGTAGTAACCAAAGATGTGCCTGCTTATGCCTTAATTGTTGGAAATCCTGGCCGCCAAACGGGCTGGATGAGTGAAAATAGCCAAACTACAGTTTGATAAGGATGGAAATGCCACCTGCAGCGAAAGTGGAGCCGCTTACCAGCTTTATGATCATAAAGTAACCCGCAAGTAGCTACATGCCTGCGTTTTTTAACCTTCCACAACTTTTTTACAAAAAAAGCCGTATTAGGCTTGTTAGCTTATTAAATACATCTTAACTTTGAGTAGTTTATTTACTCAATTATAATGATAGAAGCACTTATTTCTTCCAAAACACGTATTAAATTACTGCTCAAGTTTTTTTTAAACAGCAGTAACCGGGCCTACCTGCGTGGGCTTGAGGAAGAATTTGGAGAAAGTACCAATGCCATCAGGCTGGAACTAAATAAGCTTGAGAAAGCCGGCATGGTAAGCAGCGATGTGCAGGGCAATAAAAAATTCTTCACGGCAAATGTGAAGCACCCGCTTTTTTTTGATTTGAACAGCATTATCAGAAAATACGTAGGTATTGATACCATAATAGAAAATGTGATCAGTCAGCTGGGCGAAGTGGAAAGGGTTTATTTATCGGGTGAGTTTGCAAAGGACGGGATAACAATGTGATCGACCTTGAACTGGTAGGTACAGTAAACACCAATTATCTTGCTGACCTTATAAAAAAGCCGAACCATTGGTAAAGCGGAAAATCCGGTATGTCATTTATTCAGCAGAAGAATTTGCTGCATTGAAAGCAACAAAAAATATTAATGAAAAGCTGCTGATCTGGAGCAGGTAATCAAACATAAAAAAAACAACGTGAAAAATTTTGCAATCATTGGCGCAGGAGGATATATAGCGCCCAGGCATATGAAAGCTATAAAGGATACTGGTAATACCCTGATAGCTGCATTGGATAAACACGATTCAGTAGGCATTATGGACAGTTATTTTCCGGATGCTGATTTTTTTACGGAGTTTGAACGGTTTGACCGCCACCTGGAAAAACAGAAAAGGCTTGGCAATAAAACAGATTTTGTTTCGGTTTGCAGCCCAAACTATTTACATGATGCCCATATCCGTTTTGGCTTGCGTATTGGAGCAAGTGTAATTTGCGAAAAAAGCCGGTTGTATTAAACCCCTGGAATATTGAGGCTCTGATGGAAATTGAAAAAGAAACAGGTGGAGAAGTATTTACCATTTTACAATTACGCCTGCATCCGGCCATTATTGCATTAAAAGAAAAAATTGCTGCGGCACCTACAGATAAAAAGCACACGGTTAATTTACAATATATCACATCACGTGGGCATTGGTACCATACCAGCTGGAAGGGAGATATGGAAAAAAGCGGGGGTATTGCTACCAATATTGGTGTTCATTTTTTTGATATGTTGTTGTGGGTTTTTGGTGCAGTAAAAGAAAACAGGGTAACTGAGCATACTGCACAAACTGCTTCAGGACAATTGGAACTTGAAAGGGCAAATGTAAACTGGATGCTGAGCATTGATACCAATACATTACCGGATGAAGCTAAAGTTGCAGGTAAAAGAACTTTCCGAACGCTTACTATTGATGGCGAAGGATTTGAGTTCAGCGATGGCTTTACCGAACTGCATACAAAGAGCTATGAGGAGATATTGAAAGGAAATGGATTCAGGATAAGAGAAACAAAAGCTGCCATAGAATTGGTGCATCAAATACGTGGAAATAAATAAATTCATACCACTTGCCAGTCCGGATATAAACCAGCAGGATATAGACTGTGTAGCAGCTGTGTTGCGCTCAGGTATGCTTGTGCAGGGTGTAAACGTGCTGGCGCTCGAAAAATCTTTTAATGAATTTAATAAAAGTAAAAATGCCATTGCAGTAAGCAACGGTACTGCCACTTTACACCTTGCATTACTGGCATTGGGTATTGGTAAGGGCGATGAAGTGATTGTGCCTGCCTTCTCTTATGTTGCTACAGCCAATGTTGTTGAAATGGTTGGTGCCACCTGCGTTTTTGTTGATATAGATATCGATACATTTAATATAGATGTAACTAAAATTGAAGCACTCATCACTTCTAAAACAAAAGCCATTATTCCGGTACATGAATTTGGCCTTGCCTGCGATATTGAAGTCATTATGCAGATAGCCACCAAACATAACTTATATGTTATAGAAGATGCAGCCTGTGCTTTGGGTGCTATGCAAAATGGAAAGCATGCAGGAACTTTTGGCAATCTTGGTTCTTTTTCCCTGCATCCACGTAAATCAATTACCAGTGGCGAAGGCGGTGTATTATTAACAGCCGATGATTCATTGGCAAAAAAACTCAGGCAGCTCCGAAACCACGGAATTGAAATGCAGGAAGGCCAGATGCATTTTGTTGATGCTGGTTTAAATTACAGGATGACCGATTTTCAGGCAGCATTGGCAAATAGCCAGATGCAAAGGCTGGCCCAAATCATTGCTTACAAACAGGAACTGGCTGAAGTGTATCTTAGTGAAATAAAAAATGAAAATATCGTTTTGCCATCGGTGCCATCAGACAGAAACCATACCTGGCAAACCTTTCATATACTGATCAATGAAGAAAAAAACCAGGCATCAGCAATAGCTGCTTTAAAGGAAAATAATATAGGCGCCAATCATGGGGCACAATGTATTCCGGCAACAACCTATTATAAAGCTAAATACCAGCTTGATAGTGAGCAGCAATTCCCCATTGCATACCGTGCATTTACCAAAGGCATTGCAATACCTATTTACGAGAAACTTACAAAAGACATCATTAAACAAATATCAAACACAGTCAACAAATTATGATCGAGAACAAAACCATGTTTATTACCGGTGGCGCAGGATTTATTGCAAACACGTTGATAAAACAGTACGTAGAAAAAAACAAAATAGTAGTGTATGATAATTTCCACCGCGATACCCTTACGGGTAGCGGCATGGATACGCACCCAAATGTTACTATCATTAAAGGTGATGTACTTGATTTTGATCTGCTCTGCTCATCCATGAAAGGAGCCGACATTGTGGTGCATGCTGCTGGTATAGCAGGGATTGATACGGTTATAAAAAACCCTGTAAAAACAATGCAGGTAAATATGATCGGTACTGCCAATGCTTTGGAAGCCGCCAGGATAAATAATATTAAAGACAGGTTCATTGATTTTTCAACTTCCGAAGTTTTTGGTTCAATGGCTTTTAGAAGCAGCGAAGATGATGCAACTGTAGCAGGCTCAGCAGGTGAGGCAAGGTGGACATATGCTGTATCTAAACTTGCAGGCGAGCATCTTGCTCATGCTTATTATAAGCAATATGGCTTGCCGGTTGTAACTGTAAGGCCGTTTAATGTATATGGTCCGGGCCAAACAGGCGAAGGTGCAATACAGATCTTTATAAAACGAGCTCTTAAAAATGAAACGATTAAAATAGATGGTGATGGTAACCAGATACGTGCCTGGTGTTATGTAGATGATTTTGTTGATTGCCTGATCCGCTGTATTGAACAACCCCAGGCTATTGGCGAAAGCTTTAATTTAGGTAATGCAAGAGCGGTAATTACTATTTTAGGACTGGCACAAACGGTTTGCAGGGTGTTGAATTCAAGTTCAAAAATAGAATTTGAGCCTCCTTTAAGTGCAGATATTGCAATGCGGATTCCAAACGTAGATAAGACATTAAAAATATTAGGATTTAAAGCAAAGGTTGACCTGGATGAAGGGATAGCAAAAACAGCTAAATTCTTTACTGAAATGCAATAAAGATATGTTACCAGATAAATTACCTTTTTATTTTAAAGCGCATCCTCAAAAAGGAAATGGAGGGCAGCCAGACAGTTTACCTTTTGATGTTTATTATGATGATGAACTGTGTATTTACAGGCAAACCGCTTCTGAACAACTAAAGAATAAATTAAATGAAGTTTATGAGCTGGGCTCTTTAGTAGATGGCTCTATTTCAAACGAATCAGGTAAAGTATATGTTGAGCTTGTTACCGATTTTATTTTGCAGTCACTGCCCATAAAACAAACTAACGAAAGTTTGTCGGTATTGGAAGTAGGTTGTGGCAATGGAATTATACTTAAACAATTAAAGAAAAAAGATAGCTCTCTTAAGCTAACAGGTATAGAACCAGGTGGTCATGGAATTGTTGAAGGAATTGATGATGAGATTGATATTATCAGGGATTTTTTTCCGGCTAAACAAATTGCCAGTCTCCAATTTGATCTGATATATAGCTTACTGGTGCTGGAGCATATAGAAGACCCGGTTGTATTTCTGCAGCAGCAAAAAAATCAATTAACACAGTCTGGCAAACTAATATTCGGAGTGCCTAATTGCGAGCCCTTTATAGAAACAGGCGCCATCTCCATATTTATACACGAACACTATTTATACTTTACACGAAAAGGATATTTACTTTGCTGGAAAAAAGCAGGTTTGTTTTTGGAAAGGATCGAAATTATAGAAGGAATGTTTTTAGTGACTTCTTCCACCCAAAAAACACCTTATACTGTTACAAATGATAAAACTGAAAGCATAAGCTACCAGGATTTTGAACAACTTAGTGATTCATTAAATCATGCAATTGAAAAGCTCTTTGAAAAATATGCACAGGAGGAAGTTGCCATATATGTTCCCGGTCGGGCATTAAATACATTGTTTTTACTGAATATTTTGAAATGCCGGTTAATTGATGATAATACGGAGATCAGTGGTAAATACCTACCCTGCCTGCATAATGCCATAGAGCCGTTCAGCGAGATGATAAAAAACCCTCCAAAATGTATTTTGATCTATTCAAGGACTTTTGGTGATAAAATAAAAAATAAATGTATGCAGGAGTCTGCATTGGCAGGTACCGAAATTTTAACCTTAAATGACATCGCATAAAAACATTTTACTTACCGGTTCCGCCGGCCTGGTTGGCCAATCTGTAGCAGAGGCCTTAACGCAAAAGAATATCGAATTTATTGGTACATATAACCAATATAATGAGAATATTACATGGCCTGCAATTAAAGTCAACCTGGGAAAGGATGATTTACAGATGTTGCTTGCTGGGTATTCATTTGATACCATCATTCACTGTGCCGGAAAAATACCCGATGGTATAAACACTTATGAAGAATGCTATTTGAGAAACGGGCAAATTGATGATTCAGTATTTGAATATGCTACCGGTAATGGGGTAAAGAAATTTATTTTTATTTCAACCACTAATGTATATGGATTTACTGATAGATTGATCACAGAAGATTCTGAACCAATAGTTGAGAATTTATACAGTAAACGAAAACTGGAAACAGAAAGTAAATTGTTGAACCAAAATAATTTCAGAAGTATAATTCTCCGGATCAATGCTCCATATGGTAATTATCAAAAATCAAATACTGTTTTGAAGATATTTGTTGAAAAAGCTTTTGGCAAACGAAGTTATCAAATATCATGGCACGGGTTGCCGGCAACAGGATTTTACATATGTAAATGATATAGCTGATGTTGTATTAGGTTGTTTGAAATATCAGGACGAAAGTGAGATATTTAATATATCAGGTGGTAAACCGGTTTCAATGAAACAACTGGCAGAAATAATTCTTTCTTTGGTGCCGGGATCCAACAGTAAAATAGAAAACTCCGGTTTTGCAGATAACCAGGAAAATTACAAGGCATTATTTGACATTAGCAAAGCAAAAGAATAAATTGGTTGGGAACCCAGGGTGTCGCTGAAAGAAGGAATTAGTAAATTAATAAATCACCTGCAAAATTGAAAATAGCTTTTCTGTCTGATATACATGGAAACCTGCAGGCCTTACAAAATGTAATGGCTTGTCTAAAGACCATGCAGCCTGATGAAAAATATTTTTTAGGTGATGCTGTTGGATATTTGCCCAATGCGTTAGAAGTTTTAGATATTTTACATGATAATAATTTTCAGTGCATTAAAGGCAATCATGAGGCAATGTTACTTGGGGAAATACCTATTAAAGAGAACAATGTAGAAGTATACGAGTTAGATCTGGTTGTAGATAAAATAAATGATTCACAGCTACAATTCATTAAAAGCTGGAAAACAGAGATACAGTTTACCCATAATAAAAAACAATTCTATTTAACACATGGAAGCCTGTTGGATAAATTAAATGGTTATGTATATCCGGATTCCGATCTGAGTATTTTATGTGATAATGATTATGATATAATCATCATGGGGCATACACACCGGCCATTTATAAACGATTTTGCTGATAAAACGTTTATCAATATAGGTTCGGTAGGGCTGCCACGGGATGTAGGTAACTTGTCCAGTTTCTTAATGTATGATAGTAATACAGATGTTTTTGAAATTTACCGGATAGGTTTTGATGAATCAAGAATAAATGGTAAAAATATTATTCATTCCTCTGTAACAGAATGCCTGCTTAGAAGAACTAAAAGCTATGTGGGAAAAATAATAACATTATGATAAGTGTATTAGTTACCGGAATAGGAGGAGGTGGTGTAGGCGAGCAGCTTATTAAGGCACTGCGCCTATCTCTGCATAAATATATAATTGTTGGTACAGATATCACTCCAATAAGTAAAGGTTTTAACGAAGTTGATGCAGCACATGTAGTACCCAGGGCAAATGATGTAAACTTTATAGATGAGTTAATGAAAATTTGTAAGAAGCATACCATAAAAGCTCTTTCCTGGCTCTGAACCTGAATTGAAAATTATTTCTTTAAACAAAGAAAAGTTTGAAGCGGCAGGATGTATGGTATTTATTAATCCTGAATATGTACTTGACATTTGCCTGGATAAAAACAAAACAATTGATTTTTTAAAAACTAATAATTTTAATTATCCTAGATCTTACACAATCACATCAATTAAGGATATTGATGGCATAACTATATTTCCACTTGTGTTAAAGCCATCTATAGGTGGTGGTGGGAGTATGAATGTAATGATTGCCCAAAGCGCTGATGAATTAAAATTGTTTGCATCTTATCTTCTGAAAATATACCCCGAATTTATTGCACAGGAATATGTTGGTACTCCGGATGATGAGTATACTGTTGGGGTTTTGTTTGATAAAGACGGTGTTTATATAAATGCTATTGCACTCAGGAGAAGTATATCAGGCGGATTAAACTGCAGAATAAAAGTTCCAAATCATACGGAGAATAAATTGTTGGGACCTGCATTACTTATAAGCAGCGGTATATCACAGGGAGAATTTGGCAATTACGAAAATGTACTTGAGCAATGTATTGAAATTGCAAAAAAGCTGAAAGCTACCTGTTCTGTAAACCTGCAATGCAGGTTGGTTAAAGGAAAAGTTTATTTGTTTGAGATCAATCCCCGCTTTAGCGGTACCACCTCGCTTAGAGCGATGGTAGGATACAATGAACCAGATGTATTGATACGCAAACATATATTGAATGAACATGTAGAAACGGGATTTACATATCAATATGCAAAAATTGTAAGAGGATTAAAAGAAGAAATATTTTCACATAAGATACCGATGATGAGAATCTGTTCAAGATGTATTTACAACGAAAGAATAAAAGGCATATCCTTTGATAGCAATGGGGTTTGTAATTATTGTATTCAAACTGATGAACTTAATAAAATATATCAACCCGGAACTCCTGAAGCAGAAAAAAACTCTTTGAAATATTTGCAAAAATTAAAAAAGATGGAATTGGCAAAAAGTATGATTGTATAATAGGACTTAGCGGAGGAACTGATTCTAGTTATTTACTTTGCAAGGCTGTAGAATGGGGTTTAAGGCCTTTGGGTGTACATTATGATAATACATGGAATACAGCTATATCTACAGAAAATATCAGAAAAATTACCAAGTATGCCAATATAGATTTATGGACTTACGTGATAGATAATAAAGAGGCAGATGATATTTTCAGGGCATTCTTTTTTTCTTGTGTACCGGAGTTCGATGCAAGCACAGACATTGGTTTTTCACAGGTATTAAGGGATGCATGTGCTAAATTTAAAGTTAAGTATGTGCTCGAAGGGCACTCTTATCAGGCAGAAGGTCTAACACCGCAGGCAAGTAACTATTTTGACGGGAAATATATTGCCGATATCCATAAAACATTTGGAAAAAGGCCAATGAAGACTTACCCAAACATGACGTTTAAGAAATTTCTTAAATCAATTTTATTTCACCGGGTGCAATTTATAAGGCCGCTTTGGTATCTTGATTATAGTAAGGAAGCCGCACAAAGCTGGCTTGAAAAAAATACAGGGTGGCTCTATTATGGAGGCCATCACCTGGAAAACAGGGCATCAGGTTTCGTACATTCTGTTTACCACCCTCACAAATTCAACATGGATAACAGAAACTGGAGCCTTGCTGCGGCAGTGCGAAGTGGAAAATGACGAGGCAGGACGCATTGGATATTTACAGATACCCAGGCAACCTGATGTGGAAATTATCAGGTATCTGAAAAAACGGCTGGAGATAACAGACGAAGAATATGATAAGGTCATGATCAACGGTGTAAAAAAGATCATGGAAAGATTTTAAAACGTATAAAAAGCGTTTTGAATTGTGGCGACTTTTTTTTACGTCATGGCCAAATATAACCGGGTAACAATGAGTTTTTATTTGAAATATTGTTTCCCTATGCCATCCAATAAAGAAGTTAACCTATGATTACAATTATTGATTATGGAATGGGAAACCTGGGCTCGGTACAGAATATGCTTAACCACATAGGAGTGCAAAGCCAGATCACCAACAGTATACCAGCTATTGAAAAGGCAGATAAGCTTTTATTGCCTGGTGTAGGAGCTTTTGGTGCCGCTATGACGTTGATCAAAGAAAAGAACCTTGCAGATATTCTTAACTACAAAGTGGTTGATAAAAAGACGCCTGTTTTAGGAATATGCCTTGGTATGCAATTACTTACTGAGCATAGTGAGGAAGGCAATGTTAAAGGCCTGGGTTGGATAAAAGCAACAACAAAAAGTTTAATTCCAGGATAACTATCTCAAGATTCCTCATATGGGCTGGAACTTTGTTAAGCTCAAACAAAAGAATGCATTGATTGACAACCTGGATGCTGAATCAAAATTCTATTTGTGCATAGTTATTATGTGGAATGCTAATTCCGTGAATGTACTGCAACAACATTTTATGGAAAACGATTTTCACTCAATTATTAATAACGATAATATTTTTGGTGCACAGTTTCATCCAGAAAAAAAGCCACAAGTTCGGCATGCAAATACTTTCAAATTTTTCAAAAATATAAATGTTACAAACCAGAATTATACCGTGTCTGCAATTGATTGATGAAAGCCTGGTAAAGGCTGTTCAATTCAGGAAGTACGGCTATATAGGGGATCCTTGCAATACTGTAAGAATATTCAATGAACTGGAAGTTGATGAACTTTGTTTTTTGGATATAAGAGCCAGTCTTGAAAACAGGATTCCCAATTATAAGATACTGCAATATATAGCCGATGAATGTTTTATGCCGCTAAGCTATGGCGGTGGCATCAGCACCTTTGAACAGGCTCAGAAAATATTCAGTATTGGATTTGAAAAAATAATTTTAAATACACAGGCTTACTATAACCCCGGGTTGGTTACGGAAATTGCCACCCATTTCGGAAGCCAGGCTGTTGTGGTTTTTCAATAGATGTAAAATACAGTGGCGGACAACATTCAATTTACGTGAAAGATGGTACCGTGAAAGTAAAAGATAACATCATTCAGTATGTACAAAAAATGCAACAGGCCGGTGCCGGCGAATTGTTGATAACCAGCATGGACAGAGAAGGTACATGGACTGGATTTGATGAACAGTTAATAAAGCAAATTACAAGCATTGCTGATATTCCGGTTATAGCGCATGGTGGTGCAGGTTGTATTGAAGATATTGGCAGGGTAATAAAGGAATGTAATGCATCGGCCGTGGCTTTGGGAAGCATGCTGGTTTATCAGAAAAAGGGGATGGGCGTTTTGATTAATTTCCCGGACAGGGAAAAATTAAATGAGTGTTTGCAATGAGAATATTTATCGGAACCGAAGATATAGCTTCTATATTAACCAATCTGAGTATAGGTTTTAAGGAACTGGGACATACAGTCACAACATATGTAACAGCGCCAAATAAATTTTATGCAAACAACAACTATGATATAATACGAGATAGGGTTTTACATAACATATTCAGGTATGATGAAAGGAAGATGCCTGCTGTCATTAAGAAATATTTAGTGAAAATTGATAACAGAATCACCTCGAAATATTTAAAATACAAAAGCAGGAAACTTATTGACACGCATGATGTCTTTATTTTTTTATGGAGACCTTGGTTACCCGAATCATACCTTTTCCAATTTTGAAACAACAAAACAAGAAAATAATATGTTTGCACGTAGGCTCAGACGTAAGACATATCAGCGCATTCACGCAGCAATATAAAATTGATACATCAGGCTGGGAAGCCGGTTTTTTTTATGAGGATTTACTCAATCCTAAAATTCAAAAGATCCGTTATCACGAACTTTATGCAGATTTAATTTATTCGGTTCCTGACCAGGCGGGCCTGTACCTGCGTAATTATAATCATATAAGAGTCCCCTTGTCAAAAAATAACAACATCGTATTCAATATTCCTGCAAGAAAAATTCCTGTGATTATACATGCGCCATCAACTTCAAGCATAAAAGGAACAGATATTATAAATGCAACATTACACCAATTGAAAAACGAAGGGTATGAGTTTGAGTATAAATTTATTCAAAATATGCCCAATGAAGAATTAGTTAAATTACTCTCCAACGCTGATATACTTTGTGATGAACTTTTTTTACATGGCCCTGGTGTTTTAAGCGCCGAGGCTATGGCAGCCGGATGTGCTGTAGCTACCCGGTGCCTGAATGTAGAGCCTTTTCAACCTCCTGTATGTTCAATAACTCCGGAAAATATATTGGAAAAGCTAAAATTATTGATAACCGATATTAATTTCAGGACTTCACTGGCAAAGGCTGCAAAAATATTTGTCGATGAATTTAATAGTCCGAAGAATTTTGCAGAAAAGATATTAAATGATATGAGTAATGAGAATTTAGTGAGTGACTATGAGCCTTGTTTTTTTATCCGGGATTACATGTTACCGGTGGATTATAGCCTTTCAGCAAAAACAAAAGAATTAACAAACCAGGTTATTGAAAATTATGGCCTGCAACAGGAGGCATTAAAATACAATCTAAAAAAACGGGGCCTGATATAATGGAGTTTAAATACCATGCAAAAAAACTTTTAGGGGATAGTTTCATTTACGGGCTGTCGGGTATTATTACTTCGTTTATCGGGGTATTTTTAATACCATTATATACAAATGTTTTCGACCCTTCCGATTACGGTATTATAGCTTTACTTGGCAGCCTTCAGACAATAGTAACTATTTTTATCATCTTCGGCATGGATAATAGTTTTGGTGTATGGTATTATGATAATCCCTCTGAAGCAGGTAAAAGAATAACTGTTAGTAACTGGTTCTTTTTTTCTTTAACCCTTGGTTTTTTTGTTGCGTTATTATTGGTATCAGGTTCATATTATATAGCTAAGTTTCTACTTGGCAATAGTCAATTGTACCCGCTAATAATACTGTTTGCTATTAATATATTTTTGGCCAGTACTCAAAAAGTGCTCAACATTTGGTTTCGCGTACGCCGAAAACCTGTGCATGCGGTAAGTTTCAACCTGGTAATTTCCTTACTTAACATTGCACTTAATATTTTATTTGTATTAAAGTTGGGCATTGGCCTCCCAGGTATATATTATTCTGTTTGTATAACCTCTCTTATAACCTTAATCATTACAATTTATATTTTGAGAGAACATCTTGCTATAAAATATATTGATTTTAAGGAATTGCGAAAAATGCTTGTCTTTTCTTTGCCATTGGTACCAACAGGCCTTATTTTTTGGTTGATGGGTTCTGCAACACCTTACTTCATTAATTTTCTGATGCACAGTAAAACAGAAATTGGGTTATACCAGATTGGAGCATCCGGGGCCAGTTTATTAACACTTGCTACATTTGCTTTTTTTTCAGGCTTTACAGCCTATGCCCTGTCGATATCTAAGGAAGAAAATGCAAGAAAAATATATGCGAAGATCCTCGAGTATTATATATATATAGGAATGACATGCGCTTTATTATTAGGCTTGCTGGCAAAATTTATTTTACAAATTCTTACGAATGAAAAATATATTTCAGCATATATAGTAATTGGCATACTCGCCTTTAATATTGTCATTGCCGGCGTAATTCAGGTTGTTTCACTGGCAAATTTGCTGGCAAAAGATAATAAGCCCATTGCCAAATCGGCAATTTATTCTGTAGGGGTTACTGTTATTGGGTATTTTACACTGATACCCCTGCTTGGAAAAGAAGGTGCTGCAATTGCTGTAGGATTGGGGAATTTGGTAACAACAGTTTATGTTACTGTAAAGGCGCAAAAATTATATTTTATACCTTATAATTTTAAAAGAATAGTATCTTTTTCCATAGCATGTATAATTATTTATATTGTTTATTTAGAGTTGGTTTAAAAATAATAAAAATATAATTCTGCCATTCTCTGGTCTATGGTATGTATCTGGTTACACAATCGCACTGAGTTTGCAGCGTTGGTGAACGAAATTTGATAAATTAAAAGAATTACAGTTTAAATGAAAAAGATCATATCAATAATTGGCGCACGCCCTCAGTTTATAAAACATGCACCTTTACAATTAAAATTGCAAAAGCATTTTAAATCCGTAACAATTCATACGGGACAACACTATGATGCCAACATGAGTGCAATATTCTTTAATGAATTAGGTATTCCAAAACCCGATTACCTTTTTGACATTGGTGGTGGAAAACCTCAGGAGAACAAACTGCTGTAATGATGACTGAGATTGAAAAAGTATTTTTAAAAGAATCCCTGATGCTGTTTTGGTATATGGCGACACAAATTCTACATTAGCGGGAACATTGATCGCAGCTAAAATGCAAATACCCCTGATTCATATTGAAGCAGGTTTAAGAGGTTATAATCGGAAAATGCCGGAAGAAATTAACAGGATTATTGCAGATGAGTTTGCTTCATTTTTGTTTTGTCCTACTAATCATGCAGTGGAAAATTTAAAAAAGAAGGGATATCGCATAGTAATATTTTTGTTTGCGGGGATGTAATGTGCGACATGCTGAAATTAATAAAACCACAAATTAAACAGATAGAATACAGACCGTACTATTTTGCTACAATTCATCGACCATATAATACAGATGACATTTGCAGATTAAAGAAAATTTTAGAAATATTTAATGAACTCGATAAAAAAGTAATATTCACTATTCACCCCAGAACTACAGCTTCTATGAAGACCTATAATATGAATCAGGAAGATTATAGTAATATAGAGTTTATCCTCCAATCGGATATGTAGAGAGTATAGGTTATCAAATGTATGCGGATTGTATAATTACAGACAGCGGCGGCATTCAAAAGGAAGCATATATAATGAAAAAAAAATGTATCACCTTACGGAGTGAAACTGAGTGGGTAGAAACACTGAACGGGGGCTGGAACACGCTTGTATTTGAAAATTTAAGTGATATAAAGGAGACACTTAAAAAAACTCCTGGAATTTATCATGAAAATATTTACGGCTTGGGAAATGCCGCTTCAGAAATTTGCGAAATCTTAAATAAACATGTATGAAGAAAGTGTTACTCTGTTTTCCCGTATCTCTGAATAATTTATCAAATGGAGTTACTAAAAAATGCCTGGGTATAATTGATGCGTTTAAACAAAGATATAATGTAGATGTTTTACAGAAAATGAAGGAATTCTATTTTTTAATGAGGAAATGTTAAAAAATTATTCAAACAATAAAACATCTTTTCGATATTATAGTTACACCAAAGCTTTTCTGTTAGCTGACTTCAAAATACTGAAAAAGAAGTGTAAGGAAAAAGAGTATGATATAATTTATCTAAGATTACATTGGTTCCTGTCTATTGGATTTATCCTTTTTTTGCGACAGGTAAAAAAAAATAACCCTGCTATTATTATAAATATTGAAATACCAACATATCCATATAAAGAAGAAATAATGGGTAGATTTAATAAGGCCAGATTTTTACTAACGAAATTGTTAACCCCGTTACTGAAACCTTATGTAAATAATATAATTACATTTTCGCAGCATAAAAAAATATGGGGAATTCCGGCCATTAACTTAAGTAATGGATATTATAATCCGGAATTAAAAACCATTCAAAACAGTATAATACTTCAAAATACAGACCGGGATGCAAAAAATTTTCATATTGTTATGATTGCGCAGTTTAGTCCTTGGCATGCTCCTGATATTCTTATTGAGTCAGTAAATCGATATTTTTTAGTAAACCCAAATCCAAGGAATATAATAGTTCATTTAATTGGAACTGGTGTTGATCTTGAAGCATGTAAGGGACTTGTAGAAAATTATAAGCTACAAAAAAATATTTTATTTTACGGAGAACTTGACACAGAGGCAATTGTAAAAACAGTTACGGCAGCTGATATTTGTGTAGGCAGTTTAGGTCATCATAGAACTGATATTCAGCTTAGTTCTTCATTAAAGACGAGAGAATATGCTTTTTTAGGAATGCCAATAATTTTAAAAACGGCTGATTTGGACTTTCCGGATTCTCTCTTTTTTGTAAAATATTTTCCTGATGATGATTCTTTACTGGATTTAAATTCAATTATTTATTTTTTAGAAATGTTAAAAGTCCAATATCCGGATTATAAAAATAAAATTATGGATTATGCGAATGAAAATTTAACCTGGAGGAAAAAAATGAATAAGGTTTTTGAAACGTATTAAGAATCCGGAAAGGCAGTTATGCTTAAACTATTTGCTGCCATTTAAAATTGTAAAAGTTTAATAATAAGAATTGTAGAATTGTCATTTATGCCAAATAAAATAAATGTTTTTCCTTTAGTAACCATTGCTATACCAACTTATAATAATGAAAGATACATTGCCGATGCAATCACGAGTGCTATGGCACAGGATTATCCAAACCTTGAAATTTTAATTGCTGATGATGCTTCTGAAGATAATACAGAACAAATAGTCAGGTCTTTCTGCACAGACCCACGTGTTCATTATTTTAAAAATAAAAAAATATAGAGCCGTGTTGCCAATTATCACAAAGCTTTATACCAATTGGCTACAGGAGAATGGTACCTCAACCTCGATGGGGATGATTACCTGACAGATCCTTCATTTATTTCAAAAGCCGTAAGCTGGACCCGGGACTATGATAATGTAGTAATGGTGACAGGTGCCTGCGAAAGAGTAGTAAATGGTAAATTGCATTATGTGATACGTAGTAACTATAATGCTGAATTATGCTGTATTGATGGCAAAACATTTTTTCTTGATCTTCCTGCAGAGAAAGCGAATTTTATTCACCTGGCAACTTTATATAACCGTGCAAAGGCAAAATCTTTAAACTTTTACAGTGAAAATATTTTAAGTACTGATTTTGAATCGCTGTTCAGGCTGGCTTTAACGGGTAATATTGTTTGCTATGATAAAATAGTGGGACTGTGGCGAATTCATGGTGAGAATGAGAGTGTAAAGAGTGTGTTTTCCGCTGGGGATATTATAAGCAATTTTAAATTTATTGAAAATTCAGCCTTATTTGCGGATCCTTATCTATCAAAGAAAGATATAGAACGATGGAGAAAAACATACCTTATTAAAATTTTAGAGAGCTATATAGTGAGCATTATTATCAGCAGACCAACGAATTCATTTAACATTTCACTCAGGCTCTTTAAAACATATCCTGCATTTTATTTAAAAGCGTGGTTAAATATTTTTGTCAGAAAAGCCAAAAAAATATTTTTCTCATCTAAGGCTTCTACATTAAATATTGACATGCAGGATACCAAAATATGCTAATTCATGAAAAAAAAAGTGCTGCATATTATCAATTCGCTAACAACTGGAGGTGCAGAAACACTACTGGCTAATTCCCTTTCTCCGGGTGGACTGCAGGAGCATACAGACAATTACCTTGCTTATTTCAACAAGTCATCTTACCTGACAGATATAATTGACAAAGATGTAAAACTGATTAACCTTAATTATACAGGGGCTTTGATATTATGCGCATGCTAATGCAATTAAAATCAATTATTAAAACAAATAAAATAGAGATTGTACATACACATCTTACACCAGCAAGCTTATATACACACTTTCTGTGCCCGGCTTCTGTTCCGCAGGTGCATACTATTCACAGTACCTATTCTATGGATAAAGAAACCAGGCCGTTGATGCGGTACCTGGAAATGAAGCTTTTCTGGAAAAGCAAACTGTAATGTTATCAGTCTTTCAGAATTTACAAAGAAGATTTATTACGCTCAATATCTTTTAAGGGAAGCGTGTTTGTGTTAAATAATTTTGTGGCCGACAGGTATTTTGATTTGCCACCTAAGCAAGTAACCAGGCAGGCAAATAAACTACACCTGGTTGCTGTAGGGGCATTAAAAGAACTTAAAAATTTTGAATACCTGCTGGAGATTTTTGCATACCTGACAGATCAGGAAATTTACCTGGATATTTATGGTGATGGTGATAAAGTCAAATGTGAAACCATTATTGAAAATAAAACGCTGAAAATAAGGATGATGGGCCGGATCGATGATATGGCAACTGTAATTCAGCAGTATGATCTTTTATTATGCCATCAAAATTTGAAGGGTTTCCATTGTCTGTTTTTGGAAGCGATGGCTGCCGGTTTACCACTATTGCTTTCAGATATTGCTCCGCTGACTATCGTAAAAGATAATGCCATTTATTTTCAATTAGACAATGCCCAGGCAACAGCCGGACAAATAACAGCTATTTACCAAAATGAGATTAACATTCAGGAAATGGCTGTTCAGGCAAAAGTATACGCAGAAAAAACTGTGCGAAGGGATATCTATATAAAAAGGCTGCTGGATATTTACGACCAGATAACCCAATAGGAACCAATAAGAATCAGTTAAACGTTGCTGAATCAGCTTCTATAGCTTTTTAATAAAGCGGTAATAGATTAAGAATCTCTTACATTTGCAAAATGAACCTAGCCGGGCCAGCGTATTTAAATTAAATATATGTTTCCAGAATTTTTAATAGAAAGAATAATCAACCTTTTTAAGAAAACAGATAATAAGTACATTAGTGGAGAGGCAACAGCACTGATCATTAATGATATTCCACGTTTTGTTGATAGTGGTTCTTACGCTTCGCTTTTTGGCGACCAATGGAAAGAATATAAAAAACACAGCTGGATTCATACACCGGTTCGCCAACTTCGGAAAGCCGTTTAAGCCGCTGCCTGGCGATGATTTAAAAGATAATCTTAAAGGAAAACTGGTTTTGGAAGCAGGTTGCGGAGCCGGCAGGTTTACCGAAGTTTTGTTAAATAAAGGTGCTGTGCTGGTTTCTTCAGATCTCAGCTCGGCGGTAGAAGTGAATGCGGAAAACTTTCCGGTTTCAGATAAGCACCTGTGCTATACAGGCCGATATCAATAATATGCCATTTGCCGATGAAAGTTTTGATGTGGTGATCTGCCTGGGGATGTTCAGCATACAGCAGATACCGAAAAAACCATTGAAGATCTATACAAACTGGTAAAAAGGGAGGTTCATTGGTAATAGATCATTATCATTACGACCGGTCAAATTATTTCAGGCTGGCCAGGCTGTACCGGATCTATCTTCGTAAAAAAAACAGCAGCATTTACCATTCCCTACACCCAAAAACTGGTAAAAATATTTGCCCTGGCACAAAAGGGCAGCAAAGTATAAACTGTTTTCCGTTTTGCTCAATCGATTTCTCCGGTGGTATCTTATTATAATGTTTTCCCGCAGTTCAGCGAAAAAGAGCCAGCAACAGGAATGGGCTTTGCTTACACAGTGATTCGTTAACTGACTGGCATAAAGATTCAGAAATAAAAAGCAGATCACGGAGGCACTAGCCAACCTGGGTGCTACCAATATTAATTGCGCTTACGGGGGCAATGGGGTAGAAGCCAATTGGCTAAAACATAAGCGGCGTTCAACAATGAAAATTCTTCATATTGCATTTAGTGGCTTGGGCGGGCATGGTAATGTTTTCTTTTCTATGGCAGATGCCGATAAAGAAAAACAACACCAGTTTGAAATTATTTTTTTGGTAACGGGAAGAAAGGGCGGATACCACAAAAAGCAAAGCAAGGAAACATCCTCTGGTATTTTGTAAAAGAAAAAGCCGGGTTTGATTTCAGATCTTATCGCGAGATAGAAAAAATATCAGGCAAACCATGCCCGACATTATTTTCCTGCCAGCTCATCATATATTTTTCCTGTAAAGAAGGCCATACTTTCCATCGGCAAAAAAAAATCATTGTAAGGAAACACAACCCAATCATTTAAAAACAAAACTAAACTATTGGGATTGTGTGTTTCATTAATGCCCAGCAACAAAAGTTGTTTTGAAAGTACCGAGGTACAGGGATGTTATTAAGAAAAATTCTCGCTTTTTCTCGGATAAACGAACGGCTGTAATCCCCAACGGAGTTGATCTTGATGTGTATAAACCTGCTGAAAAAGAATGTCCACAGGTATCAACATCGGTATGCAAAGCCGCCTTTCAGAAACCAAAGGACCGTACAACTTTAATAGATGCGTTTGCCCGGGTATTACAATCAATGACTGACAGCACTGCAAATCTTTATATTGCAGGTGACGGGTTTAGTGAGGGCAGCACTGGAGAAACAGGTAAGGGATCTTAATATCAGTCATGCCGTTGAATTTACAGGAATGCTGGAAGAAACCGATTTTTACCGCAATTCATTAATTCGCTGGATATTTACGTACATTCCACAATGGGCGAAACGATGAGTACGGCTATAATGCAGGTGATGGCCTGGAGGATGCCTGTTATAGCTTCGGATGTATTGGGTGTTAATAATATGATAAAGCATAAG
>JADJTY010000001.1 GCA_016710935.1 Chitinophagaceae bacterium | reverse complement strand
AAATCACCACTAATACACTCCACATAATTATTGTGTAGGGTTTCGTCCTGCCGCATCAATAGCTTTCGCTGCGTGCGGGTAATTCTTCCATAGGGCGGACGAAATAAATGAGAATCGATATAGTTTCCGGCTTTCAGAATATTTTGCAAATATTTCACATTACCGGTTTTCCAGCCATCCAGGTGATTAAAAGTATGGTTTCCAGTAGCATGCCCCTGTTCCAATATCCTGTTAAAACTTCCGGGTGCTCTGCTACGTTTTTACCTACACAAAAAAAAGTAGCTTTGGCACCGAATTTGTTCAATTCATCCAAAACAAACGAGGTAATAACCGGGTGTGGGCCATCATCAAAACTGAGGTAAATGACTTTTTGGGTCGCCGGGAGCTCCCAAATACTTCCGGCAAACAATTTCCGCACCCATTTGGGCGTTTTTACTAAGTAAAACATAGCACAAAATAAATTTTAAACCTGATTAAACCATTATATATAGAGATAGTCTTACTTGTTCAAAACTTAAAAATCAACACACTAAATCAAAATTTATGAAAATTAAACAATTGCTGTTTGCATTTGCCATGCTTTCACTGGCCATTGGCTTCAATTCATGTAAGAAAAACAACGAAACCATTTCTGAAGAATTTGAAAACACTTTTGAAGCAAGTGGAAATCAGGCTGTATCCGATAACCTTACCGAAGATGCCAATGACATGTTTCTGCAGGTAGCTGATGAAAATAACATTGCCGGTGGCTTTACTGCCGGCGGACCCGTTATTGTAAATGATTTTATCCCATGCGCTACAGTAACTATCACTCCGTTGTCAGGTTTTCCTAAAACCATTATAATCGATTTTGGAACATCCTGCACCGACAATAATGGAAATGTACGTAGCGGAAAGATCAACATTACTCTTTCTGATTCTGTAAGAAAAAATGGCAGCGTTGCAGTTATGACCTTTACAAATTATTTCATTAATGGTTTTAAAATTGAAGGTACTAACACCTGGACAAACACAAGTATAGCACCTGGCAGAAGCTGGACCCGCAGAACAGAAAACGGAAAAATCACAGCTCCAGGCGGCAGATGGTGGACTCATTATGGTTTAAGAACAGTAGTGCAAACTGCAGGAGTAGCCACGCCAATTAGAATTGATGATATATTTTCTATCACCGGCACCCATACCGTTGTAAATTCATCAAATATACAAAGAGATATTACAGTACTTGAAGCGCTGATTAAGAAAACTGCCTGTGCAAATATTGATAATGGCAAACTAAAAGTGCAAGGCCAAACCATTATGCAGTTATTGATTTTGGCTATGGCACACCCTGTGATAACCTGGCTGCTTTATCAATTGATGGCAGAGCACCACGTACCATCACATTACGCTAAGTTTTTTAAAGTTTAAATTTATAAAAAACCGTCCCTACACCATGTAGAGACGGTTTTTTTATACCACTATTTTAAACATCCCACAGGCTTATCTTTGCAACATGAGTAAAGTAAGAGTTCGTTTTGCACCCAGTCCAACGGGTGGATTACATTTAGGCGGCGTACGCACTGTTTTATATAATTACCTGTTTGCCAAAAAACAGGGAGGCGATTTTATTGTACGTATTGAAGATACAGACCAGAACAGGTTTGTAGCAGGTGCCGAGGATTATATTTTTAACTGCCTGAAATGGTGTGGGGTGGAACCAGATGAAAGCCCTGTACACGAGGGTCCCTATGCACCATATCGCCAAAGCGAAAGAAAAGAACTGTACAGGAAATATGCTGAGCAATTGGTTAACGATGGCTTTGCCTATTATGCTTTTGACACACCGGAGGACCTGGAAACAATGAGAAATGATTTTAAAACTGCGGAAAATCCTTCACCACAATACGATGGCAATGTGCGTATGCGGATGAAAAATTCGCTGACCTTGTTGGAAGATGAGGTAAAAAGCTACTGGCTGAAAATGCCCGCTATGTGATACGCATAAAAATGCCGGCCCATGAAACAATTTCTTTTACTGATATGATACATCATGAAGTAAGTTTTGATTCATCGCTGGTTGATGATAAGGTTTTACTGAAAGCAGATGGTATGCCCACTTATCACCTCGCTGTGGTGGTGGATGACCATTTAATGAAGATAACGCATGCCTTTCGCGGAGAAGAATGGCTGAGCAGCGCCCCCGTGCATGTACTGCTTTGGAAATATCTTTTGGTTTGGACAATATGCCTCAATGGGCACACCTGCCGCTGATCATGGGGCCCAGCGGAAAGCTCAGCAAACGCGATGGAGCAAAATATGGATTCCCGGTATTTGCCATGAACTGGACGGATCCGAAGACGGATGAACTTACCGAAGGATTTAAAGAAAGGGGTTTTTTACCGGAAGCTTTCATTAACCTGTTGGCAGTATTGGGCTGGAACGACGGAACAGAGCAGGAATTGTACAGCATGGAGGAACTGATTGAACATTTCAGCATGGACCGTGTGCATGCAGCGGTGCAAATTTGATTTTGAAAAAGCAAAATGGTTCAATCATGAATGGATAAAGAAATTACCCGTTTCAAATTACCAGGCAAGGGTTAAAGAAATTTTTGAATCGAAAGGAATTGAAATAAAGGATGAAGCATATTTTACCAAAGTGCTTGAGCTGGTTAAAGAACGCTGTCACTTATTAACCGACTTTTTTGACCAGGCTGTTTTCTTTTACGTAACCCCTTCAACTTATGATGAGGCATCTGTTAAACCAAAGTGGGATAGTGAAAAGAACGATTTTTTCACAGCATTAATTACAAGATATAAGGATATCACTGATTGGAATATCAATACCATAGAAACTGAATTTAAAAACCTGGCAACAGCGAAAAATATAAAGGTTGGTGAGTTGCAAATGATACTGAGGGTAATGCTTGTTGGCACCAAAATGGGGCCCGGTGTTTTCGTTATTGCTGAAGCTATCGGCAGCGCTGAAACAGTGAACAGAATAGAAAAAGCCTGTGCTTTTTTTTCGTAACATTAAACTAAATCAGGCTTTGATGGTCAAAACAAAAAATTTTTTATGAAATGAGCCATAACAAAAGTTGAAACCAACCGAATTGTTTATTGGCGAATTCCATAGCCTGTCCCGATTTTTTCGGGATGACAAAATCAAATAAAAATAAACACATGAAACAACTGCTCGCAGCATTTATTATACTTGGTCTGCTTTCCTGCAACAAATCTTCAACAGACCCCATAGTACCCATACTGCCGGTGGTTGACAGCTTTACCGCAACCGTATACAATGGATATGGAGCCGGAAAATATAAAATAGGCGATACGGTAGATATCTTCAGTATTGCCATTGCCGATAACCAGGTATTTGACAAATGGAACAGCAGTGAAACAGCAATTTTAAACGCATCAGAAGAATGGCATGCCTGGTTTATTATGCCCAACAGAAATGTTTCATTCACCGGCACTTTAAAAACCATTACACCCGTTGCTTTAAATTTTGAGCAGATAAGGGGAAGAGACAGGATGAAACCAGTGTATTACCATTTCCCGGCAGGCCATAAAGGTTTTGTTTACCTCTTGCATGGTACCGGGGGCAGTGCGCTAAGCACAGCAAGCAATTATGAGTTTAAACAATTATACAAAGAACTGATCAACGATAATTTTGGGGTGATCGTTACGGAAGCAGAAGAATCCACCACAGGAGTGGATGCCAATGGTGATGGAAAAAATAAGATGGTTGGTTGCCCCTGCTGATTCTGTTACCAATATTGATTATGCCAATATCAGGATCATTACCGATACCTTTTACAACCGTGGTATTACCAGCCGCAGTAAGCTCCGTTATTCAGCCGGTATGAGTAATGGCGGTAATTATTCAGCAGCGCTTTCGGCTTATTACAAATACAAAGCTGCAATAAGCTACTGTGCACCCGCAGGTGCTGTTGCACTAACAACAACAACCCCTTTGCAATTTTGTATGGCACGGTTCGATAATAATGAGAACGTAGGGCCAACCGGAAATGCCAACGCATTAAGCAACTCACAATTGATCACGGGCCGTGGTGTTTGCAGTAAATATCTTGTAAAAGAACGCTCCCCTTTATACCCTGAACGGTTTGCACGCAGAGGTGATATTTCACTTGCTAAATCTGCTGCTGTTTTTTATGAATTAAAAACAAAAGGCTATCTCACCGGTAAAAATTATTTTATTGGATTTTCAGATTCGCTGGTGACAACTTACCAGGCCGACCCAACTGCTTTTCCGGAACTTAACGGTTTAACTCCTTTACAAAAACTTTTTGTGGTTGAGCAGATAGACCTGTCGGTTTCGGACCACCAGATGTACAGTGATTACAACAAGGCTACACTTAAGTTTTTTAATACGCAGTGCCTGTAAATAAATGCAATTTTTTAAATAGTTTCTTATCTTGTTTTAATGAACCAAAACAAGAACCTGACCTGGGGACTGATCATTGTATTAGCCATCATTAAATTCATTTTACCGTTTTTTTTACAGCACCCCGTATATGAATTACACCGGGATGAATTTCTGTACCTGGAACAGGGCCATCATCTTGCCTGGGGTTATATGGAAGTGCCGCCCATGCTCTCGTGGCTGGCATGGATTTCTAATTTTTTGGGCGGCAATTTTTTTTGGGTAAAGTTTTGGCCATCGCTTTTTGGGGCTCTTACTTTAATGATTACCTGTCGGATGGTACTGGAAATGGGCGGAGGTTTATTTTCCATTTTAATATCCGGGCTCAGCATCATGCTTAGCGCTTACCTCCGGCTGCACTTTTTATTTCAGGCAAATTTTTTAGAGGTCTTTTGGTGGACAATGGCAGCTTATTTTATGATCCGGTTCATCAACACCAATCATATTAAATACCTCTACTGGATTGGCTTTGCTTTTGGTTGCGGGTGGCTGGCAAAAAATTCTGTTTCATTTTTTATCATTGGATTTGGGGTTGCTTTACTGCTTACAAAACATCGTCATCTCTTTTTAAACAAACACCTTTACGGTGCTGGTGCACTTGCCTTTTTAATCGCCTTGCCAAACCTGCTATGGCAGTACAATCATAACTGGCCGCTCATTCACCACATGAATGAATTAAGGGAAACACAATTGAAATATATAAACCCTGCCGATTTTTTGAAAGAGCAGGTCCTGATGTTTTTTGCAGCATTCTATATCTGGATAATGGGATTGATCTGGCTGTTTACCAGGGCTGGTAAATCATACCGTTTATTGGCATGGATCTACCTTACCGTTATTTTGGTTTTAGCAATAACGAGCGGAAAAAATTATTATTCCCTGGGCGCTTACCCGATGTTGTTTGCTGCAGGAGCTGTTGGCCTGCATCAATGGACAGGCAAGAAGCTGAAATGGCTGAGATGTGTTGCCGTTGCATTGATCTTATTTCTTTCCTGGGTTGTTGCACCCATGTCTATGCCTTTATGGGAGCCTGGTAAATTAGCCGCATTTTATAAAGAAAAAAAACTGGATGAAACGGGATTCTTAAGGTGGGAGGATCAACAAGATCATTCGCTGCCGCAGGACTTTGCCGATTACCTGGGCTGGAAAGAAATGGCCGCAAAAGCGGAATCATTCTATCAGTCTTTACCAAAACAAATAAAGGACAGTACCATCATATATTGCCGGCATTATGGCCAGGCCGGTGCATTGAAATATTATGGAAAGCAAAAAGATTTTACCAATCATGTGATTACAGATAATGGTTCTTTTTTACAGTGGATACCCAACGACCTGTCCTTTAAACACCTTATTTTTATTGGCAGAAAAATACCTGAAAAAGATGATGAGGTTTTTCAGCATTTTGAAAATGTAACGGTAATTGATTCTGTATCCTATCTGCATTCACGCCAACTGGGCGATAAGATCATCTTTTTTGAAAAGATTGATGCAGCCGGATTAAAACTTGCACAGGATGGTTTACAACAGATGAAACAGGAGTTCATTCGATGATAATGTTTATTTTTGCAGATTAAGATTATAACATGAACAGACCGGTAAGAGTTTTAGTTGCCAAAGTAGGACTGGATGGCCACGACCGTGGCGCCAAAGTAATTGCAACAGCCCTGCGTGATGCGGGCATGGAAGTAATTTACACCGGACTTCGCCAGACACCCGAAATGGTTGTTAATGCTGCGCTGCAGGAGGATGTGGATGCCATTGGAGTAAGCATTTTGAGTGGTGCACACAATACTGTTTTTCCTAAGATTATTGCACTAATGAAGGCTAAGGAGATGAATGATGTATTGCTTACCGGCGGTGGTATCATACCTGAAGAAGATATGGACGAACTGAACAAAATGGGCGTTGGAAAGCTTTTTGCCCCGGGCGCTACCACATCCGAAATTGCAGATTATATAAAAGCTTGGGTGAAGGAGAACAGAAATTTTTAATTTTACATGATGAAAAGAGAAATTAAAGTATTTAAATCTTTTGAGGAGCAGGAGACATATCAGCTAGAAAAAAACAGTAAGACAACAGTTTACCAACGTTTTGCTAATCTGATGTACATGCAGAATTTTTCCAGAAAACTTCATCCTGCGAAAACTACAGAAAAGAAAATAATTATTACACATGGATTTATTACATCCTGAATTTGTTTCTTTTATTAATTGTGCCAATAAAAATAACTTACGTTATTTATTAATTGGAGGTTATGCTGTTAATTTTCACGGTTACAACAGAAACACACAAGATCTTGATGTGTGGATTGCTCCAACTTCTGAAAATAAAGAAGCTTTCATTAACACTATGTTATGCATGGAATATTCAGAATCAGAAATTTTACATGTAAGAAATGAAGATTTTACAGTTGTTTTTAAAGCAGATATTGGCACGGTTGACGCCGATATTGATGTAATGACTTTTGTTCATCCCTTAATTGATTTTGATGAAGCTGAGAAAGAAAAAGAAGTTTTTTTACTTGAAGAAAATTTGCCATTGAATTTTGTGTCATATAATTTCTTAATAAAAACCAAATTAAAAGCAGCAAGGCCAAAGGATTTATGGGATATTGAACAATTAGAAAAACTTAGAAATAAAAATAAATCATGAACTACCAAACCATCCTCACAAATTTTGAAAACGGCATCTGCACCATTACCATCAATCGGCCCGATAAATTAAATGCATTAAACAAACAGGTATTTACTGATTTGGATGCAGCTATTGATGAAGTATATAACAATGCAGATATTAAGACTGTAATTATTACCGGTGCAGGCCCCAAAGCATTTGTTGCCGGTGCAGATATCACCGAATTTGGCGGACTGGATAAAGAACAAGCGATGGCGCTTGCTAAAAGGGGCCAGGATATTTTCTTTAAAATTGAAAATTGTAAAAAGCCCGTTGTTGCTGCTGTAAATGGTTTTGCATTAGGCGGTGGTTGCGAACTGGCTATGGCCTGCCATTTCAGGCTGTGTAGCGAAAATGCAAAATTTGGGCAACCCGAAGTGAACCTTGGATTAATACCCGGTTATGGTGGTACTCAACGCCTGACACAATTGATTGGTAAAGGACGGGCAATGGAAATGCTGATGAGTGCAAATATGATTGATGCACATGCAGCATTGCAACACGGATTGGTAAATTATGTTGTGCCGGCAGAAGAATTACTGAACAAAACCAAAAGCATTTTAGAACTGATAAACTCCAAAGCACCTTTGGCAGTTGCAGCCTGCATCAAAGCAGCCAATGCTGTATTTGATGAAACACAAAACGGATACGCAACAGAGATCAGTTCTTTTGGTGATTGTTTTATTACCGAAGATATGAAAGAAGGGACCTCTGCTTTTCTGGAAAAAAGAAAGGCAAATTTCCAGGGAAAATAAATATACCCTTCGGTGGGTATATGGGAACAGGGTAAATACATCACTTTCGTGAAAATATTTTTAACCAAAAATTTATCATGAAAAAGATTACCGTCCTTACCCTTATTGTTTGTGTATTTGCATCTTGTAAAAAAGATAACAATACTTCAAACAATAACAATTCAGCACCCCGTTCGTTTACTTGCACCATAAACGGTGTGGCATTTGTAGCCGACTCTGCCTGGTATAATAATTTTAATGCCGGAGCAACTAATATTTTTGCAGTAAAAGGTACAGGCGCATCCCTTGAATATTTTGAAATAAACTTAAATGCGCAAACGGCAACCACCTATGCAATACCTGCCAATGCCTTTACCTTTTTAAATAGCTTTGCAGCTTATGTTGCTACGTCGGGTTCATTGTCTATCGGCACTTATGATATGACCAACAGGAAAATATCGGGAACCTTTACAAATGTTACTGCAGGGGCTTTTACTATCTCTGGTGGCACATTTACCAATCTTCCTTATAAATAAAGATGTAAGCGTTATAAAAAGCCGTTCCCTGTAGCGGAACGGCTTTTTATTTGTTGCTTTTTGATTGCGATCTCTTATGAAATTTATTTTTCAATCAATCTATCATTAATTAAATAAGCTTCCATCTCACTTATACCGGTTGAACCATTTTGCTGTTCAATGGTTAATTCTATTGTATTAACAGCAACTGAAGGAAAGGTGATGATCCGTTTTTTTCCAATGGTTGTTCCGTAAATTTCTTTTACCAATTCATCTTTGCTGTTAAATAACAACAGCTTGAACTTACTGCAATGCTGCCCTTTCGAAATATCCTCATACAAAACAATACAATTTACTTGTTTGTTTTGTTTCATTTTAAGTTCAACACCTGCAGACTCCAGGACTGCTTCTGTTACAAGCTCAGCTGTTTTATAATTACCATCACTGAGAGCAGGCGCATTTTTTAATATGCCATGAAAAAGATGATAGGTAGCTGCTTTTTTAAACAGGTTATTTGTTAAGTTCTTTGAATGTAATTTATTAAACCCTACCAACGCTGCCGAATCAAATGCAGTAATCAATCCTCTCCCATCCGGTGGCACGTTCAGTAATAAATTGGCTCCACGGCCAACACTTTTTAAATAGAGATCAAATAATTGTTCAGGTGTTTTTACTTTACTGTCTTCTGACTTGTGATAAAACCAGCCTGGCCTGATACTTACATCACACTCAGCAGGTATCCAGTTTTTGCCTTGTACATTTCCTGTATTCAAAGTATCCTGTGGGGGGCCACCAGCACCCCTTGTAAAGCCTGCTGTATCCAATGTGTTCCAGTTGGTCTTTCCGGCAAAGCCCTGTTCATTTCCTACCCAGCGGATATCGGGGCCAATATCACTGAATACAACTGTATTTGGAGAGATATCACGAACAGTTTTCTCAAAGCGATGCCAGTCATATACCTGTCGTTTCCCATTTGGCCCTTCTCCATTGGCACCATCCCACCACAGTTCCCAAATGGGTCCGTAGTTTGTAAATATTTCCTTCGTCATATTTACAAATACATCATTGTATTTTTCTGTTCCATAATCAGGATGGTTTCTATCCCAGGGAGAAAGGTAAACACCGAATTTTAGTCCGTATTTTTTACAGGCTATTGATAGTTCCTTCAACACATCGCCCTTGCCATCTTTCCATTTGCTTTCCCGTACTGTATGTTTACTGAATTTACTGGGCCACAAACAAAACCCATCGTGGTGTTTTGCGGTAATGATGATCGCTTTTGCACCCGACGCTTTTGCAATACGACACCACTGCTCACAATCTAAATTTGCTGGATCAAATACTTCTTCTTTTTCGTTACCATGTCCCCATTCCAGGTCGGTAAATGTATTAGGGCCAAAATGCATGAAAAGATAAAACTCCATATCATGCCAGGCAAGCTGTGCTTTTGTTGGTTTGGGAATCTCTGTCTGCGCCTGCAGAAGCAAAGAATAAGTAGTAAATACAAAAATCAATAGTTGTTTTAAAACTCTCATTAATTATTTTTTATTAAAAAAGAAGACCGCATTCTTATATCCTGTGAAGAAGCACCGATCATTACTTCAACATTTCCCGGCAAAACGGTTAAGCCGTCTTTTACTTCGCTGTAATGCAAAAGATCATCGGCCCTCAATACAAAAGAAACCTGCTTTGATTCTCCTTTTTTTAAATGTAGCCGTTGATAACCTTTCAATTCTTTTATAGCCTGTTGCCCCTGCTGGTGAATATATAACTGTACCACTTCATCTCCATCCCTATTACCGGTATTTTTTACAATCGCTGTGATTTCAATTTTTTCTTTCAATACAGATGATGATAATTTCAGGTTAGTGTAATTGAATTTTGTATAACTCAACCCAAAACCAAAAGGATACAAAACAGGTTTTTCGCAATAGCGGTAGGTTTTCCCTTTCATTGTATAATCATCAAAGGCTGGTATATCATTGATAGATCTGTAAAATGTGACCGGTAATCTTCCGGCAGGATTATAATCTCCAAACAAAACATTAGCTACAGCCTGGCCCGCTGCTTCACCCCCATACCAAGCTTCTATAATGCCATCCATATTTTCATTTTCCCAATTAATGGAAAGCGCACTTCCGTTCATTAACACCAGTATGATTGGCTTACCGGTTTTTTTCAATTCTTTTAATAATGCCGTTTGCACTGCAGGAAGATCAAGGTTTGTTTTATCTCCTCCATTAAATCCATCAATACTAACCTGCAGTGCTTCGCCTTCCAATCTTGGCGAGATCCCGCCAACAAAAACGATAACGTCTGCATCCCTGACTGCGGCAATTGCCGGATCAAAATCTTTCTGCCTGTTGTAATGTATGGTGTCGGTGATGTTACATCCTTTCTGATATTTCACTTGCACATTTTTTCCCAATACCTTTTTTATCCCTTCCAGTACCGTTGTTACATGTGCCGGTTCGCCATTATAATTTCCCAATGAAATTTCTGCATCATTTGCATTAGGACCCATGACTGCTACCTTTTTAATTTTTTTTGATAAGGGAAGAATATTGTTTTCGTTTTTCAGTAAAACGATCGATTGTTTTGCCAGTTCCGCTGCATATTTTCTGTGCTCATTATTGTTAACTATACTGTATGGGATAGACGCATACGGATTTAATTTATCTGAATCAAACATACCCAGCTTATATCTTGCTCTTAATAATCTTGCTACTGCAGTATCGAGTTCCGGCTCTTTTAACAGCCCCAGTTTTATTGCCGGAATAACCGCGCCCGGATAACCCATACAATGATTATCAACCCCGGCCCTGATAGCTTTTGCCATTCCTTCCACAGAATCTTTTGCCGTGTGATGATACATGAACATGTCCCACACTGCGCCACAATCTGTTGCAACAAAACCGGTGAAGCCCCATTGCTTTCTTAAAATTTCTGTCAACAAAAAAGGATCACTGCAACAAGGCTCACCATACAACCGGTTGTAAGCACACATAAAAGAATATACTTTTCCTTCCTGCGCCAGCATTTTAAAAGCAGGCAAATAAGTTTCCCACAGATCTTTTTTAAGCGGTTTCGCATCAAACTCATGCCGGGAGGGTTCCGGACCACTGTGTACCGCAAAATGTTTGGCCGTGCAAATGGTTTTAAAATAATTGGGATCATCGCCTTGCATGGCTTTTACAAATGCAACTCCCATGGTACCGGTTAGATACGGATCTTCGCCAAAAGTTTCATGTCCACGGCCCCAGCGGGGATCACGAAAAATATTAATGTTGGGCGAATAAAAAGTAAGCCCCTCATACAAACCATGTTTCCCTTCACGCTGAAACTGGTGAAACTTTGCCCTTTGCTTCATCACTGATCATTACGCCCATTTTATAAATGGCTGCATCATTAAATGTTGCAGCCAGGCCTATTGGTTGTGGAAAAGAAGTGGCCAGTCCGGCCCGGGCAACACCATGCAGGGCTTCGTTCCACCAGTTGTAGGCAGGAATTTGTAAACGGGTAATTGCAGGTGAAGTATTATTTATCTGGTACGCTTTTTCTTCCAGTGTCATTTGCTTCAACAGATCCTGCACACGAGTTTCCAAAGGTGATGCAGGATTCAGATAAGCAGGTAATTGTGCTGATAACCTTGCTGCAAAGCAAATAAGAAAGCAAATAACAAAATACTTTTTCAAAATGACCTTAGTTTTTAACTTTTAAAACCCAAACATGATCAGTTGTTGTTTTTAATGATGCTGGGATTGTTATCTCCACGCCTGCAGCAGATTGTTTCCATGCCAGTTGTTTATTACTGCCTAGCAATTGCAATTTATCATTTTTTGAAAATGGGATTTTTGTCAGCATTATTTTTTCATCCGGAAAATCAAAAAGAAAAATATACCGGCTCCTGCCGTCTTTTGATTGTGTGAACCTGATTTTTTCTCCTTCGCTGAACGCAGCAAACATCCTGCTGCCGTAAATCGCCTCTCCATTTGTTTTCATCCATGCACCGATTTCTTTTAGTCGTTGATAAGCAGCTGCATCCAGTTCGCCATCCGGCCCAGGTCCAATGTTCAGCAAATAATTTCCTCCTTTGCTTACAATATCAACTAATTTTTCAATGATCTCGTTAGTTGGTTTATACACATCACCGGGCACATGGCTCCAGCTGGTTGCCATGGTCATGCAGGTTTCCCAGGGATAAGGCAAACCAGTCTCAGGTATATGTTGTTCGGGTGTAAGATAATTTTGCTGCTCACCGGGCACAGCCCTGTCAACCACCAGCAACTTCGGTTGTTTTTTTCTTACTTCTTTCACCAAACGTGGCATATCAATATCCTGGCTTTGTGGGTTACGGGTCCAGCGGCTACCTTCATAGGTTTCAAACAATTCATTCTTCACATCTTCAGCTGTTTTTTTACGCACCCATCCGCCATCCAGCCAGAGAATATCAATCTTTCCATAATCACTAACCAGTTCATTAACCTGGTTATGTGTAAAATCGGTAAATTTTTTCCATTGCTCCGGGTATTTTTGAATAGCATAATTGGCATTACGATCGCTTACGGGAAATTGTTTCCACCAGTAGGTATCCGAATGCCAGTCGGGTTTGGAGAAGTAGGCACCTATCCAGAAGTTTTCTTTTCTGAATGCAGAAAAAATCTCTTTGGTTACATTAGCTTTTGGGTTAGCTGAGAAAGGGCAATTTTTATCAGTGATCTTGTAATCACTGTATTTGCTGTCGAACATACAAAACCCATCATGGTGTTTTGTTGTAAAAACAACATATTTCATTCCGGCATCTTTGGCTGCCGTAGCCCATTTTTCAGGGTCGAATTTTACAGGATTAAAAGTGGTTTTAAGATCTTCGTATGCTTTTACATAATCAGTATAATTATCAGCCACGCCCTTTTTTCTGGCACCTGTGGCCCAACTCAGATCCTCCGGGCAAATGCTCCAGCTTTCTACAATGCCCCACTGGCTGTAGGTTCCCCAGTGCATGAGTAATCCGAATTTGAGATCTTTCCATTCTTCTAACCGGTGCTGAATGGCCGTGTCAGGATCAGGAAAATAAGCCTGTTGCTGTGCTGATATTTTTTCTGTTTTGATCATAAAAATCAAACATAATAATGTGCTTGCTATAATTACTTTTGATGAACTCATTTTCTATTAATTTTTCTGTCGCAACGTAAATTACAAAAAAGGGGCTGCAAATTGCAACCCCTTTATTAAGCATTATATTATCATCATTTGATCACAACAATCTTAGCCACCTGTATTTCATCACCGTTCTGTATTTTCACAAAATACATTCCGCCCGGTAATCTGCTTACATCCAGTTGCCTTCTGTTGTCTCCTTCACCTACGGCTACCCTGTTTTGAAATACAACATTTCCAATTCTGTCTGTAACCGTTATAATTGCTGTACCTTTTGCAGCCGACTTGAAAACAAGGCTGGTTGTATTTACAGCCGGATTTGGCGAAACAGTTAACTCGTTATTTACAAACAACTCTTCAGATCCTCTGCTAGCTGTACCCAATTGTACTTTTAAAGTATAACAGTTAGTTGCATTGTTGGCACTTCCTTGTGGATATACCCTTGCATAATAAGTACCGGCTGTTACTGTTCTGGTAATGGTTTCATTGGTAGTACCGCTTTTATTTGATGTTTGCAATGTACTTCCGGAGCTATTCAGTAATCTTAAGTGATAATTTGCCGGCAATGTGGTCAATGTCATTGTAATTGTTCCACCGGTTGTAATTACAAAGCGGTAATAATCATTATCACCTGATGGACTCAGCAATCCTTTAATATCAGTATTGAAAGGTATCAATGCAGCGCCTGATGTAGATCCATTGGTACTTACATCATAAATACCGGGGCAGGTACTCACAGCTGTAGTTGTAAACTGCGCCTGCGTGTATGCACTACTGCCGGCAGAACAATTTGTTCTTACTCTCCAGTCGTATAAAGAAGTAGCCGCTAAGCCACTGATACCTCTTGAAGTAGAAGTTGTTCCGGTAATTGAATTAGTCCAGGTGCCGGAGCTCGCCTGTTTATAATCTACATCATAACTAACTGCACCACTAACAGCTGTCCAGCTAACAGTAGCGCCGGATGAAGTAATAGCTGAAGAAGTTAAACCACCTGGTGCATTACATACAAACGGGGCAGTTGTTGTAAACTGTGCCTGCACAAAGTTGCCGCTTCCAGTGGTACAGGTTGCCTGCACCCTCCAGTCGTATAATGAACCTTGAGTTAAACCAATAAGATTTGCAGATGTACCTGTTTGTGCTGTTGCAAAACTTGTCCAGGTACCGGATGAATTTAATTTATAATCCACTGCATAGCTAACAGCATTTGCAACTGCATTCCAGCTGACGGTGGCGGTATTATCGCCTATTGCTGAAGATGATAATCCTGTTGCATCACCGCAGGCAATTGCACCGCCAATGGTAAAATTAGTGTTGCTTATATCGAAGAAGATATTGCCAACAGCTTCTACTTTTATTCTTGCCGTTGTTGATGCGCCCACAGGAATCACCAGGGATTCTGAACCATCATTAGCCGTATTTGCTGCCAATACAGTTGGGAAGGTTTGTCCACCGTCTGTACTCAAGGAAATTTTTACATTAGCGCAGCTTACCGGAGCTGCGGTAGTATTGTTTACACTCCAGGTAATTGTTTGTGAAGAGCCGCCAGCCCATGTTACAGCCGTGTTTGGCGAAGTAACAGCAAACGGGCCCGATGTATTACTTACAGTTACAACTGCATCTCCAAAAGCGGTTTGGCCTACAGCCACCGGTGCCGTTGAACTGAACGCATGATTGTCTCTTACAGTTAACCTGAAGTTTAAGGTTCTGGAAACTGAACTTAATGCTTCAATGTTTGCACCTGCATCGCCACCGGGCAAGGGTGGTGTTACATTTAAACCGGAAAGTATAGTAGATAATTTGGGGAATGATCTTGTACCTGAGGGAGTAGCAGGAAATGATAACCAGTTAGGGCCGGTAGCTTTTGCCGGAGATGCAACACTGCCTGCACCGGTTGTTGTTGAATTATCATTTTGTTCCCAGCAATAAGTAAGTGCATCGCCGTTTGCATCACTGGCTGAGCCTGTTAATGCGAATGGAGTGCTGATGGGGATGGTATAATTACTGAGTGCTGCAATTACAGGCGCTACATTATTGGCTGTAATATCTGTAGATACCGGGCATGTTTTTGTAGCCAGGTTTGCCTGTATCTGTGCAATGGTTGCCTGGTGAAAAATATCAATTGAATGAGGTGCAACATCCTGTGCGGTGATACCTGCATATCCCATGATGGTAATACCGGAACCTACTTCTTTGTTTACACCGGTGCCTTCGCTTGACATAGAGAAAGTATGATTACCTCCTAACTGATGCCCAACTTCATGCGCTACATAATCTATATCAAAATTATCGCCCTGCGGAATTCCATCAGCGGGAGAAGTGATACCGGCTCCTTTAGCGAGGGAATTACTGGTAGCTGGATTTACACAAACACAACCGATACAGCCTGCATTTCCGCCACCGCCAGATGCTCCAAACATATGGCCAATATCATAATTGGCACTTCCGATAACATTGGTTAAAGTTTGTTGCAACTGCAAATTCCACTGACTTAACGTAGTTGAATAAGGATCGCTTGATGCGGTGTAATAAATAACTGATGTGGTGTTTGAAATAAGATTAAGATGCAATGCAAGGTCTTTTTCATACACACCATTGCAACGGGTAAGTGTATTATTAAAAGCTGCCAGCACAAGTCCTACCTGCGCTGCACTGGTAGCGCCAAAATAATTAGAATACTCTGCATTACATGATTGTGCCAGGCGCATGGTTTTTAATGTACCGGTTGAACTGCCTGTTGCACTGCTGGTATTATCGGCTTTTAAATTTAAACCGTCCATGGTGTTTTTATCATCGGTGCTGCAGGTCCAGGCGAGTTTTCCTTTTTCTCTTTGCGATTTGAAAACGGCATAAACAGTGTGATCTTTTGAATATGGTTCAATAAATTCATTTTCTTTATCTGTTCTGAAAACCATGGTTTGAATTCCCTGCGGAGAGATACTCAATTTTAAAGTAGCATACTTATCTGTGATACCTTTACCCGAAAAAGCCCTGATCTCCGGAAAGCGGTCCTGAAGGTCGGGTTCAAAATTGGAGGCCTCAACAACCTCATACTGTTCCAGGTCGCCATTTGCATTGGGCAAAGAAATAACGGTGGTATGGTTGGCAGCATTTTTTCCAACTACTGTAAATAACTGTTGTCTTAAAGAAGTGGTATTTAAATTAAATAATTTAAACAGCTTCGGAAAAGACAAACGGGCAACAGCTTTATCTGTTGTGATACCTGCCATATTATCGTTATTGGCAGACCAAAATTTGTCTGATTGCGAAAACCCCAAAATGGTAGTCAATGCCAACAAGAGTGTTAGAAGTAAACTTTTTTTCATAATAGAAGTATTTGTTTAAAAATGAATGAAAGTAAATGTATGTTTATTATTATAACTAAAAAATAGTAAATATTCTTATGTTAATATCTTTATTGATACAAGTTACTTAGTATTTTTACCCTCCATATTATCAATTACCTTTGTAATCACTCACAATTTTTAATCAATATATATATGGAATACAGAATAGAAAAAGACACCATGGGCGAGGTAAAAGTGCCTGCAGATGCATATTACGGCGCACAAACCCAACGCAGCATTGATAACTTTAAAATTGCGCAGGATATAAACAGGATGCCCAAAGAGATCATCAGGGCATTTGCTTATTTAAAACATGCTGCCGCCATTACCAATCAGGAAGCAGGCGTTTTAACAAAGAAAAAAGCCGACCTGATCGGAAAGGTTTGCAAGGAGATCCTGGATGGAAAACTGGATGCTTATTTTCCATTGGTAGTTTGGCAAACCGGTAGCGGTACCCAAAGCAATATGAATGTAAATGAAGTGGTTGCTTACCGTGGCCACGTTTTGAATGGCGGCAACTTAAGCAGCTGTTGGTACCGGAATAAACACACCTCCCAAATATGATGTGAACGTTGCCAAACATATTGCCAAACTAACCAAACTGCCTTTTAAAACTGCCGAAAATAAATTTGAAGCCCTGGCTGCTCATGATGCCATTGTAGAAGCACATGGCGCTTTAAAAACGGTTGCGGTAAGTTTGATGAAGATCGCCAATGACATACGCATGTTATCATCCGGCCCCCGCAGTGGTATTGGCGAAATTTTTATTCCCGATAATGAACCGGGCTCTTCCATCATGCCGGGTAAGGTAAATCCAACCCAATGCGAAGCATTAACCATGATCGCCGCACAGGTTATGGGAAATGATGTTACCATTGGTATTGGGGGCAGCAACGGCCATTTTGAACTGAATGTTTTTAAACCTGTGATGATCTATAATTTTTTACACAGCGCCAGGTTGATTGGTGATGGCTGTGTTTCCTTTAATGATAAATGCGCCATTGGTTTAGAACCGATAAAAGCCAATATCAAAAAACATGTAGACAATTCGCTGATGCTGGTAACTTCATTAAATACAAAAATCGGTTATTACAAATCGGCAGAGATTGCACAAAAAGCACATAAAGAGGGAACCACGTTAAAAGAAATGGCTGTTAAACTGGGTTATGTTACTGCAAAAGAATTTGACGAATGGGTGATTCCGGCAAATATGGTTGGAAAGATCTAGTGTCAGGCCACTAAGCAGCTTGTGGAAAAATAAAACCTGCTAAAAGTAAAAGGTTTTAAACCTAAAAGATTTTACAGTGGCCAGACACGTAATAAAAAATTGGCTGCCTTACCAGGCAGCCAATTTTTTACCTTAAAACTATGTAAAGATTTATTGGAAGTCAATTCAACTTTAGGTGTCTGGCCACTGTAAAGCTCATTTTATTTTCAGAGAACACAGTATTTTAGTTGCAGTAAATGTAAGATCATTCGTAGTGGCCTGACACCTTATTTGCATTTATAACTAAAACTCAGCTTACCTGCCAAAGCCGGAATACTTGGTTGATCATCACCACCCATTTGCACACTTAAAATATAGGTATCGTTGCTCATGCGGTAATTACTAAAGGTAGATACGATAGAATCTCTTACCACATTACCCGGATCATAGTTTCTCACTTTCATTTCTTTAACGGCATTAAAATTCCTTGAACCAAAATTAAAAAACTGGGTAAACGGTGAATACTTTACTTCATCCGGAAAAATATAAATAAAACGTTTGGGCACCGTCAGGCTGTAGTAGGTAAGATCTGCATCCATTTGCAAATCACCGCCCGGCAGGTTAACAGCTGTCATGCGTGTAAGGTTACCGGCACCGGCATACGTATAATCTACCCTGTAAAAAGGCACAGTTGGGGTGATGGTTAAAAAATATGTTTTATTAACCAGGTACCCGCTGGTATTGTATGCAAAAAAAACATCAAACTGTAATGAAAACGGATCGGTAGGGTCAATCAAGCCGTGCATTTTTGTAATTCTTTTATTCGCATCAACAACAAAATACTCATCTCCATTAAAAGGACTAAAATAGACGGTATCATTGGTGTAGACAGGATCGGTAATATATTCGATGGTATTGGACAAGCTGTCAAATGCAGTGATCTTGGTCACAATATCCAGGTTGTTGATCTCAGCTGCTACAGAACCCAGGCCTGTACCCGGTGAACCCATACTTGTACCTGCTGTATCGGTATAAACGATCTTACTGATACGGCAGTCTATACCAACTATGAATTCGTTGTCAGTATTTCCGCTGTTTTCTGTACTGAATTCTTTTTCGCAGGAAACAAATAAAATTATAATTGCTGCAAATAATAGAGGACGTAATTTATTCATTGATCGCTTTTTGTATTTTCACCCAAGTAGGCACTTCTGATAAAGTTCCGTATTTTTTTTTAAAGATTATACTTTACTGTGTTAATGTCTTTTTAAGAGTAAGAAAAACGGGGCTATGCTGCTTCAACCTGTTCTTAAATCAACGTCTGGTGATAAAAAATTTATTTATTATAAAACTGTAACAGTAAAACCGCAAGTGTTTCCACTTCCACTGACGGGATAGCTAAAAGGTCCGGCTATAGCTGGCGTACCGGTACCAGTAAGCGTAACCTGTTGGGGACCTGTAATATTAAACGTACCTGATGCTGAAAAGCTGATGCCATTTACAGTTGTGGTGGTAATATTGTAGATGCCGGGTGATGTTACATTAACATAAATTACCGCAGTATTTGAAGCCGTTAAAGTTGTTCCGGCAGTATAGGTTCCATTTACCACAGCAGCCGTGCAATTGCCCGGGGAGCCACTTAATGCATAAGTTGCATTGGTAATTACGGTACTGTAGGTAATTGAAAAATCACAGGTTGTGGCACCATTGGTTACCGGATAATTGAACGTACCGGCAACAAGGGGTGTGCCGGTTGCTTTTAAGAAAATGGTCTGAATACCATGATTTTGAAATGAATCGCTGGCATTAAAAGTAACCCCATTAACAGTGGTGCCGGTAACAATATAAGTGCCGGTAGCATTTACATTTACCGTCATTGAAACTTTGTTGTTAGCCTCCATAGCAATGCCGGTTATATAATTGCCGGTTATGTTTGATACAGAACAATTTCCCGGTGAACCACCCAGGGTATATAGGGCAGTTCCAAGTCCGCCCGCTGCAGTGAAAACAGTTATTGAAAAATTAAAAACAGTAGATCCGTAAGTAACAGTAAATGTATTTGTTCCTGTGGCAACGGGTTTGCCGCTGGCGTATAAACGGATCGTATTAACGCCGGTGCTAACTGTGCCTGTTTTATTAAATGAATAGCCGTTAATACTGTCCGATTTAATATTAAAACTTCCTCCAACCGACACATCTATCTGAACATCCACATAATGATCAGCGGTCAAAACACTGTCAACCTTAAATATGCCATTTACAATGGCAGGTGTGGTTAACAATTTGCCAACCGACTCACCGCTGGGATCACCATTTTTTTTACAGGCCGTTAGTAAAAAAATTACTGCTAAACACGCCGGTACCAGATTAGATAATTTCATAATCCTGCTAAATTTTATGCTCTAAAGATATGCATTTTACGAAACCTGTGACTCATCATTAACCAATGCATTGGTTTCTACGGTTGGATGCTTTTCGCTACTGTTACGCTGCTTAAAAAAACGCTTTTGAAAAACTAAGATGCTGAGTACACCGGTTGTGATAGATGCATCGGCAATATTAAAAATAGGACGGAAAAATTCAAAATCATCGCCACCGAAAACAGGTACCCAGCTTGGATAATGACCCTTAATTACAGGGAAGTACAACATATCAACCACATTGCCATGCAGGAAGGAAGCATAGCCTTTTGATGAAAATTTAGCCAGGCCATTATAACCTACGTAATCCCTTATGGCCGGATCCACTGTCATTCCTTTATCAAATATTAACCCGTAAAAGGAAGAATCTATCAGGTTACCCAATGCTCCTGCATAAACGAGTGAAGCACAAAAAATAAATCCTGTATGTTGTTTTTCCCTGATTATCTTACCCAAATACCAGGTACCAAATATAACAGCCAGCATCCTGAAAATGGTAAGTGCCATTTTACCCCAATTGCCTCCAAATTTCCAGCCATAGGCCATGCCTGGATTTTCTACAAAATACAGTTGAAATCCACTGCCAATTACCTGGTGCGATTCGTTAAGGTGATAATTTGTTTTAATCCAAAGCTTCAGTGCCTGGTCGGCAATGATTATCAATAAAATGATGATGGTTACGTTTCTTGCTTTCATAATAAGTGGCAAAGATAGGAGAGTTTGGGGTTTGGAGTTTAGAGTTTAGAAGTTTAGCGTTTAGAGAGATCCGAACTAAACTACTAAACGCTAAACCTCTAAACTACTCTTCAAAATACACCCGCTTAACCCTTTGAGAAATACCTGTTAAGATTTCGTATGGAATGCTTTGGGCCCAGGATGCCAGTTCGCTTACCGGCAACGCTGCACCAAACACAATTACTTCATCGCCTTCCTGTGCATCTACACCGGTTATGTCAAGCATGGTCATATCCATGCAAACATTTCCAATTACAGGCACCAGGCTGTTGTTGAGCCACATTTTTCCAATGCCATTGCTCAGTAAACGCGGGTATCCATCTGCATAGCCGATCCGTACAGTGGCAATTACTGAATCTTTCGTTGCAACTCCTTTACGGCTATATCCAATACTTTCTCCTGCTTTTATATTTTTTATTTGAGAGATGGTGGTTTTTAAAGTGGTGACATTTTTTAATTGCTGCTGAATTGCAATATCGGCATCAACGCCATACAAGCCTATTCCAAGCCGTATCATATCAAACTGCATGTTTGTATGCCGGTGGATGGCCGATGTATTGGCAAGATGGCGGATGAATGTATAACCTGTAATTTTTTGGATCTGCTCACAGCCTTCTGAAAATGCTTTGGCCTGCACATTTGTAAATACATCATGCAATGCATCGTCGCTTGCAGCCAGGTGAGAAAATACAGATTGGATCTTAAAAACCGAAGTGGTCTGTAACCTCTTACATAATGCTGAAATATCTATTTGTTCAAAACCAAGGCGGCGCATGCCGGTATCCAGTTTTATATGCACGGGGTAATATTGTATACCATTGCGCATTAAATAATCTTCAAAAGTGGTTAAGATACCAAACGAAAAAAGCTCCGGCTCCAGGTTATGCTGCACCAATACATCGTAAGTTACCTCTTCGGCATTCATCACCATTATTGGTAAAGTAATACCGGCCTTACGTAGTTCAACACCTTCATCAGCATAAGCAACGGCCAGGTAATCTACCTGATGAAACTGCAGCAGGTTGGCAATTTCAAAACCGCCGCTGCCATAGCTGAAAGCCTTTACCATGGCCATTAGTTTAACACCCGGATTCAGCAGTTGCTGGTAAGTATTTAAATTATGGGTAACGGCATTGAGGTTTATTTCCAATACGGTCTGGTGAATTTTTTCTTCCAGTAAATGACTGATCTGCTCAAACTCAAAAAGCCTGGCCCCTTTTAATAAAATGCTTTCGTTGTAAAAATGCATGGCCGGAAACTTTTGCAAAAATTCGGCAGTTGAATTAAAAAACGAAGTTTCAGGTATCCCGCTAAAGGCATCGCTGTACTTTACTATTTCAGTTCCCACACCAATAAGCCGGTTAATCTTTTTTTGCTGCAGTATGTCGGCCACTTGCCGGTACAACGCTGTATTTGTTTTACCGCTTTGCAAAATATCACTGATGATAACCGAGCGTTTGGGATGCTGCTGTTGTTGTTGCAAAAAGTCCAGCGCAATGGATAATGAAGTAATATCGGCACTGTAACTGTCGTTAATTACCGAGCAGTTGTTGATGCCCTGCTTTAATTCAAGCCGCATTTCTACAGGCTTTAACTGCAACATGCGTTCCTGTATCAATTCAACATCAACTTGCAAATGCAATAATACGCACCAACAGGTAATGGCATTTTTTACAGCAGCGTCATTTGTAAACGGTATGGAAATGCTTATCTTTTTTTCTTTGTAAACCGCTTTTATAACCGTATTAAATGGCTGGATCTGTATGCTGCTGATGCAAAGGGTTGCAGCTGCATCTTCTCCCCAGGTAAATAAAATTGAATTGTTTTTTTTTTGAAGCAATAACATAGCTTCATCAACCGGCACTTCATCTTTACAATAAATAACGATACCGCTGTTTGCAAAGAATTTTACTTTTTCATTGATTTTTTCTGCAATGTTTTCAAATCCTTCGCTGTGTGCCTCGCCAATATTGGTAAAAATGCCAATGCCGGGCCTGATAACTTTTTCGAGCTTTTCCATTTCGCCGGGCATAGAGATACCTGCCTCAATAATGCCCAGTGTATGCTGTGCATTTATCTGCCACACACTTAAGGGTACACCAATTTGCGAATTGTAACTTTTTGGACTGCGAACAATATAATGATCCTGCTGCAATAACTGGTACAACCACTCTTTTACAATGGTTTTGCCATTACTGCCGGTTATACCCACTACCGGAAATTGAAACTGGCTGCGATGCTGTGCTGTTATTTGTTGCAAAGCCTGCAATGAGTTTTCTACTGCTATTATATTTGCAGCTTCAAAATCCCCCGCTGAAAAAATGAAAGAATCATCTACAATAAAATTGCGAACGCCTTTACTATACAGCTCTTTTACAAAAGCACTGCCCTGCCTGCGTGGGCCCGGCAAAGAAAAAAATAAGGTAGAAGCAGGAAATAATAATTTGCGGCTGTCGATCAGCAGGTGTTCTATTATTGTTTCGGAATTGTTGCATAATAACAATTTACCGTCAGTTATTTTTTCTATGTCCGCAATGGTGTACATCAATGGTTTATTATAGGGCAACGGTTTTATTTCCGGTTGCCGTTTTATGCAGGTTAATGTGCCAGGTCATCATCCATTGGCTGCTCTATTTCTCTTTCATTTTTCCTGTCAATAAAAATAGAATACACAACAGATGCAGCCAGGCATACCAATATAAAGCCCAACGAAATAATTACCTGTACAGTTTTATCTATCCATTGGTTTATCCAGTGCTCTCCCAGCATTTTTACACCTATGAATATTAATACGATAGCAATACCCTGGGGCAGGTAATCAAATTTACTCACGGCATTTCGCAACAGAAAAAATAAAGAGCGCAGGCCCAGCACTGCAAAAATATTAGAGGTGTAAATCACCAGCCTTGCGGTAGGCTGATACTCCACCGTCTTGGTATCTACAATACCCATCACTGCGGGTATAGAATCCAATGCAAATACCAGGTCAATAGCAGCCAGCATGATCACCACCACAAATAAAGTGGTGTACTTTTTCTTGCCGTTCTCCACTACTGTAAACTTGCCATTACCATCATGTGGTGTAAGGGGTAAGAATTTTTTTAAAAAAAGATAGACTTTACTTTTCTGCGGATCAAAATCATTTTCTTCTTCTACCGATACAAACATTTTGTAACCTGTGTACACCAGGAAAACTCCAAACACATACAACAACCAGTGAAACTTTTCTACCAGCACCACCCCAACTGTAATAAATACGATCCTGAACACAATGGCCATCAATATCCCAATCAGCAACACCCTGCCATAGTTTTTTTCCTTAACACTAAAAGCTGAAAAGATCAGTATGAATACAAAAATATTATCTATGCTCAGGCTCCACTCCATCAGGTAGGCGCTCAGGTATTCCAGTGCTGGTTTTTGTCCTTCTTCTATCCATAAAAAAATGCAGAATGCCAGCGCCAGCCCCACCCAAAAAAAAGTTTGGTATAAGGCCTGTTTTATAGAAACCTTCTGGTCCTTTTTACTCATCAGGCCAAGGTCGGCGATAAGCGACACTAAAATTATAATTCCAAAAACCAGGTATATCAATTGTGTTTTGTCCATGTTATGTAAGGGTATATTTTCTTCGTCTTATAAATTGATAGAGCAATGCAAATAAGACAATTATTGCCACAGGTACCAGTATATTAATTAATTTCCAAAAGTTCATTTCAGCTTCCACTTTTTTCTTATCCAGCAGGCGCAAGGTATAATCCTTTGCTTTCGCTTCTGAAAGATTGGAAGTGTTGATGAGATAATCCAGGCAATTCTGTAAAAAATCTTTGTTGGCGAATGCAAATTCACGTTGTGATCCAAAGGTAAAAGGATTCATCCCCATGGGTATTGCCTGGTTTCCTTTTATCACTGAGTTTAAAACAATATCGCCATCAGCAACTACAATCATTTTATTATCAGCAATACATTGCGACATAAAAACGGCACCAATACTTTGCAAAGAATCGTTCATTGCCTGCGATAAGCGGTTAGCAAAAAGTGATTTGAATTTACCTTCAAGCAAAACCGCTGTTGGGATATTTGCTTTTTTAAACTTCTCATGCTCAGGTGCATTTACATTTTCCAAAACGCTTATCAATGCAGGGGTTGCAATGGTTCGGGTGGTGGGCGACGAACTTAGTAAGATTGTTTTTTTTATGCCTTCTGCTTCCACCGTGTCAATTGAGTTTACAAACCTTCCGCTTACAAAACCCAGGTTTTTATTGATTACATGATTTGCTTTTGTTTCAAAAACCGGGAAATAATTCCAGGGTAATAATTCAAACTGGCCGTTACCGCTTACATCAAAAGGTAAAAAATCGCATTGCAGGTCCATCACCAGGTCGGGATTAATTCTTGCACCGTATTTAAAAAGCAGATCATTCAATTCCAATTCACGGTCGTATGCAATCACTTCGCCTTTTTTACTCTGCAGGCTGTCCAGTTCGGCATTTAATTTATCAAGAAAGAAAATGATCTTTCCACCGTTCATTACATATTGATCAAGTTTCAGCTTTGCTTCATCTGTAAATGGCTGCGTTGGTTTAACTATAAACAGCACATTAAATTCTTTGGGAATGGCAGGTTGTGTGTTGGGGTTGATGGTATAAAAGCGGTATTCCTCCTGCAATGTGTTTTTAACCAGGTCTTCAACAGAATATCCTGTTGGCTCACCATTTCCAACGGTATAACCTACAACTGGTTTTTCTTTTTGTAAAAGTTTATCTATTGCATTGATGAAATTAAACTCCATCATGGCCTCTGCACTGTTTATTTCGGGATAGGTGATGGCTTTTGTTTTACCCTGGTAGATCATTACCGGCAAAATATTTTCTTTGTAATGCACAAATGCAACGGGGTAAATATTTTGCTGCTGCTGCCCTTCTTTTATCTGCGATGTAAGATTGATGGGATAAAAACCCAGGGCACCCAATGTATCGGCCCACAGTACATTTGTCCCTTCTACATTTTCATCGGGACTGATAAAACGGTATTGCAGTTTTTTACCGGCAACCTCTTTAAATTCCTGCAAAAGCTCAGTTGTACTGTTGGCCAGTTTTTTAAACCCGCTGGGGAAATCACCCTTTAAAAAAACATCAACCTGCACCACATCATCCAGTTTTTGCAACACTTTTTTTGTGGGAGTGGAAAGCGTGAATCTTTTTTCATTGGTAAAATCTATACGGGCGTGATACATGGAAGCAAGCCAGTTGATTGCAGCCAATGCAGCAATGGTAATCACAAACCAGAGTTTACTCTTCCATATTTTATTAAACAGTTTGTTCATATTCGCTTTATTCTTCGCAACACCCTCTCCTTTTAGGAGAGGGATGGGGTGAGGTTATTTTTTATGCAGATTTTTTACCGTGGTTAATAAGAAAATAAAAATGATACTGATAAAATAAACCAGGTCCCTGGTATCGAGCACACCACGACTAATGCTGCGGTAATGAAAATCAATACCCAGCATTTCAATATAATAATCTGTGCCATTTTCAAAAAAAGGCAGTTTACTCAATGCATTAAATCCAAAATATAATATGAGGCAGCTAAAAGCGCTGATCAAAAATGCTACAACCGCATTACTGGTAAACCCGCTGCAGCACAATCCTATGGCTGCAAATACTGCCACCAGGAAAAACAGTCCGATATAACTTCCCAATATTCCGCCACCATCTATACCGCCTTGCGCACTTAATGCCTTAATGGTAATGATATAGATCATTGTTGGCAATATGGCCAGCAGTAAAACAATAAGAATAGAAAAATATTTACCCAAAACGATCTGCCAGGAAGAAAGCGGATTTGTTTTCAGTATCTCAAATGTACCTGACCGGAATTCCTCCGAGAGAGAACGCATGGTTATGGCCGGAACCAGGAACATTAAAACCCAGGGTGCCAGTTCAAAAAATTTATCCAGTGATGCATAGCCAAATTCAAAATGCTGCTGTCGTTTAAAACAAACAGAAATACCCCGTTTATTAACAAAAACAGTATTATGGCAATATACCCGGTAAGGCTGCTGAAAAACTGGTTGAGTTCTTTTTTACAAATGCTCCACATGAATTTTACAATTGCTGCAATTTACTATATAACAGGTTAATATAGACCAATTGGTTGTATGCACTCATGAGGCAATGCAGCTTTTTGTTGTATAGCATTGTCATATGATTGTTTACAGGAATTTACCTGGTTATACAATTCATACTTTAAAATCGTCTATTTCTTTGCTTCAATATGCCTTTTGGCAAAATTTTTTGTTTACCAATACCAAGTGCATACCCTGCTTTTAACGGCGGGGTTTTTTATTTTTTATGGAAATTTTAAGCATTTGGATCTTACCTGAAAATATAATTATGAAAAAATTACTACTGCTGCCATTGGTATGTTGTCTTACAACATCAATAATGGCCCAAAAAAACAAAGCCCAAAAGGCTGAACAACCCACGCAAACTGAAATATCAGTTAATGACATGGCCCCACCACCACCTCCACCACCACCTCCTCCTCCACCTCCACCACCCCCTGCACCGCCAGCGCCTCCACCCGTTCCTCCTTTGGTACCAGAGCCTCCGGTATTAACAGCACCGCCTGCACCACCGGTGCCACCAACACCACCCATGAAAAAAGATGCTTAATATTTATAATAATAAATGCCTCCTGGAAACCAGGAGGCATTTATATATTTTAAACCATTGTTTTAAACCGCAAAACTTTCGCCACAACCACAACTGCGACTGGCATTGGGATTGTTGAAATAAAAACCTTTACCATTCAATCCATCACTGAATTCCAGCTCGGTATTTACCAGGTATAAAAAACTCTTTAGGTCGCAAACAATTTTTATGCCTTTGTCTTCAAAAACCTGGTCCATGGGTTTTACTTCATTGTCAAAATCCATTTTATAACTCAACCCACTGCACCCTCCGCCCACAACACCCACTCTTAAAAAATGAGAATCATCACCGGCAACGCCGGCTTCTTCCATCAGTTTGATAACTTTGGCTTTTGCTTTATCGCTTATAAAAATGCTGTTTTCAGCCCCCCCACCCCCCAAGGGGGGATTTTTGGTCTCTGCCATTGCAGAGTTATCAATATTATTTGAGGTTGTACTACTCATGTAAATTTAAAACTTCTTAAAGTTATCTTACTCTTAAAGCCCCTCCTTCGGAGGTTCCTGCAAAGGGACGAACGAAGTTCAGGGGAGGCCTAGTGTACTACACTCTCCTCAAACTTAATTTCTTCCAAACCGTTTTTAACACGGTAGTCGTTGATGGCCGATTTGATCGCATCTTCTGCCAAAACACTGCAATGTATTTTTACAGGAGGAAGATTTAATTCTTCGACGATGTCCATATTGTCGATCTTCAACGCCTCATCAACGCTTTTTCCTTTCAGCCACTCGGTAGCCAAAGAAGAAGAAGCAATAGCAGAACCGCATCCAAAGGTTTTAAATTTGGCGTCGGTTATCATTCCTGCATCATCTACCTCAATTTGAAGGCGCATTACGTCGCCACACTCCGGGTGCGCCTACCAGGCCGGTGCCTACATTTTTTGCGCCTTTATCCAACGTACCAACGTTCTTAGGATTTTGGTAGTGGTCAATTACTTTTTCTGAATATGCCATTTTATGTTAGATTTTAGATGTTTGATGTACGACAGTAAATTTATGTAAATGTTTGAGGTAAAGTCGTACATCTTACCTCACACATCGTACTTTTTAGTGTGCTGCCCACTCAATTGTACTCAAATCAATTCCTTCTTTATACATTTCCCAAAGCGGACTCATTTCCCTTAATTTTAACACCGTTTCACTTATTGCTTTGATGGTGTATTCTATTTCTTCGTCTGTTGTAAAACGGCTTAAGCCAAAACGTAAAGAGCTATGTGCTAAATCATCACCCAGGCCCAATGCTTTTAAAACGTAGCTTGGTTCTAAAGAGGCAGATGTACAGGCCGATCCGCTGCTTAATGCAATATTTTTATTAAAGCCCATCAGCAAACCTTCACCCTCTACATGTTTAAAGGAAATGTTTGCAACATGTGGCAAACGATATTCGCTGCTGCCATTAACATACGCTTCTTCCAGTTTTAATAATTCAGTTTGCAGGTGGTCACGCATTTTGCTAATGCGTTTGCTGTCTTCTTCCATATCAAGCATGCAAATCTCACAAGCCTTACCAAAGCCTACAATGCCCGGTACATTCAATGTTCCGCTACGCATACCACGTTCGTGGCCGCCGCCATCCATTTGTGCAGTAACTTTTACCCTTGGGTTTTTACGACGCACATACAACGCACCAACACCTTTGGGACCGTACATTTTGTGTGCAGTAAAAGCCATCAGGTCAATACCGTCTTTGTTTACATCAACCGGTATTTTACCCACAGCCTGTGTACCATCTGTAAATAACAAAACGCCATGTTTACGTGCAATAGCACTTATTTCTTTTATGGGCATTACCACACCAATTTCGTTATTGGCATACATGATGGCAATTAAAATAGTCGTTGGCTTAATGGCTGCTTCCAGTTCTTTCAGATCAATTAAACCATCTGGCTGTACCTGCAGGTAAGTTACTTCTCCACCCGATTTTTCAATGTGTTTGCAGGTGTCTAAAACAGCTTTATGTTCGGTAGTAGCCGTAATGATGTGATTGCCCTTGCTGGCATACATTTCATACACCCCTTTTATGCCCAGGTTATCGCCTTCAGTAGCACCGCTGGTGAAAATAATTTCTTTAGGATCGGCACCAATCAGCTTTGCAACCTGCTCACGGGCATAATCTACAGCCTCTTCAGCTTCCCAGCCAAAAGGATGATTGCGGCTGGCGGCATTACCAAAATGCTGCAAAAAATATGGGGTCATGGCTTCCAAAACCCTGGGATCCATGGGTGTAGTAGCATTATTGTCTAAATAGATCGGCAATTTCAACATAAAATCAATGTGTTTAGTTTCTGTTCGTATAACGCAAATTTACTGCAAAAGGTTCTATTTTAGCTGTTCCTATTAACGGAAAACTGTCATTTTACTTATTTCGTAAACCAAAACCTCCGGAAATAACAGGGGGATGCTAAAATTTAACTTTTATGCTTAAAACAGAACATATTGGTATTGCTGTAAAAGACCTGTCCATTTCTATTCCATTGTTTGAAAAATTGCTGAATAGCCCCTGTTACAAAACAGAAATGGTTGAAACCGAAAAAGTAAACACGGCTTTTTTTCAACAGGGCGAAACCAAGATTGAACTTTTGGAAAGTACCGACCCCAACGGAGTTATTGCAAAATTTATTGAACGTAAAGGCGAGGGCCTGCACCATATTGCTTTTGATGTAGCAGATATTAAAGCCGAAATGAAACGCCTGCAGGATGAGGGGTTTGTTTTGCTGAATCAAGAGCCAAAAAAGGGAGCCGATAATAAACTGGTTTGCTTTCTTCATCCTAAAGGAACCAATGGGGTACTGATAGAGCTGTGCCAATCCATGTAAAACCTCGTCCTCGTCTCCGACGAGGATGCATTGGTCTTGAGTCTACGACTCAATTTAAAAACGGATTATATTTTTTCTCTTCGCCTATGGTGGTTTGTTCTCCATGTCCGCTAAATACAACCGTTTCATCGGGTAGTACAAATAATTTCTCCCTTATATTTTTTAACAAGGTTTCATGATCGCCACCCGGCAGATCAGTACGGCCAATGCTTCGGTTAAAAAGCACATCGCCGCTGATGATAAAATTTTGTTTGGCGCAATAAAAACAAACATGGCCCGGCGAATGGCCCGGTGCCTCAAATACAACCAGTTCATCTGCTCCAAGTTTAATTACATCCCCTTCTTTCAGATAAATATAGTCACCTGAATAATTATCAAAAGGCATATTGTACATCAGGCCTGATGTGGGTGCATAATCCAGCAGTTTTTTCTCTTTTTCGTGCAGGTGAAGCGTAAGCCCCCAGGTTTCTGCCACAAATTTATTCCCAAAAACATGATCCAGGTGGCAGTGGGTATTAAGCAGCATCCGAGTTGTTAAACTGCTCTGAGTAATAAAGCCCTTCAGCGCTTCTTTTTCTTCCGGAAAGTAGCATCCAGGGTCTATAATTATACAATCATTAAACTCATTATACAGTAAATACGTATTTTCCTGTATGGGACTGAAAACAAAGGATTTAACTTTTAACATTATGGCTTCTAAATTGTTTTTTAATGATTAACCCGAATAAAGTAATTTTAATACTCAATATCAACTTTAATGTATGGCAAAGTTCAGCAGAATATCTCTAATTTCCTTTTTACTTTTAACAGGTTCTTATTTTGCTGTTGCGCAGGTAAATGCTGTGGAATTTGGTAAGAACAGGGTTCAATACAAAAAATTCAAGTGGAGTTACTATCAAACCAAAAACTTCAATATTTATTACCATCAAAACGGAGAGGAGCTGGCCAAATTCATAGCCCAAAGTGCCGAGAAAGAATTGCCTCAAATGGAAGCTGCTTCGGAATACAGCCTGCAGCGCCGTGCCAATATCGTTTTGTACAATGATTTTGCCGAAATGCAGCAAAGCAATATAGGTTTAGGTATTGAATGGCAGAATACGAGCGCAGGCACCAAACTGGTAAACAATAAAATGGTTGTTTATTTTGAAGCCGATCACGAGAAACTGCGCATGCAGATCAGGCGTGGTGTTGCACAGATACTTACTGAAAACCGTTTATTTGGCGACGATATTGGCGAAGTGGCCGGCAACCAGGCATTGCTTGATCTGCCCAAATGGCTTACCGATGGATACATCAGCTACCTGGCGCAAAACTGGAGCACCGAACTTGATGATGAAATGAAAAGTGAAATGCTGAGTGGTGATTACAGTAAATTTTCAAAATTTTCATTTGTTAAACCCGAGCTGGCTGGCCATGCTTTTTGGTATTATATAGAAGAAAAATACAAAAAGAAAATGTTACTTACCTGCTTTACCTGGCTACGGTTTATAAAAATCTTAATAAAGCCTGTTTGCAGGTTTGTAAAAAGAAATTTAAAGAGGTGCTGGCAGAATTCATGGAATACCAGGATGACAAATACTACAAAGACATTGCCAAAAGAAAACCATACCCCAAGGGAAGCTATGTGGATGGTTTTACCATAAACAACCGTCTGGATTATTTCAGATTTAATGTTAACCCAACCAAGCGTAACAATTCTTATGTGGTAACGCAATTTAAAAAAGGCATCGTACGGGTTATTTACAATGATGAATATGAAAACAAGACCTTGCTTAAGTATGGCATCCGCAGTTATAAGAACGAAATGAACCCCAATTACCCCATGATGGCTTGGGATCCGAAAGGAACCAGGATATCTGTTTTGTACACCACCGAAGGAAAATTAAACCTGTTTGTTTATGATATTATAAACCGCCAAAAACAGATCAAGATAGATCTTACCAAAGAATTTGACCAGGTGCAGGATATGAAATACATGCTGAACAGCAATACCCTTTTATTAACCGCAGTAAAGAACGGCCACACCGATATTTTTACTTACGATATTCAAAAAGAAAAAGCAAAACAGATCACCAATGATGTGTATGATGACCTGGATGCTTCTTTTGTAGCATTCCCCAATAAAACCGGCATCATCTTTAGCAGCAATCGTCCTACTCCGCTTGCAAAAAGCAGCGATGCTGTTTTGCCCAGCGACAGTAAATACAATATCTTTTTAATTACCGATTTTGGCGATAAGCCCGAGCTTAACCAGATCACCCAGCTATCTAAATTAAAGTATGGTAATGCCCGTTCTCCTATGCAGTACAATGAAAGTCATTTTACTTTTGTGAGTGATGAGAATGGTGTGGGCAACCGCTATGCAGGTTTCTTTACTACAAAAAAAGCAGGTTTGGATACATTGGTTTTAATAGCTGACCAGATCTTACGCAATCCATCTGCCAAAGAAGTTGACAGTACTTTAAAGGCATACAGGAAAACAGACGTTGACTCAATAGCTGTAGTTTCTGTTTCAGAAGATTCGGCCTATACGTTCCCGTTAACCAACTACCAGAGCACCCTGGCCGAAACCCGTATTGCAGGCGATAACAACCAGGTAAGTGAAGTTACCCGCCAGAGCGACGATAAGGTTTTGTACAAATTAAAGATTGATGAAATGACTTTACGTCGCAGGAATGTTACCGCCCAGCCAACCGAATACATGAAGAAGTTGATGGGTGAATATAAAGATACAGCGGCTGTTAAAAAAGCGATTGCGGAGGCTAAAAAAGAGGAAGACATTTTTCAAACAGAATTTGCCAATGAGAAAAAAGACAGCACTGCTGCAGGAAAAGAAGTTACCGGCACTGTAGCTAAATACGATGTTTTGAAAACAATAAAAAAATTCAGGTACAAGCCCCTAAAATTTTCTGTTGATTATGGTTCGGCAGGCTTCACCAGTGGTGTACTCATTAACCGTTATCAGCCCTATGGCGGAGGAGCAGGCCCCATACAGCTAAATTCCGGGACCCCGCTAAACGGCCTTATCCGTTTGGGTACAACCGAATTAATGGAAGATGTAAAAATAACCGGAGGGTTTAGAATATCAACCAATTTAAAAGACAATGAGTGGCTGATGAGCTACCAGAATTATAAGCGCAGGTTTGACTGGGGCGCTACTTACTACAGAAATGTTCAGGGAAGAGATGTTCCTGTGTATTTTGTAGATAGTTCAGGTAATATTATCGGGCAAACAAATTATCCGGGCAAATCATTTACAAATCTTTACCAGGTAAATGTTTCTTATCCTTTTGATAAATCAAAAAGCATCAGGCTTACAACCGGTATCCGTTCAGATAAATCAGTTGTTTCATCTGTAGATAATACCAGTAATTCAATTGAGAGTTCTAAAACTTTATACTCCACTACCAAACTAGAGTACGTTTATGATAACTCCATGAATCCGGCTATGAATATCTGGAATGGCCTCCGGTATAAGATCTATTTTGACTACAACAGGCAAATAAACAAAGTGCAGTTTGCCGATGGCCCCAGTACATTTAACCTGGGTTTTGATGCACGGTATTATTATCCCATTTACCGCAACTTTATCTGGGCAGGAAGGGCTGCAGGAGATTTTAGCTGGGGCAACCAAAAACTTATTTACTATCTGGATGGTGTTGATGGCTGGCTGATGTTTGGCCAAAACAACAAGAACGGAAAGGAAAGGTATTTTAATACTGCTAATCAACCTGTAGACCCAAACTATGCATTTGAAAGCCTTACTGTTAATATGCGTGGTTTTATACAAAATGTAGCCAATGGAAATAACGCGGTTGTTATAAACAGCGAATTCAGGTTACCGGTAGTATCAACATTCTTTAACCGCACATTCAATAATTCTTTTCTGAATAATTTTCAAATTGTTCAGTTTATTGATCTGGGAACTGCCTGGAACGGTGCGTACTCCGGTATTAAACGCCCTGTATCCAGGTATAATTTATCACCAAACGGGCAACAGGGGCCGCTCACTGTTACGGTGAAAGCTGGTGGTATCGGTCCTTTTGCAGGTGGTTACGGTTTTGGTGCCCGCAGTACACTGCTGGGTTATTATCTGAAGTATGACGTAGCCTGGCCTATGAATGTTTTCTTTAAAGGAAAACCGGTCATGTATTTTGCTTTAGGATTTGATTTTTAAATAACTTTATACATTAAATATTTGCCTGGCTTAAATAGCCGGGCAATTTTTTTATGGTAAGGTAAAGCAGGTAAAAGAATACCGTAAATACCAGGGTAATACCCCATGTTTGTAGATGATCTAATGGAGAAAGAACCCGGTGACCGATTGATCGTAAAAGTTGAAAGGGGTTGCTGATGATATCCCAGCTGTTCCATCTTAAAAACCTGCCCAGGTAAACTCCAAATGAGCCAAGAAACAAGATCAGCACAATGAATGGAGCCTGTAGTTTCCTGCTGATCATGCTGCTTAAAAATCTCTCTACCCGGTATAGCGAAATAAAAGCCAGCAATAAACCCAATACGGCTGATGAAAATAAAAGCAGCGCATCAAACCATTTGGGAACGGAGCTTTCATGTTGTATGTGTATCAGGTCGGTAACAATGTACAAAGCATTTGGAAAGAAAGCGAGCCAGCAGCAAAAAACCAATACTGATTTCCATTTACTTTCATTGTGTATTCTTTTAAAAAGGCTGCTGATCAAAAAGGGTATCCAGGCCAGGAATATATTCCAAACCAAAAACAGGTAAAGTGTGCTGCCGGTATACATAGTACGTATTGCTATTAGCAGGCCAATAAAGGCATAAAAGGCCAGTAATATTTTTTGAAAAGAAAAGGAGGTTTTCATTTTTTAAATTGATTGGATGAAGCTGATTATTTTAGGGATAAAAATTATAGCACCGGTTATTAAGCTAAACAAAGCGGCTACCAGAACAGCACCGGCAGCCATGTCTTTTACGTTTTTAATACCCGGATGAACTTCTTTATGAATTACATCGCAGAGCTTTTCAAGGGCTGTATTTAACATCTCCATGGTTATAACAAAAGCAATGCAAAAGCAAACAGCCATCCATTCAATGGTTGATATGTTGAACACCATGGAAAACACCAAAACAACAATTCCGAGAACCGAATGAATTCTGAAATTCGGTTCCGATTGAAAACAGGATCTTATACCTGCCCATGCATATGCAAAGGATTTTATCAATTTCATATTAATGTATTAAGAATGATTTAAAGGGGTTCGTCACGATTGTTTTTTTAATAGTTGTAAAACAAACAGTTCAATACAGTAACAATAGCCTGCAATCAAGTAGTTAATTTTTTGCATCGTTATTAATTTTATGAATGAGTGATGTGGTTGGTTCCTTTAAAATGTAAAACCATTGCCAGTTCTTAATGGGTAAACTTTGTTTACCCCGCCGGTAAGCCTTCCTGAATTTTTTCCAGTATTCGGGCATGGTTATAAACCCATATAAAACCGTTGCTGCCACTGGAAAAGAGATATGCCCGTTGCCCAGCATAAAACATTGCAGACAAACTTCCCCTTCGTCAGTAGTATCGTACTCCAAAAGAATGTGCTTAATATCATGTTTGGCATAATGTGGCAGCAGTTTTAAATTTCTGCGGTCTAAAAAATGAATGAGGTCATAGCCCAATGTTCCGGAAGGAAATTCGCCCAGCTGTTTTGCAGTGTAAGGAAACACCTGCGGCCTTCGTATAAAACGCAGCAGGGGTAATGCCATATTGTGTGTAAGAAAGACCAGTATCCTGGCACGCAGACGGCTTAATGCGAAATACAATTTGCTCATATGGTTAAATTTATTTTCTACATAAAAAGATCAGGCGGACTGTTACATATTTATTCATAAATTAAAAGTGCTTTGTATTACAAAGTGTAGGTACAAAAAAAAATCACTTTACCGATCCGATCATTTTCGTTAATGCCTCCAGGTGTAGTTTAAATTCCTTCTCTCCATTTTTAGTTATCGAATAAGTGGTGTTTGTTTTGCGGCCAATAAAACCTTTCTGAAACTTCACAAACCCACTCTCCTCCAAAGTTTTTAAATGGCTCGCCAGGTTACCATCTGTGATATCCAGCAGTTCTTTCAACTCATTAAAGCTCACCGCATCGTTCACCATCAGGGCACTCATAATGCCCAGGCGTATACGGCTGTCAAAAATTTTATTAAGATTTTCTATCGGATTCTTCATCAGGCTATTAGTTTTTTCGTTCGTATTTCCACCACATCATTACCCCGTAAACAATATGCAATACCCCAAAACCCATTGCCCAAAATTGCAATCCATACCCGATCCACCACAGGTTAAAAATGCCCAGTAGCATTTGTCCGTAACCCAAATACCTCACTTCGCCCAATGTATATTTGCTGGCATTTACCAATGCAAGGCCATAAAAAATCAAACAGCCCGGTGCTACCAGCTGGTACTCTCCCAACTGCATCATTCTAATTAAAAAAATACCGCCCACTGTAATCGGTATAACCATGTTCCAGAATAAACGAACGGTGGTTATACCCCACATAGGCGTATCATTTTTCTTGCTTCTTAAAAAAGTAAAAACAAAAGCCGAGACAAATGCAGCCAAAAAAGTAATCGTAGCAATCCAGAAAAGATCATTGATCAATTTGTAGCCATCCGAAGTCATCAGCAAACTAAGCTGGCAATCACCTTTTACCCAGCAGTTAATTTTCTGGCTGGCAAACCACGCACCTGCCAACGCACAAATACCGGCTGCGATACCGCTTAATCCGCTCAGGCTTATAAAGCGACTGCTGCGTTCCATCATCTTTTTGATGTGTTGCAGGTCATCCAAAGGTTGTTGCTGTTTTTCCATATAAAAAGCACTTTGAAATACAAAGTACGATATTGCTTTTGAATTGCGCAAATTATTTTTTGAGCCTGGCACTATATCTTTTCTCAACTTCAGTGGCATCGCATGGAACATCCCGATTTCTTCGGGACTCTTTTACAGCATATCTTTACCTGCCTGCCGGCAGGCAGGTTCAGCAAACAACAAACAGTCTCTACTAAAACACCACCAACTCAAATGCCAAGAATTTTATTGCTTATTTTTTGTAATATCCTGTTTAACACCAGCTTTTCTCAAACAGTAATAAACCCCGCCAAAATAGATATCGTAAGGGATTCCTTTGGCGTGCCTCATATTTTTGCCAAAACTGATGCTGAGGTTGCCTATGGCCTTGCCTGGGCCGAAGCCGAAGATGATTTTAAAAGCATGCAGGAAGTTATTTTGCCGGCCAAAAATTTAATGGCTGGCGTAATGGGTAAAAAAGGAGCGGCCGGGGATTATGCATTTGCGTTGTTTCGCTGCAAAGAAATAACCGAAGAAAAATGGAACACACTTACGCCTGCCTTTTTAAAATTGATCGATGGCTATTTACAAGGCCTGAATAATTATGCCAAAAAACATCCCGATGAGATCATCCACAAAAAAATATTTCCCGTAACTGCAAAAGAATATGTTGCTTCATCTGTGTTTGCCCTGACCATTTTTAACGGTGCCGACCAGGCGCTGATGCGGATCTTTAACAACACCGAATGGGAAGCACCGGAACTCAATAAAAAAGGCAGCAACTCCGCAGCTATCAGCCCTTCTAAAACCACTACCGGTGAAGCCTTTCTGCTCATTAATGCACACCAGCCAAACACGGGGCCGCAATCTTTTTACGAAGCACATTTATGTAGCGAAGAAGGCTTGAATATTACCGGTGGTTTATTGGCCGGCGGCCCCTGCATTTTGCATGGTGCCAATGAAAACCTGGGCTGGGCACATACCGTAAACTACTGCGACCGGCTTGATGAATTTCAATTAGAAATGAACCCTGATAATGCTTTACAATATAAGTTTGACGGGCAGTGGCTTGACCTGGAAGTAAAAACGATCAAGCTGAAAATAAAAGGTATCCCCATCCATGTAAAAAGAAAAGTTTACTGGAGCAAATATGGTGCTACCATGAAAAATAAACAGGGTTTTTTTTCGATGCGGCTTGGTGCCAACATGAAGATCGGTGTGCTGGATCAATGGTACCAGATGAACAAGGCTAAAAATTTTACAGAGTTTTATACAGCATTGAACAGGCAGGAACTAAGCATGTTCAATGTTATGTATGCCGACAGGCACGATACCGTTTTTTACATAAACAATGCTTTAATGCCGCTAAGAGATGGCACAAATGGCTATAACTGGAAAAGAACATTACCCGGCAATACTTCTAAAACTTTGTGGACATCATTCAGAACTGCAAAGGAATTACCACAATATATAAACCCAAAAAGCGGATTTTTATTCAATACCAATCATTCTTCTTTTTTAGCAACGGCCGCTGCTGATAATTTAAAAGCTTCTTCTTTTGCCAAAACCGATGGCTGGGAAGAATACCACCTAAACCGAAGTGTACGTTTCCTGGAACTGTTTCCGCAAAATGAAAAACTGAGTTACGAAAAGTTTAAACAAATAAAATTTGATAAGCAGTTGCCGGCAGTTATGCAATATCCCTACAAACTGGATTCAATGTTCTTATTAAATGAAGCCGCATATCCTGCACTGGCATCTTTAATCACAACATTTAAAAACTGGGACAGGCGTGGTGATGCCAACAGTAAAGGCGCTGCTATTTTTTTGTTAACCTACGAGCACCTGAAAAAACAATTACAGGGTCAGCCACCACGGGCAATAACTAACCAGGAAGCTGTTGAAACATTTACCCATGTGCGCAATTACATGCAAACCAATTTTGCTACAACCGATTTAACCCTTGGCGATATTCAAAAACTGGTAAGGGGCGACAAAGAAATACCACTCGGTGGACTTCCTGATCAGCTATCACCACAATGGACAGAACCATTTGTTAACGGTAAACTGAAATCTATTGGTGGCGATGGTTTGATCATGTTTGTACGGTTTCAAAAAGAAGGGTTGCCAAAAATTGAAAGCATTAATATGTACGGTGCCAGTGCAAAGCCCGGCAACAAACATTTTGACGACCAGGTGGACATGTATTTAAAACAGCAAACCAAGACAATGACATTGGATAAAGCATCGGTATATAAAAATGCAGAACGGGTGTATCATCCTGAATAAAAGTCAACTTACAATGTATCCATTACTTCAATAATTTTATTGCAGGCCTCTGTAATTTCTTCCTCACTGATAGTTAAAGGCGGCACAATACGCAGGCAGTTAGCGGCAAATAAAAACCAATCAGTAAAAACATAAGAGTCGGGGCGCTCTAAGCGACCTGAATCCTGTAGTAAAGCATCAATTACTTTTTTATTCATCTCAAAATCCTCAAACTCCACCGCCATCATTAAACCACGGCTTCTTACTGCTTTAATTTTGGAATGATGCAGCAGCGAAATAAAAAGCTCTTCCTTTTCCTTTACCGTTTCTATTAACTTTTCATCCAGCAACACTTTACATGCGGCCATGCCGGCAGCACAACAAACCGGGTGGCCACCAAAAGTATTGATATGCCCCAGCACCGGGTCGTGTGTAAAAGAATCCATTATTTTTTTATCGGCAACAAAAGCACCCAGTGGCATACCGCCACCCAGTGCCTTGCCCAGCAATAAAATATCGGGCACCACTTCAAACTGTTCAAAAGCCCAGAGCGTTCCGTTACGGCCAAAGCCACATTGAATTTCATCCAGTACCAGCAAAGTGCCTGTTTCATCGCATTTTTTTCTCAAAGCTTTAAGCCAGCCCTTTTGCGGAACCAGCACACCGGCTTCTGCCTGTATGGTTTCAGCAATTACACAGGCTGTGCGTTCGGTAATATTATCCAGGTCTTCAAACGAATTATAATTCATTTGCAAAATATCGGGAAGTAATGGGCGAAATGCCTGCTGCCAGTATTCGCTGCCCATCACACTTAATGCACCCTGTGTGCTGCCATGATAGGAGTTTTTAAAAGAGATGATCTGTGTTCTGTTCTGAGATCTTTTAGCCAGCTTCATGGCACCTTCTGTGGCTTCGCTGCCAGATGCAGTAAAGAAAACCGAATTGAGTGAAGCAGGCAAATGTTGGGTAAGCAAGGTTGCATATTGCACCTGTGGACTCTGAACCAACTCGCCATACACCATAATGTGCAGGTAATCGTCCAGCTGTTTTTTTATTGCTGCAATCACTGCCGGATGCCGGTGCCCCACATGGCAAACGCTGATACCGCCAATCAGGTCTATATATTCCTTCCCATCGATATCAAAAAGTTTGCAGCCCTCGGCTCTCACTATTTCCAGTGCCAGTGGTGCTTCGGATGTTTGCCCTACATGATTTAAAAAAAGCTGCCTGTTGGTCATGATCATTTTTATATCTGCAAAATAAAGCTATCAAAAAACAAATAATTAACTTATACCAAAAAATAAAAGAACAAATTATACGTAATTTGTACAATTAATAACCAACCACGTATTTTAATCAGTCAGTTAATGAAGTTTTTTGTTACCCTTCTTTTTTGTTTTTGTATTACCGGTAACGTATTTGCCCAAACCAATACCTTGCGGCCAAAGATAGGCCTTACGCTGAGTGGCGGGGGTGCTAAAGGATTGGCGCATATTGGTATTTTAAAAGCTATAGACAGTGCAGGCCTTAAAATTGATTATATAACCGGAACCAGCATGGGTGCCGTTGTGGGTGCTTTATACGCATCCGGCTACAGTGGCAACGATATTGAAAATTTAAGAAAGGGTATTGATTTTGATGTATTGTTCAGCAATAATGTACCACTGAAAACCCTTTCGATGGAAGAGAAAGACCAATACAGCCGTTTTGCCATTGAACTTCCCTTCATCAATAATAAAATACGCTTAACTACGGGCGTAATTACAGGCCAGGAACTCAACCTGAAATTCTCCGAACTGTTTTTTCATGTGTACCATATCCGCAACTTCAACGAGCTTAACATTCCTTTTAAATGCATGGCCACCGACCTGGAAACCGGCGACCTGGTTGTAATGGATACCGGCAACATCATCACCGCCCTGCGGGCAACCATGGCCATACCTTCTGTTTTTTCGGCTGTAACAAGAGGTGGCAAAAAACTGGTTGATGGTGGCCTCGTTAGAAATTTTCCGGTAAAAAATGTAAAGGAAATGGGCGCTGATATTGTTATTGGCAGCAATGTTACAAACGGACTTTCTAAAATTGATAAGATAAAAAGCCCGGTTGATGTTTTGTTGCAGATGGCATTTTACCGGGAAGCCGGGGATTTTAAAGAAGAATTACCCATGACCAATATTTACATCCATATGCCCATGGAAGAATACAATACCGGAAGTTTCGGAAGTGGCAGCGAAATTTTTAATGTGGGAGTGGAAACCGGGCGGCAGTATTATCCTGTATTTAAAAAACTTGCAGACAGTATCAATGCATTGGGCGCTGCTAAAGAAAAAGATCTGAATTCAATTACAACCAATTCGGTATTTATTGTCAACTACAAAGTAAATGGGCTCAAAAAAACTTCATCGCCTTTTTTCTTTCACCTGATGAATTTTGATGACAATAAACGCTATACTGCTGCACAGATAAATAAAAGCATACGCCGGGCCATCGGTTCCCGTTACTATGGCAGTATAACCTATGCCCTGGACCCCATATCAAAAGATACTGCAAACATTATTTTTACTGCCGAAGAAAATCCCAGTACTTATTTAAAAGCCGGGTTGTATTATACCCGTTTCAGGGGTATTAATGTAAATGCAAATTTAACCAGCCGCGATTTTATTATACCGGATTCACGCAGCATGGTTTCTGTATCAATAGGCGAAAGCACACAGATTGAAGCAGAGTATTTTCAATACCTGGGCCGCATAAAAAGTGTTGCCTTTATTGCAGGGTTCAGGCTCGATAATCAGACCATCAGTACATTTCAGAATTTCAGAACAGAAGGAGCTTACAAACAAAATTTTTCGCAAACATTTTTAAATTTTCAAAACAGCGGTAATAATAAAGTTGCAGCAGGTATTGGTACTGCTTTTGAATATATACGGTTCAGCCCATCTACAAAATCGGTTAATGAAGTGAAAGGAAGGTTTACCAATTTTAAAAGTTATGTGTATTTAAAATACAATGACATGAACCAGATATTCTTTCCGGTAAAAGGACTAAAGATAAATGCAGAGCTGGCACAGGTGTATAACCAGGAACCTACACTGACACAATTTCAAAACGGGTTAACAGTAACTCCTTCCACGTTAAATTTTGATAGTTATACCCGGCTGCTGCTGGATGCTTCTTTATTTACTCCTATAAACAAGCGGTTTACTTTTTTAGCTGAGTTTCAGGCGGGCGTAAATTTTACCAATAAATCAAACTACCTCAATAATTTTTTTATCGGCGGGCTTAATGGCAGTTACAGAAACCAGATCAGGTTTGCCGGCTTGCAGGAAGCAACTGTAAATTCATCCAGCGTAACAGCTTTGCTGGTAGGATTAAGGTATAACCCCGTAAACAATGTTTATATAACCGGTCGCATCAATGGCCTTTTAAAAGACTTTGCAACCAAAAAAAATGCCACATCAAGTAAGGATGCATTAACCGGTTATGCATTAACCTTTGCCTATAAAACACCCATTGGGCCAATAGAGTTAAGCGCTATGTATTGCGACCAGAGTAAAAAATTACAGTCGTATGTTTTGTTTGGAATTCCGTTTTAATAAAACACAATTAATGTTGAATAAAGATAAAAAGTAGAGGATTAATTTTAGTCTTTCCTAAAGAATTAACAAACAGCCGTTGCCAATGAAGATGATTAGATAACTTCGGCCCGGCTCAAAAAAAATATTTCATAATCTTCAAAACGATCTTCTCCTTGTCTTCACCCTTTGGGGGAAATAAAGGGGGTCTCTTATGCCAGTTATCTTACCAGTTAAAGGAATACTTCCCACATTTGGAAACGATTGTTATATTGCCCCCAATGCCACTATTGTTGGCGATGTGGTGATGGGCGATGACTGCAGTGTATGGTTTAATGCCGTACTACGGGGCGATGTGAACATGATACGCATGGGCAACAAAGTAAATGTGCAGGATGGCGCTATTATTCACTGTACTTACCAAAAAGCGGGCACTGTTATCGGAAATAATGTGAGCATTGGACACAATGCAATAGTACATGGATGCGTTATACATGATAACGTGCTGATTGGTATGGGTGCTATTGTTATGGATAATGTGGTAGTTGGCAGTAACAGCATCATAGCGGCAGGCGCTGTGGTACTGGAAAACACACAGATAGTGCCCGGCAGTATCTATGCAGGCGTACCGGCCAAAAAAGTAAAAGACATTAGCCAGGAAATGATCAGCGGCGAAATAAACAGGATCGCAGATAATTATGTGATGTATTCAGGGTGGTTCAAAAACCCCTCCGACCACTAAGAGGAACTTACGGAGATTAAGGCAGAGAGGCAACATTAACGGGCGTAGCTCAGCTGGAGGATGAGGTTCGAAAAAAAATATTATCTTTAATACATGAAAAAAATATTACTTGTTGTTGTTACGGCTTCTTTTTTATTAAGCGGATGTTTCATCAGCAGGATTTTTAGCAGAAAATCAAAAGTAGGTTGCCCTACCGATGGTAGAAATGTAGGTGCCGAAAAATTACTGACCGATGAAAAAGCCATGAAGGCATCGAAAAAAGCCAAGTGGAAAGGCGGCAGATAAATATTATTTTACGACCTGATCTTTATAAACCAGTTACCAATATTCAATCCTTAAAACCAACACCTATGTGTTACGAATTAAAAACCAACAACGGTTGCTCCGAAGCCGTAATTGACGACAATTGCGGCATTTCAAAATTCTACGCAATTGCCAATACACTTTCAAAAGACCTGAAAGTAAATTTTATTAACCAGATCGATGATGCAGATACCCTGGATTGGGATTTTCAGTATCGTGGCCAGTTTTTAACCCTGCATTACAATATGTTTAACGGGGTAAGTATTTACCCGCAGCAGAAAAAAAATCTTGCTAAAAATAACAATTTGGTAATGGAAGTGGCCCATTTTCTGGAACATCGTATCTATTAAAGAGCGGAGAGTTGAAAGTGGAGAATTGGAAGTTAATAGTAGAAGCGCTAACCACCAACAACAAACCAGAAACTACAAACCTCAATAGCTTTTCTCATTGATGGTCTCCAGTATATTGCAATAGCTGATATACCTGTCCATATGTATACCTCCTTCCTCAACAGCCAGTTTTACTGCACAGCCCGGTTCGTTTAAATGCATACAGTTATTAAACTTGCAGTCGTTTATCAATGCCCTCATCTCGGGGAAATAGTGTGAGAGTTCTTCTTTTGAAATATCAACCAGCCCCAGTTCTCTGATACCTGGTGTATCAATAATTTTTCCTCCGGTTGGTAAGTCAAACATTTCGGCAAAAGTTGTTGTGTGCAAACCTTTACCGCTCCAGTCGCTCACATCCTGCGTTTTTAATTTCAGCTCCGGAAAAACCGCATTAATAAAAGTAGATTTGCCCACACCTGAATGCCCGCTCAGTAAAGTCACTTTATCTTTCAACAGGTTTTTTACTGCTTCTACCCCATCTCCTTTTTCAATACTCATACTTAAAACCTGGTAACCGATGGCTTTATAGATACTTTTTACTTCCGCAAATTTGTCTGTTTCTTTTTGGCGGTACAGATCGCTCTTATTAAAAACAATGATGGAGGGAATATGATAAGCTTCAGATGTAATTAAAAACCGATCAATAAAACCCTGCGATGTTTTGGGGTCTTTAAGGGTAGCAAACAACAGCGACTGATCTAAATTAGATGCAATGATATGGTGCTGGTGTTTATTGGCCGGCGATGTACGGGTAATATAATTTTTACGTTTGCCGATTTCTGTAATGGTAACCGAGCCTTCCAGTTCGTTCTCCATTTCTATATTAACCGAATCGCCAACGGCAATGGGATTGGTGCTGGTGAGCCCATCCATTTTAAACTTACCCAGCAACCGGGCATTAAAGCCATGGCCTTCATCATCTTTTACCTGGTACCAGTTGCCGGTGCTTTTATATACAATTGCGTTCATTGGTGGCAAATTTCATGAATTAAAATGAATTACACGAATTAGCCTGGTTTTTGACTGGACAAAAAACTTAAGTGCTTAATATTTAACTTTAAGCCTAAAATAAATTTTAAATGCAAACTGTTAAACAACTTATTCTGCATATTGCTGCAGAACGAAAACTATTTCTTGATCAGTTAATAAATATTACAGAGCTGCAGGCACAATGGAAACCCAATCCTGATGATTGGAATATTACAGAAAATACCGAACATCTTTTTTGGGCGGAACAGGGCGGTATCCTTGGCATGTGGAAAACCATCCATTCCTCAGGAAGGAAAACAGCCCCTGATTCCGTTCACCGCCTATTGAACAATAATCTTACCTGGCAACCCAAAGAAATTGTACCGACAGTTGCTGCACCACGTATGGGTGGGCCATTAAATTTCTGGATTACTTCGCTGGATGGATTACAGGATTTACTTAATGCATTCGGACAGGATTTACAAGATGATGAATTACGGCTGCAAGCACACCCTCATCCCATTTCGGGAGCTATGGATTTTCATCAACGGCTCAACCTCCCCGATAGGCATAGAAAACAGGTTGCTGCACTTCTTGTTGCAATGAAATAGACCGGTACAGCAAATATCTTTCACTGACCGGAATATGTTCAGGGAAACTTTCTAAACACCGTAAACTTAAGCAACATCTCCAAAAACAGCAATACCAACGCAGCCATAACAAAGGGAAAGAATTTTTCGGTGTAGCGTGTACGGCTTGTAATTTCAACTTTTGATTTTTCAAGGCCGTTTATTTCATCATAAATACCGGTAAGGCCTTCGTTGTCTTTAGCACGAAAGTATTTACCGCCGGTTTCTGTTGCAATTTCTTTCAGCAGTTTTTCATCAATAGATACTTTTCCCTGCTGCATGACAACACCCATCGGTGTATTAACCGGTTGTGGTGCATAGCCATCGGTACCTACGCCAATGGTGTACACCTTAATTTGAAATGCTTTGGCGATCTCTTTGGCGGTTTGCGGATCGATCAGTCCGCCGTTATTTTCTCCATCGGTCAATAAAATAACCACTTTGCTTTTTGATTTGCTGGTACGCAGGCGGTCAACGCTGGTGCCCAGGCCCGATCCGATCGCTGTACCATCCTCCAGCAGACCATTGCGTATATTTTCAATGGCTGAAATTAAAACGGTATGATCAGTCGTTAGCGGACATTGCGTAAAACTTTCGCCTGAAAAAATTACAATGGCGATACGGTCGGTCAACCGTTTGTTCACAAAATCAACTGCTACGTTTTTTGCGGCTTCCAGGCGGTTTGGTGTAAGGTCCTGGGCAGTCATGCTGCCGCTTACATCAATACACAAAACAATATCCACGCCTTCTCCTTCTGCTTGCTGTTCTTCAAACATGGTTTGTGGCCTTGCAAGTGCAGCAATGGTAAATACAATTGCCAGCAACCTGCATATAAAAAGCAAATGCCGCAAGCCGGTCTTCCAGGTTGATAAACCCTTTGCAGAAACATCAGAAACAATGATGGTGCCCTGCCGCTTGCTGTTTTTGATCGCATACCACCATATCAATACCGGTATTACAATCAGTAAAAGTAAAAACCAGGGTTGGCCAAAAGTTATATTTTTAAAATAGTCGAAAAGCAAAATTAGTTTAGAAGTTTAGGGTTTAGAGGTTTAGAAGCCTCTGTTAAATTAATAATCTCCTTTATTTTTTGCAATGCTTCCTCACTTTGATTTGATAAAGGAAGATATTTTGCAAATTTTACCGCATCGGTACAGCGCAGGGCTGTGGCCAGTTCCGATATATTGTCGGGCGTTAAATGCACTTCCTTCATACTTATCAAAAGATCGCTGGTGGTTTTGTTGAACAGGTTTTTACCTTGTTTACGACCCAGGTAATTTTTAAAAATACCTGCCAGTTTTATATGATACAATTTTATTTCGGCAGCATCCTGCAGGTTAAATTGAGCAAGCGTTTTAAGTTCTGTCATTGCTTCATCAAAAGGTGAAAGATTTGAACCAGCCGTTGCCGGTACATCTTTCTTTTTCTTTTTAAAGTAACGGTATAACAGAAAAATGATCAGCAGTAAAAGCAACACGCCTCCCGCAATGTACAACCAGAAAAAATCGAAGACCGAAACTTTGATGATCGGTTTTATATCACGCAATTGATTGGTACTGTCGGCCGGAGCATACAAAACATGTACATTAAACGGATCCGTATTTACTACCCGGGGAGCGTTACCCGCTAATCCGGCAAACTCAACCGGTAATGCCGGAAAGGTCCAGCTACCAGAATCAAAACTGGTAATGGTGATGGTTTGTTCTATTGCCTTGGAATCGTCTTTAAAAGTTACCGTATCTGGTTTTGTAGCTTCAACAATTTCAAAATGCGGGATTGAATCCGGGAGAACGATCCATTTGGTTAAGCCATCCATTGGTGCTTTAAGGGTGAGTTTGATCTGCTCACCGATCAAAATATCTTTTTTGTCTGTAATGGTTTGCAGTTTCTGACAAAAAGAAAATTGCATGATAAAAGAAAAACAGGCTGTTAATCCTCCGGCAATCCATATCCTGTTTATTTTTTCTTTCACCATTATATTTTCAATCACATTCTGTTAATAAAAAACTGTTGCAGAATTTTTACATAATCATCATCCGTACGCACATGCAATAACTCTGCTCCTGCTTTTCTGAAATAATTTTTACTCAGTTCGCTTTGCTCCATAAAATGCTGCTGGTAATTATAACGTACCAGTTCATCACTGCTGTCTATCCAGGTAGTTTTATTTGTTTCTGCATCCTGCAATTGTAGCAGGCCGGCATCGGGCAGTTGCATATCCATCTTATCATACACCCGTATGCCGATCACATCGTGTTTATTGCCAATTACTTTCAGGCCATCATCATACCCGGTTGCCAGAAAATCGCTTAAAATAAAAGCAATACTGCGCTGCTTAACCGAGCGACTAAAGAATTTGATTGCAGCATCCAGGTTGGTGCCCTGCTTTTTTGCTTCAACGGTCAACAATTCACGTACAATGTATAAAGCATGTTGCCTTCCTTTTTTAGGGAGCAATGTATTTTTCTATCTTATCGCTGAAGAAAATAACGCCAACCTTATCATTGTTGTTGATGGCACTGAAAGTAAGTACAGCACCCATTTCCACGATCAGATCTTTCTTTTGCCTGGCAACCGTACCAAATAAATTACTGGCGCTGGTATCAATCATCAGCATCACCGTCAATTCTCTTTCTTCTTCAAAAACCTTGGTAAAAGTGTGATTGAACCTGGCACTTACATTCCAGTCAATAAAACGTACATCATCGCCTGCATAATATTCCCGCACTTCTCTAAAGCTCATACCCTTTCCTTTAAAAGCAGAATGATATTCACCCGTAAATAAATGCGTGGTGATCTTCTTGCTCTTAATTTCAAGCTCCCTTACTTTTCGTAATATTTCTTCTGTAGTTAAAACCATATTGTCTTTTACTTTTTTGCTTCTCCAAAAAAGTAACAAAGGAACCCAAATCGATTACATCCCGATTTGAAGGAGCCCTGATTGAACTATTGTATTACTGTAAACTCGAATTCAGTTCCCTGATCTTGAACAGTATTAAATTAAAAACTCTTTCAATATTCTTAAGGCACGTTAACAACTCTTAATATTTCATTAATAATTTGCTCAACGTTCACATTTTCTGCCTCTGCTTCATAAGTCAACCCAATTCTATGCCTTAAAACATCTTTACTGATACTTCTAACATCCTCAGGAATTACAAATGCCCGGTTATTTAAAAATGCATAGGCTTTTGCAGCCAGTGCTAAATTGATGCTTGCTCTTGGTGATCCTCCAAAACCGATCAGCGCTTTCAATTTTGGCAAATTATATTTATCAGGATAACGGGTTGCAAAAACAATATCTAAAATATAATTCTCTACTTTTTCATCCAGGTAAACCTGTCGTACTAATTCTTTAGCGGTTAATATCTCGCTGGTAGATGCAACCGGGTTAATGGGTGGAAAACTCAACCCCAACGTATTCTGGCGGATGATCATTTGCTCTTCGGTCTTGCTCGGGTAATCTACCACCACCTTCAGCATAAAACGGTCAACCTGTGCTTCGGGCAATGGATAAGTCCCTTCCTGCTCAATTGGATTTTGTGTTGCCAGCACCAAAAAAGGCGCGGGCAATTTATATGTTGTATCACCAATCGTTACCTGTCGTTCCTGCATGGCTTCCAGCAAGGCACTCTGTACTTTTGCCGGAGCCCTGTTGATCTCATCAGCCAAAATAAAATTGGAGAAGATGGGGCCTTTACGCACCATGAATTCATTTTTTGCCTGGTTGTATATCATGGTACCTACCACATCGGCAGGTAACAGGTCGGGAGTAAATTGAATACGACTGAAATCAGCATGTACTGCCTGCGCCAGCGATTTAATAGCCAGCGTTTTTGCAAGACCCGGCACCCCTTCCAGCAGCACATGGCCATTGCTTAAAAGGCCAATAAGCAATCTTTCTATCATAGATTGCTGGCCCACGATCACTTTACTTAATTCGTCATTAATTCGGGTTACAAATCCGGATGCGCTGGTAATTCTTTCGTTCAGCAAACGGATGTCTTCAGATGTTTGAACCATAGGTTTAGTTTTACCCCCTCCGCCTCCGCCAACCGGCGGAGAAACTATTGTGGAGAAGATTATGTTTTGTTAAATACCCATTTTTAGGCAGGCTGCAAAATACGAACTATGCATAACAAAAATTTGGCCGTTTTGATGAAGGGGGCAAAACTTTGTTAAAATCAATCTAACTTTAATAAAAAAAATCATGATAGATCAACAACTCATAACCACATCCAACACATTGGAAGGATACCGCATTACCAAACATCTGGGCATAATACGAGGTATCACGGTACGTAGCAGAAGTTTATTGGGCAATATAGCCGGCGGATTTCAAACTTTACTGGGAGGTAAAATATCTATTTACGTAGAGCTTTGCGAAAAGACCCGGGAAGAAGCTTACCAGCTGATGATACAGCATGCTAATGAAAGAGGCGCCAATGCCATCATTAATATGCGTTATGATGCCAATGAAGTGATGAATGGAGTAACCGAAGTTTTATCTTATGGTACGGCGGTGGTGGTGGAGAAGATATGATCCTTCTATTCGCCAAAATTATCTGTAATGAAAAAAATTCTTACTGCAGTTCTGGTGTTTTTAATCTTGAACGAAAGCCTGTCTGCACAAAACATTGCTGCAACAAATCGGTTGCTTGACAGCCTTTTCAAACCTTTTAATAATAAAAACTCTCCTGGCTATGCCATTACCATTGTCAAAGATGGCAAGACTATCATAAAGAAAGATTATGGTATGGCTAGTATAGAGTTCGGTGTGCCTTTCGCTCATAATACTATTGTTCGCATACCTTATTCTGAAGGAAGAGAATTTGTTTCTGTTGCTGCTGCAATGATGGAAAATCAGGGTATACTTACACTGAATGATAAAGTGCGTAAGTATTTCGCTAAACTTCCTTCATGGAGTGAACCCGTTACCATACAGGACCTGCTCAACCACAGCAGCGGCTTTTGCGATGAGTGGGCTACGCTTGTACTTACACAGGCTGAGATGGCGAATCGTTTAGACCGTTCGCAATTTATGGAGTTCTTATACAACCAGCCGGCCCCACAGGTTGAGCCAGGCAAAGGTTATATGTACAGCAATTCGGATTTTGGTTTATTGCGGTTGATTCTGGAAAAAGCCTGTGGAAAAAATCTTTCTGTTTATATGAACGAAAAGATATTTACCCCAATAGGCATGAACCACACAAAACTCGGGACCAATAAAGAAGAAGTAATACCATATCATGCTTTTTCATATGATCATAATGGAGAAGGGAAATATACGGTATGGATGAGAGATAAAACATCTCCGGGTGGTAATTACTGGATGCTTACATCTGCTGCTGATCTTGAAAAATGGGCTGCATCTTTAACTGATAAAAATTCAGTTATCGCCAAAGCAATACAACGGCTAAAACAAAATGCGAGACCAATACCTGTTTTAAAAGGAATTAACTATCCTTTCGGTAATAAACTAAAACAGTCAGGAAATTATGAAATCATAACACATGAAGGAGTGTCCGGGTATTCATGGCTTACACAGGTTCCAGCTGCCGGGATTTCTATTATTTGCCTGGGTAACGAACATGCTCCATATGCAGATAAGATAGATGTTGCTACAGAATTCCTGTTATATGGAAAAGCGGAAAAAATATTGTTAAGGAAATTCCCTTCAACTCCGGTACCCATCAGTACCGCTGAACTTCAAAAATATGCCGGCATTTATCGTGAGTTAAGTCCAACAGGCTTCTCAAGCGCCATGGAACGAAAGTCGTACACAGAAATGAAAGTGATCGATGACAGTTTGTTCTGGCAATACTCGAAAGAGGATCTTTTCCCTTTAGTATATGTGGGAAATGGTATTTTTAAAGACCCGGATTACGCCAACTGGGTAGTCTTTACTCAACCTCACCCGGATTCACCCATGAGGGCCGAGGCACATAAACAACATGGAATTCCGGATATCTACTACTGGAAAAAAGATACCACCACCAGGCGTATTTATTCCAAAGAATTTCTAAATAAGCTTACAGGCACCTACTACAGTAAGCACCTGGATTTTTACTGGCGGATCATTTTATATGAAAAAGGAAACCTGATCCTGAAACGGCCTACAGTTTCCGATAAGGTAATTGAGCCAGGCTATGATGATGAATTTGACCTGGCAATACAATTTCATACGGATGATGAAACGACTGGATGGATAAAGTTTTATTTTGATGATAAAGCAGAACCCATTTACCTGAATGTAAGGCATGGCAGGTTAATGCATCACCGGTTTGACAAAGTAAAATAAAATCAACTCAGATACTTTCCTACAATCGGCATTCTCCTTCCCACACCAAATGCTTTTGGCGAAATACGGATGATGGGACAAAACTGGTTGCGTTTGTATTCATTAACGTTCACCATTTTTAACACACGGTCAACCAGTGCTGCTTCAAAACCCTGTGCCTTAATCTCGTTGGGGCCTTGTCTTCTTTCAATGTACTGATATAAAATTTTATCAAGAATTTCATATTCCGGTAAACTATCTGAATCTTTTTGCCCGGGCCGCAGCTCTGCACTGGGTGGTTTTGTGATGATGTTGTTTGGTATAATCTCCTTTTCCCGATTGATATATTTTGCAAGCGCATAGATCTGCAACTTATAACAATCACCTAAAACACCAATGCCACCGGCCATATCACCATATAGCGTACCGTAGCCGGTTGACAGTTCACTCTTGTTAGACGTATTCAATAAAATGTATCCAAACTTATTGGCAATGGCCATCAACAAATTCCCACGTGTGCGGCTTTGGATATTTTCTTCGGCAATGCTAAAAGGCAGGTCTTTAAAAATGGGTTTCAATTCATTTAAAAAACTATTATAAATATTTTCAACCGGTATGATGTCGTAAGGATTCCCCAGGTTCATACTCAACTGCTCTGCATCATTTACAGAATGGCCTGTTGAAAATTGTGAAGGCATTAATACTGCTCTCACATTATCTTTCCCTAATGCCGTGCAGGCAAGCGCCAATGTAACAGCACTGTCAATACCACCGCTGCTGCCCAGTATGGCTTTGGTAAAACCCATTTTGGTAAAATAATCTTTGATGCCCAATACAATGGCATCATGCACCATTTCTATATTAAGGCTTTCTTCTAAACTAACAGGGTTCAGTTCTTTATCCGGCATACGGCTGGCAGGCTCCATAACCGGTGCATCAATGGTTCCATCTTCATTCAAAACAAAAGATTGAAGGGCTTGTTCAAAACGGGGTAACTCTCCACAAAGATTGGCCGAAGCATCAAAAATAAGTGAAGCACCATCAAAAACAATTTCAGTCTGGCTGCCAACTGCGTTACAATAAAATAACGGGAGCTTATATTTTTTTACGTTTGATTTAATAGTTGCTTTCCGGTCTTCATCATGTGTATAATCAAATGGCGATGCTGATAAATTGATCATCACATCCGGTTGCTGCTTCATCAATTCATCCATCGGGCATACGCGGTACAAAGGATTATCGCCCAGGTTCCAGATATCTTCACAAATAGTTACAGCCAGTCTTTTACCTTTAAACTCCATGATGCCCCAGTTGTATGCCGGTTCAAAATACCGGTACTCATCAAACACATCATAATTGGGTAAACAGGTTTTATGAGCAATGCCTTTTATTTCATTTTCGTACAATAAAAAAGCGCCATTAAAAAGATCCTTTCCTTCCCTTACAGGATTACGGTCTGGTGCGCCAACCAATACACCAATGGTATCGGCATGTTGTTTAATTACATCAAGGGCTGCATAACTTTTATTGATAAAGTCTTCAAACTCCAGGAAATCACCGGGGGCATAACCACAAACACTTAACTCGCTGAAAACAATCAGGTCACCACCCTGTTCTTTTGCTGATTGAATAGCATTGATAATTTTTTGCGTATTGGTTTCAAAATTGCCGATGTGATAGTTTTGCTGTGCAAGAAAAATTTTCATGATACAAAAATACGCCACTTATCCCGATAATTATCGGGCACGAATTAACACGAATAAATACAAAAAAATACATGAAAGACAGATATTTGTATGACTACTAATGACGCCTTTAATTTATAAAGGCGAAGTTTGTGTGCCTGCAGAAGTAAATTAGAAATAAAAAAACTGGCAAATTAACTTGCTTTAATAATTTTATTGCAGGGTGCTTTACCAGGTAATCTTGCATTTAATATTCGTGTAAATTCGTGTCATCAGAAGCTAAATAAAAATTATGAAATATATTTTTTCAATCCTTGCATCTATAGTTTTATTTTCCTGCAACAGCAGTGATAAAACACCTGATGTATCTGGTATAAAAGTAGAATTGACCACTAAACATTTTGAGCAGGAACTTTTTAAACTCGATACCGCTAATTTTACAGCAAACTTTGATCAGCTTCTTGCCCGATACCCTTCCTTTGGAGAAAATTATTTATCTGCCATTTTAAATGCAGATCCCAAATGGTCGGCCGACAGTGCAGCAGATTATGTACTGGGTTTTATGGCAGCTTATAAACCGGTGTATGATAGTGCACAAAGAGTTTTTAAAGATTTTACTCCTTATGAAAAAGCAATAAAGCAGGCATTGCAGTATGTAAAACATTATTTTCCGGCTTATAAAGACCGTAAACAAATCATCACTTATATCGGCCCGTTGGATGGATATGGGGATATACTTTCTGATGATGCCATTATCATTGGCCTGCAGCATCACCTGGGTAAAAGCTTTTCATTATACAGATCTGCACTGGTACAGGAAACCTATCCCGAATACATCAGTAACCGCTTTGAACCGGACTACATTGCAGTAAACTGCATGCAGAATATTTTGAACGATCTCTATCCCGAAAAAATGGATGACAAGCCGCTTGTACAACAGATGGTTGAAAAAGGAAAACGGCTGTATGCACTCAGCAAACTGTTACCCAAAGCGGAGGAGCATAAACTGATCGGTTACACAGAAGAACAGTTAAAAGCCGTATATGAGCATGAAAGGGCTGTGTGGGATCTCTTTGTACAAAATAATTTTTTACAAACCATTGATGCCAATATCATCAAGAATTATATTGGTGAAGGTCCAAAAACACAGGAGCTTGGAGAAGCATCCCCGGGCAATATCGGCAGCTTTGCAGGATGGCAGATCGTAAAAAAGTTCATGGCTAAAAACCCTGAATATGCTTTGCAAAAATTAATGGAGACAGATGCTGACCTGATCTTTCAGCAGGCAAAATACAAGCCTTAAAAATATTCGCTTCAATCTTGTGCCTTTCCTCCTGCGCCCGCTGGCGGATTCCCTAAAGGGAAGGAACGAAGATTGGGAGTGGGCCGGGTCTATGCAGCCTGCACCTGCCGCACCACCTGTTCAGGCTTTTTACCCAGTTGTTTCATTACCCTGAAGTGTGAAGCAACGGCTTCTGTCATGGTATCGTATTTATTATAAGGCAGGTTAAACGCTTTCGCTTTTTCCATCACAATTTTGCTTATTTCCGGATAATGTATGTGACTTATACGTGGAAAAAGATGATGCTCTATCTGGTAATTCAACCCGCCAACAAACCAGGAGATCACTTTATTGCCCATGGCAAAGTTTGCAGTGGTCTTCATCTGGTGCTCGGCCCAGGCAGTTTCTACGTGTTTGGTTGCATCTAAAGCTACATGTTCAAATTCAGTATTTTCAACCACGTGCGCCAGCTGAAAAACAAGTGATAAGATCAATCCCATTACTGCATTCAATACGAAATAACCCACCAGCCAGGGCAAAAATCCCCAAACCATCATGGGCAGCACGATATAAAAAGTAACATATAAAATTTTGGTGGCCCAAAAAATAATATGATTTTTTGTGGTCATCTTCCAGGCCTCTGTAGTGAATATTTTATGCGAAAAATATTTTGTAAAATCCATAATGTAGATCCAGAAAATAGTTGATAAAGCATACACAGGTAACAGGTAGAGATATTGAACCTTATGCGCAGGTACCCATTTTTGCGATTCGCAATGCCGGATGATGGGACTCTTGGCAATATCGTCATCAATGCCATCAACGTTTGTGTAGGTGTGGTGAATGATGTTGTGCTTTTGTTTCCACAGGTATGAACTTGCTCCCAATGCATTTAAACTCAATCCCAAAAAATCGTTCAGTTTGGGCTTTGTAGAATAGCTGCCATGGTTGGCATCGTGCATAACGCTAAACCCAATAGATGCGAGAGAGCATCCAAAAACAACACAGATCAACAATGCCTGCCAGTTTTGTAAACCACCAAACATCAATAAACCATAACAAACCAAAGCGGTAGTTACTAAAATGATGGTTTTGGAATATAATCTCCAGTCACCTGTCTTTTTAATTTTATTATTAGCAAAATAAGCATCTACAGAAGTTTTTAAACTTTGATAAAAATCATTATTGCTGTTTGAGAATGTAATTTTTGCCATGGTAGATATTTATGGTTTGTCAAAACATTATTGCATAATCAGTAGCAGAATTTATTGTTGAAAATTAATTCAGAATTCCTGCTGATCTGCCTGTTTATGAACACTCAAAGGTAAGCCAAAAACAGCAACCAAAAAGGTTAAATCAATTCAATTTAAAGGGGGCACACATGTCAAATGCAGGAATAACTGCATCAAATGATTTTTTATTATTAATGTTTTCCATAAGATAGGTACCACGCATCTTGCCAATTTCCGAACGCAGGTTGCAACCGCTGATATATTGATAAGATTCTCCGGGATTAATTTGCGGCTGCACACCCACTACACCTTCGCCCTCAACCTCACGCATACTGCCATTGCTGTCGTAAATGTACCAATGCCTGCGTAAAAGCTGAACCGGAAATGCATTATTGTTTTCAATGGTTATCCGGTAGGCAAACATAAACTCACTGTTAACAGGGTTACTGTATTCAGGCTGATAGTATGTTTCCACACTTATAGTAATACCCTCAGATATTTTTGAGATCATGCTGTAGGTTTTTGTAAAAGTATGCATAAAAAAAGCTTTTTTCTGTAAATTACGCAACGCTTTATTGTTAAATTACATCAAATGCCCATACAAACACTTCATTACAATAACGGAGAAATAACCATCAACTGGAAACCCGATATGTGTATCCATTCGGGTATTTGTGTTAAAGGCCTGGGAGAGGTTTTTGACCCACACCGCAAGCCATGGATCGATATGAGTAAAGCAGAAACCCAGCAGATCATTGACCAGGTGAAGAAATGCCCGAGTGGAGCGTTGAGTATTGCTGATGACGCTCAAAAATGATTAGCAGCATCTTTATATTTTTTTAGAAAATTTATATCCATTCTTCTGCAGCCATTGTAATATCTTATCCCGGTTATCGCCCTGCACTATTATTTCTCCGTCTTTAACCGAGCCGCCGGTACCGCAGAATGATTTCAACTTCTTTCCCAACTCTTCCATATCGGCTGTAGTGCCAATAAAACCTTCAACAAGCGTAACTGCTTTACCAGCCCGATGCTTGGTATCTAATCTTATTTTTAATTTCTGTTGAGACGGATCTATAGTTTCCTGCTCTTCAAAATTTTCATCCGGCAGTTTAAAATCAGGATCGGTTGAGTAAACCAACCCACTCAATGATTGCCCACCGGACGCTGTGCGTATCTTTTTCTTCGACATGATTTTTATTTTCAGATGACAACAGCTTTCAAACTCAGGTCCAGGCTTCTTGCCTGGTGAATAATGGCACCGCTGCTGATATAATCAACACCGGTTGCAGCATAGGCTTCAATATTACCCAGGTTAATTCCGCCACTTGCTTCGGTTTCATATTTACCATCAATAATTTTTAATGCTTCGGTAATCTGTTCAGGCTTAAAATTATCCAGCATGATGCGGTTTATTTTTCCTGCCTGCATAACTTTTTTTACATCTTCAATATTCCTGGTCTCCACTTCAATTTGTAAACCCGGCATTTTTTCCTGAACATACGTGTAAGCTTTCTCAATTGCTTTTTCAATACCCCCACAATAATCAATATGATTGTCTTTCAGCATGATCATATCATACAAACCAAACCGGTGATTAACGCCACCGCCAATTGTCACTGCTTCTTTTTCCAGCAGCCGGAAGTTGGGCGTGGTCTTCCTGGTGTCCAGTAAACGGGTTTTATACGGTTGTAATTTTCGGGTATACTGTTCCGTTAAAGTGGCAATGCCACTCATGCGTTGCATACAATTTAAAACCAGCCTTTCGCATTGCAAAATGGTATGTACCTTTGCCTTTACTTCAAAAGCGGTTTCGCCAAATTGCATGGGGTCGCCGTCTTTTTTAAACGCAGTAAAAACAATATCCGGCTGCATGTACCTGAAAATTGCTTCTGCCACTTCCATACCGGCTAGTATGCCATCTTCCTTAATTTTTAAAACAGCCCGGCCTTCTGCAGTTGCATCAATAGAAGAAATGGTAGAGTGGTCGCCATTACCAATATCTTCGGCAAGGGCATTTTTTATAAGAAAGTTCAGTTGATCGTTATAATCCATAACAACAAAGCTACGGAAGAACAGAAAAACAAAACCCCGAAAAGATCCGGGGTTTGTATTTTTAATTTTAGCAGGTGTTATTGCTTCTCAAAAGTTATTGTTTGCAACAACTGTTTATCGCCTTTCAGTTTCATAAAAACAGTTGTTCTGTAAGTCCCGTTTTTTGTCAGCAGCGTACCGATGCAAAATTGTGAACCTGAATTTTCTCCTTTATGATTTACAGTAAAACTTTTGACAACATTGGTGCTAAAAAAGTCTCTCAGCACCAGTTCTGCCTGGCTTTTGCTATAGCTGTTTGATTTATCCGGCGTGTTTATTTCCACCGTATTATCAAAGAACCTGGCAATATCCGCGGCATTACCTGCTTTCATGGCAGTGATCACTTCCTCTATACTTGAAAAAAAAGTAAAGGAACTTAACATTGCCCCGATGGTGATCAAAGTAAAAAAACGTTTCATGGTGTGGATATTTAAACAACTATAATTTCACTAAAAACGTGCCAAGACTTCCTAAAAGTACTATGTTTTGGCGCTATTTATACCCAAATGACAATAATCAGTCAAAATTAGCTGCAAATATTTTAGTTTTATCGGATGGAAGATAAAAAAGTTATACTCATTATTATGGATGGCTGGGGATTGGGGAAAGTTGAAAAAAGTGATGCCATCCGGCATGCCAAAACGCCTTTTGTAAGTTCATTGTATACAAAATACCCCCATACAACCTTAGTTACCTGTGGCGAAGATGTTGGCCTGCCCGAAGGACAAATGGGCAACAGCGAAGTGGGGCATTTAAATTTAGGGGCTGGCCGTATTGTATACCAGGAATTACAACGTATAAATGTGGCCATTAAAACCGGCGAATTTGTTAAAAATGAATCGCTGCTTAAAGCCATTCATTATGCAAAAGAAAATGAAAAGCCTTTGCATCTGGTTGGTTTGGTAAGTGATGGTGGTGTGCATTCGCATGTAAACCATGTTAAAGCAATAACCAGTCTTTGTAAGGCTGAAGGGTTAACCAACGTACTTGTACATGCATTTACCGATGGCAGGGATACTGACCCTAAAAGCGGTCTTGGATTTTTAACAGATCTGCAAAATCATCTTGATACATCCACCGGCAAAATTGCCAGCATCACCGGCCGCTATTATGCAATGGACCGTGACAAACGGTGGGAAAGGGTAAAACTTGCATACGATGCACTTGTTAACGGTATAGGAGAAAATTCAGGTGACATATTAAATGCTGTTAAAGCATCTTATGAAGCAGGCGTTACTGATGAGTTCATCAAACCTATCATCAACAAAACCATACCGAACGTTAAAATTCAGGAAGGGGATGCGGTGATCTGTTTTAATTTCAGAACAGACAGGTGCAGGGAAATAACTGAAGTGCTCACACAAACAGATATGCCTGAATTTGAAATGAAAAAACTGCAACTGCATTATACCACTATGACGCAGTACGATCAAAAATTCAATAACGTGCATATTATTTTTGATAATGATGATCTGAAAAATACGCTTGGCGAAATTCTGGAACAAAACCATAAAACCCAGATACGGATTGCAGAAACAGAAAAATATCCACACGTAAGTTTCTTTTTTAGTGGCGGAAGAGAAGTGCCTTTTGAAGGCGAAAAAAGAATTATGATCCAGTCTCCCAAAGTTGCCACGTATGATTTACAACCCGAAATGAGTGCTTTCGAAGTAACAGAAGCAATCGTAAAAGAAATAGAAAAGAACAACAAATTATTGAGTTCCGAAATCCCCCCTTTGGGGGGTGGGGAGGCTGACTTTATTTGCCTGAACTTTGCAAATGCAGATATGGTAGGACATACAGGCGTTTGGGAAGCTATTATTAAAGCAGTGGAAACAGTTGACCAATGTGTTGAAAAAGTTGTTACTGCTGCCCTGCAAAATGACTATGCAGTTTTTTTAACAGCCGATCATGGTAATGCCGATTACGCCATTAACGAAGATGGATCACCTAATACAGCACATACTTTAAACCTGGTTCCGCTTTTTTTAATTGATAATACCTGGAGGGGAACTATCAATGCCGGAAAATTGGGCGATATTGCGCCAACCATTTTAACGCTCATGAATTTACCTGTTCCCAAAGAAATGACGGGAAATATTTTAATTAATTAAATACACAAATCAAAACCTATGCTTAAGAAAATTTTAAAAAGAACCTTTCAGCTATTATTGGTAGCTTTTATTATTATACAGTTTATTCGTCCTGCAAAAAACAGGGCCGATGGTATCAGCAATAACGATATCAGTAAAATTTACGCGGTACCGGCAGATGTGGAGGCAATACTTAAAACCAGTTGCTACGATTGCCACAGCAACAACACGGTTTATCCATGGTATGCCGAAATACAGCCTGCTGCCTGGTGGCTTGCAGATCATGTAAAAGAAGGAAAAAAGGAATTAAATTTTTCGGAGTTTGCCTCGTACAGGATAGCCAGACAATATAGAAAATTAGAAGAGATCAATAAGGAAGTTAAAGAAAATGAAATGCCGCTGGAATCGTATTTGTGGATACACAAAAATTCTAAACTAAGTGATCAGCAAAAACTTACACTGGCTAACTGGGTTACTGCTGTAAGGGATACCATTAAAGCCAATTACCCGGCAGATAGCTTAGTCAGAAAAAAATAACCGCTAACTTTGCTTTTTTTCTATCTCATGTACCGTTGCAAAAAAATATTTACTGCTTTTGTGCTGTTGCTGATACTGGCAACACCTTTATTTTTTTCTATTTCGGTATTGGTAAAACAACAGATCGCACAAGCACAACGAAATGAAAAGTTCAGCAAAGAGATCCTGCAAACCATTACGGTTGCTACATCAGCTGTTTATTGGGTAAAACCCGAAAAAGAGATACTCTTTAATGGTAAATTATTTGATGTAAAATCTTATTCAAAAAATGGCTCCAGCCTGTCACTCACCGGTTTTTTTGATCATAAGGAAGATAAGCTGGTACAACAGATTGTAAAACTTGCGCTGCAGAAAAATCAGTTTGGCAGTCCATTAAGTGAGCCTGCAATCAAATTTTTATTTTTCCCGGCTTATGCCAGTCAACATGAAACAACTGATGAAATATGCTGGCAATTTGTTTCGCAGCAATATTGCCAGTTTGATGAAATGATACCTACTGCGCCTTGTCGCCTCCCTATACACCCACCCTGTTAAGAAATCTCATATTGCTAATTCAAAGCACTTATAGAAGTGCTGGTTCACTATGTTATAGCGTAGTGATCATTATTTATTTCGCTAAATTAATTTTCATGAAAAGGATCTTTATATCATGTGGTTTACTATTATTAACCGTTGCCGGATTTTCCCAGGAGGAAAACAATAAACCTGATACTTCCGTAAAGCAGGTTAATATGGAGGAAGTGGTGGTTTCAGTAAATAAATGGGAACAAAAACTAAATGAGGTTCCCAATAAAATCAGCAAGGTTAACAAAATTGAAATTTTACGCAACAACCCGCAAACAGCAGCCGATATGCTTTCGCAAACCGGAACTGTATTTGTTCAAAAAGTCAGTTGGGTGGCGGAAGTCCTATGATACGTGGATTTGCAACCAACAGGATCTTACTGGTCATAGATGGTGTTCGTATGAACAATGCCATCTACCGCAGTGGCAATCTGCAAAACATTATCAGTATTGATGCACTTAGTACCCAAACCGCTGAAGTGATCTTTGGGCCCGGTTCTTTAATTTACGGTAGCGATGCTATCGGTGGTGTGATGGATTTTCATACATTGAATCCCCGTTTTGTTACAGAGAAAAAAATGCTGATTTCCGGAAGCGCCGTGGCAAGATATTCTACTGCAAATAAAGAAAATACTGTTCATGCAGATATCAACCTGGGATTAAAAAAATGGTCGTTCCTTTCGTCTTTCACCTACAGCAAATTTGATGATCTGAAAATGGGTAAAAATGGCGGACAGGATAGTTACCTGAGGCCTGAATATGTAGAAAGAATTAATGGCATTGACAGTATTGTTAAAAATACCGACCCAAGGATACAACGCTTCAGTGGGTATGAGCAGATCAATTTTTTACAAAAGATCCGTTTTAAACCGACGGAGCATTTAGATATGCAGTATAGTTTTACTTACGCAGGAACAGGAGATGCTGCCAGGTACGACAGGTTGATTCAATACAGAAACGGGAGATTGAGATTTGCTGAATGGGAATACGGCCCGATGCTTTGGCGCATGCATAATGTTCAGGTATTACACAGCAAAAAGAATGTTGTGTATGATGGGTTACGCACAACCATTGCCTATCAGAATTATGATGAAAGCCGTATTGACAGAACCAGGGCAAACAATACCCGTAACACGCAGGCTGAAAAAGTTAATGCCATCAGTTTTAATATAGATGCAACGAAAAAGCTTGGCAAAGGAGAGTTGTTTTATGGTATTGAATATGTACACAACAAAGTAGGATCTACCGGCAATAAAACCAATATAGTTACCAATGTGCGGGTGCCGGGTGTTAGCAGATATCCGGATGGCAGCACCTGGAGTACTTCGGGTGTGTATAGCAGTTACAAGGTAAATTTTACGCCTAAGTTTACTGTTACAACAGGTGTACGATACAGCTATAATACGCTTAACGCAACTTTTGATACCACTTTCATCAAGTCCCCATATAAAAAGGCTGAATTAAAAGACGGTGCTTTTACCGGCAACCTGGGATTGGTTTTTCGTCCTGCAACCAGCTGGCAACTCAATGGCAATATTTCAACAGGATACCGCATGCCCAATGTTGATGATATTGGTAAACTGTTTGAAAGTGCTCCCGGAAATGTAACCGTTCCTAACCCTGACCTGAAACGGGAATATGCCTGGAATTTTGAGTTAGGCATTATTAAAAATATCAATCAAAAATTTCATTTCGAATTGAACGGGTTTCACACCATTTTAAATGATGGAATAGTCAGGCGCCCATCTACCTTCAACGGACAGGACAGCCTTTTTTTTGACGGCATAAACAGCAGGGTAGAAACACTGCAGAATGTTGGAAAAGTAACCGTATGGGGTTTTCAGGCCAGTGTTGAATATTACATCATTAAAGACCTGTCTGTGTTAACACATGCAAACTGGATAACGGGTAAAGAAACAGACGATACAAAAAATGAACAGGTGGCCTTGCGGCATGCACCTCCTTTTTATGGAAGCTCCATTGTAAGGTACCGTAATAAAAAGCTTTTTGTAGAAGTTTCTGCAAATTATAACAGTCAAATAAAAAACGAAGACCTGGCACCAACGGAACAGGCCAAGACAGAAATTTATGCCAAAGATGCTAATGGCAAACCATATTCACCTGGTTGGTATACACTTAACTTAAAAGCATCCTTACAAATTACCAAAAACCTGATGGCAACAACAGGTTGGGAAAATATCACCAATCAAAGATACCGCCCCTATTCATCAGGTATTGTGGCAGCAGGCAGTAACTTTATTATCGGGTTAAGAGCCAGCTTAAATTAATTAACATCCTGTTTTATAACCAAAGGGTCGATATTAATTGAATAGCGGCTCTTTACAGGTTAGATAATGTGTTTTAAGTTACTGATTATTAATATTTTAGAATCCAATCATCGTATAAACCAGACAGATTTACAGAAGAATCCAAAACACTAAAAATCCTGAACGAATGCAGCACATTTGCAAATGATTTTGTCTATATTTATAGGGAAATCAAGCACGATATGACGGAAGAGCTAATGCTTAGCGGATGCCTTCGGAATAATGCCACTGCCCAGGAGGCACTATATAACCGTTTTAGCCCAAGGATGTTGGGTGTATGCTATCGGTTTGCCAAAAACAGGGAAGATGCAGAGGATATGTTACAGGAAGGTTTTATTAAAGTGTTTTCGCAAATGCACCAGTACAGAAATGAAGGTGCACTGGAAGGCTGGATAAGACGTATTGTGGTTCATACCTGCATCAATATCCTGAAGAAGAATAAAAAATTCTCTGATAGTATTGATATTACCAATGCACATAGTATTCATATCAGGGAGGAAATGATACCATCTATTATGCAGGCAAAACAGGTAGTTGAGTGTATCAGGTCATTACCACTTGGCTACAAAACGGTTTTAAACCTGTATGCCATTGAAGGGTATTCGCATAAAGAAATTGCTTTTATGCTGGATATTGAGGAGAGTACCAGCCGGAGCCAATACACCCGGGCAAAATCTATGTTGGAAGAAATATTGATAAGAAAAAAAATAATTCAAAAACCAAAGAAAAAGACGAATTTTTTTGGGGCTGTTTAAACCAGTCTGATTTGTATAAGGCAGACAAGACCGGAATTACCAAATACTATCATGTTTATTAAAAGATGGAAAACGAATTTTATACCGATGAATTTGAGCAGCTGCTGAAAGAAAAAGCAGATCAGTTCAGCATGTATCCTTCCAAACGGGTTTGGCACAGCATATACAATAATCTGCACCCAAGCCGCAGGTGGCCTTCCGTGGTAATCAGTTTATTTTTCATCAGTTCATTAATTCTTATAGGTTATTTAAATACAGGAGAAAATTCAATCACCAGGCAAATTAACAGCAACAGTAACATTAGTACAAGTTTCGTTTCCGAAAAGGCCTCTCCGGAGAAGATAAGCAGGAAACCCGAGGTTGTTACTTATTCCAAAACAACACAGCAACCCGAACTACAATACAACAATGCTTTTGCAGATGTGATTACCAATGAAACCGATTTTTATGCCTACACGGTTGTTAAAAGTAACATGCCTGTATATCTTAGTGCAACAACTGCATCTACAGATATAAAAACCATCCCGGAAACTCTGGAAACCATAAATAACCCGGGGGATATTGTACAAACAGTAAATACGTACATAAGATCAAATCAGATCTTTGCTGACATTGCTGTTATCAACAAAAAAAATAAGACCACTATTGCTAAATCATCTGTGAATAGTAATACGGAGAATATGATCGTCAGCAATAACACAGATCCTGTTAAATCACCAGCAGCAGATGAAGCCAACACGCTGCTTAACCCTGCAGGCAACCAGACAAATACCGGGTTAGCAAAATTAAATGCGCCGAAAGAAAATGCTGACGCTCCAGGTAATGAAGACAAGCGTGCAGTGACAAATGAAGAAAAAGCCTGGATGGAAAACTATGCTTTTCAAAACAAACCTGTCGCTAAAAAATGGAAGGGCCGTTTAGGTTACCAGGTGTACGTTACCCCCGCGGTTAATTACCGTAAATTAACCACAAAAGTTAAGGGCTCTGCAACACCATTTGCCCAGGGAGATATCAATCACTCGATCAGCCAGAAACCGGGTTTTGGATTTGAAGCCGGGGTTGGTTTGAATTATGCAGTTGCTAAAAGATTACTGGTAAAAGCCGGTGTACAGTTCAATTATACCAATTATAATATTGCTGCAGACCGTGCAACTCACCCGATAACAACCACCATTTTATTAAACGACCCTGCAACCGGATATTCTTATTCTTCTGCAAGAACATCTACCACATCCAATACGTTTAACGCAGCGCCTGCAAGGCCTGTTACACTACACAACAGAACATACCAGGTTTCGCTTCCTGTTGGTTTTGGATATAAACTTTCAAGCCAGGATAATGTAGAATGGTTTGCCGGTGCTACGCTGCAGCCATCTTACTATTTTGGAGGGAAGGCACACCTTATTTCCACCGATCTTAAAAGTTATGTATCTGACCCCTCTTCAATAAGTTCGTGGAATTTAAATGTGGGTATTGAAACTTACATGAATTTTAAGCTGGGTACCTACAATTTCCAGGTGGGTCCGCAGGTTCGCTACCAGGTAAATTCAACCTACAAAAGAGATGTAGCATTAATTGAAAAACCATATGCCATTGGCCTGAAGTTTGGCTTAACCAAAGGATTTTAATTTAACAATATTGCGGCTTTAGCGCAACAATACATGCTTGTACTGTTGCGTTTTTTATTTATTGAAATGCAAACATTCCATTTCAATTATTCGTGTATTTACTATACCGTTCAATACCCCTTTGCCACTAGCTGCTTGCACCATATGCTCTAAAAAAAGTAATTACCTGTTTTGTATGTAAATTTGTAAGATGAAAATTGTTATTTCCTTATTGGTAGCCGGTCTTTTTATATTCTCCTGCAATAACCCTGGTAAACAAAACCCCGGGCAGACTTTCAATACAGACACGGCTGAAAAACAACGGTTTTTTCCGGTAACCGCGTATATCCGGGGTGAGATATTTAACCTTAAACAAAGTGGCATCAATCCATTAAAATATATCACCGTTAACGATCGCACCGATTCGGTGTGGTTAAAAATAGAAGATCTCGAAAATGCATTACAGGAATTTTTACAGCCGGAAATTGATTCGGCCAATTTAACCAGCCTTTTTACTGAAAAAAGTTTTATGGACCAGTCTATAGATGCGGTAACCTTTACATACGATCCTATAAAAGTACTGCCCGACAGTATGAAGCTGAATCATTGGGATGTTTATGTAAACCCCAAAACCAATAAAGTGAAACGGATTTACATGGTTAAAGATGCAGGCACAAACAAAATAATGCAACTAACCTGGCTAAGTAACCAGTGGTGTAAAATAGTTAGTATTGTTACCAATGAAAAAGGTGAATCAAAAATTGAAAAAGAAGAAAAATTCATCCTGGATTTTTAAACGCCCATGACACAAAAAGAATTTTCGGCTATTGCTGATACCATTCCCACACAACCGGGTATTTATAAATATTTTAATGAGGCAAATGAGTTGTTGTACGTAGGCAAGGCAAAACACCTGCGTAAAAGGGTAAGCTCGTATTTTTCAAAAACTTTTACAACTTATAAAACCCACGAGCTTGTTCAGCGTATCCATCATATTGAGTTTACCATTGTAAATAATGAGCAGGATGCCTTCCTGCTGGAGAATACCCTTATCAAGGAATTTCAGCCACGTTATAATATCAGTTTAAAAGACGGAAAAACCTACCCCTATATTGTAATTAAAAATGAAAGATTTTCCCGGGTGTTTTTTACAAGAAGAAAAATTAAAGATGGCTCGCAATATTTAGGCCCGTACACATCTGTTGAAAAAGTAAGGGAACTGCTTGATTTTATTAAGCAAACTATACTGTTGCGTACCTGTAAACTCAATTTATCTGAAAGCAATATAAAAAAAGGTAAGTTTAAAGTTTGCCTTGAATATCATTTAGGCAACTGCAAAGGCCCCTGCGAAGGATTGCAATCACTGGAAGATTATAATGAAGAATTACGGCAGCTTGTAAATATTTTAAAAGGAAACCTGTCGCCGGTTATACAGCATTTTAAAAATGAAATGCAAAGCCATGTACAAAACCTGGAGTTTGAAAAGGCTGCTATCTTAAAAAATAAAATAGCATACCTTAAAAATTACCAGGTACGCTCTACCGTTGTTAATACCCGTATGGGCTCAGTAGATGTGTTCTCCATTATTGAAGACGGGAACATGGCTTACGTAAATTACCTGGCCGTTAATGCAGGAACCATTGTACAAACAAAAACGATCATGCTTGAAAAGCAACTGGAAGAAACTGCAGCAGAAGTGCTGGTTTTTGCCATTGCGCAGATCAGGGATAGTTTTAACAGCAGTACCAACGAGATCATTGTACCGTTTGCCATTGATTTTCCACAACAGGATATGATCATTACTGTGCCCAGGGGCGGCGACAAGAAAAAACTGCTGGATCTCTCCGAAAAAAATGTAAATCATTTCAGGGAAGAGATCAGGAAAAGAAAAATGCTTAACCTGGAGGATAAAACTTCCGATGAAAAAATAAAAGTATTACAACAATTACAGAAGGATCTGCAGTTACCTGCTGTTCCGCTGCATATTGAATGTTTCGACAATTCAAATTTGCAGGGCAGCTACCCGGTTTCGGCTATGGTTTGTTTTATCAATGGCGAACCAAGCAAGGCATCATACAGGCGCTTTAAAGTAAAAACCGTAGTAGGCATTAATGACTTTGCATCCATGACTGAAGTGGTATACAGGCGCTATAAAAGGCTGTTGGACGAGAAGCAACCGCTTCCTCAATTAATTATTATTGATGGCGGCAAAGGGCAGTTAAGTGCTGCCATGCAAAGTGTATCTTCCCTGCAATTACCCGGCACGGTATCGGTAGTAGGGCTTGCCAAAAATGAAGAGGAGATTTTTTTTCCGGGTGATACAGAATCTGTAAAATTACCCTGGGATAGTGAAAGCCTGAAACTGATACGCAGGATCAGGGATGAGGTACACAATTTTGGAATTACTTATCACCGTAACCTGCGCAGCAAAGGTACTTTTGTAAATGAACTGGAACAGGTTAAAGGTATTGGAAAGGCAACAGCAGATCTGTTGCTAAAAGAATTCAGATCAGTTAAAAATATAAAAACAAAAACTGTAAAGGAAATTGCTGCTGTAATTGGAAATGCGAAGGCTGAACTATTATTGAAAGCTTTACATAGTAACTGAAAATAAAAAGGGGCCGGAATAAAAATTCAGCCCCGTTTAAAATCCAATATCCTATGAAAAACCGAAACGAAGTTAGTCATTCAGATCTTTATCAGCAATACCCTAAAGCGGGTATATTTTAGATCTTGTTGGTTATTTGTATACAGTCCAGAATATAAAAAAAGCCCCCGATCATAAATCAGGGGCTTAAAAATAAATTATAGTAAAGGCATTTTAGTATGCCCACAGATCCTGTTCGTAATTAAATATCTTCTCTTTAATATTCTCACCCTCCAGCAACTGAAGAATGCCCTTATCCTTTAAACCGGGATATTGTTCAATAAACCTGTCGTATGGATTATCAATGGTACTCTTAACAATACGGCCATAAAACATCCTGCTTTCAAAAAGGTCTTCCCAGCTCATACGGGCACCATAGTTCTTACCATTGTACACATCGTACTTGGAAAATATAGGTCTCATATCGGGATAATAAACCCAAAATAATTCCCTGGTACCTACAAACTGGTTGGTCTGGGCAGTATATACATTCATAACCGGGGCAATGCCTAATATTCTCCAGAATAAACGTGAACTCTCTTTATCAAAAATAACTTCTTCTTTAATTCTGAATTTATAAAATGAATCAAGAACGATATCCCTGGACATGGTGTCATATTTTGAAACATTACCACTAGAATCATAAACAGGTACGATCACCGGCTCACCTGATAACTTTCGTACCACATCAGCTCTTGTCATAGGTGTTGTAAACCTGTCGTCGATATCATCAAAAACAGTTACGGCACTATCCTGAATAGCTTTAAATAAAATAGAAATGAAACGTTGGTTACCGTTGTTTTCATCTGCTGCATATTTAAATGGCAGATTTATTTTCTCGCGGGTATCGATCTCTCTCCAGATTTTATGGCGGTACATCGCATCATCTGCCCTTAAATTTTCGTAAGGCAACGGAGTTCTGTCTTTAAGCATGGTTGTTTCCACCGCTTCATCAGGGCGCAGTGATTTCTTTACCTGCTTAATAGGTAAACTATCATTGAACACCGCAGGTGGCGGTGCTGCTTCTACAATTGCAGCAACCGTGTCTACCTGAGGTGTAGTAGGCTGAATTTTTGCCTTGGTTTTGGAAGCCGTTGACCTACGGGTACTGGATCGTTTTGTAGTTTTCTTTTTTGTTTGTGCTTCTGCAACACTTACAAATATGCCTAAACATATTGCCAGCAAAAAATACTTAAAATACCTCTTTTTCATAGTTTCTATATTTAAACGCTTAGAATAATGCGAATCCCGGAGGATTTTGGATCGTTCTTGGTTGTCCGTCTGGTCCTACAACACGGATATTATCAAAAATTACTGTTGAGCCTGGCACCAGTGTTTTCATGTAAGCATCTGCTGCACCAAGACTTCCGCTTGTTAGAGATACCTGCTTAACACTTCTGTCGCCGGGGTTACTAAAATAAATTGTTCCACCTGTTACACTAAACTTTGCCTCAAAATCAAAATTCTCCAGATCGGCACGTACAAATTGCTGGCTTCTGAATATTACTGCCTGCATCCTGCCTCCGGAACTTGGTCCAACTTTAATGATTGGATCAGGTATACGTTTGATACGGAAATCAAACTTGCTGGGTTTACCATCGGCAGTAACTGTTATGCTTGCAGCTCCAATTGCCGATACGGTCACTACACGCTTTGATCCTGTCCCACTGATCGTACCACCTGTCATAGAAACGGTTGTTTTATCCCAACCTGTTGGAGAACCAATGGTAACGGGATTAGGAACTCCAATATAAAATACATTCATCTTATCCAGCATCACTGCTGCTCCTCCCGGAGTACCAACTGTATATTTTATCGGGAAATTCTTAGTCTCTTTTGTTCCGTCGGGTTTAGTATAAGTAACACTTACCGGCATACTTCTTTCACCACCTCCTTCAGCTGTAAATTCCCTGATAGCAACACCATCTGCATTTACGGGTACTCCGGCACCACCAATCGTAATCTGTGGCTGCGCTGCGGTACTATAAGCTCCCACACCTGCGGTGATCGTTACTTTCTCGCCGGGCATAACATAGTTAGAACTTTGTCCTACTACTGCTGCGAACTGATCATACACAAATTCCACTGCACCGATCTTACTATGAATGTAGCTTGTGATTGTATTTTCAGCATTTTTTACATTATTCTGAAATTTACTCAACATCGTTAATGCTGCTACTGTTGGCGTCATATGAAAATAACCGGTGGTAAAAGGTTTGGTTCCGCCTTCTTTACTTGGAACCGGATCCGTATTCACCGGAAAGTTTGCAGCAAATTTTCCCTCAAAAGAAGAGTCGATTGCCAGCATTTTCTTTTTATAATCTTCAAGTTTTGCTTTTAATTCGTTACCCCTGCCTTTGGTTTCAAACAATCTTGTTGAAGCATCCAGGTTATCCTCTTTAAAGCTGCCATCTTCTTTCAAGCCTGCATTCTGCATTAATTCCAGTTTCAGATCTTCAATATATTTTATTATTTCATCTGAATACTTCTTTGCATCCTGGGCTTTGGGTTGCCATATTGCCGCCTGTGCTTTATATTGATCATCCTTCATTTTGTCTTCAAGAGATTTATACAATACTGCATTAGCGGTGGTTAGGTTTGCATTTGAACCTTGTAAACTTTTATCTACAGTTTTAAAGGCCTCTATCACTTCCGCTGATACGTTCAGCGCCAGGATAGCGGTCAACACCAAATACATAATGTTGATCATCTTTTGCCGGGGCTCTCTAGGTAAAGCCATAATATTTTAGATTTACAATTGTTAAGTTAATAATGGTTGTCTCTGATATTTGAGTTGGTAAAAACCCAAAAGGCGTGTAATTAATTTTTTAATTAATTAACGTGTTCCCTGCATAGCACTCAACATGTTACCATAAACCGAGTTCAATTTACCCAGGTTATTGGCTAAAATGGCGATCTGGTCTTTTGCTTTTCCTGCATCTTCAACAGTACCCATCATGGTCTGGCTGGCTTCGGCCAATTTGCCATAGAATGTATTTAATGATTTTAAATGGTTGTTACTTTCTTTTAATTCCAGTTCGTAAATGGTATTTAAAGAACCCAGGTTTTTAGTTAACACCTGAACCTGCTCGTGGAATCCTTTAGCACTGTCAGCTGCATTGCTGAAGCTGCTCATGGTAGCGGCACTGCTCGCAAAAGCTGTTGACATATTGCCCAAAGCTACTGTAGCCTCTTTTGTTTTGTTACTGAAATCACCGGTGTTTTTAACAACATCTCCAATTTCGTGCATATTACCCACGGTAGATTGCAATTTCTGGAAACCTTCACCTAATCTTTTTAAGTTAGTAGGTGTAATGTCTGCAGTTTGCAACATTTTATCCATTGAATCCAATGATGGATTTCCAACTACATCAGCCGGCTCATCATCTTCTTCATGATGTTTTGGCTTAACCCACTCAATACCGGCATACACAAGAAAGATTGCAGTTTCTGTCCACATTCCAATGGTTAACATCATATCAGCGTATGACTGGTGCGTAAGTTTTGCCCATGCAGCGAAGATGATTACAGCAGCGCCGGCACTTACCAAAACATCAATTAGAGTTAAAAAGGTTCTTTTGTTGTGAGCCATGGTTTAAAAGTTTAGAGTTTTAATTGGTGGTTTATTTAAAGTTTAGTGTATAAATTAAAAGCACCCGCGAACTTGAATTTTTTTTCAAAGCCAGGTACTTTCAATAAATCAGATTAGAAATTTTAAAATAATGTGTTATTTTTTCTTGCCCTTTTTCTGAGCTGGTGGTAAATCAATAACGCAACGGAAACCAATATAAGATTTTGTTGTATCCTGGTATTCGTAAGAGCGTGATCCTGTTCTTAAGAAATAACCAACATCTTTCCAGCTGCCGCCACGTAAAACTTTACGTTTGTCACGTGGTTTGTCAGTTTCCTTAGCATCGTACCTGATATCTGGGTTCATATCGTGCTGAAAATTGTAAGCTCCTTCATAATATAGAGAAGAGGTCCATTCTGCAACATTACCAGACATGTTATACAATCCAAAATCATTTGGCCAGTAAGCATCTGCCCTTACGGTGTAAAATCCTCCATCTTCGGGATAATTACCGCGGCCTGGCTTAAAGTTAGCCAGCAGACATCCTTTTTTATTTCTCAGGTAATAACCTCCCCATGGATAATCAGCCTGTGAACGTCCGCCCCTTGCTGCATATTCCCACTCGGCTTCAGTAGGTAACCTGAAATCTGATTCCGCTGTTTTCTTTTTAGATTCCAGGAAGGCATTCAGGTAGTGCGTTCTCCATTCGCAGAAGGCAGTAGCCTGTTTCCAGCTAACACCTACAACGGGGTAGTTACCAAATGCAGGGTGACTAAAATATTTCTTGGCCATTGGCTCATTGTATGAATAAGCAAAATCTCTTACCCAGCATAAAGAATCGGGGTAAACCGGTATGGCTTTTTTAATAATGAATTTAGAACGGGGGATTGATACATCCCTGTTTTGTGCAGCTGCTTTGTAATCAAATATTTCTGACTGGTAAACGATCTTATTGGCATCCAGCTCTTTTTTACCAAACAAACGATTATCCGGAGTAACAATAATAGCATCTACTTTTTCCATAGTTGCTTTATCACCCCATTTAATAGCATTGGCCTTTTTCCAGTCAATATACTCATTTCCATCAGTTCCCTGTTTAACATAGCCCATCAATTTGGCGGCTATTGAATCTCTTACCCAATTGGTAAACTGCCTGTATTCGTTATTGGTGATTTCGGTGGCATCCATCCAAAAACCATTAATTGAAACAGACTTGTTCCTGGCAGTAAGGGCATAACTCAGATCCTCATCACTTGAACCCATGTGAAATGTCCCTGGCGGGATATAAACCATTCCGGGAGGCTTTGGTAAACTCCATTTTGAGCCTGGAGCAACACCAATAAGCTGACCCTTATCAACGGCGTATCCACCACTGCCTGATTTACCACCTGATTTTTTACAACTGGCAGATAACGTTGTGATAGCTATAAAAGCTACTAAATAAAACAGCCTGTACTTCATTGTTTTTAACTTTGAGGGTATTGGGCAAATGTAATGATTATTTTGATTTATCATCATTTTTATGATTGATTCAATATTTATTTTTAGGTAAAATCAGCCCTGAAATTTGTAAACGACAGAAAAACGCAAATATTGTGTTTACAAGTTTTAAACTTATACCAAAATTCAATAATAGTTACTATTGGTTAAAGGGTATTAGGTGTAGGTAAAGAATGGTTTTATAACATGGATAATTGAAAGCGTAATTTCGCTTGTTTTTATTTACCAGCAAAAAAAAATATCAAATTCTTAACCCTGATTTCTAACATTAACAATATTGATTTTAATTGTATCTGAATTGTTAATTTAAACTTTCAGCTAAATCAAAAGTTGAAACAACATACATTTTAAAATTAAAAAGTAAATTCTACAATGCAGTGTGGTAAAGGATCTAAAAAGATATTGCAATAAATGAATTACAAAACAATGGTAAAAAATGTGGCGGCCTGTAATGGACATATGCCTGCAATTGCGAATGAAAATTGATTCATTTATCCCGGTTTCAAAATATCTGCTCACGCGGTTTAAAAACTACCGACTTCATTTACATGGAAAGCAAATCCTTGTAATTTGCTCCTTTTATTTAACTTATGTGGCCAATTTTGTTTTGCCCCGGCGATATTTAATAATGGCAATTAATCATACAAACAGACTTAATAAATGCGTCTATCTGAAATTTATTTAAAATGTTAAAGAAAGCTTAAAAAGCATATAAAACGTCTACAAAGCCCGATGAAGGGAAATACTGGATTCAACATTAACTTATAATGCCTATTTTTTTCTAAAGGAGGAGAGGTAAATTTCCAGAGCACTTACCATGCTGGGGGCCTGGGGTTGCGGAGCTTTTATTTCTAAAACCAGGCCGGCTTCTTCTGCAGCTTTAAAGGTATTGGCACCAAATGCGCCTATAGCGGTACCATTTTGCTTAAACTTGGGGAAATTCTCCATCAGGCTTTTTACCCCACCCGGTGTAAAAAAGCAAATCAGGTCATAATTTTTTGAAATGACATCTTTGATATCATTACTGATGATCTTATACAAAACCGGCGTAGCGTATTCACAGTTATGCATTTTGAGCCAGTTTGTTATTTCACTATCAAATGATTCGGAGCAGGGATATAGGAATTTTTCGTTATCCTTATGCTTGTTAATTACGTCAAACAGGCATTTATTGGTGCCGTCTGCACTGTAAAAAACCTTACGCTTACGGTATAAAATAAATTTTTGAAGATACAGTGCAACTGCTTCCGTGATACAGAAATATTTGGTTTCCTGAGATACGCTCACTTTCATCTCATCGCAAACTCTAAAGAAATGATCAATAGCATTACGGCTGGTAAAAACAACAGCCGAAAAACTGGCTATATCTATCTTTTGCTTACGGAATTCCTTGGCCTGTATGCCATCAACTACTATAAATGGATGAAAATCAAGGTTTAGATTATACTTTTTGCCAAATCAAAATATGGAGACTTATCGCCATCCGGCTTAGGTTGGGTAATGAGTACTTTTTTTACTGTTTTCCCAGAGGTTACAGTGTGTGTTGAACCATTTTTAACCATAATCGTAGCTGCGTGGTATGCAAAACTATGGAATTTTACTTAAATAACCCATTAAACCCTTGTAAATCAACAATAGGGGTAATATTTCCAACCCGGCGATGTATAAAAAAAAATGGAATTTGCTGATTTTTAACTGGTTTTGAACCAACCCATAGGAACGGAAAAAGCGCAGCAAAAGGAAAACCCCAATGATCATTAACGAAACCAGGGCTGCAATTTTAACAATTTGCAGTTCTGAAAAAGAAAGGATGATGATGAAAGGGACCAGGAAAATACCAATGATCTTATTGATCAGAAAAATTACAAAAATATAAATATCAACAGCTTCACCCAGACCGGTTATCCAGCCGGTAAACTTTAGGGTACAGAATTTTATGAAATAAATAAATCCCATTACCAAAATAGAGGCAAAAAGAAATACCCAATCATTACCCCCGTTAGTTAATTGATAATGTGATAAGAGAGCATATACATAAATACCAGCACTGATCACGAAAAAGATATTAAAGAGGAAGGAGGGTAGTTTTGCCTGAAGAAGCTGGTCGGTAATCTGGTTTTGCCTGAGTGATGTATTAAAAAAAACGCGGAACAGGTTAGTAAAATAAAGGTTGTAAAAATATTTTAAACATGCCAGCAGTAAAACAATGCCAGCAATCAAGTAAAAAAAAGCGTCTCTTGACTCAGGATTTCTATGCTGCACTGCCAGTGAAACCGGTTCGGCTTCGCTGTTCAACAATTTATTTTTAAGTTTAAGAGCATTGGTGGCTGCAGCAGCAGCCTTAACTGAATCAATTTTTTTTAAAATCCGGGCAGAATCAGCAATGGATAGTGCTGATGAATCACCGGAATGAAAAGCCGTATCGGCATTTTGAGCACATAGCGAGGCAGATAAGATCAGCATAAAAAACCCAAAGAAAAAAATCGGCTTCACTAACAAAATAATTTTACTGCAAAAATAGATGCTGGGGATGAGAGTTTTAAAAGTAATTGACATACCCAAAATGAATTTTGGATGCTTCACGCAGGTTTAACTTTACATCGTTTCGTTTACCGGCGGCATAACTGATATTGAGTAAGCCAAACCTGGTTTCAAAAGCAAGCCCCAGACCGGCACTGATAAAATTATTGTTCAGGTCTATTGTTTGATATTTGTTTTTTACCCAACCTCCGTCAACAAATCCAAACATATAAGAATTCAATTTAAGCCGGTACCTGTATTCTGCAGTAAGCACGGCATACTGTGTTGCATAAATGCTTTCTTCATTAAAACCCCGCAACAGTTTGTAACCGCCAATCTGAAAAAGTTCGTTGCGGAAAGTGCTGGGACTGATGAACAGCCCGCCGTTAAAAGCAGTTTTTACAGTTGCCTGCTTACCCACCGGAAAATAATGTGCGGCACTTAATTTAATTCTGAACTGGTAAGACCTTGCTTTTACCGAATCGTATAAACTGGCATAATTAAAATTCGGATCTTTTAAATTCAGAATCTCGTTATTCTTTTTAATATTTTTAATTCCTACCGAGCCGGTGAGTTTTATTTCGTTGCCACTGCGTGGATTTAACCGGTAGTCTGTTTTATTCCATTCATACTCGAGTCCTACATTTACAGCCGTAACATCAATATTGGGTGGCAGTTTTTTGGTGATCTTAACCAGGTTGGTATCTACCCCGGTGCCCAGTAAAAAACTGTTTTGCCATTGTACAAATATTTTACCGGACTGGTGGGTTGATAAAAGATATTGCAAACCAAGCAATGCATGGATCTGTAAAAAAGTAGAGTCTTTTTTAAAGAGATCAAATGCAAAATCAAACCCGAAATTTGAATTAAAAATATACGGCTGTTGAAAGCCAAGGTTTAACCTGGGAGACTTTGGCTGCAACTGCTGCCATTTCAGCAAAATAGTTTCGCCGTTACTCAATGCATTTTTCAGGTCAAGGTTCACATCAGCAGTAAGTTGCAACTTACCCGATTGGTCGCCACTGGGTAAAAAGCCTATTAAAAAATTAGCCTGGCTGCTTCTTTTTGGTGCCAGGTAAAGATTAAGCACAGAGCCACTGCCCAGCATGGTAACATCGGCTGGTTGTATTTCCTGTAAATAAGGAAGCTCTAAAATCCGCTTACTTACCAGGTCAAGTTTTTCTTTATTATACAAACTGCCATTGGGTATGCCCAGGTAATGCCGCAAAAAGTTTTTTGAGATCTTTGCCTTACCCAAAACCCGGATGCTGTCAACATGGTATAAAGGACCCTTTTTAGCACGCAGCAACGCATCCATTTTATTATCATCAAGCCTGATGCTGTCTAAAAATATTTCGGCAAAGGGATAACCATTCTTCTCATAATAAATCAATATCTTTTCCTGCAATGCCAGCAATTGCTGAATGTTAAGCAGCTTACCCTCGTAATCTTTTTCTCTGAAGCGGCTGTCGTCCATGGCTGCCTTTTCAATACCATCCGGTTTCAGTTTGATCCACTGGTATTGTTTGCCCAAAAACAAGTGGATAGTTGTGGCATTGCCGCTTTCAAAAATACTGTCAACCGAAGCTGTTGGATAACCTTTTGAACTCAACAAAGAAGGTAATCCCTGTATGTAGGCATTGCACAAGGCTTTGTCTGCAAATGCCTTTTGCAATTTTAACGGCTCCGCTTTAAAGGAGTTATCTTTGTCTACAAACTGAATGTTTAATTGATAGGGAAGATTTTTTGAAACCTGGGCATTGCTGTTTGATACGGTTAGTAAAAAGCCCACACATAACAGTACAGGAAAAAGAATTTTACAGCATATTAATTTAACAGGCGCCATTAATAATCAAATCTAAAATAATATCCCGATACTTACCGGGACTAAAACAAAAATCTTTGCCGGGCATTTACATTCATATACCTTTTTGCAAACAGGCCTGCCATTACTGCAATTTTCATTTTTCTACTTCGCTGGGACTAAAAGAAAAAATGGTGGAGGCAATTGTGAAGGAAATAGCCTCATCCCCATCGCTTCTTCTGAAGGAGAAGGGTGAAGCGGGGATTGCAGCGAAGTTGAATAAAGAAATTATTTCAACACTTTATTTTGGCGGAGGTACGCCCAGCATTTTAAGCATTGATGAATTAAAAATGATTTTCGATGCGTTGCAGTCACGTTTTGTTTTTGCAGATGATATTGAAATAACGCTGGAAGCAAATCCTGATGATATTGATGCTTTACAACTGAAGCAATGGAAAGATCTGGGTATTAACCGGCTGAGTGTGGGCATACAAAGTTTTATAGAAGCTGAATTAACCTGGATGAACAGGGCACATACAGCTGCAGAATCAATAGCCTGTATTGATTTAATTAAAGCAGCGGGTTTTACAAATTTTTCTGTTGACCTGATCTATGGCTCACCGGTTTTGAGCGATGCCGACTGGAAAAAAAATGTTGACCTGGTTATTGAAAAAAATATTCAACACATCTCCTGTTATGCATTAACAGTTGAACCCAGGACCGCATTGGATAAAATGATTGACCTCCATAAAAAAGAAGCCGTTGATACTGAAAAACAAGCCCGGCAATTTTTATTGTTGATGGATTGGATGCAGGAAGCCGGTTATGAACATTACGAGATCAGCAATTTTGCAAAACCTGGCTTTAGAAGCAAACACAACAGCAGTTACTGGTTGGGTGTAAGCTATTATGCTTTTGGCCCGGCCGCACATGCATTTGATGGCAAAAGCAGAAGGTGGAATGTGGCCAACAATGCATTGTACATTCAATCTTTACAAAATGATATTATTCCTTTTGAAGAAGAAATACTTACCGAAACACAGCAGCTGAATGAATACATCATGACTTCACTGAGAACTATGGAAGGATTAGACCTGGATCATGTAAGCAAGATTTTTGGGGAAGAAAAGAGTATTGCAATTAAAGCCGCAGGCAATAAATATATAAATACCGGAAAGCTGAAAAATACAAACAGTAAACTTATGCTGACAAATGAGGGAAAATTATTTGCCGACGGAATTGCTGCGAATCTGTTTTTCTGAATGGCTGTACTGCTTCCTCAGATATTTAACCAATTCTGCTATGCTTAAGCAAGCCACCATAAAGAGGAGCACTGTTGAACTGATATTTGAAAATGAGAAAGGCATAGTTTTATTTATACTATAAAGTTACAATCATTTTACACCAAACTCAATTCAATACTGTTAAAACCTTCGGCAGCGGGCAGGTTTTCCCATAAAATGCTATAAATGGTATTGGCAATGGGCATATCTGCCAGGATCTTCCGGTTAATGGTATGCATACATTTGCTGGCATTGTAACCTTCTGCAACCATACTCATCTCCAGTTGGGCCCCCTTTACAGAATAGCCTTTTCCAACCATATTGCCAAAGGCACGGTTACGGCTATGGATCGAGTAACAGGTTACCAACAGGTCGCCCAGGTAAACCGAAGCGGCATAATTATTTGAACGATGTTCTTCGGCAGGTTTGCGAATGTCGGTATGTCCTACTTCTATATTTTTAATACCAGCTTTTTTTAAAAAGCCGGCCATTTCATCGGCACAATTGGCAATAAAAACGCTTAAAAAATTATCTCCGTAATCCAATCCATGGGCAATACCCGAGCCTACCGCATAAATATTTTTTAAAACGGCTGCGTATTGTACACCGAAGATATCGTCATTCTCAACTGTATTTAAATACCGGGTTTTAAAGCAGGTGGCAATTTCATGTGTAGTTTTTTTGTCGATGCCGGAAAAAGTAAGGTAAGATAATTTTTCTGCCGCTACTTCTTCTGCATGGCAGGGGCCAAGCACTGCAAAATAATTGCTGAGCTCTACATTAAATTCATTTTTCAAATATTCATTCAGCAGCAAATTGCTTTCAGGTAAAATTCCTTTTATGGCAGAGATGATTTTTTTACCCTGGAAAATATTCCTGTCAAGCCCACGCAGTGCATCATCGGTATAAGCAGATGGTATCACTATTACAATGCAATCGCTGTTGGTAATAACTTCGGCGGGGTCTGTTGTTAGATGCAGTTTAGAGGTATCGAGATGAGCTGCAGATAAATACTGCGGATTGTGATGCCGTTCCCGGATGTGTTGGATATGCGCTTCACTCCTGTTCCACCAATAAATGGTATTGCCGTTATCGGTTAAAATTTTTGCTATGGCTGTGCCCCAGCTTCCGCTTCCGAGAATTCCGAAATTCATAGTTATTGTTTGTGGTTTGTAGTTTCTGGTTTGTGGTTGAAAAGAGTTTACTGGTTTCAAAGTTCTTAACAACATACTTCAAACCTCAAACTACAAACTTGTCAAAGTCCTAATTTATCCACCGCCAATTGCGCCGCAATCTGGCTGGCATCTTTTTTATTGTATCCTTTTGCCTCAGCTATCAATTCCCCGTCTACCGTAGCACCAATGGTAAATAAGCGGCGGCCGTTCTCAAATTTCTCATCCAGTGTTTCAAACTCAAGTGCCTTACCGTTCTTATTGGCCCAGCCGTATAACCTGTTCTTAATATTAATTTCCACATCTTCCAGGTCATCCATAAACATGTGCGGCATAATGATGCATTGTTCCACCCATTTATGCGTTCCGGAATACCCTTTATCCAGGTATACAGCTCCTATCAATGCTTCCAGGGTGTTGCCAAATATCTGCGATATTTTCAGTGCATTATCGTACTTATTGTAAAAGGTGATCTTTTTAAGGCCCATTTTTAAAGCAATATCATTCAGCTTCTGGCGGTTAACCATCTTGCTTCTCATCTCGGTTAAAAAACCCTCGCCTTTATATGGATATTTTCTGAAAAGATAATGTGCCACTACCGAACTTAAGACCGCATCGCCCAAAAACTCAAGGCGCTCATTATTTTCATCGGCACCTTCCCTTACGCTGCGGTGGCTGAGGGCTGTTTTGTACAAGGTAATTTCGCCGGGTGTAAAACCAAGCACATTGCTTAATTGTTTTTTAAACTCCCGATTGTGAGATTGGCTTTTAAAAAAATTTTTTATGAATTGCAAAGCGAATAAATTGTTTGCGTGAAATTAATCTTATTTGAGGTGAAAATAAAAGAAACCACCAGCCAGGTTAAAAATTATTCCAGCTCATTTTTTTTCCTATCTGATCTTTCCGAACAGGTCGCCTTCATTCCAATTTGGTCTTATTAAAGTTTGTGCAATGGAATAACTGATCAAAAAATTTAACTGAACATATGTTTTTGCAGCAGCAAAATTAAAAATCCCATCCATTCCATCGGCCGCCTGGTGATAATATTTAGCCCGCCATTGCTTTACAAATTCGGTAAGGTTAAATCCAGGCACGTTTGATCTAGTACCATATTTAATATGCAAAGCCGGAATTCCGTTCATTACAAAACTGTATTGATCACTTCTTACAAAACGGTTTTCGTTGGGCTCGGGGTCTTTTTCTACTTCCAGGCCAAGGTATTTGGCAGCAAACTTTACATGGTTCATTATACTTGAATGTTCTGCACCAAGTGGAACAACAGATAACAACGGGGCAATAACTGTTGGCATATCCGTATTTACATCTGCTACAATGGATCCTTTAGGCACGGTTGGGTTAGCTGCAAAATATGAAGAGCCAATCAGCCCCATTTCTTCGCCGGTAACCATTACAATCAATATTGAACGTTTTGGCTTTGCTCCTGAAGATTTATACACCCTTGCAATCTCAAGCAATGAAGCCACACCCGATGCATTATCATGTGCCCCATTGTAAATGGAATCGCCATTTACAACCCTTCCGATCCCAACATGATCAAGATGTGCCGAATGCACAACATATTCGGTTTTTAAAACTTTATCTGCGCCCGGAATAAGCCCAACTACATTATAACTTTCAAAATCGGTATGTGTTGTTTTATAAGCAACGGCTAGGCTCAACGGCAGATCAAATGATGCAGGTTTTCCGTTTTTTAAATCAGCCAGTACCTGTTCCGCATTTTTACCGGCGTTCAAAAAGATCTTTCTGAAAAAATAGGCTGAACCGTTTAAAACAGCTTTCAAATTACCCGTAAAGCCCCTGCCGTAAGCTGCTGTTTTTTCAGGATTTATGGTTGTATTGGATTGTATTACTGGATTGGGGTTGGTGCCTGGCCTTAATGTGGGATTGACAGTTACTACACCAATAGCTCCTTTTGCAAAGGCCGTATTCATTTTATTTCCTGCATTTGAAAAATGCGCTGTTAGGGTTGACATTAACCCCGGAGGTGCCCCATTGATCACAACTACGATTTTGCCTTTTACATCGATGCCGGTATAATCTGAATAGCCCCCGGGAATTTCAACTCCATAACCTGCAAAAACCAATTGTCCTTCGGTATTTACATTTTCACTAAGGGGATGAGGTGCCGGTGTAAAATCCCTGGCAAAGCCCAGTGAATCGGTATTGCCATTTTTATCTTTCAGTATTGCAACGGCCGAGGAATTATTCACCAGTGATTTTCTGATAATGAGCTTTTGGGTAAAGCTATTATTATCTCCTGCGGGTTGCAAACCAATTTTTTTGTACTGGTCAATCACATAATCAACTGCAGTTTGAAAACCTTCCGTTCCGGGGTAACGGCCTTTCAGTTTATCATCGGCCAGGTATGCAATATGAGAACGGATAATATTGGTGTCTATCCGGTCCATTGCCTGCTTTATACCTTTGGAAATTTGTACGTCTTGTGCAAATGCATGTACAGTTGTAAATAAGCTGATCGTGAGCATATATCTTTTCATGGATGAAAGATATAATTTTTTATGACTATAGCGTTGAAAAGCTTAATCCGGATGCAGGAATAATATTAAGCGACATATTTTTTACAATAACAGAAGCATTATGCCCGCCAAAGCCAAAAGTATTGCTGAGGGCTGCATTCACCGTACGGTGCTGTGCTTTATTAAAGGTAAAATTAAGTTTGGGATCCAGTTCCGGATCATCGGTAAAATGATTGATCGTTGGAGGAACAATATCTTTAACCACCGCCATGATACAGGCAAGTGCTTCCAAAACACCGGCAGCACCCAGGCAATGGCCCGTCATGCTTTTAGTAGAACTGATGTTTAAATCATAAGCGTGATCTCCAAAAACATTCAAGATCGCTTTTGTTTCGGCTAAATCGCCCAGCGGAGTTGATGTACCATGTACATTGATGTAATCAATATCTTCTGGTTTCATACCGGCATCTTTCAATGCAACATTCATTACATTTTGTGCACCTAACCCTTCGGGATGTGGAGCGGTGATATGATGTGCATCGGCAGTAGCGCCGCCACCGGCAATCTCACAATAGATTTTTGCACCACGGGCCAGGGCATGCTCCAGGCTTTCCAACACCAGCACGCCTGCTCCTTCTCCCATAACAAAACCATCACGGTCTTTATCAAATGGGCGGCTGGCAGTACCCGGGTCGTCATTTCTTTCGCTGAGTGCCTTCATGGCATTAAAACCACCAACACCCGGCGAGCTGATAACCGCTTCGCTTCCCCCGGTAACAATGATATCGGCCTTACCCAGCCTGATCGTATCAAAAGCATCAATTATAGCGTTGGTGCTGCTTGCACAGGCACTCACCACAGCATAATTGGGACCCCTGAAACCATAACGCATGGATATCTGCCCAGCGGCAATATCCAATATCATTTTAGGAATAAAAAAGGGATTGTAACGCGGGGTGCCATCACCCAGGGCAAAGTTGCTCACTTCTTCATAAAAAGTAGTGATACCGCCAATGCCGCTGGCAAAAATTACACCTACCCTGTCCACATCAACATTTTCTTTGCTGATTCCGGCATCTTTAATGGCTTCATCGCTTGCAATTAAAGCAAACTGTGTAAACCGGTCAATTTTTCGGGCTTCCTTACGTTCAAGATAATCGGTGGGTTCAAAATCTTTAACCTCACAGGCAAACCTGGTTTTAAATTTGCTGCAGTCGAATTGTTTGATAAAATCACAACCACTCTCTCCTTCAGCCAAACCCTGCCAATATGATTCAACAGTTTTGCCTAAAGGAGTCAGTGCTCCCAATCCGGTAACTACAACCCGTTTTAATTCCATAAAATTTGCCTGTGATAGTTAAGTTAATTACTTAGCATGCTCTTCTAAGTAAGCATTGGCCTGACCTACAGTAGTAATGGTCTCAGCCTGCTCATCTGGAATAGAAATGTTGAATTCCTTTTCAAATTCCATAATAAGTTCTACGGTGTCCAAGCTATCGGCACCTAAATCGTTGGTAAAAGAAGCTTCCGGCGTAACCTCCGCTTCATCTACTCCTAATTTGTCAACAATTATTTTCTTTACTCTTGTTGCAATGTCTGACATGATAATTTAATTTAGTTTGTATTGGATGCAAAAATATACATTTTGAAGTAATTGCAAAGAAATAGATATTGTTTGATAAATAACCATTTTAAGTTGTAAAAATTAACTGCGCCAAAAATTGATATTAACCTCCATTTACCGGCTAATATATATAAAACAATATCAATGGCAGTTATTTTACATGAATCCGATACCCAAAAAAATTGTATATTGTTATCCCGTCCTTAACCAAAACTTCAAACTTCAACAAAAATAATATCCCGTTATGGCCTTAAAACAAATAGACCACGGCACTAAGGAGTACCAGCAAATGGTAAACCTCCGCAATGAGATCTTGCGAAAGCCGCTCGGGTTAAGTTTTACACCAGAAGAGCTGGCAAAAGAAAAAGAGGATATTTTAATTGGCGCTTTTGATGAGGATGAAATGCTGGCCTGCTGCATGCTAACCAGGGAAGGTAAAAGCAGTTTGCGCCTGCGGCAGATGGCCGTGCAAAATAACCTGCAGGGTAAGGGCATTGGTGCCAGCATGATGAACTTTGCTGAACTAATTTCGCGTGATAAAGGGTATAAAAAACTGATCATGCACGCCCGGGAAACAGCCGTGGGATTTTATGAAAAACTGGGCTACAAAGTTGTGGGCGATAAATTTACCGAGGTAACCATTCCGCATTATGTGATGGAGAAGAAATTGTGAGGCGGGAGTCATAAGTCAGGAGTACGAGACTCTGATCTATTATTTGCTGCTGATTTGATAATGCCTCCCGACTCCGGACTCCCGGCTCCCGACTATTTCTTCGGTATCTTCTCTCTGAAAATATTCCTCGCTTCATGCACATCATCTCCTTCAAATGCATCTTTAGGCACAATAAAAAATGAGCGGCTGTTAAAATACAGGTGATAAAAATGCGGGCTCTCTATCCAGGTACTGAACTCACTCCAGTTCCAGTTTCTGCCGCCTCTATCATTTTCAATTCTGAAAATATCATCGGCTAAAACAGCCCTGAACCTGTCGCGAAAAGTTTCTGCTTTCCTATAAACCATATAGGGCAGCACAAACCAGAATATGACCATTAATGTGAACCACAACAGCGAGCTTATCAAAAATGCAAAGGGAGAGATCATTTTAAAAAAGAAAAGGCCGGCCGAAAGAATGGCAAATACATTTACGAGTATCATCATCACTTTAATTTCCCTCCGGGTAATAAAATGATAACGCAATGCCTGGATAACTTTGTTCTTATCGTAGGTGAAAAATTGTGAAGTCATGCAGCAAAGATAGGCAGTGCAAATCAGTTACAAAGTTCGCCTGTAATTTTACCCCCGCCATCTATGGGCAGGCCGCCAATAATTTTTCCCCGCAGCGAAACATTAATAAAACTCACCCGCAGGTTTTGTGCCCTGCCGGCAGCTGTGCTGTTATCTGCAACCGGTTTGGTATCGCCAAAGCCAACAGCAATCAGTCTTTTACAATCTACCCCCATCTCCATTAATTTTCTGCAAACAACCATGGCCCTTTTTTCGGTCAGTGCCTGGTTAATGGTAGCGTCGCCGCTGTTATCCGTATGGCACTCCACCCTTAACTGGCTGATGTAAGATTTATCGGTCAGGTATTGTTTAATGATCCCGAGTGCAGCCATACTTTCCGGCTTTAACCTGGCACTGCCCCTTTCAAACAAAACAGGTTTTGCGATTTTTACTTCGTTTCCTTCCAGTTTATACTCCTGCGCCTGTAGTGTAAAAGCAAAAGATGCTAGCAGGATAGTTAAGAACCATTTCATAGCTGATGTTTTTATTTGTACAAATTTGAAGTATTCATGGCAATTTTCACTACCATTTGCAGGGTATTTTATTATTAACCTATTTTTGAAAATATGTTTTTGTTAAAGCCATTTATGCGTTTCAAGCTGGATATAGTTAAGCTGATGATTTTATCTCCGCTTATTTCACAAACCTCCTGTAATGATGATAAACATGCCCGCCAGGTAGAGCCTTCCTTCTACTACTGGAAATCCGTTTTAAACGTTTCCGAATTTGAAAAACAAAAACTGGATAGCCTGAAAGTAAAAACCATTTACCTTAAATTCTTTGATGTGGATTGGGATGAGGTGACGAGGAAACCATTGCCGGTGGCGAAGTTGCAGGCTGCAAGGGATGAGCTGCAAGGCGGCATTACAATTATCCCAACGGTTTTTATTACCAATGAATGCATTCAAAAAATTGACACATCACAGGTTAAACAATTAGCCGAAAATATGTACAGTCTTATTCTTGAAATTAAAAAATCAATTGGCATTGACGCAATCCCCGAAATACAAATTGACTGCGACTGGACGGAAGCAACCAAAGAAAAATACTTCCTGCTGCTCAAAAACTTCAAACTCCAGACTCCGGACTCCAGGCTATCCTGTACCATCCGTCTGCACCAGATAAAATTTTTTTCCAAAACCGGTGTACCTCCGGTTGACCGTGGCCTGCTGATGTGTTACAACATGGGCAATTTAAAAAACCCTGCCACCAATAATTCCATTTTGGAAACGCAGGAATTAAAAAAATATACCGGAAATCTTTCCAGGTATCCTTTACCGCTGGATGTTGCTTTTCCTTTGTTTAACTGGAAGGTGTTATACCGCAACAATATGTATAGCGGGTTGATACAAGGCTTGCCGGATGCAGTCTTCAGCAATTCCTTCTGTACCAGAACCGGCAACCGCTACCGGATCTTAAAAGATACTTTGTTACTGGGATACGACCTGCGAAAAGACGATTTGCTGCGGGATGAACAAAGCGATATTAAAGAAGTGCTGGCTGCTGCACGGGAAATAAGCAGGCATCTAAAAAATACCCCCTTGCGGGTATCTCTCTATCATCTGGATTCTGTAATTTTAAACAAATACTCTACGCATGAACTGGAAAGCATTTATAACAGCCTGCATTAGTACCGCTATCATTTCTTTTCCGCAAAATATTATTGGCTGTGGCCCCGAGGCCAACCCATATGATTATTACACTTCTTTCTTTCATCAAAATCTGCCGGAAGCAGGTGGCTACCGGCCTTTTTATTATGTTGGCTACCAGTTTTTGTACGACGCTAACGAACCGGCTTCCTTATCAGATTTACTTGCCAATGAATGGGCAACTTATTGTGGTGCAACTGTAAAAAAAGAAGATGCAAAAAAAATGGTAAACAAATTTGCCTGGAAGGATCTGAACAATCTTTATTACCATCTTGAAAAAAATCTGCCGCTTAAAATACCCGACTCGGTAAAACAAAACAGCATGACGGGTTATTTTATGCAGAGCAAAGATTTTGAAGCTCTGGGTTATATCCTGTATGCAAAACAGGTAGAGCCCTATGTTGTGGGCGGCGATGGCGATTGGGAGGGTATACAACGTGACAGTTTAAAAATGGCCAAGCTGATTAAGAGCGGCCAGCAATTATATGCGGTTGCAAAAAAAGATATCTTTAAACAGAAATATGCTTACCAGGTTTTACGCCTGGCGCATTACAGCCAAAGGTACACGGATGCCATTAACTGGTATGATGAATATGCTGCTAAAACAACTACCAACAGCGTGTTACAGCCGCTTAGCCTGGCGCTAAAAGCCGGGGCGTTGTTTCGCAGCGGGCAACAAAAAGAAGCAGCCTATTTGTTCAGTAAAGTGTTTGCAGCCAGTCCGGCCAAAAGAATTTCGAATTACCTCGGCTTTTTTTGGAGTGTAGATTCCAAGGCTGATAAAAAGGATTACCTGGCTTTATGCAAAAACGACCAGGAAAAAGCATCCATGCTGGCGCTGTTTAATTTGGGCAGTACCACCAATGGCCTGGAGGATATGAAAGAAATTTATCGCCTTAACCCGGCCAGCGAAGAACTGGAAGTGTTGGTGGTACGTGAAATAAATAAACTGGAAGAAAAATACCTTACGCCTGCCATGTTGAAAACACCCGGCGGCAAACCTTTTTATTTTACCTGGACAGATGAAACAACAGACAGCATTATGACCGAAGCTGAAAAAGAAGTAACAGCCATGGCAGCGTTTTTACATGAGGCTGCCCAATCAAAACAGGTAAAAAATGCCGGGCTGCTGGAAACCGCTGCAGGCTACGCTGCTCACATGGTTAAAGATTATGCAAGCGCCAAAAAATACCTGTCTGCAGCCGAAAAAATGCCGCTCACCCAAAAAGTAAAAGAGCAATGGGTGTTGACCAACCTGCTGGTTACCATTAATGAAAAAACTAAAATCGATGCTGCTTTTGAAAAGCAACTTGTACCCTCGCTGCAATGGCTTGAAGATAGGGTAAAGGAAGAAAAAGCCATAACACTCGATTACTGGCAGGTACAGCAATGGCGCAATATTTACCGCAACCTGATGAGTGAAATATTGGCAAAGCGCTATCACGAACAGGGCGACCTGGCCAAAGAAACCTTATGCATCGGTGCTGCAGATTACATGATGAAAGGACAACAGGATTATTACGGATCACTGAACGGTATTGATTTTTTACGAAACAAACTGATGAGTAAAGATGTTGAAAACCTATACGCCCTGATCACCAGCACACAACCCAACAAATTTGAAAGTTATCTTTTTACACACAACTCGGTTACCAAAAAAGAAGTGGTTGATTTTGCCGGTACTTCTTATTTACGGGATTATGATTATGCGAAAGCTATTGAGTGGTTTAAAAGATCGTCTGATAAAAAAGCAATTACCAAAAATCCTTTCGTTGATGTGTTATACGATGTTGAAGAGCAATTAGCCGACGAGAAAAATTTCAGTACCAGCAAACTTGCTTTTACACAGGAAATGCAAAAACTGGAACAGGCAGCCAAACAACCTGCCACAGCAGCTAAAAGTTATTACAAACTTGCGTTGGGTATGTACAATATCACCTATTACGGACATACCTGGGAATTGGTACAGTATTACCGCAGCGGCAGCGATGGCTATGCCATTCCGGAGAAGGCCACGGACTTTCAAAAGGAATATTATGGAGCTTTTAAAGCAAAAGAGTATTTTGAAAAAGCATTGAACGCCAGCACCGATAAAAACTTTAAAGCCCGCTGTTTATTTATGATGGCTAAATGTGCCCAAAAGCAGGTGCATCAACCGCAATACAGCGAGTACAAAACCAATTGGGATAAATACGACGCAGATCAAAAAGCTTACTGGGCCAAGTTTAAAGCCAATACTTATTTTCCGCAGTTTGTACAGGAATACAGCAACACCCTGTTTTATAAAGAGGCTTTCAGCAGCTGCAGTTATTTGAGGGATTTTGTGAAGAAGAAGTAACAACCCTGTCGGCGGTTGCAAACCCCGACAGCGGTTGAATAGAAACCGCCTAATAAATATAACCGCCGACAGGGTTTGCAACCGCTGTCGGGGTTACAGCAATCAATCCAATAATAAAAAATACATTAATGCTCCCCAATCACATACCGTTAAATGGAGTCCTTCGCCCCTCAGGATAAACGCTGCCAATGAAGTACGATCAGCGTTCCTAAAGTTTGTCCCATGCACAGCATCCTGCGGACAAAAAAACCACCGGTTTTAATACCGATGGTTTTAATTTATGTTCGTGCTTACTACTTCGCTGAAGCTACGTAGTACAAGTATTCAAACCAGATTAACTACAACCCATGCTGTTACCGCAATTCAAACATTTGTAACAGGTGCCGCTGCGTACTGTTATGTGTCCGCAGGTATTGCAGGCAGGTGCATCGCTCTGCATGCTTTTAGCTGCTGCATTCAAGGCATCCATTCCGCCTTCTGCTTTTTTATGGGCAGTGCGGTGTTGTGCAGTTGTGGGTGGTGTTGCAGGCTTTGCTGCGCCCATTACCCTTACTTCGCTCAACTCCGGTTTGCGGTCGCCGATAGTTGGTGTGTTTACATCCCATTCTTCATTGCCCAGGTTTTGTACTTCGGGTGTATCCAGTACATGAACCAGATCGTTTCTGCCTAAATATTCATACGCTAAAGAACGGAAGATGAAATCGATGATTGAGGTTGCGCTCTTGATATTCGGATGGTCAACCATACCGCTTGGTTCAAAGCGGGTGAAAACAAATTTCTCAACATACTCTTCCAGAGGCACACCATATTGCAGGCCGATGGAAATAGCAATGGCAAAACAATTAAGCATACTACGCATGGTTGCACCTTCCTTAGCCATGTCTATAAAAATTTCTCCTAAAGTACCATCGTTGTATTCGCCGGTACGCAGGAATAATGCCTGCCCGTTTATTTTTGCTTTTTGTGTAAAGCCGCGGCGCTTGGCTGGTAATGCACGTCTTTCAACGATCATCGCCAACTGGCGCTTTAAGGTAGTATCGGCGCTGTTCTGTACACGCTTGTTCATTTCATCCAGCAGGTCATCAATGGTTAATTTACCCATATCAACCATAGTAGAAATCTCATTAGCCAATGCTGTTGCTGTTTCTTCCGAAACCGGTTCGTCGAGTTTCTTTTTCTTGTCGCTTTTGTTGCTTAACGGTTGCGATAATTTAGAACCATCACGATACAGGGCGCAGGCTTTTAAACCCAGTTCCCAGCTAAGCCTGTAAGAGTCTGCGATCTCGGCCTGTGTGGCTTCGTTTGGCAGGTTGATGGTTTTTGAAATAGCGCCACTTAAGAAAGGTTGTGCTGCACCCATCATGCGGATATGCCCGTGTGCATGAATGTAGCGTTCGCCTATCTGTCCGCATTTGTTGGCACAATCAAAAACAGACAAATGTTCGTCTTTTAAATAAGGAGCACCTTCCACCGTCATGGTACCACATATATATATATTGGCTGCTTCTATCTCTTCATCGCTGTATCCTAAAGCTTCCAGTAAGCTCCAGCCAAAATCCTGGTATTGCTCAGGCTTAAATCCAAGTCTTTCCAGGCAGGTTTCTCCCAAAGTATATACATTGAAAACAAACCCAATTTCGAAAGCTGCGCCTAAAACTGCATTCAACTTATCAATGTCTTCCTGCAACAATCCCTTTTCCATCAATGTTTTGGTATTGATGAAAGGAGCTTTATCTAAAGAAGCGTGTCCTTTTGCATACGCAACGATCTCTTCAATTTCTGCTTCGCTGTATTTTAAATTACGCAATGCCTGTGGCACGCTCTGGTTAATGATCTTGAAATAACCACCACCGCTTAATTTTTTAAATTTCACCAGGGCAAAATCAGGTTCAACACCGGTGGTATCGCAATCCATTACCAAACCGATGGTACCGGTTGGTGCAATTACGGTTGTTTGTGCATTGCGGTAGCCGTACTTCTCTCCCATCTGCACTGCGTCATCCCAGGCTTTGGTTGCCGCTTTCAATAAATAATCAGGACAGTATTTTGCATTGATACCCTGTGGTTTTATTTCAATGCCTTCGTAAGCATCGCTTGCATCGTAAGCAGCCGCACGGTGGTTACGCATTACACGTAACATGTGTGTTTTATTTTCTTTGTACTTATCAAAAGAACCTAAGAAGCTGGCAAGCTCTGCCGATGTTTTATAAGATACCCCGGTCATGATGGCGGTGATGGCACCTGCAATACCCCTTGCTTCCTCGCTGTCGTAAGCAATACCGCTTACCATTAACATAGAGCCCAGATTTGCAAAACCTAAACCAAGCGTTCTGTAATCGTAACTTAATTGTGCAACTTCTTTTGAAGGGAACTGCGCCATTAAAACAGAGATCTCCAACACTACTGTCCACAAACGGCAGGTATGTTCAAACCCTTGTACATTAAAGGTATTGTTGCTTTCATCAAAGAACTGGCGAAGGTTCACACTGGCTAAATTACAAGCTGTGTTATCCAGGAACATGTACTCACTGCAAGGGTTAGACGCCCTGATTGGACCACCTTCCGGACAGGTATGCCATTCGTTGATGGTAGAATCATATTGGGTACCGGGATCAGCACAACGCCAGGCGGCATAGGTGATCTGCTCCCATAATTCTCTTGCCTGTACTTTCTTCATCACACGGCCATCACTTCTTCCTTTCAGTTCCCATTCACCATCCTCATCTAAAATTTTAAAGAAATCGTTTGGAATGCGGATGGAGTTGTTGCTGTTTTGTCCGCTAACAGTTCTATACGCTTCCCCTTCATAATCGCTTGCATAACCTGCAGCAATTAAAGCAGCCACTTTATCTTCTTCTTCAACTTTCCAGTTGATGAACTTTTCAATTTCGGGGTGATCCAGATCAAGGCAAACCATTTTAGCTGCTCTTCTTGTAGTGCCACCGCTTTTAATAGCGCCTGCTGCACGGTCGCCTATTTTTAAGAAACTCATTAAGCCGCTTGATGTACCGCCACCGCTTAATTTTTCGCCTTCGCCACGTATGCTGCTGAAGTTGGTACCCACACCACTTCCGTATTTAAAGATCCTTGCTTCACGTACCCACAGATCCATGATGCCACCTTCGTTAACCAGGTCATCATTTACACTTAATATGAAACAGGCATGAGGTTGCGGACGCTCGTAAGCATTGGCTGATTTTTTCAGCTGGCCATCTTTTGCGTCTACATAATAATGCCCTTGTGGCTTACCGGTAATGCCATATACTTCGTGCAGGCCGGTGTTAAACCATTGCGGACTGTTAGGTACACAAGCCTGGTTTAATATGGAGTATACCAGCTCATCATAAAATATTTGTGCGTCATTTGCTGTTGCAAAATAATCGTAGCGTTCGCCCCAAACCCGCCAGCAATGAGCCATACGGTGTGCCACCTGTTTTACGGTTGTTTCTCTTCCGGTTGTACCGTCTTCATTCGGTACACCTGCTTTCCGGAAATATTTCTGTGCCAGGATATCTGTAGCGATCTGGCTCCATTGTTTAGGAACCTCTACATTATCCATCTGGAAAACTATTTCTCCTGTTGGATTTTTAATTACTGAAGTACGGTAATCGTACTCAAACATATCGAAGGGACTAACGTCATCCTTTGTAAACTGGCGTGAGAACTGTAGCCCTTGTGCAGGTTTTGATTTTTTTGACATATATCTATAATCGCTTTGAAGGTGGGTTATGTAAATGTTAAGCAAACGAAAATATTTGTATTGGCTGAAGAATCAAACTTATAAATATTAACACCTGTGGACAAAATTGGTGGATAATTTTAAAGACTCATACCGGCAGTGGATTTGGACGCTTTTCCCCATTTTTTTATAAAATTGTTTGTTTAAAATCTTGGAATTTTCAATAAAAATCCAATTGCCTGATTTCAGGCTGTTTTATCGTTTTTTGGGTATTTGGCAGAAAAGTTTGCCGGTTACATTGTGCGTTAAAAACCGCCATTTGTTTTGTAACAGGCATTCATAAAAAAGCAGCCCGGTTTTATACATTGTATTGCTGCATCCATTCAGATGTGCAGCTATTCAGCATCACAATTTTCGTGTATGCCACAAAAAAAAACAGCGGGCTATTGCAAAGCCAGATCTAAATGAGTAGATTTATAGAAAACCTACTGACATGAATAGAAAATCTCTTTTTTACATTTTAGGTGTATTGTGCCTGGTGGCTGCTGCTGCTATGTATTTTATTGGAAAAGAATCCAGTCATTTATCAGAGTTGAAAGACTTCTGGTGGATACCGCTTCCGCTTGGAGCGTTGGCACTGTTGATAGCAAACAGAAAATAAAGAAAATCCCCCCGGTACCATGTCGGGGGGATTTTCTTTTAACTGTAAGCAGCTATATTTGTACACATGAGAGTGGTAATACAAAGGGTAAGCCAGGCCGCTGTTAGCATTAACAACACCACAAGATCTGAAATTAAAACAGGCCTGCTGGTTTTGGTTGGTATTGAAGATGCTGATACAACAGCAGATATAGAATGGCTTAGCAACAAGATCGTAAACCTGCGCATTTTTGACGATGAAAACAAAGTGCCCAATATTTCAGTAAAAGATATTGGCGGTGATATTTTACTGGTAAGCCAGTTTACCCTGCATGCTGCAACAAAAAAAGGGAACCGCCCATCTTATATAAAAGCAAGCAAGCCCGAAATTGCTATTCCCCTGTATGAAAAAATGATTGCTCAACTACAAGCTGACCTGGGAAAAGAAGTGTATACAGGGAAATTTGGTGCAGATATGAAGGTATCCCTATTAAATGACGGGCCGGTTACTATCTTTATTGATTCAAAAAACAAGGACTGATGACAGAAATTACCATTAATGAAGCTCAAAAGTTAGTAGATGAATGGATCAATACCACCGGAGTACGCTATTTTAATGAATTGACAAACCTTGGCATACTTATGGAAGAGGTTGGAGAGCTGAGCAGATTGATGGTTAGAAAATATGGTGAGCAATCTTTTAAAGAATCGGACAAAGGGAAAGAGTTGGGCGATGAAATGGCCGATGTGTTGTGGGTGTTGATCTGTTTAGCTAATCAAACCGGGGTAAATTTAACTGAAGCACTGGAAAAGAATTTTGAAAAGAAGAATTTGAGGGATGCCGACAGGCATCAGCAAAATGAAAAATTAAAATAAGGAAATGAGATCTTCGCTAAAATTTGTATGGTCAATCACCAAACAGTCATTTTCCGATTTTATAGATAACAGGGTTTTAAAACTAAGTGCAGCACTGGCTTTCTATACCATCTTCTCTTTACCTGCCATGCTCATTATTGTTATTGCGGTGAGTGATATTTTTTACGGCAGGGCTGCGATCGAAGGTACATTGTATAACCAGATTGCCGGTTTCGTCGGTGAAAATGCAGCATTACAGGTTCAGAATATTATACGGGCTGCGGCATTATCAGAAAGCAGTTATGTTGCCACCGTTATCGGAATCGGCACCCTGTTGTTTGGCGCCACCAGTGTGTTCAGCGAAATACAGGACTCTATCAACCAGATATGGAAACTAAAAGCCAAACCCCGCAAGGGCAAAGGGTTTTTAAAAATGATCATCAACCGGCTGCTTTCTTTTTCACTGGTGATAAGCCTTGGCTTTTTGCTACTGGTCTCCTTGCTTATCAATGGCCTGATGGATTTACTGATCACCCGGCTTACCAGTATGTTCCCCGAGCTTACCGTTATTGTGGTGTATGCCGTAAATGTTATTATTACATTTGGTATTACAACCTTACTATTTGCCATGATATTTAAAGTACTACCCGATGCCCGTATAAAATGGAGGCATGTAAGAGCAGGGGCTATAACCACTGCAATACTTTTTATGCTGGGTAAATTTCTGATCGGATATTATCTGGGCCACAGCAAGCTTTCTTCAACATACGGCACAGCGGGTTCCGTTATTGTTATGCTCTTATGGGTTTATTATTCAGCCATGATATTATATTTTGGCGCCGTATTTACACATGTATTTGCAGTACATACCGGCTCCAGAATTTATCCCTCTAATTATGCCGTGTGGGTGCAGGAGATAGAAGTGGAATCCACAGAATCTATTCAGCAACAACCCGAAGAAAAAACGGTGGTTAAAACAACCGTTGAACCTCCGGCAGAATGATGAGTTTATTTTTTGCGGTTTTTAACTGACATAAAATATTTAACCAGAAAACTGATAGCCCCTAAAACTATGCATGGAATTGCATAGGCTGTTAACCAGGTATCAATTACCAACATCGAAATACCGGCAATCCCGAAACAGGCTGCAATTAAATTATAGATTTGGCCATTATTTGACAGAAAGGGCTTTGATTGCTTTGTACCAGCATTTTTTTCATAAAGATCAAAGAACAATGTTCCTATCTCATCCGCTGTATAACCTTCCTCACGCAACCCGTTTTTAATTTCCCCCTCAGGCTCTCCCTTACTCAACTGCCTTCTTATCTGTTTTATTTTTTCTTCTGTTACCATTGTAATAAATCCTTTGCCCGGATGATCAAACCCAAAGTTACAGGGTTGCTGGCACTGTAATTCATACAACCGCATAAACCCATGGCGGATATTTTGAGTTTTGCCTTACTTTTGCAGCCTTATGGCAAACGAAACAAACAATTTTGCGGAATTAATTTCGCACTGCAAAGAATACGGTTATATTTTTCAATCATCAGAGATCTATGATGGTTTAGCGGCTGTATATGACTATGGCCAGAACGGTGCCCAGTTAAAAAAGAACATCCGTGATTACTGGTGGAAGAGTATGACACAAATGCACGACAATATTGTAGGTATTGATGCGGCTATCTTCATGCATCCTACCACCTGGAAGGCCAGCGGACACGTTGACAACTTCAGCGACCCGATGATCGACAATAAAGACAGCAATAAAAGATACAGGGTTGATCACTTGATAGAAGGTTTTGCTGAAGAACAATTGGCAATAGGCAATGAGCAATTGTCGAAAGATATTTTAGTATCAATGGATGAACTGCTGGCTAAAGATGATTACGCAGGACTAAAACAATTAATTGAAGATAATAAGATAAAATGTGCCATCAGCAAAACCTGCAACTGGACAGATGTACGTCAGTTTAACCTGATGTTCTCTACAGAATTTGGTGCCACTGCTTCTGCAGATGATGAAAATAGTAAAGTGTACCTGCGCCCCGAAACTGCGCAAGGCATCTTCGTAAATTTTTTAAACGTGCAAAAAACCGGCAGGATGAAAATTCCTTTTGGTATTGCACAAACCGGTAAAGCGTTTAGAAATGAGATTGTTGCAAGGCAGTTTATTTTTAGAATGCGGGAATTTGAACAGATGGAAATGCAATTCTTTATTCGTCCCGGTACACAAATGGAATGGTACAATTTCTGGTCGGCCGAAAGAAAAAAATGGCATGAGAGCATGGGCATTCCTGCAGAAAAATTACGTTTTCATGATCACGTAAAGCTGGCGCATTACGCCGATGCAGCTATGGATATTGAATTTGAATTTCCATTTGGCTGGAAAGAACTGGAAGGTATTCACAGCCGAACAGACTTTGATCTGAAACAACACCAGGAATACAGTAAAAAGAAAATACAGTATTTTGACAATGATATTGATGCCGCTACAAACAAGCCTTATGGGAACTACACACCATTTGTCGTAGAAACTTCCGTTGGTTTAGACAGGCTTTTTCTAACCATCATCAGCCTCGCCTATGCCGAAGAGAAATGGTTAAAAGAGGATGGTACTGAAGACAGCCGTGTGGTTTTAAAAATTCCGGCAAAGATCGCTCCTACCAAACTGGCCATTCTTCCTTTATTAAAGAAAGACGGATTGCCAGAAATTGCAAAAGAACTGATGGATGATTGCAAGAGCAGTTTCATGTGTTTTTATGAAGAGAAGGATGCCATTGGTAAACGATATCGCCGCATGGATGCCATTGGTACACCTTTTTGTGTAACGATTGATCATCAGACTAAAGAAGATAACACTGTTACGATCAGATACAGGGATACGATGACCCAGGAGAGAATTGCATTAAGTGATGTAAAGAAATTAATTATGGAAAAGATCAATTAATTATTACCGGTTTATATTACTAAAAGCTGTCAGCCTGAGGTTGACAGCTTTTTTATTACCAATACCTTCAAACATGATTTATATCAGCATGCTTGCTGAACTAAGTCAATGTATAATGTGCTGCTTCCTGTTAATTTGGCCCTTCGTTCTACACCTCACTAATTTAATATTATGTCTACACCCGACATTACAAAACCGGCCGACCTTACCACACATGCTGATGGTACAGGCCCGTTAAGAAAACAGCGTCCGTTGTACGTTGATTTTATGCCCCCCTGCAACAGTGCCTGCCCTGCAGGTGAAAACATCCAGGCATGGATGGACTTTGCACAGGCAGGAAATTATTTTGAAGCCTTTCAAACTTTGGTTGAAGACAATCCCTTTCCCGCCATCATGGGCCGGGTGTGTGTTAAGCCATGCGAAACAGGTTGCAACAGAACTCATATTGATACCACGGTAAATATTCATGCCGTGGAGCGGTATATCGGTGATGAGGCCATCAGGCAAAAATGGCCGGTGCAATTCAGAGCTTATACCACAGGAAAAAAAGTGTTGGTGATTGGAGCCGGGCCCTCGGGTTTATCTGCAGCTTATCATCTGGCCCGTATGGGACATGAAGTAGTGATTTATGAAGCCGGGAAACATGCAGGAGGTTTAATGTGGAGCGGAATTCCTGATTACCGATTACCAAAGGAGATTCTCGATTTTGAAATAGACAGGATTGTAAGAACCGGAGTAAAAATTGAACTGAATCATAAAGTACTGGATATTTTGCAGGAAAAAGAAGCAGGTGGATTTGATGCGGTTTATCTGGGTATTGGTGCAGGGTTAATTCATAAAGAAGAATTTGAAAAAGACGATTCAGTTTATATAACAGATGCCTTCGGTTTTTTTAATGAAGCAAAAACGAATCCCTCTCCTTTCATCAGCAAAAAAGTAGTGATCTATGGCGGTGGTAAACTAGCCATGTACCTGGCAAGGATGGTAAAAAGATTTGGTTCTGAAGCCACCGTTTATTTTGCCGGCGATAAAAAATTAATGCCTGCCTATGATTATGAGACAGAAGATGCTTTGGCAGAAGGAGTAGATGTGCAACTTTTAAAAAAGTATCAAGAGCATCAGCAAAAATAAGATCACGCTGGAGCAAATGAAAGTAGAAAAAGGAAAAGCTGTTGGATGCAACGAATTTGAAACGATTGATGCAGATGTACTGATCGTTGCCAATAAGCAGGAAACAGATTCAGGTTTCTTACGTTCCTTAACAGGAGTGGTTATTAATGAAGACGGCACTATTAAAATTGATATGCAACGCATGACCGGTTACGAAGGGGTTTTTGCCGGTGGTGATATGCTGCCTGGCGAAAACCGCAGTGCTACCATTGCCATAGGGCAGGGAAAAAAAGCTGCAAAATATATCGACGCATTCTTAAAAGGAAACACCTATCAGAAACCTGAAAAACACCTTACGGCCAGTTACAAAAAACTGCACATGTGGTACAAAACAGATGCACCACAAAAAGAACAGGATAAACTGGCTCCGGAAGTAGCTATACAGAATTTTGATGAAGTGAACGCAGGCTTATCTGAAAAAGAATCCCGCTACGAAGCACAGCGTTGCTTAAGCTGCGGCAACTGCTTTGAATGTGATGGTTGTTTTGGCGCATGCCCCGAAGATGCCATTATAAAACTGGGTGCCGGTAACCGTTACAAGTTTAATTATGATGCCTGCACGGGATGTGCTGTTTGTTACGAACAATGCCCCTGCCATGCCATTGAAATGATTCCAGAACCTGTTAAATCAATTTAAGATGCCTAATAAAAATAAAATAATTGCTACGATAGATGGAAATGAGGCTGCCGCTTATGTTGCGTACCGGGTGAATGAAATTTGCGCCATCTATCCCATCACACCTTCCTCTACCATGGCCGAACTGGCAGATGAGTGGAGCGCCAAAGGCATTAAAAACATATGGGGCAATGTGCCCGATGTATTGGAAATGCAAAGCGAAGGCGGCGCCGCCGGCACGGTGCATGGGGCATTACAGACCGGTGCTTTAACAACCACATTCACTGCATCGCAGGGTTTAATGCTGATGCTGCCCAACATGTATAAAATAGCAGGAGAACTGACTGCCACTGTATTTCATATTGCTGCCCGATCGCTGGCGGCACAAGGCCTTTCCATTTTTGGTGATCACCAGGATGTGATGGCCGCAAGAACAACCGGATTTGCTATACTTGGTTCTGCCAGTGTGCAGGAGGCGCATGATTTTGCGCTGATCGCACAGGCAGCAACCCTGCGTTCCCGCATTCCTTTCATGCATTTTTTTGATGGCTTTCGTACCTCGCATGAAGTAAATAAATTAGAACTTTTATCTGACGAACAGATAAAAGCCATGATACCCGATGAATATGTTTTTGCACACCGCAAAAGAGCGTTGAATCCCGATCATCCTTTCATCCGGGGTACCGCACAAAACCCGGATGTATATTTCCAGGGCAGGGAAACGGTGAACAAATTTTATGATGATACCGCAGGAGTTGTTGATGATGCCATGCGGGAATTTGAAAAACTGACCGGCAGAAAATATGAACTGTTTGAGTATACCGGTGCTGCTGATGCAGAAAGAGTTATTATTATCATGGGCTCTGGTGGAGAAACCGTTTCTGAAACAGTGAATGCCCTGAATGCTGCCGGTGAAAAAGTGGGTGTTGTTCAGGTAAGATTATATCGTCCATTCTCTTTGGAACATTTTATAAAATCATTACCGGCAACTGTAAGATCAATTTCAGTGCTGGATCGAACCAAAGAATCCGGTGCTTCCGGAGAGCCTATGTACCAGGATGTTTTATCAACTTTGGTAAGTGCCTTGCAACAGGGTAAAATTAAACAACTGCCTAATATTGTAGGCGGACGTTATGGCCTTTCTTCCAAAGAGTTTACTCCCGCCATGGTGAAAGCAGTTTACGATGAATTAAAAAAAGATCATCCTAAAAATAATTTTACCATTGGTATTAATGATGATGTAACATTTACGAGCTTAACTTATGACGAATCCTATACGTTGGATGAATCTGAATGGCGGCAGGGTTTATTTTTTGGTTTGGGTGCTGATGGAACTGTTGGTGCCAATAAAAATACCATCAAGATCATTGGCGAAAATACCGACCTGTATGCACAGGGATATTTTGTGTATGATTCAAAAAAATCGGGGGCAAGAACAGTTTCACATTTACGGTTCGGTCCTAAACCTATCAGGGCACCGTATCTTATCAGCAAAGCCGATTTTATTGCCGCTCACCAATTCAACTTTACAGAAAAGGTAGAAATGCTGAATTTTATAAAAACCGGCGGCACATTTTTACTCAACAGTCCTTTTAATAAAGAAGAGGTTTGGGATAAACTACCTGGCACTGTTCAGCAGGAGATCATCAGCAAAAAACTTTTGTTTTATATTATTGATGCCAACACGGTTGCTAAAGATACCGGTATGAGCGGCAGGATCAACACCATCATGCAAACCTGCTACTTTGCATTAAGTGGCGTGTTGCCAAAAGCGGAAGCGATAGAGCAGATCAAACATGCTATAGAAAAAACCTACACCAAAAAAGGAAGAGCCGTTGTAGAAAAGAACTTTGAAGCAGTAGATGCCACACTGGCTAATTTATTTGAAGTGACTGTTCCTGCAACAGCCAGTTCCGTTGGCAAAATGCTGGCGGTGGTTGGCAACGATGCGCCTGATTTTGTAAAAGATGTTACGGCTAAAATGATGTCGGGACATGGAGATGAATTACCTGTAAGTAAAATGTCAATCGACGGAACTTACCCAAGCGGCACTACCAAATGGGAGAAAAGAAATATCAGCGACCAGGTACCTTTATGGGAACCCGACCTTTGCATACAATGTGGTAACTGTGCATTTGTTTGTCCGCATAGCGTAATTCGTGCAAAATTTTACAACGAAGGATTTTTAAAAAATGCGCCGGATGGTTTTCAATCTGCGCCCATCAACTCAAGAGGTTTTCCTGAAACAAAATATACTTTACAGGTATATACCGAAGATTGCACCGGGTGCAATTTATGTGTTGAAGTTTGTCCGGCTTCAGATCCAATAAACCGTTCTTTCAAAGCCATTAACATGACAGAGAAAGAACCCGATCCACAAAAAATAAAAAAACAGATCGGCTTCTTCGAAGACCTTCCATGGAACAATCGTTCTGAAATTAATTTCTCTACCGTGCATGGTGCACAGTTTATGGAGCCGTTGTTTGAATTCTCCGGAGCCTGTGCTGGTTGCGGCGAAACACCGTACATCAAATTACTGTCGCAGTTATTTGGCGACCGCTTACTGGTTGCCAATGCAACAGGATGCTCTTCCATCTATGGTGGCAATTTACCAACCACTCCCTGGACGATGAATGCTGCCGGACAGGGACCAGCCTGGTCAAATTCTTTGTTTGAAGACAATGCAGAATTTGGATTGGGTATGCGCATGACGGCCGATCATCAACTGACCATGGCGCACCGCTTATTAAAACAACTGGCACCACAACTGGGTGATGCATTTGTGCAGGAGATCATGGATGCACCGCAATTACAGGAATCTGAAATTGCAGTACAGCGAAAAAGAATTGAATTACTGAAAGAGAAATTGCTGAACATCAATGAAGCAGCTGCCCAACATTTATTATCAGTTTGTGAACAACTGGTACACCGTAGTGTATGGTTAGTGGGTGGCGATGGATGGGCTTATGATATTGGCTACGGCGGATTGGATCATGCGCTGGCCAGCGGAAAAAATATAAACATTCTGGTACTGGATACCGAAGTGTACAGCAATACCGGCGGACAAAGTTCTAAATCAACACCAACAGCGGCTTCTGCAAAATTTGCATCGGCCGGCAAACGTGGCGGTAAAAAAGATTTGGCGATGCAGGCAGTTTCTTATGGCAATGTGTATGTAGCAAGAATTGCTTTTGGCGCCAATCCACAACAAACCATGCTGGCCATGCGTGAAGCAGAGGCTTATGATGGCCCATCGCTGATTTTAGCATACAGCCATTGCATTGCACATGGCTACGATCTGAAAGACGGATTGACACAGCAGAACAATGCGGTTGCCAGCGGCTACTGGCCACTGATGCGTTACAATCCTGTTTTAAGAGTAAAAAAACTAAATCCTTTTATTCTGGATTCTACCAGGCCGGAAATTCCGTTAAAAGAATTTGCTTACAAGGAACTGCGTTATAAAGTACTTACGCAAACAAATCCCGAAGAAGCAGAAGAACTGATGACACTGGCACAGGAAATGGTAAACCTGCGCTGGAAAAATTATGAGGAACTGGCAACAAAAACTGCCAGCGACTTTACACCGGTGGCGTAGGTTAGCCACAGATTGCACAGATTACACGAATTTTTTTAATCGCAATATTCGGGTATTCTGTGAGAGGTGGAATCTGATATTAAAAAAAGAAAACTAAATAGATAACAAAGCCATTCATGCACCAGAAGTATTTCATTTAATAAGTGTAATCTGTGCAATCTGTGGCAAAAAAACTCTTTTTATGGACTTACGTACAACTTACATGGGATTAAACCTGAAATCACCGATCGTGGTTTCTGCCTGCACTTTATCAGAAGAAGTTGGCAATATTGTTCAGATGGAAGATTCCGGGGCAGGTGCTGTGGTTTTATTTTCGTTGTTTGAAGAGCAACTGAAAAAAGAAGAAGCAAAATACGAAGCCATTGTAAGCAGTACCAGCAATATGTTTGCTGAAGCCAGCGATTTCTTTCCAAGCCTGGATGAATATCATAAAGGATCAGATCAGTACCTGGAAATAATCCGTAAGGCAAAAGAAAAAGTAAATATCCCGGTCATCGCCAGTTTAAATGGAATGACCAACGAAGGATGGATAAGTTATGCAAAGCAAATGGAACAGGCCGGTGCCGATGGTTTGGAAATAAATATCTTTTTTATTCCCGCTGATGTGCATTTATCAACTTCTGCAGTTGAGTACCGCTATCTTAATATTATTGATGAAGTTAAATCAACCGTTAAGATTCCGGTAGCGGTAAAATTAAATCCATACTTCAGTGCCATGGGAAATATGGCTAAGCGCATGCAGGAGTTTAAAGCGGATGCACTGGTTTTGTTCAATCGTTTTTATCAACCCGATTTTGATATCAACAAATTAACCCTGCTGCATAATTTGCAATACAGCGAATCCAACGAGATCAGGCTGCCACTTTTATGGATCGCACTCCTGTATGGCCGTGTACCGATATCACTGGCAGCTACTACCGGTGTGCAAAGCTCCATTGAAGTGATCAAATACATTTTGGCCGGTGCCGATATTGCCATGACAGCTTCTGCGCTATACAAAAATGGTATTGGTTATTTAAAAACAATGAATAAAGAACTGGAATCATGGATGCTTACAAAGGGATTTGAAAGTATTGATGCTTTCAAGGGAACTATGAGCCAACAACATATTTCAGATCCTACCGGTTACGAGAGGGCCAATTATATTAAAATATTGGAAAGCCAGAAATAAATTATTCTTTTATCAAAAAGCCCGCAAATTTTTGCGGGCTTTTTTGCTTCATGCTTGTTATCTTTTATTTTCAAGTGCCGCCTGGGCTGCAGCCAGACGTGCAATAGGTACCCGGAACGGAGAACAACTTACATAGTTCATTCCCAGCCTGTGAAAGAATTTTACACTGTCGGCATCACCACCATGTTCGCCACAGATACCTACTTTAAGATGCGGCTTGGCTTTTCGTCCGCCATTTATACCGGCCCTTACCAGTTCTCCCACTCCGTCCTGGTCAATGGTCTGGAACGGATCATAAGGAAGAATTTTCAGGTCGAGGTATTTTGGTAAGAAGCCGCCAATATCATCCCGGCTGAATCCAAAACTCATCTGCGTAAGATCATTGGTTCCATAACTGAAGAAGTCCGCAACATGCGCCATCAATTCGGCACGAAGGGCGGCCCTGGGTGTTTCGATCATGGTGCCGTAGAGGTAAGGTATTTTTTTCATTTTCATTTTTACACATACCTCTTTGTACACCCTGTCAACTATTACTTTCTGGTGTATCAATTCATTTACGGTACATGTTACGGGAACCATAATTTCAGGAAAAGCTTTTTTTCCGCTCTTTAGTATTTCTGCAGTTGCTTCCAGTATGGCACGAACCTGCATCTCAGTAATCTCAGGAAAACTGATGCCCAGCCTTACACCACGATGGCCAAGCATTGGGTTATTTTCATGCAGGGCCAGCACCCTTCTTCTTAATACACTCATGCTGATGCCCAGTTCTTTTCCAAGATGATGTAATTTTTCTACATCGTGCGGTACAAATTCATGCAAGGGAGGATCCAGCAAACGGATGGTAACGGGGTAACCCTTCATTACTTTCATGGTGTCTTTGATATCTTTCTTCACATACTTAAACAGTTCATTCAATGCCGTCCGTCTTTCCTGTTCGGTTTTACTAACGATCATTTTACGTAAAAGGAATAATGGCTGTTCACTACCTTCGCCATAAAACATATGTTCTGTGCGGAACAATCCGATACCTTCGGCGCCAAATTTCATCGCATGGCCCGCATCTTCAGGTGTTTCTGCATTGGTGCGTACAGCAATCTGTTTTATCTTATCAACCAGCTTCATCAGGTAGTTGTACGATATATTTTTATCCAGGTCGATCTCTGTTAATGCCATAGTGCCTTCATACACCAAACCTTTTGTACCATTCAAACTCAGCCAGTCACCTTCTTTAATGATCTCGCCGTTCTTTGCATGAAAGGTTTTTGTGTTGGCATGTATTTCAATATCCGAACAACCAACAATACAACATTTACCCCAACCCCGGGCTACCAATGCTGCGTGTGATGTCATGCCACCCTTGGTTGTAAGTATGGCCTGGGCTTTATGCATTCCATCCACATCTTCAGGTGATGTTTCTTCCCGAACCAAAATAACTTTTTCGCCTTTAGCAGCCCATGCCACTGCATCATCAGAAGTAAACACTACACGACCTCTTGCTCCACCGGGACCGGCGGGCAGGCCTTTGGCAATGGGCTTCGTAATAAGTTCTGCTGCAGGATCGATCATCGGCAGCAGCAACTCAACCAGTTGATTGGGTGCTACCCGCATGACAGCAGTTGCTGCATCAATCAGTTTTTCTTTGTGCATTTCAGCAGCCATTCTAACTGCGGCTATACCATTGCGTTTACCAACGCGGCATTGCAACATATATAGTTTTCCTTTTTCAATGGTAAATTCAATATCCTGCATGTCTTTGTAATGCTGTTCCAGTCTTTTCTGAAAGCTGAATAATTCTTTGTATAACGCAGGCATTAATTTTTCAAGCGAAGTGAATTGTTTGCTTTGATCATTCATCGAATATTGATTCACCGGTGCCGGTGTACGGATACCGGCCACCACATCTTCGCCCTGCGCATTTACCAGGTATTCACCATAAAATTTATTTTCTCCGTTGCCCGGATTACGGGTAAAAGCAACACCGGTGCAACTGCCGGCACCCATATTACCAAATACCATCGACTGCACATTTACAGCTGTGCCCCATTCGTCAGGAATTTTTTCTATCCTGCGGTATTCAATGGCACGCTTACCGTTCCAGCTACTGAATACAGCGCCAATACCGCCCCACATTTGTTTCCAGGGGTCATCAGGAAATTCGGTGCCCAATATTTTCTTTATTGTTTTTTTATAATCGATAACCAATTCCTTTAGTTCATCAACAGTAAGGTCAGTATCGCTGGTATATCCTTGCTTATGTTTGATATGCTCCAGCTTTTCATCCATAATTTTTCTAATGCCTTTGCTTTTTACTTCAATGCCGGCTCCTTTCTCCATCACCACATCTGCATACATCATGATCAGGCGCCTGTATGCATCATAGGCGAAACGTTCATCGCCACTTTGTGCAATCAATCCGCCAATTGTTTTTTCAGTCAGCCCAACATTTAATACCGTTTCCATCATACCCGGCATACTACGCCTGGCACCGGAGCGAATAGATACCAGCAGCGGATTTTTTTCATCACCGAATTTTTTAACGGCAAGCTTTTCCATTTTAGCCAGCGATTCTTCTACCTGGCTTTTTAATACTTTGGGGTATGTTTTTTTATTCTCATAAAAATAAGTGCAGACCTCAGTAGTAACCGTAAAACCGGCTGGTACCGGTAATTTAAGTTTTGGATGTCCTGCCATTTCTGCAAGATTGGCTCCCTTTCCACCAAGCAGGTTTTTCATTGATTCATTTCCATCGGCTTTGCCGCCGCCGAAGAAGTAAACATACTTTCCGGCTTTAGTTAATTTTGACATGATTATGTGATTTTAAATCTTACACATAGTTATGCCATGTTTGCTTTAATTATTAAAACATAACTCATATAAAAAAGTGATTTTCATCATTTAACTAAAAGGCATAAAAGCAGAAATAAATAAGGAAAGGATAAATGTTTTATTCAGGCATAATCCCTGGGTTAGTTATAAAACCTTTCAATTATGGAATTAATAATTACACCGGTCAGTTCTTTAACAAAAATAAAACCGGAATATCCAGCCGTACATTCCATGACCTTTCTGAATGATCGGCACCACGAAATTCTCTGGTGATCCAGTTTGTTGAGCTGAATCCTTTCCGCATCATTTTTTTATCAGCCTTTAGCTGAAATGGTTTGTATAAACTGTCGAGTGTTGCTGAGCCGTGATCAAAATAAATTTTATGGTCCAATGTAGATGGTAAATTTCTTTCCAGGTATTTCATCATAGCAGCGGGAAACGGATTATTATCAGCCCTGAAAATACCTGTCCAGTGTGTAGACAGGCAGGCTGCTCCACCAAATACTTCCGGGTATTCACATATTGCATAAATCGAGATCAATCCCCCCATACTGGAACCTGCAATGTATGTATTTTGCCGATCAGGCAGGGTTGAAAAACTACGGTCAATAAAAGGTTTCAGTTCCTTTACCAAAAAGCGGAGATAGTTATCGGATTGAATCTGATAAGAAGTGAAAACGTTTTGCCCGCTGATACGTTTAGCTTTCAGTATCGTTTCTTTTTTTGAAACGCTTAAAGTTTCAAAAGGTTTCTGTGGAAGGTATTCATTATGCCTGGTGGTTTCTGTATTCCAAATTCCTACCACAATACAATCCTTAATTCTTTTTCAGTCCGCAGCTTACTCAAAACCTCATCAACACCCCATTCCTGGTGGTTCCAGACTATTGATGAATCAAATAAAGACCTGCCATCGTGCATGTATAAAACTACATATTTTTTTAAGGGGTCATACTCATCTGGCAGCCACACATCAATATTACGGGGCGCCACGAATTGTGAAGTAAAATTTTCAAAATGCCTGATACTGCCTGCAGATACTTTTGGAATTTGTGCGATGGAAGATAGGCTGATGCATATGATTAATGATAAAACCAACGCAGGTTTCATAAGCTGAAAACTTATCTTATACAGGAATTGACCTCCTCATAATAAGGTATCTCATCAAGACTTACGGGTTCATGTTGCTGCCAGTAAGCTATGGTAACCACATGCCCATCAGGTGTTTTAAGTAACCTGCCATAAATAGCATTGATGGTATTGTATGTGTAGTCTGTTACCCCAACGGTGAATGTTTCGGGTGCTGCAGGTTCCGGTGGCGGCGGCGGAGGCGCAGGGGTTTCTTCACCCTCTACCACTTTTGCTACAGGGGCCGCAGCCACTTTCGGCGGTGGAGATGGAACAACAACCACCGTAAATTTATTATATTCCAGTATTTTTTTTAAGAAGGCAACTCTTTGGGGCGACACATTCTTTTCCACGATGCCGCATTTAACGCCATCCAGTTCTTCAAATTCGTGGTTTTTATTTATAGCCATGTGCGTTATGTGTTTTGGGGTTATTGTTTTGGATTGTTAAGCCATGGATTGTATATAATCGTAAATCCAGCTCAATAATCCAACCAGTATTATTCCTGCTGCACAAATCATTAAACCAAGTTTTGCAGATGGTTCAATTTTTATTTTTTCAAGCGGCTCATCGTTTTTATCCATAAATACAGACCTGATAACCCGTAAATAATAATATAAAGAGATGATCATGTTGAGTGCAGCAATGATAATAAACAGGTAACTTCCTTTTGCTGCCCCGGCTGTAAGCAAAAATAATTTACCGAAGAAGCCGGCTGTTGGCGGAATACCGGCCAGTGAAAACAAGGCCAGCGCCAGCACCCAGCTTAAGAACGGATTGGTTTGATACAGGCCTTTGTAATCATCAATATTTTCCCTGCCCGCTTTGGCAGCAATAGCAGCTGCCACACCAAATGCTGCCAGGTTTGAAAAAACATAGATCAGGATAAAATAAACTACCGAGGTAGAACCTTGAATTGAATTGCTGCTGATACCTACCAATATAAAACCAACCTGTGCAATGGATGAAAAAGCAAGGAATCGCTTTATATTCTGTTGCCTTAAAGCAAACAGGTTTCCGATGATCATGGTTGCAATAGCGAGTATCATTACGAGGTTATACCAGGTGGCATGCATGGGTTGAAACACTTTATACAGTGTTGCCATAAAAATAAAAGCAACGGCCCCTTTTGATATCACAGAAAGAAATGAAGTAACTGCCATCGGCGATCCTTCATACACATCTGCGGTCCATAAATGAAAGGGTACAATAGATAATTTAAAAGCAAAGGCCGAGAACAAAAATACCAAAGCAAGTATTTGCAACGGGCTTCCGTTCAATTGTTGTGGCAATTCTGCAAAGCTGGTAGTGCCTGTTGCACCATAAATTAAAGAAATGCCAAATAATAAAATGCCGGAAGAAAATGCCGACGACATAATCATTTTCATCGCAGCCTCGGAAGACCTTTTTTTATCCAGGTCGAAATTAGCCATGGCAGCCACAGGTATGGTTGACAACTCCAAAGCCAAAAAGAACATCAATAAATTTCCGCTGGAAATAAGGAAGAACATGCCGAGCAATGCCGATAACATCAGCATAAAAAACTCGGGCATGTGTTCAGATTTTTTAAACCAATCAGCAAATAATAAAGAGATGAGATAAACACCCAGGCTTAAAATATTCTTTTGCAGCACTATCATGTTTGTGGTGAGATACATCCCATCAAACAATGTTCCTTCGGTATTTAAGAAAAAACCGGCAAGAAAATTCAGCAACAGCAAAACCTGAATCACCAGTAACATCGTTTCATTTTTTAAACCCTTGCCTAACTTAATAAACAGGAGTAGAAAAATGATACCGGTTATTACCAGTTCAGGCTTCATCAATGTGAGAAAATCATTCATTCCATTTCTTATTTTGTTCCGGTACTATCGGGACAGTTTTTGCATAATTACTTCTGCACCCGGACTAACCAGGTCATTCAGCCAGAAAGGCGCTACACCAATTGCTATAATTCCTGCTATTAAGATCAATGCAGCAAGTTTTTCGTTCCAGCTTGCATCTTTCAGTTCTTCAAATCCGGCTGTTAAAGGCCCCATGGCTGTTTTAGTTACTGCCCTTAAAATATATACTGCAGTTACCACTATGGAGAGGCAGGCTAAGATAGTTGCCACTCTTCTGAAGGTATCGGGATGTTGCCAGGAGCCCATGAAAACGGTCATCTCTGCCACAAAACCACTCAACCCCGGTAAACCCAGCGAGCACAAACCAACAATAAACAAAACCGTAATAATGAATGGCATTCTTTTCAGCAAGCCGCCCATTTCACTCACCTGACGGGTATGGGTACGTTCGTATATCATGCCGATAACAGCAAAGAAAAGTGCCGTCATCAAACCATGCGAAACCATTTGCATTACGGCACCGGTCATGGATGTTTTGGTTAACATACCAATGCCCAGCAAAACAAACCCGCAATGACTTACAGAAGAATAAGCATTGATATATTTCAGATCCTTCTGCATCATAGTAGCAAAGGCTCCATATAAAATAGCAATTACAGAAAGCACAATAATAATGGTTGCATATTCTTTTGCACCTTCAGGCATGATGTATGTTGCCACACGTAAACAACCGTAGCCCCCCAGTTTCATTGAGATGCCTGCCAAAAACATAGAACCCGCAGTTGGTGCAGCTGAGTGACCGTCAGGCACCCAGGTATGAAAAGGAAACAAAGCAGTAAACACACCAAAGCCCACAAACAACAATGGAAAGCAGATCATTTGTGTTTGAATAGGAATATTCAGTTGTGATAATTGCATCAGATCAAAACTGTGTGCATCCGTTGAAAAATATATTCCGAGCAATCCTACCAGCACCAATGCAGAGCCAGCCATTAACATCAACGCCAGTTTATTAGCGGCATATTCTTTTTTGCCGCTACCCCAAATGCCGATGAGCAAATATTTTGGAATAACTGCTATCTCTAAAAAGAAAAACAGGATGAAGAGATCGAGTGAAATAAAGAAACCATAAGCGCCGAGGCTTAATAAGATAAGCAGGAAATAAAATTCCTTTGTCATTTTGGTAACATTCCACGAAACCAAAACACCCGCAATTACCACAAAGGCAGTTAATAAGATCATCGCTACGGAAATACCATCAACACCCAAATGAAAACTGATATTCCAGGAAGGGAACCAGTTGTACTGCTGCTCAAATAACATCTGGGCTGTATTCCCTGTTGCTCTTTCTTTATAATAACCAAAGAGCAGGACAAAAGCCAATACAAACTGTGCTGCAGATCCTGCCAATGCTACCGCTTTAACCTGTTTAGCATTACGCATCAGCAAAACAGCTACTGCTGTAACTAATGGTAATAATATTAATAATAATAAATTCATGCAGTTTGTTAAATCAATTTTCTATGTCCACCAATAAATGAACAGCAAAGCCAACCCGATGATACCTACTAAAAAGTAAATGGCATATTGCTGTACTTTACCGGATTGAACTCCTTTTATTATTTCTGAAATATCTTTTGTGCCGTTTCCTGTTGCATTTACCAATCCATCTACAACGTTTTTATCTATCCATGCAGCCGGTCTTCCAATTAAATTAAAAATTATTTTTTGGGTGATGAACAAATAAATTTCATCAATATAGAATTTGTGATAAGCCGCTTTATATAATCCACTAAGCGATGCAGCAAACTTATCAGGTTTATCATTTTCGGTTTTATACATCCACATGGCAATAAAAATACCTGCCAGTCCCAATGCTACAGGTGCTATTGAAAACTGCAGGTGGAATGCTGTCTCCAGTCTTTTTCCATCAGAGCTAACAAAATGCCCGAAAGGAATAAACCCTGCAACTGCCGCACCAACAGCTAATAAAATCAATGGCATCATCATCGCAAAACCACCCTCTCCTTTGGCCTCACCCCCCGCCCTCTCCAAAAGAGAGGGAGCCGGAGCATTCGGATTTGGCAATACTTTTTTATGTACATGAGCTTCTTTATTCCAGAAAATATTGAAGTACAAACGGAACATATAAAAAGCCGTTAAGCCTGATGTGATCAATGCTATCCAGTAGATGGATGGGTTGTTTTGATAAGCAGCCAGTAAAATTTCTTCCTTACTGAAGAACCCGGCAAATGGTGGCACGCCGGCAATAGCAAGACAAGCAATTAAGAAAGTAATATGTGTGATGGGTAAATATTTTCTCAATCCTCCCATGTCTTTCATTTCGTTGCTGTGTATATAATGTATCACTGCGCCAGCTCCTAAGAACAACAACGCCTTGAACATAGCGTGTGTAAACAAATGAAACATAGATGCGGTGTAACCCAATCCATCTTCTCCCCCATATTTTGAAACGCCCAATGCAAACATCATATAGCCGATCTGGCTCATGGTAGAATAGGCCAGCACTCTTTTAATATCTGTTTGTGTGCAGGCGATTAGTGCAGCAATCAAAGCAGAAATGGCACCAACATAACCAACCATGGTTAATGCATTGGGAGATGAAATGGCAAACACAGGAAATAATCTTGCCACTAAAAACACACCAGCCACTACCATTGTTGCCGCATGTATCAATGCTGAAACCGGCGTTGGGCCTTCCATCGCATCGGGCAGCCAGATATGTAAAGGGAACATAGCGCTCTTTCCTGCACCGCCAATAAATACCAAAGCCAGGCCCCAGGTTAATGCAGATACACCAATGAAAGATGCAGCGGCCGCACTTTTATAGCCAGCGGTTTCAGGCGAAGTTAGTGTTGCGATCAATGTATTAAAATCAAGCGTGCCGGAATGAAAAGACAAGATCAAAATACCGATCAAAAATCCCACATCAGCAAAACGTGTTACAATAAAAGCTTTTTTACAGGCAGCAACAGCACTTGGTTTATCGTAATAATAACCGATCAGTAAGAAAGAAGAAACACCCACCAGTTCCCAGAATATATATATCTGGAAAATGTTGGAAGAAACAACGAGCCCAAGCATGGAAAAAGTAAACAGTCCGAGGAAAGCATAATAAACCGGGAACCGCTCATCACCTTTCATGTAACCCAGGCTATAAATATGCACCATCAAGGAAATAAAGGTTACCACCACCAACATCATGGCAGATATTGGATCGAGTATGATACCCATATCTATAGAAACGCCTTCGGAAAATTGTAACCAGGTATATTTAAGCGGAACTAATTTTTGATAAATACCTTCCACTTTTCCGTACTCAAAGAAATATCCATAAGCTGTATATAAAGCCAGTACTGTTGAAACCAGTAATAATGTTGTTCCAATAATGCCCGACGTATTCTTGAAATATTTTCTTCCAAATATCCCAAGCATTAAAAATCCTGCCAGTGGCAGCAAAGGAATGAGCGCTATGTAAGTTGCGTTTAGCATGGGCCTCACCCTCATTCCCTCTCCAAAAGAGAGGGAGGCCGGGCTTTTGTTTTTTTAATTAATATTTGTAATTAAGCATTTCAACATTTATTTTTCTATTCATTATCGTACCATAAATATTTATTGAATGCGATAAAATTCAGGTTCACACTGTTCAGTATCAACTCAACACTCATCAGCATGGTAACCAGGTTGCGCCTGGTAAAAAAACCATACACACCAATGAAGAACAGCGTAGTGCTGATGAAAAGCATGTGATATAGTCCTGGCTCAATCATTCAGTTTCCGGTTTTGATTTTAATGCAATTACAATACAACCGATCAATGCCGCCAGCAGTAACATACTCACCACTTCAAATGGCAATGAATATCCACCCTCTTCAACTCCCAACATTTGAGTGCCGATATTGGCAACAGTTGGTTCTATGGCTTTATTACCGGTTTCAACAAAAGCGTGCTGAGCCAGTTGCAACATCACCAGGGCCAGTCCGCAAAAGGAAGCCAGTGCAGCAAATAACTGTCTGCCTAATTTTTGCTTTGGCAATTGCTCACCTGCCTGTTGGGTTAGAAAGATGGAAAAAATGATCAGCACCACAATACCGCCAACATATACAATGATCTGCACGGCAGCAATAAATTCGTACTGCAGCCAGAAATAAATTCCGGCAATACCTATCAAAGCAAATAATAAATAAATAGCTGCACGGAATATCATCCTGGTAGTAACTGCCAGTAATGCACTTACCAAAGTAATTGCAGCCAGCAAATAAAATATGACTGTTGATCCACTCATTATGGCCTCACCCCGCCCCAGGAGGGTTTTTTTTTTTTTTTTTTTTCCTTTTTTTTTTTTCACTTTTCTGCAATCTTACTCAATTCCTTCCCTGATTTTTGAATCGGGTTTATTTAAAATTTTAGTTAAGTCCGCCCTGTTAAAAACACTGTGCTCAAATGTCTGCGCCATTTTAATCGCATCTGTAGGGCATGCTACAATACACAAATTGCACATGGTACATAATTCCAGGTGATACACAAATTTGTCGATCGCTTTTTTCTTTTTTCCTTCGGGTGTAATATCAAATTTGGTAACAATTTTAATGGTTGCATTGGGACAGGCCAGTTCACAGGCTGTACAACCTGTGCAGGCATGTTCATTATTCTCATCATGCAACAAAATAACTTCGCCTTTGAACCTATCGGCCATTACCAGGGTATCCCTGTTATCAGGGTATTGCTCGGTAATAATTTCCTTGTGATGCGTAAAATAATACCCGGTGCGGCGCATGCCCACCAGCAGTGATTTTAATCCACCGAAAACTTCCTTTATGTATTTTACAATAAACATCTTTTTCTTACTTTAAAAATGCCAGCCCAAAATTGCAAGGGCAGTTACCAATAATAAATTGAACATGCTGATCGGTAATAAATATTTCCACTCTAAAGTCAGCAACTGGTCAATACGCAAACGTGGAAATGTCCACCTGAACCACATGATCACAAATATTAAGAAAAACGTTTTGCCAAAGAACCACACACTTGATGGTATATAATCCATCACATGATTAAATGCCTCCCAGTTGCCGATATGAAATGGCATCCAGCCCCCTAAGAATAATGTAGCACCAATGGCACACACAATAAACACATTAATATATTCTGCCAAAAAGAACAAAGCGAATTTCATTCCCGAATATTCGGTATGAAAGCCGGCCGTTAATTCTGACTCCGCTTCGGCAAGATCGAAAGGTGCACGGTTGGTTTCTGCTGTTACTGCGATGATAAAAATGACGAATGAAATGATCACCGGGATATGTCCTTTGAAGATCCACCAGCCATCTGCCTGTGCGTTGATGATGTCGGTAATATTCAAACTTCCGGTAAGCACTACTATAGTAAGAATGGATAAACCAGCAGATAATTCATAACTCACGATCTGCGCTCCGCTTCGCATAGCCCCCATCAATGAATATTTATTGTTACTTGCCCAGCCCGCCATCAAAATGCTGATGACCATGATGGAAGAAATAGCGGTTACATATAACACACCAATATTCATATCCCACAACTGAAAGCCTTTTGCAAAAGCAATTGGTGCCATCAGTAACATGGCCACCATCATCGCTATAAAAGGAGCCAGGTTGAATAAGAATTTATCTGCTCCATCCGGCGTCATCCCTTCTTTAACCAATAATTTCAATGTATCTGCCAGTGATTGCATTAGCCCGAACGGACCAACACGGTTGGGACCCAGGCGTATCTGCATCCATGCCGCAACCCTTCTTTCCATAAGAACCAATACCAATCCAAGTACAGCAAACAAGCCAATCACAGCAATGCCTGCAATGACCATTTCAATGACCATTACCCATGTTGGATTGAATGTTTGATTCAACCAATCATGAATTGCACTTGATATGTTTGTTAAGCTCCACATAACCTCACCCTCGTTCCCTCTCCAAGAGAGAGGGAGGCCGGGCATTATTAATTTTATTTAACTTTAACAATTAAGCATTTGTACATCTTATCTATATTCAACAATATTCCAGAGTCACATTTTAGTTAATAAGTTCTCCAAATTTTGAGATCCTAAAGCCCCTCCTTTGGAGGGGTTTGGGGAGGCCGGCTACCTGTCTATATCCGGTATCACCAAATCCAGTGTTCCCATCATCGCAACCAAATCTCCCAGCTTACTTCCTCTTGCCATATGATCCAGGGCGGAGAGGTTTGAAAATCCCGGCGAACGGAATTTGATGCGGTAAGGTGTTGTTGCGCCTTCACTCATTATATATACACCCAATTCACCTCTTGCTGTTTCCACTCTTGTATAAAATTCTCCCTTGGGTAATTTCAACACTGCTTTTGTTTTTGCCTGAAAATCTCCTTCGGGAATGTTATCAATCAACTGTTCAATAATGCGTATCGATTGTTTCATTTCCCGTATCCTGATCATATACCTCGCCAATGAATCGCAACCGGTTTCCAATATTTCATCAAACTGCACTTTATCATACACGGCATAAGGATATAGTTTCCTGATATCGCAGTTTACACCGCTGCCCCTTGCTGCAGGACCGCTGCAACCATAAGAAATTGCATCTTCTTTAGATAAAATTCCAACGCCTTTCATCCTGTTTATAAAAATGATATTGCCCGTAACCAGTTCATCATATTCATCGATCTTTCTCTTAAACAGTACAATAAACTCTTTTACTTTTTTCTGAAAGTCGGGATGAAGCTCGGCCATCAATCCACCAGGCACATAGTAGTTCATGGTAAGCCGGGCGCCGCAGGTTTCCTCCATGATCTCGTTGATCTTTTCTCTTTCCCTGAAAGCATGAAAGAAAGGTGTGAATGCCCCAATATCCATTGCCATTGCACCCCACCACAATTCATGCGAAGCAATTCTTGTTAGTTCATCCATGATCACCCGGATGACCTGTGCCCTTTCGGGTACTTCTATCTGCATTCCTTTTTCAACAGTCAAAGCACAAGCATGATTATTTATATGAGCAGAGAGATAATCCATGCGGCTGGTAACATAAATGAATTGCCGGTAGGTTAAACTCTCACACATTTTTTCGATAGAGCGATGAATGTAACCAAGATGCGGCTCTACCTTTTTGATGGTCTCACCATTCAGTGTGATCACCAGGTGCAATACACCATGTGTTGCAGGATGTTGGGGTCCTACATTGATGATCAGATCACCTTCGGTTGTTGTGCCTATTTCTTCAAACATATCAGAGCTTAATCATATTAATTGGGTCTTCAAAATCCTTTCGCATCGGGTTCTTACCTTCCCAACCATCGGGTAATATTAATAACCGCAGGTCGGGGTGATTTATAAAATTTACGCCAAACATTTCATACACTTCCCTTTCATGAAATTCGGCCGTTTTCCAGATATGGCTTACCGATTCGATCTCCGGCTTCGCAGCATCCAGCTTTGATTTGATAACAATATTGTGGCGATACTTTGTAGAGCTGAGATGATATACCATGGTCAGGTGCGTTTTCCAATCTATACAGGTAAGACAAAAAAGATAATCGAAAAATAAGGAGTCTTCATTGCGGAGTTTACCGGCAAAAGATAACCAATCGGCTGGCTCCACATGAATGTTGAGCCATTCGCCCGTTTCATCAAACGTGGCAGCAGGAAGCAGTTCAGTTATTTTTATTTTCAGTTCCTCGTTATTCATACAATTTATATACCTGACTTAATTTGTTCTCTCGTTTTTCCGGCTTTTATCTTTTCCTGTAAACTTATCAATGCATGAAGCAATGCTTCGGGCCTTGGCGGACAACCGGCTACATATACATCTACCGGTATGATATGATCGGCACCTTTAACAACAGAATAAGTATTATAAAAGAAGGGGCCGCCGCTGATGGCGCATGCACCCATGGCAATTACATATTTAGGATCACCCATCTGGTCGTACAGGCGTTTTAACACCGGTCCCATTTTATTAACGATGGTACCGGCAATGATGATCACATCTGCCTGCCTGGGCGAGGCCCGTGCTACTTCAAAACCAAATCTTGAAAAATCATATTTAGCACCGGCTACGGCCATGTACTCAATACCACAGCAACTCGTAGCAAAAGTGAGCGGCCATAAAGAGTTTGACCTTGCCCAGTTGATCACATCATCCAGTTTGCTCAACACGATACCGCCACCTGGCGTTTCGTGAATCTGCCCCGGAAAATCTTTTGCTTTGTATTTTGTTTTACATCCATTTTAAAGCACCTTTTTTATGTGCGTATAAAAATCCCATAAATAAAATGAAAAAGAAAATTACAATTTCCACAAGGGCAACCCATCCCACTGATTTAGCAACTACTGCCCAGGGAAAAATAAATATCAGCTCAACATCAAAAATTAAAAACACCAATGCAAATAAATAGTAACCAACATTCAACTGTATCCATGTTTTACCTGTTGTTGGAATACCACATTCGTAAGGCTGGCCCTTCTGGGGGTTTTTGGTATACTTGGTAACAAGCCTTGCAATCATTACAGCAATTGAAGAAAATGCCAGCGCTGCAATTATTAAAACGATCATGGAAGATGCACCCATAGCAAGATTATTATTGAATTTTTTTAATGGTACAAGTTAAGGAAGAAATGTCTATTTTGAATCAATTGGTTTTTATCGTTCTAATCACAGTATTTCCTGATTAAAATCATTTTTTATCTGCATCGTTTCATACAAATGCCTACCCGTATATCTCTGCGTGAATATCTTTTGCGTCATACCCCATATCAAGAATCCGCTGCTTAGCCTCATCAATCATACCACGCCAGCCGCATAACATAAAGACTGCCGGATTTTTATCTGTGCATAATTCCTCGTAAATTGGGTGTACATAGCCTGTCGGGCCCTCCCATGCTTCTCTTGACAAGGTCGGCATATAAGAAAACCCCGGTAGATCCTGCTCCAGTTTTTTCATTTCATCATAATACAATAACGTGTCTTTTGTTCGGCAACCGAAGATGAGGGTTATGTTTTTATGCGGAATATTTTTATTTTTTATATGCTGTGCCATACTGCGAAAGGGGGCTATGCCGGTACCCGTGCAGATCAAATAAATATCTTTGTCCAACGGTTCTTTTAACGTGAAAACACCCTGTGCCCCACGGAAGGAAAGTTCCGACCCTACAATAACTTCATGAAATATATAATTGGTGCCGGCACCTTGTTTATCCAATACAATGATGAGTTCAAAAACATTGCTACCATCGGGCCAGGAGGCAATGGAATAGCTGCGCCAGCGTTTGTTTGCCTTTTCATGAATGGGCAGATCGAGTGTTACAAATTGTCCGGGAATAAAATCAAATGATGTTAACTCAGGTACTTCAATCCAATATCTTTTGGTGACTGCGGTTTCATTTTCTATACGGATAACCCTGCCTTTTCGCCACGGTAATAATGCCATTTTTTACGTTTGCGGAAAGTTACTAAGAAATAAATAAAAAAGCTTCCGCAAAAAAAAATTACGGAAGCCTTGCCTTTATTATTAAGTGTGTTACTGAATAATTATTTTCTCAGTATGTGTTGCGTTTTCTGTAAAAATTTTTAGCTGATAGGTTCCTTTTGCAATGCCGCCAACATCCAGTGTATTGCTCCTGTTGTTGAGTGTATACAATTTTACCATCCGTCCTGTAACATCAAAAAGGACTGCACTGGTTATTTTTCCGGTTGATGAAACGAATAATCTGTTAGCGGTAACCGGGTTTGGATAAATACTGAAATCATCACCAATATTATCAAAATTCACCTTTCTTACCGGCGAATTGCGGAAACTTGCATCCAGATCCGTCATCCTTAAACGATAAAAATTAAATCCATTCAAAGGCTGCAGATCGGTAAAACTGTAATTATTTTTATTGCCATTATTATAAGCTGGCACCGTACCAATAGCTATGTAGTTAATTCCATCTGCACTTCGCTCTACCATATATTTATCTGCATTCAGTTCATTGTCTGTTGTCCATTGCAATAAAACCTTCTTGGTTTGCTTAACCGCTTCAAAAGTCAACAGGTTTACCGGTAAGGAATTTGTACCACTTATACCGCCATGGTTTAACCAGAATTCACTGAAGCTGTTTACAGGAAACTCAGCATAGTAGCCATTATCGTAAGGAACAATTTCAGTATTGGCCGGTAAAATAAATGAATGCACGCCACCTGCATTATCTGCAAGCGTTCCGTTTTCCTGCACAGCTAAACCGCTGAATTTGGTAACCCCTAACTGATATGGATCCGTTGGTTTACTGCATACACTGCAACCGGTAGCTGCCAGCAAACTTTTTACCTCTGCATCTGTAAAATAAAAACGCACCGTAACATCAGTAGCGGGTGGTGTAGTGGGCCTGATAACGATATTTCTGTTAACATAATACTGGTGGTTTTGAAAACGCACCGGCCCGGCAAAAGGATAAACGGAGACCGACGTACTGCCCAGGTTATTGCCGTTTGCATTGATAGACGCAACCCGGGTTGCTCCCGAATTAAAATGTACCCAGTTACTGCCGCTTACCGCCTGTGTTATGCCCGTAATGGGCACACCTGTGTAAACAGCAGCTTTATCAAAAACATGAATATCATCAATGCCCACACCTTCTAAATTATATCCCAGGTCGCTTGTAAATACAAACCTAAAACGCACCGTATTGCCTGTTGGTGGAATATTAAAACTGGCCACATGCCATGTGGTCAAAGAATTGCGCCACTGGTGTTTTCCCGTTGGGTCATTATACCAGTTGGTACCCCCACCATTTGTACCAAGCCGGCTCCAGGTTACACCGCCGTTAACTGAATATTCTACCCAGGTATAATCTGCTGGGCTTGCATCTTCAATTTCAAAAATATGACTGAAGGACAGTACCGGTTGGGTTAAGCCGCTGATATTAAAGCAGGGCGAATACAAATAAGATATCTCATTGGTATTGTACTTGCCTGCTAAACTGGTCACCCATGCTCTTGTACCATTGGCAGCTTTATTGATGGTGGTTTTGGCTGGCGTACCCCACTGCCAGCTGTTGTTTTGCCCTTTACTGTACCAGTTTGCCGTACCACTTTCAAATCCTTCCAGGTATGGGAATGTGCTAATGACAGGGCTTGTGTGGAAATTATAATTTAAAATACTATCGTTATCCCGGTAATTATCTGTTGACTCGTACACCCGGAAATTAAAATTATAATCAGTATCTGACAACAGGTTTATTGGTAACGCAAAACTATGTGTCGTAATTCCTGGAGGTAAGGATAGTATGGTTTCCATCACATCACTTCCACCATTTACATTATAATACACGGGCACATTGGTAAATGTAGTGCTGCTGTAATTTTTTATTTCGAATGATACCGTTTGATTTCCGGCCAAACCACAGCCTGAAACAGCGGGTGAAATAATACGGGTGATGCCGACATCATTTGATACTTCTTTTATCCCTACGTCATCAAAAGTATATCCATCATCCTGGTCAATTATGGGATAGGGTACATTGGCAGAGGTATTGCCCTGCTGACTGAATTTTATCTGAAAGCTGCTGCTGATGGGCTGCGCGGGCAACACCGTATCCAGCACATCATTAATATTGATGACTGCATGTTTGTATTGTCCAAGTGCTGCCTGGTTAGTAACCAAATCATAAGCCAACACCCAGGCCCTGGTATCATCGCCACGTATCCATACTTTGTTATTGGGATTATTTTCGTTGCCGTGATTCTTATAATAGAAATCTAACCGCAACTGCTGGCCGCTGATGTAGTTACCCAGGTTATAGGTCATCAACAGGCTGTCAGTTGTTTGGGCTGCATTGTAGGGAAACTGATCTAATGTGATAGCCCGGTTGCCATTTAATGCAAAGCCTGTGTTTACAAAAGTACGGGCACGGCCACGGGTGGTATTGGCTTTAAAATCAACCCGGTCAATACTGTCGAGCCCTGTTGTATTTAACACGTAATCTTTTACCAATGCATTTTCAAATCCATCCAATGCCGGCAACGTAATTAAAGCATTGGACAAATGTTTTATAGTTACCGTTGTTGTATCATCTACTACCTGTGTATCGCCTGTTCTTTTAACCCATGCTTTTATGGTGTAAATACCGGGTGCAGAAAAATTGGCCGGGGTAATAAATGTGTATTGCCTGGTAGCCAGTGCAGCCATGGCAACAGCACTGCTTTCCATAATTGTTGCGCCGCCGTTTACCTGGTAGTACAGATCGTATGAGCCTGTAGTGGCAGCATTATCCAGGTTCCTGATGGTAAATCTTATTTGTTCCGATGCGGTTAATGCAGAGGATGTAAACTGCCTTCCCGTAACCGGAGCATCAACCGAAACCGCTTTTAAATTATTATCAAACATGGCTAAAGCACAAACACCAGTAGATGGCAGCACCGACCTGGATACAGATCTTCTGCCATTAATAGTTCCGTTTTTTGCACTTACGCCAAACCAATAATTGGTTGCACTGTTTAAACCGGAAATTAAATAACTCAACGTGGTTGTATTGCCAATGATGGCCATGGTATCGGCTTTCAGTTGCCAGATATCATAAGATGTTGCACCGGGAATGGCAGGCCAGTCTAATTGTGCAAATCCATCACAGGGGATGGTAGCCGTAACAACCGGCTGACCAATTACTGTAAAATTAAAATTGCTCTCATCGCTGTAAGCCGATCCGTTCCTGCTCACCTTTACCTTGTAATTATTACTAACTGTTGCAGGAACCACCCAGTTATAGAATTGCAGATTTGCCCCTACATTATTATCAATTAAATTCCATGCTGTGCCATCGAAATATTCCAGTGTAAAAGTATTTCCTTCATCGCCATAGGCATTCCACCTGATAGTTTCTGGTTGGCCGGGCACCATTTTTTCTTCGCCAAAGGGATATTCAACGGTTACCCCAAGTGTATCTATCTGATAAGTTATTACATATTCCTGTGGGCCATAAGGCAATGCAAATGCGCTTACATTAATATCGTAATTACCTGCAACCGGGTTATTAATTACAACCTGTTCAATATTATTTATCCTGTCCACGCCTTCCACTGCATTGTCATTTACATTGGACGGCAAAGGATTTAAGATCAATGGCCAATGTGTAATATTTCCCGGTGCAACAACAGTCAGATCAAAATCATTGATTAAAGCAGCTGCTGCATTAGCGGCAGCAGCCGTATCGGCCCAATACAACATAACTTTTAAACGCCTTGTATTGGCTGGTACTGTTATTGTATTTACCGACGGCGTAACAGTGCTTAAATAGAAGCGGTTATTTTCAATAGTTTCTGCAGCACGCCTGGCATTTAAATGACCAAAACCAAAAGTAAAATCGGGACCGGGGTTACCCAGGTCTTCGGCGGTGTTGCATAATACTGCTTTAATCAACGCCGCCTGCGGTACAGCACCACCATTAAACTTTCTGTACTGTTCGTTTAATAAAGTTGCTGCACCTGCAACTATTGGCGAAGCCATACTGGTACCGCTGCTGGTTCCATAAGTAAAATTATGCCGCGTGGAAAGTGTATTTAACCCCGAAGCCATGATCTCTGGCTTTAAGCGGCCATCATTTACCGGCCCACGGCTGCTGAAAGCTGCTGCTGCATAAAGTGTATCCAAAGCACCAACAGATAAAACATTTTTTGCAACCTGGTAACCCGATTTAATGGTTGCATATTTAATGGGATATGGAGAACAGGTAAGGTTACCATCATTACCGGCTGCAAAAACGTGCAGCAATTTTTCATAGTCCCCCATTTGTTTATCAACATAATTACTCAACACATCATAGGCACCGTTTCCGGGGCAGCCCGGCTGGCCGGCATAATAAGAATTGTTTGTTGCAATCATATTGTAGTCGGCAACATAAGTTGGTGCAGATGTAATGATATCGCTCATGTACTGGCTAACGATCGTTGCCCTGGGCGCCATTCCATTATGCCTGGGATCAAGCAAACCTGCACCGGCCACAGTACCGGAAACATGTACACCATGGAAACTGAATGGAAAAGGTACACGGTTTATCACCCTTGCTGTAAAATCAAGCTGGGGTGTTATAATTTCTGAGTTATCGCCAATACCAACAACAATTCCTTTTCCGCTTAAATTTTTTCCCGAAGGTGAAAGCAAACTGGTTACCGCATGTTTGCCAATACTTTTATAGTTCAGCACTTTATCAGTAAGCGTTTGTAAACTCACATAACTTACAAATGGCAACGCGGCTATAGCATCCGCTTTATCCATATCGGCCCGAACAAAAACAACATCTCCATCTGAATATTTAGTTTGCTCTATGACTACCCCCATCTTTATCAATTCGGTAACTACTGCTGTTTTACTTACCGATGGGTAAAAACTTACTGCAATTAATTTTTGATCTTCTTTATTGGCAGATTGCTGAAAATTTGCAAAAGCAATGTCTTTTTTATACAGCAGCGGAATATTATTTATGGAGCTGATATCAAATGCACCTGCCTGTATAAAATCAAATGAACTTTTTATGGTGGCCAGGTATGCATTGCCAGGCAGGTAGGTATGCAGATCGCAACCTGCATTTCTTAGATCATGCTGAACCGGCAGTGACGGTAATTTTGAAAATTGAACCAGCACATAAAAACTATTATTAAAAGAAGATGACTGCAGGTTTTCCTTTTGAAAACTTTGTTTCTGGATATTATTACCGGTTATAAAATTGCCTGCTGTAAAGCGAACCGGTATACCGGTATTTTGAGCAGTTGCGGTAAAGCAACCGGATAAAAGCAACAAGTAAAAGCCAAAAGAATAGAATTTTTTCATCGGTTGATTACCATTGGATTTTGTTTGGATAAACCTGATCAGCAAAAATATAGATAAAATTACTGATAAGGCTTACTGATAACGTTTTTGCGGCCCTTATATTGCCATTCTTAAACAGAAAGTGGCCGCTTTTTTTATTCGGCTTATCTTTACCCGGCAGATGAACCTGGAAATGTTGTTGAACGGATATTTAAATGACCCCCGCTGTTTTAAAATAGTGGACGGGGTTACTGCGTCCCAACCCCGGCAAATTCAACTTACAAACCTTCACGGAAGTGCAGCCCCATTCATTGTTTCAGCGGTTTTTAACCATGCGGCTGCTTCGCAATTAAATCACCTCATTATCCTGCGTGATGCCGAAGAAGCTGCCTATTTTCACAACACATTAGAAAATATTACCAGTGCGCTGAACCTTTTTTACTTTCCTTCTTCTTTTAAAAATAAAAAGAACTACCGGCTGCTGAATGCCAGCCATGTCATGCTGAGAACCGAGTGCCTCACCCGTTTCTCCAATCCCATGGGGCAAAACCGGGTGGGTGCTATAGTAACTTACCCCGAAGCACTGTTTGAAAAGGTGGTGCTGCCTAAAACACTTTCTGCCAATATCATCTCAATAAAACAGGGCGATACTATTGATACCAATGCCATTTATGAAAAGTTTGTTGGCTATGGTTTCACCCGTACCGATTTTGTGTATGAACCGGGACAGTTTGCTGTACGTGGCGGTATTTTAGATATCTATTCCTTCGGCAATGAAAAACCTTACCGCATTGAATTGTTTGGAAACGAAGTTGACAGCATCCGCATTTTTGACCCCGAGACACAGTTGAGTGAAAGGAAGTTGTTGCAGGTAAGTATCATACCAAACGTTGAAACACAGTTTGATACCGGTGAAAAAGTTTCCATCATGGAATTTTTACAGGAAAATACGGTTGTATGGAGTGAGGACTGGAATTTCATTAAAGAAAAAATTCAGCAACAGGAAGAAGACCTTCAGCTTTATTTAGAATTACTGAAACAAAATCCGGTAAGCAGTTCATCTCAATCAGATGACGATGAAAGTTATTTGGTAAAAACTGATGTTGATGAAAATGATTTTGTAACGGCGGCAATTCTTGAAACAGAAATAAGGCAGCGGCATATTATTGAGTTTGGTGCCAAAGCAAGCTTTGATACGAACAATCCACAGGATCCTGCGGGCCAACAACGATCAACGGTTAACTTTCTTACTAAAGAGCAACCTTCCTTCAACCGCCAGTTTGATCTGCTGATCAAAAATTTAAAAGAGTACGAAGAAAAAAAATACAATATCTACCTGTTTGCCGAAAATCCAAAACAGCTGGAAAGATTGCATGTAATTTTTACAGATCTTAAGGCAGAGATTAATGTAATACCCATCCCCACTTCCATTCACGAAGGGTTTATTGATGATGACCTGAAAAACGTTTGTTATACCGATCACCAGATATTTCAACGTTACCATAAATACAAAGTAAAGCAGGCTTTCAGCAAGAATAAAGCGCTTACTTTAAAAACACTGAGGGAATTACAACCGGGTGATTATGTAACACATATTGACCACGGAGTGGGCGTGTACAGTGGTTTACAGAAGATTGAAGCCAATGGAAAAATGCAGGAGGCGGTACGCATTCAATATAAAGATGGTGATCTGTTGTATGTAAATATTTCTTCTTTACATAAAATTGGCAAGTACAGCGGTAAGGAAGGGACGGTTCCAAAAATGAATAAGCTTGGCAGCGATGTATGGAATAAACTGAAAGACAAAACCAAGCGGCAGGTAAAAGATATTGCAACCGACCTTATTAAATTATATGCCGAGCGAAAAAGCCGGGAGGGCTTTGCACACCAGCCGGACAATTACATGCAAACAGAACTGGAAGCCAGTTTCATTTATGAAGACACACCCGACCAGGGCAAGGCAACTGAAGATGTAAAAAGAGATATGGAAAAACCATCGCCGATGGACAGATTAGTTTGTGGCGATGTAGGTTTTGGTAAAACAGAAATTGCCATACGTGCTGCTTTTAAAAGCTGCTGCGATGGTAAACAGGCTGCCGTGTTGGTACCAACAACCATTCTTGCCTATCAGCATTATAAAACATTTGGTGAGCGTTTAAAAGATTTTCCGGTAACGGTTGATTTTATAAACCGTTTTAAATCGGCCAAAGAAAGAAAGGAAACCTTACAGAAAGTTGCCGAAGGAAAAATTGATATCATCATCGGCACCCATGCCTTGCTGAGCAAAGATGTAAAGTTTAAGGACCTGGGTATTATGATCATTGATGAGGAACAGAAATTTGGTGTGTCTGCAAAAGAAAAACTAAAACAACTAAGAACCACGGTTGATTCCTTAACCCTCACCGCAACCCCCATTCCCAGAACATTGCAGTTTAGTTTGATGGGAGCCCGGGACCTCAGTATCATCAACACGCCCCCACCCAACCGCCAACCCATACAAACCGAGGTGATGGTTTTTAATGAAGATGCCATACGGGATATTATTTATTACGAAACCGAAAGAGGCGGACAGGTTTTCTTTATACACAATCGTGTTAAAGGCCTGGCCGAGATGAAGAGTCTGATACAGGGCCTTTGCCCCGATATCAGTATTGCCTATGCACACGGGCAAATGGAAGGTGATGAACTGGAAGACACCATCCTGGATTTTATGGATAAGAAATACGATGTATTGGTTTGTACCAATATAGTAGAGAGCGGTGTTGATATTCCGAATGTAAACACCATCATTGTAAACAATGCGCACCAGTTTGGATTAAGCGACCTGCACCAACTTAGGGGAAGAGTTGGCCGGAGCAATAAAAAAGCATTCTGTTATTTGCTGGCACCGCCCATGAGTACTTTACCGCCCGACAGCAGAAAACGTTTATCAACCTTAGAACAATACAGCGACCTGGGCAGCGGTTTCCAGATCGCCATGAGAGACCTGGATATACGCGGTGCCGGCAATATGCTGGGAGGTGAGCAGAGTGGATTTATTGCTGAAATTGGTTTTGAAATGTACCACAAGATCTTAGATGAAGCGGTACGTGAATTAAAGCGTACCGAGTTTAAGGAATTATACAAGGATGAAATTGCCCAGCAGGATGATTTTGTTACCGACTGCAGTATTGATACCGACCTGGAAATTTTAATACCGGATAGTTATGTAGAAAGCATCACTGAAAGGTTAACACTTTACAGCCGTTTGGATAATTGTGACAATGAAGAAGACCTGGTTGCATTTCATGCAGAAATGGAAGACCGGTTTGGGCCCATACCGGCGCAGGTAGAAGATCTGTTTACAACAGTACGTTGCCGTAGAATTGCTGTGGAACTGGGTTTTGAAAAGCTTTTTGTTAAGAACAACACCCTCAAATGTTTCTTTGTAAGCAACCCCGATTCGCCTTATTTTCAAAGTGAAATTTTTAACGGCATTTTGTTGTTTTTACAAAACGGCACCAACAAAGGCAAATTGAAACAGGTTGGCAAGAATGGCATTTTGGTTGTGGAAGACATCAAAACAATGAATGATCTGTTTTCTTTTTTATCAGCCATGCGTAAGAGTGCAAGTAAATCGTAAATTATTTGTTGCATAAAAAAGGGTTAGCCTTTTCAAGATCAACCCTTTTATATTTTCATTACACTTTATTTACCTCCCTGCCATCTCCATTTCAACCACTGAATAGAGCCTCCCGAAAACTTTCCGCCTCCAACATAATCTTCATTGAACAATAATTGCCAGCAGGTAAAATATTTTTCGCCGGGTATTTTTATTAATGCAGTTGTACCAATGGTGCGGTGCTTGGGTTGGTTTTTCGCATCGAGATAAACAGTCCATTTGGCATCATAAGCGAACCCAAGTTTAATAATTTGCACACCGGGATAAGCCCCTTTAATATCCGCCGTAAACAATGCTTTGGCCCTTGCATCTCCTGCGGCATCTGCATCAGATGGAAAGGTCCATTTGGGTGCAAGCTCTTCTGCCTTGCGCCAGTAGGCATTGTACACGGTATCTAATTTATCAAGCCCGGCTTCGTTTTCGGTAATGCCCGATTTTTTTAACACCGGTGTAAACCGTGATTTTATTTCGGCCAGTTTCTTCTTACTTTCTGATGGTGTAAAGCTTCCATCCATCCAGCCCTCTTGTTTTTCCAGGTCTTCTATACTCGGTGCGCCATGCATGGCATTGGCTAAAAACCTGGTTGCGGAAAGTTTTACAACTTCCGGTATCAAAGCTTTGCGGTTTACCGATACCATTCTATATACACAAGGTGAATTACCCAGCGTAGGAAAAAAATGTGCAAAATTATCTACCAGGTCTTTGTAATTGCCACTCATCAGCACAGCTAATTCCTCCAGGTCTTTCAATACTTTATCATAATTATCCGGTGAGAGTTCAAACAAAGTGTGTGAGTTGGTGGTGTTTTGCGGCATATCTACGCCCAGCACATCTGCAAACCGCAATACCGATTCTTTATATTTCTCTGTATCGTCTGCCCACATTTTTCTGATACCGCTGTTTGTTTGCGAAGTGCCGACTGCTTTCAATTGTTTTTCTACATTCAAATACACAGCCTGGATGGCTAACAATTTTTCTTCCTCCTTCATCGCATCAGGATGTGGCCTTTCTATTTTTTGTAATGATGCCAGCAAACCGGTTGCTTTAATATAGTTTCCTTTTATTTTAAGAAACCATTCTGCAGCAGGCACATATTGGGTGGGCATTAAAACGCCGGCATATTCTTTTTTAATTTCGATGGTAGCCAGCAGCGGACCTATCTGCGCCAGCTTTTGCCTGCTGGTTTCAGAAAGGGGTGCGTTACTATTTGTATTGGTAAAAGTCTGCGGGTTATCATTGATTATTTTTTGCGTGGCTTTTAACTGTGTTGTCCATTTTTGAAAATAGTTTATGCGGTCTGCAAGCGGTTTACGAATGGCCTGCACATCAGGGTGTTGTTGTTCTGCCTTGGGTATTTTGTTCCAAGCATTTACAACGGCAGTATGATTTTCGTTGAATGCATCCCAATCCTGTCTCACTTTGGCAAACTCTTCAACGCCGATCGGCATGGTGTACTGCTCATTGATGGTCATGCGGGGCAGCAGGTTTGATATGGTGTTAATGGCAAGCCTGGTATCCGGCGACATGGCCTGGGCAAAAACAAAACCGGTTAACATCATCAGCATAGCTGCAAAAAATAACTTCTTCATCTTAATGTTGTTTATGTTATTAATGGCAGTAAAAGTATTTCTGCCAGCGGAGCATTCTCTCGTCCTTTAGGCTGATTTTTTTTAGCTACGTTAAGAAAGAAGGTTTGCCACAAAGACACCAGATTATAATTCATCCTAAAGGAGTATTCAGAAAACAATCAGTATCTTAGTTTTGATTCTTTATTTTATGCCATGAAATATTTTTCAGCCATATTATTTTCCTGTGTGTTCAGCTTACAGGCACTGTGCCAGTTTGCAGAAAAAGATTCTTTGCTTAAAATATGCACATCCAATGCCCATGATTCAATAAAAAGCGATGCACTGAATGAACTTGCTTTTTACATGTTCGATTATAATGTAGATTCTTCCATACTATTTGCCAACCAGGCCAGGGAGCTTGCCATTAAAGCCGGTAATGTAAGGCAACAGGCAAGGGCCATTAAAAATATCGGCATCAGCTATGATATAAAAGGCAAAACAGATTCTGCGATCTTCTTCCTGAACCAGGCATTGTCTTTGGCAAAACAGTTTGACTTACATCCTTCTCATGCCAATATCCTTACTGATATTGCCAATGCCTATTACGCTGCAGGCAGTTACGAGCTTGCATTACGCAACAATTTTGAAGCCCTGCATTTGCGTGAAGGTTATAAAGCACGCAAAGAAATTTCTCAATCCTATAATAATATTGCGCTCGTCTACCGCTCCAGAAAAGATTATGTAAATGCATTGCGGTACAATCAACTTTCATTACAGATAAAAAAAGAATTAAAGAACAAACAGGGCATTGTTAATTCCTCTATCAATATCGGGTCCTGCTACCAGTATATGGGCAAATACGACAGTGCAGTATTGTATGCCAGGGAGGTAATTAAACTGGCTTTTGTACCACAGGATATGCATGAAGGCAAGGCAAATTTAGCTACCGCATTAATCGGTCTAAACCATTTTGATGAAGCAGAAAAAATATTACTGGAAATTTATCCAAAGCTGAATGCAGATGAAGAACAGGCTGCCACCATCAGTTGCCAGCAGGGCTTTGGCAATATTGCCCTATACCGCAAAAAACCAGATGAGGCCATTGCCTGGTTTACCAAAGGCGCCGCCTACGCACAAAAATTTAACGACCGGGAGTTTGTGGCTGCCTTTTATAAACTGATTGCGGATGCGTATGTTTTTAAAAATGATTACAACAATGCATACCGCTACAATAACCTGCACAAGCTGCTTACCGATAGTTTGCTGAACGAGGAAAACATACGGCAGATAAATGAGATGAATGCGCTGTATGAAAAAGGCAAGCAGGAGCAACAGATCGGTGAGCTGACAGATAAAGTATCTACCACCGAAGAAAAAGCAGAGAAAAACCGGGTGCAGCGAAACCTGTTTTTATTGTCTACGGTTTTTTTATTGCTGCTGGCAGGACTTGCATTTTATGCTTACAATCTTTTTAAACGTAAGAATGCGTTGCTGGCAAAAAACAAAATTGAAATTGAAAAGGCACTGAAAGAAAAAGAAGTGCTGATGAGGGAAATTCATCACCGGGTAAAAAATAATTTGCAGGTGGTAACCAGCCTGCTCAACCTGCAATCTCATTATATCAGCGATGAAAAAGCATACTCTGCTGTGCAGGCCGGCCGCAACCGGGTACAATCTATGGCGCTGATACACCAGTTTTTATACAAAGATGCCAGTAACCTTACTTCATTAAAAATTAAAGATTATATAAGTGAACTGCTGACTTATATAGAAGACAGCAATGAAAAAGAAGCCGTGAAAATAACTATCCGGCATGATGTTGATGATGTTGAACTTGATATTGATACCGTAGTGCCGCTTGGGTTGATTATAAATGAACTGGTGACCAATGCTTACAAGTATGCTTTTGCTGGTAAAAGCAGTGGCACCATTAACGTGCGGTTTACGTATCAACCCGATACCAGAACATATTTTCTTGCTGTAGCCGATGATGGGATTGGATTGCAGCCGGAACTTACACAAAAGAAAAGCCTCTCTTTTGGATACCGCATGATAAGAGCCTTTACAGAAAAACTGGAAGGCAACATACATATTGATGTACAAAATGGTACGGTTGTCTCTATCATTATTCCTGATACACAAAACGAAGACCAATGAGTGAAATAAATGTACTGATAGTGGAAGATGAGCCGATGGTGGCAGAAGATATTGCGGAGGCTTTAAACAATATTGATTTTAAAGTATCTGCTGTTGTGTACACCGAGAAAGCTGCACTGGAAGCATTAAAAAACAATACCCCTGATATTGTACTGCTGGATATAAACCTGAAAAAAGGAAACGAGGGAATGCATATTGCTGAAGAAATAAACCGCAGGTACCAGATCCCATTTGTTTACCTCACAGCATATTCCGATAAGGCAACCCTAGAGATGGTGCAACACACTGACCCATCGGGTTACCTGGTAAAACCATTTACAGAAAAAGGACTCTTTGCATCTTTGCAACTGGCATTGCTTACGCATGGCAAAAAAGTGAAAGCAAGTTTTACCATGCCCGAGCTGACAAAAATCAATCAAAAAATACCCACGCCATTAAGCGACAGGGAATATGAACTGTTACAAAAGATCTTTGACGGGCTTACCAGCAAAGAGATATCAAACAGCCTTTTCATTTCTGTAAGCACCGTAAAAACTCATATCCGAAACATATACCTCAAGCTGGATGTATATTCACGTACTGCAGCACTGGCAAAGGTTAGGGAGTTGATGGCATTTTAATTGCAGGAATTTCACTTACAGTTAACCTGCTGATTCAACTGTTTCATTTCATTAGCATTTTACTGAATAAAAATAAAAATCATCCTTAAGGACGATAAAGCTGCTATGTTCAAAATATAGTTTTACGGTTATAAAAATCGTAAAGAATGAAAAAAATATTATTACTTCTTATTGTCTTTACTGCCATGCAGTCTTTTGGGCAACAACTCAGCAGTTACAATTTTGCCAACGATGGTTTCAGCATCAGTGCAGGTTTTCCCAGCCGTCCATCAAAAGATTTTAAGAGTAACAGCAACTCCAAAATGCTTACGCTTACTGATACAAAAGACGGAGTTACATATGCGCTGATTCTTACCAATACACAATCAAATACCATTGCAACGCAATCTGTTGCTAATACGGTGAGTAAACTTTGGGCGGGTGCCAGTCAGCGGGATGTGCAGCAACTATCCTCCATTGCTGGCTCATCAAGCACTTACTTAAAATATGTTTCAACAAGCGGCACTTATATTACCAGTCACACTTTTGCGGCTGGTGTAATGATGTGCCAGGCCATGGTTTTACAAAAAAGAAATTATGTTGCTGATTATGCCAGCAGTAATTTCTTCTCATCTATTTCTTTTGGCAATTTCAGCAGCGGCAATAATCAAACTTATAATCCGCCGGTTAACAACAGCGGTGCATTTAAGAAGTATGATAAAGTGGAAGTGTATGACCGCAATGATGGCAAATGGTATCCGGGTAAAATAAAAAAGATCAATCCAAACGGAACTTATGAAATAAATTATGATGAATACAAAAGAGGTTATGAAGATGAAGTAACAAGCGATCGGATCCGCCGCATCAACAATAATTCAGGTACTTATAACAACTCCGGCACTTACAATAATAACAGCTACAACAACTCCGGTAACAATGCTTACAGCAATACCAATAATATTTCCGGCGCTTACGATAAAAACCAACGGGTAGAAGTGTGGGATACCAAAACCAATAAATGGTATGGCGCTATGATTCTGAAAGTAAACAGCAGTAACAACTACCGCATTTCGTTTGATGGTTATGCCGATAATTATGATGAAGACATACCTGCAGATCGCATCCGGAATATGACAAGCACCACTGCCCCGGCAAATGTCCCTTACATCAAACTTAAAAAATTTGGAAAAACAACCATCGATGGGAACCTCAGCAGCGGCAATATTATGCAGGATCTTTCGTGGGCTACTACCAGCCAGATGGCCTGCTGGCCGAGCATACGTGATATTGAATTTGAAGGAAAACATGTTGGTTACTGGTTTGACATGCCGGAGAAGTCTGTTGCAAAAATTACCGTTACACCCAGGCATTCAAACCGCCGCATCAATATTTATGGCTATGCCGGTTTTGATCTGAAAACAACACCTCCTGCTCTTGTTTACACCAACATCTGCGAAGCAGCACATCCAACCTGGGTAGGGCAACCCAACCTGAACGAACCTTCCAAACCGCAAACAATTGAATTCAATACCACTACCCGCCGTACCAGCATTTATTTTGCTGTAGCCGGTGCAAGAAATGTACTGGAAGGCGATTATATCGTAAGCGTAGACATTCATTAAAAAATAAAACAACTAAAAATGAGAGCAATCAAACAACTTACATGGGTGGCTATTGCTGCCATCTCACTTATTGCCTGCAAGGGCAAAGACACCATTAAAGCCGGCAGCAGCCTTAAAGGACAGGATGCAAACACTTACCTTGCCGAAAAGGAAAAAGAAAAATACTGGCAACTGGAAACCGGCCATGATTACAATGCTTATCTTACTTTTAAACCGGGCAATAATATTGTAACGCCTGTAGGAACCCCCATGACCTATGCTGTTGATGGCGACAAATTAACCATCAAAGATTTTAAAGACTATGTGTATAGCATTTACGAAATAGGCAATGGTAAATTGGTTATGGGCCTGCCCGGAAAAGATACCTTGACCTATCTTTTTTATGAACCCGGCAGCGATGCTTTCAAAAAAAGAAATGAAGAGTATCCAAATTTTGAAGTAAAATCAAAATGGCTGAAAGGCAAAAGATATGGCACTACCTGGAAATTTTCTGAAGGAGACAAAGCCTACTCTTACATGAATGACGGTACCATTATTGATGCCGCAACTGCCCGGAAAATTACCGATTGGAAAGTAGAAGGCTCTACCCTTCACTTTGGTACAAACAAACTTACAATCAGCAGGCTTTCACCGGTGTTTTTCGATTATGATGCACTGGGCGTTCCGGTAAAAATGAATTATATCGGCGAAGCAAATGCTGATGGAACATTTACATGGAAGAAATAATGTAGAAAAATACAACGTAAAAAGATTGCCATTCAAAATTCATCCTTTTGGTGGATAATAAGGTCTGTTTATTGGTTGAATTTTGAATCATAAACTAAAACGCTTTCTGATCATGAAACAGCTACTGCTAATTTTTATTATCACCATACTTTTTTTGCCAGCTAACGCCCAGGTGGGTAATGTGGGTATCAATACTACCAATCCGCAGGCAATGTTGCATGTAAAAGATAGCAGTGTGTTATTTACTGGTGCGCTTTCTTTGCCGGTAATGCCTGGTAATCCGCCGGTAAGTGGGGCAGGTGCACGCATGATGTGGTATGCAGATAAAGCGGCGCTTAGAACAGGCAAGTCTATTCTGACCGAATGGGATAAGGACAGCGTCGGTGATTATTCTTTTGCAGCCGGAATCAATGTGAAGGCTAAAGGGTATACAGCCATTGCTTTAGGTAACTCCAATAATGCAATAAACAATAGTGATATGGCAACGGGTTCATTTACAACTGCATCAGGAGGGTCATCCGCATCTTTCGGAAATGGAACTCTTGCTGCCGGTAATAGTTCTGTTGCCTTTGGAAATAATACGATAGCTTCCGGCACTTCAGCTTTATCTGCCGGAACCAATACGGAGGCTGCTGCTGAAAATGCTGTAGCATTAGGACAATTTACAGAAGCCAGAAGTTATGCTTCACTTGCCATTGGCCGGTTTAATGAAATTAATATCGGGATTTCTGACCCGGTAAACTGGGTGGGTACTGATGCACTGTTTATGATTGGCAATGGCACTTCATATGGTAATAGAAATAATGCATTGACTGTTTTGAAAAATGGAAATGTGGGTATTGGTATTTCTAATCCTAATACAAAATTGGAAGTTAACGGAACAGTTCTTTCTGCTGCATTGCAGGCAAACACACTAACTCTTTATACCGGTGCTGGTGCTGGTAAAGTACTACAAAGCGATATTGATGGTAATGCCAGTTGGGTAAACCCATCTACTCTAGCCATAACAGAAACAGATCCAAAAGTGCTTTCTACCACTAACAATTTTATTCCCCGCTGGAATGGTACTGCATTGGTAAATGGCATCATTCAGGATGATGCCACCAATATTGGTATTGGTACTGCAGCAGTGGTGGGTAACAAACTTACTGTAAATGGTAAAACGGCAACCACTAATTTTCAAATGACCAATGGAGCAGTTGCAGGAACTGTATTACAAAGCGATGCCAGCGGCAATGCAAGCTGGATTGCTCCATCCACCTTTTCATCCAGCACATTAAATACCGCTTATAATTTTGGTGGTGCAGGCAATGGAAGAATAATTACTGCCGATAATGGTGCGTTAAGAATTAATGGTACTGATGGATTGCTGGTAACAGGCACTTACGGCAGTGGAGCAGATGTTGAAGTAAGCGGTGCAGGCACAAGAATGTTTTTTAATCCCAAAAAAGCTGCATTCAGAGCGGGGTATGTTACAGGAACACAATGGGACATCAATAAGATCGGTATTTTTTCTTTTGCTTCCGGTGTTGACAATGAAGCATCGGGGACATCATCGATTGCAATGGGCTCCTTTAATAAAGCTTTAAAGGATTTTTCAACTGCAATTGGATATGACAATGAAGCATCAGAACGATATTCAACTGCAATTGGTTATTTAAACCAGGCTTTAGAAGACAGGACAACTGCCATTGGTTATAATAATGAAGCCAGAGAACTCAGGTCAACTGCAATTGGTTATTCTAATCAAGCTACGGGATATACTTCAACTGCAATTGGTAATACCAATGAAGCTAACGGGGATTATTCGTATGCAATGGGAAGCTTTACCAGGGCAACAGGAGAATATTCAACTTCAATGGGAATACGTACAACTGCGCAGGCTTATGGTTCATTATCAATTGGTCAATATAATGACTCTATCATCTCAAGCTCGCCAACAGCCTGGGCAAATACCGACCCCTTGTTTATTATTGGAAACGGTACAGCAAATAATAGCAGGAGCAATGCATTAACAATATTAAAAAACGGCAACACCGGCATAGGTGTAACCAACCCGTCTAATAAACTGGAAGTTGCAGGTAAAACAGTAACCACCAATTTTCAAATGACCAATGGTGCTGCTGCTAACAGGGTTCTGCAAAGCGATGCAACCGGTAATGCAAGCTGGGTAAACCCATCTACTTTAGTAATAACAGAAACAGACCCAAAAGTACTTTCTACAACCAACAATTTTATTCCCCGTTGGAATGGAACAGCATTGGTTAATGGAGTAATACAGGATGATGCAACTAATATAGGTATTGGTGTTGCACCTGTTGCAAATATCAAGGCAACTGTAAACGGTAAAATGAGGGTTACTGATTTTCAAATGACCAATGGAGCTGTTGTTAATGGAGTTTTGCAAAGCGATGGCAGCGGTAATGCTTTCTGGGAAAATAGTCCTACATTTTCTTCTGTGATTAGTTTAGGGGGATTTTATTTCGGATCTCCAACAGGTCGTTCATTGAACATTCCTGCATCGGCCTTTCAACTAATGCCGGTAAATGGAACCTCAACGGCTGGCATTACATCCACCACTATTTCCGGTGGGCAAACATTGGTAACCGGTACAGCCGGGGTTGAGGCCAGGTTTGAAGCACCTGTTTATTTACCTGGTGATGCAGTCATTACCGGCATCTCATTAAATGTAAGGGATGCATCCGGCACATATGAAGTGTCGGCTGATTTACTGGAGACGAATACATTTTCATCAGTTATAGTTGCCTCTGTACCAGGCACCGGTGCTGCTGCAACACCAAACGATACCAATATATCCATTACCGGGCTGAGCATTAATGAAAATTCTTCACGTTCTTATTTCTTACGGTTTAACAGCATTGAACTTAACGGAAACCTGCGGGTATATAATGCCCGGATTTTTTATACCATAAACGGGCCACAGTAAATAACAGCGGCCATGGATGTTATTTCTAAAACAAAATGAAGACCAGCAGAACAGATTGGAAAAACATATTTTACTGCTTTTGGAAATGGATGTCGGTTTTTTAAAATGAATAAACATATTATTTAAGCCATTACAAAATAAACTACAATCATATGAATCATCCTTTAAATTATATTTCAAATAAAGGAGAAACTCCCATACTCTTACTACCCACCTGCAGGGGTTTGGAAAAAATAAACTGCAACAACATTGTAAGAATAGAAGCAAGCAGTAATTACAGCAGGTTGTTTTTTACCGATGGTAAAACACTGGTTGTAGCCAAAGTGCTGCACTGGTTTGAGAAGCAATCAGGTATGCACATTTTTTTAAGAACACATCGTACACATTTGGTAAATAAAAATTTTATAAGCAGTTATTTAAACGGCAGTAGTGGGCAAATTTGTTTGTATAACGGAGAAAGAATTCAGGTATCAAAGAGAAAAAAAAGTTCTTTTTTAAATAGCTGGAGAGCAGCATAAAATGTATAGCCGGGTAGCTCTTTATTTTTTTATTGATGGCACCCCAAACAAAATTTACAATATTATAATTCATTTAGTACAGCAAGGACCGGGGTCAGGAAATTTGTTTGCACCCTGACTCACTCTTTCTTCATCACGATCTTCTCATTCATATCGGCCAGAACCTGTTTTTTAAAATCAACCAGTTTTTTGTAATCCGCTGCTTTTATTACACGTTCTTTAATTTGCAATAATGTAATTAACGTAAGGGTTCGTGTGGCTTCATTCCAATTATAATTACAGGTATAAAAAGCAAAAGGAAATGCTACCAGTTTATTTTTGGGAACGTTTTCTACATTAAAACCTGCAGGGAATTTATATACTGTTGTATCTATGGCCTGGTAAGGACAGGTAAAATAATAATCCCGTATACGGTTTGCATATTCGGGTATGTCTTCATCAAAAACAGGATACAGCCTTGGTTCAAAAAAAAGTTTGCTGCCCGCATTAAAGGAATAGATTTTTTCATAATCCATGGTTGCAGAAACCAGGTAAGGATTCGCTTTGTTTTCTGAATTGCTGATCTCGAAATTATCGGGCTGCTTCCATTCCGCATTTCTAATGAAAAAACGCCGCTTTTCATCCTCTTTTAAATCATGGTAATACCTTAACATATCATCTCTGCCGTCTCCATACAAAGTATAGTTTATTTTTACTTTTGCTCCACCTTCTTCATTAACTTCAATTACGGTATTGATACTTTCAGTGTTATTTTTAAAATTTCTTGCAGGTGTATTTACCAATACTCCGCCATTTTCGGTTATCATTACAGCTTTCCTGCCTAAGGTTGTTTCATCCAGATTTGCAAAAGGCAGTGTGGTACTGGTGCATTCAAGCCAAATGGTGTCTTTGGGTTGAGGAATGCAAAGGATAGCATGGTTAAAATCATTGATTGGGAATTTTTCATCCACAATTTTAGCTTCATAATCACGGTAAATGATGATAAGGTTTGACCTGATGCCTACAGCATCAAGTGTTGATTTTAAATAATTACTCAACGCCTTGCAATCACCATATTTTTTTTCGTCTACAAAACTGGCGGGGAAAGGTCTCCATCCACCAATGCCCAACTGGATACTTACATACCGCATATTATTTTGCATGTAGTTATAGAGCAGGGACGCTTTATCGTTATCCGTAACCGCACCTTTTACCATATCCCGGTAAAATTGTTTTCTTTCTTCCGGAAGACCTGATACTTTGGCATAAAGGTCGTTGATCCATATCCCATAATTTTTCCAACTGGTCATATCGCCATCATACTCATCTAACTGAAACTTATTGGGTGCTATTAAAACCTGCGAAATATAATTGTCTGGTGAGCCGCTGCGCTTTTCGAGTTTATAAGCTTTTAAATTTTGCAATTCCCATTTGTAAACATCTTTATTACCGTCTTGCTTTATTTGCGGCTCATGATTTGTATTCAATAGTTTATATCTTACCCCCAGTTCAGCAGGCACTTCTACTTCAAAAACACTATGCTGCACAGATCTCCATGGAGATTCTACTTTATAGGAGGGTAAATTAAAAATGCCTTTGTATTTGGTACTGTAATTGACTTCAATTGTGATAGGGTAAGATGGTGCACTTACTTGAAAAGAGGTTACTTTACCTTCTGGCACCAACCCTTCCCCATAATTGTATGAATTCATTTCCTTTTTAGTAATTGTATTTTTTTTATTTCCTAACGCATCGAAAACTTTAATCTCAGCATCGTCAAGAAAATCAAACTTATCAGACATCCACCCAATATTAAGAGCGCCTTTTGCCTGTTCATTCATCACTGTAAAAACCTTATGCACTTCATATCTCGCCGTATTTTTATCTTTAATGGATAGTTTAATATTCTCTTCCCGCATTACCATATCCGCATCTTTTTTTAATGAATCAGGAATGGTAAGCGCTGAATATATATTCAACTGGGCATGACTGCAAAAAACAATCAGCAATAAAAACAATGTGGCTTTAAATTTTTTCATTGCCGGGTTTATTTTTTCTTCAACACAATTCTTTCATCAAGAATGGCATACATTTTTTTAAAAAAATCTTTTATATAAGGGTACCCTTCAACAATATAATCAGCATACAACAGATCAAGTGTAAGCCTGAATGAAATGATATTACCATCCTGCTGTATCCTACGTACCAATATTATACTGGTGTCCGGCATCAACAGCGTTGTATTTTTTGGCAGTTCGTTTACAATAAACTCATCAGGCAAATAATAAGTGCCGGTTACCACATAACTTTTTGGAAAGTTAAAATCAATGGCCATTACCCGATTCTCTTCAATAAAAGGATTTTTACCCAACCCTGTAAACAGGTTGTATGGCAAAAATAAATAGCCGCCACCCTCCTGCATATTGCCGCTGAATTGCACAGCCTGCTCTAAAGGCTTCAATTCATCCTCTTCATTGTTAACATGTAAAGAATCTACCTTAATGGTTATTCCCTCATTATCCTCAATCACTTCTTTTAAATTAGCTTTTTTAAAAGTATGCATGCGTATATTTCTTGCATAACCCGAATTCTTTAATACTGCCTGCCCCGATATTTTTCCGTCAGATTCAACACTGCAGGTAAAAAAAATATTATTGGTAAATTTATCGGTGCCAGCCAGCGGTATTAAAGCTTCAACCGATTTATCCACTACCAGTGCATTGGTGTTTATTACATCGTAAGGTACCAGGTTGTACGAATTGTATTTATCGGCTGCATTCATTACATAATCAATCTCTCCATCCTTAACATAAGCCAATACCGCATTAAACCGTCTTAAAAAAGGATAAAACGGGCTTACCATTCCATGATCTTTTGTACTTACCAGCAATGGTTTTGCATCAATGCCGGCTTCTTTGAGCAGGTTTATTAAAATGAAATTAATATCTGTAATGTTTGCGTTCTTTTTATCCCAGGCTTCTTTAATTCCCTTGTCGGAATAAATATCATATTCATTATTCCACTGCATATTGCGTTGCACATAATTGTAAACAGCCCTTATTCTGTCACTTGTTTTCTGCATCGCCTTAATGCTTGTCAAAATATCATCTGCACCACGCAGGTTTTTTTTAAGTGCCAAACCAAAATCCTCATCTTCCTGTAGTTCATTAATAATTTTTGCCCAGGTTGTTCTTATCTCTTCATAATATCCCGGTGCATTGATGTTTGATAATTGAAAATCTATCCTTTGCAAATAATCAATTCTTCCGGAGCTATATGGTTCATCTTTCAGCCCCTTTATGTTTCGCATAATATACCAGGTTCCTTCATTAATACCCGTACTTACTTTCTTTTCCATTTCCTGGCGCTTGGTTACCAGTAGTGTAAATTGAAAATATTCAGGAATTATAACATTATACGCACTGTAACGTACCGGAAAACTTTGCTGAAAATTCCAGGTGGGGATATAGCTGTATGATTTACGGGTCTTTTTATACCTGTATTCAAAAACAGTTCCTTTTTTTATATTGGGCATTGCAAATGAAATTTCAGAAAATTCATTGTCAATTACCTTATTATAAACATTTGCGCTTTCCAGTTTTGATTCTTCTATGGTTCCATTTGCATCAATATTGTAAGAGATACCACTGATATTTGAAATACCTTCCCGGCCACTTTTTGCGTAATACGATAGCTTTATCTCACCCATACCCGTTGCCTTCTCTTTCAATATTTTTATCCGCAGGCGGTAACTGCTTTCCGATACCCAGCCCGTATTATTGATGTAGCTAAATTCAATTTCGCCAATGTCCAGCAAAATCATGGCCTCGGCTCCGGGGTCAAAACTGCAGTCCGTCATCTCCAGGTCGGCTTTATCAATTTTGCCATAAGCAGGAATTTTTTCCTGGGCCTGTAATGCCCAGTTGAATGACAGCAGGAAAAAAAATATAACACTCGTTTTCATTAAAAAGGTATTACGTTTAATTCAAATTGAAATTAATGTTTTATTTATTCAACAACCTGAAATATTAATGTACTAAATAAAAAGGCCGCTCCTCTTTCGAAGAACGGCCTTACTGATTTTAAGCTTAAACTTACCAGGCTTTTTTGGCAACCCCGTTTTTAACGGCTTCCAGTGCATTAGCTTCGCTAAGCATGGTGGTCATTTTGTTGCCTTTACCGTCGTTGCCCTGGGCCATATAGCCACCACGGGAAGTTTTTGTTATTACTGCATCCTGCATCGGAACGTTTTTTTCCTTTGTTTTCATGCAATAGGCTGTTAGCATTTTTGACATTTTAAATGAATTTATGGTTAGTAAATATGGGCTGAAGTAGTAAGCTTCAGGTTACAAGCTACTAAAAATATTGGTTTTGGCAAAAATCTACCCCCTGATTTAGCTTGAAATCAGCTGCAATACAGTTGCGTTATCCCCAATTTACAAAGCACCTGATTATACGTAAAAAGGCAAATTTAATACGGCAGATTCATATGCCGGCCTTCAAACCGTAGCGTAAAAGCCTTAATAGGCAGTTGTTTAACTGAAAACGGGCTAACATCCAACATAAATACTTTCAGTTATGAACTGTGATCAAAAAAGGGGCTAAAAGCCCCTTAAAAATGGTGGTAAAATATATTAAAAAATATTTTATAAAAGTTGTTTTTTAGCTTGAAATGCGGGTTTTATACGTCGATCTTAGCGTATTTGGCATGCGTTTCTATAAATTCGCGGCGTGGCGGAACCTCATCTCCCATCAACATACTGAACACACGATCGGCTTCAGCCGAGCTTTCAATAGTAACCTGCTTTAGTGTACGGGTTGCCGGGTTCATAGTCGTTTCCCAAAGCTGCTCAGCATTCATTTCTCCCAAACCTTTATAGCGTTGTGTGTTTACGCTTTCATCTTTACCTTGTCCGTATAATTTAATTAAGGCCTTGCGTTCTTCATCGTTCCATGCATAAGCCTGGTCTTTTCCTTTTTTTACAAGATACAGCGGCGGCTGAGCAATAAACACAAAGCCTTGTTCCACCAATTCCTTCATATAACGGAAAATGAAGGTTAAGATCAATGTAGCGATATGGCTTCCATCCACGTCGGCATCCGTCATGATGATGAGCTTATGATAACGCAGCTTTGAAAGGTCCAGCGCTTTGGGATCTTCAGGTGTTCCTATTTTTACACCCAGTGCAGTGAACATATTGCGGATCTCCTCATTGTCGTAAATTTTATGCTCCATTGCTTTCTCTACGTTCAAAATCTTACCACGCAAAGGAAGAATGGCCTGGTAACTTCTGTCTCTGCCTTGTTTGGCAGTACCACCGGCCGAGTCCCCTTCCACCAGGTACAACTCACACCGGTGTGGGTCTTTTTCACTGCAATCGGCCAGTTTACCCGGTAAGCCACCGCCGGTAAGCACACTTTTACGTTGAACCATTTCACGGGCCTTTTTGGCTGCTGCCCTTGCCTGTGCGGCTAATATTACTTTTTGAATAATGGTCTTGGCATCTTTGGGATTCTCTTCCAGGAAAGCCGATAAAACACGGCTTAAGGTAGAATCTACAACACCCATTACTTCATTATTACCTAATTTGGTTTTTGTTTGTCCCTCAACCTGGGGCTCCGGTACCTTTACCGATATGATGGCACTCAATCCTTCTCTAAAATCATCACCTTCAATTTCTACTTTGGCTTTTTCAAACATGCCTTCCTTTTCGCCATAGCTTTTAAACACCCGGGTTATAGAACGGCGGAAACCCGCCACATGTGTACCGCCTTCAATGGTATTGATATTATTTACATAGCTGAACAGGTGTTCCTGGTAGCCCGTGTTATAGATCATGGCAACTTCCACCGTTACATTGCTGGCCGCATCGTAACCATCGCAATAAATTACAGTAGGCAGTAAAGAATTACGGTTGGCATTCCTGTCCAGCATTTCTACAAACTCTACAATACCGCCTTCGCTGTAAAAAGTTTTTGTATAGGTAGTTCCATCTTCTTCTTTTTCCCTTAAATCATTAATATGTATGGTTATTTTTCTGTTTAAGAAAGACAACTCCCGTAAACGAGCTTCTAATATTTCACGGTTGTACACACTGGTAATGAATATACTTTGATCGGGCCAGAACTGCACCGTAGTTCCATGCTTATCAGATTTACCGATTTTCCTTACCGGGTATTGTGGAATACCGGTTGCATATTCCTGCTCAAATGATTCACCATCGCGGTTTACAACTACATGCAATTTACTGCTCAAAGCATTTACGCAACTTACACCCACACCATGCAAACCTCCGGAAACCTTGTAAGAATCCTTATCAAATTTACCTCCTGCATGTAAAACCGTCATTACTACCTCCAGTGCACTGCGGTTTTCTTTGGTATGCATACCAGTTGGAATACCACGGCCATCATCTTCTACCGTGATGGAATTATCTTCATTGATAGTTACGGTAATGTTTTTACAATGGCCCGCAAGGGCTTCATCAATGGAGTTATCAACCACTTCGTAAACCAGGTGATGCAGGCCCTTTACGCCTATATCTCCAATGTACATGGCGGGCCTTTTACGAACCGCTTCCAAACCTTCTAAAACCTGGATACTGTCTGCGCCATAACCTGTGTTGGCGGGGGTAGGAACTGCTACTTCTTCTATGCTCATATTGTCGCTCAAAATCTCTTTTAATTGGTTAAATCAAGATTCGGGCGAAGGTACAAAAAAACAGGGGTTTAAGGTAATAAAACGGGGTTTATTTTGAGGTGAATTTTTACACCAGTTTTACCCGAAAAAAGCTATGAAATAGAACACGGATGACACGGGCTGAACGGATTAAAAACGGATTTTTATGCTGCTTCGCAGCATAACGGGATTTACTGGGTTTCCTTACCGATAATTTTGTAACCAGTCAGATTTATTTTGGCCTTTAAATTAATAATCTGTGAAAATCCGTCTAATCGGTGTCATCCGTGTTCCATCCTTTACAATGTTTAAACATTATTTCGTATCTTTGCATCGAAATTTTTCAATGAATCAGCCGTCCGACATATTAAATATTGCCCACAGGCAGCCTTTTTTACAGGAAGACCTGGATGTGCTGCTGCACGTTGACCGTGTAGTACCTGGCTCGGTACATTACTCGATTAACCGATACCGCAAGCAATCACAATGGAACATTGATGATACAGGAATACTGATCTACCACGTTGAAAAAAATAATCCCGACGCCAATTACCTGCAACTGAATTTTTGTGTAAGTGGCAATGTGTACTGCAGGCAAAAGCAAACTGAATGTGATTATTGTAAATTCAATACCAGTAAAAGCTGTGTTGAAAAAGTAGATAGTGTGGATGTAGTGAGTTTTAGTTTTAAACCAAATTACCTAACGCAGTTTACCAACAACAGTACGGAAAGCGGTTTAACAGAAGATGTGCTTTCTTTTAAACACAAAACTTCCTTTAGCAAACAATTGCCTTTGTGTGGTAAAACAAGAACTGCCATTGAAGCTTTACTGAATCATACCTATACCGATACAAGAGAGAATATTTTCATCAATGCACAAACGCAGATCTTATTATTGTACAGCATGGATTGTATGCTGGGCAATGATAAAGAAACTGAATTTACCTGCAAGTTTTTACAAAATGCCGAAGACAGGGAAAAGATCATTAAAGCACGTGAGGTTTTACTGCAGCATATCGGCGAACCCATTACCATCAAGGCACTCAGCCGTAAGGTAGCGATTAACGAATGTTATTTAAAGAAAGGTTTTAAAGAGATATTTGGTACCACCATTTTTGATTTTTATCAAAGTCAGCGTATGGAACACGCCAAATATCTACTATACGATAAAGGCTTAAGCGTAACAGAAGTTTCTATGCTGCTGGGTTATTCATCTATCTCTCATTTTTCTACCGCCTTTAAAAAACACACCGGCATCAAACCATGCGAGTTGTTGCTTCACTAGTTTTCCTCTTTACGTAAATGGTTTTCCCGGTTAAACAGCTGTTCTTTTTTTTATAGTTGCAGTTTTGCAATCAAAAAAATAGAGACGGTGAAAAGAATCAACATATCCATATTTATACTGGGTTTCAGCTTATCATTAACTGCGCAGGATAAAAAAAATCTGCCAAAGACCGACACAACAGCACCAAATCATAAATATTTGCCCGATGTAACCGTAGTGGGTCGTTACAGTAAAAGCGATATTCAGCAATTGCCCGAAATTGTGGGCACGTCCATCTATGCCGGCAAAAAAATGCATTAATTGTTTTAGATAATGTAAAGGGCAATGTTGTTACAAACAATATGCGGCAAATTGTAGCTAAAGTTCCCGGCATACATATCTGGGAAAGTGATGGCAGCGGTATTCAAATAGGGTTAGCGGCAAGAGGATTAAGCCCCAACCGCAGCTGGGAATTTAATGTAAGGCAGAATGGTTATGATATTGCTGCAGATCCATTCGGTTATCCCGAAGCTTATTACAATCCGCAGTTACAAGCGGTACAGCGCATTGAAATTGTAAGAGGCCAGGGTGCATTACAGTATGGCCCGCAGTTTGGCGGCCTGGTAAATTATATTTTACGCAATGGCAGTGAGATCAGTAAAAAATTTGAATTTGAAACACAGCAAACCGCGGGCAGCAATGGTTTAATCAACAGTTATAATGCCATTGGAGGTAAAACGGCAAAATTTCATTATTACGCATTCTTCGATCACCGCAATGCCGACGGATACCGACAAAACAGTAAGTACTACACCAATTCGGGTTTTGGAACATTTACTTATAGAATCAATAAAAAATTTACGGTAACAACAGAAGTGATGCGCTCAAACATCCGCAGCCAGCAACCGGGCGGATTAACGGATGCACAAATGCAAGGGGATATTAAACAAAGTTTCCGCAGCAGGAACTGGTTTGATATTACCTGGACAACGGCAGCAGTAATTGGCAATTATGATTTTAATGAACACAGCAGGTTGAATATAAAATTGTTTGGTATTTGGGGCGACAGAAACAGCGTAGGTTATATACCCGGCGGAGGAATTATTGTAGCCGATACGATTAATAAAAGCACCAATCAATACAATGCCAGGAATGTAAATGCAGATAAATACCGCAATGCAGGCCTGGAAGCCCGTTTTATAACTGACTACTCATTATTCAATTCGAAGCAAACATTTTCGGCAGGTGTAAGATTGTACAAAGGCGGCACTTACAGATATGCATCAGACGGCAAAGGTACCACCGGCACCAATTACGATATGGCTGTATCAGACGGCGTATGGAACCGCGATATTGATTTTAAAACAACCAATGTAGCAGCCTTTGCTGAAAATATCTTTCATCTTACAAAAAACTTTTTGATCATCCCGGGCATTCGCTACGAATACATAACCGGTAATGCCAGTGGCAGAAACGGATTTACTAACAACGGCGCAGAAATTATTTTACTGAACCAGAAAAAAACAAGGGGCTTTGTGCTGGCTGGCATTGGAGCAGAATACCATACCAGTAAAGCAACAGAAATATATGCAAACATTTCCCAGGCATACAGGCCGGTACAGTTTGCAGATTTAACGGCACCGCCAACAACCGATATCATTGACCAGGATCTGAAAGATGCAAAAGGCTACAATGCTGACCTGGGTTACCGCGGCAAAATAAAAAACTACCTGTTTTTTGACGCCGGTATTTATTACCTGCAATACAATAACCGCATTGGCACCATTGTGCAGCAACGAACCGATGGCAGTTTTTATAATTACCGCACCAATGTGGGCAACAGCAGCAGCAAAGGATTTGAGGGATTGATTGAATTCAGCCCGGTAAAGGCGTTCAGCAATAAAAGTACGAAGGCAGATGCAAGTCTATTTGTAAGTTATAGTTACAACGATGCACAGTACGGAAACTTAAAAGTAATTACAAAGAACAGCAGCAACCAGTTGGTGGAAACCAATCTTAAAAATAAAAAAGTGGAGCATGCACCTGAAAATATCATCAGAACCGGTATGACTGTTTCATATAACAACCTGTCTTTTACCGGCCAGTTGAGTTATGTAGATGAATCGTATTCAGATGCAAACAATACCATGGCAGCCTCAGCAAACGCACAAAACGGATTGATACCCTCCTATTCAGTTATTGATTTAACTGCTGTATATAAATACTCAGCCAAACTGAATGTTAAAGCCGGTATCAATAATGTATGTAACGAAAAATATTTTACACGCCGTGCAAGTGGTTATCCCGGTCCGGGTGCTTTACCTGCAGATGGAAGAACATTTTTTGTATCCCTTGCTGCAAAATTTTAAAAAACTTTACATCATCATTTGATTTAGTAGCCAGGTGCTGACCTTCGTCAGCACCTGGCTACTTTTTGGTCATGTTTTCTGTCATGATTCAGTAAAACATTATGATTTAAAACAGTTAATTAACATCATGACACAACCATGATAAATGTAAAACAATGTGACAGCAATTTTGTGTTTATAAACGACCCTACTAAAAATAAATCAGGTCAATTTTTCGGATACACAACTATTTCACATGAAAAAAATCATTCAATCTGCGTTAGTTTTTGCAACAATTTTTAATGTTTCAACAGCTTTCGCCCAACAAGATTCTCTTTTCCATAAAAACCTGGAGGAACTGGTAGTAACAGGACAATACAAACCGCAGACATTTAAAAAATCTGTTTACCAGGTAAGGGTAATTAATAACGAACGTATTAAACAAAGTGGCGCCACCAATGTGCAACAGGTGCTGAACAACCAGGTTGGTTTTCGTTTTGCTGCCGACAATACCTTAGGAACAACTGATGTGCAACTGATGGGCATGAGTGGCCGTAATGTAAAAATTTTATTAGATGGTGTTCCCATGGTTGACCGGGGCGATACCCGGGAGAGCCTGAACCAGATCGATGTTAACAGCATCGAACGCATTGAGATCGTGGAAGGCCCCATGTCAGTATCATATGGCTCAGATGCATTGGCAGGTGTTATCAATATCATTACAAAAAAGAATAAAACTAACGGGCTAACGCTGACTGCTAAACTACAGGAAGAAACTGCCGGGTCAGAATATCATGCATTCAACTACAAAGGTGTGCACCAGCAAAACATCACTGTTGATTATAAAAAGAATAACTGGGGCTTTACTGCAGGTGGTTCTCATAATGATATGAGTGGTTTTGGCGGAGATGCATACGGGCGTGACAAAGCCTGGTTACCTAAAGAACAATGGTTGGGTAATGCCAGGATCAGTTATGATAAAGGCCCTTTAAATATTTATTTCCGCACCGACGTGCTGCATGAAGATATACTGAGTAAAGGAGCCATTAATTATGGCAACTATAAAGCAATAGATCAGCGCTATAGTACCGATCGGTTTACCAACCAGTTACAGGGCGCTTATACTTTCACTAAAAAATTACAGTTGGCTGCTACCCTTGCTTATACCGATTATACAAGAAGCACCAGGACAACACGCCACGATTTTGAAAGAAATACCGATGAACTTACAACCGGCGAAGGCGAACAGGATATTTCAAAATTCACCAGTTTTGTTTTTAGAACTACCGTACAATACCAGCTTAGCAATAAGGTTTCCTTACAACCCGGTATTGATATTAACCGTGAAGCCGCAAGCGGGCCAAGGATCTCAGACAAACCGGTTATTACTGATTATGCAGCTTTCGTTTCTGCAGAAGTCAAACTCGGTTCTGCTATCAATATCCGCCCGGGATTGCGTTTTATAAAAAATTCTGTGTACAAAGCGCCCCCGGTAATTCCATCCATCAATACCAAATTAATTATCAGTAAAAAACTGGATCTGAGAATGGCATACGCTTATGGATTTCGCTCACCTGCATTACGTGAACTGTATTTCTATTTTGTGGATGCCAACCACAATGTAGTGGGTAATCCAAACCTGAAAGCCGAAAACTCAAACAGTTTTAATGCCTCTTTAAACTGGAATGCGTTGCCCAAAAACACCCGTACATACAGTGTATCATTATCCGGTTTTTACAATGTGTTCAATAACCAGATCGATTTTGCGCTTTCTTCCCCCACCTCTAACCAGTACACGTATTACAATGTGAACAAAGCAAAAACCGTGGGTGGAACCTTAGAAAATAAGTATGCGTACAAAAACCTGGAAAGTTCACTGGGCTTCTCTTACGTAGGTATCTTCCGCAAGTTGTACGATGAAAAGGATTATAACAATGAAAGCAATAAGGATTTTTTATGGAGCCCGGAAGTAAATGCTTCTATCAGTTACAATGTAGCTATCATTAAAACCAGGTTTAACCTGTTTTATAAATACACAGGCAAAAAACCACAACTGGTAACCGGTAAAAATACTGCCAACCAACCGGCTCTTTTAATTGCCGAAACAGATGCCTATCAACTGGCTGACTTTACCGGCACTACCAGGATCAATAAGTACCTGTCGGTAAATGCCGGTGTAAAAAACATTTTTGATGTTACCAATGTAAACAACAATGCTGCAGCATCAACCAGTGTACACAATGCCGGTTATAATGTTGCCATTGGTTATGGCCGTTCTTATTTTGTTGGTTTAAATTTTCAATGGAATAAAAAATAAAATCATCCCCTTACTTATAAAAGATTCAATCATGATACGTTTTCAAAAAATAATTTTACCCGCTTTAACAATCCTTGCTTTCAGTGCCTGCAAAAAAGATACTGACCCCATTTTAATTCCACCTACTTCCTCCGGAGCTGAAATAAGATTGAATGGTATTGCCAATACCGAATCCGGCGCCAATGCTGCCAATGCGGTTTACCTTGACCTGTCGGCCGCCAAGCAAACCCCTGTTTTACGTGCTGCCTGGGACCTTGGATTTTATTGTGGTTCCGACTTCAGGGTTGTGCTCAACAATTTTGCAGTTGCCGGTGCCAAAGTATTGGCAACCAACAGCCTGGCAGCTGTAACTGCAGTAGACACCATTGGCTTAACCTTAAGTACCAGCCAGTTTAATCCGTTACCTGCCGACCTGCCTTATTTTGATAACATAGCCGGCGATCTTACCAAAACTGTTATCCCTGCTGTATCTGCAGTAGATGCTGATAATAAAGTGATCATTTTAAACCGTGGCACCGGCGGTGGTATTGCTGCAAGGCCATGGGTTAAATTAAGGGTGTTGCGTAATGCAGCCGGTGGTTATACTTTGCAATATGCAGGCATTCAGGAAACAACTTTTAAAACCATACAGGTTGGAAAAGATGCTGTGTATAATTTTAAAACCATTTCGTTTGAGGAAGGCGTGGTAGATGCACAACCCGAAAAAGAAAAGTGGGACCTGGTTTGGAGTTACTCGGTCTTTGAATCAAATTTTGGTGCAGGGCCCGTTCCTTATAATTTCTCTGACCTGATTGCTATCAATTACCTGGCCGGGGTTACTGTTGGCACTAAGATATATTCAAGTGCTGCAGCAGCCGGGGCTGCATTTGCAACCTTCAATAAAGACAGTGTAAATAATACTACTTTTTCATCTGCACGCTGGGCCATTGGCAGCAGCTGGCGCAGCACACAACCTGCAACCGGCGCCAGGCAGGACAGATTTTATGTTATAAAAGATGCCACAGGCAATTACTACAAACTTCAATGCCTGAGTATGGGTATTGGTTCAGATGGGGGGACAAGAGGTAAACCCGTTTTTAAATACAGTTTAATTCCATAATTATTATTTGTAACAAAAGGCCGTCCCTACACAATGTAGGGACGGCCTTTTGTTGTTGTGTTGTTCTTTGAGTTTTTTCTTTGTTACTGAAAGTGCACTATTGGATACTAAAGCGGGACTGCAATTTTTTATGCCGGCATTTGAAAAGTAAGACGGGAATAAGAATACCCCCGTCTTTTACCCTAATAAAACCCTAAACCAGCAAAATTCTTCATTATATATTTTTAGAAACTACTGTATTATTTTCGTAAATATGTGATGCCAATTCTGTGCCAAAAACACCTAAATGTGGATAACTAAGCGCCTGTTTTTTTACCAGTGGGGCTTTCACGAATCAGGTATATTTAATGACCGTAGAATTACACAGCGTGTTGTAGTAATTGCACTTTCAAAAAACAGAAAACCGGCTGTTATTGAACCCTGCTATTTTACTACCTTTGCACACTTTAAGAAATGAACTGAACCGCTGTGCTGATCATTTCTTAACACCAGCAACCTTTTAAAATATGAGTGGCAAATACACTGAATATCAACAACTAAACCTTCCTTCCATCAGCGAAGAGATACTGGCCAAATGGAAAAATGAAAACACTTTTGAAAAAAGTGTTACTCTGCGTGAAGGCTTCCCTCCTTTTGTATTTTACGAAGGGCCTCCAAGTGCCAATGGCATGCCCGGTATTCACCATGTTATTTCAAGAACATTAAAAGACCTGGTTTGCCGCTATAAAACCATGCAGGGCTTCCAGGTAAAACGTAAAGGGGGCTGGGATACGCACGGCCTGCCTATTGAACTGGGTGTTGAGAAAGAATTGGGCATCACCAAGGAAGATATCGGCGTAAAAATATCAGTAGAAGATTATAATAAGAAATGCCGCGAAGTGGTGATGCGCTTTAAAGATAAGTGGGACGACATCACCCAAAAAATGGGCTACTGGGTTGATCTGAATAACCCCTATGTAACTTTTGAAAATAATTATGTTGAAACACTTTGGTGGTGCCTGAGCGAATTATATAAAAAAGGATACCTGTACGAGAGTGTAAGTATTCAACCTTACTCGCCTGCTGCAGGAACGGGTTTATCATCGCACGAGTTGAATCAGCCGGGTACTTATAAAGACGTGAAGGATACGAGTGCGGTGGCAATGTTCAGGGCCTCCCTAAATCCCTCCAAAGGAGGGACTTCGGAACACCCTACTTTTTCTAAAATCTTTTCTGCAATTACAGAGTCCAAAGTCTCCCCTAAGGGGGGAGATTTAGAGGGGGCCGAGGTCTTTTTCATGGCCTGGACAACCACCCCGTGGACCTTACCCTCAAACCTCGGCTTAACAGTTGGGCCAAACATTGATTATGTTTTAGTACAAACTTTTAATCCTTATACGCATCTGCCAATTAATGTAATTCTTGCCAAAGCTTTGGTTAGCAAATATTTTAAAGCCGAAGGGGAGAATGGAGATTTTGAAAACTATGCTGCAGATGTAAAACTGATTCCCTGGAAAATTGTGGCTGAATTTAAAGGTAAAGAACTGGAAGGAATGGGATACGAACAACTGCTACCTTCCGAAGCAAATACTTTAGAAAAGATACAGGAGATAACTCCTGGCGCACAACCATTTAAAGTAGTGCTGGGTGATTTTGTTACCACCGAAGATGGTACCGGCATTGTACATACAGCTCCGGCTTTTGGTGCAGACGATTTTAAGGTTGGGCAAAAAAACAACCTCGGGATTTTAACGCTGGTTGATAAGCAGGGCAAATTTACAGAAGGTGTGGGTGAATTCAGTAATCGTTATGTAAAGAATTATAAAGATGAAAAGGATTATGTAGATGTAAATATTGACATAGCCGTTAAATTAAAATTAGAGAACCGTGCTTTTAAAGTAGAAAAATACGAACACAATTATCCGCATTGCTGGCGTACAGATAAACCTATTATTTATTATCCATTAGATGCCTGGTTCATTAAAACCACCGCAGTAAAAGACAGGATGGTGGAGCTGAATAAAACCATTAACTGGAAACCGGCAAACACCGGTACCGGCCGCTTTGGTAACTGGTTAGAGAATATGGTGGATTGGAACCTGAGCCGCAGCCGCTTCTGGGGCACACCACTTCCTATCTGGAAGACTGAAGATGGCGAAGAGGAATTATGCATCGGCTCTATTGAAGAACTGAACAACGAAATAAAAAAAGCCGCCGAAGTGTTGGGTGGCGAAACAAATAAGCATTACCTGCACGAAGGGATACTGGACCTGCATAAACCTTATGTAGATGAAATAACATTGGTTAGCCCATCAGGCAAACCGATGCAACGAGTACCCGACCTGATTGACGTTTGGTTTGATAGCGGTGCCATGCCTTATGCCCAATGGCATTTCCCTTTCGAGAATAAAGAAAGTTTTAAGGAGTCTTTTCCGGCAGATTTTATTGCTGAAGGTGTTGACCAAACGAGGGGCTGGTTTTATACCCTGCATGCACTGGCTGTTTTATTATTTGATTCTGTTGCCTACAAAACCGTTGTAAGCAATGGACTTGTATTGGATAAGAATGGACAAAAAATGAGCAAGCGCCTGGGCAATGTAGTTGACCCTTTTGCAACCATTAATAGTTTTGGAGCCGATGCCACACGCTGGTATCTCATCACCAATGCATCACCATGGGACAGTTTAAAGTTTGATGAGGAAGGCATCAAAGAAGTGCAACGCCGCTTTTTTGGTACACTATATAATACCTACCAGTTTTTTGCACTGTATGCCAATGTAGATGGGTTTGCTTTTAAGGAAACTTATATACCTGTTAAAGACAGGCCCGAAATTGATCAATGGATCCTGTCTTCTTTAAACACCTTAATAAAAGATGTGCAGGATAACTTTGATGCCTACGAGCCTACGCAGGCCGGCCGTGCTATTGAAGATTTTGTAAATGCCCATTTAAGCAACTGGTATGTAAGGCTTTGCCGCCGCCGGTTCTGGAAAGGCGAATATGAGCATGATAAGATATGTGCCTATCAAACCCTGTACGAGTGTTTGGAAACCTTGTGCAAACTGATGGCGCCTGTTGCTCCGTTCTTTGCGGATTGGTTATTCAGTAACCTCAATAACGTTTCCGGCCGTTTTTCCAACGAATCAGTTCATCATACCGATTTTCCTAAAGCAAATGAAGCAGTAATTGATATTGATCTGGAGAAAAGGATGCAGTTGGCGCAGGATATATCTTCCCTTATCCTCTCCCTGCGCAAAAACAATAAAAAAGTAAACCTTAAAGTAAGGCAACCGCTTCAAAAGGTATTTATACCGGCTTTAGACAGCACTATGGCAGAACGCATACTTAAAGTGGCCGACATCATTAAAGCCGAAACGAATATCAAGGAAGTAGAAATTTTAAGTGCCGATAACGATTTTATACAGAAAAAGCAAAAGCCAACTTTAAGACGCTGGGTAAAAAACTGGGGGGTAAAATGAAATGGGCAGCCGAACAAATAGCAGCATTTGATAATGCGACCATTGATAAAGTGCTCGAAAATGAATATTTACTGAACCCCGATCATGCCGCTACAGGTGAGGAGCCTGTGTTTATATCTGCAGAAGACATGGAAGTTGCCACAGATGAGATCCCAGGCTACGAAGTTGCTGTAAAAGGTTCTTTAACAGTAGCATTGGATATAACAATTACCGATGATCTGAAAAAAGAAGGCAATGCCAGGGAGTTCGTAAACCGCATTCAAAACATCAGAAAAGACAGCGGATTTAATCTTGTTGACAGGATAGATGTAACAGTAAGTGAAAATGCTGCCCTGCAACCGTCTATAATTCAATATAAAGATTATATTTGCGCCGAAATTCTGGCTGATTCGCTTGCTTTTACTCCCGCCATTAACAACGGAATTGAAATTGAAGTGAATGATGCTATATTACAAGTGAACGTACTTAAAAAGGATAATAGTATGGCTACAAAAAAGAAAGCAGCTAAACCTGCAGCTAAAAAAGTTGTTAAACCGGTTAAAAAAGCAACCCCGGTTAAAAAATCTGCGTCTAAAAAAGCAGTAGCTAAAAAACTCCCGATAGCTATCGGGACTAAAAAACCGGCACCTAAGCCTGTAGCAAAGAAAACAGTTAAAAAAGTAGAAAAAGTTATAAAAAAGGCCCCAAAAAAGGCAATTGTGGTAAAAAAAGCGGCAAAAGTTGTAAAACCGGCTGCTAAAAAAATCGTACATAAACCTATGACAAAAAAGATTGAAGTTAAAAAACCGAACGCAAAACCGGTTTCAGTGAAAAAAGCACCTGAGAAAGTTGCGGCACCAGCAAAAGTGGTTGCTCCTGTTAAAGCCAAATCACCAGAAAAAGCAAAAGATATTAAGATCACTCCGGCAAAACCCGTTGTATTACCTAAGATCAATACTAAAACATCACGTAAATACCAGCCTGATTTTACCAAATCGGTATTGGATCAACCAAAACATGACCTGGGAGCACCTATCAACCGTTACAATGATACTGACCTCGCTGAGTTCAGGGAGATCATTCAGCGTAAGTTAGATTCTGCCAAAAAAGAACTGGCTTACCTGCAGGGATTAATTACCCGTAAGGATGAAATGGGTGGCGATAATGATGATGCCCGTTACATGACCATGGAAGATGGCAGTATGAGTATGGAAAGGGAGCAGCTTAGCCAGATGGCCAGCCGCCAGATCACTTTTATTGATCACCTGGAGAAAGCGGTAATGCGTATTGAAAATAAAACCTACGGTATTTGCCGTGTAACCGGCCAGTTGATAGATAAAGCCCGTTTACGTGCAGTACCTCATGCTACGTTGAGTATGGAAGCGAAGATGGGAGCGTCTAAATAAAAGCCCCCTCCGCTCCGCCGCGGCAAAGAACTTTGGAGCATTATATTTAAAAGAGAATGATTAATTTCATTCTCTTTTTATTTTATAAAATAATCCGTGTAAATCTCCCGCCGACGGACGGGACAAGTTGTGAAATCCGTGGCCACCATGTTTAAAAAATTAAGAACCGTTATTTACTATGTACCCGATCTGCAGGCTGCAAAAGCCTGGTACAGCAATCTCACCGGTGTACAACCCTATTTTGATGAAGCCTTCTATGTAGGTTTTGATTTTAACGGCTGCGAACTGGGTTTGCATCCGCAGGATGAAACCGTAACCGCAGGCAACCAAACCGTAAGCCATTGGGCTGTGGATGACATTGAAAACTGTGTAAAAAAATTAGTTGCTGAAGGTGCAACTGTTTTGTATGATACTACGGATGTTGGTGGTGGAATAAAAGTTGCAACGGTTATTGATCCCTGGGGAAATGCGGTGGGGTTGATTGAGGGGGCTTAAACAGGAGAGCGTTTTTTTAATTACCGCACCTCCTGCATATCCACCAACTTTTTATAAAAACCATTCTGCTCAATCAAACTATCGTGCGTTCCTCTTTCAACGATCTCGCCTTTTTGCAACACAATAATTTCATCGGCATGGCGGATGGTTGACAAGCGATGGGCAATAACAAGTGAGGTACGGTTATTCATCAGATTATTTATCGCATCCTGCACCAGCCTTTCGCTTTCTGTATCTAAGGATGAAGTGGCTTCATCCAGAATTAATATGGGTGGATTTTTTAAAACGGCCCGGGCAATGGTCATGCGTTGACGTTCGCCACCGCTTAGTTTGCCACCACGGTCGCCGATATTGGTTTTATATCCTTCCTCCTTTTGAATAATAAAATTATGGGCATTGGCAATTTGTGCAGCCTGCTCAATGGCATGTGGCGTTGCGTCATCAATACCCAGCGTAATGTTATTGGCAATGGTATCATTAAATAAAATGGGCTCCTGGGTTACAATGCCCATCAGGCCTCTTAACGCATCAAGCGAATAGTCTTTTATATTAATTCCATCAATCAGCAGTTCGCCGCTGCTTACATCGTGAAAACGCGGAACCAGGTCGGCCAGGGTACTTTTACCGGCACCACTGCTGCCCACCAGTGCAACTGTTTTTCCTTTTTCAATTTTTAAATTGATGTTCTTTAAAATAGTCACCTCATCATATGAAAAACCAACATTCTTAAATTCGATGGAATGCTCAAAACTATTTATTGCTTTGGGATTGGCTGCTTCCTGCACCATTACCGGGGCCTGCAGTACTTCTTCAATACGTGCAATAGCGGCGGTGCCTTTCTGCATATTGTAAAAAGAAGTAGATAATGCTTTGGCCGGGCTGATGATTTGTGTAAATATGCCGATGTACATGATAAATCCTTTATCAGTCAACCCGCCGGCATTTCCGCCCAATACCAGCTGACCGCCAAAATATAGAATGCCGCATAATATCAGCACACCCAAAAATTCGGATAATGGCGAGGCAAGATCTCTGCGGTACTGCATTTTATTTTTTACATGAAACAGGGCTTCATTGTGTTCTTCAAATTTTTTACCAACCAACCGCTCGGCCGTAAAAGCTTTTATTACCCGTAAGCCGCTTAATGTTTCATCCAGCACAGAAAGTGCTTCACCCTGTTTTATAGCTGCTGCATTTGATTGCTTTTTCAGCGTGCGGCTAATGCGGCCGATTATGAAACCAGTAACCGGTAAAAAGATCAATAAGAAAAGTGAAAGTTTGGGACTAATAAAAACCAGGGTAGTAAGCAGTATGATCAGGTTCAGGGGATCTTTGATCAAACCCTCAACAGTACCTACCACCGAACTTTCAAGTTCACCCACATCATTGGTCATGCGGCTCATAATATCGCCTTTGCGCTGCTCGGTAAAATAACCAATGGGCATGATGAGTATTTTCTGAAACAGTTCCCTGCGAAGGCGGTTCATCACGCCATTGCGCATGGGTGCCAAAATATAATACGATAAATAAGTAAACAGGTTTTTAAAGAACACCGCTATCAGCACCATCACGCAAATCAGTGCCAGTACATACACTTTGCCATTTGTTTTTATCAGTTCCTGCAAATGAAAACTGATGTAACGGATAAAGTCCTGTGAGTTGTTGATGGTTTCAGGTTCCAGTATATCTGCTTTACCCTTGGTAAAGATCAGGTCAATAAAAAACGGTAAGGAACCAATGGACGCTACTGAGAATACAATGGCCAGTACAATGAATAAAAAGTATAAAACTATATTGGACTTATAGGCAGCCAGGTAGCGGAAAAGCCTTGCGTATTTCTTCATGTTTTTAAAATTCGGTCAAATCAGGGCAAAGTAACTAATTTTACAGCAAACCCCGTCCCGATTGTTACCGGAACACCCGGGGTTTGTTGAATTAAAGACGTTTAAACTGAAAGCATATGTTAGAAGGTAAAAGACAAAAGATGGTGGCAGGATTGCTTAATAAAGAATTAAGCGATATTTTTCAGCGGTTGGGATTATCTATGATGGATGGCGGCATGGTTTCCATTTCATCGGTAAAAATTACTCCCGACCTGTATGAGGCAAGGATTTACCTGAGTTTCTTCCAGGTAAAAGACAGTTTTGATGCTTTAAAGAAAATTGAAGAACGCAGTTGGGAAATAAAAAAAGAATTAACAGCCAGGGTACGCCACCAGTTACGCAGCATGCCCAAACTTACTTTTTTTATTGATGATACGCTGGATTATGTAGATAAGATGGAGAAGATATTTAAGGAGATCAAGAAAGATGAGGAGCAATAGGCAAGAAACAATTGGCAATTGGCAATTGGCAATTGGCAATAAGCAATTGGCAATAAGCAATGATAAAAAGATAATTTAGCCTGCATACGGATTAACTAATTAACCAATTAACGGATTAACATTGTATTTTACCTTTGCCTGGAGATATTTTAAAGCAAAAAAAAGTGCCAATGCCATCAACATCATTGCATGGGTTACAGTGGGTGTTATTGCATTTGCAACCTGTTGCCAGATTTTGGTACTGAGTGTTTTTAACGGATTTGAAGACCTGGTTAAATCTTTATACTCTTCTTTTTACAGTGATATTAAAATAGTACCCGCCACCGGTAAGACTTTCATACTCACTGCCGGACAAATGGCTTCTATTAAAAACCAGCCGGCTGTTGCTGCATTTTCAATGATTGCCGAAGATAAGGCCCTGCTTAAAAACTACGATGCAAGAACCCGTGTTTACCTGAAAGGTGTGGATGACAATTATATAAACGTAAGTGGCGTTGCTGCCAAAACAAACCGGGGAAAGTATTTTACCGGCACAACTGAAGATCCTTACCTGGTTGCCGGTTCGGGCATTCAAAATGCAACGTCGCTAAATCTTGATCCCGCACTGCCCGGCAACGACATCACCATTATCTTACCCAAAAAAAACAGTGTTGATAACGACCCTTTAAAATCTATCAGCGAAGGCTTTATTAAAGCCGCCGGTTCATTTACCATTCAGCAGGATTTTGATGATAACTATGCCATTACCAATATTGGTTTTGTAAAACAGCAGATGGGTTTTGCCGCCGATGAATACAGTGCGGTAGAAATTAAGCTGAAAAATGAAAATGACGCTAAAGAAGAAAAAGAAAAATTAGCAAGCTTACTCGGTAAAAATTACAAAGTACAAACCAAATACGAGCAAAACACCAGCCTGTACAATACTATGAAGCTGGAGAAATGGGCCATTTACGGCGTGCTTACTTTGATCCTCATCATTGCGGCATTTAACATGGTAAGTGCTTTAACCATGCTGGTGCTTGAAAAAAGAAAAGACATTAGTGTATTGCAAAGCATGGGCGCCGGACAAAACAGTATTTTAAAAATATTTTTAAGCGAAGGTTTATTGCTGGGAAGCATTGGCACAGTTGCAGGTATTGTAATGGCTACCATACTTTGCCTGTTGCAAATAAAGTTTGAAATTATTAAACTGGCAGGAGGTTCTTTTTTGCTTGATTATTTTCCTGTAAAGCTACTCGCTGCAGATTATATGCTGGTGGCTGCAACAGCTATTGCCATTGCTTTTATGGCAGCCTGGTTTCCTGCACGCAAGGCCAGCAGGCAGGGGTTTGAGCTGAGGTAAAAACCCCCTCCGCCCCCGCCAGCTGGCGGGGGAACTTTGGAGTTCATTAATGTAAGTCTCTTTTATTTTCTGTAAGAGTTTATTTTTATTATACCTGAGCCGCTCGATTGTCAGGAAGCCTTTTAATATCGTAGGTACCAGTTCCCCCTTCAGGGGGCGGAGGGGGTTTTGTTTCTTACCTCAACACCATCTGCCTGTCGGCATCAAGTTTTAATAATACAAAAATAAGAATGGTGAATGTGAGCAGGGAAGAACCACCGTAACTCATTAATGGAAGTGTGATACCGATCACCGGTGCCAGGCCAATGGTTACGCAAATATTAACGGCCACATGAAAGAACATGATACCTGCAACTGAATAGGCATACACCCTGCTGAAAGTACTTCGCTGCCGTTCGGCTATTTTAATTATCCGTAAAAGAAAAATGAGGTATACTAACATGAGCAGGCCACTGCCCAAAAAGCCAAAGTTTTCACCAACAGATGTAAAGATAAAATCGGTATGTTGCTCGGGTACAAAATCTCCCCTGGTTTGTGTTCCTTTTAAAAAACCTTTGCCCAAAAAACCTCCGGAGCCAATGGCTATTTTAGATTGCTTAACATTATAATTCTGCTGATCGGCTTTGTTTTGTTTTTGCTTTTGGTCTTCTGCATTGGGTGCATCAAGGCTTACTGTTTCATCTGCAAAAGGATTATCAACACCCACCATACTGAAGATCCTGTTGGCCTGATATGGTTTAAATACGTGTTTAAAAGTAAAGGGAATCACAAGACCCACAAATAAGGAACTGAAAGCCCAGGCCGAAACAATAATGACCAGCAATTGCCGGTTTCGCCGTATACTTCTGCGGTTAAAATAAAAAGCCAGTACGGCAAGTATGGCAAATGCAATAAGCAGGGTTTTTGTACTAAACAGCAGTGATACCACCAGCAGAACCGCCATAGAAACGCCCACAATTAAATAACCCGGCGGTAAACCTTCCCGATACATGGGAATTAAAAATGAAAAATACACCAATGCCAAACCCGTTTCGCCCTGCAATATAGAAAGCACAGCAGGCGTGAAAGCAATGGCTGCTGCAATCATTTGCGATTTGGATTTTTTAAAATCCGTTTCCGGCATTGATAAATATTTTGACAATGCCAGTGCCGTAAATATTTTACACAGTTCAACCGGCTGCAGGTTCATAAACCCAAGCGGTATCCAGCTTTTGGAACCTTTAATTTCTTTACCTACAATAAAAGTTGCCAGCACTAACACAATACCAATCAGGTAAGAAATATTGGATGTTGCAGTAAACAGTTTACTATCTGTTAATAAAATAAAAATGGCGATTATAGCGGAAGCAGCAAAAAAGAAAAGTTGCTTACTGTAATTTTTTTTGAAGCCGGTCAGGGTTTGCACAAAGTTATCTGTGCTTTTATACTCAACTGAATAAATACACACGATCCCAAACAGTACAATAAAGGCATATAGCCAAACCATCAGCCAGTCGATGCCTTTTGATATGGTTGGGTTTTTGTCGTAAGCCATGAAAATAGTACTTGTTCTTTTTTAATTATTGAGCGTGTCTTTAGGTTCCGGTTTCTTTTTTTCGTTTGGCAAAATAGCCTCGGTATTAATTTTTGCTTTACCATCACTTTCCTCTTTTTTCTGCTGATTTTTTTTCAGGTCGTCTTTTTCTTTTTTTATTTGGTCTAACACTTCCTGCTCATCAGCGGCATCCACATCCATGCTGTCTTTTATAATTTTTATATACCCCTTGGCAATCAGGTAAGCCGAATCCTTTCTATGCAGCATCGAATCCACAGTTTTCATCTCGCTGTAAATGCGGGGAGGTATCAAATTCATCTTCTCGAATTTTTCCACTATCGGCAACCTGTTTTTTGCAATGGTATCATTCAGGTATTTTTCAATCATCAAACCTACAATGGGTGCAGCGTAGGTACCCCCAAAACGGCCGCTGTTCTCAACCACGCACATGATGGCGATCTTAGGATTATCTCTTGGCGCAAAGCCACAAAAGAAAGCATGGTTGGGTTGTTTTACACCACGGTAATAATTCTCTACCGTACCCGTTTTACCACAAATAGCAATGCCCGGTACTTTTGCACCCCCACCTGTTCCTCTTTCCACCACATCCTGCATACCGTCCTGTACCACATCAAAAATGCTGTCGGGTATATCCATAGCCCGGTGCCGTTCTTTAAATTTTGCCAACATACCAAATTGATCTCCATCTTCAATAGAATCTACCAGGTGTGGTGTAATGTACCAGCCCTTGTTGGCAATGTATGCCATCTCATTAGCCGTTTGTATGGGAGTGGTAGTTACCTCACCCTGGCCAATACTTACCGAACGAAAGTTGCAATAATTCCACGCTCCCTTTCCGTAAATCTTATCAAAATCTGCCGGTGTTGGAATATTGCCCGGCCGCTCTGATGGTACATCAATACCCAACCTGTGGCCCAGGCCAAAAGCATACATGTACCTGTCCCACACGGCAAGGCTGCTATCCTGGCTGGGGTATTTTGGATTGGTAATTACCCGTTGCATTACGGTAGCAAAGTACGTGTTATCGCTCATCCTGATCGCATTCTGCAAATCAAAGGTTCCGTAATCCAAACATTTCATCGGCTTTCCACTACCACATCCATAAAAAGCACCGGAGCAGGAAACAGTTGTTTCGGTTGTTATAACTCCCTCATGCAAACCAACCAATGCCTGCAATGTTTTAAAAGTTGATCCCGGGGAATAGGTTGCACTAACAGACCTGTTAAACAAGGGCCTTGCAGGACTCAGCAGTAATTCGGCATAATGTTTTTTTCTTTCGGCACCGGTTAACAGTTTTGGTTTGTAAGTAGGACTGCTTACCATGGCCAGTATGCCGCCGGTTTTAGGATCAACAGCAACAATAGAGCCCAATTTGTTTTCCATTAATTTTTCGCCCAATGCCTGCAACTCAATATCAATGGCTGTATACATATTTTTTCCGGCAATGGCAGCAGTATCAAAATTTCCGTCTTCCAGGGGATCGGTAAGACGGTTCTTATTATCTCTTTTCCAGAATTCAATACCCCGCTGGCCCATTAATACTTTCTCGTAAGTTCTTTCCAAACCTGCACGCCCTATATAATCGCCCATAACATAACCTTCGTAAGCGGGGTTTTTTAAAATATTGGAATCAACTTCGCCCAGGTAGCCAAAAATATTTCCGCCTGCGTCAAAAGGATAATCCCTTACAGAACGTTCCTGCATGAAATAACCGGGTGCCAGTTTGTACAGGTTTTCGCTGAGCTTGGCCATTTTTTCATTGCTCAGTAAAGGTTCAAAAACAGAGGCCCGGTAACTTTTATTTTTAATGATGGCAGCAATTATTCTTTTATGAAATTCAGCCGAATCAATATTTAAAATACTCAGCAGGGCTGCGGTATCGGTGCCTTTTATTTTTCCGGGAATGACCATCAGGTCGTAAATAGTGGTGTTTTGCAAAATTGCTTTCCCTTTGCGGTCAAAAACAATTCCCCTGTCGGGATAAATTACTTTTCTGAATATGCCCTGGTTATCGGCATCTACCTTGTACTTTGAAGAAAAAAGCTGCAGGTTTATCAATTGCAGAAAAATAATTACAAACATGCCGGTAACAACCAGCATGATCACATTTTTTCTTGATTGATTGAATACAGACAAGGGTATAGTTAATAGTTAATGGTTAATAGGTTGATCGTATTATACTGTATTGGTTTTAAACTTCTGCTGGCGTGTAAATAACATTTCTGCAATAACTATTAAGAACAAACTCAGCATAGTTGATAAAACTGTTTTTACCAGGAAGTACCAGATGTTTCCAAACTGCCATGCTTCCAGCAAAAATAACCAGGCATGATGAATGAATGTAAGCACCCCGATAAAGATCATGTAGGGTAAAATACCGCCCAGACTTTTAAAGGAGGGTTCTTCATAATTACTGTCGGCACCTTCCTGCGGAATTAAAAGATTAACCAGGAAAGGACGGATATAAGCGATCATTACACAGGCTGCTGTATGAAAACCGGGGTGATGGCGGAAACTATCCATAGCAAAGCCTAACGCAAAAGCCAGCAACATTTGTTGTGTACGCCCCATGCGGAAAGGCAGCCATATGATGAAGAGAAAATACAGGTAGGGCGTTACCATCTGGTGCAGATGAATTTTATCCAGTACAAAAACCTGTACGAGGATGAATAAAGAAAACCGGATAATATTTTTTACGAATGAGTTCATATTGCCAATAACGGTGTTATTGCGATTTCTGTTTTTCTTTTTCTAAAATTGATTTGATCTCATCAGTTTGTTTATTTTCTATAACGTACGCAAATTCAAGATTATAAAAATTGGCGGCAGTTTTAAATTTTATAAGGTGGTTATTGGTGCTTTTATCCGGCTTCACTTCTTCTACAATACCCATCATCATTCCTTTTGGAATGCTGGTACTGAAACCGCTTGAAATAATGGTATCACCCTTTACCACTTTTGTTCCTTTGGGAATTCCGGCAAGCGAGATCAAATTGGGGGTTTTACCATCCCAGTTCAGTGTTCCGGTCTCCCCGCCTTTCAGTAATTTTCCGCTCAGGTGGCTGTCTTTATGCAGCAGGCTCATCACCACTGCATAGCCGGCACTCACTTCTGTTACAACGCCCACTACTCCGCTGTTAGGGTCAATTACGCCCATGCCCTGTTTTATTTTTTGCGATGAACCTCTTCCCAAAACAATAAAATTATTTTGCGATGCAACCGAATTGTAAACCACTTTGGCCGGATAGTATTGATACTTTCTGAACTGCTCCATGGAATCAACCTTAATCGAATCGATCTTTAACCTGCTGGTTGTATCGGGATATTCAAAATCGGCTTTTAATTTATTATACAGCATTTCATTTGCCGCTACCAACGAGTCGTTTGTTTTTTTAAGCCGGAAATAAGAAGTGATGCCGTTGTATTTTTCGTTTATTTTACCGGTAACCTGGTTGGATGTTTTACTGAAGACGGCGTTGTGGTATCTGCTGTAATGTACAATCAAATAAATGCTGAAACCCTGTAACAAAATGAACAGGATGAAATTAAAATGCCGGCGAATGAAAAGAAAAATATTACGCATGGTTGAAAACAGCTACAAGGGGAAGAGCTTCAAGGGTGAAGCATTTTTATTTTAACCTTATGCTAAATAGCTTACAGTTTTTTTTTATAAAGTTTGCCCCCTTGAGGCTTGAAGCTTGCAGCTTCTTTATTATCTCATTACAAAAGGATACCTGTCATAATGTTTTAAAGCAATACCGGTACCTCTTACCACACTCTTTAATGGATCATCAGCAATATGCACCGGCAGTTTTATTTTTGCATTCAGCCTTTTATCAAGGCCGCGCAATAAGGCACCACCGCCAGTAATATATAAACCCCTGCGGTAAATATCCGAAGCCAGTTCCGGCGGTGTTGTTTCCAGTGCTTTTAAAATGGCTTCTTCTATTTTGAAGATACTTTTATCCAATGCCTCCGCCACTTCCTGGTAGCTAACCATTACCTGTTTTGGAATACCGGTTACCAGGTCACGTCCGTTAACGGGAATGTCATCGGGTGGATTTTCCAGGTCTTTCATGGCTGCGCCAACCTGAATTTTTATTTGTTCGGCAGTACGCTCACCAATCAATAAACTGTGGTAGCGGCGTAATGCTTCCATAATATCAGCCGTAAATTCATCCCCTGCAATACGAATACTTTGATCGCAAACAATACCAGCCAGGGCAATTACGGTAATGCCGGTTGTACCACCGCCAATATCAATGATCATATTACCCACCGGTTCTTCCACATCTATACCAATACCCAAAGCTGCTGCCATAGGCTCATGAATCAGATAAACTTCCTTGGCTCCGGCCTGCTCAGCACTGTCTCTTACCGCACGTTTTTCTACCTCTGTAATGCTGCTGGGAATGCAGATCATCATACGCCAGCTGGGTGCAAACAAGGGTTTTTTGGGGTAAATGAGTTTGATCATCTCCCGTATCATGAGCTCGGCAGCGTTAAAATCGGCAATTACACCATCTTTCAGCGGACGAACCGTTCTGATACTTTCGTGGGTCTTTTCATGCATCATCAATGCTTTCTTGCCCACGGCTAAAATATTTTTCGGATTATTTCTGTCCAGTGCAACAATAGAAGGTTCATTTACTACTATTTCATCATTATGAATAATTAGCGTATTTGCGGTACCCAGATCAATTGCAATTTCCTGCGTAAAAAAGTTAAAGAGACCCATATTTATTTGTGTGAAAAAGGAGTTTAATCAATGCCAGCAAAGGTGGTGGAAAATATTTGAATTAACAACGGCAAACTCTTTATTTTTAAACATTTTACCGAAACTTTCGCATTGTTGAGTTTTGCTGTAGAAATTATGATTGCGGAGTTTTCGCAGTCGGTATATAAAGTAAAATTACGATTGCGATTTTTAAAGCACAGGTAATAATACGGGTGCATTTAAAATTGTCGTTAGTTGCTTTAAAGGTGTCACCTTTTGTAGCCGCTTTATACTTTAAAACCTCTAATGAAAGGTGACACCTCTTGCCCCAAAATACACCTTATTAATACTTTATTTCTACAACGCAGCCGGTTCTTTAAATTCATAACCAATATCTGTGCGGTAATAAATACCCTCAAAATGCAACTGCTCCAGCATGTAGTTTGATTGCTCCACGGCTTCAGTAATATTTTCGCCAAACGATGTTACAGCCAGCACCCTGCCCCCATTGGTAACAATATCATTGCCATCTTTTTTTGTTCCGGAATGAAAAATAATGGTGTTTTCCAGCACCGGCTCATCCAACCCAAGAATGGCTTTGCCTTTTTCATAATCTCCCGGGTAACCACCGCTTACTGCCACAACGGTTGCCACAGCTCGCTCATCGGTTTCAATGGTAATTTCATTCAGCTTTTGTGCGGCAGTTGCCACCAGTAATTCAACGAGGTCATTTTTAATCCGGGGAATAACCACTTCAGTTTCGGGATCGCCCATGCGGCAGTTATATTCAATCACTTTTGGTTCGCCATGGTCATTCATCAAACCTACAAATACAAAGCCTTTGTAATCGAGTTTATCTTTTTTAAATCCTGCAATGGTAGGTTCAATTATTTTTTCTTTTACTTTTTGCAAAAAGGCAGCAGTAACAAACGGCAGCGGACTTACAGCACCCATTCCACCGGTATTCAGCCCTGCATCTGCTTCTCCCACGCGTTTGTAATCCTTTGCCTCAGGTAATAAAACATAATTTTCGCCATCGGTAAGCACAAACATGCTTAACTCAATACCATTTAAAAATTCTTCAATCACCACTTTTTTTCCGGCTTCGCCAAATTTAGACCGCAGCAGCATCAATTCAAATTCTGCTATGGCTTCCAGGTGGCTCTGGCAGATCAACACCCCTTTTCCGGCAGCCAGGCCATCGGCTTTTAAAACGATCGGAAGCGATTGTGATTTGATATACTCAACCCCTTCCAGGTATTTATCGGCAGTAAATTCGCCATAAGCAGCTGTAGGAATATTGTGCCGCTGCATAAATGCCTTTGCATAAGCTTTGCTGCCTTCCAGTTGCGATGCTTCTTTGGAGGGGCCAATTACTTTTATATTTTCAAGCCCTTTTTTATTTTGGAAAAAATCATAGATACCTTTTACCAGCGGATCTTCAGGCCCAACCAATATCATATCTATTTTATTTGCCACGCAGGCCATTGCAAGGCCATCAAAATCTGAAACGGCAATGGATAAATTGATACCGCACAAGGCTGTGCCTGCATTACCAGGGGCAATAAAAAGTTTATTACACAGCGGGCTTTGTATAAGTTTCCACGCCAGTGTATGCTCCCGCCCACCGGAGCCAATTAAAAGTATATTCATTGATAACCTGGTTTTTTAGATACTTGAACTAATGTTTGCGAATTTAAAATTCTAAAGCATCATTTCATAATATATTTTTAAATAGCATCAACATGTTCATTTTTCCTAACGTATTATTTGAAAATTGGTTCATGGTTTTTGTTTATCCTAAACAGAAAATCACTATTTTGGGTAATTAAACCAAACCATAAGCATTTAAAAACTAATAAACATGAGTGAACAAGCAGTAAAACAAAGTCATCCCAAAGGATTGTGGGTTCTATTTGGAACCGAGATGTGGGAGCGGTTTAACTTTTATGGTATGCGTACCATTTTAACGTTATTTATCGTTAACGCCTTAATGATGAGCGAAGAGCAGTCTTCCATTATTTATGGAGGATTTCTTGGCCTTTGTTATTTAACACCTATGCTGGGAGGTTTTATTGCCGACCGTTTTTTGGGTAACCGATTGTGTATAATGCTTGGTGGTTTATTGATGGCCTCGGGGCAAATGTTATTATTCATAAGTGCTACTACATTCAGCTCTGATCTTGAATTAGCCAGGACACTGCTTTATGTAGCATTAGGAGTTATCATTTTAGGAAACGGCTTTTTCAAGCCCAATATTTCCAGCATGGTAAGCAACCTTTATCCAAAGGCCGAGAGGAATAAACTGGATACAGCGTTCACCATTTTTTATATGGGTATTAACCTGGGTGCATTTTTGGGCCAGTTAATATGTCCCTTAATAGGTGATGTGGTTGATGCAAACGGTGTAAGAGATATTTATGCATTTAAATGGGGTTACCTTGCAGCAGCCATTGCTATGCTGATTGGTACTGCCACTTTCTTTTTACTAAAAGACAAGTATGTAAGAACTCCCGAAGGCCGGCCTATTGGTGGATTACCCTCAAAAAATGTAGCTGAAGATTACGAAGAAGGCGAATCGCAGAAAGCGACATTTTCAGCAAAATCGCTTGTATTGGCCTGTGTGGCTTTTGTTGGCCTGGCACTTGTCTTTAAATATTTTGCCGGTCAAAATGTAATATACTCTATCATCTATGCAAGCGGCCTTACTCTTGCAGGTTTGATCATCTCCGACGGTTCCATTACAAAAATTGAACGTGACAGGATTCTGGTCATATATATTGTATCCTTTTTTATCATTTTCTTTTGGGCAGCATTTGAACAGGCCGGCTCATCTTTAACTTTTATTGCCAATAACCAAACGGACAGGAACTTTTTTGGCTGGTTAATGCCTCCATCGATGGTGCAGATATTCAATGGGATCTTTGTAGTTGCCTTTGCCATACCTTTCAGTATTTTATGGGATAAATTAAGAGCCAAAGGAAAAGAACCCATTTCGCCCGTTAAACAGGCTATAGGACTGGCGTTGATTGCACTGAGCTATTTTATCATTGCCTATAATGTAAAAAGCCTTGGCAATTCAGGTTTATTGGCCATTCACTGGCTGATATTGTTATACCTGATACAGACTTTTGGTGAACTTTGCCTATCGCCAATAGGACTTTCATTGGTTGGTAAGCTGGCGCCTAAAAGATTTACTTCCCTGTTGTATGGTGTGTTCTTTTTATCCAATGCATCAGGTTATGCACTGGCAGGTACACTTGGTTCTATTATGCCTGCAACGGGTGATAAATTCACCAAAGCAAAAGAACTTGGCATAGACCTGCAGGCTGTGCTTGATAAAACCATAACACCAACGGCCCAGCAATTACAGTTACTTGCCGACAATCAAATTCGGTCTTACAATCCAACCTTTGCAGGCGTTACCATTAGTAACCTTTTTGAATTTTTCATGGTGTTTGTTGTTTTGTGCGGCATTGCTTCGGCACTTCTGTTTATGCTTACTCCTAAATTAAAAAAGATGATGCATGGCGTAAGATAATTTCATTTATAACTTTTTAAAAGGCGATCTCAACAGTCGCCTTTTTTTATTTAACTTACCATTCTAAAATTTTCAGCATGAGCAATACTCCAAAACATCCAAAAGCCTTACCCTATTTATTTTTCTCCGAAATGTGGGAGCGCTTTGGTTACTACCTGATGATCGGTATCTTTTTATTGTACCTCAAAAATGTGGAGCATGGTTTTGCTATGACCAATTCCGAAGCATCGGACCTGTACGGAACTTTTATTGCTTTGGTCTTTCTTACTCCCTTCATTGGCGGATTGATTGCCGACCGCTATTGGGGTTACCGCAGATCGGTAATAATTGGTGGTATTATGATGGGACTTGGATATTGCCTGATGGCGGTGCACAGCCTGCCTGTACTGTATGTAAGTATGGCCCTGGTAATTTTTGGCAACGGCTTTTTTAAACCCAATATCTCTACCCTGCTGGGTAATTTATACAACACACCCGAGTTTATCAAAAGAAAGGATGAAGGTTATAATATTTTTTACATGGGCATTAATGTGGGTGCTTTCATATGCAATTTTTTCAGTGCTGCCATCATTATCATCTGGGGATGGAAATACGCTTTTGTTGCTGCGGGTATAGGTATGTTTGTGGGCGTTATCATTTTTATGCTGGGCACCAAACATTATGCTTACGGCGATGTAAGGAAGCCGATGACGAAAGAAGATATGCCTTTTTCAAGGATTGTACTCACTATTTTCGTTCCCGCAATAATTGCGGGGATCCTGGGCTGGATCATCCCTAACAACATTTTCGGTAGCGACAGTACAGATGCTTTTATTTTTGCCTGTTTACCGGTTATTTATTTTTATGCGTCACTTTATTTTCGTGCAGAAGCATCTGAGAAAAGGCCCATTGCCGCACTGCTGGCCATATTTGCAGCGGTGGTTATGTTTTGGGCCGTATTTAAACAAAACGGAACTGCCTTAACTATTTGGGCCGATAATTTTACCGACAGGCAGGTTAGCGGTACCACCGGAGATGTTTTCCGGGGATTAAAACAAGCCGAAGATGTTACTTATAAAAAAGACTCGGTGAATTTGTATGACGGATTATTTAGGATACAAAAGAAAGACGGAATTGTTATTAAGGAATATAATTACCCTGCATATTTTAAAAATGTAAAGCCCGAAAATTTACCGGCAGATGGCGGCAAAGCTACTTTATGGTCTACGCCCATCAGCCAATCCATTAACCCAGGCTGGGTAATTTTATTAACGCCACTGGTGCTTGCCTTCTTTGCTTTTTTAAGAAAAAAAAATAAAGAACCATCCACCGCAACAAAAATCGCCTTTGGCTTATTCATCTCAGCCCTGTCGGTTTTGGTGATGGTTGCTGCTGTTTATGTTAGCGGCAATGGTGCCGAAAAAGCCAGTGTCTGGTGGCTGATGGGAACCTATGGTGTAGTTACTATTGGCGAATTATTATTAAGCCCGATGGGATTATCGCTGGTTTCAAAACTCAGCCCGGTACGTTTAACCTCACTCATGATGGGCGGCTGGTTCCTGGCTACTTCTATCGGCAATAAATTATCGGGCATACTGGCCACCATGTGGGATGGCTATGAAAATAAAGCCAATTTTTATTGGGTGAATTTTGTTTTGCTGATGATTGCAACCTTCATCATTTTTGGAATGCTGAAATGGCTGAACAGGATCATGAAAGAGAAAGGAGTAAGCTAAAACATTGAATAAAAAAACCCGGAAAAATTCCGGGTTTTTTATTTATATAAAATTCAAATGCGAATGTTTATTTCCTAAGATCATCTTATCATCGGCCCCCAGCCATTTGTTTAAAACAGTGGCATACACATTTTTAAAATCAACCTTGTGTTTCAGATCACCATCATTTAAGTCAGACAGGTCGGGCATGGCATTTAAAATACCTTTTTCTTTTAAGCCCCCGCTGATGAAGAACATATTATTGGCGGTACCGTGATCAGTTCCGTTGCTGGCATTCTGGCTAACCCTGCGGCCAAACTCGCTGAAGGTCATCATCAGCACATCATCAAAGCGCCCGTTACTTTTTAAGTCGGTAGTAAAAGCTTTCACCGCATCATTCAGTTCGGTAAACAATCTTTTCTGTTGGTTATCCTGGTTTACATGCGTATCAAAGCTACCGAGCGAAACATAGTACACTTTGGTATTGATATCTGAAAAAATTAAAGAAGCAATTGTCTTTAGATCTTTTCCCAGGTTGGTATTTGGATACATTTGCGATGTTGGGTGCACTTTGCTCTGCTGATAAATATAATCGGCACTGCTGAGTGTTGCACTCATGGTCTTATACAAATAATCAATGGTTTCCTCCCCCGTTTTATGATCAGCATTCACGTCTTTTAAAAACCTGCCGTTGCTGGTATTGTATAATTTTTTAGGGTCTTTAAAGGCAAGTCCTTTGTTTTCTTCTCCTTTTAATGCCAGGCTAAGCACATCATCCAGTTCCATGGCCTGTGTTGGTTTATCGCAACCTCTGCACTGTGCGTCTAAATAGCGTCCAAGCCAGCCCGTGTTTACATATTCATTGCTTTCGCTGGCGCTGTGCCAGATGTCCATACTTCTGAAATGCGACCTGTCGGGATTGGGATAACCCACACTGTTCATGATGGCCAGGCTGCCATCATCATACAAACCTTTAAATGCCTGCAACGCAGGGTTCAGGCCGGTTTCATCTGTAAGAAGCAATGCGTCGCTTTTAGCTATGCCCAGCTTTGGCCTTTCACGATAGTAAATATCATTACGCACCGGTATCACGGTATTCAAACCATCGTTGCCGCCGCTGAACTGTATTACAACAACAACCTTATTGCCCGGTGGCACCATCATCGGCTTTTCAAATGCCTTTAAAAATTTAGGCAACATCAATGAAGCCGTGGCTAATGACCCGATCTGTAAAAATTCTTTTCTTTTTATTACCATTTTTAAAAAGCTTTTAGCCTTTAGCTATTGACTGTTAGCTAAATGCTAAGAGCTAACAGCTAATTGCTTTTGTTAACATAATTGGTATTCCGGCGTGCTCATCAGATTTACGACAGAGCTCTTAATAAAGTTTTCCCTGCTTGCTGTATTCACATATTTATCCAGAACTGTATTGCTCACCTTACCTTTGGTTTGCAGAACCGTATCGGAAATTTTTTCAAGTAATTTATCACGCTGCACTTTTTCAAATATTGTATTTACCGATACCCAGTCAATAGTTGCAGTACCGCCTTTAACTGCATCCTTTAATTTTTTCGCTGCCGCCTGCATCATCTGCCCCATTTGTACATCATCATCCGTCTTGGGCATTATATTCACCGCATCATTTGCCGAAAGTATCTGTGGAATGCGCAGGCGCAGCATCAGGGAACTGCTGTCGATCCAGTTTTTACCGCCGGGCCAACCGGCCACGTTAGGCGGGTAAAACAATACCTGTCCCAGTGCCCGCTGAAACAATAATTGCGACTGGTTATTTTCAAGCTGCATAGGTAATAACCTTCTGATGCCTGCCAGTAATTCAACCGGCGATTTTATTTTGATACCAATATTTTTTTCATCATAAAACCAATCGCTCGTAAACAGATCTTCCAGCAGTTTGGCTATATCGTAATTGTTGCTGTAAAAACGTTTGCTTAACCATTGCTGGTTTTGTTCAGTCACATTTTCATTTACAAAATACCGGTATATCTTTTTGCTGATGTAATTGGCGGTTTCGTTGTTTTCCAGCAGTATATTAAGGATATCATCGCCTTCAAAATTACCTGTCTTGCCTAAAAAGGTTTTACTTCCGGTATCATGCTGATTTTTTCTGAAAATAAATTCGCCCCTGGCATTAAAAGCCCAGCCTGTAAAAGCACGGGCAGCTTCCTTCACATCATTTTCGGTATAATTACCTCGGCCCATCGTAAACAGTTCCATTACTTCACGGGCAAAGTTTTCGTTGGGGTGCGATTTTCTATTTTGCTGGTTATTTAAAAACTGTAACATAGCCGGAGATTTACTCACCGCTTTCAGCATATCGCCAAAACTCCCCAATGCATTGGTACGGATGATTTGCAACAGTTCCTGCGCATAAAAACTATTCTGACTGCGACAGGCAAAATGTCCATGCCAGAACAGGCTCATTTTTTCCCTTAACTGGGCTTCACTGTTGATCATAGTTTCCAGCCAGCGCATGTTCATTATCTTCAGATCTTCTCTTGATTGTTCCCGTAATTTTTTTCGCAGCTCCTGGTTGCTTAAGGTTTTTTCTATTTCTTTCGGATCGGTCATGCCATTCATATACTCATCCGCAGGATTTTTGGTCACTTCAATTTTTTCCACCGGCTTAGACGATGTTTTTACCAAAAGAGCCCAAAGATTTTTTTGAGAGATGACATCAAGGGAGGCAGCATTTTCAGCCATTGGGCCAAATGCAGCCCGCCACAATAAATGCTGATTTTTTATACGATTGGAGACCGCCATAATTTCAGGTATGATTTAAACTGATCAATTGAACTTGGGTAAGACCGGATTAAAGTTCGATAGTTTAATTTGAAAAATGAAAATTAATATGGCTCAAAACATTATTGATATGTGAAAGATTGGTAAACTATAGTCTGTTTCCTATAGCTTTTGCATGGTTTTTTTAACCCCAGAATAAACACTTTTCCACAACAGGTTAAAAAACGATTTGGTGATCTCCCGCTGGTAATTGATCTCCCCGGTTCGGGTCACCCCGTTTTGCGGATTGCTGTTTTTCAATAATGCATTAGCCAGCACACTCTGAAAACCTTTCTTTTTTGATTCCCCTGAATCAAGTTTTAAAACCTCAATTTTCAGATCATCATACAATACGGTAGCTGAACCCCTGGCTATAAGGTCGTTGCCGGTTAAATTAAAACTAAGTTTATTTACACGTCCTTTTTTGATAGAGACCATGCCCAATGGTTCAATGAGCGGATTCAGCGAAACTCCATTAAAACCACCGGCGGTGCCGGATACATCAAAAGCGCCATTGTTGGTGTTGAGTGGAAGTTTCCATATCGTCTGCACCTGGCTAACACCCATAAAGCTGGCAGTGGCATTTAATAGAAGTAGATTGTCTTTACTGATAAGGTCTTTAATATTGGTTATGTTAGATACTGTTCCATTAATGTTTTTAAAAGACACGGTACCTGTTTGCTTAGAAACATCAGCCTTTTCAGTATAAGAGACCAGCCCGTTTTTGATAACCATTTTTTTAACGCTGAAAGGAAATTTGATATCCTGCAGCATCTGGTGCGGGTATTTACCAACCTTACTGCTCCCGTCCTCGGCAACGGTTCTGTCGCGGTAAATCTTTACCACCGGTTGCAGACTCGCTGCTGCAGCTTCAAGCCGCTGCTTCTTAATCAGCAACCTGGTATCGATGCCGCTTAATTCAATATTATTAAACGCCAGGTTGTACAGATCTTCCTGGCGGGCAAGTATTTTACTAAATGCAGCTTCTGTAAACTGGGGGTTTACCGTAATGCTTTTTATACGCATAGACGAAGTAGCATTATTGATATCAAAAGCACCGATATTTATTTTGTAGCGTTTATTAGCTGTCATAAATGAAAATCCACCGGCAGATAATCTCCAGTTACTGCTGCTGATGAGATTTTTTATATTGGTTCCTGAATCCAGTTTTTGAATATCTGCAGCATCAAATTTTACATTACTGATCGTTATGGGTTCATTATTGGGCTTTGCACGGTTGTAAATAAGTATTTTAGTATTTCCAACAGATACTTTATTTACCAGGGCTTCATCAAAATAGTTATTATCAATTTCAATCTCATCTTTAACGGTATCCGTATTGGTCTTTTGATTTGTGTAAAAGGTAAGCGTGCCTCCATCACTGGTTAATTCTTCGGCCTGTAACTGATGCCGCATAATAAAAGCATCGGTTGAAATATTATTGATGGATGTGTTGTTGACATCAAAGATAATTTTACCCACACTGTCTTTTTGCTGAAATTTTTTAAGGCTGATGAACCTGCCGGGTGCATTGTATTCCACATCGGTAAATGTTGCCTGGTTTTTTTCGCCTTTAATATATACCTCATTCACTTTTGCAACCACATCTTTTACAAAATAACTGATGATATTCTGATAATCCCGTGTACTGTCAATCTTGAATTTTTTTAACAGCACATTGATACCCCTCAGGGCAGTATTGGGTTCACCGGATTTATCGGCAAAATTCAAAAATCCATTTTCTATTATTATTTCTTTTGCATTAATGCTTTTGAATTTACCCAGCAGTTTTTCATAAATGGCCAGGCTATCGTTTTTGTTTAATTTCTTTTCTTCTTTTTTACCCGAACTGATGATATACACAACCGGGTGTTTTATATAAATTAAATTTGCTTCAACAGATGTATTATTGATAAGGCCCGGAATATTTGCACCTCTTATAGAAACTTCATCAACATGTATATTATAAATGGTAGCTGAAGAAGCCGTATCAAATTGCTGCAGCTGCTTTTGCAATGAGTCTGACTGAAGCCTCACATTATAGAAAGAAGCGTTACCATTAATTTCGTCGATAAAAGAACTGTCGTAGTGGATAAAATATAAACTATCGGTTCCTTTACTGATGGCACTTTCGATAGAGTTTTTGACAATGCTCTTTTTGTGTTGCTGCCAATAAAACCAGGCACCAATAAACAGGAGTACAGAAAAAATGAGGAATATCTTAATATATTTTTTCAAAAAAAAATCGTTAAACGTTCAGCTTAAGCTCAATCCGGAAAACCGGTTTTTTGTACTCAGGCACTGTTAATGTAGGTAGAATATTTTTAAAAAACCAGGGAAGCGGCTCTGATTATTCCTATATTTTATTTATTTACAAGAAAACAATTTTAGCTACCATATACTTTCTTCGATTTTTTGCTGTTTGCGCCAGCCAGTTTTTTTTCGGTTGTTGTAACGGGAGTAATGCTTTTTTTATCGGCAGGCAGATGAGGGTAGCCCGGAAAATCCTGGTCAATATGTGGATCGGAATTTTGCTGAATCTCTTCTTTTTTCATCGGACTTGGCTTTGTACCCATACATTTTTATTTAATATTTATATTCATTATTTACGTTGCAGGCTTAAGGCAACTTATCCGGTTCAAAGATCAGCAAATTTTAAGGGGTGCCTGTTATAGAATTATATCAGGAAGTTACATGTTTCACACATTTACAATATGGACAAATTGAAAATTAGTGAGTATTACCGCACTATTGCATGAACTGGCTGAATTTTCATTCTAACAGACCGATCCAGCTTGGCATAGCATTTGATTTTTTAAAAACATAAGCACTTAAAAATATTTACCATGCGATATTTTCATCAAGACAAAAATCTGGATTTTTTAAAGGGAAAAATTAATGACATTAAAATTGCCCTTTTTAAAACAGAACTGAATCCTGAATTGCAGTTACCCAATAATATTATACAAACATTAAAAGTGGAGGATGATGGAACAGTGTGGTTCTTTACTTCCTGCAATAACAGGCATACTGAAAATGTTGACAGTTCTTTTTCTGCATACCTCAGTTATCAAAAAAAGGAACAGGCTCGTGCCTGCACCTGAGCGGAAAAGCATGCCTTGTTAAAAATGAGGATGATGGCCTTTTTACTATGTGTAATTATGCAAAAGGAAGCTATGGCAAACTTGTTCTGGTAAAAATGAAAATAATGCATGCTGAATTTTATGAAAATATAATAGCAGAACCTGATTCCTGGACAGAAAAACTAAAACATACGTTCAGCAATTTATTTCTGCACCCGGCTAACAGATCATATAATTTCTCAGAGTAAACCGATATATACAATTTACAGGATCATCAGGCGAATTGAAGCTGGCTAATGGCAATAAAAAGACTGTTTAAAAGCAGTCTTTTTTTATTCCCCATTTCTCTAAATCAATACAAAATGATTAACTTGTTTTAGCAAATTTTGTTACATGCAAACAAGAGCTTTTAAATATCTTTCGCCCTTAATCCTTTATGTGCTTGCCTGGCTGGCCTTTACAGGTAAGGGATGGATAACCTGGACACCGATGCTGTATGCCTGGGTACTGATGCCCATCCTTGAACTCTTCATCAGTCCGGATAAGAAAAACCTGGATGAAGCGGAAGAAGAACTGGCAAAGAAAGACAGGATCTATGATTACCTGCTGTATATCATTGTGGTTTTGCAGTTTGGCGCTTTATATGTTTTTTTAACAGCTATGCAAACCACGGATTTGCTTTGGTGGGAGATTACCGGGCGCATTTTCAGCATGGGTTTGCTTTGCGGCACCTTTGGCATTAATGTGGCGCATGAACTGGGCCACCGGGTAAATATATACGAACAGGTTTTTGCCAAAGCCCTTTTACTTACTTCCCTGTACATGCATTTTTTTATTGAGCACAATAAAGGCCATCATAAAAATGTAGCCACACCCGAAGACCCCAGCAGTGCCCGCTACAATGAGACCGTTTTTAAATTTTATTTTCGTACCGTTATCTTTTCTTACCTCTCTGCCTGGAAAATTGCCAACAATGAATTGAAGAAAAAAGGGCTGCCGGCACTGCACTGGAAAAATGAGATGTTGCAGGCCCAGGTCATTCAGTTTTTATTTGTTACAGCCATTGTTTTAATATTCAGCTGGCAGATAACCTTATATTTTTTAGCCGCTGCGACAATCGGTTTTTTACTGCTTGAAACGGTGAACTATATTGAGCATTACGGCCTGCAACGCCAACAACGGGCCGATGGAAATTACGAACGAGCCATGCCGCAACACAGCTGGAACAGCAACCATATCCTGGGCAGATTGATGTTGTTTGAACTTAGCCGCCACAGTGATCATCATTACCTGGCCAGCAGAAAATACCAGGTGTTGCAGCATCATGAAGATGCACCACAACTGCCTACAGGTTATCCCGGCAGCATGATATTGGCCCTGGTACCACCGCTGTGGTTTTATGTAATGAATAAAAAGATAAAGCAGTTGCACACGCAGCCATAAGTTTTCCATTCATCCAATTAAATACTAAAATTAAACAGGCTGCGGTTTTTAGATTATATTTAAGACTTCATTCTTTATTTCTTAACGCTTAACAATGTTGTATGAGCATTATTAAACTTCTTTGTTGCCTGATATGTTTACTGGTTTCCGAAATGGCTTTTTCGCAAACCATGTGGAAATATTTTACGCCAGATGATTTTGCTGCACGCCGGAATAGAGTAATGGAAAAAATAGGTGACGGTATTTTGATTTTACAGGGAGCAGAACTAACTGAAGGATATATAAAATTCAGGCAGGATAATAACTTTTACTACCTCACCGGTGTAGAAGTACCCGATGCGGTATTAATTATTGATGGTAAATCAAAAGAATCTGTTTTGCTTGTGCCCGACAAAATTCCCAATGATATTAAAACAGAAGCGATGATTAAACCGGGCAAAGAAGCAGCTACCGAATACCGCTTTAACCAGGTGCTTTCAAAATCTGCTATGAGCAATATATTGCACCAATTTTCCGAAATGGGTCAACCATTTTTTTTGCAGCAGTCGCCACAGGAACTGGCAGAAATGAGCCGTGACCGTTGTATGATGACCCGTGCCAACAGAATAAATAATCCCTGGGATGGACGTGTTTCTAAAGAAGTTAATTTTTATAATAAAATAAAAGAACGGTTTCCGGCTACCACTGTTAAAGACATAACGCCCATATTGGATGCCATGCGCTGGGTAAAAGATAAAAAAGAAATTGCAGTAATTCGTGAGTGCGGACGCATTGGCTGCCTCGGTATTAATGAAGCCATTAAAGTAACCAGGCCCGGTATTTACGAATATCAAACCGTAGCAGCCTGCGATTTTATTTATGGAGATATGGGAACAGCCGGACCGGCTTATTACGCCATTGCTGCATCGGGAGAAAGAGGATTAATATGGCATTACAATGCAAACAATCATTTGCTGGAAGCCGGTAACGTGTTGTTAATAGATTATGCTCCCGAGGTAAATTATTATGTAACCGATATTACCAGAACATGGCCCATACAGGGAGAGTTTACTGAAGAACAACTTAAATTTTATAATTGTGTAAAGGAAGCCCGTGATGAAATCATTAAAGCCATGAAACCCGGTGTAACCTACGCTGATCTTCAAAAGGTTGGTGAAGCAGTATACAAAAGGAACGGACTGGGAAAATACTGGTTTGGATATGTGGGCCATTTTGTAGGAATGGCTGTACATGATGTAGGCAGCTACGAAACACCATTTGTAGAGGGGGTTGTATTTAATGTAGAGCCTATTCTTGAAGATAAAGACAAGAAAATTCACATCAGGCTTGAAGACACGATTGTAATTACAGCAACAGGTTCAGAAAACCTTACGCCCCAATCGCCGGTAGACCCAAAAGCTATTTATGCTTTGATGAAAGAAAAAGGAGTTGGAGAAAAATAATTTTTTGCTGCGCCTTCTCTGCACCTCTTTTCTCTGCGGTTATAATTTTAACGCAGAGAAAAAGGGAAAAGAAGATTACGCAGCGTTTTAGTTTGTAATTTTTGCAGCACCAAAATAGCTATGCAGTACAGCCGGTAATTCAATCCCGTTCTCGGTTTGATTATTTTCCAGCAAACAAGCCACGATCCTGGGCAGTGCTAAAGAAGAGCCATTCAATGAGTGAACCAGCTGGCTTTTTCCATCTGAATCCTTATACCGTATTTTCAACCGGTTAGTTTGAAAGTTTTCGAAATTACTTACAGAACTTACCTCCAGCCATTTTTGCTGGGCCGCACTGTACACTTCAAAATCGTAGGTAAGGGCAGATGCAAAACTCATATCGCCGCCGCATAAGCGTAAAATGCGATACGGTAATTCCAATGTATGCAACAGTTTTTCTACATGGTTTACCATTTCTTCCAGCACTTCATAGCTTTTATCGGGATGAACAATTTGTACCAGCTCTACTTTATCAAACTGGTGTACCCTGTTCAATCCTCTTACATCAGCACCAAAACTTCCTGCTTCCCTTCTAAAGCAGGGTGTGTAGGCTGTCATCTTAATGGGCAGATCAGATTCCTTTACGATTTCATCGCGGTAAATATTGGTAACCGGCACTTCGGCTGTTGGGATCAAATAAAAATTATCGGCAGTTGCATGATACATCTGCCCTTCTTTATCCGGTAGCTGACCGGTGCCATATGCCGATGCTTCATTCACCATCAGCGGTGGTAAATATTCAGTATACCCTGCTTCGGTATTATAATCTAAAAAATATTGTATCAAAGTGCGCTGCAGTTTTGCGCCCTTGCCTTTGTATAAAGGGAATCCGCTTCCGGTAATTTTTACACCGGTTTCAAAATCTACCAGGTCATAGGTTTTGATCAGATCCCAATGAGGTACTGCCGTTGCGGGCAATGCTGGCTTCGTACCACCTTCCCGTACCACTTCATTTTCTTCAGGTGTTTTTCCTTTGGGTACAGAACTGTGTGGAAGGTTGGGGAGTACAATCAACAGATCGTGTAATTTCTTCTCAGCATCCGCCAGTTGCTGTGCAAAATTTTGCAATGCGGATTTGTTTTGCGTTACCTCCTGTCTTTTATTTTCAGCAGCTTCTTTTTCTCCTTTACCCATCAATATTCCTATTTCCTTGCTTGCTGCATTCAAAGCTGCCTGCATGGCTTCCGATTCGGTTTTCAATTTACGAACCTGCTCATCAGTTTCCAGGATTGAATCTACCACCGACAGATCGCCAAAATGTTTAACTGCTAATTTTTCCTTTACTAATGCTGTTTGCTGCCTTATATAACTGATCTGTAACATGTTTGTTTAAAAATTTTGACAAAGGTAAGGAAGTGAGCCGCAAGCTACAAGCCGCAAGGAGGCAATCTCATTTTTTAACAGACCGCCCTTATATCAAAAGCTGTTTTCTGCAGTATGCTTCTCCCTTGTTGCTTATAGCTTGAAGCTTTCATTTATCTTTGCACCATGCAACACCTCACAGAAGATTTACAGGTACGCTGGCTTAAACTACGCATCAAACTAAAAGAACGCTTTGGTATTAAGCCGGATATGGACGGTATTCTTTTTTTAATAGGCATTCAGGAACTGGGCAGTGGCAAGCAGGATTTTAGCAAAGAAGAGAAACAGGACCTGATGCATATTGCCGTTTGCACCGTACTTTCGCTCAGCGGATATTATGTATCCGAAGGCAATGATGAAGAAGGCTGGCCACATTTTAAACAATTGAAACCCCTCCCCGGATTCATTATGATTGAACAGGAAAATTTTTTAAAAGACCATATTCTCTTATATTTTCAAAATCAACATTTTATTGACTAATTATTTCTTTTTATGAACAAAATGAAAACGCTATTCACGCTTGCCCTTGTTTGTTTTTTTGCTGTAAATGTAGATGCACAGGTTAAAAAGCCTGCTGTAAAAAAAACAACCCCCACAAAAACAGCCGTTAAAAAACCCACCACAAAAACAACCCCGGTAGTAAAAACAGCAGTTAAAATACCCGGCACCCGTGTAAAGATCACCACCGATTCGGGTGTCATCATTGTTCGCCTGTATGATAAAACCCCGCAGCACCGTGATAACTTTATCAAACTGGCCAGTGAACATTTTTTCGACAGCCTTTTGTTTCACAGGGTAATGTACCAATTTATGATACAGGGTGGAGACCCTCAAAGCAAATATGCACCATCGGGTCAGCAGCTCGGTATGGGTGATGTGGGATATACCATTCCGGCAGAATTTGATACTACATTCTATCACAAAAAGGGAGCTTTTGCTGCCGCAAGAATGCCCGATCAAGTGAACCCAACCAAAGCCAGCAGCGGTTGCCAGTTTTATATTGTACAGGGCAAAACATGGACCGATGCAGAATTAAGCAATATCGAAATGGGTAAAGGCATAAAATACTCACAAAAACAAAGGAATTCATATAAAACAATTGGTGGATACCCTCCTCTGGATATGGATTACACGGTATTTGGCGAAGTGGAAAAAGGCCTGGAAGTAGTAGATAAGATTGCTGTGGTACAAAAGGATTATGCTAACCGCCCTTTTGTAGATCTGCGTATGAAAATAGAAGTGATCAAATAGTTCTTTTAAAATCCTTATTTTGCAACTGATTCTTTTAACGTCAAATTAAATAAAATGAATTTTCCTGAAAATCTCCGCTACACCAAAGACCACGAGTGGGTTTCTTTAGATGGTACAACTGCTACTATTGGTATTACCGATTTTGCACAACGTGAACTGGGTGATATTGTATACGTAGATATAACTTCAAAAGGCAAACCCGTGGCCGCTGAAGAAGTATTTGGTACGGTGGAAGCTGTTAAAACAGTGAGTGATCTTTTCTCGCCGCTTGCGGGCACTATCACCGAAACAAATCCCATGCTGGATACACAACCGGAACTGGTTAACACCGATCCGTACGGCGATGGCTGGATGGTAAAGATGACTGTTACCGATGTGGCTGCATTTGATAAACTACTGGATGCTGCAGCATATACAGCAACTGTTGGATAATAAAGCATCATGCCACATCCTTCAAAAAGGTCTCCTGCAATAAAATTTATACCGGGCATTGCCTGGTTTTTTCTTATACTGGTATTGATCTCTTTGCCCGGTTCAAATATACCTACTGTTGAAACCTGGCTAAATGATATTTATTTTGACAAATGGGTACATGCCGGGCTTTTTGGTATGTTGGTTTTTTTGTTCATCTATCCCATGTACAAAAAAATGATATTACCCCTGCAGGTTAAAAGAAACTGGGCAATTAAAATTGCTTTAGCAGCTGTGATCTGGGGTGTAACAACCGAGTTCATTCAAAAATTCTTTATCCCCGACCGCAGCTTTGATATATACGACGTGGCCGCAGATACTGCCGGAATTTTAGTGGCTTACAACTGGTGCCGGGTAAAATATTTATAATAAACAGCCGTTAACAGGCTGTTACACCTAATTTTTCCTTTACAAAGGTTGACAACCTTTTCAATCGTTTAACTTAACTTCGCAATATGCTAAATACCGAGAACATGGAGTATAATACTACCAGGAACTTTTTAGTCATGAGAGAATATGGCCGCCATATTCAGAAAATGGTTGAATACCTGTTGAGTATTGAAGACAAAGAAGAAAGACAGCGCAATGCGTATGCTGTTATAGAATTGATGGGATTTTTAAATCCGCATTTAAAGAATGTAGAAGATTTTCGCCACAAATTATGGGATCATCTTTTCCTCATCAGCGATTTTAAACTGGATGTGGAAAGCCCCTATCCCATTCCTACCCGTGAAACTTTAAAAGCCAAGCCTGAGCGTTTGCGATATCCAAAAAGATACCCCAAATTCAATCACCTGGGTAAAAATATTGAAGTGGTTATTGATAAGGCACTGAAAGAAGAAAACCCAGAAAAGAAACAAGGGTTTGCCAATGCAGTGGCATATTACATGAAGCTTACGTACAGCAACTGGCATAAAGAACTGGTGCATGATGATAATATTCAGACCGAATTATCTGCCATGACCAAGGGCGAACTGGAATTCAATAACCGTCCGTTTGTTAAACACCGGGTGGATATACGTGAAGAAAATGATTATGGCAAACGCCCTGCGGGAGGTTACCGTAAAAATTTCAGCAGTGGCGGCAGGGATAACAGGAATGCAGGTGGAAGAGATAACAGGAATGCAGGTGGTGGCAACAGGGACAACCGTGGCGGTGGCGGAAACAGGGATAACAGAGGCGGCAACAATGGCGGCGGTAATGGCGGCGGCGACAGAAACAACAACCGTAATTTTAAGAAGAGATATTAATAATGTGGTGATTTGCCCATGTACTGATTTTGCTAATTAATTACCCTGATTTAATTCAGGGTTTTTTATTTTTAGGTTCTGAAAAATCGTGTAATTCATTTTAATTCCTGTAAAAAAAACAACGCATGCAATCATTTGAAGTAAGAGGTGGTAAAAAACTTTTTGGAGAGATAACACCACAAGGTGCAAAAAATGAAGCGCTGCAAATTATATCTGCAGTACTGCTCAGCCCGGAAAAAATATCCATTTCCAACATACCCGATATTGTAGATGTTAACCTGCTGATTGAATTGCTGGGCGAAATGAAAGTGAAGATCGACCGGCAAAGCCGTGATACCTGTACTTTCCAGGCAGATGATGTGGATGTGGATTACCTGCATAGCGAAGCTTATCACAAAAAAAGCGGCAAACTGCGTGGCTCTGTCATGCTTGCCGGTCCGCTGCTTGCACGTTTTAAAAAAGCATACATACCCAAACCCGGTGGCGATAAAATTGGCAGAAGAAGATTAGATACGCATATTATAGGTTTTGAAAAACTGGGTGCCAAATTTTTGTATGATACAGAAGATGGCTTTTTTCATTTAGAAACCACCGGCTTGAAAGGCACCAATATTTTATTAGACGAGCCCAGCGTAACCGGCACTGCCAATATTTTAATGGCAGCTTCTATGGCTTCCGGCACCACCACTATTTACAATGCGGCCTGCGAACCATACCTGCAGCAACTTTGTAAGATGCTTAACCGCATGGGCGCAAAAATAAGCGGTATCGGCAGCAACATGCTTACCATAACCGGTGTGGATGCCTTAGGCGGAACAGCGCACCGGATGTTACCCGATATGATCGAAGTAGGTTCGTTCATCGGCCTGGCAGCAATGACGCAGAGCGATATCACCATAAAAAATGCAGGTATCCAACACCTGGGCGTTATACCGGAAAGGTTTCAGCAACTGGGTATACAAATGAATTTTGTTGGCGATGATATTCATATTCCTGCACAGGAATTTTATGAGATACAAAAATACATGGATGGCGGTGTGCTAACTGTGTACGATCATCCCTGGCCTGGCTTTACACCCGATCTGTTGAGCATAGTTTTGGTTACAGCCATACAGGCAAAAGGCAGCGTACTCATTCACCAAAAAATGTTTGAGAGCCGTTTGTTCTTTGTAGATAAGCTGATTGATATGGGCGCTCAAATTATTTTATGCGATCCGCACCGTGCAGTGGTTATTGGCCTGGAAAGAGAACAACAGTTACGTGGTATAACCATGAGCAGTCCGGATATACGTGCCGGTGTGGCCCTGCTGATTGCTGCATTAAGTGCCCAGGGTAAAAGTACAATTCAGAATATTGAACAGATTGACAGGGGTTATCAGAACATAGATGAGCGCCTGATAAAATTAGGTGCAGATATAAAAAGGATCAGTTAATTTTTTACCCGATGAAAAAAATAATTCCGCTGTTTCTTTTACTTTTTGTGCTGATCCTTTTCAGTTCCTGCCGCAATAAAACGGTTATACTGCTCACAAAAAAATGGGATTGTGTGCAGGTAGATAACATTGTTCCGCCTGATACCAAATCCCTTACAGCAACAGATTCTTTAAACCTGGAAAAGTTAAACCTGTCATTGCAATCAATGAGCTTGACCTTTAAAAAAAATATGCGCTATGAATTTGCCATTAAAGAGCAGGTTACAGTCCGGGGTAAATATGAATTGTTGGGAGATGACAGGATATTGATTCTTACACGAGAAACAGTAAACTTTAGTACCCGGTATATTATTAAAACGCTAACGGCTGATGAACTGGTGCTGACAGGCAATGCTGAGAACCAGAACGTGGTACTTCATTTTAAACCACATTAAGGCTGAACCACATAGAATCATAGTTACATAGAAAAAAACATAGGCCTATGTGTAATCTTTGTTTCCTAAATTCTACTTGCCTACCGGCAGGCAGGTGTGGTTCAAAATCCAAAATAAAAATAGTTTCTTTGCACATGACTGATAAAAACAAACTCATCATCATCACTGCACCGTCAGGCGCCGGTAAAACATCTATTACCCGCTACCTGATGAAAACTTTTCCGCAACTGGCATTTTCCATTTCGGCTGCCACACGCAACCCCAGGGGAACAGAACAAAACGGGGTGGATTATCATTTTATGAGCACCGAAGCCTTTAAAGACAAAATTCAGCATAACGAATTTGTGGAATGGGAAATGGTGTACGAGGGAAAATATTATGGCACGTTAAAATCTGAACTGGAGCGTATCTGGCAGCAAAATAAAATTCCGGTACTTGATATTGATGTAAAAGGTGCCATTCATGTGCAGCAGCAATATCCTGAAAGTTCACTCAGCCTTTTTATACAAACACCTTCGGTAGAAGAATTGAAGAAAAGACTGGAAAGCCGTGGTACCGAAACGGCCGAATCGCTTGCAGCAAGAATAAACAAAGCAGCTTACGAGCTTTCATTTAAGGAACAGTTCAATAAACTGATCACCAATGATGATTTTCATCGTGCTTGTACCGAAGCTGAAGGGATCGTCGATGATTTTATCAACCAATAGCCCGTTTAAAAACTCTTTCTTATTTTTATACTATGGATTGGATAGCTTTTATTGCCATCATTGCTTCCCTGCTGCTGATAGGTTTTTTTGCCGGTATAGAAATAGCTTTTATATCTGCCAACAAACTATCTATTGAATTAAACCGCAAGCAAGGTACCAAAAGCGGAAAAGTGTGGGGCTTTTATGCCGACCGGCCCGCCCGTTTTATAGGTACTACGCTCGTTGGCATTAACCTGGTTTTTGTAGTATATGGCTTACTGGTGGTAGATATGCTCTCACCCATCTGGCTCTGGATCAAATCAAACTTACCGGGATCTTTTGTAAATGCAGTAGACTATATCAAGCTTTTTGTAGAAACTATACTCTCCACTTTAATTGTATTGTTTGTTGAATTTATATTTAAAGCCTTTTTTAAAGCACGCAACAGCAGCATACTGAGTTCTTCCCTCATCAGCAGCGTGGTACAATTCTTTTACTGGATGTTTTCTTCTATCGGTATCTATTTTGTAAATGCGGCCGAATGGATATTGAAATATATGCTGAATGTGAAAGTGAATACCAAAAAAGACATATTCAGTAAAGTAGACCTGGAGCATTTTATGCAACAGAGCAAAAGCAATGAAGAAGAGAACAGCAGTGAGTTAAACAAGGAACTGTTTGAAAATGCTTTGTCGCTCAGCGAAACCAGGCTCCGTGAATGCCTGATACCCCGTAAAGAGATTGAAGCGGTGAGCATTAAAGCATCTATTGAAGAAGTGAAAGCAAAATTCATCAGTACGCAACTGAGTAAACTGGTTGTGTACGAAGAGAATATCGACAGCATTGCAGGATATATTCATCAGCTCGACCTGTTTAAACACCCGGCCACCGTAAACGAAATTTTATTGCCCATACCAACGGTTCCGGAAAGTATGAGCGCCACCGACCTGATGAACAAATTCAGCAAACAAAGAAAATCAATTGCCTGGGTTGTTGATGAATTTGGCGGCACTGCCGGTATTGTTACGATGGAAGACCTGCTGGAGGAGATCTTTGGAGAGATTGAAGATGAGCATGATACCGAAGAATTTGTTGACAAGCAGTTGGCTAATAATGAATTTATTTTTAGCGGCAGGATGGAGCTGGATCTCATTACCGAAAAATACAAGCTACATTTTCCGGATGATGAAGAAACAGAAACCCTGTCGGGTTACATCATTAAAAATCACGGGCAAATACCAAAATTAAAGGAGCATATTATTATTGGCAATTACGAAATTGATATTTTAAGCGTAAGCGATACCCGCATTGAAATGGTAAAGCTGAAAGTTTTAAAATAAGCCGGTCTGCACCGGTTTTTAATCTTCTCTTATTTTATTTTCATGACCATTGCTGTAAACACCAGGATCAATAAAGAAACACAGCCGGAAGGTTATGAAGACTTTATTTTTGAACTGCTTGATCAGGTAGTTACAAAATTTCCGCAACATCAATTCATCTATATTTTTGATGCTCCTTATAAAAATATGGTTTTCCAGAAAAATGTAACTCCTGTTATTTCCGGCCCAAAAGGCAGCAGCAGCCTTCGTTTACAATATTGGTTCAATTACAGGATACCTGCAATTTTACGTAAACATAATGCCGGTGTTTTCGTAAGCCTGGAAGGTATTTGTTCGCTGCGTACAAAAGTGCCCCAGTGTTTATTACTGAGTGATCTGTCATTTTTAAATTACCCGGCGTTATTAAAAAAATCGCAGGCCAGGTTTTATACAAAATTCACTCCTGCATTTTTAGCAAAAGCAAGAAGTATTGCAACCGTTTCAACACTTTCAAAAAATATAATTGCTGATCATTATAAAATAGCTGCAGAAGATATTGGCGTTATTCATCCGTCGGTTAGTGCTGTTTTTAAACCGCTTGACTGGGAGGAACAGGAAATCATCAAAGAAAAATATACCGAAGGCAAGGCTTATTTTTTATGCAACACAAACAGCAACCTCATCAACCTGTTAAAGGCCTTTACCTTTTTTAAAAAAAGGCAGAAAAGCAATATGCTGCTGCTGATTGCAGGCAATATTGATGAAACTTTTAAAAAGGAACTGAAAACTTACAAACTGAGGAATGAAGTAAAATTGCTTGAGGGCCTGGATAAGGCTGAACTGGCAAAAATAACGGCAGCTGCCTACGCCATGGTTTACCCTTTTTTGTATGATGAATTGGCCTTGCCGGTTTTACAGTCCATGCAATGCAATGTACCTGTTGTAATATCTGATGCCGGGGCGCTGCCCGTTGTTTTTGGCGAAGCAGTTTTATATTTCAATCCCGAAAACTATGAGGATATTGCTCAAAAGATGATGCTTGTTTATAAAGATGAGGCCAAAGCAAATGAACTGGTAAAAGCCGGCAAAGAACTGTTGCTGCAACATCAACCAGGCAAAAATGCTGAATTACTGATGGAATGCATTTTGAAAGCTGCCAATAATTAATTTCAGTTAATTTTGCAGCCTGCCTGCGTTAGGCAGGTTTAACTAAAACAAGCGCATTTTAAAATCTCCTGAAATTATATGAATCAATCAACAATAAAAATTGACGTACTGCTTGACCCCAACAAAGTACCCGAGCAAATAAACTGGACAGCAACCGACAGCACAGCAAATATGGTACAAAAAGCCAAAGCCATGAGTGTTGCTTTTTGGGATGGTGCCGATAAAACAGCTTTGCGTATTGACCTCTGGACCAAGGATATGATGGTGGACGAAATGGCTGATTTTTATTACCAGATGCTGATGAGCATGGCTGATACATTTAAACGTGCCACCCAGCAACAGGAAATGAGTGATGACATGAAGAAATTTGCCAAGGAGTTTTTTGATAAGTTCAGGGCGATACAGCTGAAAGAACAGAAATAAGACGCAAGGGGAATAGCTACAAGGGGGCAAACATTAAAAGCATGATCCTTTTTTTGCCGTCAGCAAAATAAAAGAATGTTGCATGCTAAAACTTACCCCTTGCAGCTTGCAACTACTCCCCTTATTTTAAACCAATATAAAAGACATTACCATGAGTTTAGAACAACAGATCATGACCGAAATGAAAGAGGCCATGAAAGCTAAGAACGAAGGCGTTTTACGTGCCCTGCGTGGCATTAAGGCCGAGATCATTAAAGCCAAAACAGAACCCGGTGCTGCTGCTGAACTTGATGAAGCAACCGAGCAGAAGTTTTTACAGAAGATGATGAAGCAGCGCAGGGATTCGCTGGAGATCTTTGAAAAACAGGGACGTGAGGACCTTGCAGCAAAAGAAAGAGAGGAAATGGCGGTGATAGAAAAATTTCTTCCCAAGCAATTAGATGAAACCGAACTGAAAGAGATCATCAAACAAATCATTGCTGAAACCGGTGCATCCACACCTGCCGATATGGGCAAGGTAATGGGCGTTGCCAGCAAACAACTGGCAGGTAAGGCAGATGGTAAAATGATCAGTGGTATTGTTAAAGAACTTCTTGCCGGGTAGTTTTTCAATTCATTATGGAATTGTTTGGAACCAAAATTCTTAATTAGCATTTTTTTCTTGCCACGAATTGCACGAATGATCACAAATTATTAGTGCTAATTCGGGGCTAATAATTTGTTTTTAACTGCTTTAAAGCCAGAAAAAATATTCATGCTGATAGATTTCACCTTTGCTGCCCTGCTTATCCTGGCCATTATCAAAGGCTATCAAAAGGGATTGATACTAGCCATCTTTTCCATCATTGCTTTTATCATTGGACTGGCTGCTGCCTTAAAATTATCCACGGCAGTTGCAGCTTATCTAAAAGACAGCATCAGTGTTTCGGCCAAATGGATGCCGTTTATTGCCTTTGCCCTGGTGTTTTTTATAGTTGTTATCCTGGTAAGACTGGGCGCCAAATTAATTGAAAAGACATTTCAGGCAGTCATGCTGGGCTGGCTTAACCGTATTGGTGGAATTCTTTTGTATGCGGCCCTTTACCTCATTATTCTAAGCATTTTTATTTTTTATGCCGAAAAGCTGCAATTATTGCAGCCCGAAGCCATAAAAAGTTCCCAAACCTATCCTTTTATACAACCCTGGGGACCTAAAGTAATGGATAGTTTTGGCAAGCTGATACCGGTTTTTAAAGATATGTTTACTGAATTGGGCGATTTTTTTAATTCGTTATCAAACAAAATTCAGCATTAATTTCAGCCATTATCTTATTTAACGTAATTTTAGCCCCAATGAGCATTTCATAACTTTAAGATTGAGATAGCAGTTTATATTAAACAATTTGCATTTACGGATGAGTTACGAAATTAAACAAGACGGAAAATTTAAATTTATTGAAGAGGGCGAAGGTGAACCTTTAATGCTGCTGCATGGATTATTTGGAGCATTGAGCAATTTTCAGTTCCTGATTGAACATTTCCGCAAAACGAATAAAGTGATCGTTCCGCTTTTACCATTGCTCGAACTTGACCTGCTGCATACCTCTGTTGGGGGCCTGCAAAAATTTGTTCACCGCTTTATTGAACACCGCAATTACAACAATATTAATTTGCTGGGTAATTCACTGGGCGGGCATGTTGCATTGGTTCATATTTTAAAAAATCCCGATCGTATCAAATCAATTACCTTAACCGGCAGCTCGGGTTTATTTGAGAACGGCATGGGCGATACTTATCCCAAACGTGGCGATAAAGATTATATCCGCAAAAAAACACAACTTACATTTTACGACCCCGCGATGGCTACCGAAGAGCTGGTGAATGAGGTTTTTGAAATTACCAATAACCGCATGAAGGTGATCAAGATCATCGCACTGGCAAAAAGCGCCATACGCAATAACCTGGGCGAAGAACTAAACCAGATAAAACAACCCTGTTGCCTGATCTGGGGAAACAACGATACCATTACTCCACCTTTTGTTGCGAAAGAGTTTCACCGCCTGATACCCACCAGCGAATTGCATTTTGTTGATAAATGCGGGCATGCACCCATGATGGAAGTGCCGGAAGAGTTTAACAGGCTGCTGGGTGCCTTTTTATCAAAATTAAATACACCGGTTGCAACAGTTCAGCAATAATTATTGTCATTATCTGTATAGCATCGCTCTTACAATCTTTACAAAAAGTTAATAGAGCCGGATCAGTATACTTTGAAAGATCAATTAAACGTTATTCCAATAGCTGTTACTAACCTAAACCAGTTATATGTTAACTATCGAACTTATTAATAACAATATTCCCCGCCTGCAGCTTAAAGACTCTGTAAGCAAAGCTTTGCGTCTTATCAGCGATTTCAGGGTTACCCATTTACCGGTTATAAAAGACGAAAAATTCCTGGGCCTTATCAGCGAAGATGACCTGCTTGACCAGGATGAACCCAAAATGCCCATAGAGCTGATGCAGGAATTCTTCATACGTGCATCCGTACATGATAACGAACATTTTTTAAATGCCGTTACCTGCAGCAACCAGTTTGACACAACCGTGGTTCCGGTAATAAATGAAGAAAACGACCTGATGGGTGTGATCACTACCAACGATCTGTTAAAGACACTGGGCATTTTTGCCGGCACCAGCGAAATAGGCGGCATCATTGTACTGGAAATGGAACGCAGCCAGTTTGCCATTTCAGAAATAAGCCGCATTGTGGAAAGTAACGATGCAACCATCCTGCATTTAAATACAACCGTACATGCCGAAACCGGAATGCTTACGGTTACCCTGCACATCAATAAAAAAGAAATAGCTGCTGTTGTTGCTACTTTTGAAAGATACGACTACGATGTTATCTACTATTTTGGTAATGAAAACTTTGAAAACGAAATTCACAGCAATTACCGCCACCTGATGAATTACCTTGATCTTTGATGATTGCAATTACACCCGTAATTTGCAGCCGGCACCTAAGTGTTAATCTGATGAATGATCTGAAAAAAATAATTTACTGTTGTATCATCATACTTACCCCGGCACTTTCCTTTGCTCAAAAATCAAACAAACCCAATTTTACTTTTGTTGATACGGCCCTGCTTGCCGCCAATAAACAAAATAAGGTCTGCATAAAAGACCTGACCGTTAACGGTACAAAAAAAACCAAAATATTTATTGTTTACCGGGAGATACATTTTAAAAAAGGCGACTCTATTGTAATTGCCGATCTGTATAAAGAAATGGAGCAGGCCCGTTTCCAGGTGTACAACACCACGCTTTTTAATGAAGTTAAGTTTGAAATGGTTGCACTGGATACGGCCAATGTAAATATTAATGTACAGGTTTTAGAGCGCTGGTACCTGTATCCACAGCCTCAGTTTAAATGGGTTGACCGGAACTTTAATGAATGGTTTAATACCTACAACGCCAGTTTAAGCCGTGTTAATTACGGAATAAAATTTGTGCATTACAACCTCAGCGGCAGGCGGGACCAGTTGCGCATTTATTTTATAAATGGGTATACCAGGAATGTTTCTTTTAGCTACACGGCTCCTTACAGCAATAAAAAACTAACTAATGGTTTTATCATTGGCGGAGGTTATCTGCAAAAAAGAGAACTGGCTATTAAAACCAATTACAACGATTCCCTGATCTTCTATCCATCCAACCCGGTAATCAGGTCAAAAAACGAATTCCTTTACAAAAACTGGTATGCAAATGCAGGGTATACCGTACGCAGGGGCTTTTTTACAAAACACATTTTTACTGCCAGCTACAACTTTATAAAAATACCCGACTCCGTAATCCTTGGTAAGCAGTACAATCCAAATTATTTTAAAGATTCTGTAAGCTCAAAAGGAATTATTGATCTTATTTACACACTGCAATATGCCAATGTAAACAACGGATCGTATCCCTTAACAGGTAAAACCTGGTTTGCTTTTTTACAAAAAAGAGGATTGGGTTTTACCGGCGGCATTAATATGCTGCAGCTGGAAGCGGGGTATAATAAATATTTTGAAATGGGTAAAGGATGGTACAGCAGTGTTCAGCTTAACGGAAAAGTAAAGCTACCTTTCGACCAGGCCTATATTAACCAGCGTGGGCTTGGTTATGGCGATATTTATTTACGTGGACTTGAGTATTATGTAATAGATGGGGTGGCCACTGCACTGGTAAAATCAACCATCAAGAAAAAACTGTTTTCAGTAAATATCCCTTTTAAGTACTTTCCTAAATTGCTTAATAATATACCTATTACAGTTTTTGCAAAAACTTTTACCGATGTTGGCTATGCCTACACGCAAAAAAAATATGATACCTACCTCAACAATCGTTTACTGTATTCGGGTGGTTTTGGCATAGATATTCTTACCTTGTACGACTTTAATCTTAGGATTGAATACAGTTTTAATCAATTAGGAGAAAAGGGTTTATTTTTACATAATCAATCTGGTTTTTAATTTTGACAAAAATTCAAACACTACGCGGACTGGCAGAACTGAGGCACATGAAAATTGCCATCTACAGCCGTGGTATAGAAAATAACCAGCACCAGGATATTATTCAGCTGCTGGACGAGCTGGCTTTAAGCGGAGTGGAGCTTGTCTTCTACCAGGATTTTTTCAACCAGTTTTATTCTGCCATCAGTGCCAAGGCAAAATATTCCACCTTCAATTCATCCGAAGACCTGGATAAGAATATAGATTTTATCATCAGCCTGGGTGGCGATGGCACCATGCTGGATACCGTTACGCTGGTTAAAGACAGCGGCATTCCGGTTGTTGGTATTAATTATGGCCGCCTTGGTTTTTTAGCAAATATTGGTAAAGAAGATCTGATACCTGCAGTGGAAGCACTGGTAAACAGAACTTATGTAGTGGATAACAGAACCTTACTGCATTTAGATTCTGATGTTCCTTTATTTGGCGATGCGCCTTATGCACTGAATGAATTTACGCTGCACAAAAAAGATTCATCGCCCATGATAAAAATTCACACCTATTTAAACGGTGAGTTTTTAAATACCTATTGGGCCGATGGATTGATCGTAGCAACCCCAACCGGCTCAACCGGTTATTCATTAAGCTGCAATGGCCCGGTAGTTTTTCCGGATAGTGCCAGTTTTGTGATCACACCGGTTTCTCCGCATAATTTAAATATACGCCCCATCATTGTGCCCGATAATACCATTGTTTCTTTTGAGGTAGAAGGCCGTACAGATGGATTTTTATGCACTTTAGACAGCCGTCGTGAAATAGTTACCAAAGACATTCAACTCGCGGTACGCAAAGAAACTTTCGGCATCAACCTTATCCGCCTTAATGAAAATAATTTTTTACAGACCCTCCGTAATAAGCTGAGCTGGGGTTTGGATGTGAGGAATTGAGTTCTACAAAAATTGACATTTCAATACCAAAAGTTGACCGGGCATCTATATGATTAGGCATTTAACGACATTTTTTTATCCCGCAGTCCTGACATATACATATAATTATCCTAAGGAATTAGTCATTGCAAAAATCACAGAAGTTCTTAAAAGAGAAGCAACATTATTTACAAGTAATGATATGACTGGCAGGTTTCGGAATCCAGACACATTTGTGATAGATACAGTTTCATTTGCCTACACCAGAGGTGTTAAGTATGGCTCTATGCTCGTATGTGAAATTACAGAATCTGAAAAAGGCATAATTAATATTAAGACTAAAGCAAAGCCTGCACTTGTATTCTATTTTTTATTTTTTCTGGCAATCATACTCGGCCTGTTTTATCTCTATAATTTTTTACAAACCAGTTTAACAACAAGTTTATGTTGGTCTCTAGGACTTCTGATCGTGGGACCTGCCATCTGCATTGGATTTTCTAATGTTGCAATATATTCAGTTCGTGAAAGGTATCTGATGTATATTGACAAAGAATTAAAAACCTGAAATACTTTAGCCACTAATATTCTTCTGCATTTGAAGTCTGGATCTTCATTACCATTAGAAATGGCAGAAGGTTTATGCCAGAATTAGTTGGATTCAACCGTCTTTAAAAGCAATGCTGATTTCGCTTCATCCAAACCCGAAGGGTTGCAATTATTATAGTAATGTAGTAAATTATTTTACAAAACCCCGAAGGGGTGACATATCAAAACACAAAATTGATCTACCCATAAGGGTTTTGGTCTCCGGGTTTCATTTTTACTATAATCATATTACCCCTTAGGGGTTGAAGTGCAGAAAAATATCGTATTCCCAAATCAGGCTCACTTTTACATCCTACCTTTACCGCATATTCATTATGCCATCCAAATCAAAAAAACTCCGCTCCATTTTTATCCTTTTCTGGATATTGCTGGCCTATATACTGGCCGCATTGATCTGGTGGTTTATTGCCCTTAACCGGCAAAATAAACTGATGACCAAATACGAAATGGAACAGTTGCAGCCCACCGATAAAAATTACCAGGCAAAATATGATGAGTTCAAATCTTTGGAAAAAAGAAAGACCACACAATACCTGGGAGAGGGTGTAACATTTTTTTTACTGATCATTGCCGGGGCGGTATTTGTTTTCAGAGCGGTGCGGCGGGAACTAAGGATAAGCCAGCAGCAACAGAATTTTATGATTGCCATTACGCATGAACTGAAAACACCCATTTCGGTTGCCCGGCTGAACCTGGAAACCATGCAGAAAAGAAAACTGGATGAAACACAGCAGCAACGGCTGATACAAACCACGCTGGAAGAAACCAACCGGCTGAATGCACTTTGTAACAACATGCTGCTTTCATCGCAGATGGAAGCCGGAGGTTACCGCATTACCAACGAAGAAACCAATATCAGCGAACTGATCGGTAAATGTGTGCAGGATTTTATTACCCGATATCCGCAACAAAAAATAGAACCCGATATTACACCCGATATTTTTATTTACGGCGACAGGCTGATGTTACAAATGCTGGCAAACAACCTCATTGACAATGCCATCAAATACGGCGCAAAAGATCTGCCGGTTACCGTTTTATTAAGAGAAGAAAATGAAAAGATCATTTTCCAGGTAAAAGACCGGGGCAAGGGAATTGCTGATGAAGAAAAAGAAAAAATATTCGATAAGTTCTACCGTGTGGGCAATTCGGCTACCAAGGGGGCAAAAGGAACCGGGCTGGGACTGTACCTTACAAAAAAAATAAGCAAAGAACACAATGCAAACATTTCTGTGACAGACAATAACCCAAGCGGGGCTATTTTTACAGTTGTGATGCATTCATCCATTGAAAAGGCTTAGTTTTAAATATGTCGGATAAAAAATTTTCCATATTACTGGTAGAAGACGAAGAAAACTTACAGGAAGCACTGAAGCTGAATCTGGAACTGGAAGGCTATGAAGTTACCGGTGCCTGGGATGGTGCGGAAGCTTTGCAGGCAGTAGAAAAAGAATATTTTGACCTTATAGTACTGGATGTAATGTTGCCAGAAATTGATGGCATTACTGTTTGCGAAACGATCAGGTTGAGCAACCCCGATATTCCCATTCTGATACTGAGCGCTAAAAACAGCAGTGCCGACAGGGTATTGGGCTTAAAAAAAGGTGCTGATGATTACCTTACCAAACCCTTTAACCTGGAGGAATTGTTGATTCGTGTAAACAACCTTATTAAAAAAAGCGAACGCCTCAACAGCAAAGAACCCATACCGGATGTATACAGTTTTGGAAAAAATAAAATTGACTTTAAAGCCTCGGAGGCGTTTACCCGGACCGGTGAAAAAGTAACCCTGACCAAAAAAGAGATCATGCTGCTGAAGCTGCTGATCGAAAATAAAAATGAAGTGGTTACCCGTGAAAAGATCTTACAGGTGGTTTGGGGTTATAATGTTTATCCTACCACCCGTACCATTGATAATTTCATCCTCAACTTTCGTAAATATTTTGAAGAAGACAGCCGTGACCCCGTTTATTTTCATTCGGTAAGAGGAGTTGGCTACAAGTTTACGCTTGCTTAACTGTGGTAGGTATTTATCAGTTGCAACAGATCACTGGCCCTGTCGTACATCGTTCTCATTTTTTCATTGTCGGCAAAGGGTGTGTATAACTGCCACTCCATTTCATCCATCAGTTGTTGTAATTCCACGGATGTTTCATTGCTGATTCCTTTTGCATCCAGCTTTTCGGCAATATTTTTCCGGTTCAGGTCCTCGGCGGGCAGGGCCAGTTTTATTGCCAGGAAGTTTTTTAACCCCTGGTTTAAATGCATGTAAAACAGTTTGGCATCTTCCCGGTGCAGGCATTCTTCTGCCAATGCCAGCGGGTTTTGTTGCGCAGGCAAGATCACTTCAGCCGCTGTTTCAACTGCTGCTGATTTTTCTTCAACCTGTACTACCTCAGCTAGTTGCTTTTCATTTTTAGCATCCCTTTTCAACCAAACAATAAGCCCCATAATGATGAGCACTGCAAACAGGCTCACCACCCGTAATCGGTTACTGAAAAATTTTGTAAGCCAATTATCGTTTGATGTAGCATTGCCTTCGGTTAGTACACTTTTGGGTTTACCCGTTCCCCGGGTAACGGTAATTTCAATAGGGTTTGAATTCACCGTTTTATATTTTTCATCCCGGGTATCAAAAAAACTAAACTCCACTGCGGGAATAGTATACGTGCCCGGTATTGAAACCGTAAAAGGAAATTCAAATATTTTTCTTCCGCTTACCGGAACAGTTCCTTTAAACAGGTCGTCTGTTGCTTTGGAATCAAAGCCCTCAATACCGGTTGGCCAGGGCATTTCAGGAGCATTCACCATCTGCAGGTTTCCTTCACCGGAAATTATGATCGCCATTTTGCCGTCATCAACTGTAGTAAAATTATTTTTTTCAACCTTGCTTTCAATGGTGAAATTTCCAACAGCGCCTTTAAATGTGGCAGGTTTGCCTGCGTCCGGCACGGGCTTTACCAACACACTTAACGGTTTACTTTGCAGGGTAACTTTTTGTACGTCTATTCCTTCGGGTGGTATGGTTAACTGTGCCAGGTCCCTGAATATATCATTCATGGCATCTGCCTGCTGATTTACATACTCCGCTTTAATAAACTGAACATTGTTTTCAATTTCGGCAATACCTAGCTCCAGGTTGCCTGTCAGTAAGGGGTACAGTTGCACTTTACGGATGATGTACACATTGTATTCACGCCCTTCCAGTTTTTCGGTATGGTAACTCATATCATTGGGCTGCTGAATGTCCAACACAGAAAAACCGTTGAAGGAAGGATTTTTCGTCATGTTGCTTTCGCTTTTAAGGCGGGTATACAGTTTATAAGTAGCCACAACCGGCTGTCCCACATAAACAGATTTTTTATCTACCTCAACCCGCATCAACATGTTCTTCCTTATTTTTTCAGCCGGGTTTTCACCCTTGCGTAAAATATAATCGTTGTAAGTTGACCTGGGTGCAGGTTCAGCAAAAGGATCAATGCTGTTAAAAGGATTGCTGCTCAAATTCATGCCCGCATTATTACCTGTAGCTTTTGCTGTAACTTTTAATTTAACCGGATTACTTCTGTAGTCGGCTGCATCGGCTTTTGCCAATGCACCGGGTATGGTAAAATTGCCCGTAGCTGTTGGTTTTAACACAAAGCTTAATGCAATATATTTTCTAACAACCCCATTGATCATCGTCATGCCGCTCTCCTGGTTTGGGCCGCTGATGATAACAAAATCTTTAAGGCTGGGTGGAACGATCTGCTGTACTTCGTTTGCATTTTCAACCATCAGTTTTAACTGGGCATATTCTTCCCTGCCTATTTCCGCCGGGGTTATACTGGCTGTAAATTTTACCTGGGCATTGGTACAATAGCCTGTAAGCAGAAAAAATAGTAAAATAAGTTTTTGTAAAAACTGTTGCATATTCACAACAACAAAAATAACGGATTGCTGTTTCCCTGTTAAGTTATAAAAGTATAAAGGGTAAAATTATTTGTTAAACTGCTCCGTTAAAATCATAAATCACCCAACTGTGGTCGCAAAATAATTTCTTCCACGCAGGCCTGGGGAGAAAGCTGTGCGGCAGCATACACCATTTGGGCAACATCGGCTGCCTCCATAATGCGTTTGGGATCAATACCGCTTCCACTCCAGCTATCGGTATAAGCTGCACCGGGCAGTACATGTGTAACTTTTATACCATGCGGTTTCATTTCTTCACGCAGATTTTTGCTAAAGCCATACAAAGCATATTTGCTGATGCTGTACGCACCACCATTGGGATAGGCCATGATAGAAGCAATGGAGCAGATGTTGAAAATGTGTCCTGCTGCCTGTCCCGATTGTTTCGGGAAGCCTGTCGAAGCATTTTCTTTCATCATTCCCGGAACAATCATCCTGGTTAAATGATAGGCACTGTAGAGATTTACTTCCATCATTTTTTCAAGCGTACCACCATCTTCACCATAAGCACTGCCAGGTAAATAAATGCCTGCATTGTTTACCAGTATATCCACTTTTACCGTGTTGGCGTGTATCCATGCTGCAAATTGTTCTAAAGATGTCTTATCCGATACATCGCAGGTTTTGGTATACATTTTATTTTGTGGGAAACCTTCCTGCAACTCTTTAGCTGTTTTTTCCAGTTCAGCTACATTTCTGGCGCATAAAAAAAAAGCGTGGCCCTGTTCATCTTTTGCAAAAGCTTCTGCAATGGCTTTCCCCAATCCTTTTGATGCGCCGGTAATTACTATATTCATTTGAGTTTCGTTAATTCAGTATCTTGCAATTGAAGATAAAGTTAATCTCTCTGAATCTAAATTTTGTATCAAAAAGGTAATGCCTCAATATAAACATCTTTTTTTCGACCTCGACCATACCCTTTGGGACTTTGATGCCAACGCCAAAACGTCGCTGGCAGATCTTTACACGCTGTTAAACCTGGATAGCAGGATACAAATTGATTTTGAAGATTTTTATCCCAGATATTTGTACCACAATGAGATATTATGGGAGCGCTACCACAAAGGGCTGATAAGCTCCGAAGACCTGAAATGGAAACGGATGTGGCGAACCATGCTTGATTTTAAAATTGCCGATGAACCGCTGGCCAGGGAAATGAGCGGACAGTTTTTAGAGATCCTGCCCACCAAAAAAATACTCTTTCCGCATACCATTGAAATTTTAGATTACCTCACAGCAAAAAAATATACCCTGCATTTAATTACCAATGGTTTTGAAAAAACTCAGTGGAGCAAATTAAACCACAGCGGGCTAAGCAATTATTTTACCCACGTAATAACATCTGAAGCGAGCAACAGCCTTAAACCCAAAAAAGAAATTTTTGATTTTGCGATGGATAAAGCAAAGGCTTTATTACCCGAAAGTATCATGATCGGCGATAACCTGGATGCCGATATACAGGGCGCCATGAATGCCGGTATGGATACTGTTTTTGTAAACCACATTAATGCCAGGCCTGCAATTAAACCCACTTATACAGTTACACATTTACAGCAGCTGGAATCTATATTCTAACCTGAGGACATAAAAAAACCTTCCTGTTCGGGAAGGTTTTAAATAATTTTCAGCAACAATTACATACTGGCTGTAGTAGATTTTGCTTTGTCTTTGCAGCAGGCTTTGGTAGCAGTTGCATCTTTTGATTTTGAGCAACCGGCAGCTTTGTCATCAGTTTTTGTGCAGCAGGTTTTTCCTTTAGCACATTTTTTCTTTTTCCCTTTGTCGGCCATAGCAACGCCGGTAACAAACAAAAATGCGGTAGCTAATAAAAATACTTTTTTCATGATTATAGTTTTTATTTGATTTCTAAACGTAAATGTAGGGTAGAAATTGCATAGTGCCAATTTTACAACTGTTAAAATTATAAGGTCGCAATTACGGTTACACCCCCTTGTACAGCCTGGTTTAGCTCTACATGTACCTTGGTTCCAACAGGTAAAAGCAGGTCTACCCGGCTGCCAAACTTAATAAATCCCATTTCTTCTGTTTGTTTTACCTTTTGTCCCACTTGCAAATAATTTACAATACGTTTGGCCAGGGCACCGGCAATCTGCTTAACCAATATCTCGGTATTTCCTTTTCGTATTACCACAGAATGGCGCTCATTATCGGTAGATGACTTGGGATGCCAGGCAACGAGGTATTTGCCTTTGTGATACTGATTATACACAACATCTCCATCAATGGGGTTGCGGTTTACATGCACATTGGCCGGACTCATAAAAATAGAGACCTGCAGCCTCCTGTCTTTAAAATACTCCACATCGGTCGTTTCTTCAATTACCACCACTTTTCCATCGGCAGGTGCAACAATGGCATTTTCGCTGATGGTGAGCTGGCGGTTTGGAACACGAAAAAAAGATACCAGGAACAGTAGCACCCCGAGTGTAAGAAAAAAGATAATAGCACAAAGCCACATCATGGAGGCGCTTAAAAAATAGAATACCGCCAGGTTAATTGCTCCAAAAATTAAAGTGCCGATGGCAATGCTTTTATATCCTTCCCGGTGAATGGTCATTTTGTAAGATTAAGCTGCAAATATAAAGAGTTATGGGTTAGGAGTTATGAGTTTAGGGCTTAGGAGTTTAGAGGTTTAGGGGCTTAAAATTTTGTTACTCCAAATTTATCCCACTGGCCGTTTGCAAAATCAAGCAGTGGCCTGGCAGCTTTACTAAATGAAGCATCAATCTTTTTATCACCGCCCTCTTTACCTGCTGCAAACTGAAGAATGGTGCTGCCACGAATAGCGTATTTATTAACACCTTCATACATGATCAGCTTTTTCTCATCGGGACTAACATCTCCCTTGCAACTGAGTTTGTATAAGAAACAAACTTCGCCTACATCATTTGCATTATTATCGGTTATGGTAAATGATTTTGGGAAGAACTCGCAGGTAGCATCCACCTCGCAGGCATCAATCCTATCTTTAACTTCCCAGGTTTTTTTCCAGCCTGCTGTTTTTTAGAAAAACAGTAAACATAAATCGCTCCACTTTGTAGACCGCTGCTTTCATTCATTTTAACGGGAATTGCCGTAAATAAAGCCCTGTGCTCTCCATTCGAATCCTTCCAGCTAAGTCCGTTTATAATGTTACCTTTTATGCTGTCTTTAAATAATTGTTCTTTTTTGTCAAATTTTAATACAGTAAAAAAGGGAGCTGCCTTTTCTCTCATGACTGGCCCGGGTTTGTTGTTAAAGGCAAACAATGCAAATAAAGAAAAAATCAAAAGATAATTTTTCATTTATGTATGTTTAGTATTGTACAAACAATTTAATATAGAGCCAGACAAACGGTACTGCAACCAGTAAAGAATCAAACCGGTCTAAAAAGCCGCCGTGGCCGGGCATGAAGCTGCCGCTATCCTTTACATCGGCCATGCGCTTTAATTTGCTTTCAAGGATATCTCCTAAAGTACCAAAGACTCCACATATCGCCGGGATTATAAACCATGTTCTTAACGGTGCATCAGCTGCTTCTAATTGCTTACTCATTACTAATGGAAATAAAAAGCCCACCGCAATAACACAAAGGATCATGCCGCCAATAGTTCCTTCCCATGTTTTTTTGGGTGAGATTTTTGTTAAAGGGGTTCTGCCTATAAAAGAGCCAACCAAATAGGCCATCGTATCATTGATCCAGATTGAAAAAATTATACAAAGCGGAATGGCAATATCCAGAATCAATTTATCTTCAAAACCAATGGTATAAACTTTAGACAGTGTTCTTAAGTCGATCAGCATCAACACGGGCATCGTTATATATATCAACCCAAACAAACAATAACTTAAATACTTCTCTGCATAGATCTTCTTCATCAGTTTCACAAACTCAAACCAGCACCCAAAATGTATCACGGTAAATAATATCAAAAAACTCCAGAAATTCCAAAGCAGGCCGGTAAGCATCACTACCACAAAAAGCAATGCTGTTAAGGCCCGGGTTTTAAATGTTTGAATGTTTAATGCCAATACTAGAGGTTTTTATTTTCGGGAAATGGATGCAGGATATCACTTTGCTCCAGCAGGTTCTGTTCTTCAAAGGCAATTTGTGTTTTATTTTTAGCCGATACTTTTTCAAACAGCAAAAATATACCTGTGCTGATGGCCAGTGCAATCAATGCGCCCCACCAGGGCACATCAGGGTCTAATTTATCTATCTCCACTTTTTGTTTATGTGTTGATAACCAGAACAATTGTATTACTGCCACGGTATTATTTAAAAAGTGTGCAACAATATTCACCCACAGGTTTTTGCTTCGCTCATACATCAATCCCAAAACAAAACCAAGTAAGGCCCTGCTTAAAAAAAGAAACACCGACATGTGAATAAGACTGAACAGTAATGAAGTGACAATAATTGCCAGCAATGGTTTTTTCCACCAGCGCACCAGTAAATTCTGCACGGCTCCTCTAAAAAATATTTCTTCAAACAAGGCCGGAAAAAAAGCCATGATGACAATGGCCATCAAAAATTCGCCCCAGCTTTTTAAATTGCTTAATGCCATTACCTGTTTGGTATACTCGGCTTCCATAGTCATGCCCAGGGCATTCAGTTTTGGAAAATTTACCAACAGCGTTTTACTCAACTCTGCCAGTGGATTGGCAATTACATTGGCTAAAAAAATAAGAAAGAATCCGAGAATGATCTGCCTGCCATTGATATGTTTATTAAAGCCAAGCCAGAATTTGTTCTTTCCATGACAGACCAGCAAAAATAATGCTGCCGGTACAAAAAAAAGAAAGCATGTGCCCAATACCTGCGAAAGTCTTGCGGCACCAATATTTTCAGGCTTCAACATAGAATTGATCATGGCCTCTGCCATTTTATCCGGTGGCAAACCAGCAGGAATCAGTTGATAGGCGATAATTAACTGAACGCCGGCTGCCAGGATAAACCCTGCTCCTAAAAAAACCAGTAAAATACCTAACTGGCCCCACCCCGTCATACCTTTTACACTCCTGTATTCCATAGCTATGCTGATTAGTTGTAAATTTGCCCTCGCAATATACAATAGTAACAGTTTTAAAAAATAAAATGCCAAACATAGGCTCCATACAATTACCCGATTTTCCACTCTTACTTGCCCCGATGGAGGATGTAAGCGACCCCCCGTTCCGTGCAGTTTGTAAAGACCATGGGGCCGACCTGATGTACACCGAATTCATCAGCAGCGAAGGTTTGATACGGGATGCCATCAAAAGCCGCCAGAAGCTTGACATATTTGACTATGAAAAACCGGTAGGCATCCAGATATTTGGTGGCGATGAAGAAAGCCTGTCGTTGGCCGCAAAGATCGTGGATGTTACCAATCCCGATCTGCTGGATATAAATTTTGGCTGCCCGGTAAAAAAAGTAGCCCTCAAAGGTGCCGGGGCCGGTGTACTTAAAGATGTTGATCTGATGGTGAGGCTTACCAGTGCCGTTGTCAAATCAACCTCGCTGCCGGTTACTGTAAAAACAAGATTGGGTTGGGATGAGAATACAAAAAATATTGAAGAAGTTGCAGAACGTCTGCAGGATGTTGGTATAAAAGCTTTAGCCATACACGGCCGAACCCGGTCACAGATGTACAAGGGCCAGGCCGATTGGGAACTGATTGGGAAAGTAAAAAACAATCCAAGAATTACCATGCCCATTTTTGGAAATGGTGATATTGACAGCCCGGAGAAAGCACTGGAATACAAAAATAAATATGGTATCGACGGCATCATGATTGGCCGTGCGGCCATTGGCTACCCCTGGATATTTAATGAAATAAAACATTTTTTAAAGACCGGTGAACATTTAGCATCGCCTACTATTGAAGACCGGGTTGCTGTTTGTAAAAAACACCTGCACAAATCTTTTGAATGGAAGGGCCCTAAGGTTGGCATATTTGAAATGCGCAGGCATTACACCAATTATTTAAAAGGATTACCCGGTATAAAAGATTACCGTTTAAAATTAGTTACCCTTGAAACAGTGGAAGAAATAGATGCTGTACTGGATGAAATTCAAATTAAATATACGGGTTACGAGTTTCAGAAAACGCCGATCGAGTTGATCAATTATCATGAAAAATGTCCGGTATAATTAGATGAACAGTAGCAGTAAGTATATTTTATCAGCAGTAGTTGTAATTTTTTTGTTCAGCCTGGTCAGCTGTAAAAAAATACTGACGCAGTTATAGAGCCGGTAAAAGATATTGTAATTAAGAAAAAATTAGACCCTTACACCGAAGTTCAATACGGCAATATGCCCCTGATCATCAGTGTTCCTCATGGGGGAAATGATGACCCGGCTTCAATTCCTGACAGAACTTGCCCTGGTATTACTAGTGCTATTGATATACGAACAATAGAAATGGCAAATGGTATAGACAGTATATGCAAAGTTGATTATGGATTTCAACCTTACCTGGTTATTTCTTACCTGAAAAGAACAAAGCTTGATCAAAACAGGGATTTGCCGGAGGCTACCTGCAGCAATAGTACCATTGCCGGCATTTGGAACAATTACCATTTAAGTATTGATACATTCATTACTAAAATAAATGCGAAATATCCGCTTGCGCTTTTTATTGATTTACATGGGCACGGACATACCAAAGAAAGGCTGGAATTGGGTTATTTGCTAACCGGCAACGAATTAAGGAATCCCGCTAACATAAACCCGGTATCTGCATCTGTTTTCAATTTACTGCAACTAAATCCTTTGCTGCAGGTAAACCAATTGCTAACCGGTGCACATGCATTTGGAACATTGATGGCAAATAATAATTTCCCGGCTGTACCATCACAGCAGGACGTTGCACCACTGGTTACCGATCTGTATTTTGATGGCGGATATAATACGCAACGGTATTGCGCTGCAGCTTATCCAAAAGTATTTGGCTGGCAGATAGAATCAAACTATACCGGTGTTAGAAATAATCAGGCAAACAGGGTAAATTTTGCGAAGGCTTTTTTACAATCAATCATGCAGTTTTATACAACGAATACTTCCATGGATCCTGCAACATTTGGCAGGTAGTTTTATTTACTTAAAATAATTTTCTCTAATTCATTAAAATACACTTTCCCTCTTTGCTCTGCAAAATAATCAGCCCCCAGCATCATTACAGCCTGTATAGCCAGTGCTACTCCAAAGCCATACCAAAATGTTTTATCTGCATGTAACCTGAAAAGAAAAATTAAAACCAGGCCGGTAATGATGAATGCAATTTCTACCCAGCGGTAAATAACAAAGTTCTTCATTACAGTTTTCATCCTTGGGAGCTCTGTCTGCTTAGCATAATTAACCGGCTCTATACCTATATTGTAGGCTATATCTTTTGTTTGCTTGTCGGTTCGGGAATAAACTGAATAACCAACCACCATCTGAATAAGGCCAATGGCCAGTAAAGGAATAGCGGCACCTTTAAAAAAATTGGGGTTACTTTTTATGAAGAACCAACATACAACAGCAAGCAAAACAGCTACCATACCAACAATCAAAAACAAGAGGCTTTCCTGTTTTTCGCCGGTGAAGTATCTGTAAATAAAAGTGAAATCTCTTTGTTCGAACATAAAATGATTTATTGATTTAATGCAGCTTTTATTTCTTCACCCAAAGGCTCAATGGTGGATCCAAAAAAATTGGTAAGCCTTCCCTGCTCATCAACTATAAACTTACAAAAATTCCAGGAAGGTTGCTGGTTGTTCCAGCCGTTTTTGGCTGAGTCGGTAAGCCATTCAAATATTTTACTTTGATTGGCGCCTTTGATTACACTGCTTTTTTTCATCAGCGGAAAACTTACACCAAAATTCTTTCTGCAAAATGTAGCTATTTCTTCATCGGTTCCTTTTTCCTGTTCTTTAAAATCATTTGCCGGAAAACCGATCACCACCAGTTTGTCCTTATACTGCTCACTCAGTTTTTGCAGGTCATCGTACTGGCCGGTATACCCACAGTCTGATGCGGTATTCACCAACATTACTTTTTTACCTTGCAGTTTTTCAAAATCAAAAGCGGTGCCGTCAATGGAGGTATCCTTTAAAGAATAAAATGAAACAGCAGGTGACTGTTTATCGCCGGAAAGATTTTTATTATTTATACCATTCTTGCCTGCAAACCACATCCATACAGGATAAACGGCCTTTAAAACTTTTTGTTTGACTGTCATATTTTTTGAATTTTTATTTTCTATTTCTACATAAGTCCAAAAAGCGATCATTAGTAATAATATTACAATGGAAGCTTTTTTTAGCCGCTTATATTTTTTTATTTTCTGCAATGGTCTGCTACTTGATTATCCATTTAAAAAACTTCAGTTTGCCCTTAAACGGCGGGTATTTTATTGCCGGGTCAAACCAGGTGGGTGTTTTCATCACTGCTTTTTTATGGCTGAATGTTTCAAAAGAATATTTACCATGATACCGGCCGCTGCCGCTAAAACCCCGGCCACCAAAGGGTAAATTATGATTGGTTAAATGCAATGCCGTATTATTAACACAACCGCCACCAAAGGGAACCGAGGTTAACCAATCAGTTTCCTTTTCCTTGCTTGATGTAAACACATAAAAAGCCAAAGGGTTCGGGTTGTTCGCGATGATCGATCTGGCTTCTTCTTTAGTTGTAAACGTGATCATGGGCAATATGGGACCAAAAATTTCTTCTTTCATGATAGCAGCATCCAAAGAAACATCTTCCATAATGGTTGGTTCAATATACAGTTCACTTTTGTTTACATTACCCCCGCAAACAATTTTACCTTGTTGCATATAGCTGCATAACCTGTCAAATTGTTTTTCATTGATAATTCTTCCGTATTCATAACTGGTTGCAGCATCGGCACCAAAAAATACAGGCAGTGTTTTTTTAAATGCTTCAATAAGTGCTGCTTTTTTGGATTGATGTACCAGCACATAATCCGGGGCTACACACATTTGTCCGGCATTGGAAAATTTAGCCATGGCAATACGCCTCGCAGCAACTTCTATATTGGCATCTTCTTCCACAACGCATGGGCTTTTGCCACCCAGTTCCAGTGTAACCGGCACCAGTCTTTCGGCAGCCATTTTATAAATCAATTTTCCCACTGCGGTGCTGCCGGTATAAAAAACATGGTCAAATGTAAAATTGTTCATCAGCTGCGGTATTACTGCAGCCCCATCTCCTTCCACAAACTGAATATAGTTTTTATCAAAGGTTTCTTCAATCAGCTGCTTCATTATAGCAGATGTTGCCGGAGCAAATTCGGATGATTTTAAAGTAACGCAATTCCCTGCAGCCATGGCTCCGGCCAATGGGGTCATTAATAATTGAAAAGGATAATTCCAGGGACTGATGATGAGCACAACACCCAGGGGTTCCTGCATCACAAAACTTTTTGAAGGCAGGTTGAGCAGGTTGGTAGATACTGTTTCAGGCTCCATCCAGCCTTTTAAATGTTTTAAAGTATTGCTGATCTCCGACTGTAAAAACCCTGTTTCGGTAACCCAGCATTCTTCGGGGCTTTTCTTTAAATCGGTATACAAAGCCTCATGCAAAGGCTGTTCATATTTCTTTACAGCGGCTTGCAGTTTTCTTAATTGCTCTTTTCTAAAAGCATAAGGTTTGGTAATGCCGCTGTCAAAATAGTTGCGCATTTGCATTAAGTTATCCATTACTCATAAATTTGCTGAAAGGTAGTAAATTGGATAGTATGACGGATGAACAATATATGCAGCTGGCGATTGCGGAAGCCCAAAAAGCATTTGATAAGGAAGAAGTGCCTGTTGGTGCCATCATTGTTATGAACAACCGCATCATAGCCCGTGCCCATAACCAGGTGGAGTTGCTGAATGATAGCACAGCTCATGCCGAGATACTGGCTTTAACCTCGGCTTTTGATTTTTTAAGCAGCAAATATTTACCCGAAGCAACTTTGTATGTTACAGTAGAACCCTGCCTCATGTGCAGCGGCGCATTGTACTGGAGCAAGATTGGCAAGATTGTATATGGCGCCGATGATGAGAAGAACGGTTATAGAAAATATTGTGGTATCTCCTCCCCTATTGGGGGAGGTCGGGAGGGGGCTCCCTTTCATCCAAAAACGGAATTGATTGGCGGAATTTTAAAAGATGAATGTGCCCGGCTGATGAAAGATTTTTTTAAGGCCCGCCGCTGATCATTGTATCACCAGCTTGCTTTTTACCATTATTTTTCCCTGTTTCAGCAATAAAAAATAAAGCCCCGGTTTTTCTGAGAACATGAATATGATAACCTCATTGCCACTAACCACCAGTCGTTTCTCTTCTAAAAGCAATTTACCTGCATTGTTGATCAGTTGAATTTTTACATACCCGGCTTCAAATCCCTTAATTTCAATTTCGGCTTTATTTTTAGCAGGATTCGGATATAAACGTACAGACGGGTTTTCCTTTGCAGAAAGGCTGTCTTTTTTAAACTTCGGGGTAGTTGAAACTGCATCCTTCTTTCCGTTAACCGTGTCTATTGTTTTTACAGGTTGTGCCAGGCAGCAACAAATTCCCGAAAACGTAAAAAATAACAATATGATTTTTTTCAATTTAAACCCGATAAGGAAATAGATAACGTAAATTTGTAGTCCATCATTCACAACAAACTCATAAAAAATAAAACAAAAAATTATGGCATTTACACTACCGGCCTTACCATATGCCCACGATGCATTGGAGCCACATATCGACACGTTAACCATGCAGATACACCATGGTAAACACCACCAGGCTTATGTAGATAATTTAAACAAAGCCATTGCAGGAACCGACAATGAAAATAAAACCATTGAAGAACTGGTTGCTGTTGCAGGTTCTATAAGCCCGGCAGTGCGTAATAATGGCGGCGGACATTGGAACCACAGTTTCTTTTGGGAAAGCCTAGCACCCAATGCTGGTGGTACACCTACAGGAAAACTGGCCGATGCTATTAATGAAGCATTTGGTTCTTTTGATACATTTAAAGAAAAATTTGCAGCAGCTGGTATGACCAGGTTTGGAAGCGGTTGGGCATGGCTGATCGTAAAAGACGGCAAACTGGAAGTTTCCTCCACTCCAAACCAAGACAACCCATTGATGGATGTTGCCGATGTAAAAGGCACGCCGCTTTTGGGTTGCGATGTTTGGGAACATGCTTATTACCTGCATTATCAAAACCGCCGGGCCGATTATTTAGCTGCATTCTGGAATGTGGTTAACTGGAATAAAGTGGCGGAAAGGTTTTAACCCCCCCGACTCCGCCGCGGCGGAGGAACTTCTTTAAATTCATTGCTGTAATCTTAAATGGTTACAGCTTTTTTATTAAATCATAAAATACAGGCAAAATTGAAAATTGAGAAGCTCTTTTATATTTCTGGTGCCCAGTTCCCCCTTTAGGGGGCGGAGGGGGTTTCACGGCACCGGATCGTACCCATGCCCACCCCAGGGATGGCATTTACTTATCCGTTTTGCAGTAAGCCAGATTCCTTTTATTGGTCCGTATTTTTTTAAAGCTTCAATACCGTAATGAGAACAGGTGGGTGTATAACGGCACTTGGAACCCAGCCATGGAGAAATGATCCATTGGTAGAGCTTAATTAAAGCGATGAATGGAAAACTAAGTATTTGCAGCAAGGTTTTCATTTGTAATTTTAATAAGCCTCGTTAAAACATGACCCGTTTTTTCAACAATGAAATCGTAATCCGGTAATTCGTTTCCAACATAAATAATAAATACAGCCAGTTGCTTTTGCCCTTGTGTTAATTGAATTTGCAATTCATTTTTTTGTAGACGGTAAGCCTCCCGCATTAATCTTTTTATACGGTTTCTGTCAACCGCCTTTTTAAAATGCTTGCTGCTTACTGCAAAACCGGTTTGCAGGGGGGCTTTTACTGTTTCTGTAAACTTCCACAATACCCTGAACGGAAAATTGGAGAAAGACCTGCCGTCCTTAAACAACTGCTCAATTGTTTTGCGGCTTTTCAGCTTTTCATCTTTTTTAAAAGTATATCGTTGCTTGGTTTCCAATTATTCAAAATTAGGGATTCGTCTCAGTGTAACCACGGGTAGAAATAAAAATGTCCCCTGGTAAACCAGGGGACTGAATTATGTAAACCAGATTTTCCTTTCGGAAGATCAGGCGATCTTATTTTTTATCACCGTGTTCGCTGGAAACTGTAAGACTGTGACGTCCTTTTTTCCTGCGGCTAGCTAATACCTTGCGGCCATTTGCGGTTTGCATACGCTGGCGAAATCCGTGAACAGATTTTCTGCGGCGCTTGTGCGGTTGATACGTTCTTTTTTTACCTGGCATTGTTTAAGTTTTTTCCTTTACAAATAAAATTTCTGAATCATTTTTGTTACACTCAACAAGGCACCATCCCTGCTGTTTGTGAAAGGACGGCAAAAGTAGGTGAAATTTTTGATTTTAGCGGGGAGATTTTAGATTTATTTGCCGTTAAAGGCTTAAATGGATTGATTTTATCGGTTTGCCATAAAAAGTGGCCGCATGATTATCAAAATCATCTGTAGAATCTGTTGTAAAAAAGGCGAGTGAGCCATTTTTAGTACATTTTTCTTCTATTTCCGGGTGATTCTGTAAATATATGCCCAGGCTGGCAGCCACAATTTCGCCCTGCGATAAAACAGTAACACCGGCAGGTATGGCTTTTTTTATCTTATCCAGCAGTAAAGGATAGTGCGTACAAGCGAGTAAAATGGTATCTATATTGCCCGATTGTTGCATCAGGTTATCGATATTCTTCTGAATAAAATAATCGGCACCCGGGCTGTGATACTCATTATTCTCTACCAGGGGTACCCACATGGGGCAGGCTTCCTGAAATACTTGAAGATCGGGATAAAATTTCTGTATCTCCAAGGGATAAGAGTTTGAAATCACCGTTCCATTGGTAGCGAGGATACCCACGTTGCCTGTTTTGGTATATTGGCCAATGATTTCGGTAGTGGGCCTGATGACACCCAGGACCCTTTTGGAAGCATCTATTTTTTGAAGATCATTTTGCTGAATAGACCGCAAGGCTTTTGCAGAAGCAGTATTACAGGCAAGTATCACCAACGGGCAACCCTGGTCAAAAAGCCATTTTACACATTCCAACGTGTATTCATACACGGTTTCAAAGCTGCGGGTGCCGTAGGGCGAGCGGGCATTATCACCAAGGTATAGATAATCGTATTGTGGCAGTGCGGCTGTTATTTCTTTTAAAACTGTCAGGCCGCCATAACCACTATCAAATATTCCAATGGGCTGTTGATTCATGTGTTAAATTATTATTGATTTAGGCCACATGGAATTCGCCGTTGAAAAATTTTTTTATCAGTAGCAAGTTTTCGTATGGCTCATTTCATGCACCAAAAATAACAAAGCCTTCCCGATAAATATCGGGAAGGCTTTTATATAATTTATCTAAAATAAATATTAGTTACCCCCGGCTGGCCGGGTACCACCTGGCGCAGGTGCCGGGTCTTTAATTCCCAGTTTTGTTTTTACCGCAGGTAAAAGATCATCTCCGGGAGGCATTACCAATAATGAACTGCTGGCTTCGTCTATTACATAAGTATAGCCCTTTTCTTTTGCTACAGTTTTAATGGCATCCAATGCTTTTGTTTTTAAAGGAGCAATTTTAGTCTGTGCATATTGCTGTGCTTTTTCCTGCATCTCCTGTTCGTAGTTTTGTAAACGGGTATACAGTTTCACCAGTTCTTCACGGATAATTTCTTTTTTACTATTTGAGAAAGTAGCTGAATCCTTAAAAAACTGGTCTCTTTTTGTTTCTGCTTCTTTCTGTAAAGTTAAACCCTGCTGTTGTAAAGTTGTCTGATATTCGTTCAGTTCTGAATTTATTTTTGCCGCTTCAGGCATAATGCTCATCAATTCATCAGTGTTTATATAACCGATCTTTGTTTGTGCTGAGGCACTCATCATTCCTAACGCCATCACAGCTCCTAATAATAATTTTTTCATCGTAGTTTTAAAGTTTATTGATTTAGTGTTTATAAGATTGTTATTCTATTCAAAAGTTGCACCAAATTGTGCGTATTAAGTTTTATTTAACACCCAGGTTTCTGATAATATCTGCGCTTTTATCCAGTTTTGGATCGGCAAAGATAACGGTAATTCCCTCACTTTTATCTAATATAAAGTCATATTGCTTGTCAACAGCCAGTTTCTGTACTGCGTTATAAACCCTGTCCTGGATTGGTTTTATAAGTTCCTGCCGCTTCTTAAACAGGTCGCCTTCAAATCCGAAACGCTTCTTTTGCAGGTCACGCAGTTCTTTTTCTTTGTTGTATAATTCATCCTCTCTTTTCTTTTTAAGAAGATCGCTCAGCATTACCTGCTCGGCATCATACTCCTTAAACATCTTATCTACAAGGGCCTGTTTCTGGTCAATTTCCTGTTGCCACTGTTCGCTGAACTGATCCAGCAGTTTTTGTGCTACTTTATATTCGGGCAGTTTATCTAAAATGTATTTAGAATCAATTACTGCATAACGTTGCGCATCTGCTGAAAATGCAATAAGCAACAGGCAAGAAGCAATCAGGAATATCTTTTTCATTTTATAATCTTTTTACAAATTAACTAATAAACAAATAAACAGATTATTCAGGTTCCTGGCCTAACATAAACGTAAACTTGGCTGCACCTTTTAATCCGCTCGTATTATTATACCTGTCAAATCCTATTCCATAATCAAACCCAAGCAAACCAAACATCGGCAGGAAGAAACGTAAGCCTAAACCGGCCGATCTGCGCAGTTTGAACGGGTTATAATCTTTAAACTCGTACCAACCGTTGGCTGCTTCAAAGAAAGCAAGCCCGTAAATGGTACTTCCGGCACTGGTGCTGAATGGATAACGCAGCTCCATAGTGTACTTATTAAAAATGGTAAAGAACTGTGACGGGGTTATACCATCCGGGTTTATCCTTGGATTTGATTTGTCATAAACAGGGTAACCACGGTGAGCAATAATATCAAAACCCAAAAGGGCAAAATTATTGCTAAGACCCGCATCACCCACCTGAAAACGCTCAAATGGAGAAATATCCAGCTTTTTATTATACCTGCCTATAAAGCCATACTTGGCGGCGATCTTTAAAATAAACTGTTTGTTCTTTTCAGTTCCCCTTGCTGTACCTATAGGCACAAACCATTCTGCATTCATGCGCCACTTATGAAACTCAGGCAGTTTATAACTGTTGGTTGTGCTTGAACTTAAGCCCAGTAATGAGTATGGTAGCGTGAACTGGCCACTTAGTAAAAAGTTAGACCCGCTGGTTGGAAATATAGGATTGGGACCTGCTGAATTACGAACAAGTGAAATTTTAAGACTTACATTGGTAGAAGTAACATTTCTTAATTCTTCCGTATTACCAAACAGGTTGTAGTTTTTTAATTTGTATCGCTGAACATTCAACGAATAAATTAAGTTAAAGAAGTCATCTGGCCATTTAAGCTGTTTACCTAATGAGATGCTAAAATTTGCAATTTTCACATACGAATTATCGCCGCATGATTTACAATAAGCTCCGGTAAGTGTATCAAAAGCATTTGCATACTTGGTATTGGAATACCCGATGGTGAATGAATTACGTTTTTTACCGCCCAGCCATGGCTCGGTAAATGATGCATTATATGAGCGGAAAGCTTTACCATTTGATTGTACCCTCAAACTTAGCTTTTGTCCATCGCCGGATGGTAGCGGATCCCAGGTTGAACGCTTGGTAATATTTTTTATAGAAAAATTATTGAAAGAAACACCCAGTGTACCGGTTAATCCAATTCCGCCACCAAAACCGGCAGAGAGTTCAAGCTGATCGCCGGATTTTTCTTCAATGCCCCAGTTAATATCCACGGTACCGTTTTCGGCATTAGGCACCACCTGGGGGTTAATCTTTTCAGCATCAATAAATCCAAGCTGGCCCAGTTCACGCTGGGTACGTATAATATCGGAACGGCTGAATTTTTCACCCGGTATGGTTCTTAATTCCCTTCGTATTACGTAGTCTTTTGTTTTTTTATTGCCGGAGATGGTGATGTTTCCGTAAACTGCCTGGGGCCCTTCACGAACACGAAGTTCAAAATCAATCGTGTCGTTATATACGGCTGTTTCAACCGGATCTACCTGGAAGAACAGGTAACCATCATCCATGAAGAGGCTTCCGATATCAGCACCTTCGGCAGATAATTGTTTTCCCAGGCGCTTGTTTAAAACATCCAGGTTATAAACATCTCCTTTTCTGATACCCAATAATATGTTCAATACAGAATCGCTGTACTTGGTATTTCCACGCCAAACCATGTTGCCAAAATAGAACTGGTTTCCTTCACTTACTTTTACAAAAAGGTTAATATTATTTCTTTCATCAAGGATGGCTGTATCCTCCAGTATCACTGCATTTCTATAGCCACGGGAATTGTAATAATTTAAAATACTCTCCTTGTCATCAACATATTTGATTTCATTGAATTTGGCACCGCTAAAACCCCTGATCCGGAAGTACGGATCAACATAATCCCTGGTTTTTGTGATAGACATAAAACCTACATCATTGATATACTCATTAAATGATGGCCGCCTGGCCGTATCTCCAAATGGATTTTTTACAGTAACCGGAAACAAGGTAATGCGGTTCATTTCCTTGGTACTTTTCATACTCTTTTTTAAATTCTGGGCAGCCACATTATTGTTACCGCTGAAATTAATTGAGTTTACTTTTACTTTACTTCCTTTCTTGATGTAAAATATTATAGAAACTGCGTTATTCAAACCAGGTGCAATTTCTTCCTTCAACTGTATATCTACATTACGAAAACCCTTGTCAAAATAAAATTTACGAATGGCCTCTACCGCACTTAATTTCATATTCTCTGTTACCACCCGGTCTTTTACCAGTGCCACTTTGGGTTCCAGGTCATCCCTTTCGCTTTTTTTAATGCCTTCAAATTTAAAAGAGGCTAAACGGGGCCTTTCTGTTATATCAAACTGAACATATAGATCTCTTCCTTCTAACCGGGTAAGTGAAATTTCGATATCAGCTATCAGGCTCTGGCGCCAGAGTTTGGCAATAGCTTTTCCAAAAACATCAGTGCCGGGAATAATTACTTTGTCGCCAACGGCCATGCCCGAAATGGAGATGATGAGATTTGCATCAAATGCCTTTGAACCAACTACAGTGATGCCGGCAATAGTGTATTCTTTGGGTACTTTAGAGGTGAATATTCCTTCCAGTTCCGGATTAACAGAAACGGGTTCCTGTGCCCAAACAAACTGGCTGCTGAAAACAAGCGTTATTATAATAAAAATTCCTTTGTAAATCCTCTCCATCAGTTTGTTTTTAACGTGCGGCAAATTAAGCCCAATAATTAAAACTATTTGTTAACCTCATCCTAAATCATCAGCTATAATGAACAAAATCGGGTAAATTTCTGTACCTCTTTATTCTACCGGCTTTTAAGCCGTGGTTTCCTTGTCAGTTACCTGTTCTACTATCTCTCAGCTCATCCTGCAACCCTGACTGCTGATACGACTTTTTACACCTTACAAATTTGTAGGTTCTTCCTTTTTTACCTGCTCACCTGTTTTGCCAAACCTGCGTTCCCGGCTTTGAAAATCATGGATAGCTGTGTATAAATTCTCTTTCCTGAAATCGGGCCAGCGCGTTGGTGTAAAATACAATTCGGCATAGGCCAGCTGGTACAATAAAAAATTACTTATCCGGTATTCCCCGCTGGTGCGGATCATCAGTTCCGGATCGGGAAAATCTTTTGTGGTAAGATATTGCTTCACCGTATCCTGGCTTATATCTTCGGGCATCAGTTTACCGGCTTTTACATCGGCAGCAATATGTTTAACCGCATCTGTGATCTCCCATCGGCTGCTGTAGCTTAAGGCCATGATCAGGTTCAGGCCGGTATTTGATGCAGTTTCGTTCAAAGCTTCTTTCAGTTCATTTTTGGCCGCATCGGGTAACATATCAACCGCACCAATTACGTGCAGCCTGATATTATTCTTATTAAGGGTTGGCACTTCATTGCGTATGGTATCAATCAAAAGTTCCATCAAGCCTGATACTTCATATTCCGGCCTGTCCCAGTTTTCGGTACTAAAGGCATACAGGGTCAAATATTTGATGCCAATTTCGGCTGCTCCTTCCACAATATTGCGTACACTCTCTACTCCATGCAAATGCCCGTAAAGGCGGTCTTCACCTTTTTCTTTTGCCCATCTTCCATTACCATCCATGATGATGGCAATGTGGCTTGGCAAGCGTTGCATATCTATCTTTTCCTTCGGAGTCATAAAAGCGTATAAAAGCGTAGTCAGGCGCAGGGGCCTGACTTTGGGGGGCAAAAGTAATAAATTTTAGTTGGAATATGGTTTTTATGTGCCATACTGCATCTTCAGGCTAATTTACAGTTGGTTAATACCGGCTAAGAAGTACTGGCAGTACTGCAACGAAGAGCAGCACAGGTTGTACTACTTCAAAAATCCAGATGCATTACAGCTTTACCAGCTTTCCCGTAAATTCCTTTTTGTTTATTACCATTTTATACCAATACATTCCTGCCGGCAAATGACTGATATTGATCTGCCTGACATTATTGTATACAGCAATAGTATTGCCCTGGCCATTTATTATAAACACCTGGTTTGCAATTAAGTCGGCGCCATGTAGCATAAATCTAAAAATACCGTTTGATGGATTGGGGTATACTACCGGGGTGATCGTTAGTGCTGACATTTCCTGCCCTGCGCCACAAGCCTGCTTGTTTTTTTCAAAATCCTCATCATCGGCAATTTTTTTGGTCATTGCACAGTTTGATCCGTTGGTTAAAGTAACTACTGCATTTTTCGAAATATAATCAGGCAATTCAATCACCCGCTGATTATTGAAAGTATAGGTGTTCCCTCCGTCTGTAATTTCCCAATTCAACGGGCCCGACTTTGCATTTGCCGTTAACTGCGTTATGCAATGGCCATCTTTGTTGATCACATCAATGGTAAAACCGGCATCCTTACAGGGCAATGGCTTTGGTTGGGCATACCATAAAAAATTATTTACGTTGCTAAACACCAGGCTGTATTGATAATACTTCCTGATGATACGGATGAATTTACCAGCCGACTCACGGGGTATTTCAATATAAAACAAAGCAGAATCTTGGGGGGTTACAAATCGTGCTTTTAAAATTTTTCCATTAGCGTCCTGCATGGCAAAAGCACTGTTTACATGTGCTTCAGACTTAAAGCCTTTGCCACCTGCATTGCTATTTCCCAAACTGAAATACAGTTTATCAATTCCGGGTGGAATATATATGTATCCTGGTTTATCAATATCCTTATCATACGATTCAGTTGCTTTACCAAAGAACACCCCGCTTTTATAAAATATATTCTTATTGGTGGTGATGCTCAGATTAACCGATGACTTGTACTTTGAACAGACAGTTAATTTATAATTACCTGCTGCCGGCAGCCGGATGGTGATGCTGCCTGCCTTTGCATCTCTGTTAAGCGAAAAATCTTCAATAATATCCAAAGTTCTATCTGTAGATTCTACGGTAAAATTGATGTAACCATTATCAGCCATTCCAAAAGATGGATTGTATTCAATTGTAAAAGTTCCGGAACCTGGTGCTTTGATATCAAATGCACTCCGGTGATAGTAATCCATACCATTGGTATAACCAAGCTGCATATGTAGTTTTTCAGGAATCTTTAAACCGGCTGCATCCAAACGCCCGGCAATTAGATCTGTGGTTTCAAACTTATATTTATTAATGATACCGGTAAACTTCGCAAGATCATTGCTGAAATCATTTTCAATCTCAGCTGCAGTTATTAAAGGCAAATTTCCATTTTGATATGCTGTACCGGATGCTACATTGTATTGCTGAAAAAAACTACTGCTGGTTTCATAACTTCTGCTAATGGTTGATATGAGGTAGTAACTGTTAACCAGCTGCAACTTATTTATTTTTGCCAGGTAAAGGCATAAAGCCGAAGCCTTGCCGGTTTTAGCACTTGTTCCCTGGTCGCCTGCCCAATCATAATACAAAGCTGTGTAATGCAGGTAAGCTTTTAATTCACGCAATCTTGCCTTTACCATTTCAGGTTCCTGTGTAATTTGCTGTTCAGCTTCATGTAACAATTCAAAATACAAAGGCAGTTTGTACAGGTTTGAAATCCCCCCTGCAAGTTTTTTATTGTCTGTCCATAATTGCAACAGGCTGTAAACAGTTCTTCCTGCTGCAGCAAACATATTGTCACAAAATTCTACCAGTGTGCTGTCAACCGCAATATTATTTTGCAAACTTTGATTGGCGGCCATTAAAAAAGGCAGGCTTGCAAATTTTGCCGGCGATGCTTCCCACATTAATCCCTGGCTTTTTTTATCTTTTGCAATTTGCAGGGTGGTTTTCAAAGCATCCAGATCAAGCGATGGGGTTTCTCCACTCCACCCGGAGAGGTTTAAGTAATTATATTCTGATATATTTTTTGTACGGCTATACCAGCGGTTGCGCAACCCGTTTGTACTGGTTACATTCTGATACACTTCCGGAACCAACTGTATATCCAGTTTTTCATGTATGGGCATATTTGCTGAAGGAATATCGGCATGTGTTGAATAAGCATAGAGCTGAAAACGGCTATTGGGATATGTACTGCCTATTTTTTGTGCCGTATGATTTGCGAGTGTAATACTCTGGTCGCTTTCTTTTGCATAGCCCACATTTATACATCCTGCATTGTCCTTTGTATTTCCCCACAAAGCGCCATCGGTTACTTCAATACCTACATTAAAACTATTATAGTTTAAGCCCCTTAACTGGTTTATGTATGCAGTTGGATTATTTAAAACTGAAGCCCGGTAGGCAGTATGTTTCTGTTCAATGATAGTAGCCCACAGATCTTTTCCAGCTATATTGTTTACATCGGGCACCGACTGTGAACTTACAACACGTGAATTATTGTAAGAAGCGATGTAGCATGTATTGTTTTGCCAGGTGGCTGCATGGTTGCCGCTGATGATATCACTTCTATGCCCGGCAAACCCATATGCACCGGTCATTCCGTTGCGGCGCTGGTACAACGACCAGTTGTGGCCGTTTAAACCAAAGTAAGATTCCCATCCGTAGTTACTATTATTATCCATTATCCAGCGGTTATGCCCACCGCTTAAATACCAGCCATTATATTTAAAATTGAAACTGTAAATGCTGTCCATTTTTTTATAAGGGCCCGTAAGAACCGGTATTGTTTCCCAGATTGAGCCCGGCAAATAAAAACGAAAACCCAGCTTTTGTAAATATTGATAAATGCCAAAGCACAATCCATTATCTTCCGCTGCTGAAAATTTAATGAAGCCGGCTCCATCACTTTCTACCCTGCAGGCCTGGCTACCGTTTATTGTAGAATCGTAAATAAATATGAAGCCCGATTGAGGCAATATAGTATAAGATGCACTGGTAAATTGACTACCCGGTAATGCTTTCTGCAAAAGCATGGCAACATCCCCTGCAGTTGACTGCAAAACTTTTGATGACTGAACCGGATAACGAACAGTTTGCGCATTTGTAAAGAATACACAAAGCATCGCTATTGCGATAACAAAGCAGTTGCGAATGAACGCCATAGTTTATTTTTTCGAATGAAAACTATGGTCTCATCACAGAATGATCAGGATTTAGGCTTTTGTTATTCTTTGGAAAGATACGGGTGGTATTTTTATACCATTATTTGAGGGGGTGACGTAAAAGTAGTTATTTCTTTCTAAAAACCAAAAAAATAAAAGAGTATTTATTTAGCCGTTGGACATCTGTACGTGCTTATATTATATGTTATACCGATCTCTGCAATAATATACTGGTCCTTTTGTTTGCTCCATCCACGCTGCCTGCCTTCTACACCAAGTGGATTATCCTGGTCTATTTCAACAGAACGGTCCTGCAACAATGCCGCTGTTGACAGCGGTAAAAAATTGTTTATCCCGGCATAGGTAGTACTTACATCATCCAGGTAATCGGTACTGGTAAAACGATGTGCCAGTTCGAATGAAAAATTAAATTTTTCGCTTAGATTATATTTAAAACCTACGCCTAATGGTATACACATAGCCAATGTGTTATAAGGCTTTCTGCCTTTATATCCAACGAGCTGGCCTTCGGTTCCCAATGGGCGCAAAAATTCTTTTTTCCCGTTTGTGTAGGCATATGGATCATAGGTAAACAATCCAATTCCTAATGTGATATATGGTGTAAAGGCATAATCGGGATTGGTAGGTATGAATTTGAAAAAATTAAAATCACCCTGCAGCGCCACTTCCCAGATATTTGAATTGAAACTCAGGTTTCTTGTTTTTTGATAATCATTGCTGCTGTATATATCGCTGTAACCTACCTGTGCATAATGTGCACTTAATCTTAAGCCTACATAATTACCAAACTGCTTACGAAAAAAAGCGCCCAATGCCGGCTTGGGCCTGCTAATGGATGCCCGGGTGTTTAAATCGCCAAAATAGTGTGCCAGGCCTGCTGTTATACCAAATTCGCCTTTTTGAACGTACTCCAGATTATCATTGGCGCGTTGTGCATGGGCATTTCCGGTAATTGAAATAAGAAGTATAAGAGCAGCTATTTTCATTTTCATAATATGCAAAATAAAGAATTGTTTTGTAAAAAACGGTCTGATGCTGGTTTTGTGGTAAAGACTTTGTTAATCTTTCCGCTTTTCAATTCGTAGCCCAACACTCATAATATATAACAAAGGATTATCACGCATGATCTGCGAAATGCTGTAATTGTATTTTCCGGGTTGTTTAAACCTGCGTGGAGCTCCATTTAATAATTTCCGCACTTCCCAGATATCGTTCATACCGGTACCCTCCCAGCCATTTGCATCATCTCCCAAACCCAGGTTTACCTTTTGTATATGCATACTGTCACCGGGAGGTTGCAGGCCTATATGAAGCCAGATATTATTATATTTATACGCATCAGTATGGCGCAATACCAGGTAAATGCTATAGGGCGAAGCTGTGTCGGTAATCAAAAAATCCCCGGTGGCAGTAAATTGCTGCTGCCATTCATAATTTGGAATGGCAGTATTCTTTTCAAAAATGTTTACCTGGGTGCAGGAACTTACAAACAGGCAACACGCAATAAGCAATGGGCAATGAGCAATGGGCAATGAGCAACGGGTAATGCAAAGCATCCTTCGGATCAACAATGGGGTTTTATTGATAAATAATTTATTCAATGGTTAACTATTATTAGTATTCAATTTTGCCAATTGCTTATTGTCAATTGACAATTTTTCTTACAGGATATTCAGCACCTGTTCTTTAGCTTTCTCCAGTTCATTCTTCATTTTTACCACGCACTTCTGAATATCGGCATCATAAGCCTTACTTCCGGTTGTATTAATTTCGCGGCCAATTTCCTGCAAAATAAAAGACAGTTTTTTTCCTTTGCCCTCATCCAATTCATTCATTATAGATTCAAAATATTCACAATGCTGCCGTAACCTGATCTGCTCTTCATGTATATCGATCTTCTCCATGTAATAGATCAGTTCCTGCTCCATGCGGTTATTATCAATATTTTCTTTGCCCACGTGTTTTTCCAGCAACTGATTAATTTCGTCCTTTATTCTTTTTTTACGGTTGGGTTCCAATACTAAAATGGCTTCTTCCTGTTCTTTAATGTTGCTGATGCGGAGTAACAGGTCCTTTTCCAGAACAGTGCCTTCATCTGTTCTGTGCTGATTTAAGTTATTCAACGCTTCCTGTAATACCTTACTGAAATCAGCGAAATCAGTTTCGCTTAAAATATCATTGGTTGGTGTCACCACTTCGGGCAAACGCAGCAAAGCGCTTAGTACGGAGTTGGTATCTATTTTTAATTCCCCGGCCAGGGTTTCTATCTGGGTGTAATACGCTTTAATTAAATCGGTATTGATGTTAACAGGTTTTGATGTGCCGTTTTGCTTGATGATAATCATGCAGTCGATAGTGCCACGTACCAAATGCTCCTGGAGTGTATTGCGGATTTCAAATTCGTAAGGCGTTAACAAAGGTGGTAGCCTAAGCTGCAATTCAAATTGTTTGCCATTAAGGGCTTTTATTTCTACCAAAAATGTTTTTTCATGTACGGTCTGTTCTGCCCTCCCAAACCCGGTCATTGATTTTAGCATGGATCATAATTTAGGCTGCAAGTTAAGGATATAATTATGAGTTGTTTTGGGGGTATGCTTCAAAGGGCTTAAAACCCATAATTCGTTCCGGCTTATCGAGTGGCAAAAACCCAAATTTTGTATACAGGCCATGTGCATCTTTTGTGGCCAGCAACCATCTTCGCAAACCCTGCAGATCGGGACAATTCATAATGGTTTCCATCAGCCATTTAGACAAACCTTTTCCACGATATGCATCCAAAATAAAAACATCGGCAAGGTAACCAAAAGTTGCACAGTCGGAAATGACTCTTGCAAAACCGACCTGCCTGCCGGCTGTCGGGGTTTGGTTGAGCACCGGATTTTCTTTTACATATAAACCAAAACAACAGGAACCGTCAATACTTTTTTTTACAAGTTCAACTGGAATATTTTTTGCCCAATAACTTTCGTTGCATAAATAATTATGAATAATATCAACATCAAGTTTGCTTTTATCGGTGCTGATGATAAATTCATTTTTAAATGTTTCGTAAATTTTCATGTACCTGTATTTTTATTTTTACGATATCATTAAAAAAAGAAAGCCTGACTTTTTAGAGTCAGGCTTCGCTATATAGATGGGTTAGTAAGTACCGGGAACCAAATTCCCTACACAATATTAAAAATAATTTTCCCTAACCAAAAAATATTTAGCAATTATTTTATTCACATTTTAAATCGGGCTGTGGATAAGGCTAAGATTTTTTTCTCAATGATCAGACAAATAAAAAAGTAAAAAGCAGCTGGCAGTTTCTGCTTTTTGAAAGTAAATAAAATTTAATCCCCTGAAACAACTGTAAACACTGGTATTACAGAAGAATGTTAAAAAAAACATTTTAGGTAGTGCAAATCCCTCTGTTTAAAAATGTTTAAAATTAACCTGTTTATTATCCGGTTTTTTGTATGGTTTACTGTCCTATTGAAAGCAAAAAAATATTTTTAAAATTTTGTATAAAGCGGCATTTTTTTAGTTTTTCTTATAAAATCAACTAAAAGCAAACCAATGTACCTTTGCTGAAATTTACAGATTATGCAATTCCCCTCTCCCGTTTCACTGCAATGGATCGCTGAATTCATCAACGCAAAATTAGTTGGCAACACGCTTGAACAGGCAACCGGTATCAATGAAATACACAAGGTTGAAAAAGGTGATCTTGTTTTTGTTGATCATCCAAAATATTACGACAAGTGTTTAAACAGCGCTGCAAGTTTTATCATCATCAATAAAGAAACAGCTGTACCGGAAGGAAAGGCTTTATTAATTGTTGAAAATCCTTTTGAAGCGTATTGCAAAATCGCAACACATTTCCGCCCTTTTGAACCATCTGATAAAATGATCAGCGATTCGGCAGAGATAGGTGAAGGAAGTTTTATTTACCCCGGAGCCTTTATCGGCAATCATGTACGCATCGGAAAAAATACCATTATTCATCCCAATACAACCATCATGGACCATTGTATTATTGGCGATCATGTTGTCATCCAGGCAGGCACCGTAATCGGCAGTAATTCGTTTTATTATAACACAAAAAAAGACCGTGAATTATGGTATAAAAAAATGCCCGATTGCGGCAGGGTGATCATAGAAGATTTTGCAGAGATAGGGGCAGGTTGTACAATTGATCGGGGAGTAAGCCACGATACCATAATTGGCCGGGGTTGTAAGCTGGATAATATGATTCACATCGGGCATGATACGGTTTTAGGTAAAAACTGCCTTTTAGCAGCACAGGTTGGTATTGCCGGTATGGTTACGCTAAAAGACGGTGTTACTTTATGGGGCCAGGTAGGCGTAAACAAAACACTTACCATTGGCGAAAATGCAGTGATTTACGGGCAGAGCGGTGTAGGCACAGATACAGTCGGAGGTAAAGCCTATTTAGGTTCGCCCATCCTGGAAGCCAAAGAAAAATCCCGGGAATTAGTTTGGGTAAAGCGAATTCCGGAGTTATGGGAAAAAGTTATGGGCAAATAATTAATTGCTTTTATTTTATTGTTCTTGATTCGATAGCAACAAAGTTTAACCCGTTAACCTTTTGAAAGCGGGTGTATTTTAATGAACTGGCCGTTAACGTAATATTTTCAAGCGTAACGATCAATGGAGATGGATACAAAATAATGATTTCCATTTTTGTTTTTTCTCCATCCAGGTATTTCCAGTTAAATTTATAATCCTGTGCGTTGAATGAATAAATACCTGTATTGTCCGTATTGAATGTATAAAAATCATTGTCGAAGTTGATGGTATTTTCGGCTGCGCCTCTTTTATAGGAAAGCATGCTTTTGCCATCAATTACTTTGCTTTCATCAACTTTCCAGGTAACACCAGTTAATGGGCTCTCATTTACTTTTGGTACTACTACTCCGGGTTTAACTGTATTTGCAACAACAGGTTTAACTACTTCCTCTTTTATAACAGGCGCAAGCCTTTCTTTAAAATCAAAATTATACGGCAGCATATCACCCACTTTTTCCCAGGCCCAGTAACCGGTAATGGTAATATCGTTCTGCTCAAAATAAAATCCGTTCTCTTCAATATTCAGAGATTCATCTGGTAAAAAAGACAGCACGGAAAGCTGAAACTTTGATGAGGCATCCGGGGAGGTGGCCATATACAGGTCTGAAGGGATTTCATTTTTATAAATAACAGCCATTTCTTTTTGCCTTGGAAAAATATCAACCATTTTGCTGCTGTCATCTATATTGTAATTCACAGCCCCATAAAAATTCTTTAATGGAATGGCTGTTTCCTTATCATTATTTTTTACGATAAACTGAATTTCAAAACCTTCTTCTTTTAATTTTTTTTGATACAGGCTGCGCATGAAATGGAGGATAGAGCCATTGAAAGCCACTTTGCGTGCTGCACTCCATTTTTCAACCTGGGCCAGGTTGTTCGACTGCATTTCCTGAAACAGTGGGTTACCCGTGTAGAGGCTTACCTGTGTATTGTATTCATGCACAAATGAATCCAGCTGATACTTTATGGTATACCCCAAAGCATCGTTTACAATTTCAAGCGGTTCCGTTGCCAGTATTTTTAAACGCTTTGTTCTGCGGTAATAAAAAAACTTAAGTGCCTCTTTGTTCTTTATATAACATTCCTTGCTGTTTGCTGTTTTCCCGATAAAATTCTCTAAAAAAAACTCGCCGTATTTTGCCAATCCATCTGCAACTTCTGAAGTTGATTTAACCACAAACTCTTCCATTGCTTTTTCTTTTTTCTTTATTTCAATTACCATTTCATTGCCGGCATCACCGGATGTAACTCTTCTTGTTTCTGTCTGGTAACCCGTAAAAGTTACAGCAATACTGTAACCGCCGCCGGGTAATCTTAAAGTAAAAAATCCCTCTATGTTGGTGGCGGTGCCAATGGTAGTATTTTCTGCAAATACAGATGCGCCCAGCAAAGGGATTTTGGTAGCTGCATCAATAATTTTTCCGCTGATGGTGTAACCCGACTGGGAGAAAGCAGGTATGGAATAAAATGCGATCAGTAAAAACAGTATACTTTTTTTCATCGAATATTTTTTTAACCTCTATGACACAGGTATCTTGCAAAATTAAATTAACCATTGTTAATCTTTTGTTGTAATGCTGCGCAGGTATCGGTAACAGTATCTTCAATTTTCCGGTATTCAAATCCCGGCAAAAACTTTTTAAGTTTGGTATTATCAAAAGCAGCCTTTGTTAATGCTGTAGCTGCAGTTTCTTTGGTCAGCAAAGGATCTTTTCCTGTAAAAAGACTTTTAATAGCTTCCAGCCGCCAAACTATTTTTGCCAGCAGTGGTGTTACTTTTTTATGTGGAGGTTTTTTGCCAAATGCTTTGGCTATTAAATTAAATACATCGGCATAGGTTCTGTTTTCAGCACTGATGATAAAACGTTCTGCTGTAATATTACTGTTCATTAGTTCTATCATTGCTTTCGCAACGTCACGAACATCTACAAAACCGGAGCTACCAACGGTGTACCAGGGAAATTCATCGTACGCCGTTTTAAAAATCTGTGATGAGCCGCTATTCCAGTCGCCGGCACCCAATATAATTACAGGATTCACCATTACTGCATGTAACCCTTCGCCAATGCCACGCCACACCTGCATTTCGGCCAGGTACTTACTTTGTCCGTATGCACTGTTACTGGTTTCTTCTGTCCAGTTCATCGTTTCATTAACAGGACCTTCTTCACGTATTCTTCCCAAGGCTGCCACCGAACTTACGTGAACCATTTTTTTTATGCCGGCATCCAACGCTGCATTCACCACATTGGCTGTTCCCTCAATATTTATTTTATACATCTCCTGCCTGCGGCCGGGATTAAAAGTAACTATGGCTGCGCAATGATACACCTGTTCAACCTCCTTCATGGCTTCTTCCAAACCAATCACATCTAATATATCACATTGCATTTGCTGCAGATTATCGTTCTCAAAATCCTCCAGCCTTGTTTTGTTGTAAATAGTTCTTACCTGCTTACCGGCCTGCAGTAATTGTGTAATCAGCTCTTTACCCAACAAACCTGCTCCACCAGTTACTAAAATCATTTGTATTGATTAATTATAATTGTAAAATCCCTTCCCGGTTTTTTTTCCCAGTTCTCCCTTTGCCACTTTATCTATTTGTAAAGCTGATGGTTTAAAACGTTCTGTATGATTGCAGGCATCGTATAAAGATTGCGATACTGCCAGGTTCACATCGTTGCCAATAAGATCCATTAATTTAAAAGGCCCCATTTTAAACCCTGATGCTTCCATCATTTCATCAACATTTTCAACCGTTGCAATTTCTTTTTCCACCAGTTTCATGGCTTCCAGGTAATAATGCCGGGCAACCCTGTTCACAATAAAGCCGGGTGCATCCTTACACATCACCGGTGTTTTTTTCATTTGTAAACAAAGGTCATAAACGGTTTGGGCAACCGTATCAAGGGTTTGATCTCCCCTAACCACTTCCACTAGTTTCATTACCGGCGCAGGATTAAAAAAGTGCATACCAACCACTCTTTGCGGCTGCTGCACGTTTGCCTGGATATCCGACACGGATAAGGAAGATGTGTTGGTTGCAAAAATAACTTCGGAGTGGTTTAACTCGGCCAACTGATTAAAAATGGCAACTTTAGCGTCAATCTTTTCAACAATCGCTTCAATTATGATATCTGCGATGCAATCGTTGGTATCAGCAATGAATCGTATCCTTTGAAAAATAGTTTCTTTTTCTGTAGCAGTAATTTTTCTTTATCAACTAAAAACTGCAGACTTTTTTCAATAGCAATTTTTGCTTTCGTCAATACTTCTTCATTAATATCAAACAATAAAGTATAGAAACCGTTTTGTGCTGCAGTTTGAGCAATGCCGCTGCCCATGGTGCCGGCTCCAATAACGCAGATGGTATTAATCATAAATATATAACCGTGTTTTAAGTAAAGATATTATTATATCAGCTACTTTAAGCATCGTATCATTTGGCTGCAAAAAAAAGCATTGCTGTTCCGTTAAGGACAACAATGCATTCTTTATTATTTAAATTAATTTATTTTCCCTCAGCTTCTTTGCGGGCTTCTTCTTTCATTTTTTCATTTGCAGTAATGACAAATTCAACACGCCTGTTTTCAGCACGGTTTGCATCGCTTGTATTTTCAGCCTTAGGCTGTGTTTCTCCATACCAGTTAATAGTAAGTCTGGATGCTGAAATATTATTCGCCTGTAAATAATTACCAACTGCCATGGCTCTGCGTTCAGACAATGCAAGATTATATGCATCTGCTCCTTTATCATCGGTATGTCCTTCCACCAATAAATTTGTTTCGGGATATTCTTTAAATATCTGGATCAGTTTGTTCAATGCCAGTTTAGAATTTGAAGTAATTTCTGATTTGTCAAAATCGAAATAAACGCCCATTTTCGATCCGTCCGGATTCTTCTCACTGAACGTTACAACAATTCCTTCTCCAACTCTTTCTACTTCAGCACCTGGAATTTCATTTTTAATTTTCTCTGCCTGCTTATCCATTTTATTACCAATGATGCCACCGGCAACGCCGCCAACAACACTGCCAATAATCGCTCCCAGCACCGTATTTCCTCCTTTGCCCACATTATTTCCAATTACACCGCCAATTACACCACCAATTACAGCACCCCCGGCTGCACCTCTTTGTGCCTTGTTCGTTTTTTTAACTGTCTCGCAGCTACTTGCCATCAACATAACTACAGCCAGTATTAAACCTGTATTACCAAATATCTTTTTCATTATATGGGATTTTTAGTGAATTTTATTTTTTTACAAATTTGTAAATGATTGCACCCGCCGTGCCGTTAAACGTTATTTCAGATCTAAGTTTTAGAGAATTGTCGCCATGCTCAATAACAGTTAACCTGTAACCATCGCCATTGTCCATTGCATTTTTATTGTCGTCCAGTCTCTTAAACTGAAACTCCTTTGCAGCATCTTTTGGTTCGTAAATGGACCAGCGGATAAAACGTTTTACCGGGGTACAGTTTTTATTATTATCAACAATAGTATAGCTACCCATGCTGTTATTGGAAATAAAATTCCATTCGCTGCCAATAAAACAGGTAAGATCAGCTTCGTTAAATACCCTGGTTTTTGAAACACCGGTAATGCCTTCTACTGTTGCAGTTTCCAATATCCAGTTTCCGTTAATATTTTTTTTCATACTTCTGGCTTCATTGGAAACAGAACAGGAAGAAAAAACGAGTATCGTTAAGGCAGTAATTAAACTGTAAAACGCAGGTTTCAGTTTCATAAAATTATTTTTATTGCTGATGGGATAATGATTATACCTACCTCTTTTCAATTATAATGCCAAAGGAGTTGTATAATTACGGAAGGAACTTACACAATTATGATTTGTGTAGTATGTAAAGAAGTATAATGCTGCAGGTAATATCTATACAGCTGATGTAAATTGCTTTAAAAAACGTGCATCGTTTTCACTGAATAAGCGGAGGTCTTTTATCTGGTATTTAAGCATGGTAATTCTTTCTATGCCCATGCCAAAAGCAAAGCCGGTGTATTTGTTACTGTCTATACCGCAGTTGTCGAGTACATTGGGATGTACCATACCACAGCCCAGAATTTCAACCCAACCTGTTTTTTTACAAACGCTGCAACCTTCGCCACCACAAATTAAGCAGCTGATGTCCATTTCGGCACTAGGCTCGGTAAAGGGAAAATAGCTTGGGCGAAAACGCACTTTCACCTCTTTGCCAAACATTTCCTGCACAAAGAAATACAGTGTTTGTTTAAGATCTGCAAAGGAAACATTTTCGGCAATGTACAAACCTTCTACCTGGTGAAAAAAGCAATGCGCCCTTGCGCTGATGGTTTCGTTTCGATACACACGACCCGGACAAATAATGCGGATGGGTAATTTGCCCTGCCCCGGCATGCTGGCTTTCTGCATTTCACGTACCTGCACACTGCTGGTATGCGTGCGTAAAAGCCAATCGGGATTTTGAGAAATATAAAACGTATCCTGCATATCCCGTGCAGGATGGTTTTCGTGTAAATTTAATGCCGTAAAATTATGAAAGTCGTCTTCGATCTCGGGCCCTTCTGCAACCGCAAAGCCAAGCCTTTGAAAAATAGCAATTATTTTATTTTTTACAATGCTGATAGGGTGACGGCTGCCGAGCGGTAAAGGATCTGCCGGTAAAGAAAGGTCAATGTCGTTGGCTGTTGTTGCTTGACCATTATTGGATGTGCCCTTTAACTCCTCGTATTTTGCTTCAGTAAATAATTTAAACTCATTTAAAAGCTGTCCGGCTTCCTTTTTATTTTCTGCTGCCACATTTTTCATTTCTCCCATGATGGCTTTTACCAGGCCCTTGGTGCCCAGGTATTTAATGCGAAAGGTTTCGGCATCGCCCTCATTAAATGCTGCAATTGCTGCTTTTAAAACTTCTATCTGTTGTAACAACTGTTCCATGCTGCAAATATAAGGAACTTGGCTTTTTGAATGATTAAATCAGGGGTTTAGAATCAGCTGGTGCTTTATATAATATTTAACAACAGAAATTTTGAAACGGGTTACCGGCACTATTATCTTCATAATTCAAAATATTTATCCCAAACATTTATGGACCCCGACTCTGCCAATGCCTGCTTCCCTTACAAGCTAATGGAACTGGTAACTTCACAAATGGCAAAAACAACGGTAGCAACCGTTGTATTTACATCCTGCTATTATTCCGAAACCGATACAGATGTTACAGTTAGTACGGTTAATTTTTCAAAACCAGATACTGCTGTTGTTAAACTCAACAATGCGGGTGCTCCCAAAAAGAAAAAGAAAACCATATACCTTACGTTTGATGATGGCCCAAACAAAGGGACAAAGAACATGATGCACATTGTGCAGGAGGAAGAAATACCGGTTACTTTATTTATTGTAGGAGAACATGTTTATGGCAGCACCGCCCAAACTGCCATATTTGACAGCCTGGTTAACTGCAAGTACATTGAAATTGCCAATCACAGTTTTACCCATGCCTTTAAAAATAAGTTTGCAAAATTTTACCAGGTTCCGGATAGTGTGGTGAACGATTTTAAACGCTGTGCAGACAGCCTGCAATTATCTGCCAATATAATACGTACACCGGGCCGTAATATATGGCGAACCAAATTCATAAACCAAACGGATATCAATACATCAAAAGCAGCGGCAGATTCGCTTTTTGCCAATGGTTATACAATTGCCGGCTGGGACCTTGAATGGCATTACGATAACAAGCTGAAACTTACAAATACCAATGAAGAAATGATGTTACAAATTGACAGCATGTTTGTATATGCCAAAACAAAAACCCCGGATCACCTGGTGCTGCTTGCACACGACCAGGTGTACGAGGACCCGGCAGATTCCATGGAACTAAGACAATTCATCATCAAATTAAAGGCCAAAAATGAGTACAATTTTGAGCTTGTGAGCAGGTATCCCCATTTAAAAAATTAACGCTTTCGTTTAAAGAAAAGCTTTAATTTTAATTTCTAAATTTCAAAACTATGGCAATTTTTAAAAGTAGTAACCCTGTTCTTACAGAAAAAAGATTTAAGGATACTGTATTGGATGATGTAGTCAGTCATGAAAATGCGATGACGGTTAGAGGGACCATGAATAAATTCGGATTTTTATTCTTGATGGTAATGGGAACAGCATTTTATTCCTGGAAAGAATTTGCTGAAGGAGGGAATGTAATGCCATTGATATTAACCGGTGCAATTGGTGGATTGGTTGTGGCGATCGTTTTAATGTTTAAAAAAGAATGGTCACCTTACCTGGCACCTGCCTATGCTCTACTGGAAGGCTTATTTGTAGGTGGTATATCTGCCTATTATAGTTTTGCTTTTGCTGACCAGGCTCCTGGGATTATCATGAATGCAGTAGGTCTTACGTTTGGCACCTGTATTGCGATGTATTTGCTGTATACTTTTAAAATAATAAAAGCAACAGCAAAATTCAAAGCCATTGTTATGACTGCAACTGCAGGAATAATGCTCTTTTACCTGATCACTTTTGTCCTGAGTTTCTTTGGAATATCTGTTCCGTTCCTGCATGAAAGCAGCGCTTTAGGAATAGGTTTTTCAATTTTTGTAGTGGCTTTGGCTGCGTTGAACCTGATTCTCAATTTTGACATGATAGAGACCGGCGCTGAAATGGGTGCACCCAAATACATGGAATGGTACAGCGCCTTTGGCCTTCTTGTGGTGATCGTTTGGTTATACCTTGAAATTTTAAGGTTGCTATCATTATTGTCTGGCAGAAATTAAATAATATTAACAAAAAGATCCCCCGAAAAATTTCGGGGGATTTTTTATTGTATACCAGCGATCAGGTCTGCTACTTTGCTTTTGATCAGATCCCGCACTTCATTAAATGCGGCAGGTTCCATATTTTTTGGGTCGGGTATCTGCCAGTCAATAAACTTTTTGGCAGGCATCCAGGGACAGGCATCGCCGCAGCCCATGGTTACCACCGCATCAAATGGGGCAAATGCTTTTACCTCATCAAGACTTTTACTATCGTGTTCACTTAAATCATAGCCCAGTTCTTTCATTGCGGCAATGGCTTTGGGGTTGACAATACCGCTGGGTTTGCTGCCGGCGCTATAGGCTTCCACATCCTTGCCACCCAGTATTTTAGCAAAAGCCTGGCTCATTTGTGAGCGATTGCTGTTTTCGATACAAACGAAAAGTAATTTCTTTTTCATGTTTCAATTTTTAAAAAGCTATGCCAAAGTTTAAAACTTTGGCATAGTTGTGATTAGCAGCATCCGCTTCCCGGTTCGCAACAATTCCTGTCGTCTTTAGCCGGCTTTTCGGCATACACGGTGATGCTGGTTATTTTGGTGTTGCCTTTTTTGTAATCAGCAATTTCAGCTTCTGTTAAATAATTTTGTAAAATATTATCCGGAATGATAATCTCCTTTTCTTTTTGCAGTACAACATTTTTAAATCCGGCAGTTTCAATCATTTCCAGGTAAACCTGTTTTTGTATGGCTCCGCTTACACAACCTGCGTAAAGCTCTGCTACTTCTTTCCATTTTGCAGGAAGTGCTCCTTCCAAAACAATATCTGAAATAGAAAAATGTGCACCGGGTTTTAATACTCTGAAAATTTCGCTGATCACTTTGTGTTTGTTGGGTACCAGATTCAGTACACAGTTACTCACAATTACATCGGCATAATTACTGGTAACAGGCATATCGTCAATATCACCCAGCCTGAATTCTACATTATTAAAACTCAGTTTTTCGGCATTGGTTCTTGCTTTGGCTATCATGGCCTCTGTAAAATCAATACCTAAAACCTTGCCGTTTTCGCCTACAATTTTACGTGCAATAAACGCATCGTTACCGGCGCCGCTGCCTAAATCGATAACCGTATCGCCGGCTTTAATTTTAGCAAATTCGGTTGGCAATCCGCAGCCCAATCCCAGATCGGCATCCGGGTTATAGCCTTCCATTTTTGTATAATCATCACTCATGATGTTATACACTTCATCCCCGCCACAACTGGAGGTGGCTCCGCAGCAGGAAGTTGCATTTTGGGTGTGGCTTTGTTCTGCAATAGCAGCATACTTTTCTTTTACCAGGTCTTTAATGGCCTCCTCCTGAACTTCGTTCGTTCCCGTCTGGGAACCTCCAAGGGAGGAGGAAAATAAGGTTGAAGTTTTTTTTTCGTTGTTCATGGCTTTACTTTTTTTATGGTTTATGATATTTTTCAGCAACAGGCTTTTTCCTGCTGTATTTTCAGTTTATTAAACAAGAAACTGAATTCGCCCATGAATTTTTCAAAGGCTTTCCAGTTAATGCAATAGCAGCTGCGTGGGCCATCTATACTGCCATCGATCAAACCGGCATTTTTCAGTTCTTTTAAATGCTGCGATACGGTAGATTGCGAAAGCGGTAACACATCCACTATCTCACCACATATGCATGCATTCCTTTGCGCCAGCAATTTTAAAATGGCAATACGTGCCGGATGAGCCAGTGCTTTGGCAAATTCCGCCAGTTCCTGCTCTTTTTGTGTAAATGCTTCTTTTTTGTGAATGGCCATTGTTTTATTTTATATCGCAAATATACGATTAATGAAATGTAATCACCAAATTTATTTTTATAAAAAAAGTCAGGCCATTGGCCTGACTGTATATTTTAATTGATTTAATGGTTACTCCCTTCCATCCAGCAAATTACCCAGCCCGCCTAAAACGCCGCCTTCTTCTTTACGCTTGTAAGTGCCATACTGCATAATGCGGCCCGCTAAACGGCTGATTGGTAAACTTTGCAGCCACACATGGCCGGGACCGGTAAGTTTTGCAAAGAATAACCCCTCGCCGCCAAACATAAAATTCTTGATTCCCTTCACCATTTCGATATCAAAATCAACATTGGGTGTGTAAGCCACCACACAACCGGTATCCACTTTTAAAACTTCGCCTGGTTGCAATTGGCGTTCAACCACAAAGCCGCCCGCATGTGCAAAAGCCAGTCCATCGCCTTCCAGTTTTTGCATAATAAAACCTTCGCCTCCAAAAATTCCGGTACCCAATCTTCTTTGAAATTCAATGCCGATGCTAACCCCCTTGGCAGAGCAAAGGAATGCATCTTTTTGTGCAATGATCTTACCCCCCAGTTCTTTTAAATCAAACTTAATGATCTTACCGGTGTACGGAGATGCAAAGCTTACCTTTTTCTTACCTTGCCCGTTATTGGTAAATGCCGTCATAAATAAACTTTCGCCGGTGATAAGGCGCTTGCCGGCACTCATTAGTTTACCTAAAAATCCGCCGCCCTGTTGCTGGCTTCCATCACCAAATATGGTTTCCATTTCAATGCCGTTGTCCATCATCATAAAGGCACCGCTTTCTGCAATGGCTGTTTCGCCGGGGTCCAGTTCAATTTCTACAAACTGAAGTTCTTCCCCGTAAATTCTGTAATCAATTTCATGGTTTGTTCGCATGGCTATATTTTTTTTGTGAAGGTAATATCAATTAAAAAAAAGAAAACATAAAATTATGATGAAAGGAAAAAATGCCGCCCAAAAAATGAGCGGCATTTTCAATTATAAACTTCGCCAAAGTTTAAAACTTTGGCTAAGTTGCTTTTTCCTTTAATTTACCGTTCCATACTTTTTTACCCTGTATTCTTCTCACCAGGTACATAATACCTACAAACAGGAAAAAAAGCGGGCCTGTAAACCCAAGTATGGCTATATATCTTGTTCCGTAGAATTTTTCCATAGGCCTGCGCAACCTTTCGGCAATAAGGTACATACTGGGCACCATGATCAAAGTAAGGAAGAAGGCGAATATCAATCCGAAAATTATTGTCCAGCTTAGCGGACCCCAGAAAACTACACTATCGCCACCAAAGAAAATATGCGGGTTAAGATGCTTGAATAAAGATTCAAAATCAATATTAAAACCTACAGCAAGCGGTAGCAAGCCCAACATGGTTGCCAATGCAGTTAATAAAACCGGAATGATACGGATCTTACCACCCTGTATGGCCGCTTCTCTTGTTTTAACACCCCTGGTGCGTAATTCATCTGTAAACTCAATCAACAGGATACCGTTTTTAATTACAATACCAGCCAGGCCAATGATACCAACCAGCAACATGATGGTTGCAATGGTCATACCCGTTAATGCATAGCCCAGCAAAACACCAATTATAGAAAAGAATATCTCTGTTAATACAATGAATGGTTTACTCATGGAGTTAAACTGGAGTACCAGTATCAGGAATATCAATCCCATGGCAATTAAAAATGCATTTACTAAAAATGAATTGGTTTCCGCTTCCTGTTCGCCCTGCCCGGTTTGTTTGATGGTAACATCGGCAGGAATACGGGTTTTTGATTTAAAATCTGCAATCTTATCTGCCAGCTGTTCATTTATTGCACCCGTCATGGTAGGGTCAAGTACATTTGACTGCAGCTGGATGGTACGTTTTACATTTTTGCGGGCAATAGCACCCGATGTATTTGTATAATCAATAGTTGCCACCGCACTCACCGGTATTGATTTCACCATCATGGTGTTCATATCCATAAAGGTGATCCGCATGTTCATAATGTCGGTAATATTACTTCGTTGCAGATCGCTGTACCGCAACTGTATCTTATATTCATCTTCACCCTCTTTTAGTTTACTTACCTCTTTTCCAAATACAGCTGTTCGTATTTCCATACCTATCTGCCCGGTACTCAAGCCTTCCATCATCGCTTTTTCCCTGTCAACATTTACGGTAATCACCGGACTGTTCAGGTCTACATCCATTCTTAAATTTTCGATACCATAAACCTGGTTTGTATCTAAATAATTGGATAAGCTGCTGGCAACTTTTGCGATCTCTTCATAACTATCACCTATAACTTCTATGTTAACGGGTGGATCTGTTGGCGGTCCGCCATCTTCCTTAGCCACTTCAATACTGGCACCGGGTACACCAACCATCTGTTTCCTTATTTCATCCATGTATGGTTTGGTTTTTTTACCATGGCGCTTTTCAAACTCAACAAAAGAAACCTGTATCCTGCCCAGGTTAGATTGTACGCTGCGGTTATTACTGCGGGGATTATTGGCACTGTTGGCCACATTGGTAATTATACTTTCTACAATACTTCCTTCGGTACCGGGTTTTTCTGCTTCCAAAACCTTGTATACTTTTTTCTCCAGAAACCGGGTAACACTATCCGTAGTTTTTACATCGGTTCCTATGGGCATTTTCAAATACACGTAAACGAAGTTGGGATCACCGCTTGGAAAGAAAGTTGATTTCGTTCTGCCTGCGCTTACACTAAGAAACAATAAACCTGCCGCCACCGGGAACAGCACAAATAAACTCACCAGCATCCAAACGGGCCTGGTGCCTTTAAGTACCCAGCGCAATAAAGTCTCGTACCGGCGCATTAAACCCGGCAATACTTTATTTTGAAAATAATGAATGATATCATTAAATACATAACGGTTAAGTATAGACAAGATTACCATAAACCAAAGGAAGTTGGCCGTACCATGCCAGCCGGAAAGATGCAGTAACCCGCCAAAAATGATGGCTACCCAAAAGAATGGTTTTTTAAATATTGTTCTTTTAGGCTCTTCAAACTCCCTGCCTTCGGGCTTCATAAAGCTTACGGCAAAAACCGGGTTAAATATAAAAGCTACGATCAGCGATGCTGCCAAAGTAAGGATGAGCATGGTGGGCAGGTAGATCATGAACTTACCTATGATACCCTTCCAGAAAAGCAGGGGAAAGAATGGCGCAAGTGTGGTGGCAGTACCAGCCAGCACCGGAATAAAAATTTCGCCGGCGGCTTCTTTGGCACTTCGTACTATGGGCACTTTTCCGTTATTATAAATCCGGTGCGTATTTTCAATTACCACAATCGCATCATCCACAATAATACCCAACCCAAACAGTAAGGCAAACAATACAATAAAGTTTAGTGTTACCGGCGTACCAATTATCGCATCGCCAATGGGTAAAAACATGAAGGCTACAAAGACACTCAACGGAACGCTGAGTGCCACAAAGAATGCATTGGTTACACCCATAAAAAACATCAGCACCAGCAATACCAGTACAAAACCAATAATGATGGTGTTGATCAATTCGTTAAAAGAGGTAGCCGTTGCCTTGCTCTGATCGCCGGTGATCACCACTTTCAAATCCTTTGGCAGTACATCATCATCCTGCATCTTAATTACGATGTCTTTTATTTTACCAGCTGCGCTGATGAGGTTTTCGCCGGCACGTTTAATGATATTGATGGTAATAACATTTTTCCCATCAAGCCGGGCATAACTATCTTTTTCCTTGATGGTATCTTTTATTTCGGCAATATCCCTTAAATAAACAGAGGCTCCCCTGGCGCTGCTTCTTACTACAATTTCCTGCAAATTCAATGCATTGGTAAACTGCCCTTTAATTTTAATAGTGCGGCGCATGTTCCCAACTTCAATCAAACCACCGGTAATATCCCGGTTTTCCCTGCTGATGGCATTTTCAATATCCATAAAGCTTACACGGGCGGCCTGCATCTTGTAAGGATCAACATTTACCTGTATTTCCCTTTCCGGTGCACCCACAATTTCGGCACGGGTAATTTCAGAAAGTTCTTCAAACTTATCCTGCATCTTATCTGCATATTCCTTCAGTTTAATACCATCATAATCGCCGCTTACATTTACAAACATGATGGGCATTTCGCTGAATGCAAATTCCTGCGCATCGGGCTGAGCAGTAAGATCGTTAGGCAGGTCTGTTTTTGCTTTATCGATCGCATCCTTCACTTTAACTTTTGCAATTTCAGTTTTTACATCTGTATCAAATTCCACCACGATCAAACTGAAATCGGTTTGGGATGTACTGGTAATTTTTCGAACCTTGGCACCGCTGATTCCTTTCATTTGTTTTTCAAGCGGCCGGGTAACCAGGTTTTCAATATCCTTTGGAGAGTTACCTACATACACTGTTGTAACACTGATGGTAGGTACCACAATATCGGGGAACTGTTCTTTGGGCAACCTGTTGAACGTCATTAACCCATAAATAGAAACGATGATGGCAATAATATATATAGCCGTACGGTTATTGATTGACCAGCTTGTGGGGCCAAACTCTTTAAATTTTTTACCTATTCCTTCTATTAAATTCATAAAATTAGTTTAACCTCACCCTCGTTCTCCCGATAATATCGGGAGAGGCATCAGGCGGTTGTTTTTAATTTAGCTTAAGTACTAACAGTATCATTAATTGTTCAATATTCAGCATTAGAAATTCGTAATATTTTGGGTAATACCTGCCAGTTCCCTTTCCTTTGGAGAGGGGTTGGGGTGACTTTACAGAATTGAAGTACTGATCATCTGCCCGTCATAAATATTCTGGTAGCCCTCTGTTATTAACTGGTCACCGGCTTTCAGTCCTGCTTTAATTTCTACATTACTCCCATATACTTCGCCAATAACCACGGGAACTTTTTTTGCAATTGATTTACCATTGCTGAGTTGTGTAAGCACATAAACATATTTGGTAGTTTCATCGCTCTGCACGGTATTTACCGGTATTACCACGGCATTGGCAGCAGCATAATCCAGTATACGCATGATGGCCGATTGATTTGGTTTTAATGCAGCATCAACCGGAATTTTTGCTTCGGCAACAAAGCCCCTGGAGGTTGCGTCGATCGATTGGCTGATGCGTGAAATGTTTGATGTTACCTTTTTATTGGCATCGGGTATATTAATTTCTACAACAGAGCCATTTTTTACCCTTGTTAAATAATTTTCTGGAATATTGGTAACCACTTTTAATGAGGAAGTGTTTACAATTTTTATTTGCGGACCCATAGCGCTCATTCCGGAAAAAGTTTCGCCTACCCTTATTGCAACAATATCCGCAATGCCGGTAACATCGCTGTATACATTCGATGTTTTTAATTGCTCCTGCAGTGTTTTTATATTTTCCTGCGCAGCAGATAATTGATTTTCCAGTCCGGTTACATTTGTTTTGGCGGTGATCAGCTGTACTTCGGTACCAATGCCTTCTTTCCAGAGGTTTTGCTGTCTTTGATAAATATTTTTTGCAAAGCCTAATTGTGTTTTTATTCCTTCTAACTGTTGCGTTGCCGCTGTTACATTCTGCCACATGATAGCATCATCCAGTTTTAACAGCAGCTGGCCTTTTTTTACAAGCTGGCCCTGGGAAACATATACTGCTTTTACCTGTGCAGGTCCCATACGGGGTGATATGTAAGAGATGTTTTCTGCATCTACATGTCCCTGCAGGTCTATATAATGCTTAAAATCCTGTGTAGTTACGGGTGCTACTGCTACCAGTTTTATCTTTGCAGCATTGGCTGTATTGCTGTCGAGCTTCTCCAGTTCTGCCTGCAGTTTTTTTATTGCTTCGTCGTTTTTGTTCCGGTCGGATTTTAGTTTTTCCAGCGCCGCTTTTTTATCATTGATACCTGCAGCATCATCTTTTTTACTGCCGCCGCAGGATATTATTAAAACCGTTGCAAAAAGGGCGATCGAAATTTGTGCTATTTTTTTCATCTGTTGTATAGTTAGTCTTTTTAATTAAAGTTTTCCGGTGGCTTTTAAGAAATCAATTTTTGCAATAATGGCATCCGATAAAGCCGATATATAATTGGTTTGTGCTGTTTTAAGGTCAAGTTGTGCTGCATTTATGGTAGTTGCATCTCCTGTACCTATTTCGTATTTCTTTTTGGTTTGTCCGTAAACCTTTTCGGCAAGTGCCATATTCTTCTTTTGAAAATCCATAGAAGCGATGGCTGCAATGAAATTATTTTTAGCGTTCTCCACTTCTGCATCAATATTTATTTTTAATGCTTCGGTCTGATTAAGTGTTTTCTGGGCTTCCAGCCTTGCTTTTTGTGTTTTGGCTTTAATTGCAAACCCGTTAAAAATAGGTACCTTCATCTGTAAACCGATATAGGAACTGGTAAACCAATCTCCTTTTCCAAAAAAATCAAATTCATTTCGCTGAGCCTGTTTGCTATACCCGCCTACCAGGACAAAAGAAGGTATCTGAGTCAACTTATATCTTCTCACATTCAGCCCATTCAGTTTATTAGCAGTTTCAAGGATTTGAAAGTCTTTACGGTCAGTGTATTTATACTGACTTGCTTCCAGAACTCCTTCTTTGATCTTACTATCATCTAGTGTATCGGTAAGTACCAGGCTGTCTTTTACAGGCATCCCCATCAGCATCTTCAAACCATTGTATCCATTTGCTATCAGGTTGTTTGCCTTCAGCTTTTCTGTTTGCAGGTTGGCAAGTTGTACAGCAAGTTTATCAATATCTACTTTTTCGGTAAAGCCATTATCGTACATAATCTGTACATCACGCTTTAGCTTTTCAAGCCTTCCAATATTGGCATCCAGCAATTCGATCTGTATTTTACCCGTTACCAGCTGGTAATACACTTTGTACACGTTGGCTCTAATATTCTCTTCGGTTAATTCGGCTATTTTTCTTTGGTAATCCATTGTTCCGTTACGTGCTTTAAGGGCAATAAACACCTGGCCGTCAAATACAATCTGGCTAAGCGTTATACCTGCATTGGCATTCCATGGGTTTCCAAAAGGAAAAAGCAGGTTACCAAAACCACCTGCCGGATAGCTTATTGGCTGACCGCTTCCATTTTTTACACCCTCATCTACCAATACTTTATAAGTAGCGGGTGCAATAAAATTTGGTATTACCTGCACAGGTATATCAATATTTCTTGTTATAGACATACTGCCGTTTATCTGTGGCAAAGCAATAGATGTAATATCCCTGTTGGTTTGTTTCTGAATCAATATATCCAGCAGTGCATTTTTCACCTGTACCGAATTCTTTTTGGCATAGTCAGCAGCCTGCTGCACCGTAAATGAATTTACTGTTTGTGCATTTGCTATATTTAAAGCCAGTGTGCACATTACCAACAAACTATAATTCTTCAATTTTTTCATCACAACTATTTTATTACTTTTTATTTTTTTGCAGATTCTTTTTCTTTCAGTTCGCGGTATTTAATGATCAGTTTGTAACCTTTTTGGGATACCAACCCAAAAAGAAAATGCATCAGTATCTCTTCTTCAATTTTCGCCAAACTGTGTTTTAAGCTTTGTTGAAATTCAGGGTTGGAAAGGAATAAACATGGTTTCTACCCGGTAGCGGCATAAAATATCTACTGCTATTTCAGGCCGGTATAATTCTTCCTGAACACCACGCAGCATGTTTTGTGTACATACATTATACAGGAACTCGTTTTTATGCTTTTTAAATTTGCCGACGGCAGCAGGATGGTATTTCTGCATATCATGCAGTATGGACGGATTCATGGTCTTAGACATCTCTGCCATCATTTCCATTAGCAGGAAGATCGCATGTACCGCATTTTCAGATCTGTCAATATCCTGTTTGCAGGCGCACTGGTTGGTTGATATCACCTCGTCCACAACAGCTTCTACCAGCTCATCCTTATCTTTAAAATACTGGTAAATGGTTTTTTTGCTCATACCCAGGTTGTTGGCAATATCATCCATACTTACACTGCGTATGCCGTATTGCATCACAAGGTCGTGTGCTGCTTTCTGAATTCTTGATTTAGTGTCTGTCTCTGTCATAATGAGGCACAAAACTAAGGAAACTTTTAATGTAACCAAAGTTTCCATCATCTTTTTTTGCATTTTCCGTCCCGTTCGGTTCGGGCGGGCGTAACAATTTTTTAATAAACGGCATAATCTGGTGATTAATGGCAAGCGTAGCAAAACCTATTTAAACAATTACCTTTGGCTGGTTAAACAGATCATTATGCAAAAGCATTTCAACTTTACAAAACTGCTCCAATACTTTTTACAGGGATTGCTTGTTTTAGGGCCTGTAACCATTACTGCTTACTTTCTTTACTGGGCAGTTTCGTCCATCGACAGTTTAATACCCATCTTTTCCTACACAGATGCACAGGGTATTGTGCATGTAAGAAATTATGGAATTGGGTTTGTGATCATTATTGTATTCCTGATCATTATCGGCTATTTGAGTTCTTTTTTTATTACCAGCCGCTTCGTAAGTTTTTTTGATAAGCTGCTTGAAAAAACGCCGGGTATCAAACATATTTATTCTACCACCCGCGATTTTTTTGAAGCATTTGCAGGCGAGAACAAAAAATTTACCAAAAATGTACTGGCCAATGTGGATGATAATGATGTTTGGCGTTTTGGTTTTGTTACCCGGGAAGATATGGACGATTTTGGACTGAAAGATTATGTAACCGTGTATGTACCCATGGCCTATTCCATTGCCGGTAATGTATATGTTATTCCCAAAAACAGGGTAAAGCTGATCGACAATATCAGCGCCTCACAAACCATGAAATTTGCGGTAAGTGGCGGTGTAACCGATATTGATGAAGATGAGACTAAAAAATAAAAAAAAAGGCGTATGTTTAAGTACCCTTTATGAAAAAGATTTTTCATTTTATAATACTTACCTGTGCATTGCTTATTACAGGTTTCCCTTCTTACTGCTGGGGATTTTATGCACACCAGAAAATAAATTACTACGCCGTTTTTTTATTACCTCCCGAAATGGTGGTTTTGTTTAAACCCAATATTGTCTTTTTAAGTGAACATGCCATTGACCCCGATAAAAGAAGATATGCGGTGCCTGCTGAAGGACCCCGGCATTATATAGATCTTGACCACTACGGTGCCTATCCATACAACAACCTGCCCCGCAAATGGAATGATGCCGTTGCAAAATTTGGTGAAGATTCTTTAAGGCAGCACGGCATTGTGCCCTGGCATGTACAAGCCATGCTGCACCGGTTAACTGATGCATTTAAAGAAAAGAATTACAGCCTTATCATGAAATACAGTGCAGAAATTGGCCATTACATTTCAGATGCACATGTACCACTGCATGCCAGCAGTAATCACAACGGGCAATTTACCAACCAAAAAGGTATACATGGTTTTTGGGAAAGCCGGGTGCCCGAACTATTGGCTGAGACAACATTTGATTTTTTTATTGGCAAAGCTGAATACATACAAAACCCCGGAGATTTTATCTGGAAACGTGTTTTGGAAAGTGCACAGGCAGCCGATACCGTTTTATTATACGAACGAGAACTCAGCAAAAAATTTCCTGACGATAAAAAATATGCTTTTGAGAAAAGGAACGGTAAAACGATCCGCCAATACTCCTCAGCATTTACCATTGCCTATAATAAAATGCTGGATGGCATGATCGAGCGGCGGATGCGGCAATCCATTTATGCGATTGCCTCCTTCTGGTACACAGCCTGGGTAAATGCGGGTCAGCCCGATCTGAAAGCATTGGTTACACAAAAATTTACCGAAGCCGATCTAAAGGAATTTGAAAACCTTAATAAACAATGGAGTTCAGGTGGTAAAATGATCGGCCGGGAAGAACAATGATCGCTGATTGAATTGATTTTTTTGATTTCGCAGATGTTTGTGACTATAAAAAGCTGTTTTATTGCTATAATTTTTGAGCCTTTAAAGTGATTTCATTTAGGTATTTTTGCAGCTTAAATTCTTAAGATGAATGTTAGCAATTCCCCCTTCAGGGGGTTAGGGGGTCAGATCCACAATTTTAATGCAGGCCCTTCCATTTTACCAAGATCAGTTTTTGAAGAAGCGTCAAAAGCCGTTCTCAATTTTAATGATACAGGTTTATCCATTTTAGAGATCGGCCACCGTACCTCCATATTTCAGGCAGTAATGGATGAAACAATAGCATTGGTGAAAGAACTGATGCAGCTTGATAATGACCATGAGGTTTTGTTTCTGCATGGCGGCGCATCCACCCAGTTTATGCAGGTACCCATGAACCTGCTGGATGATAAAGAGACAGCAGCTTATACCGATACCGGAGTATGGAGCACCAAAGCCATTAAGGAAGCAAAACTTTTTGGCAAAGTTGAAATTGTTTGCAGCAGCAAAGAAGCCAACTTTACTTATATACCGAAAGATTTTGCAGTGCCTAATGATGCAAAATACCTGCACATTACCACCAACAATACCATTTATGGTACCCAATGGCAAAAAATCCCAAAAACCAGTAACAGCCTGGTGGCCGATATGAGCAGCGATATCTTCAGCAGGGTATTGGATTTTAATGCCTTCGATCTTATTTATGCAGGCGCACAAAAAAATATGGGACCAGCCGGTGTAAACCTGGTGGTGGTTAATAAAAATATTTTAGGAAAAGTAAAGCGCAATATCCCAACCATTATGGATTACCGCAACCATATTAAGGAAGGAAGTATGTTGAATACACCGCCGGTTTTTGCCGTGTATGTTTGTATGCTGACATTGAGATGGCTAAAAGCGCAAGGTGGCGTTGCTGCTATAGAAAAACTCAACAATGAAAAAGCTGCTTTACTATACGCAGCTATTGATGAAAGCCCGCTTTTTACCGGTACGGTAAATAAAGAAGACAGAAGCAAAATGAATGTTTGCTTTGTGATGAACGATACATCGCTTGAAGAATCTTTTTTACAATTCACAAAAGCACAGGGCATTGTTGGTATTAAAGGACACAGGCTGGTTGGCGGTTTCAGGGCATCGCTATATAATGCATTGCCATTAAGCAGTGTACAGGTATTGGCAGGGCTCATCAAAGAATTTGCATCCGTAAGGGCTTAAACCATGAAAAAATATTACTGCATTATATTATTGCTCTTTATATGTAACCTGGCCTACACACAGGATATCATTATTAGTGGGAAAAATGAGAACAGGTTATTAAGCTGGGATGATTTTAAAGGACGGCCTGATCCAAATTCATCGCATGATGCCTATACTTTCTGGAATATAAATTACGGTATGAAAGGAATGAAATTATCAGGAGATACCGTAAAGATCGGCAGCTTTGCTGTAACACTTTCTTTGGAAGATAACCAGTCGTGGATAAAGCCTCAAAAACAAACAGACCGTTTATTAAAACACGAACAGGGTCATTTTGATATTGGCCTGATCTGCCAGCGTGAAGTGATGAGGCAGTTAAACAGCACTGTTTTTTTTAATAACGGTTTGCAGGAAAAAATACAAACGCTTTTTTCATCTATCCTGAACAAATACCATTTATTAGGCCAGCAATATGATAAAGAAACCGATCACAGCAAGAACCAGCAAGCGCAGGACAGCTGGAATGTTTTTTTTGCCAAAGAATTGAACAGGTAATATCTTCTTTTACATCTTTAACCCGAAACAGGTTATTTTTACAGCCCTATTAATATTTCATTATGGTAACCATATCTCCCTTTAAGGCACTGAGGCCCGCAGCAGAACTGGCAAAGCAGGTAGCATCAAGACCCTATGATGTTCTGAACAGTAAAGAAGCAAAAACAGAGGCAGAGGGCAACAATGTAAGTTTTTTACACATCACCAAAGGTGAAATTGACCTGCCGGAAAGTATTGATACACATACACCCGAAGTGTATGAAAAAGCAAAAGAAAACCTGGATGCATTTATAAGCCGCAATATTTTATTCAGGGAAAGCAAAGCCTGCTATTATATATATGAATTACAGATGAACGGAAAAAGCCAGACAGGTTTGGTTTGCGGCAGCTCGGTTGATGATTATGAAAACGACCTGATAAAAAAACACGAATTTACCAGGCCCGAAAAAGAACTGGACAGGATAAACCATATAAAAACTACCGGTGCTCAAACAGGCAACGTTTTTTTAGCCTACCGAAATGTAGCCGAGATTGATGAGCTGATCAGTAAATGGAAGGAGAAAAGCCCGGTATATAATTTTACAGCAGATGATGCTATTCAACATACAGTCTGGATCGTGAATGATGATGATACCATTGAAAAGATCTCCAATCTATTTAAAGAAAAAGTACCCTGTACCTATATAGCCGATGGTCACCACCGTGCCGCTTCTGCTGCCAAAGTAAGAGCTGCTCTTGGTGCTGATGCACCTGAAGGCGCTAATATATTTTTGACCACCTTGTTTCCATCCAACCAGTTATATATTATGGATTACAACCGGGTAGTTACTGATTTAAACGGTTTGAGCCATGCTGATTTTTTATCCGCAGTAAAAAATAATTTTTCAGTAGAGCTTGCAGATAAAGCTTTTTCTCCTGCAAAACTGCACGAAATTGGCATGTACCTGGATAACCAGTGGTATCGGTTAACGGCTAATGAAAACAGTTATGCTGAAGACCCGATTGGAGTGCTTGACATATCTATTCTGCAAAATAATTTATTAGACCCTGTGCTGAATATAAAAGACCAGCGTACAGATAAGCGTATTGATTTTATTGGGGGCATCCGTGGTTTACACGAACTGGAAAAAAGAGTGAACAGCGGCGAAATGGCTGTGGCATTTAGTTTGCACCCGGTAACCATTCAGCAATTATTTGATATTGCCGATACCGGAAACGTAATGCCACCCAAAAGCACCTGGTTTGAACCCAAACTGCGGGATGGGTTGCTTACACATTTAATAGCCGATGTTGAAGCGGAATAAATGCTGTTTCAGGTGTCAGGCCACTACAAACAGATTTCAACCTCAATATTCATAAATATCAAAAACATCTCATTATTCAGGAGCCTGTTTAGGGGCCAGACACCTTTTCTGAAGCTTAATGGGAGCTGTTAATGTTTACCAGCCTGAAACCTTATTTGATATTTCATTGTAACTTCATTTGATGAAAAAAATTTTTTTGATACTGTTTGCGGTTTGTTGCCAAACCATTTTGTTTGCACAGGATGCCAAACAATTACATGATAATGCAAGAGAGTTTATGCATAATGGAGATTATGCGAATGCCATTTTGATACTTAACAGGGCACTCGGCAAACAACCGGGCAACATTGAAATTGTTAAAGACCTCGGGCTGAATTATTACTACTCCAAAGATTATAATAAATGTATTGAAGTTTTAAAACGCTTATTCGACAGGAATGATGTGGATGACCAGATATTTCAGATAGCCGGGGATGCCTACTGGGCTTTGGAAGATTCCAAAGGCGCAGAAGATACCTACAGAAAAGGCATTAAAAAATTACCCAAAAGTGGTCCTTTATATAATGAACTGGGCAAGGTACTGTGGACCAAAAGTGATTTTAGTGCTATTAAAGAATGGGAAAAAGGAATTGAAAACGACCCGGGCTTTGCAGGCAATTATTACAATGCCAGCAAGTACTATTATTTTACAATGGATAAAGTGTGGAGTTTATTGTACGGGGAAATCTTTATAAACATCGACCCTAAAAGTGCCTATGCGCCCGAAATAAAAAATATTTTATTGGAGGGCTACAAAAAATTATTTGCCGATGCCAACATCGAAAAAAACAATAAAGACAAAAGCCCTTTTACACTTGCTTATTTAAAAATAATGAACAAGCAAAGTCCGCTGCTCACAACAGGTATAAACATCGAAACCTTATCTATACTCAGAACCCGGTTTATCCTGGAATGGGATGCTGATTATGCAACCAAATTTCCTTACAAATTATTCCAGATACATAAACAATACATACAGGAAGGGATCTTTGAGGCATATAACCAATGGGTTTTTGCTACTGAACAAAACATGCCGGCTTATCAAAAGTGGATCACTGCCCATCCTAAAGAATACGCCGCACTGAACCGTTTTCTGCAGGACAGGATTTTTAAAGTACCGGCCGGTCAATACTATCATAAATAAAAGCCTGATTTCTGTATGCAGTAACTAATACGGAAATGACTATTTTTTATTAACTTGTTGCATAAACCATCTTTTATGGAAGAACAACGTGATGAAAAATTATGGCAACTGGCCAAACGCAGGGCCGATTTCCAAAACAGCCTGATTGGTTTTGTGATAACAACAGGCATCTGTTGGGTAATCTGGTATCTTTCGGGAGGTCGCCATATAGGCTTTCGTGGCACGCCCTGGCCTATATGGGTTATGCTGGGCCTGGGCATTGGGCTGGTTTTTAAATTCCTGAAAGCTTATAAAACTGATAAAGACACTTTAGCCGAGCGTGAATATGAGAAATTAAAGAATCAGAAACCCTAAATCCCCGTCCGATCCGGCAAGGGCGGGCATAAAGAGATTTAAAAAGCATAAACTAAAATTTGATCTCTGAAACAGTTGCAGAAAATTTAAAAAATAATACTCTAAAGCCCTAGGGGTTTGGGGTCAAACTATTGCTATATGAATGAACATTCCAGAATTTTTGACTACATCGATTTTCAGTTAAACAGGTTTCCAAAACCGGATATGTTTAGCGGAAAAGAAAACGGTAAGTGGAGAAATTTCAGCACAGCCGAAGTAAAAGAAACGATTGATAAACTCAGTGCGGGCCTGATAAAACTTGGTGTAAGCGGCCATGATATGGCCATTGAAAACCAGGATAAGATCGCCCTCATTTCTAAAAACCGGCCCGAGTGGCTGATATTGGATATGGCCTGCCAGCAGATTGGCGCAGCTATTTGCCCCATATACCCCACTACCAATGTACATGAGCTTGAATTTATTTTTAATGATGCAACTATTAAACATGTATTTGTAAGCGGTCAGGATATTTTAGACAAAGTAAATATCATCAAAGGCAATGTGCCCAGTTTAATGAATGTATATTGTTTTGATGAATTACCGGATGTAACATACTGGAAAACATTGATTGCCGATATTACTGCAGCTGATCTTGAAAAGATGGAGGCAATAAAAGCAACCATTAAGGCCGAACATTGTGCCACCATCATTTATACATCGGGTACCACCGGTACGCCAAAAGGTGTCATGCTCAGTCATCGAAATATCGTTACCAATGTGATCAACTCCAAAAACAGTTTTCCTTTTACGGATGACCTGGAGGGGAGAGCGCTTAGTTTTTTACCCCTCAATCATATTTTTGAGAGAATGGTTTCGCTTATTTATATAAGCAGCGGTGCTTCCATTTATTATGCTGAAAGTTTAGACACCATTGCCGAAAATTTAAAAGAAGTAAAACCAACATTGTTTTCAACCGTGCCCAGGCTGCTTGAAAAAACATACGAAAAAATAATGGCAAAGGGCGCTGAACTTACCGGCGTAAAGAAAAAATTATTTTACTGGGCGGTAGCTTTGGCAACCGAATACGATAATGTAAAACCACAAAGTATTTGGTACAAGATTCAACTGGCATTGGCCAATAAATTAATTTTCAGCAAATGGCGTGAGGCATTGGGTGGTAATATAAAACTGATAGTAACCGGTGGTGCGGCCTGCCAGGTAAGACTGATCAGGATTTTTACAGCTGCCGGAATTCCGATTTATGAAGGATATGGACCTACAGAAAACAGCCCGGTAATAAGTGTTAACTGCCGCAAAAAAGGCGGCACCAAATTTGGCACAGTAGGTTTGGTTATTGAAGGCCAGGAAGTTAAGCTTGAGGCCGATGGAGAAATTTGTGTAAAAGGGCCCAGTGTGATGCTGGGTTATTATAAAAGGCCTGAACTTACGGCCGAAACCCTTATTGATGGCTGGTTGCACACCGGTGATATTGGTGTTTTTGAAGATGGTAAATATTTAAAAATAACTGATCGAAAAAAAGAACTGTTTAAAACCAGCGGCGGGAAATATGTGGCTCCGCAGCCTATTGAAAATAAAATGAAGGAATCACCTTTTGTTGAGCAGATGATGGTGGTTGGTGCCGAGCAAAAATTTGTGGGTGCTTTAATTGTACCCTCTGTTATTAATTTAAGAGAATGGATGCTGCATAAGGGAATACCTTTTACAACCATTGAAGATGCCATTCACAACCCCAAGGTTTTAGATTTGTACAGAGAACTGATTGATTCTTTTAATAAATTTTTTAACCAGGTGGAGCAGATCAAAAAGTTTGAACTGCTGCCAAATGAATGGACCATTGACAGCGGCGAGCTTACACCAACCCTCAAATTGAAACGCAAGGTTATTATGGAAAAATACAAAACCGCATTTGATAGAATTTACAGTTGACCTTACTGATCCAATGCCGGCATCAGCTTTATTTCGTTGCGGTACAAAATGATCTTCTTACTGTTTTCCAGCTGCTTCAATAGCCTGGAGATCACAACCCTTGACGTTGCCAGCTCATCTGCAATTAAACTATGCGAGGCTTTGATCACACTGGAACCGGTAATGCGTTGTTTATCTTTGAGGTATTCGATCAACCTGTCATCCAGCTTATGAAAGGCAATGCTTTCTATTGATTTAAGCAGCTCAATAAAGCGCTCGTTAAAACTACGCATGATGTAGTTTTTCCAGCTTGGATATTTACAAAGCCATTCGTCCAGTTTAATATGGGGTATACCAATCAGCTCCACATCATCTTCTGCTATCGCTTTAACTTCGCTCTTCTTTGCTTCAATACAGCAACTGTAAGCCATCGAACAGCTTTCGCTGCTGGATAAATAATACAATAAGATCTCATGTCCATCATCATCCAGACGGTACACTTTTATGGTACCGTTTAAAACAATAGGCATCATGCGGATGTATTTTCCATAATCCATGATCAGGTCTCCTTCTTTAAAATACTGAAGGATGCCGAACTGTTGAATTTCCTGCAATAACTGAGGTTCAAAAATATGCTGAAGCTTATCTATGTTCATCATGCTGATTAAAAATGAAAATTTAAAACAAAATTGTATTGCAGCATATTTACCTTGTTAAATTCAAAACGTTTGTTGTTATACATTTCCCCGGCATTCATTTTCCATAGAACCAATAGCTGGGCTTCAAGCCCTTTTAATATTCCTGCAAATGAATAACGAATATCGGCATTTGCCTGCATGTATGAAGGTAAGCCATACTTATTTAACCGGTAGTTTTTTACATCGGGTAATTTGTAATAGCCTGCTGCCAGGGATGTTTTGATACCTGCTTTGGGAATATTGTAATTTACTTTGCCCATAATGGCATGCACATCCCCAAAACCCTCATTACGTTCACGGGGTAAAAATGTAAAGAAGGGTTCACGGCCCCATTCACGGGGTATTAAATACCGGCCATGAGCTGTAATGCGGTTGTAGTTGATACTGGTTTCCCAGGTTTTATTTTTCCATCCGGCTTTTGCACCAAAGCTGAAAGATCTTCCGCCCTTTTCAAAATAGGTTTTAGCCGAATTAGTATTTCCGCCATTGTTAATGGCATCCTGCCTTATAAACTGGGCTGCTGTAAAAAAGGAACTATTATTTTTTTGAGGAAACAACAGATCGGCCTGCAGCATGGCGGTATTAAAAACATTATCTGTGTATACATTCCAAACCTGCAGGTTTAGATTTTTATTTGCCTTGAAGTTAATTCCTAGTAATGCGATAACCTTACTGCTAACATTATTTTGGTACTGCGATTTTGTACCATCCGGGTTTACACCCGAAGGATAAACACCCAACGACTGCCCGATATGATACCATTTGGTAGTTCCTCTTGGAGAAACAGCATACAGCAATCCTCCCTCTGCTTTTATTTTTTTTGTATCATTATATTCTATCCATACACCTTCTACACCTGTTGGCCTCATTCTGCCATCCTGCAAATTAATGAATGGCGTATTCAATAATTGCCGGCCAAAACTGATGGAAATATTTTTTCGCTGGTATTTTAAATAGAACTCTTCCAGCCTGTCAATATCTTTTTTGTTGTATGGATCTTCAACATCAAACAACGCTATTTCATACCGGTTGGATTGACCTGTGGCACTATCCGGTTTTCCCAGATCGGATGAGCCGATATTAAAAGTATAAAATCCACTTACCGCAAACTGAAACCCGTGAAACTTTGCCGTTTCGTAGCGTATGCCGCCACCAGCCGCATGGGCATAATAATCGGTAAGGCCTGCTTTATTATCAGTAGCCATAAAAAAGTACCTGAAGTGTCCGTTAAAATGCCCTCTTTTAAATGCCGATAATAAAGAAGTGGTATCAATGGTCTGAGCCTGTTTACCTTTATACATATCAGGTTTTTCAGAAACTTCCTGGTGTTGGGCTGATGCAATATGCCCTGCAAGCAACATCATGGATGCTACCAGTAATTTTTTCATCTTGCTTTAAATTTTATGGAAATTAAAATCCTGATTTAATATAACTCCAGCCTTGCTCCTGCTTTGTTACAATTTCTATAATGCCTGCTTTTACAAAATCAGCCTCTGGTATAATTTTTTCTTTCGGAACGTTTCTTTCACTCATAGAAAATTCGCAGGCAACAAAAACCACGCCCTTCATTTTCATTTGTTGCATTTTTTATGCACCACTGTTTTACCAGTTACCAACATACTTAAGCCCGGGCCATGGCATACTACTTCTATTTGTGTACCGGGAACTACGGTTGTAATATTGTTCAACTGTTTCATCAGTGCCTTGTGGGCAAGGGTATCGCCTGTTGTAAGTTGAAAAATAATTTTATGTTGTTGCTTTTCTGTAACTGCCGGATTGCCTGCAGCAACCTGGGCCATTCCTTTTTTTATAGCAATAGCATTTACCATTACAAAAGCCAACAGCATTATTGATATTTTTTTCATTGGCTTATTTTTTAATTAATGAAACTGATAATCTACCCCGGTAACCTGTGTAAGCAATGTTTGCGGGGCATCCAGTATATCGGCATTCTCCGGCGGCGTTGGTGTAACCGGGGAATTGGCTGCCAGGTAATCTCTCATAACAGAATGTAAAGTATGCTGCGTATTTACTGCATTGGCCACATTTCTCATCCGGCAAAGCATATCACTGGGATCACCATCCCGTTCGCAGGCACATATCTTATACATTTTGTCCAGGTCAAGGGGGGCATTTGCAACAGATACAGTCTGAACTCTTTTACCTTTTTCTGCAAAAGCATTAAAGGTGATTTTCATTCCTTTAAATTTTATAACCCAACCACCAAAGCGTTCCGATGCATCTTTGGCAAAAACATTATGCAATTCTTTTTCAAGCCACTCTTTAATTTGTTTACCGGTTACCATTCCGGTTCTTACTGTACTATCTACCGGAAACATATCGTAAATAAATCCAGCGGTAATGGGTATATTGCCGGTATGATCGGGTGTTGTGCGTGGGGGGCAAAACCGAAACCCGTTTGATAATACGATGTCCATATCCGGCACTTTCCATTTCAACGCATCCAGTATCATCGTGTCTATAGGATTTTCTACCACAAAATACCTGTACAACGGAATGGTACTGTACCCTGCAATGGTATAAATATCTTTTTCAAATGGTTGTTCATTGTCTTTAATTAAAGCTGCAATTTCTTTTGAGGGCTTGAATTTGTCTGCTGTTATTTCCACCAGTTCATAATCGTCTTTTATCACTTTGCCATTTTGTATGGTAAGATCAAGTTTACCCACAAAAGAACCAAATGCACCGGGCTCTACCACTTTACTGTATTTGCATTGAATGGGTTTTCGCACTCTTTCATGTGTATCGCCTCCTAAAATATAATCTACCCCTTTACATTCTGACTGGTTTGCTAAATGAATTTGCTGCGATAATCCCAAATGGGCTACTATTAAAACATAGGCGCATTGTTCCTGGTTGCGTAATACATCTACGTAATGTGCCAGGTTTTCTTCGGGCTTTGTGTAAATAATTCCCTTACTGTAGTTGGGCGATTGGCGCAAAGGAACCAAAGGATCTGTGTACCCGATAAATCCAATTTTTACACCTTTAATATTCCAGATATAATAAGGAGGAAAAATCAACTCCCCTTTTTTACCTTCTCCCAGATCGTGATACATATTGGCACAAACTTTGGGTGCATTTAATGAACCCAATAAAGTTTGCATGGCTTTTTTGTAATAAATAACTTCCCAGTTACCGGGCAAATACAGATCGTATCCCAATGCATTTAAAATGGGCACCATGGCTTTGCCGGTTGTTTTTACAGACAGTTCGCTGCCCTGGAACATATCGCCGGTATCAATTAAAAAACTATTCGGATTTTTCTTTCTTTCTTTTTGCAGATAAGTAGCCAGGTGGGCATAACCGCCCGTTTTACGAAACACCGCTTTATCGTTCTCCCAAAATAATTCATCATGTGGCTGAACCTGGCAATGCACATCAGTGGTTTGTAAAATCGAAATGGTAAAGGGTTTATCGTCGGCTAGTGTCTGATGATCAGGCATTGCATTTTCTTTTGCCCCTGCAATTGCAAGGATTGGTGATGAAGCCAAAAGCCCTGCACCGCCCAGCGTACTTATTTTTTTTATAAAATCTCTTCTGTTATTTTCCATGAGGCAGGATTTAATTTTTTACAATAGTTGCTGTTTTTTGTTTAGCGCTTTCTTCCCTTTTCTTTTGTTCTTCCACAATGGGTTTAAATGGTCCGTACTTGTGTTGCTTTTCGGTAAATACATCTGCATAAGGTCCAAAAGGATGATCAACCGGTTTTTTTGAAATATCGGGCCAGTCTTTTGGAACGTTAATATGCGGTCTTGTTTGCGATAAAATATATGCTGCCACATCCCAGGCTTCTTCATCAGCAAGCTGTGTATTTAAGTGGGTTACTCCCTGCGGCATATTGTATTTTACATATTTTGCAAAGTTGCTGATGCGGTATAAACCGGCTCCGTCATTAAAACTATTACTGCCCCATAAAGCCGGGTATGTATATTCTGTTTTATCTGCTGTAAGAACGCCTTCGCCATTTGCCTGGTGGCAACTTTGACATTTTGCGGTATAAACTGTCATCCCGTTTTGGGGGTCAGCAGCACGGTCAAGAAAAGCAAGTTCTTTAAAACCTGAGCCTTCAGCTTTTTTTCCTTTTTCTACATTAGAGCCTACAAAATTGATGTACGACACAATGGCCTGCATCTCTTTACCTGTATTACTCAATGCCTTGCCATTTAAACTTCTTTCAAAACAATCATTAACTCTTTTGTAAACATTTTCTACGCTACCGCTTCTGGCCCTGAATTTTGGATACAGTGATGCTACTGAACCATAGTTGTTCCCAAAAACAGCTGTGCCTGCCTGCAGGTGGCAGTTCTGACAATTTAAGCCATTGCTTATTTTCTGTACAGAACCATTGGGGCCGAGATATTTAGCAGTGTGTGCAATTAATTCCTGGCCATAAAGTACCTGTTCTTTTTGTGCAGCATCAGTAATGGAATTAATATCGGGTGCAGCCCAATAATTTGTTGCATCTGTTTTTACTGCCTCAGCAGCAGTGGCAGCGTTTGGTACCGGGGTATCCGGTTTTACCGGTTGGCTTTTATAAAATAAAATAAATGGAATAGCAACAATGGTAATTACCAATACCACGATCACCAACAGTAATTTATTGATTATAGAAACCAGCCCCTCCGTTCTTTTGTCTTCCATTTCGTTGTACATAAGAATCGTATTAAAATTAATGAGGTAATTTATCCTTGATCAATCCATACAGGTAGGTACCAACAAGGGCGAATAGAAAAACAATCGTCATGGTTAAAAAGCCATAACCAATATTTACCACCATTGGCCCGGGGCAGGCACCGCTCAATGCCCAGCCTAATCCAAAAATGATACCTCCTAAAAGATAACGGATAACAGACTTTTCTTTGGGATAGAATGAAATGGGGTTGCCATGAAAATCTCTTATTTTAAATTTCTTTATTAAGGCTACACCAATTACACCCAATGTAACAGCAGTACCAATAATACCATACATGTGAAAGGCCTGAAAACGAAACATCTCCTGTATTCTGAACCAGGAAATAGCTTCCGACTTGGCCATTACAATTCCAAAAACAATTCCGAGTATAAGAAATTTTATAAACTTCATCTGATTAAAATATTAAAGGGAGAATAAAAAATGTCATTGCCAGTCCGCCGATAAAAAAGCCCATTACTGCAATCAGTGAAGGCACCTGCAGATCAGACAAACCACTGATAGCATGGCCGGAAGTGCAGCCTCCTGCATAGCGTGAACCAAACCCCACCATCAAACCGCCCATAGCTAAAATCAGAAACCCTTTTACAGAAAGCATGGCATCCAGGCTAAATAACTCTGCAGGTTGCAAAGATGCCGGTGCTGCAATGCCCAGCTTTGCCAGATCGCTGATGGTATCTGCTGAGATCTGAACAGGCAGATCGGTTGACATAAATTGTTTCGCAATAAATCCACCAATAATGGCCCCCACTAAAAAAACTAAATTCCATACCTGGGTTTTCCATTTAAAATCGAAGAATTTTGTTTTTTTACCGGCTCCTGCAGCAGCACAAATGGTTCTTAAATTGGAAGAGAAACCAAATGACTGACCGAAGTACAAAAGAAAAAACATGATGCCTGCTATCATGGCTCCCGAAAACCACCAGGACCAGGTTTGTGTTATCAACTCTCTCATATTTTTTTAATTATTTAGTTGAAATGAAATAATGGGTTTAAATAAATGGTTGATCAGTTTTTCGGTTGCACTCTGGTGAAAAACACCTCCTTTGCCATGTGTGCCAATACAAATGATATCCATATTGATCATCTGGTTAAAATGAATAACGCCATTCTCAACATCTTTATCATTTATTAAATGACATTCGTAATTACTGATATTATTGAGCGTTGCAAAATCTTTCATATTGGCTTCCACTTTTGTCTTTTCTGTCTGCACGTTACCGGATATTATCTGCAACAGGTGAAGTTTTGTACCAAAAGCGCTGATCAGCTTATGCATCAGCTTAAGATCTTCAGGTGCGGGGTTACTGAAATCATGTACCAACAGTATATTCTGAATAACCAGGTCGGAACGGTCGCACATTAATGAAAGCAATGGCGTTTTTGACCTGCGGGCAATAATTTGTGTTTCGGAGCCCGAAAGTTTTTCTTTAATACCCCAGGCCCCCTTGGTACCCATTACGATCATATCAAAATGATTAGCCTCCGAAAAATTTAAAATAGCATCCGTAAGTTTTCCGAATACCAGTTTTGTCTGTATGTGGCTGCCATATAATATTTTAAGATTATCAAGCTTTCGCTCTGCAATTTCCTGCTGCTTTTTTACATAGTTCACATCAATGTCGCCGCAGGTTTGAATATTGCCGCCTTCATCCATGGTTACCGTATCCGGAACATCCAGCACATGCAGAAAGTGAATTTCAGTGGGAGTTTTTTCTTCCAGTTTTTTTACCATCAGGTAAGCAAACTCAGCCTGCACAGAGAAATCTGTTGGTATCAGAATTTTTAAACTTTCCATAAATTTTAAATTAAATATTTTAAACTACTTACAGTCAATATTTTGCCAGGCACCTTTGTTTTCAATATTTTTAATACCTGCCTGCTCAAGCATTTCCTTTGCAACATCGGCCCTGCTGCCACTGCGGCATACTACAATTACCTTATCATAAGCTTTTAATGATTCTATTTTCTTATCCAGTTCGGCTAATGGATAATTAACGCTGCAGTTTGCATGTCCGTCATCTATCCATTCTTCAACAGTTCTTACATCAACAATAATTGTTTTTGCAACGGCCGTATCTACTGTTTTTACTTCCGTTTCTGTAGATAAGTCATTGTTGTTTGTACACGACAGTAAACCAAACATCAGTGCTCCTGTTACAAGTATTGATTTTATGTATTTCATTGTACATATTGGTTTACATCCTGCCAGGTTCCGCCGTTTACCACGTTGGTAAATCCGTTTTGCTCCAGGATCAATTTTGCCTGTCCACTTCTGTTACCGCTGCGACAAAATACAATAATATTCTTTTTATTTTTAAATTTTGCAAGCTGCTGTGTAACACTGTCTAATGGAATATTTACCGATCCTTTGACATGGCCGGAATTAAACTCCCCGGGTGTTCTTACATCTACTAAAAATGCACCTTCTGCTATTGTGGCTTTAAGATCTACTTTGGGGCCACTGCCAAATAATTGTTGTAAAATGTTCATCGTTTTTATTTTTTATACTGTGAATTTTTTTATTACCCCAACCAACCCGGATTTTGGCACTACGCCGCTTTGTCGCCAAAGTGGTTTGCCATTTTTAAAAAGTATCAGCGTGGGTACACCCTGCACCTGGTATTCCTGTGCAGCCTGCGGGCTTTTATCTACATCCACCTTAATAATGGTGACAGCATCGCCAACTTCTTTTTTTACATCTTTAAGTATGGGTGCCATCATTTTGCAGGGGCCACACCATTCTGCAAAAAAATCTACCAATACCGGTTTATCTGTATTTATGATCTCGTTAAATGTCATGATTTTTTTCTCCTTCTTTTATAATTTCATTTTTCTTTTCTTTTTTAAACATGCCAAACAACAAAGAACCCATAACAGCTCCGTATATGGTACTGTTAGTTGGTTTGGATGTGATCATGCAGGTGCCTGATGAACATCCAACCTGTTGCCAGTAAATATATCCTGCAATGGCACCAACGGCAGCACCAATAAGATACAAAGCATTATTTTTAAACCACTTCTTCATAAGTTATGTCTTTTGTTGTATCCTGATTTTTTTTAGGTGGAGCAGCGCAGCCTGCCGTACCGCAACAGCCAACATTAAAAACCGGCATTGCTGTAAATGCCAGGCCTGCAAATGCAAAAAGCATATCTTTTGACATTACCGCCTGCACCAATATGGCAATACCCATTGCCAGGCGCAGGAACCTCATTATTGTCCAGTTTGAAAAAATGATTTGTTTCATCATTGTTTAGATTTATTAATGCAAATGTAAATGCAGCAAGGCGGTGTTTGAGTAACAAAGGTTACATATGAGCAAAGCACTAAAACCAGTTAGTAAGATATCCATTAATCACCGGAAACAGGTTTATTTAATAGAGATACAGGCATTGAAAGAAGTTGTTGTTTTTTAAAAAAATAGCTTACTCATCGTCTGCTTCCCAATTAAGTTTATAATCTCCAATATGTTTTTCACTGTCTTTCAGGCTTTGCTTTTGCCTGAAATATTTTATAATTCCGATTGTTAAGATGCATAAGGAAATTGTCCAAAAAACTATTTCGACCCATAACCCGTATTTTACCTTTAACAGCGTATTAACCGACATGCCTGCAATTGAAAAATACAATGCAGTTCTTATGAAAGCCAACATAGTAGTATCATTGCTCATCGATGTTCTTTGCAACGCCAGCCGCTCCCGCAGAATGAGGTCTTTATTGATATTATTGTTTGTTTGAGTGTTCATATGTAGTATTTAATAAGTGAGCTAAGTAAACTGATAATAACATAAATTTCTGCAACATTTGTTACATACTAAAAGAGCAGCTACTGGCTGCTCTTTACATTAATTGGTTTTGAATTTTTTTTGAAAAAATACCCGATTCATTTATTTATTTGGATGATGACCCTGTTGTTTATACAAACAGCATATGTACACCCTCGCCCTGGCTTTGTTTATAAAAATCTCCCACAGTAATTACTGCATCCACTCCTTCATACAAATCTTCTTTCTTATAATGAAACATATCCATCGCCAGTTTGCATGCCCATAATTTAACACCAGAAGCGGTCATAATATCTAAAAACTCGTGCACATCCGGCATATCAATTTTCTCCATCTCCTTTTTCATCATGCTGCTCGCCAGTGCTTCCATACCGGGTAAACCGCCCAGCATGGTTGGCATGTGCATGGCCGGATTACCTACTGTAGCCACATGCAGGTGTTCCAGTTTCTTTTTATGAACTGCTTCCAGTCCGAAAAAAGTAAAAAATATTTCTGCATCAATTCCTTCCATACGGGCACCGTTGGCCAGTACAAATGCTGCATATACATTTTCAAGTGTGCCTTTTGATAAGATGATCATCATCTTTTTTATGGCTCCGTTATTTTCACTCATAATTGACAAATTTTAATTGATTAAATACAACTTGCTGGTTTGGGTATGCCGGCAATTTTGGTTGCGGTTTTTAAAGGTGCGTTTGGAAATAACTGGTAGAACTCTTTAATATCTGTAACGCCACTTTTACCAATTCGCCTGATACTTAGTGCTACCTGGTTCTTATGTTCGTTTTGCAGATACTTTACTATTTCCCAATGCCTTGCACTTAAAGGAATGTTGGCTTCTGCTGCCAGAGCTTCGCCTACCTGTTCATCCCACTGGCTAAAGTCTGTTAAGTATCCCTCTTCATTTACGGTAATGTTTTTACCTGCTATTGTCTTTTCCATGATTTTTTATTTTTAAAGATTTATTAATTTATGCGTAATGTTTTCCTTTTTCTGACATCGTTGCAGATACAAATGGAATATGTGTTCCTTTCAACAATACATTCCAGTATATCCATCTAAAAGCCAGTTTTCCCATATGATTCATCCTGCTTTCTTTTAAAAGCCTCAGGGGGCCGATTCCGGCAAACGGGAAACTTCCTTCAACGGGCTCATGGGTATAATTAAAATCTATGAGCAGTGCTTTACCATTACCGGTTTCAATAAAGCAATTGGCATGTCCGTCAAATTCTTCTTTTAAAGGCTCGCCATGCACAAATCGAAGAATGTTATCTGTTAATATTTCTGCTTCAAAATGGGCCACAGAACCGGCTTTGGAGGCAGGTATATTGCTTGCATCGCCTAAGACAAAAATATTTGTATAGTCTTTAGACTGAAGCGTGGCTTTATGAGTAGGCACATAATTCAGGTCATCGCCCATGCCAGATCTTTCCATTAATTCATCGCCTTTATTGGTTGGTACTGTTACCAGCAGATCAAAAGGAATTATTTTACCGCCATAATCAACAATTTCTTTTCTTTCGTTATCTACCTTTTCTATGGCGAAATCAGGTTCTATGTTGATACCCTTTTCATGCAATAAATGCTCAAGCGCTTCGGTAGCTTTTGGCTTTGTAAATGCACCGCTTAATGGGGTAACATAAGTTATCTCTACTTTATCACGCATGTGCTTGTGTTTGAAAAAAGAATCGGCTAAAAAAGCAAATTCCAGCGGTGCTACCGGGCATTTGATGGGCATCTCGGTAATGTGAACAACCAGTTTACCACCTTCCCAATCCCGCAGTTTATTTCTCAAGGCAAGAGATCCTTCAAAGGTGTAAAAATCAAAAACAGATTTCTGCCATTCTGCTCCTTGCATACCTTCCGTTTCTTCAGGTGCAATTTTTGCGCCTGTTGCAATGATCAGTATGTCATATGCTATTTCATCGCCGCCGGTAAGTTCTATTTTATTATCGGCAGGTAAAATGCGGTTGATCTTGTTTTTAACCAGTTTAACATCCTTTGGGATAAACTCTTCAATCGTCTTTATAATATCTTCGGGAGCATAAATATCAAAAGGCAGAAAAAGATAACCGGGCTGGTAATGATGTTCTTCCCGTTCATCAATTATGGTTATTTCCCAATCGGGATGTTTCAACTGGTGGTGCAGGTGATTGGCCATCATGGTTCCTGCTGTTCCGGCTCCTAAGATTACAACGTGTTTCATGTGTTTATATTTATTGATTTTGGTCACATGGAATTCGCCAATAAACATTTCAGTTGGTATCAACTTTTGTTATGGCTCATTTCATATAAGTTGGTTTTAAACTGGCTCTACCAGTTCTGTTATTTTAATTTGAGGCTTAAAAACAATTTTTGCTTTTACGGAATTAGAGATCAGGCAGGCTGCTTCAGATTTTTCCAGGATGCGTAAGGCTTTCTCTTTATCTGCATCAGGTGCAATGGTTAACACCGGAGACAAGACCACTTCGCTCATCATAAATTTTCCATCAACTTTTTCAAGTGTACCATCGGCATTACTTTCAAAATGTATAAAATCAAATTTGAAATTTTCTGCAATGGCCAGGAAGGTTGTCATCAGGCAACTGTTTACTGCAGCTACCAGTAAATGCTCGGGAGACCAGATGCCCGGCATGCCTTTTGGAAATTCAGGTGGCGTTGCCACTTCTATTTTTGTATTTAAAACGGGAGAACTCATTAAACCTTTTCTTTCGGCTTCCCAATTCACTTTTACTTCGTAATGATAAGCGGTTTCCATAACATTTTTTTAAGTTTATAATCTAATTACAACTCAAAATTGTGCCAAAAAAAATTGCACTTTTGTAACTTATATCACATAATACCCAACTATGATAAGCTTCATACAGCGTACTGATGTTGGTCATATAAATGGCATATTACCATGGCATAATTGTGCTAAAAAGATCAGAAATTATTTTCGTAAATACCTTTTTTGAGAAATAGCCTCTTTACAAATAACACAAACCATGATCGGTTTGGTTAGCAAGGTATTAATGAATAGGGGAATAAAATTTCAGTGAGGAAAAGGAAATTTACAAAGATGATGGAATAGAAAGGTTTAAAATACCACAAGCTGTTGCAAGGTTTTACTCCCTGCAACAGCTTGTGGAAATAATAAAAAGGAATTAACTTTTTTTAGCCGGGCAGGTGTTCAGGCCTACTAATTTATACAGCGGACAAAAACTGATTAAACTGGTTAATACAAACACGCCTGCCAAAACCAGTAATACAATACCTAAAGTGCCGGTAATGGTTTTGTTGTAATACAGAAATGCGATTACTGCTGCAAGGATGATCCTGATAATTCTGTCTGCTGTACCCATGTTCTTTTTCATAATAAATGATTTATTTGATAAATGATTGAATTGCCCAAACAATAACAGTAACAACAGCTATGCATAACAAACAAACGATCACAATCTTTTTTATTTGCTGCTTCATTGCTACCTGTTATAAGGCAAATCTAATTCACGTAACATATTTATCTGGTGACTTAAGTTACCAGGCTATAAAATTTCTATACCGCCCTGCAGTTGTTTTACTTTTCCTTCCTGTTCCAGTTTTTTCATAACCCGGCTGATAACCTCCCTGGCTGTTCCAAGTTCTGCAGCCATTTGCCGGTGGCGGATATTGATAACTTTACTATTTTTTTGCCTGGCAGTTTCCTGCAGGTAATTATATAAACGCTGATCAAGCCGGCTATACAATAGATGGTTTATGGTATCCAGCAGGGAAGCATAGCGCTGGTCGTATAGATTAAAAAACAGCTCATTTAAGGATGGAAAAGATATTACCCATTCATGCAGTTTTTCAACAGGCAATAACAATAACAGGGCATTTTCATCTGCAATGGCAAATACTTTACTGGCAGTGCTTTTTAAACCGGCATTAAAAGACATGATACAGCTCTCTCCGCTTTCAATATAATAAAGCAATAACTCTTTTTCCTCATGCCGGGTAAATACTTTTACTGCACCTTCCAGAACCAGTGGTACATATTTTACATACTGGCCTTCCCGCAAAATTTCTGTTTGTGCAGAAAAATCTTTTACAATTCCATATGTTTCCAGCTGGTCTATAAATTCAGGGGGCAAGCCCTGAAGGTATTGTTGTAATGTTCTCATTGCCTGTTATTTTTAAATAGCAAGCTATTTAAAAAAGACGGAAATTCAGGCAGATAAAAGATTGTACTATGAATGGAAATTGAATTAAATAAAAAATTACCCGCCGGTTTTTTAATAAACACTTTTATAATTTTACTGCTTGCCTTGCTTTCCTTTCCGGTATTATCAAAGAAAATATTATTGGCGCTGCTGTTAATACCACCTACGATATACCCAATTAAATTTTCTTCGTTCAGTACCGAACCGGCATCTGCAATTCCCTCCATATACATCCTGGCATCCGGCATAAAAATAAATTCGGCTGCTGCGCCCAAATAGCCGGGCATCTGTATGGGTAAAAAAATCTCTTTCTCTTTTTCATCTTTTCTTATAACAACGCTGATTGTTTTGGTAAAAGGCACATCTGTATTATCGAAAATTTTGCCGTTACTGCCGGGGAAATACCGGGCTATGCCGCCAAAAAATATAGCATACATAGAAGCGGCAACTTTATCATACATGGGCATTACCGCAGTGTGATAATGACTGAATTTCTGCTCAAAACTATTATTCACTTTATAAGTACCACCTGCAATATCAACAAAATTGGTAAACGGTATATCCTGGTTGTATTGAAAAACACCTGAAAACATGGTGTAGCCCAGTTCATTATTTTTAAATACCTGCGGTACCAAATTATAATCTCTGCGGTGAAGATTGATACTGTCTTTGATTGCTGAATAATTTTTTATCAACGGAGAATCTTTGTCATATTCAATAGTGAACTTCCTGATTTCATTGGTATACTCCTGTTTAAACCCGGGACCATGATCGGGACCATGCGGATTATACCTGCCGTCAAACCTTTGTCCGCCTGCCAGTAAAAAAGTATCCCGCAACTTCGCCAGTCTTCCGCCGGTTACTGCCATTCGTTCATCTTTGATCTGTACGATGGAATTGCTTATATCCTTGTTATTCAGCATTGCCGTTATCAGTTCATCAACTTTTATTACCGTTAAATACGGAAATGTAATATGGTCATCTGCTGTTTTGCTGTATCCGTATCCTCCTGTTAAAAAAAGACGATTACCTGTTTGACAAAACCCCATATTGGTACTTTGTAATTGCTCGATAACTGGCGTGGGCAATTTTTCCAGCATTTGTTTCCACACTTTTTTGTTTTGGGGATCTACCACATAGATAAACCGGTTTTGTCCTTCTTCATCAAATGTAGCCCAGGGTTGCCTTCGGTGAAGTCCATCTTTTCTGCCACCAATCATCAACCATTTTCCCTGCCAGGTTGCATATGCAAAAGATTGCAATGCAGGCATATTGTTTATTTCCATTTGCTCAAGGCGTATGGTAAATGGAAATTCCGGTTTTGTTTGTTGTGCTGCAGCTATTAATACGAATAAACTAAACGCAATGGAAACTGAAAAGTATTTGATCATAATTGGATTTTACCGGTATCGTATTATTATCTCTGTTAAAAATTTTATGCAGTTCCTTTTAAAATTTTATTCCAATACAACCAGGGCAATATTTTTGTTTTTAGAATCCACATGGTCCATCTTGGTTTTATCTGGTCAAAAGGAAATGTCATTTTTGGGGTATTTGAATAATCAAATTCAGCCAGCATCAGCTTGCCATACTGCGTAGGAATGGGGCAGGCACTGTAACCATCGTATTCGGCAACAACCTGCTGGTTGTTTAATAATGACAGAATATTACTAACAACTACCGGAGCCTGCTTGCGAATGGCAGCACCTGTTTTCTTTGCCGGTGCATTGGTACAATCGCCCAGCGAAAACACATTCGAAAAACGGCTGTGCTGCATCGTATTTTTATTTACTTCAACATATCCAAAAGGATTATTTGGATCGGCAAGGGGGCTGTTTTTTATAAAATCGGGTGCCGACTGCGGGGGCACAGCATGGCAAATATCAAACTTCATTTCTTTACGTTCTGACACACCATTTGCATCTTTCTCTTCGTAATAAACTGTTTTATTGGCTCCGTCAATCTCCAGCACATTTACGCCAAAGTGTGGCTTTATATTTCTGTTTTTAATTACTTCGGTAAGCGTTGCGGCATATTCCTTTATATCAAAAATTACACCGGCACCCGATAAATAATGCACATTGCATTTATCCAGGATACCCTGCTTACGCCAATAGTCGCACGCCAGGTACATAATTTTGTGGGGGGCACCGCCGCATTTAACAGGCCCCACCGGGTTTGTAAAAACAGCAGTACCTCCTTTAAAGTTTTTAATAAGTTCCCAGGTGTAGGGTGCTATATCAAAAGAATAGTTACTGCTCACATTATTTTTACCCAGTGTTTCTTTAAAACCTTTTATCTTTTGCCAGTCTAATTGTATGCCGGGGCAAACAACCAATACATCATACTGATAAGTGGTACCGCTTTTACAGGTCAATTTATTTTCTTCCGGAAAAAATGTTTCCACGGCATCTTTGATCCAGGTTGTTCCTTTGGGAATATAATCCTTTTCGTTTCGAACTGTTTTATTAATATCAAATATACCTGCTCCAACCAGTGTCCATGCAGGTTGGTAATAATGCTTCTCAGATGGATCAATAATACTTATCTGAAGGTTTTTGTCTTTCTGTAAAAGCTGTGCCGCAACAGAAAGTCCGGCATTACCGCCGCCTACAATAATGATTTTTTTAGCTGGCATATCGTTATGTTTTAGATTAACAGCTGTAAATATATTTTTTTGCAGCAGGCTGATCGGTAACTTATGTTACATTCAATATGATGAGTACAGAACTCTTCTATCAGTCTACCTGGCTGCTATCTGCAAACGAGAGCTTGAATTCACTTGCAATCATTAGTAACCTGTTTCCATTGCGCTATTGATGATGGCATCAAACTCTGCCTGTGTAATATACTGAGGTATATATGTGCCACCAACGTTCAGAATATTTTTATAGAACGACCTCATATGATTGCGGCTTCCTTTAGTGAGCATATCGTACACTAACCGTATATCCTGATTATCAATATTTATCAGTGCATTTGTTAAGTCGAAAATGTCAAGGTCTTCAATAGTTGCTCCCACTTTATAGGCTTCAAGTACACTGGTATTGCCCTGTACCACCAACAGGTTATATAGGTTTTGCAATGCTGTATTGCTGAACACACCAACTGCATTGGAACCAACCGGGTCTGTTAAACTATACTTATTGAGTAACATCAGTATAGCATCCATGTGGGTTTGCTCGCTGTTTGAAATATTAGAGAAAATATTTACACCCCATTTATTATACAAAGTGATATAAACATCTCTCGCTAATTTTTCTTCTTCTCTCATAAATGAAAGGCTGCCTGACTCAGCCAGGCTTAATGGCTCAATTGGCAAACTGGTTATTTGAGCCTGGAGATTTGCTATATTAATATTACTGTTGTTATTTGAGTTTTTGGCAGGAGTATCATCTTTACTGCAAGAAGTAACTGTAAATAGCAGCGCTGATAACAATATAAAGAAGCCTGAGTTTTTTAATAGCTTTTTCATGATTATATGTTTTATAGTGATCAAATTTTATTACTTAAAATTGTTTGTCAATTAACCAGTTATTTAAGATCCTCTTTTCCCATTTCCGCTTTTGCAACCCTGCATTACTGAGTGGCATTGCCCGTTACCTTTACCATAACCTGCACGCCTGCCATTTTTCTGACCCTGTCCTTTGCCGGCTAAAGCCCATGTATTATTTTCGTAGTTATCACATGTATTGCTTTTGTTGGTATCTGCATAACCAGGATTGTTTTTATTTTTTCCGGGTGTGCAGTTAGCACATTTTGTTGTTTGAGCAGACAATACGCCGCTGGCAGCAAGCATTAAGAATGCCGCAATGATTATCTTTTTCATTTTTTTAAATTTAAATGTTATAAAATCTTATTTACTTTCTATTCAGGCCTCTTATTCGCTGGTGGTTAGGAGGACTTGCAATTCCATCACTTTTAAACAATGGTTGAAAAGCCCTTTCCAGTTCTGATGTTTGTTCCGAAATACAAACTTTTTTTATGCTTAAATAAAATTTATACGTTTCATATTTCAACCGGCCATGCCGTTGTCCAATCTGTTCAGACATACTGTTTAGCTTTAGAGTATCAGGCGCCGGTTTTTGTAACTCAGTGAACATTACATTTTTCAAAGAATCAATTCCAAAAGTTAAATCAATTACTAAAGGACGAAATGATCGGTTAATTTCACGGAAAGCATCCATCTGTTGTTCATTGAAACCGAGTGTTTGCCTGAAGAATTTTCCGTTAAGCATATTTACACCAGAACCCGTACTGATACCAATGTTATCTTTTTTTTGATTTTCACTGTAATTATGATATAGGATGGTCCCAATTGTTACTACATTCATTATTACCAGCAAAACCACTGCCCAGGTTAATATTTGGTTCTTACTCATCTTTGCTTATTTATTCATTGCCAATTTCATTATAAAAAACAAAATTTTCCATTCTGTCATCATTCATCACTACAACATCCGGTGTAGTATTTTTAGTTTGATAAAGACTGCCGGCAGCAACACCGGAAAATACCGCTGCAACCAAACTAAATGCAACCACTGCTGTTTTCCAGACAGGCGAAACCTGTTTTACTTCGCTGAAATTCTTTTTCTCAATAGCCGCCATAATACGGGTTGATAAAAAAGGATTCGCTTCTGTATTTCGTTCCTTCTGTATTAAATCTTCAATTAACTGATGAATATCTTTTTTGCTTGTCATTATCTTAACTGTTTAATGATTAGACAATTGGTTTATAAAAAATCCTATGGCCATTCCAGTTCTTTTTCCAATTTTTTTTTGAGGTTGCTTTTGGCACGCAGTATAAGTTGCTCTACCGCACCTTCAGTGATCTTCATAATTTCAGCTACTTGTCGTTGAGGGAGTTCTTCATACCGGGAAAGTACAAAAGCAAGGCGCTGCTTCTCGGGCAGCTTATCAATAGCATGCTGAATAATTATTTTTTCCGAACGCTCTGTAATGATTGTTTCTGTCTGCTTATCTTTTGATGGTATCTGAAGCAGATCCGAAAGTCCAATCCAGAAACCCCTGCGTTTTTTCTTTCGTAAATAATTTAAACTGGTGTTTACAGTAATGCGGTAAAGCCATGTAGAAAAAGCCGCCTTACCTTTAAAAGAAGAAAGCGACTGATATACTTTTACAAAAACATCCTGGGTAATTTCTTCTGCATCCTGTTTGTTATGGAGAAACCCAATAGCGGCGCGAAATACATTTGTCTCATACTTTTTAATCAAAAGCTTAAAATCCTGTTGATTTCCGTCAAGAATACTTTGTATCAATTCAGATTCATGCATGCTCCTGTTTCTTAAAATATTTAGACACCTGGTTATGGTTTTATCCTATGGGCGGGACAATTAACTTTATATTTTTCAACACGAATCAAATGAATACTGTTGCCGTTTTAACTGAGTTAGTTTCAGGTAAACTGGATACTCCCTTCTTACCATACTTTTCTTTCAGCCTATCCACTACATAATATACCATCGGCACTAAATAAACAGTCAGTATTAAAGATGATAAAAGCCCGCCAATGATAACCCAGGCCAATCCGTTTTTCCATTCACTGGCTGTTCCTTTTGCCAGCGCAATAGGAAGCATACCGAATACCATTGCCAATGTGGTCATCAATATTGGCCGCATACGTTCCTTTCCGGCTTTAATCAATGCCTCTTTATAGTACATTCCCTGTGCTTTTAACTGATTGGTAAAATCAACAATTAAAATGGCATTTTTAACTACTAATCCCATCAGCATTATTAACCCAAGCAGTGCAAATAAACTTAAATTGCTTAATGCTAAATTCAATGCAAGAAAAGCACCAATGGCTGCTACGAGGATTGAAAACAAGGCAACAAAGGGATAAACAAAATTGTCGTACAATGCCACCATAATTAAATAAATCAGCAAAAAAGAAATCATTAAAACAGAACCCAATGCTCCAAAACTATCGTTCTGTCGTTTTATGTCGCTTCCCCAGGTCATATTTATTCCATCTGTCAAAGGATTTTTTTTGAGATAAGCCACCACTTCATCTGCTACGGTTCCTGATGGACGACCTAAAGCATCGGCCGTAAGTGTTATAGCAGGCTGGCGGTCTTTCCTTTCTAATAGTGAAGGAGAATTGTCTCTCTCTACATTTGCAAACTGCGAAACTTCTATTGGCAAACCCATCGGATTTACAATAGATAATCGTTTTACATCATCATAATTTTTTCGCTCAAATTCATCCAGCCAAATTCTTACAGGATATTCTGTTCCGTTTTCGGTAAGTGTTGCTTCATCATTTCCTGTAAAGGCTGTTCTTAAATTTAAACCTACATAAGCAGTTGTTAAGCCTAAGCGTTGCATTTTATCTTTGTCGGGAATTATTTTGTATTCAGGACTTCCGGCTTCTACTGATAGACGGACATTATCAGCGCCAGGTATTTTTTCTACAATTGATTTTAATTCATTGCCTGATTTCATTACTAAATCCAGATTACTACCGCTCAAAGTAATTTCAATGGGTGCTGAACGGGGAATTAATCCCAGGGCTGCCATCGAATAATTAATTGCCGGATACTTTAATTTTAAATCTTCCCGAAGTGATTTCATAAAGGCTTCAGTAGCTAAATTACCGAGTTCCTTTTTTGATCTTAATTGAATGGTAAATTCAGTTTTATTTGCAGAACCTACACCCAGACTTCCTATACCGGTGCTTGGCCCGCCAACATTACTGAATACTGTTGCCACTTCTTTTTGGTGCAGAATATAAGTTTCTACCTGCTGTGCAATCAAATTATTTTGTTGGATAGATGTTGACTTATCAAATTCTAAAGCCATCCTGAATTTTCCCTGGTCGCCGGTAGAAATTAATTCTTTCCCAATGATTCCCTGTTTCATGATGCCCAAAGTCATTGCAAAAAGCAGCACTACAATTCCGGTAAAAATCAGTTTATGGCTTAAAACCCATTGCAGTTGTTTGCCATACCAGTTGATGAATTTATCTAACTGATGTTCGAACCAAAGCAGGAAGCGATTGAAAAAATTAGTAGGCTGCAAATCTTCTTTTATACCAATTCTTGATGCCAGCCAGGGTGTAAGGGTAAAGCCTACCAGCAAACTTGTGAGTGTAGAAGTTACCACCACCACCGAAAATTGTTTAAGCATATCAGCCACAAAAACCTGCAAAAACAGGATGGGCAAAAACACCACTACATCCACCAATGTAATAGACAAAGCGGCAAATCCAATTTCCATACGCCCATCCATTGCAGCAACCCTTTTTTCTTTTCCTTTGTCTAAATGCTTTTGAATATTTTCCAATACCACCACAGCATCATCTACCAGGATACCAATGATCAATGACATAGCAAGCAAGGTCATTAAATTTAAAGTATAACCCAATAACCACATCACGGCAAAAGCAGTAACTAATGATGTTGGAATGGCAACAATTACAATTAATGAATTTCTAAAACTCCGTAGAAATAAAAGCATTACCAATGAAACCAATAGCACAGCCAATATCAAATCAAATACAACTGAATTAACAGCAGCAATTGTATTATCAGTACTGTCGTCTGCAATAATAAATCTTACTCCTGCATTCGTATTTTGCGCTTCAATAGCTTTGAATTTATTGCGAACTAATTTTGAAACATCAACAGCATTGGCATCGCCTTGTTTTTTTAACATTAACCCAATGCCATTTTTACCATTATAACGACTGATTGAAGTTGTTTCCTTAATTCCATCGGTTACAGTAGCCACATCTTTTAAATAAACAGGGCTGCCGGGAAGCGGCATTGCCACCTGCACATTTTTTATATCTTCTATTGTTGCAAATTTTCCTGTAAGCCTGACGGAACTGTTTTCTTTATCTGTTTGTACTTTACCGGCTGGTAAATCAAGCCCTGAGCGATTAACAGCATCTACCACCTGCGAAAGGGATAGTTTAAAAAGTTTCAATTTATCCTGGTTCACTTTTACCTGTACTTCTCTTTCTTCACCACCTAAAATGGTAATCTCTGCCACTCCTTTCAACTGTTGTATTTGCGGCAGGTATTCATCTTTCATTTTTTGATAAAATGCTGTTGCAGGCAAATTACTTGTAACACTGATAGACATTATCGGTAAATCATTGGGCGATACCTTACTCATTACCGGGCTTAAAATATCTGCAGGTAAGTCTTTACGAATATTGTCAATATAGCGTTGTGCATCCTGCATTGCTTTATCCAGATTAGTTCCATATTTCAGGTTTGCAATAATGATAGAAGCGTTGGGTAAAGATTTTGTAACCAGATAATCTACCCCTTCCATATTAGATAAAGCATCTTCAATTTTTCTTGACACGGAAGTTTCCACTTCACCAGGTTCGGCACCCGGATAGACCGTTTTAATAACCACAACCGGCTGATTAAAATCGGGCATCAACTCATAACTGAGATTTTTATACCCGATAATACCCAGTAAAGTAAGCACACTGAAAAGAACAATTATCAGCGATGGACGTTTGATTGATATTTCTGTAATATTCATCTTACTCAATTAAAAATTATGAATTGTTCTTTTCTAAAAAACATGCAAGAGTTTTTCAGCACTTATTTATCTCATTTAATTTTAGTAAAAGTGATATGCCACATTCCTCTTAAATCGCCGGTTTTAAAATCGTATGCCATATCCAAAGGATAAAGCGTACTGATAGTTTTCCACACAGGTGGTTGTATATCGGCACTTTTACTACCATGACAGGAAGCACACATTTGCTGTAACATGATTGGTTTGTAAAAATGAACTTCGCCATTTTTACTCCCCTCAGTTATGGGCTTTATTGAATCATTTATTATTCCCTGTTCTTTTAGCGAAGCAAATATTTTTAATATCCGCTCTTCTGATGTATCCGGCTTATTTGCTGGGTTTCTGTACTTCAAGGATGTTCTTCTTATTGTTACCGAATCGGAAGCATAAATATTTGTAAGTGAATACGCCGCAGTTTTACAATAAGGCACAGCACCTTCAAAACCAGATTGGCTGATTGCGGTTTGCAGGGAACTTCGCAAGGTATCAAAGGTTTTCTTTACTATACTATTTCCCATTTTTGTATAATCTGATTTTAGGTTTTCCTTACTTTTATCGCTGTTATTGCAGGCAGCAAATAATGCAATTACCAGAATGGTGATAAAATAAATCGTATGCTTCATAATTCTTACTTTTTAATTCTTAATTAATACATTGGCTCCCTCAAAAAGATTTATAAAACCATTCGTTACAATTACATCTCCTTCTTTTAGTCCTGCTGAAACAGCCACTTTGTTTTCAAATTTTTTGGATATAGTAATGTTTTGCAAAATAGTCTTGCCATTTTTTACGAGATAAACCTGCGGCTGACTTTCTGAACCAACAATAACAGCGGCAGGAATTACGATACCTTGTTCAGGTGTATCATTTCTTAAATTCAATTTTCCAAACATGCCGGATTTAATCGTTAGGTTTGAAACATTGTTCACTGTAAACTGAACTGGAAACGAATTGCCAACATTTGCTTTGCTGCCTATCAAAGATGTTTTACCCTGCAACTTAATTTCGGGGGCTGCATCTGCAATAATTTCGTAGCTGTTTTTGTAATCAAACAATTTTAAATCGCTTTCAGGAACAGTAACCGTAAATCTTAATTGGCTTATATCCGTAATCTGCAGCAATGGAATACCCGGTGATGCAAAAGCCCCTACTTCACTTAGTTTGGCAGTTACCACACCATTAAAAGGAGCGTAAATAGTGGTTTTATTTAATTGTGCAATAATACTTGCCCGTAAGGCTTGTGCATTTTTAATCGCCGATTTTTGCATAATTGAGCTGCGTTGATTTTTTGCAGTTTGCAATTGCAATTCGGCTTTTTCTAATTGAATTCCCTGTATGGCATCTGCCGCAACAAGAATTTTGTATCGCCTTACATCATCCTCCAACCCATTTATCTGTATTTGATTTGCTTGTAATTGAATATCAACTTCTGAAGTGATATTTTGTATCTGTACATTTACCGTGTTCAATTGTTGATTCAGTAAAGCATCATCGAGTTTAATGAGAGCCTGCCCTTTTTTCACTATACTTCCTGCATCTGCATACATCGCATTTATTTTCCCCTGAACTTCAGCACTGAGCTTAGTTTCTTTATTAGGTTCAAATGTTCCTGTATAAAAATATACTGCATCAATACTTTCTAATTTAGTTATTTGGGTTTGCACATTAATGGCCTGCTCTTTATTATATTGATACACTTTTTGTTGAGTTGTATCCTTATTTTTTTTAAGCCGAATAGCAATAATTGCTACCAACAACAAAGGGATTAAAATGTATAAAAACGTTTTCCAATTGACTGACTTTTTTTTCATGTTGGCAATAATTAATTTATAATTCTTAATTTTTTAATAGTAATTGATTGGTTAGTTTTTTTAGTTCTAAATCAACCTTCAAATAATCCACCACTGCCGACAGGTAATTTTGCTGGGCTTCCCGTAGGGCAGTATCAGCCAGCAATACATCGGTTAAAGAAGCTGTTCCCTGTTTTTGTTGCAGTACAGTTTGTTCATATATGGTTTGCGCCAGTTTAATTTGTGAGCTATTAGTTTCAATAGACTTTTTCGATACCACCATTTGCCGTTTAGCATTATTGGTTTGCATAGCATTTTGTTCGGTAACAATTTGTACTTGTAATTCACTGTTTTTTATTTCCAGTTTTTTTTGGGTTATTTTTCGTTGGGTTACAGTACCATTAAATAATGGATAGCTTATTTGAATACCTGCAAAACCAATAGGATAGAATTTTAAAAAATCATTAGGTTGTTTGTCGTAGCCAAAACCTGTTTTACCATACGTTCCAAAAAGCGAGACCGAAGGGAGCCTGCTCTTTTTCAATGTATTCAATTCACTCAGCAACAATTTGGATTGTGTATTTGCCAGGCGAATATCTATTGCCGGAGTGGCAGCATATTCATCACTCTTTTTATAAAGAATTTCCGGCTCAATTTTCAGGTATTGGTCAAGTGGTATTCCCATTGCAAATTTCAAGGCATTCATTACCTGGTCATACCTGCTGCTAACTAATTCTCTTTGTGTTTCTAATTGTTCCTTTTGTAGTTGAACCTTACTCACATCTGTTCCCTTTGCCATCAGTTGTTCTTTAAGCAACTTCATATTTCTTAGAAGCTTTGCCGTGTTCACTACATTACTGTCAATAAAGGATAATTGCCTGAGTAAAAGCTGCCCGTTGTAATAGAGATTAGAAATATCAAAATAAATTTGCTCTTCGGTTTTTTGTAATTGCAAACCGCTAAGTTCTGCTGCAATTTTGGTGCTTTGCATGGCACCAAATACCTGCGGGTTATACAATGGCATGGATAATTGTAAGTTGGCATTAATGTTATGGGGCACACCAAATTGTGTTTCCTTAAAAGTTCCTGCCGGTCCGCCAAAAATCGCAGCAGGCATTAGCTGCGTTGGCAGATCGGTAAAGTATTTATAATCTGCATTAGCTGTTATTTTAGGAATTAAATTGGCTGACGCCTCTTTTCTTTTTTGTTGGCTTATCGCAATATTATTTCTACTCATTTGCAAAGTCTTGTTGTAAACCTGTGCTGTATCAATGCACTGTTGCAGTGTCCATACCTGTGCCTGTACTGCGGTAAACCCTGTTACAATAAACAGAAGAACTAAAAACCATTTGCGAATGTTCACTAACTTCATTGATCAAATTTTTTATTTTATGAGTAATAGCTGGCTATCCTCTATTCCTTTTACCGAATGTTGTATCATCGGCTCAATATGTACATAGTCGCCGGGTAATAAATTTTCTTTTATCCCTTTTTCATTTTCAAAAACTACTTCTCCTGTTACACAAACTAAAAGGGCAGGCATTTTTGTTGTATGTTCTTTTAATAATTAGTTATTCAAAATTTGAATAGCCGTAACATTTCCTTCTGCTGCCTTAAAATGAGGAATAGCAGAAACGGGTTTTAGTTTTGTATGCAAATCTTTTATGTTCATTCAAAATAGTTTTTAAAGGTTAAGAGATATTCCTGCATTTCTTTCAGGGTCACAGCATCTGCGTTACCAGCTTTTAATTTTTCCAGTTGGCCTTTTATCGGAATCAAAAAATTATGCAACTGATTATGAGACTCTCCGGTCATGGTACACTTGTCAAAAATTGTTTTAAATTCTGTCTGTAACGAATCATTAAGTTTTACAGCTACCATTTTACCGGCAATACCGTTTTGAACAAGGGATGCCATATTGCTGATACCGGTAATGGTTTCGGCATTAGCCTTCCATTTTTTTCCATTATCTAACTGTACTTTGCCGGCAGTTTCTTCATGCGCCTCTTTGTTGTTCTTTTGCTCATCCTTCATTTCTGTCTTTTGATGATTTTCATGGTTAACTTCTTTTTCTTCGTTCTGGCTATTACAGGCAAATAATGCAAGAAGTGTTACAGGCAATAAAAATTTAAATCTTTTCATTTTTAGATAATTGTTTGTTTTGTAATAAAAAATATGATGCAACTGCTAAGAGTGCAGTTAAGCCGATACGAAATATCATTGCGTTTACGGTTTTAACTTCATACAACCCGCCTTCGCTAATATGTAACTTCAATCCAATAAAAGCTGCTACGAGAATAACTACTGATATTGCCAACAACCAAACTGACCACTTTTTCATTTTAAATAACCCATACGCAGCAGCCAGGTATAAAATACTGCTGATGAAATTTGCCCACACAACAAGAGGTACATAGTTGCCTTCTTTGGCCCTGATACCAAACAGGTTGAAGATTACGGAGCTGCTGAGAAACAATGTAAGCAGGGCAAACAGCAGTAATGCAATGGCTGTTATTTTCAGAATTGTATATTTCATATAGTTTATACTTTTATTAAAGTCAATATGCTCCCCATCAGTTTATTTCCCTTTTGTTTTACATCAAATGAGAATGCAGTTATCCGCCATTGCAGCATGTGCAGCCGGAAACTTCCCATTATGATGTGCAGTATATCTTCTGCCGATGCAGATGTTTCAATAATACCTTCATGCTGACCCTGCTTTATTATTGGTAAAAGGTGTTTTCTTTTTGTTGCCATGATCTGCATAATAACAGCATTGATTTGTTTACTTTCTTCCAGCAGCCCTTCGGAGAATACAGCTACCAGAAAATGAGGATGCTTTTCAAAAAAGTCAAATTGGTTATTAAATACTGCTTTCAGTTTTTCCACCGGGTCTTCTAATTTTGCAACACAGGCCGTAAGCCTTTTGTCCATATCTGCAGCAAGATATTGCAGCATAGTAACGATAATCTCTTCTTTGCCTTTAAAATGGCGGTACAGAGCACTCTCTGCAAAACCCATCTTTGCGGCAAGGTTTTTTGTAGTAAGCCCTGCAAGCCCGGATTCTGTAAGGATTTCACCGGCTGCTTCAATAATTTCCAACTGACGTTTTTTAATTTCCATTTTACATTTTTATTTTAAAGAAAGAAATACCTAACCATATTACAGAAGCTGTCATGGCAATGGCTCCTATTAAAACTAAAGCGGGAGGTAATCCAAAATATACTTCAGATAAAATACCAATTGGCATCAACAGGCCCGTTAAAGCAAGCCATGAAATAGCCTTTACACTTTTAAGTTTATCTCTAAAGTGAAGTAATAAATACCCGACAAGGATATTGAGAAAAGCAAACAGGTTTCCGTGTACATGAGCTAACCTTGTTTCAAAATGTTTTCCAATACTATAAGAGTTTACCCATTCTTCTTTGCCTGGGGCAAAGTCTCTTAAATAAATTAAGAGAAATCCGTATGCCATAAAAAAACCCATTGTAAGGAATCCGATGGCTATATTATTTTTTCCGTTCATGGTTTTTGGTTTTAATTATAGTGTGTGAATGTTCACTCACAAATGTAAATACAATCACTTCCGGGGTACGGTGACATTTGTTACATAGAGATATGATTTACATCAGGGAGTTGCTTTTCACAAGGAAAAATAAAAAAGGCAGCCTTGCGGCTGCCTTGGGGTTTCCTCTATGCTTAATTTATGCTTTCATTACTTTACTCTGGCAAACAAAATCTGTTCTTGGCAAAGTGGTGTTGCTGATGGCTTTAAAGCCTCCTTCAATTTCAGTAAAATTTCTGTAACCACGTGCCTGCAAAATAGATGCGGCAATGATGCTGCGGTAACCACCGGCACAATGCACATAAAAATGTTCATCTGTATTTATGTCTTTTATCCAGTCGTTGATATTGGCTAATGGCCTGTTATACGCTTCTTCCACATGCTCGGCTGCATATTCAGTTTCTTTACGGATATCCAGAATTTTATCTTTGCCGATCTCTACTTCCCCCGCAAATTGTTCTGCCGTTATCCTGTCAATTACATCAGCTTCTTTACCTGCTGCCAGCCATGCAGCAAAGCCGCCTTTTAAATGGCCCAGCACATTATCAAACCCAACACGGCTTAAACGGGTTACGGTTTCTTCTTCTTTACCCAAATCGGTAACCAGTAACAAAGGTTGCTTTACATCTATAATCAACGCACCTACCCAGGGAGCAAAATCTCCATCTAAACCAATACTTACCGATTGTGGAATAAAGCCTTTATAAAATTCTGTGTTGGTTCTTGTATCCAATATCAGGGCCTCGGTGTTTTCTGCAGCTGCTTCAAATTCATCAGCAGTTAATTCGCGCATGCCGTTGTTTAAAACCGTTTCAAAACTTTCGTAGCCTTTTTTATTCATAGCTACATTCAACCCAAAATATGCCGGCGGTGCAAGCAAGCCTTCGGTAACAGCCTGTATAAACGCTTCTTTATTGGGTTGATTTAAGGCGTAGTTCATTTTCTTTTGATTACCCAGTGTATCAACCGTTTCCTTCATCATGTTTTTACCACAGGCACTGCCGGCGCCATGTGCAGGATAAACAATTACATCATCTGCCAACGGCATTATTTTATTCATCAAACTTTCATACAGCAATCCAGCCAGATCTTCCATGGTCATACTTGCAGCTTTTTGTGCAAGGTCCGGGCGGCCAACATCACCTAAAAACAACGTATCGCCGCTGAAGATGCAATGATCTTTACCCGTTTCATCTTTCAAAAGAAACGTAGTGCTTTCCATAGTATGCCCGGGTGTATGCAATACTTTAATAGTGATATCACCTATTTTAAATTCTTCGCCATCTTTTGCTGATATAAATTCAAACTCAGGACTGGCATTGGGGCCATATACAATGGCTGCGCCGGTTTGTTTTGCCAGGTCCACATGTCCTGATACAAAATCAGCATGGAAATGGGTTTCGAAAATGTATTTCAATTTCACGCCGTCTTTCTGCAACCTGTCTAAGTATGGTTGTGTTTCACGAAGTGGATCAATAATAGCAGCCTCGCCATTGCTGGTTATGTAATAAGCACCCTGTGCCAGGCATCCGGTATAAATCTGTTCAATGTTCATGGTATAATTTTTTTAAATTTTATAATGCAAATATCCTTTACAATTTTAAAGCGGTTGGTAACATAAGTTGCATTCTTTAATTTGCTAAAATAAAAATAGCCCCGTAAGTTCCGGGGCTACATGATCTCATTAAAAATTATATCTATAACATGGTTGTAGGACAAACATAATCTGACTTTGGTACATCTGTTTTTGCTATTTCGGTAAACCCTCCGATCACATCAGAAAAATTATCCCAACCTCTTTGCTTAAGCATGGAAGCTGCGATCATACTGCGGTAGCCGCCTGCACAATGCAACACAAAAGGTTTATCTTTTGGAAACCCGGCCAGGTGATCGTTGATCTCGTTCAACGGTATGTTTACTGCATCTGTAATATGGTGCGATTGAAATTCACTTTTCTTCCTGATATCAATCGTTAATGGCTTTTCATTTTGATACAATTCCGCAAATTCATCAGCGTTAATTCTTTTTATTGTATCTACTTCTTTACCAGCCTTTTTCCAGGTATCAAACCCACCTTCCAGGTATCCAATGCAGCCATCATACCCAACCCTCGAAAGGCGGATCATCGCTTCATCTTCATACCCCGGATTAGATACCAGTAATATTTCCTGTTTGATATCCGGTATCATTTCGCCCACCCATTGTGCAAAGCTCCCGTCTAATCCAATGTTGATGCTGTTTGGAATAAACCCGTTGGCAAAGTCTGTTGCGTTCCTGGTATCCAACACCAAAGCATTTGTTTCATTGGCCACCATTTCAAAATTTTCTGCATTTAAAGCCTTATGGCCTCTTTCTAAAACTGTATCCAGACTTTCATATCCCTGTATATTCATCAAAACATTTTTGGGAAAATAGCCCGGAGGTGGTGTTAAGCCGGTTAGTATAGCTTTAATAAATTCTTCTTTACTCAATGCAGGATTTAGTGCATAGTTTACTTCTTTCTGATGTCCCAGTGTGTCGGTAGTTTCTTTGCTCATGTTTTTACCACAGGCACTACCGGCACCATGGTTGGGGTAAACAATCAGGTCATCACCCAAAGGCATTATTTTATTTCGAAGAGAATCGTATAAGTAACCGGCCAGTTTTTCTTCGGTAAGATCCGCAACTACATGCTGGGCCAGGTCCGGCCTTCCCACATCACCAATAAATAAAGTATCGCCGGAAATAATACCATGTTCTTTTCCTTGCTCATCAATAAGCAAATACGTAGTGCTTTCCATAGTATGGCCCGGCGTATGAATTATTTTAACCCCATAATTGCCTATTTTAAATACCTGGTTGTCTTCAGCAATAATGGCTTCGTAAGCTGGTTTAGCTGTTGGGCCATACACAATTTTTGCGCCGGTCTTTTTGGCCAGATCTAAATGCCCGCTTACAAAATCGGCATGAAAGTGTGTAAGAAAAACGTATTTGATAGTAGCGTTATCTTTTGCAGCCCGGTCAATATAGGGTTGCACTTCACGCAGCGGATCAAAGATGGCAGCTTCTCCGTTGTTTTCAAGATAATAGGCTGCATGGGCAATACATCCTGTGTAAATTTGCTCTACTTTCATAATGATTATTTTTTTTAGATTTTTGTATAATATGCTTTGACAAATTTCTATTTTGAAGAAATCTTTTCCAGTTACTATTGTTACACAGTAACATGATATTCGTCATGATAAAATTGCAACAAATTAAAAAGGTTGCCTTTCGGCAACCTTCAATTTTAATTTTATAAAGATCTTTTAGCCAGATACCAATCAACCATTTCTAAATCGCTGGCCTTTCTTTCTGCCAAAGCCACAACCGTTTTTGGAGCCGGAACAATTACTTTATCACCCGGATGCCAGTTAAGCGGCATGGCACATTTATTTTCATCAGATGTCTGGAGTGCCTGTAATACCCGCTTGATCTCTTCCATATTACGCCCGATATTCAAAGGGTAATACATGATCAGGCGAACTTTTCCTTCCGGGTCAATAATAAATACAGCCCTTACCGCAGCGGTCTCACTTTCGCCGGGTTGCAGCATACCATAGAGTTTAGCAACCTTCATATCGATATCAGCAACAACCGGGAACTCAAACAATACTCCTGTTTTTTCCTGAACCGCATTTACCCAGGCAATATGCGAATGGATGCTGTCAATACTTAAACCCATCAGTTTTGTATTGTGTTGTGCAAAAAAATCTTTTTCCAATGCAAAGCCACTCAATTCGGTGGTGCATACCGGTGTAAAATCTGCAGGATGAGAAAACAGGATCACCCAACTACCTTTATTGTAATCTGAAAATTTAATTTGCCCTGTAGTGGTCAGTGCATCAAAATCAGGAGCCTTGTCGCCAATTCTTGGCATGGTATTCATCATTATTGTATTTTCCATAAATTTTAATTTAGGATATAAAGTTCAGCATAATAAACCATGTTGTCGGTAACATTAGTAACAGATAAAGCAGGTTTCTATAAAATTATTTTTTTATCAGAATAATAAATAGCTCCGTATCTTTTCTTTTTATAAACGAGTTATTACAAGGCTCAAAAGTTTTAAAAATAAAATACTTCTCAAACATAGGTTCATAGCTGTCTTTCCTTCCGCCAAAAGGCGGGCCTTGCTGTTCAAATTCCCTGTTGAATAAAACGCCGGCTAATTTGCCATTAGCTGCCAGCAGTGTATGCATTTTGATAATATAATCCTGTCGTAAAGCGGGGTTAAGGGCACAAAAAAATGTTTGTTCCAATATCAGGTCATATTCACCTTCATGTATAAAAAAATCTCCGAGAATAATTTTAATATGTGGATTGACTTTGTATTTTTCCTGTAACTGTGCCACCAAAGCCGGGGCAATATCGATAACAGTTACATTGGTAAACCCCTGTTGTAATAAATATGCCGCTTCGTAAGTATTACCGCAGCCGGGAATGAATATCCGCAGATTTTTATTTACAAGCTGATCAATGTATGCTTTCAAAGGCGGCGATACTTCGCCAAGGTCCCAGCCTGTTGTATGGGCATTGTATTGACTGTTCCAATAGGCTTCATCAAGCGTAAGACCCGCCTCTGCGATTGAAGTTTTTTCTATACTGATGTTTTGACCGTCTTTATTATTCATGCATCTATTTAAAAAACAATTCTTTAATAATAATATAGATACCCATGATCAGCACAAACCAACCGAAGCCTTTTTTAAGTTTTTGACCGGGTATTTTTTTAGATAAAAGAATACCAATAAATATACCAACAACAGAAAAGGCGGTGAATATACCCAGCAGTTTCCAGTCTATAATTTCGCTACCCTGCAAATCGCCAATAAAACCAATCAGTGATTTTGCTGCAATGATAAAAAGTGAAGTGCCAACTGCCAGCTTCATAGGCATACGTGCAAGTAGTACCAATGCAGGTATAATTAAAAAGCCGCCGCCTGCACCCACCAACCCGGTAAGTAAACCCACAACTGTCCCTTCCAGTAAGATCATCGGGTAATTATAAACCCTCGGCGCATTTTCATCCTGTTCTTTATTCTTTGAGGGCCTGATCATACTAACCGAAGCCAGTATCATTACTACTGCAAACAATAACATCAATGCAATTGCTTTTGTAATTACCAGGGAACCGATGGTGAAGAGTTCATCCGGAATAAACGGCACCAGCCACATTCGTGTGGCGTATACTGCTGCAATGGATGGAATACCGAAGATCAACACTGTTTTAAAATCTACTCTTTTTTGCATGGCGCTTTGCACACCACCCACCAATGCTGTAGATCCTACGATAAATAATGAATACGCAGTTGCCAACACGGGGTTAACTGCCATTACATACACCAGGATGGGTACAGTTAATATAGAACCACCACTGCCAATTAAGCCTAATGAGATGCCAACAACAACTGCCAATACATAGCCAAGAATTTCCATGATTTTTTATTTTATTGCAGCAAAGTTGTGATTAATAAAATAAAGGTAGTGTTACAATAGTTACAATATAAGTTCTGCTCAAGGATTTACTGTTTTTTTTGTCTGACTTTATAACTGGTGTAAATACCAACTCCATAAGACAGCAGCAAAGGTATGGTGAGTATAGCTGAAATGCCGGTTAATAGAATTAATATAAAGTATGCATCTTCATGAGCATTGGGGTCTCTGAGCCCACCCATTAATTCAAAAACAACCCGGTGCAAATTTAAAGCTGTTAAAGTTGAAATGATTAAACATATAGGCATCAGTGTAACTGTTAGGATATTCAGGTAACTCAATTTTGTAAAGCGTTTCAAAAAATAATTTAGTAAAAGCAGCCTCCATAGAGCAACAACAGCAAGAAACCATACATTCATTGTATTTGCAGTGCCTATACTTACAAATTTTTCAACGGGTATAGCATAAAGTATAGCAGGAAAAGATGTTAACCCGATAAAAGTAACTCCTGTAAAGTAGCTCCAGTTTTCAACGAAGAATGGCTTTATAATGAGCCAGATAAAAGCTGCCAATACAAAAATATAAATTACCGAACCAAGCCCGAGGTGTTGAAGCAGGCTTGCTCCTTTGTCATCCCAGTATCTACCCATACCAACAATCCATGTTCCAACCAACCCGGCAAAAAAATGTTTACGGTTAAACTGCAGCATCTCTTCACGTGAGAGTTTAAAAGTAAGCAAACGGGCAATTGTTTTTGTTACACTCATAATTTGTGTAAGGTATTTTTTTATATCAAATAAAAAAAGCCCTTTAAACAATTGGTTTAAAGGGCCCTAAAGATTTGATTGTGGCCTCGCCAAGAATCCCCGCCCGAACGTACCGTTCGGTACGGGCGGGGAACTATTGGATCTGGAACTTCGGAAACTCTTATACTATCCTTGCCCGGCTTCTCGGTCGGGCCCGTCAAATTTATTGTCGGGGTAAGCATTGTACCAGGAGGCTAATTTGTATTTTAAGAATCTCCTACCCGCAGATGATTTCAAATATTTCTCCCTGGAAATTGCCTCCGCTCTTGTATTAAATTCTTCTTTATAAACGAGCTTAAAAGGGAGATATGGCCGAATCGATTCGGTCATCCCTGAATTATGTTGCTTCAATCTTTGATCCAAATCTTCACAATGCCCTTTATAATAAAAATCATGATTCAGGCTTTTTATTACATAAGCATAAAACATAAAACCAATTTTGTGGCCTCGTCAAGAATCGAACTTGAATCTGGAGCTTCGGAAACTCTTATACTATCCATTGTACTACGAGGCCTTTATTGTTAATCCGTTAATCTGTTAATCCGTGGGTACTTCAATTATTTACAGAGACTTCTGATTATTTGAGCTCTCACGGATTAACCAGTTAACTAATTAACGGATTAACGTCCTATGATCCCAAATGTAAAAAATTGCTACTGAATATTTTTACAGCAATGGCCAGCAATATTACGCCGAAAAACTTTCTTATCACCAGCATTCCATTTGCACCCAACGCTTTTTCTATCCATTTAATAGATTTGAGTACCAGGAATATTACTACACAATTAATAAGTATGCCGAAAAAAATATTCACATCATCATAATTAGCCTTTAAACTCATGATGGTGGTAAGTGTTCCTGAACCTGCTATTAATGGAAAAGCAATTGGCACAACGCTGCCGCTTTTTGGATCTGTGTCGGCTTTAAAAAAATCATGCCCCAAAACCATCTCCAGCCCGATTATAAATATCACAATACTACCTGCTACAGCAAAGGATTGAACATCGAGGCCCATTAAATTCAAAAATTCACGTCCCAAAAAAAGAAAAAGGATCATCAATGCACCCGATGCAAAGGTTGCCTGTATAGATCGTATCTCTCCACCCATTTTATTTCTTAAAGATGCAAACACAGGTACATTACCTACCATATCGATCACCGCAAAAAGGGTTAATGATATGGTTATAATATCTTTAAGGGCAATGGTTCCAAAATCCATAACGGAAATTTTCGTGAAGATACGAATTAGCAGGTGCGGCGTAACAGTTTGCCTTAATAAATACAGCCCGGGGTGATTTTAAAATTATTTTTCTTTAACACGCGGAACCTTATGTTGGAGTTCAAATAAACAGTTAATGCAAAGGCAATCTTCATACTTTGCCTGTATGAAAGCTGATTCTTCAACTGTTAACTGAATGCCGCTGCACTGGCATTGCATAATACTACCTGCCTTGCACTCAAATGCAACACTACAGCGGGGACAAAGTTTTTCTTCGTGTTTACACATAGATACTCAAAATTTGCCGGGAAGTTAGTAAGACAGAGAAAATAATTTTTTCCATTCAACAACAAACGTCTTACCGCCTTCCCGGCAAAAAAATCTTCCTGCCGGCAGGAAGATTAAAAATTTAAATTAACACCGGCCATAAAATTAAACCGGCGGTTATTGTAACCATATACTTCCGAATATTGTTCGTCGGTAATGTTTTTAAGGTCAACAAAGGCTTTTATGTTTGTAGTAATACTGTATGTACTGTACAGATTCCACACATAGTATGCAGGCATTTCTATGGGCGCCGATGCATATACAGCTTCGTAACGCTTGCTGATGCTTTGCACACCCATATTCATGTTCCAGTTTTTGCAAAGCTCAATGCCCACATTCAAATTAATAGTTTGTCTTGGCCTGCGGTACAGGTTAAAAAATGTAGTGTCTTTTGCGCCTGTTTTGGTTTCAATTCTTCCATCAAGGTTTACATAATTTGCATTTACTGTAACCCTGCCAAAATCAATACTGGCTTCTAATTCAAGCCCCTTGTCCTTTTGTATATCTGCATTTACATAATAATTTGCATAAGTGGGTGCACCGGCACTGAAAAATGCAATATTATCGCTGATATTGCGGCTGAAATAAACAGCCCTGATGTTTACATTGTCTTTATAATACTGTATACCGCCTTCGATACTCAGCGATTTTTCAGGTCTTAATGCTTGAGCAGGATTACGGTATTCTGAATAAACCTGGTACAAAGAAGGTGCTTTAAAACCCGAGCTGATGTTACCAAATATCTTTACTGATCTCTTTATTACATAAGATGGATTAAAAGAAAAAGTAAACACATTACCATACTTATTAAAGTTATTGTACCTGCCGCCCAGTTCAACATTAAAACCTTTTAAATCTTTTACAACTACAGAAGCGTAGGCCCCAAACTGGTTAACTTTTGTGCTGTCGTCACTTAAAGGTGTTGAGGCATACGGGCCAAATGAACTTACTGAGAAATAGTTTTGATTGGTAAGCTGGTTTCGGTAATCGGCGCCAACCAATACATCTACATGTTTTGTAACAGCTATATTACTGTATAACTCTGCAAAGTGCGATTTACCAGTATAATCTCCTTTGCTGTAATAAGAAAAACCTCCCCTGCTTGCCGAGTCATCTAAATAAATCCTGTTTACTTTATTATAGTTATAATTAAAATGCAGGATGCTTTTGCCTAAAGTATAGTCTGCACCGATACCCATTACTGTATTTCTATTTTTAATAGTATAATCAGCATCGTCTTTAAATTGCCCTGCATCTGCATCGGTTTTATAGTTGCTGAATTGTGTGTTTGCTTTTACAGAAAACTTGTCGTTTATTTTCCGGCTGATGTTTGCCCTGAAAGCATTTCGATCCATACCATCTTTATCGAAATTATTTACACCGGTTTGATTTTGTGCTGTTGAAAAACCTTTGCTGTATAATTTGCTATACTGAATATGATAGGCCGTATTTTTTACGGTACCGTTTAAACCAACAGAACCTTTAAATGTATTGTAGCTACCACCCGCAAGATTTGCTGTTGCGTTTATTTTTTTAGCACCGCCTTTTTTGCTGATGATGTTGATTACACCTGCAATCGCATCGCTGCCATACAAGGTAGATTGACTTCCCTTTAAAATTTCAATTCTTTCAACCTGGTCAACAGTAATAAGGTTCAGGTCAAATGCACCACTGATACCCGATGCGTCGTAAACAGGAACACCATCCAGCAGTATTAAAGTCTTTCCTGCAGCGGCTCCACGCATATACACATCCTGGTTGGTGCCCAACACATTACTGCTGCCGTTTACAATAATGCCGGCTTGGGTGTTTAATACTTCTGTTAAAGATTTACCACTGTTACGTTGCAGTTGCTGCTGATCAATTACGGTAACTACCTTGCCCGTAAGTGATTGTTTAATGGGAAATTTAGTTGCAGTAATTACCACTTCATCTAAATTCTTTGTACTGTCTCCCGAATTTGCCGGGACAGATTTTTGTGCGTACAAATGACTGCCGATCAAAACAGCAGCCGCAATAAAAATTTTCTTTTTCATGTTTGAAAAATTTTTTTTGTGACTGCTTCCTGGAAAATGTGTTTGGTGGGGACACCAACCACGGCGTAAAGAAATATAAATGCCTTGCAGCTTTTACACTCCATGCCTTTCACCCGAAAGCTTTGAATGATGTTGATGAACCGGGCAGGTCTTCTGGCTTAGGCTTTTTACCTTCCCATCCTGATATTCAGAACAGTGGTTTGTAGTTTTTAGCTCCTTTATTCCTCCCCTCGGGGGAGGTTAGGAGGGGCCGCCTTTACAGCTACGGGGATAGCTCCCGAGTTAAACGGGATTCCCTTTTAATCCCGATTTGACATCGGGAACCAAATTCGCTGCAAATGTAAGTGAAGAATAATATGGGATGCAAAGAAATTATTCAGCCGCTGTGGAGAAATAAAAATGCCGCTGAATTATAGCGGCATTTACAAAAAATATTTGCGTTAGTTAATCATCAGCTTTTCTGCATTCCCCTGTAATGGTATGAAAAATATCGTGTGCTTCTGTTATGAGCGTTTTCAACTTGTCATTTGGTTGTTTTGCAGCTACTGCTTTTTGCAAGGCCTTGCATTTATTTACAAGATTTGCCAAAGCAGCTTTGGTTTCAGCCGGTTTAAAATCACCGGGAATTGCAGAAGCCTGCCATAAGTTTGCAGTAATTAAAAGGCTGTCTGCTTTTGCTTTCAGCGGAGCAAAGTCCCCTTCCTCCACCGGATGAAAAGTGGAAGACATGAAGGAATGAAAAGTTTTCATCTCGGGCCATGTGCTTTTAGAATTTTGGGCAAATGCCATTGAAACTGTTGCCAGCAAGGTTACAGTAAGTAATTTGATCTTTTTGTTCATTTGATTGTGTTTTTAATTTTTTATATAATCAATTTGTTATCTAGTCTGTAAATAACCAATGCCGTAGGATTTTTTGTGACCTCGAAGTGACTCGAACCCTGTTTCCGCTGATTAAGAGTCAACTGCTCTACTAACTGAGCTACAAAGCCGATCGTTTTATCCAGAGCAATTTGCAGATTTTTAATCTTACTGTTTTGCAGACAGATATGTTGTAGGACTCTTTACAAATTCTGCTTTGCATTCCGCAGCGCAAAATCCATAAACTCCTCCTTTATAATGTGCAGTATCAGATATACCTGCAGATACAGGCATTCCGCAAACCAGGTCATTTTTTACAGCAAAAAGCAAATTATCAAAATCTGCTTTTACGGTATCCTTCTTCATAGTTTCTGTTACAGTCTTTTCTGCTGCTTTTTCAGCCTTAGGCTGATTACATGCAACAATTGCTGCAATTAAAAAGATTCCAATATTTTTTTTCATACTTCTTTATTTTAGATTTATAAACTGTCCATTTTTATAGGTACATAAAACATTTACTGTTTTAGCAGGTACACAAATAGCCAAAGCACCCCCATGCTGTTAATGTTTAACGGCATGATAAATTGATTGATAATTAAATCAATAAGGTTACTGAAAATTAAAGAGAAACTAAGCCTGTGGCGGATGAAAGAAGTCGTAGGAAATATCTGTGAGTGGATATTCTGATTCAAAAGCAGTTGCTTTTAAAACAATAATTATTACTGGTTGAATAGTGGCAAAAAATGATTTTGAAGAAAGTACGGATGATTTAGCCTCTGTTTTTCTCTCTTCATTTTGCTGCTCTTTTTTCTCCTCTTCCTGTATTTTTTTCATGGCCTGGCATTTACCATTACATTGCATTTTAGGTTTAGCCTTATTAATACAGTTTTTGGCGTAAGCAGCTTTATTCATAAAATAGTCCAGCATAATAAACGGCCCGGCAAATGTTTGAGAAACAAATGCCAGCAGTAATATAGTTGCTGTTATCTTTTTGAACATGGGTGCAAAGATAAGGGCTTTATAAAAATTGTTTATGAGAGAAATCATATTTTACTCAATTATTTTTTTTGAAAACGAATAAGTATTAAACCCCTTTCAGTATCTTTTCGGTATGCAAACAAAAAGTAATAAACTCAACCTGTTTTCCCTTACCATGCTGGTGATTGGATTTGTAATTGGCATGGGCATTTTCAGAACGGCAGCTACCAGTGCCAAGGATGCTATTTCGCCATCCGTTTACTTTAGTGCCTGGGCAATTGGTGGACTGGTGGCGCTTTGCGGCGCTCTTACCTATGCCGAGATTGGCAGCCGGTATCCGGTTACGGGTGGTTATTACAAGGTTTTTGCAAAAGCTTATCACCCCAGTATTGCCTTTGCCATTAACTGCATCATACTGGTAAGTAATGCGGCAAGCATCAGTGGTGTGGCATTGATCGGCAGTGGTTACTTATTAAAATTATTCCCCGGTAACTGGACAGATATTGACAAGGCCATTGTTAGTTCTGCTGCCATAATCATTTTTTATCTCATTAATTTAAGAGGATTAAAAACCAGTTCTACCACCCAGAATATTTTAATGATGATAAAGATCACCATGGTAGTGGTTTTAATATCAGCTTTGTTTTTTCCCGATAAATATGCAGTGAACGATGCAGCAAAAGCAGTTGCAGCACCTGAACAGGCTTTCACGTGGATGGATTGGGGTAAAAGCCTCGGTCTCAGTTTGATAGCCGTATCCTTTACCTATGGCGGTTATCAGCAAACCATCAACCTGGGTAATGATGTGCAGAACCCCTCTAAAAATATTCCGCGGGGAATTTTTATTGGTATCCTCATCATCATCGGTTTGTACATGCTGGTAAATCTCAGTTATTTTAATGTGGTTGGTTTTAACCAGATGAAAGGTGAAAAGGAAATTGCTTACGTTGTAATTGAAAGGATTTTCGGAACCGGTGGAGCCTCTGCATTTTCGGCCTTTCTTTTTTTAGGAGTACTGGCTTATGTAAACGGATCGCTGCTTAGCAACCCACGTGTAATGTATGCCATGGGCGAGGACGGAAGTTTACCAAAAATATTTGCCCGTTATAATAAAGATTCGAACGTTACCACATTTTCCCTAACCATTTTTTCTGCACTGTGTATCGTTATCCTCTATTTTGCACAGGAATTTGAAAAGATATTAACCTTCACCATTTTCCTGGATAGCTTTGGAATGATATTAAGCTGCGCCACTATTTTCTGGTTTCGCAAAAAAACAAAACACCTGGATGGAACCGGCATCTACCAGATGAAATTCTTTCCATTAATGCCGGTGATCTTTATGTTGGCTTACCTTTTTGTAGCAGGCAGTATAACCGTGGCCGACCCCGGGGCGGCACTAACCGGCTTAGGAGTGCTGGCTGTTTTTGTGGTGTTGTATTTCGTTTTAAAGAAAAAAAATAATGCTCCTCCCGGAAATGAATAAAAAGCTGTTTTTTGTATTTAAAATGCGCTAAAAATGCATTTACCAAATGGACTCCCGCTTATTTACCGTTTGTACAATTGTTTTATACGTTTTACATACAGATGAATTATTTTTGTTGTATGCGTTATAACCTTTTAACCTTTTTCGCTTTATTGGCTGTTTCCGGAACTGTAAAATCACAACAAAAATGGGGCTTGCTGCAGTGCATAGAATATGCCATGGCTAATAATATTTCGGTAAAGCAGGTTGACCTACAAACCAAAATTGCCGAATTAACTTTAAAACAAAGCAAGTACGGGCAACTGCCCAATCTGAATTTCAGCGGGGGACCGGGTTTTAGTAATGGCCGGAGCCAGGATCCCACTACTTTCAGCTTAACTACGCAAAGTTTTTTATCGGCCAATATGCAGTTGCAAAGCAGTGCTGATATTTTTAACTGGTTCAGCAAACGGAACACAATAGCCGCCAATGAATGGGAATTACAGGCAACCAAAGCCAATACAGATAAGCTAAAGAATGATATTGCATTATCAGTTGCAAACCTGTATTTACAGATCTTACTAGGTATGGAACAGGAAAAAATTGCCGGTGTACAGCTAAAGCAATCCCAGGCTCAGTTAAGTAATACCCGTAAACTGGTAGATGCCGGCAACTTACCAGAGTTAAATGCAGCAAACCTGGAGGCACAGGTTGCTATAGATAGCTCGAACCTGATTACAGCAAAGGGAAATGTAATACAAAGTACATTATCTATAAAAGCCTTTATGGCACTTGATGCCGCTACCCCTTTTGAAATTGAAACGCCTGCGGCGGAAAAAATATTTGTTGAAAAACTGGCCGACCTGCAGCCGGAAACAGTTTATGCGTTAGCGATGGCCAATATGCCACAGCAGCGTTTTAATGATTTTAAACTGAAAGCTGCCCAAAAAACATCAGCTGCTGTAAAAGGAAGTATGTATCCTACCATTTCGATGTTTGGTAGCCTGGGTAGCCGTTATAATAGCAGGGCAAACGAAATAACAGGAGTTAATTTTTTTAACGATACCATCGGTAAGGTGATCGTTGGGGGTACCCCTTATGGCGTTTTTGCCCCTTTTCCGGATTATACTTCCCGCAAACAAACCTTTTCATCACAGCTAAATCAAAATTTTTTCCAGTCGGTAGGATTAAGTGTAAGTATTCCCATTTTTAATGGCCTGGGTGCCCGTACCAATTACCAAAAAACTAAAATAAGCATCCGCAACCAGGAGTTGCAAAAAGAACTGGACAATCAAACACTGAAACAGGATATATACAAAGCATATAATGCCTCGATGGTGGCATTGGAAAAACTAAATGCCGGAAAAAAATCACTGGAAGCAGCAGAACGTACTTTTTACTATGCACAAAAAAGGTATGATGTTGGCATGCTGGGAACTTTTGATCTGATCACCAGTCAGAATAATTTATTTACTGCAAAACTGCAGAATGCTTTGAACCAGTATGATTATGTTTTTAAAATGAAAGTGCTGGAATTTTATAAGGGGCAGGGATTGAAATTTTAAACCCCCTTCCGTCCCGATATAATCGGGAAACTTTGGAGAATAATTATTTATAGCTCTTTTATAAAAAAGTGCATAACATAATTAAAGTCGAATAAAGATATATAGTACAAGAGTGCGACGCCAATGAAGCTGAACAAAGAATCTTGGCCGGGCTCATAAAAAAAATAACAATGAGTAAATCGCTTAAATGGATTTTAATTAGCTTGGGAGCTTTGATAGTATTGCTTGTCATATTATCAAAAGCAGGTGTGTTTGGAAAAGATGAAGGAACAAAAGTTACTGCAGAGAAAGTGCAGAAACGCACCATTACAGAAATTGTAAATGCCAGTGGAAAAATTTATCCGGAGGATGAAGTAAAAGTAAGCCCCGATATCAGCGGTGTAATTACAGAGTTAAATGTGCAGGAAGGCGATACGGTAAAACGTGGGCAGCTGCTTGCACGTATTGATCCTGATGTGTACAATATTCAACGCAGCCAGGCTGCCAGTGGTGTGGCACAATCGCAGGCGCAGGTAAGCAGCGTGCAGGCACAGGTTAGCAATGCACAGGCAGCGCTTGATGCATTAGATGCACAGATGGAACAGGCGCAACGGGCGTATGACCGGTCTAAAAAATTATTTGATGATAAAGTGATCAGTCGCAGCGAAATGGATGTGGCAGAAACCACCCTGAAAGCTGCCAAAGCAAATTACAATGCTGCAGTACAAGGCATACGCAGTACAAAAGCGAATGTGCAAAGTGCACAGGCCAATGTGCAGACAGCACAAGCCAGTTTACAAAGAGCCAATAAAGATCTGAGCAGAACTGCTATTGTTGCGCCAAGCGACGGTGTTGTTTCTTTGCTGAATGTAAAAAAAGGAGAGAGTGTATCGGGCAATAGTTTTACTGTGGGTACCGAAATTTTACGCATTGCAGATATGAGCAAAATTGAAATAAGGGTTGATGTGGGGGAAAATGATATTCCAAAAGTAAAACTGGGCGATAGTGCACTGGTAGAAGTGGATGCCTACAGCGACCGTAAATTTAAAGGCATTGTTACACAAATTGCCAGCAGCAATAATGGCGCTGCTTCGCAAAATGCTTTATCTAATACAACCAATGATGTTACGCAATATAAAGTGTACATCAGGATTTTGCCCGAAAGTTATAATGATCTGTTGGGCAAAGGAACTTTCCCCTTCCGCCCCGGAATGAGTGCCAATGCCGATATTCAGACCAAAACTCATGCTAATGTATTGAGTGTTCCTATTAATGCCGTTACCACACGTGATAAAGGTGACAGTACAAAAACAAGTATTTCAAAGAAAAAAGATGAGTCGGATGTAAAGGAAACTTCATCGCTGGAAGATGATCTGGAAGTTGTTGTGTTTACCATTGACAATGCCGGAAAAGTGGGTAAGGTGAAAGTTAAAACCGATATCCAGGACATAAACAATATTGAAATTACCGAAGGCTTAAAAGAAGGTGACCTGGTAATTACCGGTCCCTATGATGTGGTAAGCAAAACACTTAAAACAGGAAAGCAGGTAAAAGTGGTAGACAAAAAAGATCTGTTTGAGAAGAAAAAATGACATTTTTAAAATGTAATTCGATGGCTGCTGAATGATATCACCAGCCATTTTTTTATACCGATGAAATTAAAAGCGATACTTTTTACTTTTTTACAGATAGGTTGTTTGCAGGTGTTTGCACAAACTGCAAAACTTCGTGTTGTTATTATTGATGACAGGAAAGATACTGTTCAAAATGCAACTGCCATTTTATACAGGTTACCAGACACTACGTTGATAACTAAAAAAATACTGTTGGCAGAAACCGTTTTCAGTTTAAAACTGAAAACGAATTATGTTTTAAAAACAACAGCCACCGGTATGCAGGATAAATGGCAAGTGGTAATTATTAATGCAGATACTTTGGTACAGGTAGAGATGCGTTATAAAATAAACAACCTTGGTAATGTAACGGTGATATCTAAAAAACCGCTTGTAAAACAGGAAGATGATAAAACCGTTGTAGATGCCGAAGTGCTGGCCAACAGCAGTACCAATGCATTCGAAATTCTTGAAAAAACCCCGGGTACCATTGTTGACCAGGATGGCAATGTTTATTTAAGCAGCACCACGCCAGCCACCATTATGATCAATGGCAGAGAAATGAAATTAAGCAGTGCCGATATTGCATCGTTGCTGAAAAGTTTGCCTGCCGGAAGTGTAAGCAAGATTGAGATATTGCGTACACCTTCTGCAAAGTATGATGCAGCAAGCAGCGGCGGTATGGTAAATATTGTTTTAAAGAAAGGCGTAAAACTGGGCACCAATGGAACTTTTAATATCGCATACTTTCAGGGTGTGTATGGTACAAAAACTGCCGGCTTTAATTTAAACAAAGGCTCTGGTAAAATTAACAGCTACATCAGTTACCAGTTTACCGACAGAAATAATTTTGAAGAATTAAACTCGGACCGGTTCATAAGAACCGACACCAGTTTGCTTACTCAAAAATCTTTTACAACCTATCCTACAACAAATAATTATCTGAATGGTGGTATTGATATTGAGTTTACGCCCCGGTTTAATGCAGGATATGATATGCGGATGAGTTATACAAAAAGTAAAAGTTTTGCCAGCAATAATATCGTTATCAGCAAAGACCCGCTCTCTTCTTTTATTGGTTTAAATAATTCTGATATCATTAATGCCAACCATACAACATTCCTGGGAAGTACCCTTTCGGCAAAATATAAGATCGACACCACCGGCAGTGAATGGACGACAGTGTTAGATTATAATTATTACGGAAACACCAATACCCAGTTGTATAACAACTTCAGTTACTCACCTCCCATGCCAACTGTTTCCGGTGATGGTGTCAGTAAAAACAATAAGCATGTTTTTCTTTTTCAAACAGATCTTGTTCTAAAGCTTCAGGGAGCTTTAACGCTGGAAGCCGGCTTTAAAACCACCATCAGTAACAGTGAAAACAGTGCCGACTATTTTAAGGATACCGGAAACAATATCAGGTTTGTGGATGGTTTTCAAACCAACGCTTTTAAGTATAAAGAAAATATTACAGCTGCATATATGCAGGTATCAAAAACATTTGCAGGCTTTACCATCAAACCAGGACTAAGGCTTGAATTAACAGATATTAATGGCAAACAACTAATACCCAAAGACACCACTTTGTCTTTAAACCGGGCGGATATTTTCCCATACCTATTCATAAAACGCAAATTATTTAAGATGTTTGGTTTCCCATTGATAGGAAATGCCATCTACCGCAAAAGTATCAGGCGCCCTTATTACGAGGTTTTAAATCCCTACCCCAAATACGTTGATCAGTATGTTTATGATGTAGGTAACCCTAAATTAAAACCGCAGTTTACAACCAATTACGAGGTTAATGTAACCTTTAATAACATTCCGGTAATTGCTTTGGGCATCAACAATACCAAAGATATTTTCAGCAGTGTAACTTACCAGGACAGCAACAAAATCGCATATCGCACTTATGACAACCTGGGTAAGAACAGGGAAACCTATGCAAAGGTCATTGGCGGTATTCCACCCGGTGGGAGGTACTTTTTTTATGCCGGGGTACAGTTTAACCACAATATATACAACGGGTTTTATGAGGGGCGGCCTTTAAATTACAAACGCAGCAGCTGGACCTTTTTTATGTTTCAGGAATTAAAAGTGACGCCAGCATTCAGCATCAATATGCAGGGTTTTATGCGTACCAAAGGATTACAAAATTTATATGAGCTGAATACTTTTGGCGGAATATTTATATCTGCCAATAAAAGTATTTTTAAAAAGAAAGCGAATATTATTTTATCTGTAAGTGATCTTTTACAAACCAACCGGGTATCATTCAGCTTACAGCAGGGTTCGGTAAGTGCTCAGGGGCAACGCATAAATGATACCAGGAGGGTGGGATTAACCTTCCGGTACAATTTTGGAATAAAGCCTAAGGAAGAAAATAAAAAACCATTTGAAGCACCTGCTGATGTTAATTAAACAATTTTTCAGCAATAGCAACGCTTTCAGGCTTACCTACATCAACCAGTTTATCGCCGCTGTGATCGTAACCCAGTATAAGGTTCTCTTTTGCAAGATCAAGGTAAGTTTCAGTTAAAGAAAATTTTCCTGTTTGTTTTATAAGGCCGAAAACTTCCGATTGAAATATTACAACGCAGCTATATGCTTTTTGAACCTGGTGGGATGTATGTACAGAGATCTTTTCCTCGCCTGTTTTGGTATTTCTCCATCCGCAAAGGCGATCATTTTCATCAAACAAAAAATAACGGGAGGTTTCACGGCTGGTTACTCCGAACGAAATTAACGGTTGCCTTTTTGTATGAAATTCAAAAAGTTTATTGAGGTTAAGATCAGTGAGAATATCTACATTAAGTGTAACAAAGGGTTCACTGCTTTCCAGCAAGCCCCTTGCTTTTAACAATCCTCCACCCGTTTCAAGCACTTCGTTGGTTTCATCACTCACAATTACATTGCTTCCCCATCCGTTATTTTTTTTAATGGCTTCCTTTATCTGGTCTCCAAAATGATGAACATTTACTACAACATCGGTGATGCCATATTTCTGTAAATACTCAATATTACGCTGCAATAAAGATTTACCATTCACCAGCGCCAATGCCTTTGGATGTTGATCTGTCCAGGGTTTAAACCGTGTACCCAATCCTGCTGAAAAAATCATTGCTCTCATCTTACCCAGTTATCTTTATTTGTATGCGTGAGACTAATTTTTACTTTAAATTTATTGCGCAGATGCCTTGCAATAGCTTCTGCTGCATACACACTTCTGTGCTGTCCGCCGGTGCATCCAAAATTTATTGACAGGTTCTCAAAACCTCTTTTAATATAATCCTCTACCGAAATATCAACAATGCTGTAGACACCATTTAAAAAATCCGGCATCTTGGATTGCTGTTCCAGAAAATCCTTTACCGGCTTATCAAGCCCCGATAAATGTTTGTATTCATCGAACCTGCCCGGGTTTAGTATCCCTCTCATATCAAAAACAAAACCACCACCATTTTTTGTTTCATCTTTGGGATAACCGGTTTTAATAAATGAAAAACTACTAATGGTAACCAGTAACGGCGTTTGATCCGTTGCCTGCACCGGTGTAAACTCCTGTATCACTTCGTTGCTGACACAAAGCTCCAGCACTTTTTTAAATTCAGGTACGGCAATACCCAGGCTTTGATTCTGCACAAACCATTTTAAGTTTTGCAGTGCCAGTGGTATGCTGGTTAAAAAATGGGCCTTGCGCTCAAACAAACCACGAAAACCATAAGCACCAAGCACCTGCAGCAAACGAATAAGTACGTAGCCATTGTACTGGCTGCGGAAAACATCTTTATCAATGGGCTCCTCCACTACTTTTTCAAAAGCATCCATATAATCTTCCAGCAGGTGTTGTTTCCATTCATCGGGCAAATTTGCTTTTGCCTGCCATAATAAAGATGCCACGTCATATTGAGGAGCCCCTTTCATGCCGCCCTGGTAATCTATAAAATGAACCTCCCCCTGAACTTCGTTCGTTCCGTTGCCGGAACCTCCAAAGTAGGGGGTTACCATAATATTGCGGCTCTGAAAATCACGAAACATAAAATATTTATATTCAGTGTGACTCAGGTAATTGCTCAACGCTTCAAAGTCATCTATCAGTTTTTGTTTATCATAAGGCTGCCGTAAAGCATCCAGGAAATAATATTTAAAATACAACAGATCGGCCATTATAGCTTGTTTGCCGAAGGAACTATTGGTAAGGCATTTTTTATAATCCAACCCTTCGTGTCCTTTAATCTGCAACAGCGCCAGTTGCTGCAAACTTTTTTTATACAGATCGTATGCGGCTGTTGTAAAACCGTTTTCTTCCAGCTTGTTCAGCAGGGAGATATCCCCAAAATCTTCCTGTAAATAGATACTTCTTTCGTCATTGATACAGAGTACTGCCGGTACCTGCAAATTCTTTTTCTTAAAATGTTTTGAAAAATAAATAAAAGATTCATTCTCTTTTAAATTGGCACCGTAAGTAGCAATAAAGGATTTGTCTGGGGTATGAATACGAAAGTAATGGCGTTCGCTGCCCGCCTGTGGTAATTTGTCAATGGCGGTAATCTCAGCTTTTGAAAAAGAAGAGAACAGTTCCTTTATTTTATCTGTGGTTGAATGCATCAGCAATTTTTATTCCGGTAAAATTAGAATAATTATGTTAGAGATGGCACGCATTAAAAAACCCCAACTTTTTGTCGGGGCCCTTTTTGAATCAGTTGGTTTTGGTAAAACTTATGATGCAGCATAACATGCCCCGCAATCGTTGTAATTCGCCACAAGCGAACTAAAACAATTTACCGCTTCAATAGGTAGTTGTGTGCGTAACATGTTTTGTTGTTTTTAAATTTTATTTGCGTTGCAAAGATGAATTTATTTTTTTGATACTTCCAAATTTTTATTAAAATTTATAAATATATTTTTTGTTGTGTATTTTTTACGCGCCTGAAAATACTCTATAATCAATAGTTTCAGGGAAAGTGAAAATTAAAATAATTTTCCCTGCTGCCCCGGCCGCTGAAATAATGTTGTATTCAAACTCCACTCCTCTGCGTTCATGTTATACAGCTTGCCATATTTTTTATATTGCTGCGCTACCATATCAGCAATGCTTCCTTCGCCCCGCATGCGCACGCCCCAGCGGGTGTCGTTTACTTTTCCATTGTGGCTTTGCTCTATTAAATGCCAAACCTTATCAGCATGGTTGGGAAAATTTTTATACAACCAGTCGTGAAATAAGAATTTAATGGCACCATTTAAACGGATGAAAGTATAAGCGGTGAATGTTGCCCCGTTATCTGCGGCTGCTTTCATGATGCGTTGCATTTCATGTTCATTCAGTCCCGGTATCATGGGCCCCATCATTACGCCCATACGTACACCGGCACTGCTTAATTCATTGATCACTTTTAATTTTTGTTTGGCGGTGGTGGTACGGGGTTCCATGCTGCGCCGCAGGTCTTCATTAAATGAGGTGATGGAAACCATGGCCGATACAATTCCTTTCTTCGCCATTTCCTGCAGTACATCTTTGTCTTTTAATATCCAGCTGTTTTTGGTGAGTATGCCAACCGGTTGATTAAATTCATTGCATACTTCCAGCAGTCCTCTTGTTAAACGATACTTTTGTTCGGCAGGCTGGTAACAATCGGTATTGCCACTGAGCATAATGGGTGTTCCCTCCCATTTGGGATGCATGAGAAATTTACGCAGCAGTTGTGGTGCATTTTTTTTGATCAGTATCTTTTGCTCAAAATCCAGTCCGGCGCTGTAACCCCAGTATTCATGCACATTGCGGGCATAGCAGTAAATGCAGCCATGCTCACAACCCGCATAGGGGTTCATGCTGTAGCTCATACCTACGTCTTTGCTTTCCACTTTGTTTACAATTGTTTTGGATTGCATCTCTATGTATTGCGTGGCCATGTTGCCTGCTTCCCAATCATCAACACCCTCAATATGTTCCTGCGTTTTTTCATCTTTTAAAAAACGGTTTTTGGTGTTGAACTGTGCGCCACGGCCGGCGAGGTATTGTATTTTTTCTTCCTGGCTGACTGTTTTTACTTTATGATGGTCTTGTTTTAGATTTTCATTCATTTTTATTTTACCACAAAGAGCACTAAGGATTTTCACGAAGTACACAAAGAGCCCCCGTGTTCTTTGTTTTTTGCTTTGTGTACTTCGTGGTAAAATTTATCCAAACAAGTCTCCCTGTTTTATTGCCACCGGTAAATTTTCAAAATCAAAACGTTTTGCTATTTGATATTTTAATTCGCCAACCGGGCGTTTTAATAATAACATTCCGTCGGTAATAAACCTACCGGTAAAATGTTTGTGACTGTATTCAAGCCAGCCCTGCTCGTACTGCCAGGGTTTTAATTTGCGGGCAATGGTAAGATGTGGTTCCATCATAAAATGTGGCCTGTTATCATCATCCAGCTTCATCAGGCGTTGCATATCGGTTCTGATCAGTTTTATTAAATTTTGAACAGGCACTTTACTAGTTACCTGTATGTAGATGGTATGAGCAGGAAAACTTCCGTAATCTTTTAATTCCACCTTAAATGGATAATAACCCATTGCAATAGCATGCAGTTTATTCACAATTCTTTCTTCAATCATTTCATATTGCGTAAAGTTTGCCAATGAAATAAAGGGTTTGCTGTATAAAGCACTCTTGTTGTTAAATTTTTTTGCAAATGCTTCTTTCACATGAACAATCTTATTTCTCAATTCTTCATGTGGGTTTAACACAAGCGTATACTCATTTATTTTATACCCGGGAATAGGGTTAACTATATTTTTCATAATCGTAACTTTATGCATTATTATTTCAAATAGTAAGCCATCTATGTGTTTTCATTATGCACTTACAAAACAAAAAGCCGAGATCGAGATCCAACTTGGCGTAAGCTGGGATGACGACTGGCAACCTGTTTTTCATGCCAGTGGTTTTAGTTTTTTACAAATGCCTGTCATTACTCAAAAACAGCCGGACCAGGTACAAATGTTTAACTGGGGCTTAATTCCACATTGGGTAAAAACAAAGGCCGATGCTGATAAATTAAAAACCCAAACCTTAAATGCCCGTTCAGAAACTGTTTTTGAAAAACCTGCTTTCCGCTCCTCTATTTCAAATAACCGTTGTTTAATTGTAGCAGATGGCTTTTTTGAATGGATGGACTTTCAGAAAAAAAAGTATCCCCATCTGATCCAAATGCAGGGCGAACAGGTTTTTTGTTTTGCCGGTATTTACGCATCCTGGGTGGATAAAGAAACCGGCGAACTTGTTAACAGCTTTTCAATTCTTACCACCGGTGCCAACCCCATGATGGAAAAAATCCATAACCTCAAAAACCGGATGCCCGTTATTGTACCTCCATCCCTTTATAAAAGATGGTTAAGCCCCAATCTCACCAAAGAAGAGATCAACTCTTTTTTCATTCCTTACCCCGAAGAAAAAATGCAAAACCATACCATCAGCAAACGCATTACTTCCAGAACCGAAGACAGTAATGCCATTGAAACATTAGCCCCTTTTGAATATCCCGAACTGGCGCTGTTAAAATAAAACCCCCTGCGGCTTTTTTACCGCTTTGTATTCAAACTCAAAACGCTTTACCATTTCATAGCGCTTTTCCTGTTCATTTCTTTTTAGTAATAAAAAAGAATCAGCTAAAAAATTACCGGCAAAATTTTTATGCGCATACTCCTTCATTATCTCTATGAATGTATCATTGTCCAGTCTTCCTGCCAGCACTACTTGAGGGTCGAGCAAAAAATAAGGTTCATCACCCGCCGCCCTCATCAACTGCCTGGCCTGTTTCAGATTTTTTATTAATTCCAAAACCCTGGCCTGATTGTCAATTTCAATAAAAATGGCATGCATCGGGTAACTACCATAATCCCGCAGTTCAATCATAAAGGGCTTTTCTTTTATCACCAGTTGTTGCAGTTTGCTGATTATTTTATTTTCCATCATTTTACTGGCTTTAAACCTTGCCAGTGAAACAGCGGGCCTGCCGGTGGGTGGTTGCAGTATGCCATAGTTTGCTGTTAATTGCAGCCTTTCTGCTTCAACCTGCAGGCGCAAACCGGCGGGCAGGTCTATTACCAACTGGTATTCAAAAAGCTGCGGAACACATCCGTTTATTTTTATCTCCATAACCAACAGATATCAAAATCAAAAATTTGTTTCCCAATTATTTTAGCATAAATTTACTAAATAATTTGGTATTTAAAATTAATTTTTATGGAAGTGGAAAAGTTTTTTGGCAGCAGTTATAGCGGCAGTAAGGGTTTTAAGCAGCAGGATGTACCCACCGCCAACGCAACCGGGTTTGGCGCCGCAGCGGATGATTATATGGAACGGGGCATTGACCTGAACGAACAGCTCATCCGCAATAAACCGGCAACATTCTTTATGCGGGTGAGTGGCAGCAGCATGATCAATGCCGGTATTTATGATGGCGATATTGTGATCGTAGACAGGAGCCTGAAACCCCAGAACGGCAAAATTGTAATTGCGGTTATTGATGGCGACATGCTGATACGCCGCTACGAAAAAACAATGAACAGCCTGCGGCTGATACCGGAAACACCCAAGCTTTCGCCTATTGATGTGAGTGAGTTTATGGATTTTAAGATCTGGGGTGTGGTAGTATATATCATCCGCAATGTGTGAGGTGCTTAACCCCGTCAGCGGTTATAAACCCTGACGGCGGTTGGCTGATAAAAAGAGGTTAGCTAACCTGGATAAAACATCTAAATAACCGCTTACGCACCTTGAAGCCGCCGTAAGGGTTATGGCAGCCCTGAAATAAACAACAGCATTATGTACATACAACCACTAGTAGAAGCAAATTATTTTCACATTTACAACAGGGGTGTAAATGGAGAAGATATTTTTAAAGAACAACGTAATTATTATTACTTTTTGCAACAATACACACGCTATTGCTCCGATGTGCTGGAGACATTTGCGTATGCTTTATTGAAAAACCATTTTCATTTGCTGGTTTATGTAAAAGAAAACGTATCAGTACCTAAAAATAATGGACAAGGAATAATTCAATTAAATGCATCTAAACAGCTTTCACACTTTTTCAATTCGTATGCACAAGCAGTTAACAAGGCTTATAACAGAACAGGGCCCTTATTTGAATCTCCGGTTGAAAGAAAATTAATTGATGATGATAATTATCTTACATCAGTGATTTATTACTGTCACTTTAATGCACAACTGCATGAGTTTGTAAAAGATTTTAAAGATTGGGAGTTCTCATCTTACCATACAATTTTAGAAAACAATTGCAACATAGTAGCTTCTCAAAAAGTATTGGATTGGTTTGGTGGATTAGTTGCTTTCAAAAATGCTCACAGTGGCAGATTTAAGAACAATGATATAGAAAAATTTATTATAGAATGACAATTGGCCTCTGCACAACCGCCGTCAGGGTTTGCAACCGCTGACGGGGTTTAACAGGCAGCTTCTAATTTAAAAAAACATGAAAGCCATAGTAGATTGCAACAGTTTTTACGCTGCCTGCGAAAGATTATTTAAACCATCGCTGCATGGCAAACCGGTAGTGGTATTAAGCAATAATGACGGCTGCATTGTATCCCGTACAGATGAAGCCAAAGCCCTGGGCATACAAATGGCCGGGCCTTACTATCAAAATAAAGAAGAGATAGAAAAAAACAAGGTGGCTGTTTTTTCAAGCAACTATCATTTATATGGTGATATCAGCTGGCGGGTAATGGAAACCTTACGCAGCTTTTCGCCACATGTGGAAGTGTACTCGGTTGATGAATCTTTTTTAGATCTCACCGGCATTGATGAAACCATGCTGTATGAATATGCTGTTTTTCTAAAACACACGACCGAGTTATGGACCGGCATCCCCGTGTCTATTGGGGTAGCACCCACCAAGGTTTTATCTAAAGTAGCCAACCGGCTTGCCAAAAAAGATAAGCTGGGTACAAAGGGTGTTATTGTATTACAAACCCCCCGGCAACAAATGGAGGGCTTACAAAAAACACCGGTAGAAGATGTTTGGGGTGTGGGTGGTGCCAGCTCAAAAAAACTACGCCTCTTTAATATTAACACGGCCTGGGACCTGCGTAACATGAGTGAGGACTGGGCAAGAAAAAACCTGGGCGGTGTAGTAGGTGTAAGGCTTATTAAAGAACTGCGCGGAGAGCCCTGCATTGAAATGAAAGACCCGCTGGAAATAAAAAAAATGATTGCCACCACCCGCATGTTTGGCAAACCCGTTTACGAACTGCGGGAGTTAAGAGAAGCCGTTGCCACCTACATAACCAGGGCGGCCGAAAAGCTGCGCCGGCAAAACTGCGCTGCAAAAACCATCTCGGTATTTTTGGTAACCAATAATTACAGCAACAGCTACGAGTATAAGCCCGCCGGTTTTTCGCTGTACACCACCCTGCCCTTTGCAACATCGCTTACCAATTTATTAATTGAACATGCCATGCCGCTTGTAGAGCAACTGTACCGCAAAGGCAGCAAATATTTAAAGGCCGGCGTAATACTCAGCAGCATTGTGCCCGATGATAAAGTGCAGTTCAATCTTTTTGAAAAGCCATCCAGCGAGCATGAAAAAAAAAACTGATGAAAACGATCGACAATATAAATTTTAGCATGCGTGATGATGTACTGAAATTTGCCAGCTCGGGCATGAAACGGGATTGGAAAATGCGCCAGGAATTAAGAAGCCCGCGCTACACCACCCGCTGGGATGAATTATATAAAGTAAAGTGAAAAAATTCTTTTTACAGGCTGGCCCCAACATTATATTATTATAATATGCAAGTAGTCTGGCACGTAATAATTTTCCTTATTCCCCGTTAATAAAATAACCAACATCCATTCTGGCATGGTTTTAATACCATGGTATTTATTAAAACAAAAGAAAATGAAAAATCAATTAAACAACCCCGATGAACTGAAATTCAGCAACACCTCAATAGCTATATCAAAAAAACCAACCTATATCTACACTGAAGAAGATCTGGGAGTAGGCATACTGGACGTAGGTATTTCAGCTTAATTCTTACTTTCATCATGGGCAGGTTCCTGTCCCGTAAGCCTAAACCAGGCAGGAGATGATTTACATCATGCCTCCATCTTTTCCTGAAAATTAAATATTGAAATCATTTAATTTTGCCCGCAAGCAAAAATTTATGATTACAGAAAATAATAAGAAATGCGCTGTTATTGGTGCCGGCGTATCTGGTTTGGGTGCTGCTATACGCATGCGCAATAAGGGTTATACAGTAACCGTTTTTGAGGCCAATACTTTCCCGGGCGGCAAATGCTCATCCGAAACCAAAGATGGTTACCGCTTTGATATGGGACCATCCGTATTTACCATGCCGCAATATGTTGATGAGCTGTTCATCCTCTCCGGCAAAAATCCACGTGATCATTTTAATTATATACCATTAGACCCCGTTTATAAATATTTTTTTGAGGACGGAACTTTTTTAGATGCTTATCACGGCAAAGAAAAATTTGCCGAACAACTGGCCGCTAAAACAAAAGACAAAAAAGAAGACATCATTAAATACCTGGATAAAACAGAAACCGTTTACAACCTTACCGATGAGGTCTTCTTAAAAAATTCATTGCACCGCCTTAAAAACTTTTTTACCTGGCCGGTATTGCGGGGCATTTTAAACTTTGGAAAAATTGGTGCTTTTGATACCATGGCCGGTGCCAATAAAAAATCATTTAAAGACAGCAGGCTTGTACAAATATTTAACCGCTATGCTACGTATAACGGCTCCAGCCCTTACTTATCGCCTGCCACCTTAAATGTTATTGCACATGTGGAAATTGTAAAGGGTGCTTTTTATCCCGAAGGAGGCATGGTTAGTATTACTGCATCACTGGCAAAACTGGCAAAAGATATTGGGGTAACCTTTCATTATGGAACACCGGTAAGGGAAATTCTGATTGCCAATAAAAAAATAACCGGCGTACAAACAGATAACGGAACGGAAGCATTTGATGTTGTGATCAGCAACATGGATGTGTACAACAGTTATAAAAAATTAATGCCCCAGGTAAAGCGCCCGGCAAAAACCCTCGATCAGCCAAAATCAAGTTCCGGCATTATTTTTTACTGGGGTATTAATAAGGAATTTAAAGAACTGGGATTGCACAATATCCTCTTTGCCGAAAATTATGAAGAAGAATTTGATACCATTTTTAAAAAGAAATCCATTTATCACGATCCAACCATTTACGTAAACATTACCAGTAAACATACGCCAACGGATGCCCCGCCCGGATGTGAGAACTGGTTTGCCTTTATTAATGTACCCAATAACCAGGGACAGGACTGGGATATGTTTATTACAGAAGCCCGTGAAAATATGATCCTGAAAGTGAACCGGATATTAAAAACAGATATCAGGCCACTGATAGCCAGTGAAATGGTTTTTGATCCCCGCGTTATTGAAAGCCGTACTTCCAGTGCTTTTGGCGCTATTTACGGCAATAGTTCCAATAATAAATTCGCCGCATTTTTAAGACATGCTAATTTTTCAAAAGATATTAAAAATTTATACTTCTGCGGAGGCAGTGTTCACCCGGGCCCCAGCATTCCCCTATGCCTGTGTTCTGCCAAGATCACTACCGATTTAATCCCGTAAAATTGATACAGGACAGCTTATTTAGATTAAATTTGCACACTTTATTAAAAAGAAGCTGGCAAACAATTTCAATTAAAATATTACAGATAACTTCCCTTTGTACAATGGGATAAACAGCATGAGTAATCCGGTTATTATAGAGATAGAAAATTTAACCAAAACTTTTAAAAATGCCACCGAACCGGCAGTTAACGGCATTTCTTTTTCAATAAACCGAAACGAGATCTTTGGCTTACTGGGACCAAACGGTGCCGGTAAAACAACCACCATCTCTATCCTTTGTGGTCTTTTTCCCGCCACCGGCGGAAAAGTGCTGATTGATGGCAAAGATCTGCACACAGAACTGGCTTCTGTAAAAAATATGATTGGTATTGTACCACAGGATATTGCCTTATATCCAACGCTTACGGCACGTGAAAACCTGGCGTTTTATGGCAGCATGTACGGCCTGCACGGCAAAGACCTGAATGAAAAAATTGAAACCTGGCTACAAAAGCTGAGTTTGATAGATGCATCAAACAGGCGTGTATCAACTTATTCCGGCGGAATGAAAAGACGGGTAAATTTAATTGCCGGTGTTTTGCACAATCCCGCTATTTTATTTTTAGATGAACCTACTGTTGGTGTGGATGTGCATAGCCGCAATGTGATTATTCAGCATTTAAAAGAAATTAATGCGGCCGGTACAACCATTATATACACTTCTCACCACATGGAAGAGGCTCAAAATTTTTGTACCCGTGTTTCGATTATCGATCATGGGAATATTTTAACCGAAGGAACGCCTGCTGAACTGATCAGCCGCAATGCAGGATCAACCAACCTGGAGCATGTATTTTTAAATTTAACCAACCGAAAATTAAGAGACTGATGTTGAATAAATTACTGGCTACGGTTAAAAAAGAAATACTCCTGCTTTTGAGAGATAAAGTAGGGCTTTCTGTTTTGTTCCTGATGCCGGTAGCACTTATTTTAGTAATGACGTTGATTCAGGATTCCGCCTTTAAATCCATTAACGAAAAAGGGATACCGGTTGTTTTTGTTGATCATGATAACGATTCTTTAAGTCACCAGATCAAACAGGGATTACTTTCTACCGACCTTTGTTACGTTAGCGATAGTATTGACGGGAAGCCCGCCAGCAGCGAATCTGCTTTAAAAGCTGTAAGTGAAGGAAAGTTTCTTATTGGCATTGTTATACCCAAAGGTGCTACAGCATCCATCCGTAAAAATGTATCGGCCATGGTTAGCGAAACATTAAACGGAACAGACAGCCTGCAAAAACAAACCGACTCTGTGGAGATAGTGATCCTTATAGACCCTGTTGCCAAAAAATCCTTTTTAAACGCCGTTACCAGCAACCTGCGTGAGTTCATTTCGGAGATAAAAACAAAGATCATGTTCCAGACCTTTTCTGAACAGATCTCTGAAGTGATTCCTGACAAACAAAATACACCCGGGAACGCTTATCAACAATCGCAGATCATCCGGTATAAAGAGATTTTTGCATCAACAGCAACCGAACAGATCGTTCCCAATGCAGTACAGCATAACGTACCCGCCTGGACGATCTTTGCCATGTTCTTTATTGCCATACCCTTATCAAACAGCATCTTAAAAGAAAAAACCGAAGGCAGTGTGTTCAGGCTGCACACCATGCCTACCCCTTATTTATTATTGATAAACGGAAAGATACTGGTGTATGTATTGGTTTGCCTGATCCAGTTTTTGCTGATGCTGGCTGTGGGTAAATTTTTATTACCGCAAATGGGTTTACCGGCTTTGGTATTAGGCAACAGCATGATGGGCATTTTTATATTAACCCTGGCTACGTCTTTTGCGGCTACCGGGTTTGGCGTTACCGTGGGTACGCTTGCAACAACCGATCACCAGGCAGCCATCATGGGTTCACTCTCTATTTTATTGTTATCGGCCCTGGGCGGTATATGGGTGCCCAGTTATGTAATGCCCGAAGTAATGCGTAATATCAGTGCCTTCTCTCCCTTAAACTGGTCGCTGGAGGGCTTTTATAAATTATTTTTAAGAGGCGGGGGCGTTGCAGATATTTTACCATACGCAATAAAATTAATGGGATTCTTTTTTGCAATGATGGGCATATCATACCTCGCAAACCATAAAAAAAGAACCGTTTAAAATCATGGATACAAACATCATCATATCAGAAATAAAAAAATACATCGAGAATAATATTCTGGCAGAAGCGGTACAGGTTAATGCAGACACCAATTTAAAACAGGTGGGTATTGATTCTTTTTCTACTGTTGAGATCATCCTTTTTATAGAACGCAGGTTTGGCGTTTCTATACCCGATGAAAAACTGGTGCCGGATAATTTTAAAACCATTCAGGCGCTTGCTTCAACAGTGGTGGAACTGATGCCGGACGCATCTTAAAGATCAATAGCATGACACCTTTCACTAAATCTGATCTTCCCGAAAAAGTAATCTTAAGCGGCGCAGATTGTTTTCACCTGGTACTGGATAAGCATGCAAAAAAGCATGGTGCAGGCGGTAATGTTATGCGCAAAGTATTTTATTTTTCCAACGCCCTGTCTTTTGAGAAAACAGCAGGTATACTAAAGAGTTCACCGGTTATTTACTGGCTTTGTAATATTAAACTGGTGCATGGATCTTTGTTAAAAAAGCCTTGCTGGAAATATACTGATGCCGGTAGAGAGATCATCCTTCGCCGGCATGAGTCAGCAAATGAAAATGAAATTCCCGGAGACATTTTAATAAGAGATATTACCATTGAGTCGGAAAGATTCATAGAAGCCGATCTTGTTTACTACCCATCCGGCAGCTGTGCATTTGTTTTATCCTGGAACCATATTTTACTTGATGCAAAAGGCACCACGCTGCTGTTTGAACATTTAAACCTGATCTCAGAAAACAAACCACACAATTTTGATATTTTTTTTCCGGCTAAAGAAAAACATACTGGTGTTATCACATACATACGGAACATGTACAAGGTTAAAAAATTTGTACAAACATCATCACGTCCGCCGGTTTATTCCATTGCTGATGCCGGCACCATAAATAATGATGACAGAACACTAAATAAAACAATTCCTTTTACTGTTGATGAAACAGCGATCATAAGCGACCATGCAGTTAAGGCGGGCTCTCGTTTTGGGCCCACTTTGTATTTCATTGCCTGCTGTGCACATGTTATACAATCATTGAACAGGCAAAAAAATAAACCGGGCGATCTTTGGCTGCCCGTGCCGTACGATGGCAGGTTAAAAGGTTCTGCAGGGCCCTTGATCTCAAACTGCGTTTCTTTTTTATTCTACCGCCTTACCAAAGATGAGTTGAATAATGTACCGCAAACCGTAAAATGTTTAAGTGAGCAAATGAAGGCACAGATAAAAGACCGCATTCCGCAGAAGTATACCATGTTCCTCAACATGATGCGACACGTTCCGCTTTGGTTATATTATTTTTTGGTAAGCCGGACAGGAAAGGGAGTTTTTGCAAGTTTTCTTTACACTTCCACCGGGGATAATTTCAATGATTTAAAATCTTTATTTGGCGAACCGCTCAGTAAACTTACCATGACGCCGGCTTTAACTTTTCCGCCGGGATTAACTTTTGTTTTTTTAAAACACGATCAGGCGCTTGATATAAATATTGCCTACTCACCCGAAATTATCAACCACAATGAACTACTTTTAATTGAGCAAAAATTAAAAGAAATTTTACTTAACTGTTAAGTATGGAAACTGTGCTGCAAACAGATGTTGTTGTTTTAGGTGGTGGCTCGGCAGGTGTTGCTGCAGCTGTAGCGGCTGCCCGCAAAGGATTACAGGTTATGCTGATAGAGCGAAATTCCTACCTGGGCGGAAAGGCAACTACTGCTGAAGTAGGTACCATTTGTGGCTTATACCACTTCAGTAAAAACGAAAAATCGGAATACATTGTAAAAGGATTTACAAAAGAATTTGCCGAAGAATTACGGGTACAATCAAATACTTCACCACTGTTCAGTCCTGAAGGCGTTCATTATTTACCCTATCAAGTTGAAGCATTTAAAGAGATATGTCTTAATTTAATAAACGAACACAAAATTGGCATTTACTTCAATGCGGTGTTGGAACATGTTACTGTTGAAGATCAGCAACTAAAATCCGTTCACATCATTGCTGCTGGTAACCCGGTTACTATTAACCTGCATGCGCTTATAGACTGCTCTGGCGATAGCGTAATAAGCCAGGCTGCAAATTTACCATTAATAAAAAGCGAAAATTACCAGGCTGCGGCACAGGTTTTTACCATGCAGGGCGTTGCAGAAGAAAATGAATTTAAGCTGGGCATGATCATGATGAAGGCATTACGCTCTGCCATCGACAATAATATTTTAGGCGATTTTTACGACCGTGTTTATGTAGTGCAGGGTTCTTTAAAAAATAATTGTGTTAACCTTAAAATTGGTATCCCCCTGGCTGTTACCTATGCTCCGGGAAATTTACAGGAGTTAAGAACTGTTGCCCTTGGTTTTGTGGAGAACCTTTCGCAGTTTTTAATTAAACAGGTAGATGCATTTAAAAATGCAAGCCTTGTTCATATTGCACCTGAAATAGGCATTAGAACTGGCCAGCGCAGCACTGGAAAATATCTACTTACCGAAGAAGATGTACTCAGCTGCAAAAAATTTGATAATGCTATTGCCAATGCCTCCTGGCCTGTTGAGATATGGGAGCAGAACAGGCGGGTAAATATTCATTACTTTACATTAGATGATTATTACCAGGTGCCGGCTGGTTGTCTACACTCAAACACTATTGGTAATTTATTTTTTGCCGGCCGCAATATTTCTGCAACAGATGGTGCCATTGCAAGTGCCCGTGTAATGGGTATTTGTTTGCAAACCGGTTATGCAGCCGGTTGCATGGCTGCTGCTTCGGCATTAGATCTCCCTATCGGCGATACCATCAGGCAGATCCAAAACGAGCAATTATAAGTATTTTCGCAGGATGAAAACATGGCCTGTTTATGAAATTTTGAAAGACGCTGCCATTAAATGGCCCGATAATCCGGCTGTTTATGATGACCTGGGCACGATCAGTTTTCAACAACTTTTTAGGGAAACAGAGGAATTACGCCTGCAGTTAATACAGTTGGGTATTAAAGAAGGTATGGGTATTGGTGTTATGGCTTCCAATGGCCGGCATTTTATTATGGGCATTTTTGCAGCGGCAGGAACAGGTGCTGCAGTAATGCCTATGTCGCCGCAGCTAAAAAAAGCAGAGATTGATGATATTTTGCAGGAGGCAAAACTACATGCAGTAATGGACGACAGAACAGCATCCCAACCTTTGGATGCTGTTGATACTGTTATCCCCATGATGAACGGATCATTTCGTTTTGCATTTACGGGCATTCATGAATCTGTTACTTTTGCTCCCTTTGTGCAGCAGCCGGCTTTTATAAGATTCACATCGGGCACTACCGGAAAATCAAAAGGCGTAATTGTATCTCATCAATCGGTTTTAGACAGGATAGAGGGTGCCAATAATGGATTAGAACTTGGGCCTGCGGATACCGTTATATGGGTATTACCCATGGCTTATCACTTTATGGTATCCATTATCTTGTATGTAAGATTCGGAACTGCTATTGCTGTTGCCAAAGATTTCCTGGCAAAAAATATCATTGAAATTACCAATCAGCACAAGGGTACGCTTTTGTATGCTTCGCCGGTACAAATAAGGCTACTGGCCAATGATACAGGAACGGACCAAATGCCTTCGCTTAAAAAAGTGATCTCCACGTCAGCAGCTATTGGTTTGGAAGTTTGCAAAGCTTTTAAAGAAAGGTTTACATTAGATGTAAGCCAGGCTTATGGTATTATTGAAATTGGTTTGCCCATTTTAAATTATAAAAAATCGGCCAGGCACCCCGAAGCAGTTGGTTATGCACAACCCGGCTACACCGTTGAAATACTGGATGAAAACAATAACCCGTTACCAAATGGCAGTATTGGAAATTTAGGTATTAAAGGACCGGGGATGTTTGATGCATATCTCTTACCACCTACATTAAGCGAAGATGTTTTACAAAACGGCTATTTTTTAACTGCTGATTATGCTTCCAAAACCGATGATGGGTTAATTAAAATTGAAGGGCGTTCAAAATCGGTTATCAATATTTCGGGCTTAAAAGTTTTTCCGGAGGAAGTAGAAGCAGTACTGGAGACGATACCGCAGATCAGGCAGGCCCGGATCAGCAGCAGTCCACATCCCTTACTGGGACAGATCATTGAAGCAGAAGTTGTATTACATGATGGGGCAAAAATTGACGTGGAAGATGTTTTGACCTGGTGTAAAAAAAGACTTTCGGCATTTAAAGCACCGCAGCGTTTAAAAATTGTAGAAACGTTACCCATGACAGGGAGCGGGAAATTACAAAGGCATTAGGTGTTCTTAACTTTTGTCCGGGGAGTCTTGATTTTCTCATAGATAACAATATTCATCAGCACCAGCAGCATGCCATAAAAGGCATCTTCAAAAGGTATGGTATAAATTCTGATACCCAGGTTTTCTGCATCATTATATATCACCACCGGAATGGCAGTAAGAAATCCATTTACAAGCAGGAAAGGGATCAAACAAATGGCATAGGAAATTAAAAAAGACAGTGCGTCAAAGCTTTTAAAATACTGCCGGACTGAATAAATGATCAGGATAAATACGCCGTTAAAGATAAATGTCCAGCTGGTGTAATACTTATCTGCATTCATTACTCCTGCTATCAATAATCCAATAGCCAGTACCATTAAGATCTGGTCTGCATATTTTTTATTTATAAGATGCGGAAAGTAGGCCCTGATACAGGCATAAATAAATACACAGCAATAGGGTACAACAAAAAAGAATAGTACTTCTTCCAGTGGCAGGTTATACATATTGATGCCGGTAATATATTCCGGATTAAAACTCCACATACCATTTTGTGTAAAATAAATATCCCAGGCTATATACAATATTGCCGGGATGAGCATGGCCGGAAAAAGATATTTCCAGTTTTTATAAAAAGCTACTTTCTTATCAAAGCTCAATGCCAGCGGGCCGGCGAGGGAAGCTGCAAGTATGAGAAAATATGTGTAGTGAGAATTCAATATTCTAAAGCGGTATAATTATGAGCAACCTTCTTTTGATTACTACCCGCCTTCTACAAGCTCCCCAAAATAATCGGAACAGGCAGGCTGATAGTTTATTTAAGCTGAAACAGTTTCAGCTACTTCTGCTTTTTCATTTCGTTTTTTATCGGCTTTTACCTTATCCCAGTATTTTTTTGCCACCCACAAAAAGCCAAAGCTTTCACCATGGTCTTTATCCAGGTGTTTGTGGTGCATTTTGTGTGCCCAACGAATAGTGCGTACATAACTGTTATTACTCCTGGTGAACCATTTAAGCCGCTGATGAATGATAACATCGTGTACCAGAAAGTAAGCGATGCCGTATAAGGTAAGTCCGGTGCCAATTGCAATTGACCACCAGGCCTGATTCATTACACCCAACATGATAAATAGCCAGCTGGGTATTGCAAACATCAGAAAGAACGCATCATTTTTTTCAAAAATACCCGGTTCTTTTTGATGATGATCTTTATGCAGAGTCCACAAAAATCCATGCATGATATACCGGTGAATACACCAGGTAAGGCCTTCCATCAAAACGAAAGTTCCTAAGGTGATCGCTATTAATATGATCCAGCTCATTAGCTTTATAAATTATTTAAAACGTTGCCAAAGTTTTGGAAAAGTTCTATTTCAAAAAAGTTCTTAACAATAAAAAAAACATCAGTTGAACGAGTAACAAATTTACAGCGAATTTGTTTTGTTTATTGAATTTTGCAAAATGAAATACCGTTAAGAGTAATAAACTTACAATAAACCAGCATATATAATTAAACATCGGTATTGATCCGTCGCCATTCCAGGTCCAGTAACCCAGTTTTACTGCCACCGGTTCCATCAGCCAGTCGAAAAAAACGGCCAGGGTTGCACCATCCACTATAACGGACAGTGCTTTTAAGGCCATGGGTGTTTTACCGGTATCGGCAGCAACACGGTTGATGGCTTTCATTAAGAGCGTATTTATGCTTATACCGCTGCAGTATATGATGATAAACCAGTTTATGCCAATCAATACGGGCACGTTCTTTATTTTAAACCCCAGCACATTTCCGTAGGTATACTCACCAAAAAGTATTCCGGTATTGGTACCGATGATCTCCACTGAAATACCAACACCAAAACAGATCAGTAAAAAAATAAAAAAGAAGACATTCTTTTCAGTTTGTGTCCATAGCAGCAAGGCAAAAGAAAGCAGGAGGTTAATGGGCGTTGCGGCAAGAAAAAAACCTTTGTCAAAAAACAATAAGCCAACCAGCCCGATACTGTGAAAAAAAACAGCAATGGCTGTAGCAATTTCAATTTTTGTAAACCTGTTTAACAAGAGTAATTTTTTCTACTGAACAAATCAATTGGGTGCAGTTTCAAGATACGCTTCCATTTTTGGAAAAGCAATTTTAAACCACTCGGTATATTTTTGAGGATGGGATTGAATTGAATTTTTTATTTCTTCAACCGTTTTAAAGCAGTAATCGCTTACTTCATCTGCATTGGGTACAATATCTCCATCGTAGTTACCGATAAAAACATGATCAAATTCATGTTCCGTTAAACCATTATCAAAAGGTGCTTTATAAACAAAATCAAATGCCTTGGTAAGTGCTGTATTAAAGCCCATTTCTTCCTGCAGGCGTATTGCTGCCGCCATCAGCGTTTCTTCGCCGGGTTTGGGATGGCTGCAGCAGGCGTTGGTCCACAGGCCGCCGCTATGGTACTTTTTTTCTGCTCTTCTGTGCAGCAGCATTTCGCCCTTTTCATTAAAGATAAAAATGCTGAAAGCCCTGTGCAGCAGGGCTTTTTGATGCACTTCCATCTTTTCCATAGTGCCGGTCTGCACATCATGCTCATCTACCAAAATAACTTCCATCAGTGCTTTTGATTAATATAAATTGAACTGGCTTCTTAAACCTGCCTTGGCAACAATATATGCTTTGCCATAATTGGGTATACGGATACGCTGTTCCAGCATATGGGCAGGTGCGGTACGTTTTATTTTTTTGAAAAGCGATAAATAATATTTGTAAGCCACATAAACCCCAAACCTGGCTTTGGCAGGTAAATTCAAAATACCTTCATAAGCATTTTCAAAATCTATAGCTATATCCGCTTCAATTTCCTGCTTCATGCGTGGAGTAAAATTTGTAAAATCAACTTCGGGGAAATAAGACCTGTTCAGTTGCTGATAATCGGCTTTTACATCACGCAAAAAATTAACCTTTTGAAAAGCTGCACCAAGCGCCTGGGCCGATGGTTTCAGATCGGTGTACATATTTTTATCCCCCTCACAAAAAACAAAGAGACACATCAGGCCAACCACTTCGGCACTACCATAAATGTATTCTTTGTAACCGTTGCTGTTGTATTCAGTTTTGCTGAGGTCCATTTCCATACTGCTGAAAAATGCCTCTATCAGATCGTGGGAAATATTATAATCCCGTACAGTTATCTGGAAACTGTGCAGTATCGGGTTCAGGCTGATACCTCTTTCAATGGCGGCGTAGGTATCTTTTTTAAACTCTGTCAGCAATTCTTCTTTTCGGTATTGATGAAAAGTGTCTACAATCTCATCCGCAAAGCGAACAAAGCCATAAATATTGTAAATGGGCGTACGAAGGTCGGCATGCAGCAACTTAATGGCACTACTAAAAGAAGTGCTGTACTTTTCAGTTACTGACTTACTACACTGTTGACTCACATCATGGAAAAGCTTAATCATTTCCTTTTACTTGTTTTTTGTTCTTAAAAATAATACCCTTTCCCGTTATTTGCCAAAATGTTTAATAATTTCATTGGCAACCACTTCGCCACTTATCAGGCTTGGTGGCACTCCCGGCCCCGGAACTGTTAATTGACCGGTGTAAAATAAGTTTTTTATTTTAATACTCCTGCAGGAAGGTCTGAAAATTGCCGTCTGCATTAATGTATTTGCCAATCCATAAGCATTTCCTTTAAACGAATTATAATCTGTTACAAAGTTGCTTATGGAGTAGCTTTTTTTATACATGATATTATTACTTATTTGCTGGCCTGTCTTTTTTTCAAAGCGATCTACTATTTTCTGAAAATACTTTTCTCTTAATTCTTCTGTATCTGCATCCAGTCCTGCTGCAACAGGAATAAGAAATACCAGGTTATCGCAACCTGCGGGCGCAACTGTATCATCTGTAACGGAAGATATCGAGACATAAAACAACGGATCTGTTGGCCATTTCTGTGTTGTATAGATCTCCTGGCCATGCACTTCAAAATCTGCATCAAAGAACAAAGAATGGTGCGGTACACCCTGTATTTTCTTATCAAGACCCACATAATACAATAAGCAGCTGGGCGCCATCAGGCGCTTATCCCAATACTTGTCACTATAGGTACGGTAGTTCTCCGGCAAAAGTTTTGTCTCCACAAAATGATAATCTGCCCCGCCAATTACCACATCTGCATCATATGCCTTACCTCCTTCTACCTCAACTTTATTTGCGATACCATTATCAACTTTAATTGCGGTAACATTACTGTCAAACTCAAATTTTACCCCCAGTTCAATTGCCAATTTATACATGCCTTCTACTACCGAATACATGCCTTTTTTGGGATACCAGGTACCCAGCTTGATGTCGGCATAATTCATGAGGCTGTATAAGGCCGGGGTGTCTTTTGGCAATGCTCCTAAAAACAAGACCGGGAATTCCATCAACTGCCTCAGCTTCGGATGCTTGAAAAACTTACCAATATGTTTGTCCATGGAGGTAAATACATCCAGCTTAAAAACACCTTTTATAGTATCCCAATCTAAAAATTCGGTAAGCGACTGGCCTGGCTTATACACCAGTTTGTTAATTCCGACATCATACTTATAAGCCGCTTCTTCCAGAAAACTATCCAGCTTTTTACCGCTGCCAGGCTCTATACTTTCAAATAACTTTTTTAATTCTTCGTAATTGGCCGGTATTTCAGAGTGGCCTTTGTGCCAGTAAACACGGTATGACGGGTCCAGTCTCTCCAGCTCATAATAATCTGATACCTTTTTGCCAAAACATCCAAAATAACGTTCAAATACATCAGGCATCCAGTACCAGCTTGGCCCCATGTCAAATGTAAAACCATCAGCTTTCAATTGCCTGGCCCTGCCACCGGGCGTACTTTGTTTTTCGAGTACGGTTACATCCCAGCCTGCTTTGGCCATAAATGCGGCAGCTGATAAACCTGCAAAGCCACTTCCTATAATTACTGTTTTTTTCAATGTACGAAAATAAGGTATTGGACGTAATAGAAACCCGTGTTGGTGGGTATTATTTAAAAAATCAAAACCTGGCTAATTGCTCCTTTAGTAATTTACGTGCAAAGTGTATCCTGCTTTTTATAGTACCCAGGGGTTCGTTCAGTATGTGAGAGATTTCGTGGTATTTATATCCTTCAAAATATAATTCAAACGGATTTTTGAATATCTCGGGTAATTGATTTACCGCTTCTTTGATCTCTTTTAATGTAAGCGTTGTTTCCGCTGCATTAGCAGTTGTAACCTGGTTGTAATCCAGTAAAAAATCGTTGGGCGTATTATCAAAAATGGTATTTTGTTTGGCACTACGCCTGTAGTTGTTGATGAAGATATTACGCATGATGGTATACATCCAGGCCTTGATATTGGTACCTGCATTGTATTTATCCCTGTTTGCCAGTGCCCTGTATAAGGTTTCCTGTATCAGGTCTTTGGCCGATTCCATGTCACGAGTAAGGGTCATGGCAAATGGCTTCAAATATTCTGTGTTTCCGATAAGCGATTGGTTAAATTCTACTGTTGACATATTGTTTTGTTTAAGTATTACAACACAAAGGTAAACAAAACATTTGATAAAACATCAATTTTTGTTTAATTATTTTTATAAAAAATTAAACATTCTGTAAATCAGGCTATTACAAAGTCAACAAAAAGGGATGTTAGCATAATTTAAAAACCAGCCAGAAACTCCATCACTTCGGCATAGGATTTTTTGAAGTTGATGGGGGTAGAACCTTCTTTTCGTACGTATTGGTAAGATAACCGGATATAATTACCGGAGTTTTGGGGAATGATTTGCTTAAATTATCAATAAACCTTTCAAAATTAAACCGGGGGCCTACACTGGTTAGATGGGTATATATGTAATCGGGCTTTTTTAATTTTACCAGGTACTCCACATCTCTTAAAGGAATGCTGCAGCCCAGGTAGATGGTGCTCACACCTTTGCTTTTAAACATGTAATTCATAAAAAGCAAGCTCAGCTCATGATATTCAGTTTCGGGCAAAAACAATAAAACCGATTTATCTATTTTAACTGTACTTCTGACATGATCAATACCTACAATCAGTTTTTGCCGAATGAGCGTAGTCACCAGGTGCTCCTGTCCGGGGTTAATGTGATTGGTAAGCCAGAGTATTCCTATTTTCTCGAGGAAAGGAAATATAATTTGAGGTATTGTCTTTTCAATTCCTTTGGTTGCAATAAAATCGTTCAACAGCTCTTCAAAGGCTTCGATGTCGAGTTCGATCATGTGTTTGATAAGCATATTCACAATCCTTTCCTGCAGCGCTTCCTGTTGATTTAAAGAGAGTATCTTATCATTGATTTCACTCTCATTCATTTTATCAATACGCGAAATTTTGAAACCATACTTGTTAAGCAATGCAACGTTCAATAAGGTCTTAAGTTCGTCGTTACTGTAAACCCTGATATTGGTGCCGGTACGGTTTGGTTTAAGAAAGGAATACCGCTGCTCCCATATACGTATGGTATGCGCTTTAATGCCCGATAAATTTTCAAGATCTTTGATAGTGAAAGAATTCATGCTTACTGATTTATTTATGCATACTACAAACCGCGACCGAAATTGTTTAATATCAGGCTAAAAATGCTTAATAAAGGTAGTATAATAGCTTAAAACGGGCGTTCAGGTAAATCATTAAAGATCTTCCCGGTTAATTTGTTTTGGGGAAACAGAATGGACCAGGCGGTAAGAAAGATGATCATAAAATCGATATATAAGGATGCTTTTCCCTGGTACCATAATTCCAGTTCGCCTTTATACAGGTATATGTTTTTGTACATAACTTTTGGATCAGGTGCATCTGAAACAATTTTCTCTTCGTCCCTGAAAATTAGCGATCCGATGCCTGTCATGCCGGGTTTACAATTGTAAATTTTTTGTTGTACTGCTTCCGGATATTGCTTAAAACTTACTTCCATTAATGGCCTTGGGCCCACAATACTCATATCACCCTTGAATATATTGATGATCTGCGGCAGTTCATTCACTTTTGTAATACGTAGTATTTTACCAAATTTAGTAACCCGTGGATCGTTACGTAAGGTAATTGCGCCGGTGCCCATATTCGGGCTGTTCTGAAGCATGGTAGCAAATTTGCAAATATTGAAAAAGCGATTTTTATAGCCAAGCCTTTTTTGAAAATAGAACACTTTGTGCTCTCCGGTAAAAAGCAAAATGATGATAGAAGGAATAAGTATAGGAGATAACAGTATCAGTGCAATGATTGCAATGAGTATATCAATAATGCGCTTTAGTAATTTGTACATAATCAGCAGTTAACTGTGGGCAGTGGGCAGTGGGCAGAAGAAGCTTGCTTTTAATTTGCAAACTGCCAACTGCATATTGCCAACTGCTAAAAAACTTCTTTTATCTTATCACAAACAGCTTGCAGATCTTCATCAGTAATATTTGTAGAGCAGGGAATGCTTAAGCAACGCTGATAAACAAAATCTGACTCATTGTTCCTGTTATAAAAAATATTGCTGGTAAACATCCGCAGCTGGTTCATGGGCACCCAAAAAGGGCGGCTCTGCATTTTATGATCATTCAGCATTTTCAACACGTCTTTTTGCTTTTCCGTCATGATGGTTGGCAACCAGCAATTGGGGTTTACATCATTACTTACTTCCTGAAATTTAATATCGCCTACACCCTGCAATTCATTTTTATAAAAAGCCATTATTTCCTGCTTGCGTTTTATAAAGCCCGGTAACTGTTCCATTTGTGCCACACCCATGGCTGCTGCAACGTTTACCAGCCGGTAGTTATAGCCAATTTCATCATGCTTGTATTCAAAAGGATCGCTCTTGGCCTGGGTGGTTAAATGCTTGGCTTTTTTTGCCAACACTTCGTCATCCGTAACAATCATACCGCCACCACCCGTTGTAATTATTTTATTGCCATTGTAACTGAACGTTCCCATTAAACCAAAACTGCCCGCATGTTTGCCTTTGTAGTAAGAGCCCAATGCCTCGGTGCTGTCTTCGATAACTATAACATTATTTTTTGCAGCCAATGCCATCAGCCTGTCCATATCACAAATATTACCCAGCACATGTACAGGCATTAAAACCGGAATTCTTCTGCCATCTTTTTTATGATAACATACCCCGTTCCGTTGTTCTGTTTCTTCTGTAAAAAACTGTTCCAGCAGATCAAGGTCCATTTGCCACGTGTCGCGGTCTGTGTCAATCAATATCGGATCGGCACCGGTGTATTTTATAGAATTGCAGGTGGCAATAAAAGTGATGTTGGGCGTAATTACGTAATCATCAGCATTAACGCCCATCATCACCAGACAAATATGCAGGGCTGTTGTTCCGCTGCTGGTAGCCACCGCATATCTGGTGCCGGTAAATTCGGCACTCATTTTTTCAAACTGATCAACGTAAGCGCCAACACTGCTAACCCAGCCGGTGTCTAAACAATCTTTAACGTATTTCCATTCATTGCCCGCCATGTTGGGGCCACTGAGTAAAAGCATATTCATTGTTTTTTTATAAACGTCTTTACCGTTTACTTATTATTACCCTGCAAACCTATATAAAAAAAATGCCACTACCTAAAAGGCAGAAATGATGTAAAGATCAAATTACCCTGGTGATCTGATTCAATAACTGACTGCTAATGAAGCTGTAATGAAGGTATTATGGTTGATGAAAGTATTCCCCTTTACAAAAATATTGTCTTTACTTTTCAGTGTTCTTGCTTCCAGGCGAATTAATGCTTTACTGATCGGGGCATAATCAACATTTAAAGAAAACCCGGTTGTTTGAAACCCATTTGAAGTACCACTTGCAACAATTACCTCATCCCTGTCGTAGTAATATTCTCCCCTTGCAGCAATGGCCCATTTACTATTGATGGTATGTTTCAGTATTAAAACCGGGGCATACCAGGTGTTCATTTTACTGCTGCCCTTTGCTTTTTGCTCCGTGCCAATATCAAAGCCTGCTGTAATTCCAAACTTAGCCGTTACATTAAAAATGGTGTAAAGATTATGAAAGTAACGCCATTGACGGGTACTATCAGGCTTATCTGTACCCATGAATGTGCTATAATTTATTAACAGTTTTGAATTGGGCCTGTATTGCAATTGTGTGCCGTAACTTAACGCAGAATTACCGTTTACTTTTTTTATACGTTGCCAACCGTTTAAAAGCAAACCACTTACTAACCATTTATCATTATTGCTGGTGTAGGTAATCTTTGCACCACTTTCAAAATAGGGTGAGTTTTCGGCAAGTATACTCCTGGTAAGTGTCCAGCAATCTTTTGAAATGGCACTTTCAAAACCTATATGAGAACTAAAGATCCCTGCATCTATCCACAGGTTTTTCTTTTTAGAGATCTTAACACCTGCATTGGCTTCAAAAATATTTTGTAATACCCCCGGTTCCGCTGCATAGTTTGCATGTATATAGGTACCCAATGCAAGTGCAAGGTTTGCTCTTACTTTGTCTGCATTGTAACTGGCTTTTAAAAAGCCAAGGTTAAGATTAAATTCATTATGACGGTTGTGATTGTAAAAAAATGACGGACGGGTATTATTTGCAGGCTGATTAAAGTCGTAGCTATAATATACTTCAACATATGCGCTGACGCTTAACTGATTTTTTTTTGAGCTATCCTGCGCAATAATATCTGTGCTTTTTATAATCGCCAATCCCAAAAAGATTTTTTTTATATTACTAAACATGTAATTTTTATTTTACTATTTTTAAACTACAACATTTTTTTCATTACGAACCAATTCTATATTTTGTACCGGCTGATAAATGAGCGGAACCTGCTCAATCACCACATCACTTTTCTCAAGTCCAAACGCCCGTTCATCGCTTTGTCCCAGGTTTTTAAGAAAGAAATATGTGTTAAGCAGTAGACCTTCCTTTAATGTAAATTCATTTTCTACTGAAAGGAATTTTTCTATCACTACAAATTTAAAATCGGGTTCGGCATTATATTTACTGCTGCCGTCAGGACGAATATGCAGGTTCAGTTCCTTTCTTACTACCAATTCCTGCACAATTTTCTTAAAATACATTTCGGTTTTTGGTTGAATACGGAATCCGATATTAAGCGTAACCCTGAATACAGTATCGTCTATCAGTTCTGATACTTCATAACTCAGTGTAAATGGCTCTTCAGTCCGGTTAATATGCAGGAACCAATACACATCAGCCCTTTTGGGTTTCTTGGCAAATATGGAGTTTATGATCTTTTCCTCTACCTGGCTGCGACTATTAGCCTTGGTAAGGTAAATAAGATGGGTAGAAAATTTAGGGATCCCATCATCCTGGCTGAGTTCTTGTATGCGATGTGTAAACTTACCGAGGTCTACAAATTTTACGAGGCGGTTATTTATTTTACGTGCATAATACCAGATGTACATTACCATAAAAATAAATAGCTCAAAGAACAGAAACATCCAACGTTCTTTTATTTTGGCTACGTTGGCAATAAAAAAAGATATTTCAATAACCGAAAATAAGCCGATTATTAATGCCACTGCCCACCTGTTCCATTTTAAGCGAAAGAGTAAATAATAATTCAGCAAAATGGTTGTCATCATCATAGCAATGGTGATGGAAAAACCATAAGCTGCCTCCATGTGTGACGAAGCTTTAAAATACAGTATCATCAAAACACACCCAATCCAAAGAATGGTATTTACACTTGGAATGTATATCTGTCCTTTGATATCACTGGGTTGCCTTACTTTAACCCTTGGCCAGAAATTCAGGTTCATAGCCTCACTGATCAACGTATAAGAGCCGCTGATCAATGCCTGCGATGCAATAATTGCTGCTGCCGTAGCAATGATGATGCCGGGTATTAAAAACCAGTGCGGCATCATTTCAAAAAAGGGATTTGCACCATCAAGCACGGAATTTTTTTGATGCATTACCCAGGCTGCCTGCCCGATATAATTGGTGAGCAGGCTGATCTTTACAAAAATCCAGGTAATACGGATATTTTTTATACCGCAATGGCCCAGGTCGCTGTACAAAGCTTCTGCACCGGTGGTGCACAAAAAAACTGCGCCCAGTAGCCAAAAGCCATGCGGATAATTAACCAACAGATCGTAACCGTAGTGCGGACTTAATGCTTTCAGTACATCCGGAAAATGTATGATCTGCGTTGCTCCCATTACCAGCAACATGGTAAACCAGATCACCATAATAGGACCAAATGAACTGCCCACTATCTGTGTACCAAAACGCTGAAAGAAAAACAATGCAGAAATAATGGCAACAACTATTCCTATCGTTAGTGTGTTTCCTGGAACAATTATTTTTTCCAATCCATTTACGGAATTAAGCCCCTCAATTGCCGAGGCTATAGAGATTGGCGGTGTAATAATACCATCGGCAAGCAATGTGGTGGCGCCTAAAATGGTAGGGATCACTAAAAACTTTCCGTACCGCCTTACCAGTGCATATAAAGAAAACACGCCACCTTCTCCCTGGTTATCGGCCCGCAGTGTGAGTATGATATATTTTATGGTGGTTTGAAAAACCAGTGTCCAGAATATCAATGAAACGCCCCCGTACACAAGCGTTTCATTGATTTTTCTTTCCCCGATAACTGCTTTTAAAACATATAAAGGACTGGTGCCAATATCGCCGTAAATGATACCCAGCGCTACCATCAGCGAGGCAATAGTTACCCTGTTCAAATTTTTTGAATTCGAATTCATTGTTATAATTTAATATGTGGTTGTGATTTTTTTAGGTTGCTGTAAAGCGGTAGCCTACGCCGGATTCTGTAACAATATGTACAGGCCGGTTGGCATCATCTTCAATCTTTTTTCTTAGTTGAGCAATAAACACTCTTAAATATTGCGACTGGTTGATATAACCCGGCCCCCAAACTTCCCGCAGCAAATAATGATGCGTTAAAACCTTTCCTTCGTTTTTTACAAGCATGCAAAGCAGTGTGTATTCAGTGGTCGTAAGTTTAATTATTTCGTTATTCTTTTTTACAATCCTTGCCAAAAGATCAATCTGCAGGCTGCCGCAATCAATTACAGGGTCATTTTCCTCACTGAGGTTTCCACGTATGGCCGAACGTATTCTTGCCAGCAATTCACCCGTACGAAATGGTTTTACCAGGTAATCATTGGCGCCGTTGTCCAGTGCTTTTACAATATCTTCTTCACTGCTTTGTACCGATAAAATGATGATGGGTTTTGTGTACCATGCTCTTAATTGCTGTAACACATGATGGCCACTGTCATCCGGCAAACCAAGATCAAGTAAAATCAAATCGGGTGGATGACTGGCCGTAGTGATCATTCCTTCCTTTGCTGTTGAAGCCTGAATCACTTTATAATCGTTACTTTCTAAAGTGATCTGCAGCAGCTTTCTGATCTGCACTTCATCATCTATTACCAATATGGTTGCGTTATTCATTTTTTAAATTATTGAGGTACGATGTTTCTGCCGGAATATTGATGGTAAACCTGGCGCCGCCGGTATCTGCATTTTCGAGAAATATCTTTCCTTTATGTGCTTCTGTAAATCCTTTTACAATTGATAAACCGAGCCCAGTACCACCGGCTTGCGTATTTTTTAAACGATAAAATTTATCAAACACATTATTGATCTCCTCCGGCGGAAAGCCCGGGCCATTATCTTCTACTACAATCTTCAACACGTCGGCATGGCAACGGGCGCTGATGCTGATAGCTGCATGCTGTGGTGTGTATAATGTAGCATTGTACAACAGGTTATAAATTACCTGTTCCATCATGCCTTTGTCCAGTTTAAACAGCGGAATGTTTTGGTCAACCTGTATACTTATTTTTTTTACTCCCGTGTTTTCTTCTATGCTTTTAACGGTTTCGTAAAGCAGTTCCACCATATCACACCAGTCTTTTTTGGGTTGAATAAAACCTGATTCCAGCCTGGACATGTTCAGCAGGTTCTCTACCTGCTGATTAAGGCGGAAAGATGCTTTGGATATTTCATGAACGAGTTCGTTGCGGTTGGTATCAGATAATTTACTGTTGAAGTTCTGCAGGTTATCTGTGGCCCCCACAATCGTTGCAATGGGCGTACGCAACTCATGCGACAGTGAATTAAGTAAGGTGTTGTACAATTTTATAGTATTTGCTTTCTCTTCTTTTGCCAGTGATTCCTTCTGCATTTTTCTTATTTTATAAGTAAGTGCTGCGTTCACCAATGCTATTACAAAATACATCAGAAACAGAACCATATCCTCTGTATTGTCAATTCTAAATGTAAAATGAGGCGGTATAAAAAAGAAATTCCACGTAAGTGCACTCAGGGCAGCTGTAATTAAAACCGGTAAAATATCAAACAGCACTGCGGTAACAGAAACAACCAGCAACAATAAAAAAGCTACTACACGATAATCGATGTAAGCAGAAAAAAGATAACAACCCGAAGCTACAAGAGTCAGCAGCAAGATGCTGTATAAATACTGCCTGGGTTTACTGATTCGATTTATTAAAGTTGCCATACTGCGCTTTTGCTTACACAAAGGTAGTTTGCGGTTTATAAGTATGGTATAAAATTCCGCCCCGGCTGTATAAAGATTTTATAAAGAAAAAGGATGCTTAAAAGCATCCTTATATAAAAAATTTAAGTACATTTTAACTTCACTTATATATTCCTGAACTTCTCTACAAAAGAATCAGTTACAATGCCCGTTTTCAACAGCGTGTAAATTTCCTTTACACCATCAGGTACTGTTTTGGTAATGGTAAAGCCCAGTTCATTTTTTATCTTATCAAAATTTACACGGTAATCACGGGGGTCTTCGCTGCTGTCAACATAAATAACATTTACGTTGGGCACTACTTTACAAACCTCTCTTATGATCATTCCTTTGTTATAATTCTCTTCTGTGCTGCCTACATTAAATACATTGGCCTTTACTTTTTCTTCGGGGCTTTCTAAAACCAAAACCACAGCTCTTGCCAGATCATCCACATGGCAATAGGGGCGCCAGAACTGTTGTCCCCATATTTCCTGCTCACCATGCACAAAAGCATTGCGGGTAAATTCGTTTACAGTTAAATCAAAACGTATTCTTGGAGAAAAGCCATACACGGTGCTGAAACGCAAAGCCGTGCTGCACATCAGACTGTCTTTTTTATCTTCCAGTAAATATTTTTCAAACTTTACTTTTAACTCGGCATATAAAGAAACCGGGTTCAGCGCAGATGTTTCTACCACAAAGGAATCGGGGTCGGCCATTTTACCATAATTACTGCAGGTGCTTGAAAAAACAAAACGCTTTACACCGGCTGCTTCGGCTTTATTAAACAATAAAACCGATCCATCCCAGTTGGTTTCATTGGCTTCAAAACTAAATTTTTTACAGGCAGGATCACCCACAATGGCTGCCAGGTGTGCAATGGCATCAACACCTTCAATAGCTTTATCTACATCATCGGCATTACGCACATCGCCTTTCATAAATTCAAAGTTGGGGTTAAGCATTACATCATACAATGCATCGCCACCAAATTTTAAAGAGTCTAAAGCCCTTACCTGGTAACCTTTATTTAATAACTGGCGAACCAAAACAGAACCAATGTAACCGGCGCCACCTGTAACTAATACTTTCATAATTGCTGATTATTTGCGATACAAAGATAAGGGAGTTAGGAGTTAGGAGTCGGGAGTCAGGAGTTAAATTTCGCCTTTAAGTTTATTTCCTGACTATTTTGCCGGGACACCCATTACAGTAGCATTATCCGGTACATCTTTTACTACCACGGCCCCGGCACCTATCACCGCATTACTCCCGATTGTTATTCCCTGCCTGATAACTGCATTAGCGCCCACAAAGCCGCCTGCACCAACTTTTACGTTTCCACACAATACAGCTCCGGGGCCAATATGTGCAAATTCGCCCACCATACACTCATGCTCTATGATACAACCCGTATTACAGATGGCACCGGTTGCAATGGAGGCCAGGGGGTTAATAGTAGCATTAGCCGCAATCATTACACCCCCGGATGCAATATTTGCAGATGCATCTATAACCGCCGAAGGATGTATTGCATTTGATGATTGCAAATTGTCTTTTTGCAGGCCTTCATAAATTTTTTTGCGCAGGCCGTTATCGCCAATAGCAATAAAATATCCGTTGGCCTCAATGGATTGCAAACCGGTTTCAGAATTTTCTGTTCCAAAGTATGGAAGGCTGAAAGGATCGTATTCTTTTTCAGCAACATCGCAGTAGCCTGTAACCTTTTTACCGGCAGCCTTAAAAATACCGTACACCACAAATGCATGGCCGCTGTATCCAATTAATACCATGGTTGTTTTTTAATTATCTAATTTACCAAGCTTTTGTAAGCCTGCAGCATATTTTGCCAGATATTTTCCTGCCGGTAATTTTCGCTCACTTGCTGTTGCAGTTTTTTTGCCATATCCTGCATGTGTTGTGGATGCAATAATGCATATTGTAAAAGCTTTAGCAGCTGTTGTTCATTTCCGCTTTCAAAAATCAATCCTGTTTCATTATTGGTTACAATATCAATGTTACCGGTTATGTGGCTGCATATAACCGGAAGGCCCATGGAGCCTGCCTGCAATAACACATTTGGAAAACCTTCGCGGTGCGACGGAAAAACAAAAAAATTGGCCAGGTGCATAAAATATTCTACCCGGTTACTCCAGTTGATATGAATAATCGAAGGATCGTTTTCTATTTCAAGTAAAGTAGCTGCCGGCAGCGGATCCAATGCATGTTCATATTCACCAACCAGTATTAACTTCAGGTTTGCATTGTCTTTTTGTAATTGTGTAAAAACATGTACCAGTTCTACAAGACCTTTATCTTTTACCAGCCTGCCAATACAAAGCAGGTAAGTTTGCTCAGCTGAATAATGGATCTGCTCTTTAATTTCATGTATTAATTTTTCATCCAGATGCTCTTTGCTAAACCTGTTGATCTGTATGCCATTGGTAGATCCTTTTGCAATGATGCTAAGCTTGGTTGTTTGGCAAAGTTTGTTTTTACTGATAAAGTGCATGAGTGAATGGCTGTTTGGCCACACCTGGCTGGCTGCTGCGTAAGTAAGCTTTTCAATAAATTTTAAGAGTTGGTATTTAAAGCCCTTTTCTACCATCAGGGGCAGTCCGGCCACCGTATGTATCCTCACTTTTACTCCGCAAATTTTAGCTGCCAGCATACCCAGTAAACCTGCTTTAGGTGTATGTGTATGTACAATATCCGGCTTTTCTTTTCTGAAAATTTTAATCAGCCTGAACAGGCAATTCAAATCGGCCAGGGGTGTTATCTTCCGGGTCATGGGCACTATGATATGCCTGCATTGCTCCATTTCAATTACTTCTGCCAGTTCCTTTCCATCTGCACTTATCATCAGCACATCAAAACCATTGCCTGCCATAAAACGCATTTGCCCGGGCAACAGGTAACGCAGGGCCATGGGCACCGTTGTTATGCGTATTAATTTTTTATTGCTGTTATTTTGCGACAATTGACTGATTGAATGTTGTGGTTTGATTTTTGTAACCAAAATTAACTTCATATTATTAAAAGACGGTCAGAATTTTTATGATACATTTGGAATGTATTTACACAACCATAAACATGAACGGAAATCATATCCTTTAAAAAGTAACAAGAAATGAATTATTTAGATTTTCTATTGTTTCCTGTTTACGTTGCATTGTTTTATTTCCTCTTCAGCGCCCGCAGAAAAAATTATACCGACCCCATACTCCGGCACTATCACAAACAGGGTTTCTGGATAAAAATAGTTGCTGTTATAGGATTCACTTTTTTTAATACCATGCTTTCTGTAGGAGATTCGTTTATGTTGTTTTTTACCGAAGGAACAAATATCTGCCACATGATCATGAAAGACGCTTCGCAGGTAAAATGGCTTTACCTGCCGAGTGCAGAATTTGATCAGAGTTTATTGAAAAACCCAAACAATATGGGTTACCTGAAGGGTGAAAATAATTACATGGTAGTAAGAATTACAGCCCTGCTGTCGTTTATTTCTTTTCAAAAATACCTTATTTTAAATCTCTTTTTTTCCATGCTTTCTTTTTCGGGCGTATGGCGGCTTTACCGTTTTTTTTATGAGCAATATCCTCATTTACACAAACAACTGGCCATAGCCATATTGTATTTACCCACTTTTGTTTTCTGGAGTTCGGGCATTTTAAAAGACCCGATCTGTACCGGAGCTTTAGGCTGGATAACCTATGCACTGTACGAAGCCTTTTATAAAAAGAAGGATATCATTAAAAATGTGGTGATCATATTCATTGCCGGTTACCTTTTATACGTAATTAAAGTGTACATACTGATTTCTTATGTGCCTTTCTTCATGCTCTTCCTGGTTTTAAAAAATGTAAACCTTATTAAGAGCAGGGTATTGCGTGTTACCTTTGTTTTAGGTCTTATCTTTTTAGCCATGGCCATGTTTGGCACGGTAATGCAGCAACTGGCCGGCACCCTGGGCGCCTATGGCGGTAACGATGTAACCAAAAATATTTCCATATACCAGAAAGCTTATGCAGAGCAGGAAGATGTAGGATCCAGTTTTTCGCTGGGTGTTGAATACGATGGCTCTGTTTCAAGCCTCTTAAAAATTGCACCGGCAGCCATAATTGCCACATTGTACCGTCCGTTTATCTGGGAATCAAAAAAAATATCAACACTTTTATCATCTATAGAAAGTATGGTAATCATGTTCTTTACCTTATCCGTATTCTACAAAGCCGGGCCTAAGAATTTTATAAGACCCATCTTAAAAGATCCGGCAGTGATGTATTGCATTTTATTTGCATTATTGTTTGCGTTATTTGTGGGAGCTACTACTGCAAATTTTGGCACTTTGGTGCGATACAAAATTCCCTGCATGCCTTTTTATATTATTGCTATTTTTCTTATACAGGATTGGGCCTCGAAAAATAAAAAAAGCCCGGCTGTTGGCGGGGCTTTGTGATGTGTTTTCAAAGGGGGTTATAATGTAACCATTATGCGTTTGCAGCTCTTTCGGTTCTGGCCGATGTAAAAGGAGCCAATATGTTCATCCAGGTAGTTTTAAGATAATTGTTTATTGAAGCCGTTAATGATACCGGTTCAGCCGATTTTAATCTTGTTAAGATCACCGGTGGCAAAGCTTCAAAATTATTATTGATGGCATCAGCAGCCGGCCACATGATAAAACTTAATTTTTTAAGCCTGTCTGTTTTTTGAAAAACAATCGTTACCCCTGCAAAAGCAAGTAAAAAACAACTGTAGTGCAATAATGCCAAGGCCTTGTTATTAAATTTTGTCTGATGAATATGAAAGCGGTTGCGGATGTAGTAATACATCTTCCATCCGGAAGCATAATCCCAGTCTTTTTTTACAGAAAATGCTGTTGCGGGATGATAATGAATACTATTTGCGACTGTACAAACCGGTATTTTATTGCGCCGTACAATCCTGTAATAATATTCTGTTTCGTCACCCCATAAAAAGAAACTGGCTTTGGGTACACCTACTCTTTCAATTATACGCCTGTTAATAAAAGTGCCGTTAAACGGATGCCCAATTCCATCAATAATATTACCGGGTACTTCATCCAGGGTTTTATATCCGCCGGTATTCCACACAAAAGATTTTCTGTCTTTATTATCAATTACAGCGCAGTTCATTAAAGTTAATTCGGCTGGCTGGGCCGCTAATAAGTTTTCAAGCGCATCTTCTTTAGGCATACCATCATCATCCATGCACCATATCCATTCATATCCCTCCTCATACCCCATTTTAATGGCAGTACTAAACCCCCCGGCTCCTCCTATATTTTTTTGCGTAAAATAAGATAAGTCGCTCTGGCTCTTTAACCAGGCTTCGGTACCATCGGTACTTCCGTTATTTATTACTAAAATACCATCTAAAGGACGTGATTGATTGCGTAATGCAGTGATGCACTCAGACAGGAGGGCTAAACGGTTGTACGTGACAACCACAGCTACTACCTTTTCCATGGGAATTGGTTTGGTTTTAGAATAGAATAAATTGGACAATACTATAACGGTGTGAGAATCCGCTTATTGTATAAAAATTAACTTTTTTTATTAATTCTCTGTATTGGGGAACACCGGAGCCCTATTTCCGGCACAGAGGGATTGAAGGAAAGATTGAGAAAAAGCAAGTGCTTCGCCTATTACATGGTGCATATCCATATAGCGGTAAGTGGCAAGCCGTCCCAGGAAAGAAAGGTTGGCAGACTCCACGGCTTCTGCCCGGTATGCATCCAGGATCCTTTTATCCCCGTCAAGCCTTTTGGGGTAATACGGAATATCGTTTTCTGTGGTTTCTTTACTGAATTCTTTAAAATAAACGGTTCTTTCGTGCGCTTCCCAGGGAGCAAAATGCTTATGCTCATGCACCCTGGTGTGAGGAACCGTTTCATCACAATAATTAATTACGGCATTACCCTGGTAATCCCCATCTGCTGTATATTTTTCAAAAGTAACCGTGCGGTAGCCAAGCCTGCCAAATTTATACTCAAAAAAAGCATCAATGGGGCCGGTGTAAAAAATATGGTTATAGGTTGAAAGCAATTCGCTGCTGTAATTAAATTTTTTATTTAGGGTGATGTTGATCTTCGGGCTTTCCAGTAATTTTTCAACCAATTCGGTATAGCCGTTCACCGGTATTCCCTGGTAAATATTGTTGTAATAATTATCATTGTAATTAAACCGTACCGGTAATCTTTTTAAAATAGATGCCGGCAATTCAGATGGCTCACAACCCCATTGCTTTTTGGTGTAGCCATAAAAAAATGCATGGTACAGATCCTTGCCTAAAAATTTAAGCGCCTGTTCTTCAAAAGACTGAGGATCAGTAATGCTTTTATCGCCCAGGCTATCAATAAATACTTTGGCTTCTTCGGGGCCGAAGGTTTTATTAAAAAACTGGTTAATGGTATGCAGGTTGACGGGCAGTGAATAGATATTACCTTTGTAATTTGCTTTTACCCGGTTGATGAAAGGTTTGAACTCAACAATGCTGTTTACAAAATCCCATATCTCTTTTTTATCGGTATTAAAAATATGAGGGCCATACTCATGAACCATTACATTGGTTTCGGCATCTCTTTTGGTGTGGCAGTTACCGGCTACATGATTGCGTTCGTCCCACACATCAATAGTACAATCAAGTTCTTTTGCCAGTTGATTGGCCAATACTGCTCCTGAAAAACCTGCTCCTACTATTAAAAACCTGTGCTGCATGTAGCTTTATTTTTTTGCAAAATAATTGATTAACCCAATATACTTTTATAAATACGCGTGTATTTTTCAATGGCATTTTCCAATGAATACCATTTAACTGCCCCTGCTCTTATTACAGCTGCATCATAATCATTTTTGTTTGCAACTTCATTGATAGCTGTTTCAAATACTTCATCTGTAAATTCATTTATCACAATACCCGAGTTAGTGCTTTGTACAATTTCTGCCACATCACCCACGCCACCATTGGTTATTACCGGAATACCCATCGCCATTATTTCGCCATGTTTTGTGGGCGAAGATGACTGCTTGGAATAGCAGGGTTTTATAAAAAATATAGAGTAGCTGCTTAAAGAAAGTAATGCCGGCACCTGCACACGGGAAGCTTTTTTTACAACTACTATATCGGCCGGTATTTCATATTGAGCAGCGATGGCTTTTATCTCTTCGTGCCGGTGCGGCGATATGAATAAGAATTTTGCAGCAGGAATGCGCTTGCTTAGTAATTTACAAAACTGTAACATTTCTGCAGTTAGGTACCAGCCGCCGATTGAACCCAGATAACTGATCACAAAATCATCTTCGCTAATATTAAGTTCAGTTTTTAAAACAGCTTTCTCATTTACATCAATTTTTGCATAATCAAAAAGCTGCAGATCGGCACTACAGGGAATTACTTCCAGCGGAATTGAAGGTTTGTATTCTTTCCAACCCTTAATAATGGTTTCAGCTGCATAAGTAAGGCAAACAATTCCATCGCTTTGCCTTACCGCTTCCGATTCTTTCTTGGCAAAGAAATTATAAATGCTCTTGTAGATAAGGTTCTTTGTATTCCACATTCCTCCTTCTACCCTGCTATCGGCATAAAACTCACGTATATCATTCATAAATTTAACCCCCATTGTTTTCTTCATCCACAAACCGATCAATGCCGGCACACCGGCACGGGTATGCACCATGTCAATGCCTTCTGCCTTGTGCAATTTTTTTGCAGCCCTGCGCATTTTTGCAATATCAAGCAGTGTGGAAATAACAGGCGGATTTTTGGTGTAGTTGAGCGGTATCCAGCTGATATTGCTTTTATCCAGTAAGTCCTGAATGTAATTTTTGTGTTGATGATAAACCTGTTCCTTTTCGCAACTGATCAAAAATATTTTGTAGCCTGCTTTACCCAATCCCTGTAAATAAGGTATTACCTGGCTTTGACCAAGCGGATCGGTCATGCCATCGTAAGAAATAAACAATACTTTTTTTACTGAGTTCAATTGTAGTTTGTTTTTCTGCTTAATATTTTACAAGATAGCGGAGATAATGTTTTAAGGCAAACACAAATTTGTATTTCAAAGAGTGCATGGCTATATAGTGCTTTTTTATGCCTTCGTGTTCTTTTAAAGGAATTGCAGTAACCGGTATCGAATCTGCCAATGCATCAGCATCAATAGCAAAGCGCTCATCGGGTTCACAATTGGTACCGCTTCCATCGTGGCCAATATTTGATACCAATGATCTTTGCGGATACAAACACATGCCGTCATTTAAAAAAACAGTTGAGTGCCAGATAGCATTCCAGCTCCTGAGTTTTCCTTTGGCAACTGCTTTCAGTCCCCAGAAAAATTCAAACGTGCCATCCATGTTCAGCCGGTGGATATTGCCTTTTTTCTTTACAGATTCATGTACCGCCAATGGGTCTAATTTAAAATGATCCCAGGCTCGCTTCCAGGTAGCCCAGCCCCAGGTGGTAGTATGGTAGAAGAAAAATGTTGATTCTTTTATTTCAACAGGGGCAAACTCGGGTCTCTTATATGCAGCGATATGCATCACTTTCGGGTTGTTCTCATAAAAATCAAGCGCATCATTCATGTAGGTTAAAAATCCGGGAGAAAGCAAGCCATCGTCTTCCATGGCTATTACCTTGCCAAATTCATTTACCATCCTGGTAACACCTTCTGCATTCGATTTTATTAACCCCTTGTTCTCTGTAGCTTCAATAATGTTGACTTCTTTACACCATTGTTTTTCACGCACTATTTTTTTCACTTCCGCAATGGCAGCTAATGTTTCTTCGCTTGCACCAGGCTTCGGCCCGTCAATATAGATAAAGAGTTTCGATTCATCGGCCAGCCGGTTGTTACGCAAAGATTCCAATACCAGCCGGGTGTGTTCCGGCCGGTTGTATGCAAAAAAAACTATGGGTGCCAATGATCGCATGTATGTTATTTATATTGAGATATTCTTTATAACCCGTCTTCGACAAGCTCAGACTGACAGCTTTCTTGTTGTTTTTAGTATCTCATTTTTATGATTTAAATAAATTTCGCTTTAAACGGCCCAGCATATATTTTGTTTTGTAAAACGGAACTAATATTTCTGCAGGCCTTGGGTTATTCTGCCTTTTAAATTCATCATCCAGTCTTATCTTTTTTAATTCTTTTGAAGAAGGAATGACCAATGCTGATCTTTTACCAGCATGCTCTACCAGTTCTTCAAATAGAGCTATCCATTGATTGCTGCAGGTTTCTATAGAATAAGATCTTACAATTTTTTGCCTTGCTGCCTGCGACATCTCCGTCCACAAGGCAGGATTCTCTTTTAGTTTTTTTATAGCTGCAACAAACTCATCCTTCCTGTCATCAATTAAAATTCCTTCTGCATTATTTGTTATAAGATCGGATATTCCACTTCGCATGTTTGTACAAATCGACGCCAGGCCACAACTCATCGCTTCCATTAATGTAATGGGCAGGCCTTCAAATTCTGAAAGCAAAACAAAAACCTGGTTTTGCAATAAGTGAGCCTGCACTTCGGTTGATTTTAATTTCCCTTTAAACTGAACAGGCAGATCTTTTCCAGTTGTATTTAAAATTTCCTGCACAGCAGGAACGGCAGGACCATCGCCATAAATGGTATAGCTGGTGCCGGGCACTTCTTTTGCCGCCAGGCAAAAAGCATGCGCTACATCCGAGATTCTCTTTTGCTTTTCATCAATACGCCCGGCATAAACCACTTTAAGTTCGCCATCTGCTGAAAGCCCTGCCACTTCATCAGTTACCGGCGCACCAATTGGAATGTATTTTATTGATTGATGCTGTGGCGCTGTTTGCTGGCTTATCTCCTGAATTAAGTTTGATACACATACAACAGAAGAGACGTCGCTTTCATCATTATTTGCCGCATATTTTTTTACCAGGTCGTAATGATACTTATTATCGTTGTGCAAAACCATTACGGTGGGTATGCCGGCTTTCTTTATCCATTTGCCGGCCTCCAAAGGAATGGCGAAGTAATTGGTGATGAAAATATCCGGTGGAAATTGTTTTACATCTTCCAGTATTGCCTTTACTTTTTCATCATTGAATAATTCCCAGTAGATGAGTTTACATGCAAAACCTTCGTCAACAAAATATTTATACGCCGGAAGATTCTTATCGTTTGCTGCCAAAAAAATAATCCGGGATTCAATATTCTTCTCCCTGAAGTAAGGCAACAGGCGCTTGATCCAGGTGGTGGGACCGTCTAAATTGTTGGGAGCATCAAAAGCGCAGATCGTAACTTTCATTGTTTTGTCTTAGAAAATATCAGGGTCTTTAATGATGTTTCTTTTAACCAAAAATTTAACCAGCCTGGGGAAATATAAAACCGCTACCAGTTTTAATGCTACTTTTTTATTTCGGCCACATAATTTCATCAGTTCCTGGTTCATGTGATCCATGTTCAGGTAGCCTTTGTATTTTTCATCCATGTATTTAAACAATCTTTTTTTATTGCTCACGCTGATAGAACGTAACATGGAATTGCCCAACACCCGGTAATCAAATAATATCTCGGGTACATAATGAAATTTGTACTGTTTAAAGGTCATGTTCATCCACATATCCCAATCTTCATATCCCATGATGGGCATTTTTTCATCATAACCTCCCACTGCTTCCCAAACTGATTTTCGATAAACGGCGCAGGCATCGATCTGGTTTTCAACCATCATATTCTGCAGGTTGAATTCACTAACCACATGCCTTTTACTTTTATCGCCAAAAAATTCTGCATCTCCGTAAACCATCGCTATCTCCGGGTGAGTATCTAAAATTTTAATGCTCTCGTAAATATATGCAGGCCTTATCCGGTTATCGCTATCCAACGGTAAAATATAATCTCCCTTTGCCGCCCTGATACCATTGTTACGGGTGCGGCCCAGGCCCTGGTTAGCCTGGTTAATTACGTGATAACCCTCGGCAGCAAGTTTATCCATCATCTCGATGGTGTATTCATCCTTTGACCCATCATTCACAATAATTATTTCGTATAAATTTTTATCAGTTACTTTTTCAACACTGTCTATGGCCTCACGAATGTATTGACCGTGATTGTAACAGGGAATGATGATGGATACTCTTGGATTCATTTATTTTAAACATTTAATGGCTTTCTGCCAATTACAACATAGTTCATCGTATTCACCGGGTTTTGATCTTTTTTATCGAGCCAGGAGAAAAACGCATTGACCAACCAATATATGCGGAGCTTAAAAAATAAAAGCCTCGAAAACCTGATGAATAAATTATTGCTTTTGCTGTACCTGAATGAATGTATGATAGTTTGACCGGTAACAGACCAGGTACCGCCATTTGCTTTGATCTCAACCATTTCAAATCCTGCTTTCTCCAGTACATATTGAAAGCCGTATTTGGTAAAGCGAAAAAAATCGTAAGGCTCTTCGTGCAGGTGCCAGTACATGGGGCCGGATACAATAAAATTGCAGCCGGGCTTTAACAAACGGAAAGCTTCATTCACCAGCCCCTGGTGGTCTTCTACATGTTCAATGGTTTGGGTACTAAAAGCGGTATCAAAAGAATTATCCGGCAGCGGGATATTATTTGCGGGGCACAACACATCTACTTTTTGCAGGCTCGACTGCATGATATCGCAGCCAACATAATCAGCAGTAATTCCCTGGAATATTGTTTCGTAAGGTTTGTTACCACACCCAATATCAATTACGCTGCCGTGGGCATATTCTTTTATCGATGATTCCAGGTCACGTATTAAAGGAGTATAAACTAAGTAGTTAAAATCCAGCTTAGTGATTTTTTTATAATCTTCAAACCTCGAACCGTTTTCAATCCTCATTGCTTCGTTACTTTTTTTTGTTAAAAAAATTGCTTGCGAAATAACGCAAAGCGGTATAAGGACTTTTTAAGATTCTTTTGCTGTAAGCTGCGTCCCTCACTCTCGATCTGTAAATTTCCGGATGAACAAGTGGAAGTATCTTTTTTGTGTTGCTGGTAATTGACGGGTGCTTATCTTTTACACTATCGTTTACAAAAAACAAAACATTCTGCCGGTACCAGGGCGAAACCTTGTCGTTGTTCCAGATAAGTTCTCTTAAACAATCGTAAGGCTTGAAGTTATGCTTTGCAAATTTTTCTATCCAGTAATCGGGATATTGTTCGTTGAAGTGCAGTGTTCCGTCCTGACCTGGAATGGCGGCAGAAAAAACGATCACATCGCCGAGGTTGCAAAGAGAAGCAATGAATTTTTCGGCATTCTCTGGTTTTATATGTTCAGCCACTTCAAGCGATGTTACCAGGTCAAATTTCCTGTCGGTGCTGAAACCATTATCCAGGTTAGCCGATTCAAAATTGTTCTTATCGATGATCAGATCTTCGGCCCTGACATAATCGCCATCTACACCTAAAAAATTGGTTACACCCAACTCATTCCAGTTGTATAACCAGTTGCCGGCACCGCATCCAATATCAATAACCGATGCTGGTTTTATAAATTGTAAAATAACAGGAATGACTTCTTTTGCAGAATTGAAAGAATCATCTGAATGAAAACCAAAAAAATTATCCTGATAGGTTTTAGGGGTCATGTTTTTTAATTAAATAACAGCCGGAAGAATAAGCTTTTATTATACGCTCCGGCCTTTGGTATTTTGATAAATAATCGTGAAGTGCTTTGGAACAGCCATCCCATGCATAATAATCATCTAAAATGATCAACCCTCCTACGGTTACTTTTGGAAACAAGTGTTCAAGGCAAACCATCGTAGAATCGTACCAGTCTCCATCAAGGCGCAGCACAGCTATTGGTTCGTTGGTTTCAAACTTCGGGACAGTATCATCAAACCAGCCTTTTATAAAACTGGCTTTATCTGTAACACCAGCTAGCTCCATGGCTTTTTGTGCCCATTCAATTTCAGCCTTACAATTATCATAATTATTAGCCGACCCCAGGTCCTTCCAGGCCATAGCACCTTCTCCATCAATTTCTTTTGCATCAGGCAGGCCTTCAAAACTGTCAAACAGATAATACTGTCTCTCTTTGCCCATCACTTCTGCAATGCCAGCGATCATTCCACCACGCCACACACCGCATTCAATGATGCTGCCGTTGATGTCTTTGAATGTTGAAACCAGTTTTAAACAATCAATAAAATCACGACGGAGTAGCATTGAAAACTCCATGAATTTTTTATGAACAGGACCGTAAAGCCTCTCTGTTTGCATATCTGTTTGCATGCCCCTCAGAAATTTCTTTGCAGTTGCAATTATCATAGTTAGTTATTTATCATTTTTGAAAACGGAACAATATTTCCCTGTTCTGCAGCATGCGGGTAAACCCTTCCAGGCTGTGGGGTATCAACAATATTAAATCCTACAATATCTTTTTGCCAGTCGTAGGTTTCTGAATAATGCGGACCTATCCAGGCGCTAACCAAAAAAGTTCCGGGCACAAATCCTGTTATTTCAATTTCAGTTGTAAAAGTCTGTTTAGAAAAAGAGGCATCTATAAATGGCTCCAGGTTGGGAATAGCCTGCCCTATCATAGTACCGGTATTGCTTGATATGTTAAATGCAACAAATGCCTTGTTCATCTTCACATCAGACTTGACGGTAAATGTAACCTCCAGTTTAAGTTGGGGTTGATGATCTTTTACAACAATACTTACATTGGTAAAATGCGGCGCTGCAGATGTTTCCGGCCGGTTCCAGTTATTGGTAAGCTGAATTCTGTTTAAGTATAATGGTATTACTTCTCCAACTTTATCATTTTTTACTACTTTGCCCGAATCTAATAATATAGCTGTGTTTGACAAAGTTTTTATCGCATTCATATCATGGCTAACAAACAAAACAGTGCGCCCTTCATTCATGCTCACATCCTTCATTTTGTTCAGGCATTTTTTCTGAAACTCAGCATCGCCTACTGCCAGTACTTCGTCAATAATTAATATTTCCGGTTCCAAAAAAGCAGCTACCGAAAAAGCTAAACGCAGCTGCATACCACTGCTGTAGCGCTTTAAAGGTGTATCCAGAAATTTTTCGACTCCGCTAAAATCTACAATAGAGTCGAAATGCTTATTGATCTCTGCCTTACGCATACCCAGTATGCTTCCGTTCATGTACACATTTTCACGTCCGCTCAGTTCGGGATGAAAACCGGTACCTACTTCCAGCAAACTTGCCACCCGGCCACGGCAAACTATTTTACCCGATGAAGGAGGAGTAATTCTGCTAAGTATTTTTAGTAAAGTGCTTTTGCCAGCGCCATTTCTTCCTATTATTCCAATACTTTCCCCGGCATTAACATTAAAATTGATATCATCCAATGCAAGAAAAGTACTGGCTTCCTTATCTTTTTTCCGGAAGGGTTTAGCCAATGCATCTCTCAACGACAGGTATCGTTCCTGCTTAGCACCAATTTTAAATTCCTTGGTTAAATGCTGTACTTCTAATATTGGTTTCATGTGTTTTCTATATTGATTTTGGCCATCCCGAAAAATCGGGACAGGCTATGGAATTCGCCTGTTAAAACTCCTAATTGATCATATCTTTCGTTCTGGCTCATTTCATAATTATGCTAAATCGGCAAAGTATGATTCTGTTTTTCTGAATGTATAAATTCCGATAAAAAACAACAGGATTGCAACCGAGCTTCCGATACCCACAGCCTGCCAGTCAACTTCCTGGCCGGTAAACACACTACGGCAAAGCTGTATGGCAGATGCAATCGGGTTTACCTTCATGATGGTATTGATGACCGGATTGGTAAATGCTTTTGCCGAGTATAAAACAGGGTTGGCAAATAATAAAAACTGTATCATAAAAGGAAGCAGGTATTGAAAATCTCTATACTTGACATTTAATGCTGCTAGAAAAGAGCCCAGCCCAAATGTTGTTACAACTGTTATCAGCATGCTTAAAGGCAGGTAAATAAACAGTTTTACAAAATCTACTCCCTGGTGATAATAAATAAGAATGGCAACATAGATCGTCAATGCAAATAAAAAATCAACCAGTGCGGTAAGTATCGCACTCATTGGAATGATTAGCCTTGGAAAATATATTTTCTTGATGATGTTGGCATTATTGACCATGCTGTTAGCGCTGTTCATTAGCCCGTTGCTGAAAATGTTCCAGATCAATAAACCGCTGATGGCAAAAACAGGATACGGAATACCATCGCTGCTTACTTTAAGTGCCTTGCTGAAGATGAGGGTAAACATCAGCATCATGATCAATGGCTGCAGGATGGCCCAGAGAATACCCAGTGCAGCCTGTTTGTATTTCACCTTCACATCACGCCAGGTGAAAAAATAAAACAGTTCACGGTACTGGATCAATTCTGCCAGACCAAACGAGAATTTGTTCTTCGCTTTTATTTCGTATTCCGTCATTAGGGGGTTATGTAAGGTAAATATAAGCCTTATTTAATTTGCAGTTTTGGAAGGGAGCGGATTATCGGTATTTGTAAACGTGCATAAGTCTTAATTATTGTTCATCCACCTGTCATACCACATCTGAAACATCAAAATATACCACACTTTTTCTGCCCTTTCAATCTTGCCGTGGTAAAACGAATTTTTTATACGCTGTATTATGTGGTTGTTGAAAATATTTTGTTTTTGAATGAATTGTTCATCAAAATACATATCTACAAAAGGTTTCAGCTCGTTTTGTAACCAGGCAGCAATGGGTATACCAAAGCCCATTTTCGGCCTGTCCATCATGTTAGCCGGAATATATTTATGTACGATCTGCTTAAGTATAAATTTTTTGTTGCCCTTGTTGTATTTATATTCCAGTGGCAATTGCGCAGCCCATTCAATAATCCGTTGGTCTAAAAAGGGTTCCCTGCCTTCCAGGCTAACACTCATACCCGCCCTGTCAACTTTTTGCAGAATATCATCTAAAAGATAAGTCTGGTAGTCTACCGCCATCATATAAGATAAAACAGAATAGTTATCAGGTTTAAGATCCTTACTGTCAAAATAAGAAGGCATCTGTTTAATGCTGTCTTTAAACAGTTCGGTCAGATCTTTTGAGTTCATCTGCTGCGTCATGCTCATTAAAACATTACGGGCAGATGGTTCTTTTAAAAGTGATTTTACTTTTTCGTAGCGGCTGTGAAAAAGATATTTTTTATTAAAGACCGGAATCTTATCAGCCGGGATCAATTCCATCATGGCTGCAGCGCTCTTGCGCAAAACGCCTGGTATTTTTTGTATGGAACCGCCATATTTCGACATAAAATCATAGCGGTTGTAGCCGGCAAAGATCTCATCACCGGCATCGGCTGAAAGGGCTACGGTAACTTTTTCCCGGGCAATACGGCTTACGAGCGTGGTTGGTATGGCACTGCTATCTGCAAAAGGTTCATCATAAAAAAAAGGCAGCTGCGGAACAATATCCAGCGCTTCTTTTTCGGTGCAATAATATTCGGTATGATCCGTACCGAGATGGGCTGCAATTTCTTTTGCAAAGGGCGCTTCATTCATGCCTGCATCCTGCACGCCAATGGTAAATGTCTTTATTTTTTCAGAATTGTTCTTTTGCAGAATGGCTGTAACACAAGTGCTGTCGTAACCGCCACTTAAAAAAACACCAACCGGCACATCGCTTACCATGCGGTATTGAAAGGCACTGGTGAGCAGCTTTTCGGTTTCTTCAATTGCTTCGGGCAGGCTGATATCCAAAATGGGTTTGTTATACGCATCGTACACATTCCAGTATTGTTCTTCTTTAAATTCCTGCTTTTTTATATCAAAAATCAAGAAGTGACCGGGTTTTAATTTATAAGCATTGTTAAAAATACAATGAGGTGTGGGTACATATCCAAACTGTAAAAACGCACCTACGGCATCGTTGTTGATCTGCTTTTCAAAAGAAGGATGTTGCACCAGCGCTTTCAACTCTGATCCGAAAAGAAATAATCCATCTTTATAATAATAGAAGAAAGGTTTTACACCAGCCCTGTCTCTACAGGCAAATAATTTTTGTTCGGCATCGTCATAAATAGCCAGCGCAAACATGCCGATGAATTTTTGCAAAGCAGCAGTACCCCATTCTTTATAAGCATGTAAAATGACTTCGGTATCGCTATGGCTGTCGAACTGATGTCCTTTTTGCTCCAGTTCATTTTTTATTTCTGCATAATTATAAATTTCACCGTTAAAAGTAATGTGCAGGCTGCCAAAGGTTTTTGGTTGGTTTCCGCCGGCTGTCAGATCTATAATACTTAACCTGCGGTGCCCAAGGCCAATTGTAGCATTGTCTGTTTCGTACATGCCATAACCTTCTCCATCGGGGCCACGGTGCGCCATGATGCGGTTCATTTTTTCCAATACATCAATATAGGTCTTCTTATTAAAATCGATGAAACCCGAAATGCCGCACATGTTATTTTATTTATTGGTAAAGTTACAATAGCTATTCTGTTAATCGGTACTACTCAAAGCCTCATCATAAATTTTCCGCAAACCGGCAATATGATGTGGCAATGTAAAATTATTAATGGCCCGCTGCCTGCCTGCTTCCGCTTTTTCGAGCAATACATTTGTATTTTCATTACTAAGCGCCACAATCTGCGATGCAGCATCCTGCTCATCTTCCAGTGAAAAATACCAGGCATTATCTTCGCACTGTTCTTTAAAAGACGCAATATCACTCAGCAACAGCGGCATGCGCATGGCCATAGCTTCCAATATACCTAAAGAAAAACCTTCGTAGGTAGATGACATTACAAAGAGATCGTACTGCGGTATAATGGCTTCAATATTATTTACTTCTCCTTTTAAAAAAACCTTTGCACCCGTTGAATCGATTTGGTGCTGAAGTTCAGTTTGTAAATTGCCCGTTCCGTAAATATCCAGTTCAATATTCTTATCTTTTATCAATGCCATAGCATTAATGATGTACGGATAATTTTTTTGTAAACGCAAAGCTCCAACAGCTACCAGTCTGAACGTATCATTTTTTTTTGCAGCAGTTATCCTGTCAATATTAAAACGTGCAACATCTACAAATGTGTATAAGGCATAAGCCTTATAGGGATTAAGATTCAGGAATGAAAAGTATTCGTCCAAAGCTCCTTTGGCTACTACGATAATAATACTCTTCCGAAACTTATAACTAAGCTTATCTAAAAAACGAATATATCCATGCTTGTATTCGCCGGAAGTTGCAATAAAGGCGTGGATGGTTGTAATTAAAGGAATTCTTTTTGATACCGAAAGTCTTGCAACAAGCGTTGGCCAGAATAAGTGTGTATGAACCAGGTCAGGCTTTTCTTCCTTAACCAGTTTCCTGAATTTTAAAAAAGCAAGTGGTAACGCAACAAGTGAATGTATATTGAGGCATATCCATTTTTTGCATTGCAGCTCAGTTCCAAAATTATTACCAGGGAAGAGGGTAACCACCACATGTTCATACTCAGGCAGTTCTTTTATCACCCTCACCAGCATGGTTTCGGCACCACCGCGGCTGAGGTTAAAAATAAAATGAATGATCTTTTTTTGCATGTTAAACTCAAATTTCCAATTCACTTCGTGAATCTTTTTAGCCACGGATTACACTGATTTTCACAGATAAAAGACAAAGAAAAATTCGTGTAAATCTGTGGCAAAACTCAATCACGTATTGGTTTACAATTTTTTAATGCCTTTTACTACATAGGCAGTGCTATTGTCAAAACGGATCGTGCCACCCCAAACCTGTTCCATACCATTTTCTTCAAACCATTTTTTTACGGTGCTTACTTTTTGTGGCTGGTCGTACTCGGGACTAAACATATCAAATGTATCCAGGATGCACCACTCACGTAGTTCCTGTTTGCTCATACCTTGCGGTAATGTGCCCTTAATATCACAAATAGGGATAAAGCGGTTTACAAATCTGCCGATACCTATCTTATTAAAAAAAGTGGTTGCTGCAATCATCCAGTCAACATTTTTTTCAATCTTATTCAGCAATTTTTCGTGGCTCCATTTTTTGGTAATGGGCCTGAAGATGTATTTGGCCTGCACTTTTGTCCACCAGCCATTTACACAATAAAAATCCACAATAACTTCGGCACCAGGCTTCGCCATGCTGATGAGTGATTGAACCGTTTTTTGTACATCGGGTGTATGTTGTATCACACCAAAACAAAATACTTTATCAAACTGTCCTTTTGCAAAAGGCATATCATATACGCTGGCCTGGTATAAATGAAAACGTTCTTTGTGGTGGCCGTTGTTTTTAAAATTGGCTTCCACTGCATTGCTGTAGTCAACGCTGTATAGGTTTGCTTTGGTATGGTCGAGTATCACCTGCGAAAAGCGTCCGGCGCCGCTGCCTACTTCAAGTACATTTTTATCCTGCAGGTCTTCCTTATCCCAACCGGTAACAGCAAACACACGCCGGTTACTAAGCTGCATATTTTTTTGTGCCTGGTCTATCTGTGTGGCAGCAAATTTATTCCATTGGTATCCAAAATTACTGGTGTAGTTATCATCTTCTACCAGGCGGTAGGCTCCGTTCTTATATGGAAAAACAATGGTGCCGTTTTCAGCCAGTCCTTCTGGCTGTTCTGCCAGGGGTTTTTGCGTAAAGGGGTTTAACAGTCTAATGTTCGGGTTCATGTATGTTGAGTTGTTTGGATTTTGCATTGCTGCCGGCGAAACCGCATTTGCAGTAAAAGCACAGCTAAAACGGTTTAACATTACTCTATATTGCCCTGTTCATTACGGGTATTATACCAGGCAATAAATTTTTTAATTCCTGCTGCCAGATCAGTTGCCGGTTTATAATGAAGCAGTTTACCCGCTTTGGTTATATCAGCAAAGGTAATATCCACATCCCCGGCCTGCATGTCTTCATACACCACATTTTTTTCTTTCCCCATTGCTGCATAAATCACCTCTACCAATTCAGTAAGCTTAACCGGTTTGTTATTCCCCAGATTTACTGTAGTGTAAATACCCGTATTATTCAAACAATATTCCAATGCGCTGTAAATGCCGGATACCGTGTCATCAACATAGGTATAATCTCTTGCAGTATCTCCATTACCAAATAAAACCAGTGGCTGATTTTTGGATATTCTTTCTACAAATTTATGGATAGCCAGGTCGGGGCGCTGACCGGGACCATATACTGTAAAAAAACGCAGGTTAATGATATCAATATGGTATAAATGATGAAAGGTGTAATTCATCAGTTCACATGCTTTTTTCGTAAATGCATAAGGTGAAATGGGATTGTCAACAGGGTCATCTTCGCTGAACGGCATTTTTTTATTATTGCCATAAACAGACGAGGAAGATGCAAATACAAGTTTATCAATTGCCTTTGCCTGCATAAATTCGTGCACTTTTTGTGTACCCACAATATTTACATGCAGGTAACCGGCCGGGTCATCAATGGAAGGCCGCACGCCGGCTTTTGCAGCCAGGTGTATAACGGCCTTGATATTTTCTCCGGCAATTGTATCCAAACCTTTGGTGATATCAATTTCGTAAAACCTAAATGCGGGGTGTGCTTTAAATTTTGCCAGGTTCAATTCTTTTGCCGTGCGGCTGTAAAAGGTATCAAAATTATCTACGCCAATAACATTAAACCCTTTATTGAGCAGTAATGTACAAAGATGACTTCCAATAAAACCTGCACAACCTGTAACTAAAATGGTAACCATATTGTTGTAAAAATAATGATAATCAAAGTTCCAATATATTATATTCCGGTTTAAAATCAGTTTTCATTATGGCTGTTAATTAACTTTGGGATTAAACAATAAGTATATTGCAGTATAAAATACCCTTGTTTTTACTTTGTTATAGCCTTTTAACTAAATAACCATTAAGCCCACCCATGCAGTATATAACCGTCTTTGATTATCTTTTGCTGCCGGTTTACCTGTACATCTTTTATATTATAGTTAAAAAGACTTCTGTAAAATATACCGATCCGGAATTACGAAAGTATTTCTTTATGGCATTTTACCTGCACATGTTTGGTGCAGTGGCCTATGGCATGATGGTACAATATTATTATGGCTATGGCGACTCTTTCATTTTTTATTACGGAAGTGATTTTTTAAGAACGCAGTTAGCGCAGGACCCAGGAAACATTCAATACTTTTTTAAACCTGCTGCCGAAGTTAAGTTGTGGTATGATGGAGAAGTGGGTGACATTAATTATTCCGGATATTTTGGCATAGCATCCAATTTATTTATCATGAAGGTTGCTGCTGTACTTTCCCTGTTCTCCTTTAATAAGTATCTTATTATAACCATTTTTTTTGGGGCTTTTTCTTTTGCAGGGTTATGGAAACTGTTCCTGGTATTTAAAGATATTAATAAAGAGAAACACCTGAAGCTGCTTGCCTGGGGCGTATTATATATGCCATCAGTCTGGTTTTGGGGAAGCGGACTAATGAAAGACTCTATTTGCCTGGGAGGTATTGGTTTTATTATACATTATATGTACAGACTCTTTATAAAAAAGGAGTTTTCATTTAAAAGTATAATTGCCCTGGTAGCTTTGATATATATAGTTGGAAGTATTAAAAGCTATATTATAATAGTATTGGCGATTGGCCTTGCAGTATTTGTTTTTTACAAATTCGTTACTCCTTTTAAAAATGTTGTTATCAGGGGTTTTATCATATTAATATTTCTTACGGTAATTATTACTGTAGCCTTTATTATAAACTTTGGTGAACAATTACAGGAATTAGCTGATGAATCAAAGGTTCAGGTAGATGCCTATCAAAGAAATTATGATGCTGTACAAAATGAGGATGAACGTAGCAGGGGAAGTGTAAAATCCGGGGAAATTGATGCATCTATAACGGGTTTGATATTGCGGAGCCCTATTGCCATTTTTACATGCCTTTTCAGGCCATTTATCTGGGAAAGCCGTAAAATTTTTATCTTATTCAGCGCTTTCGAATCTTTGCTGCTTTTATTTTGCACCCTGTTTGTAATCATTAAACTCCGGTTCTTAGGATTTTTCAGGGAGATCTTTAATAACCCCTTTGTATTAACTTCATTTTTTATTGCTGTTTTGTTTGCCCTGATAATAGGTTTTACCACCTACAATTTTGGGACCATGGCCAGGTATAAAATAGTTTTGCTGCCGTTTTATTTTTTTACACTGGTTTATTTATATACGGCCCATCCAAACAGAGCAAAAAAGCCTGTTTAGTATTTTTAGTGCCCATATTAATTTCATTTTTTGATTGTGTTTAATCAATGTGTGTGGAGTAAATCAATTAATTTTACCGCCATCAAATTATTGTATTTATTCATGAATAACCATAGTAATGATACCGGGGTGTTTGTTATTTCGCTTGACTATGAGTTATTGTGGGGGGTGTGGGATGTTACAACCAAAGAAAAATACGGGACTCATATATTGGGGGTACAGCAGGTAATTCCTGCATTATTGGAAGCTTTTGAAGATCATAACATAAAGGCAACTTTTGCAACGGTAGGAATTTTATTTGCAAAAGATAAAGAAAGTCTCACTAAGTTTATTCCGGATACAAAACCTGCATACAGCAATCCGGATTACAATGTTTACATGAAAGAGTTTGCCACCATGGGCAATAATGAGCAGGATGACCCTTATCATTATGGATACGCTCTTTTTGAAATGATCAGGCAAAGCCCTCATGAAATTGCTACACATACCTTCAGCCATTATTTTTGTTTGGAAGAAGGTCAATCGGCCGAAGAGTTTGATGCAGATATTAAAGCTGCTGTAAAAATTGCAGCAGCCAACAACATAAACATGTACAGTTTGGTCTTTCCCCGTAACCAGATCAATGACCTTTATTTACCGGTTCTGGCTGATAACGGCATTAAAGTATATCGTGGAAATCCGGAATCCTGGATCTACAAGCCCCGTAAATTTTCTGCAGAAGTTCCTTTTATACGCCTTTGCCGCCTGTTTGATACCTACTTCCCGGTTTCAGGAAACAACACGTTTAAAATAACCAAACAAGCCCGTCTACCGGTTAATATTCCCGCCAGCCGCTTTTTAAAACCATACAATAAAAACCTGGCCTGGCTTGAAAAGTTGAAATTGAAAAGGATCATGAATGAAATGACCTATGCTGCAAAAAATAAAGAGCTTTATCATTTATGGTGGCATCCGCATAACTTCGGCATCAATACCAAAGAGCATATGGACAACATTGCTGTCTTATTAAAACACTCTCAGTTCCTGCATGAAAAATACGGTTTTGCTAATCTTACCATGAAAGAAGCTGCAGGATCATAAAAATCAGTTTAGTATCAAAGTATTCAGCGCTACATGCAACCAAAAAAAATTATTTTACTGGCGTCCGATTGCGAATCAACCCGCTGGTTATATCATGCATTGGCAGGTATTGTACATGTTGAAGGTGTTATTCTTGAACAACCAATCAGTAAAAAAGAACTGGCCAAAAACCGCATAAAAAAGATCGGCCTGATGCCTGTCATAGGTCAGGCCCTTTTTTCAGCACTAATCGTACCGCTGTTAAAACTACAATCAAAAAAACGTAAGGCATTCCTGGTAAATAAATACAGATTAAACAATAATGATATCAGTAGTAGCAAAACATGTAGGGTAAGTTCGGTAAATGATGAGGCTTCTTTAAAAGCGATCAGTTTATTTCAGCCTGATATCATTGTGGTAAACGGAACCCGTATCATCAGCAAAAAAATATTACAAAGTACCAATGCCCTTTTTGTAAATATGCATGTGGGCATAACACCGAACTACCGTGGAAGTCATGGTGGCTACTGGGCCCTTCGAAATAAAGATGCTGCAAATTTCGGTACCACCATTCACCTGGTTGATGCCGGTATAGATACCGGCGCAGTAATCAATCAGGTGTTCATTAAACCGGATAGATCAGATAATTTTGCCACCTATCCTGTATTGCAGGCAGCTGTTGGAATTGATGCTTTTAAAAAAGTGCTGGTCAATATAATAGCCGGAAACTATGAAACCATTAAACATACCGAAAAAGGTAACCTGTATTTTCAACCCACCCTGTGGCAGTATTTAACCGGCGGTGTACGCTAATATTATTTTTAAAGAAGTATGAAACCTTACAATAAACAATCACTCCAAATTATACAGGCATCTAATAAACCCATTGAGGTTTTTACAACATTTGATGGCAATGAAAATATTGATGCCAACGTAGTGAATGATTTTGGTGAAGAGTGGAAAACATTTGCTGTACACACGGATGAAAGTGTAAAGGAACTTCGCAAAGAGTATTTTGATATAATTGATGAATCGATTGTAAACAAAAATACCTACATGATTGATATTGGCTGTGGAAGCGGCCGCTGGACGGATTACTTTGTTGACAAAGCTGCCTTTATTGAAGCCATTGACCCCAGTGATGCGGTGTTTGTTGCCGATAAAATGCTGGGGCAAAAAGATAACGTACGCATTACCAAAGCCAGTGTTGATACCATACCCTGGGATGATGAAACCTTTGACTTTGGTATGAGCATTGGCGTGCTGCATCATATACCCGATACAAAAAAAGCGCTGATCAGCTGTGTAAAGAAAATAAAAAAGGGTGGCTATTTTTATGTGTACCTCTATTACCGTTTTGATAACCGCGGACTAATTTTCAAAACTATTTTTTACCTGTCGGATGGGTTACGCAAAGTTATATCCCGGATGCCGCAAGGTCCGAAAAGATTTACCTGCGATACGCTGGCTGTTTTAATTTACTGGCCCTTATCCAGGTTTGCCGGCTTGTTACACAAAATGAAACTGCACAGTCTTGCTAAAAAAATTCCGCTGGAACCTTACTATAATAAACCGTTTTATAATCTCCGAAACGATTGCCTGGACCGGTTTGGTACCAAGCTGGAACAACGTTTTTTAAAACCAGAAATAGAAGCCATGATGCAGGAAGCCGGGTTAACAGAAATAAGATTTGGCGAACAATCAGCTTTCTGGCATGCTGTTGGAAAAAAATTATAAGGAAAGACTTTTGTACCAGGCAGCCATTTTCTTTACCATGGCTTCGGTAGTAAATTCATTTTTATATTTTTCATAGGCATTATCTGCGATCTGCTTTGCCACATCAGGATTTTTAAGCAAATAAATAATCTTATCGGCCAAAGCCTTACTATCGCCTTTATTTACCAGCAATGCAGTCTTCTCATTTTCAAGGATCTCATTGCCGGCAGGTACATCAAAAGCAACGATGGGCGTCTTTAAAGCAAGCCCTTCAATAAATACCAATCCAAAAGATTCAAAAAACGAAGGTTGAATAACAATATCGGAATGGTTGATGTACTGATATGGCTGCTGTACAAAGCCCATAAACTCTACATTGTTCTGCAGGTTGGCATCTTTTACCTGCTTTTCGCAATTCGCTTTTTCAGTACCATCGCCCAGTATCAATAATTTTGTTTGTGGAAAAGCTTCCAGTATCGCAGGCATGGCATCAATTAAAAAATGATGCCCTTTAATAATTTCAATACGCCCTACTGTAATTAACTGATGACTGGCTTTGCGGTAGCTTTCACCTAGTGCCGGTTTATCAAATTCCGGAAATGTAATGCCGTGATGAATGTATGGGAAATGCGTTTTGCACATACCCAAGTTAAAATAGAGGTCAGACATGGCTTTTGATACAGCAATATTTATATCTATTTTGCGCAGGATGTACTTTGTAAGATGATAATAGAGATCGTTGGGCTTTTTATAGTTGATCGGATCATATTGCTGAAGCACTTTTTCCTGGTACCCATGCTTGGTTGAAATGATGCGTATATTTTTATTATAGAAAGTTTTCAAAACCGCTGCCATTAAATCGGCATGAAACAAATGCGTATGTAAAATATTTATTTTTTCGGCCTTTAAATAATTGTTTACTTTTTTTGCAGTAGTTAGAATACCATGTTTTTCAGCAACAATTAAAGTTGTTTTTACCCCCAACCCGTTTACGGCATCACAATAAGTTGCAAATGTGCTTTCCGTTTTTTTGGTACACACCACCATTAGATCGCAGTCAATTCCATAAGCCTTCAGCCCAGGCAGCAAATGCTTCAGGTATTTTTCGGCACCACCAACACCGTGTGTGTATATTACATGCAGAATTCTCATTAGTCAAGAAATATTTCGTTATACCGCTGCAGCATTTTTTTATTACTGTAATTTTCTGTTGCAAATGTAAAAGCATTGGCAGCCAGTTCAGCAGATAATTTCGGGTCTTTCATCAATTGTACAATAGCTGTAAATAATGCTTCTGGATCTTTTGCAGGCACCAGCAACCCGTTTCCCTTATGCTTTATCATATTATTAACACCCAATACATCCGAAGCTATAACAGGCATCCTGCAAGCCATCACCTGCATTATAGCCGTACTCATCGTTTCTCCCAGTGTGGCATGTACGTAAATATCCAGCGAATTAATGAATTGTGGTAAATCGGTTTCTTCCAGCATTCCTGTAAATTCAACGGCATGACTGATATTAAGATCCCTTACCTGTTTCTCCAGTGCTGCCTTGCAAACTCCGTCACCTGCAATATAAAGTTTTGCAGTGCTGTCAGTCATTGATTGTAATACCCGGGCAAATGCATCTATTAAAGTTGTATGGTCCTTGGTTTCTGAAAGGCGGCTTTGCATACCGATGTTGATACCTGTGTGCACACTTTTTTCAGCAGGTTTATACACATCAAGATCAACTCCGTTGGGTATTACAGCCGTTCGTTTATCTGAGAAAAAAAGCGAAAGTTTTTTCTTAATAACATCCCTGTACTCGGTACTCAAAAAAACAACTTTTGTTGCTGTCATTAATGAAACACACAATCCCAGCCAGTTTAGTTTTGTTTTTAAATGATTGGGTTGTGTTTCCCGTACAATGATTTTTATTTTTTTACCGATGGAAAGTATGGCCTTCTTTACAGGAAAAATATATGATGAGCTGTGCAGGAAAATAATGTCGGGCATGGTTTGCCTGATTATTTTTTCTATCTGGCGATAAGATTCGAAATCAAAACCTGGCCTCTTCTTTACAAAATACCAGGGTATGTTTCTTTGCTTTGCTTTTTGTATGTATCCTTCTCTTACTTCTTCGTTACCAAAAAATATAATTTCAAACCGGTGTTGTTTTTCTTTATCGGCATCTGCCATAGAAAAGAAAACATTACCATGCCCGCCTAAGCCACTAAATGCAATATGAAGAATTTTCATTGTTGAACGCCGCTTATGGTTTTTTACAATTGGCTTCTACCCCATTGCCCCCGTAAGCGCAATGAATATTGGTAGCGCCCAGGTTGGTTAGTGCCTCCGTGATCTGCTTTTTATTTCTGAATCTTTTATGCCAGTCAGTTAACGAATCATGCGTATCAAGCAAAGCCCATTCCTGTTGCAGCTTTTCGCTGAACTGCGGGAAAACATTATAATAAGATACCACCGGAGAAATTCGATTGAGCAAAACGGAAAACAGTTTATACTTTGCTGCCCTTTTGTGCCAGGGCAAATATTTTTTTACCAGTTTTTGTGTGTAGGGAATGGTAAATGCTGCTGTTTTTTTACGAAGATAGATCCGGTACAGCCTGGCCAGCCTGAAATAATTTGACCGGTCGTAATGATAATGATCTATTACCAATGAACCACCCTTTTTTACCAGTTTATATAAGTCTTCAATGGTTTTTTCGGTATCTGCTGTATGCTGAATAACGCCCAGGCAAATCACCACATCAAAACTTTCATCGGCAAAGGGCATATTATTTATATCGGCCTGTATAACCAGGTGTTTATCAGAAACCGGAAAATTTTCAGCATTCACTTCTACTGCCGAGCTGAGATCTGAAGAAACCAGCACAGCACCTTTATTTAACAAAACTTCGGTAAACCTGCCGGCTCCGCAACCTGCTTCCAAAACCAGTTTTCCTTTAAGATTATCTTTTAAATCATCGCCCAGGCAGCGGCTTAAACGGCTTTCCGAAGTTGGCGAACCGGTGTATGAATCCAGCTGTGTTTTTTTATATTCTTTCCATTGGTCGCCAAAAAGCGAAGCGTAAGAACCACTATCAACAAAACGTGGAATATCATTAATGATCGGTGCTATTGCCTCTCCACTGATGTACTTATTATTTGTTTTCTTATAAGGTAGATTATTCTTTCTATTAAAAAATTCTGGAAACATATATTTAATTTAAATACGCTGGCCCGGCTAGGTTCAATTTTTGCAAATGTAAGAGATTCTTAATCTATTACCGCTTTATTAAAAAGCTATAGAAGCTGATTCAGCAACGTTTAACTGATTCTTATTGGTTCCTATTGGGTTATCTGGTCGTAAATATCAAGCAGCCTTTTTATATAGATATCCCTTCTCACAGTTTTTTCTGCGTATACTTTTGCCTGAATACCCATTTCCTGAATGTTAATCTCATTTTGGTAAATAGCTGTTATTTGAGCGGCAGTTGCCCGGGCATTGTCTAATTGAAAATAAATGGCATTATCTTTTACAATGCTGGTGAGCGGAGCAATGTCAGAAAGCAATAGTGGTAAACCGGCAGCCATCGCTTCAAAAACAGACAATGGAAACCCTTCAAATTTTGATGGCATAATAAAAAGATCATATTGCTGAATTACAGTTGCCATATCATCGATCCTGCCCATCATTTTTATTTTAAGGCTTTTGTTATTGATAATGGCTTCGTATTTAGTTTTATCACCATCACCATAAATATCCAGGTAAATTTCCTGATCTGCCAGGTATGCAAAAACCTCCAGCAGGTATTCAAAATTTTTAAGTTCTTTTAATGCCCCTACGGCTACCAGGTGTAGTTTATTTGCCTGCCTGGTTACTTGTTTAGGTGGCAAATCAAAATAACGGTCGGCCACAAAATTATTTAACACAAACACGCTTCCCTTAAAAGATATTGAGCGTAATAAATCTTCCTTCGTAAATTCTGAAAGACTGATAACATTACAGTTTGCTTTTTCCAGAAAAAGCTTCCTTTCCAGGTACCGCATCAACGGCCTGGTTTCTTTATCCATAGAATAGGTACTGTGAATAGTATGCACCTGCGGAACAGAAGCCGGGCACAGAAAGTGTGTATATAAGCTTGCTGGTGTAAGATGTGTATGTACAATCTCTATTTTATTTGTTTTAATAATTGATTTTAATTGCATTAGCATGCGCATAATATCAAAGCCCCCTGTATAATTAAGGTTAATCAGTTTTACATCTTTGTCAATTATATCTGTCAGGTAAGATGACTTGTTGAAATAAGCAAGGTAATTGTCTGTATGCTCCTGTAGGCCACCCGGAGAAAGCGAATTAGCCAGCAGTGTTTCTGCACCTCCAGTTGTTAGTGAATTGATAATATGCAGCACTTTTTTTTTCATGAATTAGCATATTTTGGTATCCTGCATGTCAATATTTAATGTAGAAGCCTTATATGAGAAAAATATTTTTTTGGCTTTTCTGACAAAAAGAGTTAACCACGCTTTTAAATAAAATGCAGGATATGTTTTAAAGAGCCTGAGTGTAATATTGAATGAGTTTTTTGGTCTGCTGATAATAATGCTCACTATATAGCTCTCTATAATTTTAATAAAGTATATTTTTCTCCAACGTTCAATGGATTTTTTAGGAAGATAAGAAGCTGCAAATAAAGCTGAATTTTCAATAAATTTAAAATTGCTTATAATATCCCCTGCAGAAAACACACCCTTTACACTCTCATTCTCACCATGAATTCGCCACAGTCCCACTATTTTATCATAGCAAACAATATTACCCGTTAAAGCCAGCCTGAACAGCGATTCAAAATCAGTACTTAAAATATCTTCACTGTAAAAGTTTAAAGCTTTTGCCTTTGCACGGTTATATAAAGTTGCCAGGTGAATAAAATTCGCTTTCTCTGCAGGAAGATCAAGAAAAAATGTTTTGCCATCAATGCAGCATAATTCAGCATTATAGTTACTACGGATTATATAATGCAATTTACCATTTACTACTCTTTCGCAGGCACCTGTCACCATTACTACATTATCATAATCCCGGGTCCAGCTTACGGCTTTTGAAATAAATGAAGGATCTGTCAGGTAATCATCCCCATCGAGGTTGAGGTACCATTCTCCTGTAGCCAATTGGTATAAAGCTTTGTGGTAATTGGCAACACGGCCTATATTTTTTTTATTTTTAAAATAATGAACACGTGGGTCTGTGCAGAAAGACCTGACTATTTGTTCTGTATTATCTTCAGAAGCATCATCAGCAATTAAAATTTCGAGGTTTGGATAATCCTGTGCCATAGCACTCCTGATTGCATCGGCAATGTATCTTTCATTATTATAAGTTGGTATAGCAATGGTTACAAGCGTTGATCTGGTTTCTTTTTCATTCATTCGACTTATATTCTTATGTTAACTTGCTTCTAATACCTCTTTCAATTTAATTTTCCAGCTGAGGTTTTCTTTTGCATATTCAATGATTTCGGTTTTATAATCCGGATGTTCGGTTTTTAGCTTACCAAAAAAATTAAGAACCTGGGCAAGGTCAAGTAAGGTTTCGTCATCAGGAAAATATTTTACAAAAAACAGGTTTTCTTTAAAATCCAGATCCGGGGTTTTAAGGATCATCGGCATTCCTGAAAATGCATATTCCCTGTTTTTTAATGAGGAATCTAATTGTATATTTTTTCTATGATGTCCTAATGTGCCCACACACACATGAATATTGTTTAGAAAGGCAGCAATTTCATTGGCATCCATTTCCTCATGAAAAATAACATCATGCTGCAGGTTCTCCTGTTTAACCATTTCTGTAACCTTTCCTATCATCTTGCCAATAAAATGAATTTTAATCCTTACGGGTCCTGATGTTAAAGTATATGCTTTTAATGATTTAACCAATATATCTGCAGCGTGCCAATCATTGAATTGGGCTATCATTGCAATATGAAATTCGTTATCAGGCACATTGGGTTGATGCCTGACAAGTCCCTTATCAGTTACGGCCGGTAAAAAGCCATTACTTATCCTTACGGTTGGAATCTCCCAGATAATATCATGTGTAGAGAGTGTAACGATTTTAGTTACATATTTTTTTAAGAGGGGAATAGTTATCCGGTTAACCTGATTGCGAAATCTGTATACTTTTGATTTTAGTTCTTTATCAAAAGGAAAAGTTGGTATCTCAATGTAAATACGCACTGAATTATTTGCCCGTTTTATCTTTTTGAGGAATCTCAGTAACCCAAATGTTACAAAATAGTGGATTCTTACATACACAACGTCATACTTATTACTCCTTACCTGCTTACCAAATAACGAAAACTGCCCTAAAAAAATATCATTATAATAATAAAAGCGCATTTTATTAAGGGTAGAACTGTAATCCTTTATTTTTTTTTGATTAAAAAAAACTTCTCCGTTGCACTCGCTCATTACATCCACGTCATATTTTGAGTTAAAAGCATCGATGATACCCAGGCATTTTTTTGCTATGCCCGAATTTTTATTCATTAATGGAACCGGAAAATAGAGCAATGCTTTTTTGTTTTCATAAAAATATTATGCAAGGACTATCAAATATTATTTAAATAACCGCTTTACTTTTGATCCTGCTTTAAAGAATGAATTTAAATATGGCAACAGTTTTTTGTGCATTTTCTGGCCCGATTTAAAATCATCTATTGTAAGTGCCGGAGCTGCCATAATTTGATGAAACTCTTCTTCGCTTATTCCCAGCTTCTTGGCAATATATTCTACTTCTTCCTTTTCTTCCTGCAAATTATTATATATGGGTTTGCTAAGTATTTCCCGGGCTTTGTCCCTTTCAAGCAATCCGCTGATTACAAGGCTCGCGATATGTGCCCTTCTTTTTTCAAATCCATGCTTGCGAACCAAAAAATAGTTTTGGTGAAATTTTGTAAATCTTGATTCGTTGTGTTTTCCACCATAGTCTTTATAATCTACTTCTTTCGCCAGTGTTTTTAAAGCTTCCTCTTTCGAAAAATCAATACAATTTAATAAATCAACTATCACATATTCCTTTGAAAAAATGTTGGTCATATTGAAGTTCCAGTAATTAAGCAGTGGGAAGTTTTTTAGTCTTTTTTTAAAGTAACGCTTGTATACGGATCTTACTAATATATCGTCCATCGCATACTCTCCACGCCAGGTAAGTGGCAGCGAATTTTCTGTTGCTATATTATAGCCATTTAAAACATATTTGATTTTATTTTTCCTTGCATAATTATATAGGGCGGCAAAAAAAGCATGGTCTTGCGGCACATCCTGGTTTACCATTCCCGATCTAAAAAAAGCCAATTGCACTTTACGCATTACACTCCAGTCAACCACTTCAGTTATCAGGTCAATTTTTAGTTTACTGCAAATATTCTGAATATTCTGTACAGCCAGTTCGCTGTTCCATCCGGCATCTACATGTACAGCCAGCATACGTAAACCCAGTTTTGTCCCTAAATATGCTAAATAAGAACTGTCAATGCCACCACTTAATCCAAGTATACAATCATATTCTTTATCCTTGCCAAAATCCTTAATTTCTTTCACCCATTCATCAAGCCTTGCTTTTCCTGCTTCTCCTTTCAACCATAGTTTTGAAAGTTCGTTATCGTACCGTGTACACCAATTACAAACTCCCTGTTCATTAAATGTAATATCGGGATCAGAAGAATCCATGACACACCTGCTACAAATCCGGTATTGCTTACTCATTTATATCCTTTATTTCGTTGTTATTTAAATATGAAATTAAAACCGCTTTGTGTTTACCATGAAACACAAACATACTGCCTGCTGCAAGTGCAGAAGCGCCTGCTCTTTTAGCTTCAACCAGGTGCCCGGTTTGCCAGGCCCCTCCTGCAGCTACCAGAGGAACCTGTACGCTTTGTGCTACTTTTTTTATTAACTCTGTATCGTATCCATTGCACATACCATCTTTTTCAATGCTGTTGAGCAATATCTCCCCTGCTCCTTTGTTTTCACATTCTTTTGCAAATTCAAGCACATCCTTACCTGTATCTTTTGTACCATTCCTGGTATATACTTTGTATTTGCCCCAGATATTTTTTTTAACATCAATGCTGGCCACTGCACTTTGGTTACCGGCACTATTTGCTATTTCAGTGATCAGGTTTGGATATGTGTGCAATGCTGTATTTAATAAAATTTTTTCAACCCCACTATACAATAACGCTTTTGCTTCATCCAATTGCGTAACTCCGCCACCATAGCTTATGGGCATAAATGCTTCAGAAACAATATCGGCAATACGTTTTATATCAGGCTTTTTATTATTGATCGTTGCCGAAATATCCAACACACATAATTCATCCACTTCTTTCTCGTTAAAAATCTTAACTGCATTAATAGGATCGCCAACATACCGGTGATTTTTAAATTGCACACCCTTAACCAACCCTTCATTTTGTATCAGCAATACTGGTATAACTCTGGTACGTGCCATATTTATAAGTTAGAAAAATTTTTAAGTAATTGCATACCAAATTTGTGACTCTTTTCCGGATGAAACTGCGTGCCAAAAATATTGTTATTTTCTACAGCCGTAACAAACCAATAGCCATATTCTGATTTTGCTGCTACCAGCTCTTCTGCACATTGTACGTAGTAAGAATGCACCATGTAAAACCTCGGTTCCTCTATATTATTAAAAAGGGTGGCTTTATTTTGTGTTACCACGTCTGTCCAGCCCATATGTGGTATTTTATTAGCAGCAGGCATTTTTGCCGCATCAAATTTTACCACTTCTCCAGGCAGCCATCCTAAACCTTTTTCCAATCCTTCTGCACTTTTTTCAAATAACATTTGATGGCCAACACATATGCCCAATGTGGGTGTTTTTTCAACCAGTACTTTTTTTTCTATTATTGCTTTTAAGCCGCTGGTATTGAACTGTTGCATGCAATAATCAAAATGACCCACGCCCGGCAATAGTATTTTGGATGCGCTGGCAATGATGGCCTCATCACTCGTAATACAACTTTCTACCCCTATTTTTTTAAACATATTTTGGATAGAGAGAAGATTACCGACGTTATAGTTGATAATTGCTATCATGTTATTTGCTTAATTAAAAAATGGAAATGTTTCTTATTTCTATACAAATACATAGCTGTAATACACAAAGCGATAACATTGATAATTATTTTATGTAGAACGGCTGTATCTCTTAAAAAATAGGCAATAGACCCTGTAATTAAAATTAAAGTGAGCCATACATGCGGATAGTATTTTTGTTTGTCGATACCTTTAAATGACGAAGTATATAACCCATAAAACCCGATAAACAACAAACCAATGAAAGTAGCTATAGCTGAACCCATTACTCCCATAAATGGTATCAATATCAAATTCAAAACTACATTTATTAACCCACCGGTAAAAGATATTTTCCAAAATTGCCCTGTCCTGTCTTCAAAACCAAGCCGGTTTATGCATGCCCAATACATAGGCCTGTAAGCATACCCCATTAAAATAACAATAGCTAACGGATAAGCAACCAGAAGCTCACTATTATTTGTAAGCAAATTGAATATTTCTTTTATCCAAAGGCATATCATAAAAGTGAAAAATATAAATATGGTCTGCAAAAAAAAGGTTAAGTATTTTGCATATTGATAAAACTCTTGTTCACGCTTGGCATATAAATTTAAATATATCGGGCCCACGGCCAGGCCCAGTGCATTGCCCGCTGCCTCTGCATAACTACCCATTGCGTAAGCAAAGTTGTATTGCCCTATCTGTTGGGGGTTAATTTTAAATAAATCAAGCAATACCCTGTCAGACGCATTAAGCAGGTATGCAGAGTAATTATGTGGTATTATAGGCAATGATATTTTTAAAAAATTTTTTAATTGGTTTTTCTTTACTCCTAATATGGGGTAAAGTTTTAGCTTAAATAACAATGGATAGGCAAAGAACAAGAAATTAAGAAAGGCAATGAGAAAGTTTGTAATAAAAAAACTCCAGTAATGCAATTTTAAGTGTACGATACAATAGTAATTAACAAATATGGCTATTATACCTGTTACCACTGCCACCATAAATAAATACTTAGGTTTTTGCTGGCTTTGATAATAGCGCATACCAATCATATTTACAGAATCAAAAAACAATACCGGCAAAATAGTAAGTAATACAAAAAAAATAAAATGACCTTCTATGTGCTTTTTTACAAAAAAATAAAGAACCGTGAAAAGTAAAAGAGCATAAGGCAGGCTCCATAATATCAGTAAGCCAAATATTTTTTGCCAGAAAGGTTTCCATTTTTTTTCATCCCCCTTTGCTTTAAAGAAATAGTTTACCATGTTAAATTGTAATCCCAGGTCTTTAATTGCACCTAATGCAGCGGTATAAGCAGGGTAACGCCTATTACCATATAATCAAAAGCAGTTAAATATTTAGTTGTTATGGGTATTAAAAACAAAGAAATAACACTGGGCAACTGTGGTCCAATAGCATAAAGTAATGTATGAGAAAATAAACGCTTAATCAATTTAAGTAAATGTTATACGGTGTATTAATATCCTGCATGAATTTTATCCATTCTTTTTCATTTTTTTCCAAATCGATCAATTGATCCTTTTTTGTTTGTGATGTTATCCATCCGGTAATGTTCAATCCGGGTGCATAAACCTGCACATAGCCCTTCTCCCGTTCCGTTTTAAAATACGACGGACCACCATAGGGTGGCATATTTTCGCCATTAGGTCCATAAAGTATAACATTACTGTTAAGTACCAAAGAAGGTATGCCAAATTGTGCAGCTTCAATTACAACAGAACTTTCAATGGTGATATGCACTTGTGTACTTAACAATATCAATGGTAAAGGCAAGGCATTGAATTATTTTCACAATATCTTCTGAAGTTCTCCGGTGGTAAAATTTTGTTTTTTGGTGGCTGCCCCAGGTAAGTGTAAATAGAATTACAGGCTGATCAGCAGTATTTAAATTTGAGGCTACTTCTTCATTTTTAAATTCTTCCAGGAATTCTTTGTTTAAAAAAGCGTTATTCCATTGATTGCCCGTTATAAAGGTTTTACATAGTTGTACAAAGTTCTGAGCACTATCATCATTCCAGCATAAAAACCCGTAAGGCAAATCCCGTACCGGAAGATCTTTCAAAGCACGTTCCCCAAAATACATATGATCAGCAACTATAACTCCATGCTGTAAATAAAATAATTTTATCTTTTTTTTATTACACGCCCTGTTTAGATTCAGATCCCAATCTATAACCACTAACGTTTCAGGTTTAAGCAGACTTAATATCAATTTCCATGCTGTTTCCTGGTTTACTTTAATTTTTGTAAAAAAATTCAATAGAGGTTCAATAGAAAGATCATAACCATTTGCTTTGTTCGCAATTGCCGTTCTTATTACAATTTTAGATTTTACTTTCTCTTCTGTCCATTTTTTTTGTAATGCAAAAGCAAATGGCGATACTTTACGCTGGTTTACGATCGTACTCATATCGGCTTCGGATATTAATATAATATGCTGTTTCCTGCTTTTTATACAGCCAGTTACACTCTGCACCAATGAAACAAAAAAATTAATCAAAACTAAAATGAATTTTAAATTTTATCCCAGCTTAATGGAGTTCCTTTGTCAAGGTTTATCCGTGCTGTAGTACCTATCAATTGTTCAAAATACCGTGGGTGCAATCCATCACCCGGTCTTATCACCCTGATATTTTCATAACTGAATTTTTCGCCCTGTTGTATTTCTTTCACCACATAAATACTTCTTTTAAACAGTAAGCTCTTATTTTCTGTTGGCTGAATACCATACTGAACAGTTCCAAGCGATTGCCAGGCCCTTTCAGTTTCTATAACCAAACTTTTAAGTTCATCCGGCTCTAAAGAAAAAGCACTGTCAACACCACCCTCGGCCCGGCTTAAACAAAAATGTTTCTCAATTACTGTTGCACCCAAAGCAGTAGCTGCAATAGGAACTCCTATGCCCATGGTATGATCGCTTAAACCAACTTCACAATTGAATAATGACCTTAAATGCGGTATGGTTTGCAAATTAGAATTCAGCGGATTTGCAGGGTAATTACTGGTACATTTTAAAAGAACCAGGTCGGTGCAATTATTATTTCTAAGTATTTCAACAGACTCGGCAAGACCCGAAAGCGTACTTACACCGGTTGACATAATTACCGGCTTACCGGTTTGTGCTACTTTTCTTAACAAGGGTAGATGATTGTTTTCGAAAGAGGCAATTTTATAAGCCGGGGAATTTAATTTTTCTAAAAAATCTACTGCGGTATCATCAAATGGTGTTGAAAATATGATGATATTATTATCGGCAGCACATTTATATAAGGCCTCATGCCATTCCCACGGAGTATGCGCTTCCTGGTATAGTTCATACAAATTCCTGTTCTTCCACAAGGAACTTTCATCGCTGATATCAAATAAGCCTCCGCTATGATCAATCGTAATAGTATCTGCTGTGTATGTTTGCAATTTGATAGCATGTGCTCCACACTTAGCCGCAGTCTCAATTATTTTAAAAGCCCTGTCTATAGATTGATTATGATTGCCGCTCATTTCGGCAATAACGAACGGGGCATTATTAGTGCTTATGGTATAATTGCCTATTTGCATTGTTGTATGGTTTTTATGTATAATACACTTGGTTGATCCTGGTATATTATTTCTTTTTCAAAAACAAAATTTGCTTTTATAAAAGAATGTATGGAAGCTGCATTTGAGTTCTTGATATAAGCGAAAATGATATATGCAGGATTTTCGGTTAAAAAATAATCAGATGCCAGATTAAGTATTTGAGATGCATAAGCTTTACCCCGGTGCATACGGTCAATAGATACGCCAATGATGGCGTTATTATCTTTATCTTTTGTAATTCGTACCTGTCCGATATTTTGCTGTGACTCATTTTGGAAAATAAAAAAATAAAAATCAGGGTTAATAATACGTTCGCTAAACCATCTTGTATGTGTACCCAGGTCAATAGATGCCGTATTGTATGATTGGTCTCTTACCAAAGGATCGTTTGCCCAGCTATGGTATAACGCACAATCCTCTATAGTGGCTTTGCGAAAGGTTAGCATGTTGTATTTAATTTTGAATGAATGACAACATCGATAAACCTGCCTTCAAAAAAGCAATGCTCTTTTAAAATGGCTTCTTTGTAAAAACCGCAAGATTCAACCACAGGATATAATTTTTGTCTTAAGTCAAATGCATAAGTAAATATTTTATGTAGTTTAATGTCTTCAAATGCCACTTGCTGTATCATGTGTAAGAAGCTTTGCCAGCATTCGGCGAAATACTTTTCTTCCAACTCCGGTTTTATGATAAAGGAAATCTCGGCATACTTATCCAACCAATTGATATGCACTAATCCCCCATATCCAATACAGTTATTATTATGTAAAAAAGAAAACAGGATCTGTGAGGGCTGTTGTGCATCAAATAAAGGGCTGATCACCCTGGAAAAATAGTCATCTTGCTGTGCAATGGTAAGCGGTTCTTTTTGACGCAAATGAAAGAGCTGGGCATTCCGCATATCCATGATTATATACTTATCGTCTTCCCGTATGGGTACAATAGTATAATTGTTATACGTTATGGTTTGTGTTTTTATGGATGCATATTTACGCATCATAATCTTACAGGTTTATTAATATGCTTTAATGAATTCTTTATATCCAGCGGCGTGAACTGCGTAAAATGAAAAATACTTGCAGAACCTACAGCCTCACAATTGGTTTGTTGAAAAAGCTCAACATAATGATCTAGATTTCCGCCACCACCAACACATATCATCGGCACTTTTGTTATTTTTTCTGCTTCCTGTATCAATGCAATATCAAAACCATTCATGGTACCATCCTTGTCTACTGAGTTCAGAATAATTTCACCGGCCCCGGCTTCCTGTATCTCCAAAATAAAATTCTGCATGGTAACATCCCTACCTGCTGTATTCAATACTTTAAACTGATCATCCTGCCTGAATACATCTACAGCAATGGTTATGCATTGGGCTCCAAAAAATTCTGAGGCCTTTTTGATGAAACTACTATTAACAAGCGACGCTGTTTTAATAATAACTTTATCAGCCCCGATTTTTAAAAGGTCAGTAATATCTTCAATAGAAGTTATTCCCCCACCAATAGCTACCGGCATAAAACATTCTTTAATTACATCCTGTACAATTTTAAGATTGTTTTTTCGGCTTTGTTTTGTTGCAAAAATATCTACAAAGGCAAGTTCATCTACAGCCCTGCTGTTATATACCCTTGCTGCCTGTACAGGATTGCCCACCATCCTGGGATTGGCAAATTGCTTTGTTTTAACCAAAGCAAATCCATTAAAGGTGAGGATGGGTATAATTCTGACTTTAAGCATAATACTTGTAAATACCCGAAAGCAAGGTTAACCCTGCATCCTGGCTTTTTTCAGGATGAAACTGTGTGGCAAAAATATTTTTGTATTGAATGGCCGCTACATAATTTTTACCATAATTTACGGTAGCTGCAATATGCTCTTTATCATCAACATCAAAATGATAGCTGTGTATAAAATAGAAATCCTTTTGATCAACTGCTGTCAGAAAATCCTTTTTTGTTACAGTTATATCATTCCATCCCAGGTGTGGTATACGTTTTTGAGGCTCTTCAATTTTTTTTACAGTTCCTGCTATCCATCCCAATCCATTACAGTTGATAACTTCAGTACCGGTTGTAGCCAGCAATTGCATCCCTAAACAAAAGCCCATAAATGGTTTTTGCTTTATCAATACCTGTTCATTAAGCACTGGCATTAAATTATAAAGGTTTAAATTATCCATCCCTTGTTTAAAAGCGCCTACACCAGGTAAAATGATAGCATCGGCCTCTTCTATTTCACGGTGATTGCAGGTAATTATATTTTCGATCTTTAAAAAATTCAGTGCTTTTTGCACCGAGGCTACATTGCCCATTCCGTAATCTATTATAGCCGTTTTCATTATGTTGTCTTTTATTGAATTTCAAAGTTTTTAATGAGACTACCCTCATTATCTCTTTTAAAACTTCCATCTTCCTGTTGCGCAAAAATTACCGGGTTGGTATAAGAGTCTATCACGTCGTCAATCTCTTGTTTTGTCATACCCGAATATTTAATAAATTCCTGTACAGCGTAGTGTGGGTATTTACCATCGAATTGTTTTACCAATACTAATCCTTCGGCTCTGGTTAGCCTGTTGTTCCTGATATCAATACATACATGATCAGTTGCCCTCCCAAAGCCATACTTTACATATTTGAGGTAATCATGCAGGCCAACTAATTTTTCATCCAGGTTTTCATAATTGGTATATGTGCCTTCAATATTTCCATCTTCTTTTACGCTGAAGCCATGCTCCTTTACGATCTCCAGTTGTTTACGGGCATCCCAAAAAAAGTAATGCCCTAAAAACACCCCTGTTACGCCAACTCTTTCAATATCTTCATCAGCGGGATAAAAGTAAGGTGTCAGTTCCTTCTCGGTCAAGCCCTGCACCCCAATCATATCCTGTATCCTGTTGCCCAGCAGGCCGCCAAATTCCTCTAACCATTTGCGGTTTAGTATCCTGTTTTTTACGCTGTCTAAATGAGGGCCACCGTATTCCTGTTGCGGATTTTCGCCCCATATTATTAATGGTATATTAAACTTTACAGCAAACATTACAGGTATGGTAAATATGCCGATATGATTGGGCCACATTTCATCTCCCACCCTTATAAAACTCTCTACCACCATTTTTTTATAAGCATCGTAATTTTTTTTGAAATGGATCACATCAATGCCCATTTTCGAGATATTATCTAAATTACGCTGCCCCAGTTCAGTAACTACAGTGGTTTCAAAGCAAACACATAAAGGGTTTAGCCCGCAAACGTACTTCATAAAATAAGCCTGGTAAGTACTATCTTTCCCACCACTAACCGGTATCAGACAATCGTACCCAATTTCTCCTTCGGGCTTTTTATAATGATCTACGATCTCATAAAAATCCTTTTCCCGCTGATTCCAGTCAATTCCGGCATTTTTTTCTTCCGCTGCTATACAGGCAGAACAAACTCCATCTTCATTGAACGACAAGTCGGGCTTGGTTTCGGGAAACAAACACTTTTTACAATATCTTATTTGCATTATTTATTTTTTTTCAATTAAAAACCAGGTGATATCATCTTGCGGAAATGCGGGGTCTCTTTTGTAAGCAAACCCATAATCAACTAAAACAGTATCAGTGAATTTCTCTAAAAATTCGCCGGCAAAATCTCTTTTAAATAACCTGTCGTTATGTCCACGATAAGGGATAGCTACCGGAGAAGGATTGTAATACTCAGCAATTAAAATATACTTCGAAGAAGCCTCATACAATTTTTGATATACTACAGGTAACATATCCGGATTGATGTGAATGAGCACTCCTTTTATTAACGCCACATCTACCAAAGTATCGTTGGGCGCATCAAAAATAGATCCGTTGAAAACGTTTTCACTGCCTATATTATTTTTTAATTCACCTGCCGCTTTTTCATTAATTTCAACAGCTTGCAGATTGATACCAGGGTATAGCAATTTTAATGCTTTAAGATTCATGCCTATATTTGCTCCAAATTCTTTACAGGAGTTTACCTTACCGGCCTTTTTTAATGCGAGCGAAAAAAAGTTTAAGTTAGATGCCAGCAATTGATCGCTTTGGTTCCTTCCAATATAGTCATCCCCAAATCCTTCCGACCAAAATTTCTCTTGTTCTGTTTTAAAATTCATAAGTGTGTTTTAAAATATTATACAAACCTCTGTTATTTGTTGAAGTATATACTTTGCTTTATACTGTCTATTAAAATATTGGTTACGATCTCAGCACCATAATCATTCATATGATCCAGGTTTCTATAACATGAATCTTTTAGATTAACCTGGGCTAAGGAAATAAAATTATATTTTTCTTTAAGTCGGCTATAACGTCATTGTATGTTTTATTAAACTCAGCATTGTAGTATTTGCTTAATTTATTTGTAGGCAAATCAAACAATATTACTTTGATCCCTTTTTCCTGTAAGATTGCTATGATATCTAATAATATAGAATACCTCGAATTACTAAAAGTTTCTTTTTTAAAAGGCATGTATAGCCCTTCTGTTTCCTTTACAATTTTTTTGTCTATTATTATTTTTGAGCTTTCATATCCTTTAGATGCCAAAAGGGGGTTTATATTATTGACAGGTGCAGTTTTATTGAAGCTGATAATATTGTTAACCCCTTTTTTGAAGCTTTTTTGCACCAATTCGGGGTATAAAAATATCATCTTTAATTGCGAAGTTGCTAAACTGAAATTTGAAACTGGCTTGTCCAGGTATCTATGAATAGGATAAGCACTAAAATTGTCGGCTCCATTGGAAAAGCTTGTTGGTGAAACGAGCAAGAAAGTATAATTCGGATACTTTTTTATTGAACTTAGATAATCGGTAATTGTTAGTTTGTAAAATAAAGGGCCGGCTGTAGCAATGCCTAAATTAAAAGTTCTGATATTCAAACTATCAAACATTGAATTCTTGATTCCTGAATAACAATATGAATTTCCAACAAATAGAAAATCTAAACTATCGAAACTGTTTAAATTTTGAAGCTTAATAATATTTTCATTTGGAGAATACTTTTTATCGGAATTATCAAACAGGCCAATAGTTAACATTATTGCTAATGGTAATAATAAATAGAGGCTCAACTGTTTAAGAAATATTTTCACTGTTTTAAAATTGAAAATAAATAAATTGCTGCTCAGCACCATAAAAATAGAGGATGCTTAAAATTAATATTGTATAAAAAAAGTATCTCAAGGGTTTATATTTTTTAACCGGCATTTTTTCTAAGGCAAAATTATTTTCCCTACCGAGCCATTCAACTGCAAAAAAGAAAAAGATAAAAGCGAATAAATAAAAAGGGGAAAAGCTTGGTTTTGCGAGTATAGACGGTTTAAATATTCCTGATAAATAAGTTGTAGCCTGTTGCAAACTGACGGATCTGAAAAAGACCCAGGCAAACATCGTTATCAAAAAAGTATTTATCATTAAAAACAATTCGGTAACGCTGGGGAATATTTTTCCTTTGGCCACAACATCAATATAACTACGGTTCTTATTTAAAATAAATGAAGGTATTATAAAAAGGGCATTTATCCCTCCCCAAACAATAAATGTCCAATTAGCTCCATGCCAAAACCACTCACAAGAAAAATGATAAACACATTTCTTACTTTACTATAAAAATTACCCTTACTGCCTCCCAGAGGAATGTATAAATAATCCCTAAACCAGGTGGAAAGAGAAATGTGCCACCGTCTCCAAAACTCTGCTATATTTCTTGAAAAATAAGGGTAATTAAAATTCTTTAAAAGTTCAAACCCTAATAGTTTAGCAGTACCTAATGCAATATCAGAGTATCCAGAAAAATCGCAATAGATCTGTATTGTGAAAAAGAAAATACCAAGGAATAAAGTACTGCCTGAGTATGCCTCTGGATTATTAAATGCAAGGTTTGCATATTCAGCACAACTATCAGCAATCACAATTTTTTTAAAAAGTCCCCATAAAATTTGCCGAAGGCCAATTACAGCCTGGTAATAATTAAAACTTCTGTTTTTTACGATTTGGGGTAATAAATGGGTTGCTCTTTCTATAGGACCAGCTACCAACAAAGGAAAAAAGCTTACGAATAATGCATAGCTAACAAAGTTTTTTTCTGCGCTAATTTTTCCTCGGTATATATCAATAATATATGACAGGCCATGAAAGGTATAAAATGAAATACCCAGTGGTAAAATTACATTTATAGTAGAAGGATGAACCTTAAAGCCAATTCCTGTTAACAGGCCTGAGAATGAATCAATAAAGAAGTTGTAGTATTTAAATAAAAACAGTAAGCCTAAATTAATTCCGACGCAAATCGCTAGCCACATTTTTTCCTGGCAATACTTTTTTCCTGTCTATTTTCTGACCAAGTGTATAATCCAAAAGGGTAGAAAAAGCTAAAAGACCTAAAAATCTCCAATCCCAACAGGAATAAAAAGAAATAGCTTGCAATTAATAGTAATAAATTTTGAAGTTTTAGGTTTTTATTTACGACAAACCAATACAAAAAGAATACAATTAATAAGAACACCGCAAAGTTTAATGAGTTAAACAGCATAGTAACTATTTAATTTTTGTTTTTTCATTAAGTGTGTTAATTAATTCAGTATCTGTTTTATATTTTAATGTGATATGGCTGTTAACTGCAACTATATCGGCATGCTCATCCAGTAACTTATAAATTTGGTTGATTCCAAATTCTGGTTGTAATTTTTGATGGATCAAATTAAACATTTGCAAGTCTTCATCATGGTCAAGAGTTAATCTATAATCTCTTACAAGGCTGGCAGGTAATTCTATAAAATTTAGTTTAAAATGCTCCGGGTTATTTTGAAAATACCAAGTCATATATTCTGAGTAAGCTGCACTGGGAAAAAATTCTTTTACTTTTTTAAGTGCCGTTGTATTTATTATTTCCAGGTTAGTGCCCACAGCAGCTTTCGTGGCAGTAGTATAATCGGCGCCTGATTCAAAATGTTCTCTAAGCAATATTGAGCAAATTTCGTCATCAATAAACGGCATGTCGGCTGTCACCCTGATTACGACATCTATTTTAAGATGGTCTATAATATCAAGATATCGCTGTATCACATCTTCCGGATGTCCCTGATGAAAAATAACATTTTCACTGTAGGTATAATCTTTCAAACCCTCATCTGAGGGCAGATCAGACGTTGCTAACACTACATGGTTCACATTACTGAATTTGCAGGCATTTTTTATGCAGTATTCTACCGAAGTCATATCCCCGATCTTTAGCAAAGCTTTATCTTTTAGCCTTGTTGATTTTAATCTGCAAGCTATTATTACTGCAATATTTGCTTTTTTAAAATCTTCTTTTTGCAAAGTCTCACCAGCCCGTTTATTTTTATTTAGTAAGTGAAAAGTACCGGACAGGTTGAGTATTTCTTTTGAATTTAGTCCATTCTTTCCCGATCGTTTAAAATCAAACTCATTCGTCAGGTCAACCAACTCACCTGCTTTTTTCCCTTTCTTTAAAAGGGGTTTCATAATAGTACCGGATAAATAGGTGGTTTCTCTTTGGTTAATGAAAGGGGCATTGATAAGCTTTGTATATTCATTAATTACAGAAACCATTTGCGAAAATTGATCTTTGATCAGGCTGGAATAATGATCATACTCTGTTTCTACATTAGATAACATTACATGCTTTTCTATAATATCTGCACCAGATGCAATAGCTAAAACAGGCATCCATACAGCATAAACATCATTTTTATCAATATGATCGGCAAAAACAATTTTTTTATTGAAGCGCTTTTTGATTTGTTGAATTTTTGAAATCCCAGAATCGATAAGTTCTGTTGGATAGCCCTGAAAACCTACTTCAATAAATACTTCATCAGGGTTAAGGCTATTTTCTATTTTATTTAAAAAGAAATCAATTTCTTCAATACTCAGGGCGGCAATATTTATTATCAGCTTTTTATCACTTAAATTCAGCTTGCTTAATAAATCAATAACTTTAAAATTGTATAAAACAGAAACCTGCAATTTAATACCATATACTTTATCAATATTTTCCTCAATTATTTGTACCCCGTATGAATCGAATACATCGATCCAAACATCTTTGGTAGCAGCAGATTTATTGATTACCGCCTGCCAGGTTTTGGATTCAAAATGAAGTTTTTGGTAAACAGGGTACCATTGGAAATCCGGGGTAGCTAATTCATCAGGATGTAGTGGTTGAAATTTTATCCCAAATCCATCTTTGCAATCCTCATATTCCTCAATAAGATTATTCAGGTAATCAATACTTCCACCATGCGTATTAGCAACTTCAATTATTACGTAATTCATACTTCTGATTTGCTATGACTTTTTATCATGTTAATTACAAACTCCTGTTCATCATTGGAAAGTGTTGGGTACATTGGTATACTTAAACATTTTGCATAGTAGTTTTCTGCTCTTGGTAATTTTCCTGTATAATCGTCTATATTTTTATAATAAGGCATCAGGTGGACGGGCACATAATGCACCTGAGCAAAAATTTTATTCTTTCGCAACTCATCATACAATTTTTTCCTATCGCTTACCTGGATAATATATAAATGATAAGCATGATAAATATTTGCAGGCAATGACAATATTTCAACATTTGTACCTTCGAAAGCTTTATTATAAATAGCTGCAATTTCATTTCTTCTTCTTAATCTTTCCCCGGCCTTTGTCAGTTGGCTAATTCCCAAAGCAGCCTGTATATCAGACAGCCTGTAATTAAAACCTAACTCCTGCATTTCCATATACCATCCGCCATGATTTTCGATAAGTTTATCATTGCCCTGGTAAACCATACCATGTGACCGTAATTGTAAAAGTTTATGATACAGTTTATCGTCATTGGTTGTAATCATACCGCCTTCACCGGTGGCAATATGTTTTACGGGGTGAAAAGAAAAAATGGCCAGCTCGGCAAAGTTTCCATTTCCTGCCTGCTGTTTTTCGCCCTTACTATCTATAAAGTATCCGCCCGGTGCATGGCAGGCGTCTTCTAAAATCCAGAGACCATATTTATCTGCCAAAACCTTGAATGCTTCCATGTTCACCGGAAGCCCTGCAAAATCAACAGGAATAATTCCCGAAAAAAAACCTGCCGGTTTTGATAAGATAAGTTCTTCTACTTTATTAATGTCTAACGTAAGTGTAGCTGCATCTATATCGGCAAAAAATACATTACCGCCGCAGTAGCGTATACAATTTGCTGATGCGCAAAATGTGATAGGCGTGGTAATTACATTGGTACTGCTGTTTACACCTAAAGCCAATGCAGATAAATGAAGCGCCGCAGTTCCATTGGCAACTGCTACTGCATATTTACAGCCAATGTAAGCGGCAAATGCATTTTCAAACTCAGCAATCTTTGGACCCTGTGTCAAAAAATCAGATTGCAATACCTGCACCACTGCATCAATATCTTCTTGTGTAATATGTTGTTTACCGTAAGGAATCATAATTAAAAATTAAAATCAGGATAAAGATGTTCTTTAAATAATTGCCTTAATGATTCTACTGTTTCCCACTTTTCATTTTTATCAGATGAATATTCAAATCCCTGCGGAACCAACTCAGCATTAAAATGTTTTTTAAATTCATTCAGATCCCAACTGGTAGATTGGGGCAGGATGGCATAATACTTGCCCAGGTCATATGTAGTGAATGAATCTGACGTTGTGATCATTTGCTCATGCACTTTTTCACCCGGTCTTATGCCCACAATTTTATGTTCGCAATCAGGGCCTATTGCTTTTGCCACATCCAAAATTTTATATGAAGGTATTTTAGGAACAAACAATTCGCCCCCCCAGGCATTTTCCAGGGCATGTAATACCATATTAACACCATCCTGTAACGAGATATTAAACCTGGTCATTGCCGGGTCTGTTATGGGCAATACTCCCTCCGCTCTTTTTTTCATAAAAAAAGGTATAACCGATCCATTTGAACCCATTACATTACCATAGCGCACCACTGAAAATTTAATATCCTGGTTGCCCCTGATATTATTGGCTGCAATAAAAAGCTTATCCGACGTGAGTTTGGTGGCACCATATAAATTGATAGGAGCGCAGGCTTTATCTGTAGAAAGCGCAACAACTTTAGATACATTGGAAGACAATGCAGCCATAATTACATGCTCTGCACCTCCTATATTTGTCTTTACACATTCATCGGGATTATATTCGGCGATGTGCACATGTTTCATAGCCGCTGCATGTATAACATAATCTATTCCGTTAAATGCCCTTTTTAATCGTTCAAGGTCTCTTACATCACCAATAAAATAACGTATGGCAGGATAATTAATTTCAGAAAACTCCTGGGCCATTTGAAATTGCTTTTGTTCATCCCTGGAGTAAATAACCAATCTTTTTACATCTGGCCACTTATTGAAAATTGTCTTTGTCAGTTCTTTCCCCAGTGAGCCGGTACCTCCTGTTATAAGTATGGATTTATTATTAAGCATTTTTATGTTGATTTATAATTTGATTTTTTTATCGCTTCTGATTTATAATTGAATACTGACATTTGCCGCTACTGTTTTCTGATGTTATGCACTATTTCAATTGAAGCTTTTGTTTCACTTAACGGAAAACCATTTCCATTTAAAATTTCCTCATAGCTTTTTGTGTGCAGTTCAGCAAAGCCTTCACTAAATTCAAATTCTTCCCCATCGATTTGCAAAGTTCTGAAAGTACGCTTGCCGGCTTCTTTTACAGCCTGGGGAATATTTTTCTGATCAATACTTAAAAGCCACTCCACGTTTGCCTTCTGCAGTTTTAAATTGCCTGATGCGGTATTTTCTGTATGCAATGAAACTTTATTATCGGTTACCGCTCCAAATATCCATTGCAGCATATCAAAAAAATGAACACCAATATTGGTTGCTATACCACCGCTTTTTTGCACATCACCCTTCCAACTGGTGTGGTACCAGTTACCGCGGCTGGTTATGTAATTCAGTTTTACATCATACACTTTATTTGCAGGTCCATTCTGAATCTTATTTTTTAATTCAATAATTGCCGGATGTAACCGCAACTGTAAAATACTATATACCTGGTGGTTTGTCTCTTTCTGTATTTCTGCAAGCGCATCTATATTCCATGGATTAAGAACAATTGGTTTTTCGCAAATAACATCGGCACCAATTCTTAAACCAAAACGAATATGTGCATCATGTAAATAATTGGGACTGCATACACTTACATAATCAATTTTGGTGCCCTGCCTTCTAAGCTTTTCCACATGCCTGTCAAAACGTTCAAACTCTGTAAAAAAATCTGCTTCCGGAAAATAACTATCCAGTATTCCTACAGAATCATGTTTATCAATAGCAGCCAGTAAATTATTGCCGGTATCTTTTATGGCTTTCATATGCCTGGGTGCGATATATCCACCTGCTCCAATTAAAATAAAATTTTTCACGCGCTGTTTTTTATTGTTGATTACCTGCTCCAGATCAGCAGCTTTTCATTAATATTTTTTGTTGCTTTCAATGCAGCAAATTCTTCTGCTGAATAAATGACATACCGGATTTTCCGCTTTACCAATGGTTCGGCTTTTTTTATAAGGTCAGCAAGATAATTGGTGTTTACTGTACCTACCAGTTCAAGGTCGATCACATTGTTATCCCGTCCTTTTGCAAACTCACCCGATAAATAAACCCTTTCCACTTCGCCCAGCTGACTGATCACATTTTCTATTATGGTATCAATACCTACGTATTTTCTGATAATGCTGTTCAAATCAAAAAAAAGCGGGTGCTTCACATTTGCCGTGAAGAAGTTTTTATTGCCCTGCACATCGCTGCTTACCATGCCGGCTTTCTCAAGCTTATTTAGTTCCAGCCTGATGGCATTGGTACTTTCTCCAAATTCTTCCTCAAGCCCACGCAGGTAGGCCCGGTTACTGCTGTTTAAAAAAAACTTGAGCAGTAATTTAATACGTGTTTTGGAAGAAATAAGTGCTTCTATCATTATAATTGAGTAAATAAACTACTCAAAGTTAAGATGTATTTAATAAGCTAACAAGCCTAAGACGGCTTTTTTTGTAAAAAAGTTGTGGAAGGTTAAAAAAACGCAGGCATGTAGCTACTTGCGGGTTACTTTATGATCATAAAGCTGGTAAGCGGCTCCACTTTCGCTGCAGGTGGCATTTCCATCCTTATCAAACTGTAGTTTTTGTCCATTTTCACTCATCCAGCCTGTTTGGCGGCCAGGATTTCCAACAATTAAGGCATAAGCAGGCACATCTTTGGTTACTACTGCACCTGCGCCAATAAATGCATACTCACCTATAGTGTGGCCACAAACGATGGTTGCATTGGCACCTATACTTGCACCCTTTTTTATCAGGGTGGTGTTGTACTCATTTTTACGGCTTACCGCACTGCGGGGATTTATTACATTCGTTAGCACGGCACTCGGCCCAAGGAAAACATCATCCTCGCAAATGACCCCTTCGTAAATACTTACGTTGTTTTGCACCCGCACATTATTGCCTAATGTTACTTTAGGAGATACCACAACATTTTGTCCCAGGTTGCAATTGTTACCAATAACAGCACCCGACATCACATGAGAGAAATGCCAGATCTTGGTTCCTTCGCCAATAGTACAATTATCATCAATGATAGAACTGGGGTGTGCGTAATAATTCATGTTGAACTTCGTTAATTGGCTTGGAACCTTTGAAGGTTTAGGGAAGTTTTCGAGACTTGATGATTTTACAATAATTTTATTATTTAAACCTTAAAATTTTCTACTTTAAAATTATTGGCTTATCTTTTTAAATATTCACCATAGCCACTTTTTTCAAGCTCTTTGGCCTGTTTCAACAGATCTTCTTTACTGATAAAGCCCATGCGCCAGGCAATTTCTTCAGGACAGCCAATTTTTAAGCCCTGTCTTTTTTCTATTACCCGTACATATTCTGCAGCATCACCCAGGCTTTCAAATGTTCCTGTATCCAACCATGCAAAGCCACGATCCAGCACAGCCACTTTTAATTTTTTTGTTGCAGGTAGTGGTCATTCACTGTTGTGGATTTCATATTCGCCCCTTGCGCTGGGAGCAATGTTTTTGCAATTTCCACAACAGCGTTATCATAAAAATATAAACCTGGTACTGCATAATTACTTTTAGGAACAACAGGTTTCTCTTCTATACTTATCGCATTTTTCTGATCATCAAATTCAACCACGCCATATCTTTCGGGATCGCTTACGGGGTAGGCAAAGATCACTGCTCCATCGGGATCAATGCTTTGCTGCAATAACTTACTGAAGCCGCTGCCGTAAAAAATATTATCGCCCAAAACCAGGGCTACACTGTCTTTGCCAATGAATTTTTCGCCGATCACAAAAGCCTGTGCAAGACCGTTAGGTACTTCCTGTTTGGCATATTCAATGGTGCACCCCCAATGGCTTCCATCGCCCAGTAATCTTTTAAACTGATCCTGGTCTTCGGGTGTGGTAATTACCAAAATCTCTTTTATCCCGGCCAGCATAAGTGTACTCAGCGGATAATAGATCATCGGTTTATCATACACAGGCATCAGTTGCTTGCTGATTCCTTTTGTAATAGGATAAAGCCTTGTGCCCGAGCCGCCTGCCAGTATTATTCCTTTCATACAGTTATTGATTATGATATTGTTTGTTATAATATTTTTGATAATCCCCGCTGGTTACATGATTGAGCCACTCGCTGTTTGCAAGATACCAGTCAATTGTTTTACTTATACCTTCTTCAAATTGCAAAGATGGCATCCATCCCAGTTCCTCCTTTAATTTGGTAGCATCAATGGCATAGCGCAGATCGTGTCCTGCCCGGTCGGTTACATAAGTGATCAGCTTTTCAGATGTGCCTTTTTCCTTACCCAGTTTATCATCCATCTGCCTGCACAGTTCTTTTACCAGGTCAATATTTGTCCATTCGTTATGGCCGCCAATATTATAGGTTTCGCCAACTTTTCCATTATGAAAAACAACATCAATTGCCCTTGCATGATCTTCCACATACAACCAATCCCTTACATTTTCGCCTTTACCATAAATGGGTAGTGGTTTATTGTTGATGATATTGTGAATGCAAAGTGGAATTAGTTTTTCGGGAAAATGAAAAGGTCCGTAGTTGTTGCTGCAGTTGCTGATCTTCACCGGTAATTTATAGGTATGGTAAAATGCCCGTACCATATGATCGGATGAAGCTTTGGAAGCCGAGTAAGGACTGCGGGGATCGTAAGCTGTTTCTTCAGTGAAAAATCCTTCTGTACCTAATGACCCGTACACTTCATCCGTAGAAATATGATAGAATATCTTATTCTCCATATTGCCTGCCCATGCTTCTTTGGCAGCCAGCAGCAAGGATCCTGTTCCCAAAACATTGGTGGTAATAAATGCCAGCGGATCGGTGATCGACCTGTCTACATGGCTTTCGGCAGCACAATGCAGTACTGCTGTAAATTTATGCTCAGCAAATAATGTACGCAGTAAATCAAGGTCGGTAATATCTCCCTTTACAAAATGGTAGTTAGGTTCGTTCTCAATATCCCTTAAATTTTCGAGGTTGCCTGCATAGGTAAGTTTATCCAGGTTTATTATTTTATACTGGGGGTATTTTTTAACAAATAACCTGGTTAAATGAGAACCAATAAAACCGGCACCACCGGTAAGTAAAATAGTATGCATGTAATCGGTTTTGTTTAACGGGGCAAAATTAAGCTTAATTATTTGCTATCAACAAACCTATGCACAGCATCCTGCGGATAGGTTTACAAACCCGTAAATGCCACATGAAAATACTGTTTGATCTCATTTACATCAAACTGCTCGGCTCTTTTGGCAGCTTTAGCTTCAAACTGGCTGCGGAGTGCTGCATCCTCGTACATTTTTTTCATAGCTGAGGCTAAAGCAATTACATCATTGATTGGTGTTAATATACCATACTCTCAATTTCATAATTATTAATAGCCCGGTGATGCAGGTCGGTTGCGGGTGCCAGCAGCTCTCTTGGGCCCGAGCTGCAATCGGTGGAAATAACCGGTTTGCCACAGGCCAGTGCTTCTATTAATACATTGGGAAAACCTTCAACATCCGAACTCAATACAAAACAATCGCTGCGGCTTACATACTTAAACGGGTTTTTATCAAAACCGCAAAAGTCAACCTTACCCTGCAGCCCCAGGTTATACACTTTTTGTTTTAACTCCGCTTCCATGACCCCCCCTCCAACAATAAGCAGTTTGCAGGGCAGGTTCTTTAAAATAAAAAACGCCTGTATCAGTAACAGATGATTTTTCTCTTTTCTAAATCCTCCTACATTTATAAAATGAAATACATTTTTATCAAAGATATAATCGGGCACTTCATCAACATGTGTTTTAATAAACTGCAGATCGATAGGATTGTAAATAACACGAACCGGCGTTTTTATTCTAAAATTCTCAATAAGGTCTGTTTGCATGGCATAAGAATTTGCCAGCACCAGGTCGGCACGCTTGTATGAGAACATCACCATAAATTTGGAAAACATCCGGTATATGGCAGAGTGGCTCTGCTGCATCGTTGTCTGGTGCGTTCTTTCACACATGATGACATGGCCCTTGTAACCCCAAAAACTTTTCATTAGTGCATTGATATAACAGGGCCGGTATAAAAATGCCACCGAAATATTGATCCCGTTCTTTTTGCAATAGCGGTAAACTTTCCAGGAAATATAAGGCAATTTTAAAAACCGAATTGTTTTATCCTGCACCAGCGGCTGCTGCAGGTTCAATACTTTTATTTCGGGCGGAATTTCGTATTCGATGATATTGCTGTACAGCGCAAGGTGAATCTCAAAATCATCTTTTAAATGGCCCAGTAAAAGCGAGACTACCCGCTCTGCCCCACCGGATTGTAATGTGTTTATAAAGATCAGCAACTTTGGCTTAATACCATTCATTCGTTTTCATTTTACAAGGGTTGCCAACCTTTAAAAGGTTGGCAACCCTCAATCCAGCATTGCAAATATCTGTTATTTATTTGGGGCAAGCTTTAAAAAAGTATTTTCAATGGCTGAGATCATGCGGTTTACAGAAAAACGTTTTTTTGTTGTTTCTATTATCCGATGACGATCAAAATTACCGGCCAGGGCCTTTTTTATGGCGGCAGCAAAAGCAATGATATCATTATCTTCTGCCAGCAGGCCATTTTCATTGTCTGCAATGATTTCTGCAATACCGCCCGGTGCATTAAAAGCAACTACCGGTATGCCATAGGCACCCGCTTCCAGCAACACATTGGGAAACCCTTCGTAATAAGAACCCATTAAGAAAAGGTCGGCATCTCCCATACCGGTGAATGGATCATTTTTTTGCCCAACTAAAAAAACCTTATCGTTTAAATGTAATTCATTGATCAGGCTTAGTAAATCATTTCTCTTACTGCCTTCACCAATAATATAATATTTAAAAGAAACAGAAAGTAGTCCCACAGCATGTATCAACCGTTCAATACCCTTTTCATCACTCAGCCTGGCAACCGTTATAAACTTATATACATGCTCACTATTTTTATCAGGTTGAAGGGCGGTATGCAAAACTTCTTCCACAGCATTATGGATTACCATTGTTTTTTCAGCGAGAATATGATAATGCGTTACCAGGTCCCGCTGCATATAAACAGACTGGCAAATGATCATATCAAAACGCCTGTAATACTTTTTTATCAGCCCGTTGTACAATACAGCCATCTTTGCCTGCTTGCTGTTGATGCTTACTATACTGGCTTCCCTTGCAATAAATTTTATTTTAGGGCTAAACTGATTTTTAAAAATGGCCAGATATAGGTTCAGGTGATTGGCAGTGGAAAAAATAATATCAGGCTTAAAATTATTAACCACTTTTTTAATAGCAGGTAAAGAAAATAAAACCCTGTTTTTTTTCAGGTCAATCATTTTAACTGACGGGTTTGTGATCCTGTAAAAAGGATCTGCATTATTAACAACCACCAGGCAAACAGAAAAAATATGGGTATTGATATGCTCACAAACCATTGAAACAAATTTTTCGGAGCCGCCGCATTCCAGCGTGGGTGTAATGATCAGCAGCTTTATCCCTGTTTTGTTTTGGGCAATCATATATCAGGGTTTTATAAAAAGCGCTAACAGATTTGGAATTTTTTTATTTGCGGCATCTTTAAGCCCGGCAGCAGTAGCCAGTTTTTTAAGCGTTTGCCTGATCGCATATTTTACAGGCCCGATTTTTAATCTTTCAATATCCATACTCATGCAAAGCTCAACAGTAAACTCGTATTTGGTTGCGAGCGCAGTCAGACTTTCAACATTAAATGATTGCATGTGCTGCATATGGTGAAACTCACTTTTACAAAAGGGGCAAAAGTTCAGATTACTGTCAAGGTCTTCATTAAAAGGTGTGGTAATAAAAAGTTTTCCGCTCCTTTTTAAAATCCTGCATAATTCCTGCATGGTTTCGTGCAGCACTTCATCCTGCAAATGCTCAATGGTTTCTATCAACGTGATGCTATCAAATTGTTCATCTCTAAAATGTGTGGGTAGTTTGTCAACCAACACCAACTCTTTTAAATGGGAACTATTTAATGTTCTTTTTTTTGTTTCATCAATTGAATCTGCAGAAAAATCGAGGCCGTAAAAATTCACACCCGTTTGCTTAACCATCTGTTCCAGCAAATGCCCGGCGCCACAGCCATAATCAAGTACATCTCCTTTTAATAATCCTTTCATTTTTATAAACTGTACAATTGCCGGTGCCATTACAGCTGTAAAATATTGCTGCTGCCTGTTTGCATTTTTACTCTGCCAGTCCCAGAATGCGGCAATATCCTGCGCTGTCCAGTCCTGTGGCTTTTTATGTACTGTTTTCAAAATAATTTTTCTATTTATCCTTTACTGCTTAATTATAAAAGCCTGTCCGGTTGTTAGCATAATTACCGGCTCAGCTTTATTTGTAAAAAAATCATCCATTGCTTTTTTTGCCCCGGGGCATGTAACAAAACCATAATCATCGCATATCATAACGCCTCCCTTGTTCATGCGCTGATAAAAAAATGCAATGGAATCAAGCGTTGGCTGGTATAAATCTACATCAATATGTACGAAAGAAAATGTGAGCGCCTGTACTTCTGAAAATTTTTCCGGTATCCAGCCCTTGTAATATTTTACAAAGTCAAATTGCGAAAGGTTCTTCCTGCAGATATCTTCGCTGGTGGCCAGGTTTCCCTCCTTCCAATAGTCGCCATCTTCTTTATTTGGTTTGTTCAGCCCTTCAAAGGAATCAAAAATATGATGCGCTTTGGATGGGGCATGTTGCTGAATAAATGCACAGACCAGGTAGGAGGTTGCTCCTTTATAAGCGCCGCACTCTACAGTATCACCTGCTACATTTTTTATCAGTTGCAAAAACTGGTTAACGGTATATTTTCTGTCTATTGAATGATATTCATCTCCCACCAGCTCATCATAATAGTTTTCAAAAGCTGTATCATCCCGCCAAACCTGCCCGTATTCTGTAAAATGAAATGTTCCATTGAACATATTTCCGAGCCTGGCCATGGCATAATATTTCAGATCCTTCCTGCCTGTAACGAGCCATTTAACTGAAATGCGTACAAAATAGTACGCATTCCTAAAGAAGGGAAATCTATGCTTTTTCATTTTTTGAATTTGTTTCATACATACCCATTCCTTTTATCCGCATCATCAAAATAAACAGTACCAAATATATAATTGATCCGAATAACAATTTATAGAAGGAACCAAGATCAGTAGAAAGCAGTACATAATATAATAATGCCGCAAGCGCCAGGTTTACCGTCATGATCTTTGCTGAATACTTCAGCAACTTTCCATATTCAATTGTTTTGAAATATTTTTTACAGATAAAATACATACCTATAAAGTTGATGCTATTGATCAAAATAACCCCATACGGATAACCATATTCACCATACTGTTTTGTAAAAGCCCAAATGCCGGCTATTAAAAGTACATTTAAAAATAACTGGTAAAAAAAAGACTGCTTTATAGCCTGCATGGCAATAAAAATACGAGTCACAACCGCATTAACACCAATACTAAAGATAGTAATAGACAAGAGCTGCATAAATTTTGCTGATGCAACCACAGCTTCCTGTGTAAAACTTCCATGCTTATAAAATAACTCCACAACAGGTTCTGAAAAAACAAACATAAAGCAACCGAGCGGCACCATAATAAAGACCATGAATTTAGCTGTATCCATGAAAGTATCATTCATACCGGCGTAGTCTTCTTTTGCCGCCTGCTCATTTAATTTAATACCGCTTACATTGGCAAATTGAGAGGTTACCAGTGTGTTGGGAATATCAGCGATATTCTTACCATAATTCATTACGCTGATGATACCGCTGCCAAAACCACTCAACAGGTATAGTGGAAACATACTGCTGGCAACAGTTGCAGCCTGTCCCAGTTCTGAATAAAAAACATTGTGCCAAATCGCTTTCCTGATCTTCGGTTTTTTAAAACTGAAATTCCAGCCGGCGATTTTATACAAAATATATATTTGGATGAGCAGGTTTATAGCATACGAAATTAATCCGCCTAAAATCACACTCAGCACATCATAATCGGCTTTCAACAAAAAAATACATACAATAACAATGCAGCTTTTAATACTGCTGATAACCATTGGCAGACTGAAATATTTTAAAGAAGTAAGTATATTATTCAAGTAATTGGTAAGCACATGAAAAATAAAAAAGAATGAGCCCAGCAAAAAATAATTCCGGTAAGTAATAATATCTGCTTCCGGAAATTTTGATATCCACCCGAAAACGATAGTGCCAAATAAATACATACCTGCAGTAAACAAGACACCGATCACCAAATAGATCAGTAAAAAATAATTTAAGAACACCGTCGCATTTTCATTGTCCTCTTTTTCCCGCAGGCGCATAGATTCCGGTATAAGCACCGCCGTATCTATATTATTGATAAAGCTTGAAAACAGGATCATGGTGGCAAAAACAAAGAAATAGATATCAGTCTTTATATCACTTCCAAAATACCTGGCTATGATGATGGTTAACAGGAACAGGATTCCCTTGGAGATGATGTTGAACAAAACAGAAAGCGCCATTCCTCTGGAATACGATTCTTCCTTTATCAACCTAAAAAAACTCATTAGCCGCGAAATTGGTGAACAGTGATTTTTAATTAATCCCCTTCGGGGATATTTTTTTGACGGATTTCACAGATTTACACGGATAAAATACAAATCCACAGAAACATAGAACTCAAATTGTACTCATCCGTGTAAATCTGTGCAATCCGTGGCGAACCTATTTTGCCGCAGGCAAAATTTCCTCCTCAAAAATAGTGGTTCAAATCCAAAATCAATTCTGCTGCAAGCATTTACTCCATTACCTTTGCGGCTTATGCATTACGCTTCAATAGAAAACCTGGCCAAATCGTTTGGTATCCGAACCCTTTTTAAGAATATTTCCTTTTATGTGGAAGAGGGCGACAAAATTGCACTGGTTGCCCGTAACGGCAGCGGCAAATCAACCTTATTAAAAATTATAGCCGGGCTGGATACGGCCGACAGCGGTACACTTTGGGTACATAAAGATATTAAAGTGATCATGTTGCAGCAGGATACCGTGTTTGAAGAGAATAAAAGCATTTGGGATAATGTGTTGAAAATGGACAATCCCGTTGTGCGAGTGGTGAAGGAATACGAAATGTGCCTGGAGCAGGAAGAAGAAAATATTGAAAAGCTTACCGACCTGATGGCCAAGGTGGATGAACTGAATGCCTGGAATTTTGAAAGTGAGTTGAAACAGATATTGGGCAAACTTAACCTGCATCACCTGAACGAACCGGTTAAAAACCTCAGTGGCGGCCAGCGCAAAAGGGTAGCACTTGCGCAGGCATTGATCGAGGCACAACTGCATGAAGGTAAATGCCTGCTGATACTGGATGAACCCACCAACCACCTGGATGTACAGATGATCGAGTGGCTGGAAGATTATTTATCGGCACAAAAGGTTACCCTGCTTTGTGTAACGCATGATCGTTATTTTTTAGATGCCGTTTGTAACGAGATATTGGAAATGGACGATGAAAAGATCTATGTATACAAAGGCGATTATGATTATTTTTTAGAACAGAAAAGTCTGCGCCAGGAAGTACAGGCCAGCGAACTGCAGAAAGATAAAAATATCTTTCGTAAAGAACTGGAATGGATGCGCAAGCAACCCAAGGCACGTACCACCAAATCAAAATCGCGGCAGGATGCGTTTACAGATATTGAAGAAAGAGTTAGCCAGCGCAAAGAAGAATCAGAAGTGAGCCTGCAGGTAAAAATGACCAGGCTGGGTGGCAAAGTACTGGAGATGAAAAAAATAAACAAGAGTTATGGCGATAAAGTAATTCTGAAAGGTTTTGATTATACTTTTAAAAGAGGCGAACGCATTGGCATTGTGGGCAAGAACGGCATTGGCAAATCTACCTTTTTAAAAATAGCCCTGCAGCAGGAAATGCCCGACAGTGGCAAGGTTAACCATGGCGACACCGTTGTATTTGGCAACTTTAACCAGGAGGGTTTACAATATAAAGAAGACAAAAGAGCTATAGATTATGTAAAAGATTTTGCCGAATTTTTTCCTTTGGCCGATGGTGGTAAAATTTCTGCCACACAGTTCATGGAAAAATTTGGCTTTGCAGCCGAGCAGCAATACACACCACTAAGCAAATTAAGTGGTGGTGAAAAAAGAAGATTGCATCTATTAAGCATCCTATTTCTCAACCCTAATTTTTTAATATTAGATGAACCAACCAATGACCTTGACCTGCAAACTTTAAGAACGCTGGAAGAATTCCTCCTCGATTTTCCCGGTTGTATTTTAATTGTAAGTCATGACAGGTATTTTATGGACCGCATGGTTGATCACTTGTTTGCTTTTGAAGGTGATGGCGTGATAAAAGATTTTCCGGGTAACTATACTTTGTACCGTGAATACAAAGCAGCTGAAGAAAAAAACCCTTCGGCGGTAAAGCCGATTCCTGAGGTAAAGGCCGAACAACCATCCGCAGGATCCAGTGGACAAACAAACCAGAAACCACAAACTTCCAAACCTTCTTTCAAAGAAAAATTTGAGTTTGAACAACTGGAAAAAGAAATTCCTGCCTTACAAAAAGAAAAAACAGATCTGGAAGAAAAAATGAATAGCGGCAATATAGATTATGATGCCCTGCAAAAAGCTGCCGAACGTATCAGCACCATTGTGCAATTGCTTGATGAAAAAGAAATGCGCTGGCTGGAATTAAGCGAAAGAATCTGATAATTTTTGTAGATTTGAGAAACCGGTTTTTTATGAACAACGAAAAACTTAAAAAGGAACTCCACGCTCTAATTGACAATACAGAAGATGAAGAACTGTTGAATATGGTTAAGGAAGATATTATTGCCTACCAAAACGAATCAAAAAAAGATCCGATAGCTATCGGATTTGACGACCTGTCTGATCTATCTCCTGAAGACAGACAGGAACTGGAAGAACTTGCCACAGAAGATATAGATAAAGATACCATTACAGAAGAAGAATTTACAAAACATATCCAACAATGGCGAAGCAGATTATCTACAAAAAAAGATTTCTGAATAAACTGGATAAGCTGCTTATTTATTTAGAAAAAGAGTGGAGTATTACAATTGCTAATGAATTTCTGGATAAGTTGGAAGAAAAAATGCATGCGATCAAACTTCACCCGGATATCGGTAGTATCACGCTGTTTAAAAAAATCAGAAGCATTTTAGTTACCAAACATAACCGGATTTATTATAGAATTGAAGGAAATAAGATTGCTGTAATTAATATGATTGACACCAGAAAAAATCCCAAAAAGAATCCTTTCAATAAATCCAAATGAACCAACGCTTTTACTCCCTCGATGTTTTTCGTGGTGCCACGGTGGCACTTATGATATTGGTAAATAACCCCGGTAGTTGGGGACATATGTTTCCTCCACTGGCACATGCAAGCTGGCATGGCGTTACACCAACCGACCTGGTCTTTCCTTTCTTTTTATTCGCCGTAGGCAATGCCATGGCTTTTGTAATGCCTAAATTGGATGCGGCTGGTGAAGGTGCTTTCTGGAAAAAAGTAATCAAGCGCTCACTGCTGATTTTTGGCATCGGTATGTTTTTAAACTGGTTCCCCTTTATAAAATATAACGATGCAGGTAATTTCGTTGGCAAACCTTTTGAGAACCTCCGCATATTTGGCGTGCTGCAGCGCATTGCCATCAGCTATTTCTTTGCTTCGGTAATTGTACATTATTTTAAAGTGCGTGGCTCCTTTGTGGTGGGCATGTTTATTTTATTGGGCTATTGGTTCTTATGTGTGGCCGCAAACCCTTCCGATCCGTTTAGTTTACACGGTTGGTTTGGCACCAATATAGATAAAGCGATCATAGGCGAAAAACACATGTACCGCGGCGAAGGCATTCCTTTCGACCCCGAAGGATTGATGAACAGTTTTGCCGCCATTGTGCAGGTAATACTCGGTTACCTGGTTGGTAATTATATTTTACAAAAAGGAAAAACGCATGAAATGCCCGCCCGGCCTGAGGACCATTCGGGCGGGACTCCCCAGCCTGAGGGCCGTTCGGACGGGCTCAACGGCTTATTTGTTGCCGGCTGTGTGCTGGTGTTTGCCGGTTTTTGCTGGGATATGGTTTTTCCGCTCAACAAAAAAATATGGACCAGCAGTTATACCATTTACACAACCGGCCTTGCATTACTCATCTTATCTATCATGATCTACTTGTTGGACTTTAAAAACAGTCCGCAGGTTAATTCGCATAAACCCATCTGGAGCCGTTTCTTTGATGTGTTTGGCAAGAATGCACTTTTCATTTTTGCCATGAGTGCGCTCATACCAAAATCACTTGCACTCATCCGCATAAGCAACGGCTTTACTGCTGCAGGCAAACCAAAATTCCTCAGTCCATTAAGCTGGTTTTACGAAACCGCCTGCAAGCCAATCTTACCCGCCGACCCACGCATTGGCTCTTTTATTTATGCCCTTTGTTTTATTGGCATGATGTGGTTTTTAGCATGGGTGTTGGATAAGAAGAAGATCTATATAAAAGTGTAATTTTTTTTGGGGGACCGGCGGTGGAGCATTGTGGGACTTCAGTGGCGTCGCACTCTTGTACATTAAATCCTTATTCAGCTCTTTTAACTACTGGTTAGAGTATATTTATATGTTACTAGTTAAAAACTCACGATAAATGAAAATTGAAATTGGAGAAGTCTTTGCAATTAAGACTAAGATCGGATTTGGTTTCATCCAATATGTCGGAGTCGGAAATTTAGGAATTGAAATTATTAGAGTTTTAGAAACAATTAAAGAAACAAATGAAATATCTCAGTTAGAAGTAAATATTCCAGAAAGATTTACCGTACAATTTGTGGTGAAAGCTGCCTTAAGAAAAAAGATACTTATCAAAACCGGATTATTTAAAGTTCCCGATTTCTATCAAATTCCCAACAAAGCAAGAACTAAACATATAATCAGAGGAGAATTTCTGGGATGGCATATTGTAGATCAGTTAACACTCAAAATAGAATTAAAAAAGGTTTTATCAAAAGACGACCTTCTACTTTCCCCTCATGGAATTCCAAATGATACTCTTCTAATTGAATATCTTGAAAATGATTTGCGACTTGACAAATGGATGTGATCTGCCGCCATTATCTGGTATGCAGGGCTGACAAAGCAGCGGCGATGTACCAACAACCAACAAAGTCTATTTCCCAATCTGGCCCATCGCCTTCTCCACTTCCACAACCGGCACCTCACAACTTTTATCCCTGCACACATAAATCATAGTTTGCCCTTCCACGATTTTATTTTCAAGCAATGCAAGTTTGCCGGCTGTATTACCGCCAAGCAAGATCACATTAGGTAAATAATGTTCATCAACCTGTTGCCGTTTGTTTTTATAATCAGCGCCCATGATTGCCACTTCGTACAACGGGCCTGTAAACAAAGCCTGCAACATACCCCAGTTTGCATAAAAATAAATATTGCGTTGTACATCAGCTTCCACATTGATCAGCATTTGCTTTGCCTTGCTGATATATTCAACCTTGTTAAAAAAATGGCCCAGCAAAAAAAGATTCTTCGCCATTTCGCTGTTGGAGGAAGGAATTACATTGTCCGATAATTCCATCTTGCGTGCAATCAGGTCGGCATATTGGTTATGCGTATAAAAAAACATGCCGGAGGTTGTATCAAAAAAATGTTCGAAAGCGTAGCCGGTAATTTTATCTGCTTCCATCAACCATTTTTCATCAAATGTTGCCTGGTACAGTTCAATAAAAGCAGCAGTGGTAAAAGCATAATCATCCAGCAGCGCATTTATGGAGGCTTTCCCATTTTTATAATTACGGGTCATTTCTCCGTCGCCAGCAATGGCATGTTGCAACAAAAAATTTGCATTGGTAACCGCAGTTTCCAAAAAAGCTTCTTCGCCAAAGACACGGTACGCTTTTGTATAACCGCTTATCATCAGTGCATTCCAGCTGCTCAAAATTTTATCATCAAGGCCTGGTTTGATCCGGGCGTTTCTTATCTGCATCAGTTTTGCTTTTGCAGCATCAATTTTATTATTCAGTTCCTCAACCGTAATTGTAAATGCCTCAGCAATTGCCTCATCCCTTTCATTTCTTAATAAAATACTGTTGCCATGCTCCCAGTTACCACCTGCAGTAATATTATAATAAGCTGAAAATACTTCTGCATCATCACCCAAAGCATCATCCACTTCATCTTTTGTCCACACATAAAATTTGCCTTCCACCCCTTCACTGTCTGCATCAAGCGATGCATAAAATGCACCATCGGATGAAGTAAGTTCCTGCTTTACAAAATCAAGCGTTTCGTAAACCGTTTTTTTATACAGCGGATCTTTTGTTGCCTGGTATGCCTGTGCATACAACGTTACCAGTTGCGCATTATCGTACAGCATCTTTTCAAAATGTGGTACATGCCAGTTGGCATCGGTTGAGTAGCGGGCAAAGCCGCCCTGCAGGTGGTCGTAAATACCGCCCAGGGCCATGTTATCTAAAGTGACCGTTACCGCTTTTAATGCTTCTTCATTATTACGCAGGTAATTGTAATGCAACAGGTATTGCCAGGCAGATGGCATCGGAAATTTTGGTGCCCGGTTCTCGCCTCCCCTTACAAAATCTATATTTCCCTTCCAGGTTTCAAAATGTTTATCAAGATCATTAATTGAAAATATTTTTTCTTCATCTTTAAACACAACATGCTCTGTTGCATGAATACCTTTGGTAACCTGCTCTGCACTTTTTTCCAAACCTTCGGGTTGCTTTTGTTGCAGGTCAACAAAATAAGCCAGCATATTCATCCATTTATCTTTGGGGAAATAAGTGCCTGCATAAAACGGCCTTCCATCTGCCAAAGCCATGGCATTAAGCGGCCAGCCACCACGGCCGGTTATCAATTGCGCGGCGGTCATATACACCTGGTCCACATCGGGCCGTTCTTCCCTATCTACTTTTATGCAGATGAAATTTTCATTCATCAGCTTTGCCACTTCTGCATCTTCAAAACTTTCATGCTCCATTACATGGCACCAGTGGCAGGCGGCATAACCAATGCTGATGATAAGCATTTTATTTTCAGCCCTTGCTTTTTGCAAAGCCTTATCGCCCCAGGGATACCAGTTTACCGGGTTGTGGGCATGTTGCAGCAAATACGGACTGCTTTCATTGATAAGTTCGTTTGTATAAAGCGGAGAACTGTTCATCGGTTTAAATATTTTTTGAAAAAGAAAACTGTACATCGTTAAAGTTAGCTAAAATAAAAAGCAGCAACTGTTTTGAGTTGCTGCTTTTAAAAATATGCAGAATGCTTTATTTTACTTTTGGCAATTTATTAATTACGTATTTACCAAACTCTATCAGCTGAGCCGGGTTCATATATCCTTCTGCAATGGAAGTAGATTTTAGATCTGCATCCATGATCAGCAATGTGGGGTAAGCCCGTATCTGGTATTTTTCTGCAAACGCCAAGCCATCGCCCTTCTCCATATCAAGCGCTATATTGATAAAATGTTTATTGAAAAATTCACCTGCTGCTTTATCAGGAAAAGTATTTTGCTTTAACATCCTGCAGGGACCACACCAGGTTGTGTAGGCATCTACAAAGATCATCTTCTTTTCCTTTTTTGCCTGCTCAATGGCTTTTGCCCAGTTTGGTTCAACGAATTGAATGCCTTTATCCCCATTGAAATTACTTTCTACAGGTAATAAGTTTGTATTTGATTTTGGAAAAAAGGCAAATACTACAACAGCAATGATGATGAGTACGCCCGTAATAAATAATTTTTTATTCATTTGTTTATTGATAAGAATGCAAGTTTACATTTTCTTTTCCAATATGGCATTTGCTTTAACATTTCATTGATGATATCTCCTTCATTAAAAGGTATAATTATCACAAGGTCTGCAACCTGTTTTTCCGTTTTCAACAAGCCTTGTTTTGTTAATACCTGATGATTTTACAAACTGAACAACCTTATTTTTCTAAACTCAGAAAATCAATCTCCGGTTTTTTACCGGTTGATGCAATAGAGAATGTTGTTTTTAATACTGTATTATCATTAAAGAATCCGCAGTTGCGTAAATAGAATTTTCCATCTTCCACTCCGCCACTATAATCAAGCCGGTAACCAATATTGGCCGTTGCATCACCGGTAAATACCATTTTGGTGATCGCTTTCCATTCGCCGGCTTTTGTTACAGCCCATTGATTGTGATACCAGGCTTTGCGGGTGATCACGCCTGTTTCAGGCTCAAAATTTTCCAGGAAAGAATGTAGTTTTTTTAAGTAAGTATTTGTTTCAGGGCGGCTGAAACTGGCTATCAATAACCATTTTCTTTTTTCAGCCGCATAAAAAAAGGCCGTGTAAGTTGTGTAATTATTTTCAGCTGGTTTTGCATGCACCAGAAATTTATAAGTTTCGCCTGCCTTCCAGTTATATTGTAAATAACTCTGTCCGCCCGAACCTTCATTACCAAATTCTCCGGCATGCACTTTATCTCCCTTCTTAAGCAACAGTATCTTTTTATTCTCTGGAATTTCTTTTGGGTTATCGGTAACAAAGGGACTCCACACCGAAAATAATATTCTTCGTTCTCTGGCTGAATTTACCTGCATACCAAAATAACCTTCTGCAAATCCATTGGCCATGAAGTATGAGCCAATTACATCATTGCCTTCGGGCACGGTAATTTCATTATAGAACCATTCTACGTCATCATTCACTTCTGCAAGATCATAATTGATATGAACCGAAGGGCCCCGTCGCCCCCAGTAAAAATAATTGCCTTCATTGTTTTTTACAAAAGCTGCCGGGACGTCAGTAGCTGTACCACCTATTTGCAACTCACTTACTTCGGCAAAAAGGTTTCCGGTTCTTCCGGTTCCCTGTGCGTTTAAGGTAATATAGCCCGCCTGTGAAATACGCCATTCACCGATCTCATATGCCTTATCAACCGTTCCTCCCACATTGATCGTTTTGCTTATGCCATTTATTGTCCATTGCAAGGTACTTTCACCTCCCGGTACATGTAAAACGGCACTCAGTTTAAGTGTTCCGGGTTTTTGAATCTTTATAAAAGTGCTGAAAACAGCATCTGCAAATTGCCAGTTCCTCCATCCTTTGTCGGTAACCTTTTCATCACCATTCTTTGATCTTGCTGTAACCCAGGAGTTGCCGCCAAGCGGTACAATTATTTTAGCGGGTTCAGTCTGACCATAAGTTTGAGTACAGCTTAGTAATGCAATCGCCAGAATTTTATAATACAAAGATTTCATCAATGCTAATTTAACAGATATTACCCGATTAAATGAGCAGATAGTGCGCAGAAAGACAAACCAGAGCTCAACAATACAAAAGAGGGCTTCGTTTGAAACCCTCTATATAATATTTGGTAGTCCCGGCAAGAATCGAACTTGCATCTAAAGTTTAGGAAACTTCTATTCTATCCATTGAACTACGGGACCAGTTGAATATCGAAATTCGGAGGGCAAAAGTAAGCAATTCTCTGTTTTGGATTTCAATTATGCCAGATTTATCTGTTGCTGTGTTACCAGGGCTGGTAAATCAATCTAAAATCGTCAATCTAAAATCTAAAATCCTATCCTATCTTTGCCCTCCCCGTCCGAACGGCATTTTTATTTTTTTTATAAACCTTTTTTTGGCCGGGCGGGCTAAATTTTAGAGCATGAAGTGGCTGAATATTCTTATTAAATACCGTTTATGGCTTGGCATCGCTTTTTTAGGCCTGGCTATATTTACACATATGCAAACCAGTTTCTGGCCATCTTTTGTACTTTACCTGATTGCTGCAGTAGCCATTGTTGGCCACTTTCTTTTTGGGCCTATGAGACTGATACAAAGCTATATGGAAGAAGGCGATATGGAAGGTGCTAAAAAAGTAGTGAATTCAATCTGGTTTCCTGCCATACTGATCAAACCGGTTCGTTCGGTTTATTATACCATTAAAGGCAACCTGGATATGGTTGACCAGAATTACGATGGCGCCGAAAAAAACATGCGCAAAAGCCTTGCCCTTGGCGGTGGTGCTCTCACCAAACAGGCTGAAGGTCCTAACAAACTTCAACTGGGTATGTTAATGATGCAGAAAGGAGATATCAAACAGGCAGAGAGTTTAATCCGCCAGGCCATACGTGCCGGGTTACCCGATAACGAAAATAATGCGGCAGCTTATTTACAACTTTGTTCTATTATGATGAATAAAAGGGAGTTCAGGGCTGCCAAAGATTATTTTAAAAAAGCAAAAGGTTTTAAACCAACTACCCCACAAATTGTGGATCAGATCAAGCAGATTGAGAAGTATATAACGCGTATGCCGGGGTAAGAACCCCCTCCGCCCCCTGAAGGGGGAACTTTGGAGCTCAATTTTTAAACAGTTATTTAGTTTTTTAAAATCTTATCTGTTTACAATTTCCCAAAGAGTTCTTCAACTTTTTTAAAGCGGTAGTCGAAAATGCCGTTCAATTGTTTGCTTACAAAAAGCGTATTGGCTATATCTCCCAAAAACCACATCGGCAGTTTATAGTGTACAATATCTGTCATTTCCACACCGCCTTCTATAGCCCTGAAATGATGCTGGTGGTGCCACATGGTGTAAGGCCCGTAGCGCTGTTCATCCACAAAATATTTTTTATCATCCACATGGGTAATTTCTGTCATCCAATATAAGGGAATGCCTAAAACCGGGCTAACTCTATATTCTATCACCTGTCCTGCATACATGGTATCGCCATGATATTTTGAAATGGTTTTAAACCCCATATTATCCGGGGTTATGTTGGCAAGATTTGCAGGGTTGCTGAAGTACTCCCAGGCTTTATCCAGACTGAGCGGGATTTTTTGTACTGTTTTAAAAGAATAAACTTTACTCATAGCTCTTATAACAGCTCCTGCTGTTTTTTGTTCAGAAAATTTATTTCAGGTATTGGCTATCCAGTATCTTTGGCTAATGCGTCACTACCGTGAAATATTGCAAAATAAGTTTGCTGAAGAATATAAAAAATTAAATAATGAACAGCGCCTGGCTGTTGACACCATTGAAGGGCCGGTAATGGTGATTGCGGGTCCTGGCACGGGCAAAACACAGATATTAGCTGCAAGGATCGGCAAGATATTATTAGATACAGATGCACTGCCCGAAAATATCCTTTGTCTTACCTACACCGATGCCGGTACCATTGCCATGCGCAGGCGGTTACAGCAATTTATCGGTGCCGATGCATATAAAGTAAATATTTACACTTTTCATGCCTTTTGCAATGATGTGATACAGGACAACCTTAACCTGTTTGAAAAGAATTCGCTGGATGCCATTTCTGAACTGGAAAGTATTGAACTGTTTAAACAGCTGATTGATGCTTTTCCAAAAAACAATCCGCTTAAAAGATACCGGGGCGATGTGTATTTTGAAATAAATAATCTCCGCAATTTATTCAGCAGCATGAAACGGGAGGGCTGGACATCGGAATTTATTAATGAAAGAATAGACGCTTATATACATGATCTTCCAAACCGTGATGAATATATTGCCAAACGAAAAGTAAAGGAGTTTAATAAAGGCGATATACGTACCGATAAGATCGAGGAAGAAAAAGAAAAGATGGAAAAACTACGGGCGGCTGTACATGAGTTTGCCAATTTTCAAAACCTGATGCGCAAAAGGAACCGCTACGATTTTGATGACATGATCAACTGGGTGATCACCGTGTTTGAAGAAAATAAGAATATACTGGCCAATTACCAGGAAAAATTTCAATACTTATTGGTAGATGAATACCAGGATACCAGCGGCACCCAAAACAAACTGGTACAACTCCTCATCAACTACTGGGATAAACCCAATGTATTTGTGGTGGGCGATGATGACCAGAGTATTTACCGTTTCCAGGGGGCCAACGTGGAGAATATGCTGGAGTTTGCAACCAAGTACACCAAAGATCTGATAACGGTGGTGTTAACCAGCAATTACAGAAGCACGCAACCGATACTGGATATTTCCAAAACACTTATCAACCGAAACGAAGAAAGATTGGTGAAGCAAATTGATGGACTTAGCAAAGAACTGATCTCCTCCAATAAACAAATAAACCAGTTAACCAATAAACCGCTTGTACACGAATACAATGCTGCCAAAGATGAAATGGCAGATATTACAAACCGGGTAGCCGCATTGATTGAACAGAAAATTGAACCCGGAAGAATTGCCATCATTTATAAAGAGAATAAATATGGCGAAGAGCTGGCAACTTATTTTCGCCTGAAACAAATTCCGTTTTACAGCAGGCGAAGTATTGACGTGCTGGTGCATCCTTTCACCAGTAAAATTGTGCAACTGCTGCGTTATCTCAATGCAGAACACGACACTCCTTATGGCGGCGATGAAATGCTTTTCGAGATTTTGCATTTTGATTTTTATAAAATTCCTCCCATCGAAATTGCCAAACTTACTGTTGAAACCAATACGCTGAAATATAAAGGAGAGCAGACTTCCATACGCAAACTACTTGCTGATAAAGCAAACAAACCAGCACAAAATTTATTTGATACAGGAATTCATGAGGGCCTGAAGAGTTTCAGTTTTATGATGGAGAAGCTGATTGCGGATGTTTCCAATATTACTTTACAGGAGTTGTTTGAGCATATTATTCAGAATGCCGGCGTATTGAATTACGTCATGCAGAACGATGATAAGATTGCGCTGATGCAATTGCTTACTGCGCTGTTTGATTTTATTAAAGATGAAACCAGCCGAAATCCATTACTGGGGCTGAAAGAACTCATCAGCATTTTCGACCTGATGGAAAAAGAAGGCATTGCCTTACCCATGAATAAAATTGCAGGCACCGACAAAGGTGTAAACCTGTTAACCACACACGGCAGCAAGGGCCTTGAGTTTGAATATGTTTTCTTCGCAGGCGCCAATGCTTCCTTTTGGGAAAAGAAACGAAAGCCGGGTGGCGGATACAAATTTCCGGATACCATGTTTGCTTCACAACCAACACCTGCCGATGATGAAGAATTGCGCCGCCTGTTTTATGTTGCTTTAACCCGTGCAGAAAAACATTTACACATCTCTTATTCAAAATTCAGGAACGATGGCAAAGAACTGGAACCATCTATGTTCATTGCCGAAATTTTAGAAGAACACGAACTACCAGTTGAAAAAATTGTGCTCACAGAAGAACAGCAGATGGAATTTGAACTACTTCATTTTACTGCACAGGCGCCCGAGATTGAACAGGCAGAGGAAGATTTTATTTCATCCATACTGGAGAAGTTTGTGATGAATGTAACGGCTTTAAGTGCTTACCTCAATTGCCCGTTAGGATTTTATTATAAGAACCTCATCCGCATACCTTCAGGTAAAAGTGAATCACTTGAATTTGGAAGTGCTATTCACCATGCATTAGAAAAATTATTTAGAAAGATGTCCGCCCGGCCAGGCCATTCGGACGGGCAGGATGGCGGCAAAGAAACCTTCCCCTCTAAAGAAGAAATGATGGCCGACTTTAACTGGTACATGCACAAACACCGCGAAAATTTTACCAAAGAAGCATTTGACAGGCGCATGGAATATGGTGATGAAGTGCTGCGTAATTATTATGATAAATACATTAACAGCTGGAACAAAGTAGTAGCTGTAGAAAGAAATATCCGTGGCATTGTAGTAAACGGCGTTCCCATAAAAGGCAAGCTGGATAAGCTGGAGTTTAATGGCAAGGAAGTAAATGTGGTGGATTATAAATCGGGCAATATAGATAATGCCTTACCCAAAATGAAACCGCCATCCGATAAAGACCCCAATGGTGGCGATTATTGGCGACAGGCAGTGTTCTATAAAATCCTTGTTGATAATTACGAGCAAAAAGACTGGAAAGTGATCAGCACCGAATTTGATTTTATTGAGCCCGATAAAAAAGGTGAATACCGAAAAGAGAAAATCGTGATCGCTCCGCAGGATATGGAAACAGTAAAGCAACAGCTTATAGATGTATGGAACAAAATACAGGCCCGTGATTTTTATACAGGCTGCGGAAAAGCCGATTGTCATTGGTGCAATTTTGTAAAGAATAATAAGCTGGCAGTTGCACTGCACGACCTGGAAGAAGAAACAGCGGATTAAAGATTTGAGAATTTTTATGATTCTATACAAATCAAACCCGTTAAGTTTGTATTTTAAATGGCATTAATGAGCTCAAAACATATTTTTTTCCTTTTCCTTGTTTCCCTGTCATACATTATTGGCATCAGCAATGCAGGTTGTGGCCAGGTAGGTATGCCAACCGGCGGCCCCAAAGACAGTATACCCCCCAGGCTGGTGAATGCTTCGCCTGCATTAAACAGCGTAAATGTTAAAGACAATAAGATCACTTTAACCTTCAATGAATATGTTGATCTGAAAGAAGCGCAAACCAATGTGTTGATCTCTCCATTACCAAAAAAGCAACCTTCCATTGATTTTAAGCTGAAGACCGTTACCGTAAAACTGAAGGACACGCTCTTACCCAACACCACCTACAGCATTAATTTTGGAAGCTCCATTGTTGATAACAATGAAGGCAATCCCTACAAAAATTTTACCTATGTTTTTTCTACAGGCAATCAAATAGATAGTTTTACGCTTTCGGGTAAAGTTATACTTGCCGAAAATGGAAAGTACGACAGCACTTTAATTGCCATGCTTTACCGTAAAACCGATGACTCGGCAGTACAAAAAAACAAGCCCGATTATGTAGCCCGGCTTAGTGGTGATGGTAGTTTTACTTTTGTGAATTTACCGGCCGGCAATTTTAACGTTTATGCTTTAAAAGATGGCGATGGCGGCAAAAACTATAACTCAAAAAAGGAAATGTTTGCATTTGCCGATGCCCCCGTAAGTATTTCAGCAAACAACGAACCTGTTATTTTATATGCGTCGGCAATTGAAAAAGAAAATGCCAAAACAACTAAAACCGTATTCAATAAAAGATTGGTGTATACTTTGGGTACCGTTGGGCAAAACCAGGATCTGCTAAGGCCTTTTGCTTTAAATTTTAATAACCCGCTAAAAAAATTCGAGGCAGATAAATTAATTTTAAGAGACAGCAACTACAAACCGGTACCGGCAGCCAGCTGGACAATTGACAGCAGCAGAACCAAAATAACCCTCGCTGCAAAATGGCAGGAAGCCACGGATTACCGCATCATTATAGATACAAGTGCGATCATTGATTCTGCAAACCTTCATCTTACCAAAGCAGATACCATTCGTTTTACAACAAAACAACAATCAGATTATGGCAATGTGGTTTTGCGTTTCAGCAATCTTGACCTGGCCAAACATCCTGTTCTACAATTGGTAAAGAACGATGTAATTGAAGAAAGTTATCCGCTTACAGCAATGCAATGGAGCAGTAAATTTGTTACACCCGGCGAATATGAGATCCGCATTCTTTATGATGATAACAAGAATGGTAAATGGGACCCCGGAAATTATTCAAAAAAACTACAACCCGAAAAAGTGATTACCCTCAAAGATAAATTAGCCATAAAAGCTGACTGGGATAATGAGCGGGATATAAAATTGTAACAGCTGTTAGCCATTAGCGGTTAGCGGTTAGCAAAAAAACTGCCCGGCTAAAAGCTAAAAGCTAACTGCTAACCGCTATTTTTGCTGCATGATTTTTTCTTCTTCTCTTTTAGAAAATGCTGTACATGAATTTGCCAAACTGCCCGGTATTGGTAAAAAAACAGCTTTGCGCCTGGTGCTCCATCTTATTAAGCAGGATGCGGAAGAAGTAAGCCAGTTCAGCGATATCATTGCTAAAATGCGCAACGAAATAAAATTCTGCAGCCGCTGTTATAATATTTCCGATAAAGAACTTTGCAATATCTGCAGCAATACCATGCGTAAGCAGGAAATGATTTGCGTGGTTGAAAATATCCGTGATGTAATTGCTATTGAAAGCACCCAGCAGTTTAACGGCATATACCATGTTTTGGGCGGCATCATTTCACCACTTGATGGTATTGGTCCGGGCCAGTTAACCATTGATGCATTGGTTGACCGCATTGAAAAAGAAGACATAGAAGAAATTATTTTTGCACTCAGCCCAACCATACAGGGCGACACCACCATCTATTATATCAGCAAAAAACTCTCCGCCGGATCCCGTGAAAAGGGCCAGCCCGTTAAAATCACCAGTATTGCCCGTGGCATTGCTTTTGGCGGCGAACTGGAATATGCCGATGAAATGACCCTGGCTAAAAGCATCAGCAACCGGATACCTGTTGAAAATTTCATTGTATCAGGCAACTAAGCCCTTGGGTTTTACGTTTAGGGGTAAAAAACTCCTGTTCAGTTTCTAATTCTTCCTGTTCAGTTTCCCTGGATTTTTATTATTGAATAACAGGATTATCTTTATCATTAATTATTATGCCAACAAAGAAAAATATCGTTATATTTTTTTCAGCAGTTATTATCATTGCCGTGGCAATTGGCTATTATTTTTATAATAAGGGGCCGGTAAATGTAAAGAACGCAACAGCCATAAAGACTGAAGCTGTAACCTTGTATCAGTCCTTTTTGAAAGATTCAGCAACGGCTAAAAAAACATACCTGAATAATGTACTGGAGGTTTCTGGTTTGGTAATGAAAGTTTCAAAGAACCAGGAAGATCAGGTAATAGTAATGTTGCAAACCAATGAATCCGGTGCTTATATTAATTGCACTATGGAAAAAGATGCGGCTGTTGTGCCTGAAAATAAACAGGCTACATTAAAAGGGATCTGCACAGGCATGGGTATGGGTGATGCGGACCTGGGCATTATGGGAGATGTTTACCTGGTGCGGTGCTACTTAGTGATGTGAATACTACCTTAAAATAAATTAAGTATGAAGAAGTCTTATTGCATACTTACAGCGTTAATGATAGCCCTAACTGTGATTAACGCCTGTAAGCATGAAATCCCCCAACCTGTAACCGGGTCGCCTACTCCTGTTCCCGGAGGTACCAACGAAGTGTGTTTCCAAAGCCAGATCCTCCCGCTTTTTCAATCCAATTGTGCCAAGTCGGGCTGCCACGATGCAGCAAGCCAGAATGATGGTTATGTTTTTGACAGTTATGTCAACATCATTAAAAAGGGCATTCGTCCAGGCAATGCAACCAATTCGGATGTGTATGAGGTATTATTTGAAACCGGTTCAAAAAAAATGCCCCGTCCTCCTAATCTTGATCTTACTCCCGAACAAAAGGCACTTATTGGCAGGTGGATAAACGAAGGTGCAAAAAACACGGTTGGCTGCGGAGTCGTTTGCGATCCCACTACATTTAAATACAGTACAGATATCAGTTTAATCATGAGCACCTATTGCCTTGGCTGCCACGCAGGTGCTGCACCATCGGGAGGTATTAACCTGAGTACATATAGTGGCGTATTTACAGTTGCAAATAACGGAAGGCTGGTTAACGCAGTTAGCCATGCCCCGGGTTTTTCGGCTATGCCAAAAAATGCTGCCAAATTAAGTTCCTGCCAGATAACCCAGATCACTAATTGGGTAAATGCGGGAGCGCCAAATAATTAATAATAACCCTAACAAAAAAGGAAGATGTATTACATAAAACCAGTCAATACAGTATTTATTACGGCTTTAATGATCATCAGCTGCATTTTGCTCAGTTCATTAAATAGTTGTTACTATGATAAATCAGATCTGCTGTATCCCAATACAGCCTGCGATACGGCTGCCGTTAAATATTCTACTTCTGTGCTTCCTGTATTAAGTTCTAACTGCATAAACTGCCATGGTGGAGCTACCCCATCGGCCGGTATCAGCCTCGACAATTATGCAGGAGTTAAAGTACAGGTTGATAATGGCCGTTTATGGGGAGCTGTTTCTCATAGCGCCAGTTATTCGCCCATGCCCAAGAACAGTGCTAAACTAAACAACTGCAGCCTGGATAAAATACGTATCTGGATCGCAGCTGGTGCACCCAATAATTAAACATTATAAAGAACATACCCCTAAAAGAATTTATCAATTTTAAAACTTACACAGATGAAATGAGCCATAACAAAAGTTGATAACAACGGAATGTTTATAGGCGAATTCCATGTGGTAAAAAACACAATAAATATAAACACATGAAAAACATTTTTTTTAATTTTTGTCACATCATTTTTAATATCCATTTCGGCAGGCGCTCAGAATTATATGACCAAGAACGGAAAGATCTCTTTCTTTTCAAAAACCGATGTTGAAGATATTGATGCTGTAAATAACCAGGCTGTAAGCGTTATTAACAGTCAAACCGGCAGTGTTGCCTTTTCTGTATTGGTGAATGGCTTTCTTTTTAAGAAAGCATTGATGCAGGAGCATTTTAATGAAAACTATATGGAAAGTGGTAAATATCCTAAAGCCACTTTTAAGGGAACAATCACTGATATGAGTAAGGTTGATTTTAAAAAAGATGGTTCTTATAATGTAACCGTTACCGGTGATCTGGCAATGCATAATGTTACCAATAAAGTTACCGTACCGGCTGTGATCGTGGTTAAAGGAACCACGCTATCGGCCAACACAAATTTTAAAGTAAAGCTGGATGATTATAAAATTTCCGTACCTAAGGTTGTTGAAAACAATATATCTAAAACCATTGATTTAAAGGTTGACTGTAATTACGAAGCCAGGTAATTTTATTGAAATACTGTAAATTAATTAATTATGAACGCTCTTAAAATATGGTGCCTTTTATTGCTGATGGGTATGTTTTATAAAGCCGGCGCACAGGATACCACCGACCTGATGAATTTGCTGGAAAAAGAAATGACCTCCACCAAGGACATGACTTTTTATACCACCGCTACCTTTAAAACCACCAGGCTGGTAAACGGCCATTCCGTGGAAAACGTGGCTAAAGGGGTGCTGGATGTAAAAATATCGCACCGCTTTGGCAATCTTAATGAAGGCTTTTATGAACTTTTTGGTTTAGACAAAGCCACCATGCGCATGGGTTTTGATTATGGAATTACCAACAGCCTGATGATTGGTGTTGGCCGCAGTACTTACCAAAAAACGTATGATGCCTTTTTTAAACTAAAAATACTGCGGCAGTCAAAAGGCAAAAGAAAGATGCCTATAACGCTTAGCTATGTACCCACTATTGCTTACCGGTCGCTAAAGTGGGAAGACCCTACCATAAAAAATTACGCCACGTCCAGGTTATCTTATTCGCACCAACTCATCATTGGCCGAAAATTTTCTGAAGGCACTTCTTTACAGTTAATGCCAACCTTTATACATCAAAACCTGGTTACCGGAGCCAACGACCCCAATGATCTTTTTGCTATAGGTATTGGCGGCAGGCAAAAAATAACCAAACGCATCAGTATCAATGTTGAATATTATTACCAGTTAGAAGATTATAAACTGCCCGGTACCCGTAATTCATTATCGGTAGGTTTTGATATTGAAACCGGCGGCCACGTCTTCCAGGTTCATTTCACCAATTCGCCCGGTATGAATGAAAGAACCTTTATTGCAGATACCAAAGGCAGATGGGATAAAGGCGATATTCTTTTCGGTTTCAATATTTCAAGGGTATTTACCATTCGTAATAAGCATTGATGCTAAAGATTATCTTTGTTTTACAAATTAATACCGGTTATTAAACAGATGCTCCAAAAGCCCATTATACTTTTTTTCCTGCTCATATTGTTCTCATCAAATGTAAGCGCCCCGCCCATGCTGTATGCTGTAAGTTCGGGGAGTATCACCTTCCGGTCTGATGCCCCGCTTGAATTAATAAAAGCGAGCAGTAATGAATTAAAGGGTATTTTCAATGCAGATAAAAAGCAATTTGCATTTACGATGAATGTAAATAGCTTTAAAGGGTTCAACAGCCCTTTACAACAGGAACATTTTAATGAAAACTATTTAGAAAGCAACAAATATCCACGTGCATCGTTTGAAGGTAAAATAATTGAAGACATGGATTTAAAAAAGAACGGGGTTTACAGCATCCGGGCTAAAGGAAATCTTACTTTGCATGGCATATCCCAGGAACGTATCATTAAATGCGAATTAAGTGTTAAGAATAATGTTGTAAGTATTAAATCAAATTTTACCGTACTGCTGGCAGATCATAATATTACCATACCAAAAGTTGTTCACGAAAAACTGGCGTCTGAAATAAAAGTTGAAGTAAAAGCTGATATGATTGAGAAGTAAATTAACAGTACCAAAGCTGATGACACGCATGTACATGGCTATCGTTATGTTACATGTGGCTATCCCCTGCAGTTTTGCCCAGCAACCGGGTAGTAAATCTTTTAAACTGCTCAACGACAACGAACCCTTTAAAATTAATTGTTTATTTAAAACCAGCGAGGGTTATATATATGCAGGTACCACCAACGGCCTGTACAGTTTTGACGGTATTAATTTTAAGAAAATTAATTTTACAACTGCCGGTATTAAAGATACAGTTACCGCCATTTTCCAGGATAAGGCTAAACAACTTTGGGTAGGTTTTAAAAGCGGGCATATTGCCAAAAAGGTAAAGGGCAGGCTTGAATATGTTGAGATGGAAGAAGGAAATCCCAAAGCTGCCATCACTTCCTTCATCCAGGATAAACAAAACAACATTTGGTTTGCCACCAATGGCGAAGGCATTTATTATTTTGCCAAAAATCATCTTTATCTTATTAATTCAGAAAACGGGGTAAGTGATCTTCATGTGCGCACACTTGCGCTTACTTCCAATGGTGATGTACTGGCAGCAACCGACCAGGGTATTAATATTTGCCGTTTGGTTAATGGAAAAGCAACCGTAAATGTAATTGGTCCAAATAATGGCTTGCCCGATTATTACGTTACCACCATAACCCCTGCCGGCAACAATACTTATTGGATTGGCATGCAGGAAAAAGGATTTTGCCTGTACGATCATAGTTCGGGAAAAATAACACTGCCGGCATCCACCCTTAGCTGGAATTATGGACAGGTGAATGATCTGCTGGTATCTCAAAAAAGTTTATGGATTGCCACCGATGAACAAGGATTGCTGAAACAAACAGGCATTAATACACCCGTAGAAGTTTTTAATTCTGTACCAGGCATTCAAAATAAGATCAATCACCTGTTGCAGGATAATGAAGGCAATATCTGGATGTCTGCTGCCACGGAATTAACAGCCATTACCGGTAACAAATTAAAATTGCTTCCTGTTTATTCCCCAAAAGTTTTTGAAACCATTCATGCCACCCTTTGTGATTATCAAAATAATATCTGGATTACCACCAATGCAGCAGTTATAAAATACAGTTTGGTAAACGGTAGTTATACAGAAAAAATATACAGCTTTCCCACCCTCAACAGTAAAACAGATATCACCAGTTTGTACCAGGATATTAATCATACGATCTGGGTTGGCACCATGGGTAAGGGTATCTTATTATTAAATCCCGAAACCGGCCAGTCACGAAGCCTGAGCGAAAATCCGCTTTTGCAGAACGCCAGTATTTTAGCCATAACGGGACGTGGTAATACTGTTTGTGCCGGTGGACTGGAAGGGGTTGCCATGATCTTCAACATAACAGAAAAAAATAAAAACATTACAGAAAAATACCGCTTCACCAATTACAATGATATAGAAAATGTTGGGAATAATTATATCTACAGTATCTACAAAGATTCGCGGGGCAGGATCTGGTTTGGCACCGATGGAAAAGGCATAACCGTTTTAGACAATGGCAAACTTACCACTTACAATAAGACAAATGGATTAAGAGACGATCATATCTATTCTTTTGCAGAAGACAGTAAAGGTAATATCTGGTTTAATACAGAGGGTGCGGGTATTTACTGCTTTAATGGAAAAACCTTTAAAAATTATACTGATGCTGATGGTATCAGCGACCTGAAAATCACGGCCCTTAAAACCGGCCCACTGGGCAATATTATACTGGTAAATAAAAAAGGAATTGATATTCTGAATCCTGAAAGGGGCTCCTTTTCTTATATTAACAATAAACAGGGCATTGGTGATGTAAATACCGATATGGGCAGTGTAACACAGGATACTGCAGGCAATGTTGTACTCAGCACACTTCGTGGAATTGTATTTTATACACCCGTAGAAGATGCGGTGGACCGTCCCAAAACAATTATTGAAAATGTACAGTTATTTTTAACTGATGTGGAAAAAAATGTAAAGGGTTATTTTAAACACGATCAAAACAGTTTTCAGTTTTATTATACGGGCCTGTACTATACTTCACCTGATGAGGTGCGATACCAGTATAAACTGGATGGACTGGATACCGGCTGGATCCTTACCCGTGACAGGAACGTAACTTTTCCAAAATTGCAGCCGGGTACTTATAAATTTCACGTCAGGTCTTCTTTAAATGAAAACTTTACAAATGTTGATGTGGTCACTTATGAATTTGTAATTGAAAAGCCTGTCTGGAAAAGATTCTGGTTCATTACTACATTCATTATAGTGCTGCTTGCCCTGGTTTACGGGTATATTAAAAGAAGAGAAAAGCAATTAAAAAAAGTACAGCAGTTGCAACAGGAAAAGATCCAGTTTGAGTTCCAGGTGTTACGTAACCAGGTAAACCCGCATTTTTTATTCAACAGTTTTAATACACTCATATCTTATATTGAAGAAGACCCCGCTATGGCCGTTGACTATGTAGAAAAACTATCGGCTTTTTTCCGCAATATTGTAAATTACCGCGACCAGGATGTAATAACCCTGGAAGAAGAGATCGGCGTTTTAAGAACCTATTTTTACCTCCAGCAAAAACGCCACGGCAAAAATTTATCCCTGAATATTTCAGTATCTGCGGAAGAAAATAAACTTATATTTATACCTCCGCTTACCCTTCAGCTTTTAATTGAAAACGCAATTAAACATAATGCCGTATCCAAAGAAACACCACTTGAAATAACAATAGACCTGCAAAACAAAAACCGGTTGGTGATCAGAAACAATATAAATCCAAAGATCACCAGGGAGCCGGGTACGGGAACGGGTTTACAAAATATAATAAAGCGGTATAGTTTGCTTAGTAAGGAGTTTGTAATTGTTAATAATGATGGCGCTTATTATACTGTAATTTTACCAATTCTGCATAAACTGAATTAATGACAATACTGATTATTGAAGATGAAGAACCTGCATACAAAAGATTGCAGAAAATGCTGAAGGAACTTGAGCCTGGTCATACATTGCTTGACCAGATCGTAAGTGTTTCTTCTGCATTAAAATGGTTTAGTGAGAACGAAGCACCTGATCTTATCATTTCTGATATTCAGCTATCAGATGGGATCAGCTTCGCGATTTTTAAACAGGTCGATATAAAATGCCCCGTTATTTTTACTACGGCTTATGATCAGTATGCCATTGAAGCATTTAAAGTGAACAGCATTGATTATTTATTGAAACCGGTTAAAAAAGAAGAACTGGAAAAAGCCATAGCAAAATTCAAAGCCCTTACTCCTGCTACAGCTGCCCCTGCCATTGATATCAATAAATTGCTGCAATCGCTGCAGCCTGCCGGAACCGACTATAAAAAGCGTTTTGTAGTGCGCTATGGAGAGCATATAAAAACCATTGATATAGAAGAGGTGGTTTATTTTTATACTGAGGATAAAGCAACCTTTATGTGTACCAAAGATGCACGCCGGTTTGTGGTTGATTTTAACCTGGATACACTTGATTCTATGCTGGACCCAAAAATCTTTTTCCGTATAAACCGTCAATACATCATCAGCATTCATTCCATTGCCGAAATGTTTGCCTATAGCAAGAGTAGGGTACTTATCAAACTAAACCCCGCCGCCAAGCACGAAACCATTGTTAGCACCGAGCGCTCATCGGATTTTAAGCATTGGCTGGGTGATGAGAAATGACCTGATTTCCGGTTCAGCAGAAAAAAAACCCCATTCAGCATTTATATATTACTCCTTAGTGCAATTCAGTTTTTTTTACCTGATTACCGGTTTACTTTTACATCAGAAATTAGTTAAGCGTTTTAAAATTCTGTAACCCTATCGAAAACAACCATTACCAAAGAAAACAACCATTACCAAAGAAACAGAACCTAATTAAAACCCCCGATAAAACGGGGGTTTTGTTTGTAGAAACACGCCTCTGGCGTGTTCTGCGGTAGTTCAGCTCGAATGTTATTGAACCACATGCCTTGTTGTACCCGTTCAGTACCCCATAATACCGGCTCAGCAATAAGAACATACCGTTTAATACCTTTAAATTTTATATCAACAAATACCATATTACTTTTACTTCAGAAACCGTTTCCAATATCCAATTAAAATACCAGATCCAATTACCGAAGAAAACCAACATTTGAGTTAAGTATCCAACTATCCATCCAAAACCAGACACCACTGAACAAAAGTTCTTCCAAAACCCCGAAATATCGGGGTTTTGTTTTTCCGGTAATAGAAGAAATGTACGTTTCTGCTAAATACCCCGGATTTCCTGTTTAGTAACCTAATTATACATATAAAGGCCTTTTGGTTCTTTTACTGATCCCTGCCTGACATTTTTATATGGTTAAGTTAAAAGTCAATATCCCAAAAACACCCGATCCATTTACTAAGGAAACAAACGTTTAGTTATCCACTATCCGGAAACAAAACCATTACCACTATACCTGAAATCATAACAAACCCCGTTATAACTGGGTTTTTCTTTGCCTCTTACACCCCTTTTCCGGTTCAGTTGTCAAAAATGCCGGTTTGGAGGTTAGAAACATCTGTTTAATGCCTTTTACTTTTAAAGTATCTGATACCGTACTACTTTTACATCATCAATCTAATCCAATATCCAAAAAGAAAACCAAAAGGTTAAGTATCCAAATCCAACGAAAAAACCAGACATTACCAAAGAACCAAAAAGTAATTAAGCCCCGTACCCCCCGGGGTTTTTTTTGTACCTATTACACCCCTTTTCCGGTTCAGTTGTCAAAAATGCCGGTTTGGAAGTTAGAAACATCTGTTTAATGCCTTTTACTTTTAAAGTATCTGATCACGTACTACTTTTACATTATCAATTTAATCCAATATCCAAAAAGAAAACCAAGAGGTTAAATATCCAAATCCAACGAAAAAAACCAGACATTACCAAAGAACCAAAAAGTAATTAAGCCCCGTACCCCCCGGGGTTTTTTTTATGCTTATATACAGGCTATAATACCAGGTAAAAAAGGTGGGATCATCTTATTATCATAGGTTCAATATTTTCCCTCATTCAGCCATTTAAAAAACGGGTTCAGTAAGTTTCAGTTTTTACGCACAGGATTACTATGCATTTTTACTGTGTTAATCAAATTGTTCATCCCTAACATTTTCAATTATGATCCAATCATTTAAAACAAAAGGAATAAACCTGTTCCTTGCCCTGTCACTGGTAACCTTATTTACAACCCTGCAATCTTCTACCTGTTCTAACGATGATGCTATTTCCAGCAACACATCTGGTACACCAGGCGGTACCTGGCGGGTAAGTCTTTACTGGGACAGTAAAGATGAGACCTACAAATTCAGCGGCTACAATTTTACCTTTGCCACCGGCGGCCTGGTAACTGCAACTAATGGCAGCAGCACCGTAACCGGTACCTGGAGCGAAAGCAGCAGCAGGTTCACCCTTGATTTTGGTGCAGACCCCGTCTTCAGCAAAATAAGCGACGATTACCTGAAAGAAGAAAAAACAGCCAGCAGTATTAAACTTAAAGACGATAATCCGTTAAAGGATGAGCGGGTTCAGTTTGTACGCAACTAAGTGATCATAGCCAAGGTTGCTGCCCGGGCATGCCGTTAATATCCACTTTTTATGTAACCACCAATCGTATTAAATGAAAAACCAGGAATGCTGCCGTCCTTGATCCCGGCGCTACAGCAGGAATTATAAGCTTTCATTAAAGAGCCGTAACATTTTGTGTTACGGCTTTCTTATTATAAATTTGCACCGTTAACAGGCAGATTTGTTTATTGTTCGGCCTGTTGATTTTTTCCAACTGAACTAATAAACGAAAGCAATTCTGCAATACTTCTCCCGGATTGATTCTCGTTTATAAGTTTATGGTAATGTCCTGAGCGTAGTCGAAGGATGATACGCTCCAGTCCTGAGCGTAGTCGAAGGATGAAGCAAAGCTGAAGTAAGAACATAAATTAAAGCGAATGAAAACATTACAGGATTGTTTAAAAGACCGTATCCTCATCATTGATGGCGCCATGGGTACTATGATACAGCGCCACAAACTGGAAGAAAAAGATTACCGTGGCGAACGCTTTAAAGACTGGCATACCGACGTAAAAGGGAATAATGACCTGCTGAGCATTACACAGCCACAGATCATCGAAGCCATTCACAAACAATACCTGGAAGCCGGTGCCGATATAATTGAAACCAATACTTTCAGCAGTACTTTTATTGCCCAGGCCGATTACGATATGCAATCGCTGGCATATGAAATGAATGTTGCCTCGGCAACATGTGCCCGCCATGCAGCAGATGAATACACAGCAGGTAACCCCGATAAACCAAGGTTTGTAGCCGGTGCTATCGGCCCTTTAAATAAAACATTATCGCTTTCTCCCGATGTAAACAACCCCGGTTACAGGGCCGTAACTTTTGATGAAGTGGCAACAGCCTACACCGAACAAATAAAAGGATTGGTGGAGGGCGGTGTTGATATTATTTTAATTGAAACCATTTTTGATACGCTGAATGCGAAAGCTGCTATTTACGCAACTAAAAATTATTTCCGGGCAGCAGGTATTCCGGAACTGCCTATCATGATTTCCGGAACGATAACTGATGCCAGTGGCCGCACTTTAAGCGGACAAACACTGGAAGCTTTTTATGTTTCTGTAATGCATGCAAATCCCATCAGCATTGGTTTAAACTGCGCACTGGGTGCATCAGAAATGCGGCCGCATATTGAAGAGCTGAGCCAGATAGCCGGTTGTTTTACATCAGCCTATCCCAATGCCGGCCTGCCCAATGCATTTGGTGAGTATGATGAACAGCCGCATGAAACCGCACATATTATTGAGGAATGGGCCAAAGAAGGTTTTGTAAATATTGTGGGTGGGTGCTGCGGCACCACACCCGATCATATAAAACATATTGCTGACGAAGTAAGTAAGTTTAAGCCAAGGGAATTGCCGGTTGTGGAAATTGAGTTGGTTGACTAAAATATAAAAGAATGACTGTAATTAAACCATATTTACGATTAAGCGGACTTGAACCCCTGATCGTTCGCCCGGAAACAAATTTTATAAACGTTGGCGAACGCACCAACGTTACCGGCAGTAAAATGTTTGCACGCCTGATACGTGAGGGACAGTATGAAGCCGCCCTGGCAGTTGCACGCCAACAGGTAGAGAATGGCGCACAGGTAATTGATGTGAACATGGATGATGCACTGCTGGATGGTGTGCAGGCCATGACAACTTTCTTAAATCTGGTTCAGTCGGAACCTGATATTGCAAAGATTCCCATCATGATCGACTCTTCAAAATTTGAAATCATTGAAGCTGGTATAAAATGTGTACAGGGAAAATGTATCGTCAACTCCATTTCGATGAAAGAAGGCGAAGCTAAATTTATTGAGCAGGCGTTCATTTGCAAAAGTTACGGTGCATCGGTAATTGTAATGGCTTTTGATGAAGTAGGTCAGGCAGATACCAAAACAAGAAAAGTAGAAATTTGCAAGCGTGCTTATAAAATATTAACAGAGCAGGTAGGCTATGCTCCGCAGGATATTATTTTCGATCCCAACATATTTGCCATTGCAACAGGTATTGAAGAGCACAATAATTATGCGGTAGATTTTATTGAAGCCACCCGGGAAATAAAACAGGCCATGCCCCTTACCAAAGTGAGTGGTGGTGTAAGTAATGTTTCATTTTCTTTCCGGGGCAATGAACATGTACGTGAAGCCATTCACAGTGTATTTCTCTTTCATGCCATTAAAGCCGGTATGGATATGGGTATTGTAAATGCAGGTCAGCTGGTAGTGTACGATGAAATAGAACCCGCCTTAAGAGCGCTTTGTGAAGATGTTATCCTCAATAGAAACAATGATAACAATGAGACCACAGAAAAAATGATCGCCTTTGCCGAAACTGTAAAAGCAAAAGGCAAAGAAATAATTAAAGATGAAAGCTGGAGAAAACAAGCTGTTGAAAAACGCCTGTCACACGCTTTGGTAAACGGCATAACAGATTATATTGATGCAGATACCGAAGAAGCCAGGCAAAAATATCCACAACCATTGGATGTTATTGAGGGCCCGCTGATGGATGGTATGAATATCGTAGGCGATCTTTTCGGCAGCGGTAAAATGTTTTTACCGCAGGTGGTAAAAAGTGCAAGGGTAATGAAAAAAGCTGTTGCTGTTTTAACGCCTTACATCGAACAGGAAAAAGAAGACAGAAAGAATGCCCACATAGCAGCTGGCACCGTGAATGAAGAAACTGCAGGCGCTGCAAAAATTTTATTGGCCACCGTAAAAGGTGATGTACATGATATTGGTAAAAACATTGTAGGTGTTGTACTGGGCTGTAATGGTTATGATATTATTGATCTGGGGGTGATGGTATCAACAGATAAAATTTTAGAAACTGCGGTAAAAGAAAAGGTGGATATCATCGGGCTTAGTGGTTTAATTACTCCATCGCTTGATGAAATGGTACACGTGGCCCATGAAATGAAACGTAGGGGCATAACATTGCCATTGATGATCGGTGGCGCTACCACTTCCCGCATGCATACAGCCGTAAAAATTGCACCCCAGTATGATGAAGGTGTTGTGCATGTGCTGGATGCCAGCCGCAGCGTTACTGTAGCCGGAAGCCTACTGAGCAAAGAACAAAAGCCTGCATTTTTACAAAATATAAAAGCAGAGTACGATCAGTTAATTGTAGATTTTGGCAATAAAAAATCTACCAAGCAATATTTGAGGTTTGAAGAAGCACAAAAGAACGTTATTGCGATTGACTGGGAAAATTACAAACCGGTTGCGCCCACATTTACCGGCACAAAAGTTTTAGATAATTATCCATTGGCAGAAATTGCTGAATACATCGACTGGCAGCCTTTCTTCATTGCCTGGGAAATGCATGGTAAATTTCCTGCTATTCTTACCGACCCTGTTATTGGCATTGAAGCAACCCGGCTTTACAACGATGCAAAAAAACTATTGCAACAGATCATTGATGAAAAATGGCTGACTGCAAAAGGTGTTGCTGGTTTTTGGCCCGCCAATAAAGTTGATCATGATACGATTGATGTAGATAATCAATCGGAGGTAATAAAACTGCAATTTCTGCGCCAGCAAATAAAAAAGACAGCAGGGCAGCCTAACCTGTCGTTGGCAGATTTCATCGCTCCTGCAGAGCAAAGTTACCAGGACCATATTGGTGCATTTAGTGTAACTATTCAGGGTATCGAAAAGCACATCAAAAAATTTGAAGCGGCTTTAGATGATTACAACAAGATTATTTTACAGGCATTGGCAGATAGATTGGCAGAAGCTTTTGCTGAATTGCTTCACAAAAAAACAAGAACTCAATATTGGGGTTATGTGTCTGAAGAACAGCTTACCAACGAACAATTAATTAAAGAAGAATACCTGGGTATTCGCCCGGCACCGGGCTACCCTGCCTGTCCGGACCATACCGAAAAATATAAATTATTTGAATTGCTGGGAGGAGAAGAAGCAACCGGTATTCACCTTACTGAATCATTGGCCATGTACCCGGCAGCTTCGGTTTGCGGCTGGTATTTTGCAAACCCGCAAAGCAAGTATTTTGGTGTAGGCAAAATTGAAAAAGATCAATTGGATGATTATGCCAGGAGAAAAGGTATGAACATAGATGAGGCAACGAGATGGTTAAGACCAATATTGGAGTAAGACTTATCCCGCCTTTATTACCATCGTATCTGTCCAGCTGTCGTGCCAGGTTAGTGTGCTGAAGCCGCTGAAGACTTCAAAGGGCACACAGCGGGACAAGGATCTTAATATCGCATTTCTAAAAGTAAGTTCTCCCCCATCCTGTCTGATTGCCCTGGTGCCGGTTATTAATTTACCAAGCGTATATCCTCTAAACAGTTTTTCACAGAGTGTATAATAAAATATATAATTCAAATAAGCCAGTAGCACTCCTATCAATCCTAAAATAAGGGTACTGTTTTCCGAATAAGCTATATTTTGAAAAAACTCAGGCGCTGCAATACCAATCATAAACCCGAGCCCCATTCCGGATAAATAACTTAATCCATATCGCATCAGCAAATTATCAATAAGCCAGTTTAAAAAACGCTGGCCCTGGGTTGCATATTGAAAATGATTTTCAATATAGGATTCTTCATTCAACAGGTCACCCTTTTCTTCATTTATTGATTCAACATGATTGTTTTCCATTGCTTATATTTGTTTTTACAACAACAATAATAATCAAATAATTCAACGTGCGTATCATCTCTTATAATGTAAACGGTATTCGTGCAGCCATAAAAAAAGGATTTATTGATTGGTTGAAAAACAACCCCGCTGATATCATTTGTTTACAGGAAACCAAAGCGACGCAGGGTGATGTAGATGTGAAATTGCTGGAGGACCTGGGTTTTCATCACCACTGGTTCAGCGCACAAAAAAAGGGTTATAGTGGTGTAGCAGTTTTTTCAAAAATTAAACCCGATAATGTTGAGTTTGGAAATGGCCATTCAGCAAGCGATGATGAAGGCCGTGTTATACAACTTGATTTTGGAGATATCCGTTTAATAAATGCTTACTTCCCATCCGGTACCAGCGGCGATGAGCGGCAGGCTTTTAAATATGTGTGGCTCGATGAATTTCATGAATATTTAAACAACCTCAAAAAGAAATACCCAAAGATTATCCTGGCAGGCGATTATAATATTGCCCACAACGAAATTGATATACACGATCCAAAGGGTAATAAAAAAAGCAGTGGTTTTTTACCACAAGAAAGGGAATGGATGACAAAATTCTTAAGTAGCGGCTGGGTAGATACCTTCCGTGAATTTCATACCGAGCCGCACCGCTATAGTTGGTGGAGCCAGCGCTTTCCTTCGGTAAGGTTAAATAACAAAGGCTGGCGTATTGATTATATTACCGTAACTGAACCGCTGAAGAAACAATTGCTGGATGCCGATATTTTTCCGGATATAAAACACAGCGATCATTGCCCGGTATATGTTGAATTGAAAACAAAATAAACGGCTTAAATTTTTTATATGATTGTGTATAACGTTACTATAAAAATTGCCCGGGCTATTCATACTGATTGGCTGGAATGGATAAAAGAAGAACATATACCGGAAGTGTTACAAACCGGTTGCTTTACACACGCCACTATTTTACGTTTGCTTGAAGTGGATGATACCGAAGGGCCTACTTATGCCATTCAGTATTTTGCCGAAAGCAAGGGTTTATACAATAACTATATTGAAAACCATGCCCCCGGTATGCGGCAAAAAAGTTTCAAAAAATGGGGCGATCAATTCATCGCTTTCAGGTCGGTTATGCAGGTTGTTAACTAATTGTGCAAAACAATTGAATGTATATCTTTTTTTATCTACGGCACATTTGTACCCCATTAAAAACCGCACGGGTAAAGGATTTCATGCAACGTTTTGGGCAAACTCAATACAGTAAAGGGTTTCACAAAAAAAGAATACCCAATAAATTATACATAACTCCCGGTTAACCTGCCCAAACCCCTTGTTCCTTGTGGTTTACAGCCCGTAAGTACAGCAAAAACTTTTTTAAAAAAAATTTTGTTGCAATTAAAAACCGTCTATATTTGTTGGAGTTATAAAATTCAAAAAAAATTATCATGAACAAAGCTGAATTAATCTCAAAACTTGCTGACGATGCAGGTATTACTAAAACACAGGCAAACGCTGCTTTAGATTCTTTTGTAACTGCAGTTACTAAAACTTTAAAAGGTGGTGGCAAAGTTACTTTGGTAGGATTTGGTACTTTTTCTGTATCAAAAAGAGCTGCCCGTAATGGCCGCAACCCTCAAACAGGTGCTGTTATCAAAATTAAAGCAAAGAAAGTTGCTAAGTTTAAAGCCGGTAAAGAATTATCAGCTAAAATGTAATTTTGTATCAAACACAAGAAAAAGCAAGGTGCTATGTGCCTTGCTTTTTTTGTAATAACATCTTATTTACACCCCCCCCCCCGGGGCGGGGAAATTATAGGGGGGGCCCCGCTGTCGGGGGGCGGCCGCAAAAAAATAGTTGGGTTATTTAAGCATTTAGTCGGCATAGTAGTTAAATTTTAATCATTAATAAAAAATAAAAAAAGCAATTATGGGACGTGGTGATATTAAAACAAAAAAAGGGAAAATATTTGCCGGATCATTTGGTAAATCAAGGCCCGCTAAAGCTGCAGCAAAAGCTGTTGCTATTGTAGAAGTTGCAGAAAAGAAAAAAACTGCAAAGAAGAAAGCTTAAAGAAATGTACGATGCCAGGTGTACGATGTACGGCAGTTTTTAAAAGCATGCATACATCGTACATTTAAGGTGCCAGTCTCTCAATATTCCAAATACCATCCTGTAATTTTGAGTATTGAATACGGTCGTGCAACCGGTTGGGGCGGCCCTGCCAGAATTCTATACCTGTAGGTTTAACAATATAGCCCCCCCAGTGAGGTGGCCTGGTAATTTTGGTGCCTTCAAATTCCTGCACGTATTTCTCAATATTATTTTCAATGGTTTCTCTTGATGGTATCACACTGCTTTGTGGCGATGCCCAGGCTCCAATACGGCTTCCTTCAGGCCTTGAATAAAAATATTCATCACTTTCCGATGCACTAACTTTTTCAATGGTACCGGTAATTCTGATCTGCCGCTCCAGTTCTTTCCAAAAAAATACCAGGCAGGCAAAAGGATTTTCTTCCAGCTCTTTTCCTTTATGGCTTTTGTAATTGGTAAAAAAAACAAAGCCGTCTGCCGTAGCAGATTTCAGCAAAACAATTCTTGCCGAAGGCATACCTGATGCCGATGCGGTGGCCAATGTCATGGCATTTACTTCTTCCAGTTCGCTTTTAATGGCATCATCCCACCAGCGGTTAAACTGTTCAAAGGGGTTATCGGCAACATCTGTTTCCAGTAAACGCTCCATTTGGTAATCCTTTCTTATAGCTGCTATGTTCTTATGCATCTTTCATCTGATTTTGAATTGTAAAATTCAGCTAATTAAGTGAAACAAAAAAGCATCCGCCAGCTGGCGGATGCTTTTACAGATTTATAGGTATTTATCAAAATAATCCACCGGCTGACATACCCAGCGCTGCAAATAATATAGCACCTAAAACAGCAACCAGGATAAAATATAAAACAATCATAATTAAAAACGCAACAATCATGTACACCACTTTCTTATCCTCCGGCGTTTTTTTCAATGGGCCAATACCCAAATACATCAGGTAAACTCCATAAACCCATGCTGCCAGCGAAACGATCCAGCCTATAACGGGAATAAATGATAGTAAACCGCCAATATAGGAGGGCGTACCGGAATAGGCAACCAGTTGGGCTGATTTTCCCATATCTTTTTCAGATCCAAAGCTGGGAGCCAGCATATCTACAATGATCACCGTTATGTAATAAGCAAGAATTGATGCAATGAATGCTATAACTGCAGTTATGATAAAAAATTTCAGGCTCAATACCCCTGCAAATAAAAAGCCTTTCAACAATGAACCAACTGCTGCAACAAGTGATAAAGGCAGCACATACCCCATTAACAGGGATTGCGGAGTGGCTGTTTCGCCATGTATTACATCCCATTCTGTTTTAGGTGTAATTAAAATGTTTTTTACTCTTTCAATTAAATTCATAAGCTAATAGTTTTAGAGCAGTAAAATATAAAATTGAAATCAGCTATGCAAGTGTTTACAGATTTATTTTCCCCTGGCAACAGACTTGTATTAAATGTCTTTAATAAATCTTTGCGATTCCAGCATAGTAATCCTTTCTTTCAATACATCCCTTTCCAGCAAACTATTTTGCAGCCTGCTCTGCAATTCGCCAATACCACCGGCAGTTTTTTCTAACTGAAGGTGATCATGCTGCAAAGCGGTTAACTGAGCCAGTATATCTTTATACTGACTTTGCAGGTAGGCATAATCCTGTAAAAGTTCATTGTATTGCTTGTTTAAAAGGGCCATTCCTGTTAGCTCCTGGTGCAGTTCAAATTCTCTTTCTTCGGCACCTTTAGCGGCCTGCTGCTTTTCATCAAGCCTGGTTTCAATACTTTCAATCTGTGCCAGCTGCCCGTCTAATTTGCTGCGCAGCGCAGTTGATTCGGCCAGTTCGGTGTTTAAAAGATCGATCTCTTCCTGCCGGGCAGTAAGCATGGCATTGGCATCGGCGAGCTGCACCCGCAGACTTTCATTGGCCGAAACGATCATTTTTATCTGTTCTTCTGATAACATAGGTAAAATTGCAGGTTTAAAAACTTTCGGTTCAAATTATAGATTTTGTGGCCTTAAAACAACAAATACCCCCTTTTTTTGTACCTTATCAACAATAAAGCCCTTCCGGGCAGCGTATAGTTGTGTCATGGAATCTTAATTTATAAAAGCCCCATGTAAACTTAGTTATAATTGACGGAAGACGAGCTCATACGAGGATGTTTACAGGATGATGCCTCCTGCCAGAAGGAGATATTCAACCGCTTCGCCGGCCGTATGCTTGGTGTATGTAACCGTTATGCCCGTAACAGCGCTGATGCAGAGGATATTTTACAGGACGCTTTTATTAAAGTGTTTGACAAGATCTACCAGTTTAAATTTGAAGGGTCTTTTGAAGGATGGATCAGAAAAATTGTGGTGAATACGGCTTTAAAAAAATATTCACTGCGCAGGTACGAGAAAGAAGTTCCGGGTTATGAAGTTACCGACAGGGATGAAAGTATGATAGAACCATCGGCCTATGGTCATTTAACAGAAAAAGACCTGTTGGTTTTAATAAATAATTTACCCGATGGATACCGGCTTATTTTTAACCTGTATGTTTTGGAAGGATACCAGCACGATGAAATTGCCGACATGCTGGGCATTCAACCCGGCACCAGCCGAAGCCAGTTGGTAAAGGCAAGAAATATGCTGCAGAAACAAATTTTACAATTACAAAAAGTTGCGGTATGAACAGTAACCGGCATTTTGATAAACATATAAAAGATCAATTCAGCAATTATACGCCTGATGTACACCCACGCATCTGGGAAAATATAATTGCTGAAAAAGATAAAAAAAGACCAGCGGGTTTTTGGATCTCGATGTTTAGTAACCGGAACAAATTATTACTACTGGGTCTTATCATTGCTTTAAGCAGTGGCGGAGCATGGCTTTATTACAATACAGCGCTAACGGCAAAAAAAGATATTACCTTGAATGACGCTGAAAGTAAACATCAAAAAAGTAAGCCTGGTACCTCCTCTGATACAGATGCGCCTGCGATAATGGAGCCTGCAGTTGATCTTAAACTTAATCCTGGCAACACAGAAGCGGCAGGCACATTGCCTGTTTCAGATGACATTACTGCAAATACAAACCCGTTCTTATCTTCTGAAGGAAATACCAGGGCTTCCATAAAAAGCCCCCTGCCCGAAAATGATGGCGCAACAGCCCCCCCGGCAAGAGACAATAAAAAATATTATACCGGACTGGGAAATATATTGGTTAATACCATTGCGCCTGCATTGGAAGAAGATGAGTACCTGGAGCCCGGCGGAACCCTGCTTGGCAGGCTTACCTACAATGCAGAGAAGTATACAGAAAAACGCAGGACCGGAAAAAAACAGGAACCACTACATTTTAAACCGGTTGTATTTTTACCCGATTGCCCCATTGAAAAAGATGCATCGGGCAATAAGAAGTATCTTGAATTTTATGCCGGCCCCGATTATGCTTTCCAACATTTGCAGGATACTGCCAACTCAGCATACCTGCAAAAAAGAAAAGAAAGTACCAGCTTTAAATCGGCTTTTAGTGCAGGTGTTCGTTATACCAAAGTGTTTAATAACTCCATGAGTATACGTGGCGGAGTAAATTTTAGCCAGATAAATGAAAAATTTTCTTTTAACCAGGGCAATATTGTGCAGGTTACTTACATCATCAATGCCAATGGCGATACGGTTGGCAGTTATACCACCACCGGTTCCCGTTATAAAACAACCATTAACAGGTACCGCAGCATTGATATACCCCTGATGATCGGTTATGAATTGGGCAACGGCAAGTTGCACGCCAATATTAATGCCGGCCCTGTTATTAATATTTACAGCTGGCAAAAAGGCGATGTGCTGGATGCTTCGGGAAACCCGGTGAGCATTACTACCGGAAAAAGCTCGTCGCCTTACCAGTTTAAAACCAATGCAGGTATAGGTTTTATGGGTGCCGTATCGGTTTATTATAAACTCAATAACAGGTTGCATATAATGGCCGAACCTTATTTCCGGTATAATCTGTCGCAAATGAATAAAGAGAATATTACATTAAAACAGAAATATCAAACTGCCGGTTTAAGACTGGGAATAAGGTTGGATTTAAAATAGAGGCAGCAAAAATAAAACAGAAAGCATCTGTTAATTGCAAGGTGTAATTTAAATAAATGGTGATGAAAATAAAAGCATTCATATTAATATTATTTGCAGGCGCATTATGCTTAAATGCCTGTCAAAAAGATGTAGATGTTTTTGTACCCGATCCGGGACAATTGAACGGACCGGATACCAGTTGGCAAAATACAATAACAGCATCCATGCCTGTTTCTATACTTAAAAGCAATTTATCGCAGCAGCCTGTTTATCTTGACAGTATTACCGTTAATGCAAACATAGCCACCGTTAACACACCACTCGGCATACAGGTAAATTTTCCTCCAAACTGTTGTACCACCGGAGCCGGGCAACCGGTAACAGGGAAAGTACAGGTAGAAATAATGGCAATCAAAAAGAAAGGCGACATGATACGCCTGAATAAACCCAGCACCTGGAATGACAGTATGCTGGTAACAGCCGGCCAGATTTTTATCCAGTTAAAAAAAGAAGGGCAAGTATTGCAACTGGCTCCTGGTATAAGAATTAATATACGCTACATTGATCTGCCCGTAAATAACCAAATGAAATTTTTTATTGGCGATGAAACCAATGCGCAGCGCTTTAACTGGTTGCCAACGCCCACTCCTTCGCTGGATACCATTATAATGGGAACGCAGCAATATGAAATATATACCAGGCAACAGCGTTGGATAAGCATTGCTACATTGTTTGATGTAAATATTATAACCCCCAAAGTAAGGGTAAGCGCTGACATAGCACCTTATTTCACCAATGCCAATACAGTTGCATTTACTGTATTTAAAGATGTGCGCTCGGTAGTGGCCATGCAGGGTGATTTAAACACCCGTAAGTTTATAACCGGAAAACTGCCTGTTGGTAAGCAGGTTACTGTTGTTGTAATTTCAAAACAGGCAGGTGATTATTATTTAGGTTTTGAATCAGCTGTAACACAATCACCAGCTGCAAATGTTTTAACACAACTCGTACGTGTGGTACCCATAAAAAAATCTTTACCCGAAATTTTTGCTTATCTCAGCACACTTTAGGTTTTATTAAGTTAAGATAAAAAAAAAGCGGTTGCATAAATATGCAGCCGCTTTTTAAATTTTTCTATTAATAATTAAGATACCAATGTGCCTACTTTTTCACCGGTAACCACTTTAAGCAAATTGCCTTCGGTATTCATATCAAAAACAACAATGGGTAAATTATTTTCCATGCACAATGTAAAAGCTGTCATGTCCATCACTTTCAGGTTTTTCTGAATACAGTCTGCAAATGAAATGGTTTCATACTTTGTAGCTGTTGGATCTTTCTCGGGATCTGCTGTATAAATGCCGTTAACCCTGGTTCCTTTTAAAATAACATCGGCTTTAATTTCAATTGCCCTTAACGAGCCTGCTGTATCAGTTGTAAAATACGGGTTACCGGTTCCGGCACCAAAAATAACTACTCTTCCTTTTTCCAAATGCCGCATAGCCCTTCTGCGAATATATGGTTCGGCTATCTGTTCCATTTTTATAGCGCCTTTGCAGCCTGGTATAAATACCGGCTTTTTCCATGCCGCTTTGCAGGGCCATCCCGTTAATTACAGTTGCAAGCATGCCCATATAATCTCCCTGGGCTCTTTCAATACCGCTCTCCGCCTCGTTCATACCTCTGTAAATATTGCCACCTCCAATAACTACGGCCACCTGTACTCCCAGTTCAATAACTGATTTAATGTCATGTGCATAACGGGCAATCACTTCACTGTCTAACCCAAAATTTTTATTACCCATTAAAGATTCACCGGAAAGTTTTAGCAGAATTCGTTTGTACTTAGGTAGCATTGTGTGGAGTTATTTTTTGCGAAGATACTACTTCGCTTATTTGGTAATCAAAAATTTTGTTTTATCGGCTAATATAATATTGTACAGATTCTGATAAAAAAGCTATGTAGTACACAGTATATTTTTATTGCCGAAAGCTTGGTTCGTCTGTGTTTGGTTTGAACCACATAGACACAAAGTAAACAATAGAAAAAACACATAGAAAGTCTATGTTCAAACCTATGTTTCTATATATGTGGTTCAACTTCTAATGAATGTAAACAGAACATCTCAGTCATTAAGCTTGGTAGCTTTTATAGAATACATCATGGGCATTTTTTCATCCATTCCTTTAATCCGCCACATACCATCTGCTCCCTGTTCCAGGTTATTAAAGCAGTTGTAGGGAGAATAAGGAAATTCATTAAAAAGCTGGATCTGTAGATCATATTTTAGCAAAGCATTGAAAATTTCCGAAAATGAATGATTCCACCCATGTTCAACTGATTTGATCGGCGCCTCTCTGTCGGTATAGGTACCGGATATCTCTTCGGTAATTACTTCAGTATTAAAATAACTGTATTTAACCTGTGTAAAATTATCATCCATCATCCACAAGGCCGGGTGAAAATCGGCAATATAAAAAATGCCGCCGGGTTTTAAAAAATGGGATATGATTTCCGCCCACCTGTCCAGGTCCGGGAGCCACCCAATGGTACCGTAAGAAGTGAAAACAACATCGAACCCGGCCTCCATAAATCTCTCTGACGGAGACACTTTAGAAGGATCTTTTAAATCGTAGATGTTTGCACAGATAAATTCAGTATGGAGTTTTAATTCAGCATTTATTTCTTTAGCAAGATTAATCGCTTCGTCGCTTAAATCCACCCCAACACAAACTGCACCTGCTCTTTGCCAGCTCATTGTATCCATACCAAAATGACATTGCAGGTGCAGCAGGCTCTTTCCGGTTACATCTCCAAGCTCTTCCAGCTCAATTTTATTAAGCGAGGTTTTGCCGTTTTTAAAAGAGGCCAGGTCGTAAAAAGCAGAATCTTTATGAACAGCTGTACGCTTGTTCCAGGATTGTTTGTTCTCCTCAAAATATGATTGATACATTTCCATCTTTAAATCTTTTCATTAAAAATACCCATTTCAGGGTATGTAAATTATAAAAAGCTATACATATTTTTAAAGTTCTGATTCGATATTAATTAACTTAAAAAAATAATCATGACAAATGTTTCAAAATGGATGAGCTGGGAAGGCGGTATCGATTTAGTTGCCGTTACTTCACCCGATTTACAAATGCCTAACCTGATAGTGCACCTGGGCCGCATGGTAAATACGCCGGTGGGCAATGCTGCCAGCGGTATGGTGCTTTGGCAACCAGATCCAACAGGCATGCCGGCAGTAATGGGCTTTGTAAGCACCAATGAAGAAGTAGGTAAATATTTTGGCCCAAATATTTTTGCAGGCACGCCCTTTGAACAGGCCCCGGTTTTAAATGCCACTATTGATATTGAAATAACAGCAGATAAAGCAACCAGCAAATGTGTTGTGGGCGATCATACTTTTGAAGTGGAGATGAGTGATTTCAGTGCGCCTTATCTCATCAATCGTGAGCCGGCGGCCATGCCGCCCTTTCACCAGCAGGGTGTTGAAATTCATGCACAAAAAGTAACTTTAAAAATTAATGGCGAAGCTATAAATATTATTGTACCTCCTGTTGGTATTACCGGCGGACCGGCTTGTGTGGTTTCTCCAAATGGAGTATATGCCAGGTAGTACAAGCAATATAGTTTAATGTAATCTTTTATACATGAAAAAAATAATTACCGGTTTAATTGTGCTGCTGTTTGCTTTGCCTGTATTTTCTCAATTAAATGCGGAGCAGGCTGCAATCAGAAAAGTATTTTTCGATTTTCTTGGTTTTTATAAAAAGAACGAAGCAAAATTTAATTCGTTCAAATTATATAAAGGCAAAGGAAAAGACAACAATCCGCCTTATCAAATTCAATGGAAGGAGGTAGAAAAATATTTTACTTATTTACGCGGCAGCGTGCCCTATGTTGGCGAAGCATACATAAAAGCAGAACAGTTACATTTTAAACAGTCTGACAGCAGTTTTAAGCAATACCCCGATGAGGAATTACCGGCAGGTTTTGACTACGACCGATGGGCCGGCGGACAGGAATCAATTGAGTACACTTATAAGTGGTATACTTCATCAAAGAATAAATATAAAGTTACCATCACCGGTAACACAGCTATGTTAAAAATAGGCTCAGGTTCAGGAAAGGATATTTTTTGGAGCAATGTTCCCTTTGCAAAAGAAAATGGAAAATGGAAAATGGCTGACAATATTTACCCGGCAGATGATGGGAATTAACATATTGATTGAATGAGAAGGCTGCCTCTTTTAAAAGGCAGCCTTCCTGTTTTATTGCTTTGTGTGTGTTGTTATTTAGTGTAATTAAATTTACCTGAAAGAGAAACCGGTTTTTTATTTCCCGATTTTGGAACTTCAACCTTTAGTATATAATTGGCAACTGGTATCCGGGGTACATACAACGACAGTTGATTTTCTCCTTTCACAATTGGTTTTTTCCCAAAATCTTTAATCAGTTTACCTTCCATATCGTATAAGGTAATATTTGCGTCGTGATAATGCCCCGACCACAATGAAGCCTTAATGTTACCCTGTGCCCCATTTACTGCAATCAACGTAATATCATCGGTGCCTGCTGCATTGTTACCTACCCTAATGATGTTTGAATATTTAAAGCCGCCGGTGTTATCAACAGTTTTAAGCCGGTAAAAAACAGGGGCGGTAAAAAGCTGTGCATCATTTGCTGTGTAATTAATATTTCCTGGTTGCTGATTTCCTTTTGCAGCAACTGATGTAATTTTTGCAAATCCCGCTGTTGATGCAGAGCGTTCAACTTCGTAACGGTTTACCTGTGTTTCTGAATTGGTTGTCCAGCTTAGTTTGACTTTGGAAGTTTCTTTAACCGCATTAAAGTTTACCACATTAGCAGAAAGTGCAACCAATCCGCTTAAAACAATATCATCAATAGCCACAGAGGGATCTGTTCCGCTACCGTTACCATTATTCATCCAATGAAAAGCAATACGTACATTGGGATTACCCTCAAAAGCAGCAGGCAATGCTAAAGTATAAGTAGTCCACTGCCCCTGGCTGTAACCATTGCAGGCTCCGCAACAAACACTGGTAAGGCAATATTGATATCCAACAGGCCATGTTGCGCCACCATTTGTACTAAGTCGTAATTGGGCCCTGTCTTCGCTACAGGCACTGCTGCCGAAAGCAATAAAATCAAATTTAAGCGTAAGTGTTTGCCTGTTTACTGTACTTATTATTGGAGAAACAACCAACTTATAAGTTGCATTGGTTGCACCGGTTTCATTATAGCTGGCACCCATATCACCTCCGGCTCCGGGATCCGACCCAATATGCAATGAAGCGTCACCAATACAACTGCTGCCGCAGCCGGGAGGCGCAATACCTTCTTCTGCACAACTAACAAACCAATCGTTGGGGGCTCCCCCGTTTACACCACCAACATTGTTTTGTATTGTCCAGCCTGCATAAGTGCTGGCAAGGCAATTGGAGGTGCAGCCATTATTAAAGTTAACTGACCATATAGTTACCTGAGATATAGCGGGTAGTGAAAAAAAGACTGTAGTAATGATTATAATAACCCTGGCACCAAACCAGCGTTTAAAATGGTGATTGTTCTTCATGCTTTATGTCAGTAATTTGCATAAAGGTATTGCATAAGTGTTGTTGTAAAAAGAACTCATTCAATTTTTTCAGCAGCATTTCTCTTATTGCGCAATATCGTAATAACAATACTGCCTGCAAAACCTGCTGCTAAAATTATCAATATCCATCCCGGTGGAAAACCAATCATTGGTGCATTAAAAATGCAGAAGCCTGTAAATGCTGCAGCAAGCAATATCATAGCTTCCATTACATTACAAAGTATTGGCTTTTTTTTTAGTTCAAGTGGGGGCTCGTATAAAAGAAAAAGTAAACCCCATATTAATGCGGTTGAAAAAAATATTTTAGCCGACAGCATGCTACTGACAATAAGCAGTAAAAGTACCAGTCCGTTTTTAATAAGGTTATATTGTTTTTTATCTGCTGTCCTGCTTTGTATTTTTTGTACTCCGGCATACGCAGCAAAAAAAGCACTCCATGCTAATAGCAGCGGAAACCAAAACAAAGTAGTGGGTGATAATGTCCAGTTAGCGGGATAATGCTTTAAAGAAAGTGAAGCTCCAAAACCAGCCAACAGTAAAGCAAGTGTAACAGCAAACCACGGAGCAGCACCTGATATTTTGTAAATTTTTGATGGTGAATGCCTGAAGAATGCAAAGCACAAAAGAAAGATATCAAGCATCAGCAATAGCAATACGGTACTCTGGTCATCAGGCTGATATTGTAAGTGAAACGTATTTACAATGTAGCCAAGCAAAAGGGGCACGGCCCCCGATAAAAACAAAACCGTGTAAATAGAAACAGCCGCAATGATCCCCTTGAGTATGCTGTTCTTTTTGGTACGTACGTAATTAAAACTGGCTATCACCAACAATGCAATTTCAATCCGTATGCCCGGTGTTGCACCACGAGATAAACTGGAACCGCCAACAGTAATATACGACCAGGCAACATCTTTCCAGGAATGTAAAGAGAGGTAATTCATTTTGGCACCAACACCGCCGGTAATAATCAAATCGATAATGGGGGCTGTAAGAGCGATACTGAAAAACACGATCACCAGCTTTGCTACTTTTATGATTTTTTCGCCGGAGAAAAGATGTAACTGTACCAGGAATGCCAGCACAATAAAAATAAACCAAAGCCCGATGTGCAAAATATCATCGATGGTAAATAACCGGCGACTCGAAAAAAACTCAAGTGCCAGGCGCACCGCCAGTATTGCTGCAAATAAAAAATAATACCTGGTAAAAGAGACCTGCTGGTTTTCAACCTGGTCAACCGTTTTAATAAACAGCCTTTGAATTCTTTTTAGCATAACTGAGCTTATTGTTTAAATATAAACAGGTTGCCTTTACCTGCCCGCTGTCCTGACAGACTATCTATTGCTTCAACTGCCCCCATCCAAAACGAATTTTTATTTGCTGCTATTTCCTGCTCAACCTTTCTTGGCTTAACCGTAATGTTTAAATGCTGGTCCGGTAAATTAACAGAAAATAACAACGGGTACGGTTTTGTTAATGAGCCTGCCTGGATATTATCATTGCTTGTTTGTTGCAGCGTAATTTGTGGACGTGCCATAATATTTCCATATTCATCCCAAAGCAAAACTGCTTCGGTTTTAACATTTGCTGTTGCATCTGTACTAAATAATACGCTGAGTTGTTTACCGGCATTTAAAGTCAGGTCCAGCCAATGCACATAAGTTTCGGAAGATCTTTTCAGTAATAGTTCTTTATCGGAAAAAACACGGATCAATAAATCATTTACAGCAGACGATTGCATATTGCCACTAATTTTAACAGCTGCCGATATCGGATTAACAGCCCAGGCTTCCGGCGAAGCACTTATTGAGGAAACGGCAAATGGCATTTGCTTATTAAAACCAACTGTTAGCTCTGTATAATCTTTCGGCAAAGTTTTTGTTTTATTATTAAGCGCAGTCAAAAAATTTAAACCATTACGCTTTAATACGAGGCTCCATTCCATTGCCAGTGAATCATTGCCCGGGAACCTAATCCGTAGTGGAAATTTTTTATTGAATTTCATTCCTGGCACGCCGGCGATCCGTGTTGCGGTATAATATGCATTATCAAATTCACTCCACACAGAAACAAAACATGCTGCATAATTTTTTCCACCTGTTTTATCGATGCTTACCAGCGAATTAAAATGTACATCTTTCCCGTTGCTATCCTGTAAAATTGTATTGATGATCCACCACTTTCCTTTATCAGCCTCCGGAAAAATTAAAGCATCTTTTTCTGTAACACGGCTTGTAGTGCAGCCAAAAAGACTGAAAATAAAAACAGTAACAAAAAATATCTTTCTCATTTACTATTGTTGAATAGAAAAGTATGCATTACGTCTGCAGCAATTGCTGTAGCAAAAACATACTCCTGTTTACTATACCTTTTTTCCGGTATCGGAAAATAACCACCATCCCAGTTTCCGTTTCTTTGCTGATTGTTGACCAGGAAATTAATGCCCCTTAAAATAATCGCATTATTTTTTAGCCCTGCATTTTGTAAAGCCGAAAGCATCAGGGCTGTTTGCAATGCAGCAGATGTTTGCTTTTGAAATGCAGCATCTTTATAAAACCAGCTCCCATCTTTATTTTGTGCAGCCAGGATAAATGCAACGGCTTTATCCTTTGCCAACCTGGATTCCTTCGTATTTTCATTTTGAAGTACTTTGATGACCGGCCATAATGCATAGGCCGGACAACCATAATATTCCCAGGAAGAACCCCAATCACCTCGCGGGGTTTGCTTTTTTAAAAGCCAGCTAATTGCTTCTTTTTTAAATACAGGTTCAACACCTTCATTATGCAACAGGTTAAGTACAAAGGCCGTTACAGAAGGAAAGTCTTTTTGAACCGTTACATCAGGATTGCCTATCTCCCACTCGCCGGTTTGCTTTTGAAAAGTACTTATTCTTTGTGATCCGGTTATTACTTTATCGTTCTTGCCTGTTAGTTTTAACAGGTTAAAATAAACTGCCGTGGTTTCGAGGCAATAGACTTTTTTACACTTTTGATTATGGCAGATAAGCCCTTCGCTGTTTTCATTACTTGCCAAAAAAAATAAGCCCTTTTTTACAGCCGGAAGATTTGTATCAGGATTTGATCTGTAGATAGCCGATACAGCCAGTATAGTTTCCCAGGTTTCAAAAAGCGGATTAACAGTATCGCAAATGGCCCCGTCATTTCGCTGAATGTTCTTTAAAAAGTTCAAAGCTTTTTCCTGCGAGTGCTTTATCTCTTCAATATTACACCTTGTATTAGCGGTCGTGAAAAAAAGGTTGCAAATAAAAACAGCCGCTATTATACACACAGTTTTAGTAAACTTTCCGAAATGTTTATATTTAACAGCAGGCATTTTTTCAGGCTAAATATTTATTGAACAGCAATATTATGTTTAATCCAAACAAGGCTGAAATATAAATGAGGAAAATGGGCTTTTCATTATAGGGTTTACGATAAAGCAAAACTATATGCAGGACTGTCATGATACCACACATTGGGTATACCCATATAAGGTTAATGATAACAGCCGCCATCAGGTAGGTACAAACTGTAAAGAAAGCAATTAAATGAATGGCCCTGCTTTCTCCCAACATAACGGGTAGTGTTTTTATTCCGGTTTTCCCATCTCCGGCAGTGTCTTTAAGGTCCACAAAATTTGCTGCCAGCGATAAAGGCAACACAATAAACACCGCCCAAATAACGGGGAAATCAACGAGGCTTCCCCCTGCAAGTACGAAACCACAAACAGCAACTACCAGTGAATTAAAACCGATTAACAACTTAGCTATGAATGGAATTCTTTTTAACCGGAAAGGTTTGCACGAATAAATATAATATCCGGCGCTGATTATAACAATGCAGTAAAACATCGTGCTGTTAACAAGCAATGAAAGTATAAGTGAATATGCCAAACATAAAACACCCGCCAGTAAATAAGGTCCCTGCTTAACTGTTCTTTTTATCAGCGGCCTTTCTGTATTTGAAATTTTATCGGTTTCAATATCTGCAATATTGTTTGTGATGATGGCAAAGACTGCTGCGTAAACCAATGCTATAATAAACAAAGGAAAAACCAGCCATTGTTGCTGCTGCGAAAAATATGGGGCAAGATCCTGATTGGAAAAGTAAAGTGCAAAGCCAAGCAAAGCCAGGGCTACGTAATGCAGTATCCGCAAAAACCGCAGGTCGCTGAATATTTCCCGGGTTATTGCCGGGTAAACAAACAAACTTAAAACCGGTATTACAATACTGATAAGCAGCAGTATGCTATGCATGAACATGTATGAGCAGTTAATTTTAAAAGTAAAATAAAAAAGGGAATCTAATGATTCCCTTAAGTAATTATATTGAAACAATATTATCCTAGAGCTACCCTTTTAAAATCGGTAACTTTCAGATCAGCATCAACGCTTTTTAAATAATCGGCAACAGATTTACTGTTGTCTTTTACAAAAGCCTGGTGCATTAAAGTATTGTCTTTAAAGAATTTGTTCATTTTACCATCAGCAATTTTTTCAGCCATTTCAGCAGGTTTACCTTCTGCTTTTATCATTTCAATAGCAATGGCTTTTTCCCTGTCTTTTGTTTCCTGGCTGATAGATGTTTCATCAACTGCCAAAGGATTCATAGCAGCAATCTGCATGGCTACGTCTTTACCTGCGTCAGCAGCTTCTTTGGTCATTGATACCAAAACACCCATACGGTTTGCACCATGTATATAAGAAGCAACATAAGGTGCATCTACTCTTTCAAATTTTGAAACAGCAATTTTTTCACCAATAGCTGCTAATTTATCATTGATCAATTCTTCCACTGTTGATCCGTTAACGGTAACTCCGTTTAACTCTTCAGCAGTTTTTACATTGTTGGCAATAGCTGCATCTGCAATAGATTGTGCAAAGGCAACAAAGTCTGCATTCTTGCTAACGAAATCAGTTTCGCAACTGATGCAAAGTACAATACCGCTTTTATGATCGGCAGTTGTTTGTGCAATTACCACACCTTCTTTGGCTTCACGGTCGCTGCGCTTGGCGGCAACTTTCTGGCCCTGTTTACGCAACCAGTCAATAGCTGCTTCAAAATCGCCGTTGCTTTCTGTTAATGCTTTGCGGCAATCTAACATACCGGCTCCTGTTGTTTGACGTAATTTATTGATGTCTGCTGCTGTTATTGTAACACTCATGTGAATTAAAAATTAAAAATTAAAAATTAAAAATTCCTCAATACCGAACAATGTACTAGTGTACAAGCGTGTCCCGATAGCTATCGGAACCACTGAAGTTGATTAAAGATTTGATATTGGTTCAAAAAATAACCAGCCAATCTTCGCTTCAATCTTCTCCATTTCCCCCTTTAGGGGATAGGGGCCTACCTTGGTCCACCACTACCGGCTGGCCTTCTGCCACCCTGGCCCGGACCAGCTATACGACGCTTAGGCTGAGAGGCAATGCCTTTACCACCACCACGTTTATTTCTGTCATCGGCACCATCTTGCTTAGCTTCAAAGCGTGCTGCTTTTGCTTCGGCACTTTCTTCCGTATCGCTGTTTTCGTCTTCGTCTTTATTTGCCTGGCGCTCCTGCAAACCTTCTGCAATAGCCGCTGTTAAATAATTAACGATGATTGCAATTGATTTGGTAGCATCATCATTTGCAGGAATTGCAAAGTCAATTTTATTCGGATCGCAGTTGGTATCAACCATACCAAAAGTGCTGATGCCTAATTTTCTTGCTTCGGCAAGTGCAATGTGCTCATGGCCTATATCCACCATAAACAAAGCGGCAGGTACACGGCTTATTTGCGCAATACCACCCAGCACTTTTTCCATTTTTTCCTTATCACGTGTAAGTGTTAATTTTTCTTTTTTGGTTAAGCTTTCAGCGCTTCCATCAGCCAGCATTTTTTCGATGCTCTGCATTTTTTTAACACTCTTACGTACGGTGTTGAAGTTGGTTAACATACCACCTAACCAACGCTCGGTTACAAAAGGCATGTTTACACGTTGTGCACAGTCGCTAACGATCTCTTTAGCCTGCTTTTTGGTAGCCACAAACATGATCTTCTTACCACTGCGTGCAATTGCTTTTAAAGCCGCTGCAGACTCCTGTAAACCTTCTACGGTTTTATTCAGGTCGATAATGTGTATGCCTTTCTTTTCAGCAAAGATGTAAGGCAACATCTTAGGATTCCACTTTTTCTTTAAATGTCCAAAGTGTACACCTGCTTCTAAAAGTTGCTGTTGTAAGGAAGTATTTTCCATTGTTTATTATTAATGATGTTATTTAATTTGGTTCATTGTTCATAGTTGATGGTTGATAGTAAGGCAATTGCCATGAACTATGAACCATTAACCAACAGCCTGTATTAACGTTTGCTGAACTGGAAGCTTCTTCTTGCTTTCTTGCGTCCTGGTTTCTTACGCTCAACCGAACGTGGATCACGCTTTAATAAACCAGCAGCTTTTAAAGCCGGACGGTAATCAGCACTTACTTCAATCAAAGCACGGGCAATACCCAGCTTGGTTGCTTCAGCCTGTCCTTTTACGCCACCGCCTGTAGCATTAACTACTACATCAAATTTATCAGCAGATTCAACCGTTTTTAACGGCGCTTCTACCTGGTTTTGTAAATAAACCAACGGGAAGTAGGTTTTGTAGTCCTTGCCGTTAACTGTGATCTTTCCGTCTCCTTTTGAAAGGAAAATGCGGGTTACAGCTTCTTTTCTGCGGCCGACTGCGTTTGTTTGTTTTTCCATTTTTTCTTGGTCTTTAAATTAAATAATTATTTTAATTAGCGACTCCAGTTCCCCTTTAGGGGCGGAGGGTTTTAGAATTTTAATTCTTTTGGTTGTTGTGCTCCGTGTGGATGCGCTGATCCCTGGTATACAAAGAGTTTTTTGTACATCTGGCGGCCCAATCGGTTTTTAGGCAACATACCTTTAATAGCTCTTTCGATGATCACTTCCGGCCTGCGCCTTAATAAATCTTTTGCTACTTCTTCTTTACGGCCACCTGGGTAACCACTAAAAGTGTCATAGATCTTTTCATCCATTTTATTACCGGTAAGTTTTACCTTTTCGCAATTGGTAACAATGATGAAATCTCCGCAATCAACGTGTGGAGTGTAGTATGCTTTGTTCTTGCCACGAAGAACTGCCGCAATACGGGCACACATACGACCAACGGTTTGATTAGTACCATCCACAACGTACCAGTTGTGGGTAACGGTAGCCTCGTTCGCATGTTTTGTAGTGAAATGTAATTTGCTCATTTTATTTTTTTTAAGTTTCGTCTTTCGACATTGTCCACAGCCATCCCCGTGGTTTTAAATTTGGACGGCGAAGGTAACTGCAAATAACCCTATCTGCCAAAGAAAATGGGAAGTATTTTTACATGCGCTTTTATAACTTATTGATTATCAGTAATAATTTTGACCAATTATTTTACTCATCAGCAAAAAGTATAAAAAAGCGGCCCATTTTATTGGGCCGCGTGTTAGTTCTCAGGTGAAATGCTGTTCCCGGGAAATTACTTCCCATACACCTTCTTACCACTACTATAGGTTGCAATTACTTTGGTTTTTAGAATTGCATCCGCTTCACAACTCATCAGATCAGTATCCAGTATAATAAAATCTGCCAACTTTCCTTTTTCCAAACTTCCTTTTTGCTTTTCTTCAAAACTTGCTTTGGCTGCCCAGATGGTCATGCCTCTTAAAGTTTCTTCACGGGTCAGTGCATTTTCCATCTGGTACCCCCCTGCAGGAAAGCCTTTGCTATCCTGCCTTACAACCGATGCAAAAAAGGTTTTAAAAGTGCTGATATCTTCCACCGGGAAATCGGTACCCAATGGTATCCAGTTATTTTGCTGCAGCAATTGCTTATAGGCATATGCCCCTTTAACCCTTACGGGGCCAAGCCTGTCGCCGGCCCAATACATATCAGATGTACCATGTGTTGGTTGTACAGATGGAATAATACTATGCTCGCCAAACATGTTAAAATCATTTTGATTAACCACCTGCGCATGTTCAATACGCCAGCGCAGATCGTTTTTGCCTTTTAAATATTTAGCATACGTTTTAAGAATGGTTCTGTTGCCACTATCTCCAATGGCATGGGTACACATTTGCCAGCCCTTTGCATAAATAATATTAGCAACCGAATCAAAATGTTCAGGTGCACTCAATAAAAAACCACTCCAGTCCGGCTTATCGGTGTACGGCTCCAATAAGCTGGCGCCACGTGAACCCAGCGCCCCATCAGCATATACTTTAAATGAACTTACATTCAGGTAATCAGTTTTTATCTTTCCTCTTTTAAAAGCATAGTCATAATTTTCTTTGGCATCGCTCAGCATGATGTTCATACGCATTTTTAGTTCCCCGCTTTTTTGCAGGGCTTCAATTTTTTCAACGGTTGCAAAATCAAGTCCGCAATCATGTAAAGAGGTTAACCCTACAGCAAAACAATTTTCCTGCGCAAGGAGTAAAGCTTTTGTGGTTTGAGCCAGGTCGGGCGCAGGTATTTTTGATGAAACAAGATCCACCGCATTGTCTATCAGCAGGCCGGTAAGTTTACCATCCTTTACTTCAATATCGCCACCGGTTAATTTATATCCGGGTTTTACACCGGCAAGTTCTAATGCTTTCTGGTTTGCCATGGCAGCATGTCCATCAATACGGGTAATAATCACAGGCCTGTCGGGAAATAGTTCATTCAGCTTTGTATTATCCGGAAACTCTTTTACAGCCCAGTCATTCTGATCCCATCCCCGGCCCGTTAACCATGCCCCCGCCGGTAAAGTTTTTGCAAATTCGCTGCACTTTGCCACTACTTCTTCCCAGCTTTTTGTATCAACCAGGTTTACAGTTAATAAGCTCATGGCATAACCAACAAAATGTGCATGTGCATCGTTAAACCCCGGAAAAACAGCCTTGCCTCCGGCATCTTTTACAGAATCAGATTCATACTGCTTTAGTATATCATCGTTTTTACCAATGGCAATTATCTTTCCATCGCTTATCACCATGGCTTCTGCAACCGAAAAACTGTCATCAACCGTATAAATTTTTGCATGATGAATAATAAGATCGGCCTTTTGGCTAAACTTACAGGATGAAATCAATTGGCAAAAGGCAATAAGCAACAGGCAAGTGGCAAGCAATCTTTTTAGTAACATAGTATCTTTTTAGTTTTCAAAAATAAGGTAAATCAATTGAGCTACCCCATGTAGCTATACAAATTGGGCTCTAAAATATCAGGCTCTAGAGTCCTCTCCCCGGGGAGAGGGTTGGGTGAGGTTTCATTATCTTTACACCATGCAGTTCAACCAGATCATCAACGCCAAAATAAAAAACGATTCAGACCGTCCCCTGATGAAAAAGGACCTGTTTCCTGTAAGTGAAAGGCTGCAGAAATACCTGCATCAATATGGCCGCGACATTAAACTGCCCGTTGAATACAAAGACCTCTTAAATTACCGCCACACCACTTCATTGCGCAATAAAAAAGGAAAACTTACCCATTGGGAAACGGCCACTTACGACCTGAAGGAAATGGAATTTTTAAAAGAAGGACTGATAAAAACCTACGCCGCTTTAAAAACAGAAGGCAATCTGAGCTTTGTAAAACACCTGGATGTGGAACGCATAGATTTTTGCGAATTTGGCAACAGCGTGCCCTTCCGGATACGCATCATCAACCGCATTAACGATAATTACGATCACTACTATATTAAAGCCGAAGACGCCTCACGTATTTACGGACTGGAACTGGAAGACCTCTTAAGCCCTAACCGGATAAAATTCTTATTTCATAAAGGAACATTGGTGGAAGAACACATCGCCGGCATACCGGGTGATGTTTTTTTAGAAGACTATCTGCAACTGCCCGAAACAAATAAAATACGCATTGCCAAAGAGTTTGTAAAATTTAATGAACGCTGTTTTGCCAGGCTTCTGGGCGATATGCGCAGTTATAATTTTGTGGTGGATATTACACCCGATATTGAAGATTATCAATACCGCCTGCGTGCCATTGACTTTGACCAGCAGAGTTACGAAGGCCGCAAAAACCTGTACCTGCCGCAGTTCTACCGCGAGAATTATGAGTATGTGGAATTGGTTTTAAAAACCCTGAGCCCCGATGTAATTGAACAGTACCAGGCAGAAGAACAAACGGCCATGGCCTACCGGGCTGTTACCAGCCACAAACAACTGATGGAGCTGTTGAGCATTATGATCAAAGATGAAATATCTGAATACCACAAAATAAAAATGCTGAAAGAAGAACTGAACCTGCATTTTAATACCAATTATTTTTCTAAATGCAGCACCATGGGTACCATTGTAAAAAGGCAATTAAAATTGGTTTTACAAAAACACCTGCAGCATATTATTCCGGGCTGATGATTTTATTTCCCAACAAGACACAAAGGCCACAAAGGCATAATAATCTATATAAAAAATCTTTGTGCTCTTAGTGGGATATTTTTTAAGGCGATAATTTTTTATCTTTAGTGAGACTTATTTATGTACAATAACGAACAAACAATTGCATTACAAAAGAAAACCACCGAATGGCTGGCAAATGTAAATGCTTCAAATATTTCAGGGATCGTAAAAAATAATACAGAAGACCTCCGCAACTGCCTGCGCTTTCATGAGTACCGCTATTACGTACAAAACGATCCGCTGATCAGCGATTTTGAATACGATACCCTGTATAAATTACTGGAACATTTTGAAAAAGAAAATCCCGGTGCAGTAACAACAGATTCTCCCACACAACGGGTTGGCAAGGGTTTGATCAAAGATTTTCCAAAAACACCGCACCTGGTGCCCATGCTTTCTCTGGAGAACTCGTACAATGCAGATGATTTGCTGGACTTTGACCGCAAGGCAAGGGAAATTTCGGGCCTGCATGAAATTGAATATTGTGTAGAGCCAAAGTTTGATGGTGCCAGTATTTCATTGGTTTACGAAGATGATATGCTAATCCGCGGCGTTACCCGTGGAGATGGCGAAGTAGGAGATGAAATTACATTAAATGTAAAGCAGATCAGATCAGTGCCCCTCTCTGCAAAATTCAGTGAGTATGGTATTGAGCAGATTGAGATACGTGGCGAAGTACTGATGAATAAAAATAATTTTAAAGCTTACAACGATGCATTGATTGAAGAAGGTATTCCACCACTGGCTAACCCACGCAATGCTGCCGCCGGATCATTAAGAATTAAAGACACTGCAGAAGTAAGTAAAAGAAATCTTGAAGCGTTTTTATATCATGTGAGTTACGATCATGCAACAACTGCACAACCCAAAACAGCAAACGCTCCACAGGATCCTGCGGAAAAACCCGAAACCCATAGCGGTATGCTTGAAATGCTCTGGAACCTGGGTTTCCGTAGCCCTAAAAACGAAATGAAAGTTTTTAAAGGCATTGATGCCGTTATTAAACATGTGCATGATTTTGAAAAAGTACGGGATAATCTGGGTTATGAAATTGATGGCATGGTGATAAAAGTGAACGATTTAAAACTGCAGGACCGCCTGGGTATGACATCGCATCATCCGCGCTGGGCCATTGCTTTTAAATTTAAAGCCAGGCAGGGCACCAGTAAATTGCTGGCGGTAGAGTTTCAGGTAGGCCGTACAGGCGCAGTTACCCCGGTTGCTAAAATTGAACCGGTGCAGGTTGGCGGTGTTACGGTGGGCAGCATCTCCATCCACAACGAAGCGTATATCAAAGAAAAGGATCTGATGCTGGGAGATACGATTTTGATTGAACGAAGCGGCGATGTGATTCCACAGATCGTAAAATCATTTCCAGAGCTGAGAACAAGTGATGAAAAGAAAATAGAATTTCCTACCCTTTGCCCGGTTTGCAGCAGTGCCTTATACAAGCCTGAAGAAGATGCGGTTTGGCGCTGTGTGAGCCTTACCTGCCCGGCACAAATTGCTGAAGGCATTATACATTTTGTAAGTAAAGATGCCATGGATATCAGGAGCTTCGGCGAAGCCAATGTGCGTAAATTCTATGAAATGGGTTTGCTGAGATCAATTCCGGATATATACAGCCTTCCTTATGATGAAATTGGCAAGCTGGATGGTTTTGGCGAAAAGTCAATAATCAAACTGCAGCAGGCAATCGAAGATTCTAAAAAACAACCGTTGAATCGGATCATTTATGCACTTGGCATTCGCTATGTTGGAGAAACCACTGCAAAAACCCTTGCCAATGCAGTAGATCATCTTACAGATTTTGCAGCTTTTTCCGAAGAACAACTCATGCAGCTGGATGATGTTGGTGTAAAAGTTGCTAAAACGGTTTATTCCTTTTTTCACAATGCCGATAACCTTAAATTATTACAAAAGCTTGAAGAGTTGGGTGTTCAATTAAAAAATGAAAAGAAGGGTACGGTAACAGATGGCAACCTCTCAGGACTTACTTTTTTATTTACAGGCACGCTGTCTCAATTAAAAAGAAGTGATGCCGAAGCACTGGTAGAGCGTAATGGCGGAAAGATACTGGGCGCAGTAAGCAGCAGGTTAAATTACCTGGTTGCAGGTGAAAGTGCAGGCAGTAAACTGGAGAAAGCTAAAAAAATTCCGGCCATCCATGTTATAAGTGAAGAAGAATTCATAAAAATGCTACCTAGTAGTAAATAATTATATTATATTTGTTTAGACGCTCCTCTCAAAACAACACATGGAAATTCTTCTTCCAGTTTAAATTGATTAAAACATGCTGTTATGATTAAAAAAAATCCCGGCGAAGTTTGGAAACAAATTGTATTCACCGGCCACAAACAACTTCGAAAAAAATACGCAGTATCATCGCATGGCAGAGCCGCCAGTTATACTGATGATGTAGTAAAAGATGGCAAATTACTGAGTGGCTCTCTCACATCAGGCTACAAAACTTTGAACCTGCATGTTGCAGACAGTAATGGCACGATTTATATTCACCGCGAGGTAGCAAAACATTTTTGTAAAAAACCCTCCCCAAAGTATAAATATGTGATTCATGTAAACCACAAAAAGCAAGACAATATTTATAAAAACCTGAAATGGGCAACATTGGAGATCGTAAGTTCCCATCAGCAAAACAGTCCTGAAAAAATTGCATACAAAAAACGCCAGGCAACCCGTACCATTGGACTTAAACTGAATGCGACACAGGTTAAAACAATAAAAGACATCATCAATAATCCCAAAAGAAAATTAACCTATAAAAAACTGGCCGAAAAGTATAAAGTAAGCGAAATGACTTTATACCGTATTAAAAGCGGTGAAAACTGGGGACGTATCAAATAACTGAGAAAAATCAAGGTTGGCAAAGGAATCTGTCTTTTAACAGATTCCTTTTTTATTTTACTACATTCGTCTTGCTCAATCAATAATTATTATGCTGCAGGCAAGATCCTTAAAATTTCTTACAGATTTAAAAAAGAACAACACCAGACCCTGGTTTGATGAACACCGTACACAGTATGAAACAGCCAGGGCAGATTTTTTAAGCCTGGTTGAAAAACTAATACCCGCGATCGCAAAATTTGATGCTCCTATCGGCAACTTAGCTGTTAAAGAAACCGTGTTTAGAATAAACCGCGATATAAGGTTCAGTAAAGACAAAAGCCCTTATAAAAATAATATGTCCTGCTATTTTAACCGTGCCGGTAAAAACGGCCCCGGCGCAGGCTATTACCTGCATATAGAACCTGGTAAAAGTTTTGCAGCCGGAGGCATTTGGGTACCCGAACCTGCAGTATTGGCCGGTATACGGCAGGAAATAGACTACAATTTTTCTGACTGGAAAAAGATAATTGAGAATAAAAAATTTAAAAAATACTTTACAGAAGGAATGAGCAGCAGCGATACACTGGTGCGGCCGCCAAAAGGTTACGATGAAAATAATCCTGCCATTGAATTTCTTAAGATGAAAAGTTTTATTGTACGAAAAGGTTTTGCTGACGCTGATTTGCAGGATAAAAATTTTGTACAGGATGTTGCCAAAACCTTCCTTACCATGAAGCCATTGATTGATTTTTTAAATGCGGCACTTCATTAAAAAAAGACGGCCAGAGATAAAAATCTCCGGCCTTGCTTACCTCTGAAACCACAAGAAAAACTTTATAGCTAACGCATACAACTATTAATATAAATATGTAATATTGAAGATATCCCTTAACGATATTCCAAAACGGATTTTTTATAATATTGGAGAATTCAGATAACTAAGCAGACTGTAAAATTACTGTTTTTTTGATATTTACATAATTTATTTTCCAATTTTCGCAAATTTTTAATCTTTTTTTCCACTTTAATATACCCGTTTTTGTTTGCCCATCTTCTACACCACAAATGTAGCTTTACAGGATATGGACTACAAATACCAGTTTCCAAAAAAAATCTTCTCAGTAAAAACCTAGCTACAAAAACTAATAAGCATTAGGTTTGTAAAAAAATACCGATGGCCAGAATAAAGCCGGGTAAAAATGCCAGTAAAAGAGACGTAATTACACAAAAAGCGGCAGCTTTGTTTAAAAACAAGGGCTTTTCATCTGCTTCTATGCGGGAACTGGCCGAGGCGGTTGGAGTGGAAGCCCCCAGCTTGTATAACCATATTGGCAGCAAGAGCGAATTACTGCAGGGCATTTGTTTTAAAGTTGCCAATGCGTTCACTTCATACCTGGATAGTGCTGAAAATACGCCTGCCGCTAATGCAGCCCGCATTGAACAGATCATCCGTTTTCATATACGCATGATGCTTGATCATTTTGATGAAGTATACGTTGCCAATCACGAATGGAAACACCTAAAAGAGCCATACCTGAGTAATTTTCTCATTCAAAGAAGGGGTTACGAAAAACGCCTTATAACTTTATTGGTCAATGGTATTGCGGCAAAGGAGTTTAAGCAAACCAATCCATATGTGGCTGTACTCACTATCCTGTCGGCTGTAAGGGGACTTGAATTTTGGCAGCAACACAAAAAAAATATCAGTAGCCAGGTGCTGGAAGATGATATGGTAAATCACTTATTAAAAGGAATCACTAAATAATTTTTTATGGCAGTTCATTTTCATAAACTAACAGTAAGAGAAGTAAAAAACGAAACCCCTGAATGTGTATCCATTGCTTTCACTGTGCCCGGTGATTTACAGGCTGAATTTTTATTTGAACATGGACAGAACATTACCATCAAAAAAGAAATTGATGGTGAAGAGATACGGAGATCTTATTCCATTTGCTCGGCACCCTTTGAAAATGAACTACGGGTAGCTGTAAAAAAAGTAGCGGGTGGAAAATTTTCTACTTATGCAAACTCCTTATTAAAAGCGGGTGACACGTTAGATGTGCTCCCTCCCACCGGGAAATTCAACACAAAACTCAACACACAAAACTCAAAACAATATGTGGCATTTGCTGCAGGAAGCGGTATAACGCCCGTAATTTCAATTATTAAAACAACTTTACAAACTGAGCCTGCAAGCCGGTTTACACTTGTTTTTGGCAACCGGGGCCGCCACGCTATTATCTTTTTTGAAGAACTGGAAGCTTTGAAAAATAAATACCTCAATCGTTTTAATTTCATAAATATCCTCAGCAGGGAAAAAACAGATGCGCCGATCAGTTTTGGAAGAATTGATATAAATAAATTAACCGAATTAAATAAACTGATCGATTATAAAAGCGCCGATGATTTTTTTATTTGCGGACCCGAAGAAATGATCTTTTGTGTAAAAGATTTTTTAGAGCAAATGAACATTGATCATAAGAAGATCCATTTTGAGTTGTTTACAACACCGGGGCAGAAGAAGGCGGGAGGCGGGAGCCGGGAGGCAGGAGTAGAGAACAAAGGCCCTAAAAGTAAAATAACTGTAAAACTGGATGGGCGTAGTTTTGATTTTGACCTGGGCTTTAATAGTGAGAATATCCTGGATGCAGCCTTAAAACAGGGAGCCGATTTACCCTTTGCCTGTAAAGGCGGAGTGTGCTGTACCTGCAAAGCAAGATTAGTTGAAGGTGAAGTACAAATGGATGTAAACTGGGGACTGGAACAGGAAGAAGTTGAACAGGGTTATATACTTACCTGCCAAAGCCATCCCACAACTGAAAAAGTTGTCGTAGATTTTGATATCAAGTAATTAATTTTTTTAGATGGCAGTTTGTTCATACCTAAAAGACTGCACCCTGGGGGAATGTGCATTTGTATAAACGGAATGAACAAAGTGTATATTAAACACCCCATTCCGGTATATTACTCCACCGGGAATACTGCTTCTGCCCTTAATTTAATTTTTATTTAATTCCCAGTTTCTTTTTAACCAGCGCAGTTATATCATCGGTTTCCGGAAAAACAATAGCCTGCTCCTTATATAAAACATGGTTGTAACCATTTTCTTTGGCAACGGCTTTAATGGTGGCAAGCAGTTTATCCTGTATGGGTTTTATTTGCTTTTCCTTTTCCTTTTCAAAAGTGGTAGAATAGTCCTGCTTTTTAGTTGACATTCCGTTAACCCTGGTTTGCAAATCGCTGCGCTTTGCTTCTTTTATAGCAGCTGTCATGGTTAGCGAATCTTTAATAAATTTTTCAATTGCTGTGTTCAGCTCTGTTTCCTGCCGGGCATATTCATCTGCCAGGTCTTTTTGATAAGCCCCCAGCGTAGAATCTGCCTTCCTGGTTTCGGGCATTAAGGCAAATATTTCATCAACATTAATATAGCCGATTTTTGTTTGGGCAAATACCTGGGTGAAACATTGCGTAATAACTATTGCTGCAAAAACCAGTAAGAATTTTTTCATATTAATTTTTATTTGTTGTTAATTCCCCTTTGGGACCGCAATAATAAATAAATCAATTGAAAAACAGCGGTTGTATTTAAAAATTTATTCTGGTACCGGGTAATATGATGGCTGTATAATTTCTGTTTGATGAGATCTCATTCCGCCTCCCATGGCCTTTTAAAGCCCGTATAGTAATTTGTTGCCCGTTGGCTGCTGTTATGTTAAAAATATCTACGTCAGTTTGTACTTTGCCCAGTTTTATCATTCCTTTTGCAACAGCGCCCTCATTAATGATGGTTACACCGCGGTAAACAACATTATTCTTCAGCGAAAAAGTTACCGGTATATCCTGCCGTTCGGGAGCATTACTTAAATCATTCTGTAAATAAAGTTGAATTTCAACTTTTGAACTGATAAACACATCTTTTTTTTGCGCAGGCTCTTCCTTTTCTTTCTCTTCTTCATCTGCCTTAAAGCCCATTTTGCCGGGCGGTTTTATTTCTTCTTTTTTTTCTTTTGTTTTGTCCGGTGTCTTTTCCTCATCCTTTTTTCCGGGTTCTGGTACTGTTACTCTCCTGTCAACAACTTCATCATTTGATGGAGGATTTACAACCTCCGGAACTTTTATTTCAGCGATCACTCCACCTGTATTATCAGGCTTTTTTTCTTCTGTGTCTGCAAGTTCCTTTTCAGGCTTCTTGTTTTTCACAATGGCAATCGTAATAAAAAGACAGAGCAAAAGCAGCAAGGCTGTTAAATAGATCTTTTTATTTTTAAAAACATGCTGCCTGGAATTTTCAAAAGCTGAAATGGGTTTAGCCCATATTTCCGCACGGGTTTCCATGCCGGTACCGGTTATTTTTTCCAACCTTGTTGCTGGTCCGGCCTGTTGTGCATAAGCCGGTGAAGCAGCATTAAGTGAGGCAAGGTTAATGTTTCTGTAATTTGGAAATGCAGCCAACAATGCCAGTTGAAAAGCCCCAGCATCAGCAAACCTTGCAGCAGGATTTTTGTCAAGGGCTTTCATAATAATATCACTGAGTGCTTTAGGTATGCTGGCATTACATTTTGCAGGGTGAATTACTTTCTCTTTCATGATGGCCTGCATCAGGTTAAAATCAGTATCAGCTACGAACGGTAGTTTACCGCAAAGCAACTCATACAGGGTTACTCCCGCAGCATAAATATCCGATGCTGCCGATGCCTCTTTTCCCTGCAAAAGTTCAGGTGCCATAAATTCAACCGTACCCACAATCTTGTTCACCTGGGTCATCTTCTGTTCACCTGCAACTTTGGCAATTCCAAAATCCATCAGTTTAACGGTATCATCATGCGTAAGCATCATGTTGGCCGGTTTGATATCGCGGTGAAAAACATTTTTTTTGTGGGCGTGTTTCAAGCCTTCCAATACCTGTGTAAAAACCGGTACAACAAATTCTGCAGGGAGTGTTTTATGTTTTTTAAGCAGATCATCCAGGTTCGTTCCTTCTACATATTCCATTACCATAAAATGGTTTCCGCCCTGCTCAATAAAATTGTAGATAACGGCAATATTGGGGTGCAGTAACTGGGCCAGTACCCGGGCTTCTTTTTTAAACCTTTCCAAAAACTGCGCCTCCATGGTAAGTTGCGGATGCAGCATTTTTAAAGCCACGTCTCTGCCCAGCATGGTATCCGTTGCTTTGTACACATTACCCATACCCCCCTTGCCCAGGTGTTCGGTTATTTCGTAAGAATGTATTTTTTCTCCAATCATAATTTATTCATGTTAAAATCCAGTTGGCAGTTCTGCATCCCTTGTCATTTTGGGCAGCTCTACATCCCTGGTTGATTTTAATTCGGTTTCCGCTGTGCTGTTTTTTCTTTCGGCCAGTACTACAGTAATATTATCATGACCGCCTCTTGCCTTGGCTTGCTGTATCATGATATCTGCAGCCCTTTTAATATCGTTCGCAATCAGAATTTCTTTTAACTCATGGGCGTTTAAATAATCATACAGCCCATCTGAACAAAGCAGCAAACGGTCATGCTCTTCAAGCAGCTGTTCACATTTTCCCGTGTCTATCCGCATATTGGGTTTGGTGCCCATGGCGTTAGTAAGGATATTTCTTTTAGGATGGGTTGCTGCTTCTTCTGCCGTAATATCGCCATTATTTACCAGCTCCTGTACATACGTATGGTCGCTTGTTATCTGCATGATGCTGTTACCTTTTTGTATATACGCCCTGCTATCACCCACATGTGCGTAATAAACAGCCTTATCAATTACCACCAGTACCGTGCAGGTGGTACCCATGCCTTTGTGCGTATCGCTGTTTGATGCCTTTTCAAAAATAGTTTTATTTGCCAGCGTTAATACTTTTGCCAGGTTTTTTTCTACTGTATCATTTTGTTTAAAATATTCATGACTGATGATGTCGGTAGCCATTCTGCTGGCCACTTCACCTGCCTGGTGACCGCCCATACCATCTGCCACAATCAGCATATACCCTTTTTCTCTTAATAAATTTTCATCTGCAATTTTAAAAAACAATCCCATGTCTTCATTATTGGTTCGGATATTACCCAGGTCAGAAACTACCACAGCTTTAATATCACTCATCTCAATTGAATCGTTTTTACGATCGTCGGCAACGGGTTTGTTTTTCTTTCCAAACAAATTATTTATCCAGCCCATGATTTACTCTTTTATTTTATCAAGATTGTATTCGTAAGATTTACGTCCAACAGTGATAGATACATCCACATCCTTTGGTTCATATCCATCTGCTTCTAACCTGAATTTAAAATTTTCTCCTTCTTTACCGGTTATTTCATAGGGCAGCTTTTTCCTGTCTCCGTTCTGAAGAATAATATAAGCATTGCTTACATTGGACACGTCGATCGAGAGTGTTCGTTTGTAGCCTGGTTCAACATTTAAGTCGCTTACATCAGGTTCCGGTTGCTCCGGCAAAGTGATGTTCGTATTTTTAGGAATGGTGACAGCTATGATGATCAGCAGGGCCATGCCGGCAGCAATCATCAATATCTTTTTATTTGCCCATAAAGGCTTTGGGTTATGCATACTACCGGCAGGTTTCAACACAGGCTTTTCATCTTTCAGTAATGCCTCAACAGCGGCAGCAGAGAAACGGTTTGCCGGGTTCACCTGAAGGGATTTTTCAATAAGTGTATTCAGTTTATCAGACAGATGTGGTACCAATATGCGGGGTTTGGTAAATTCTCCTTTCTCAATTTTAACCCTCATCGTTACAGCATTATTGGCATCAAATGGCATGTAACCGGTGAGCAGTTCATAAGTTAAAACACCCAGGCTCCATACATCCGATTTTTTTGAACCAGCTGCTGAAACTGTTCGGGAGCCATATATTCTGTTGTGCCAACCAGATATCCCTGCTGCGTTAGTTTGGGGGTGTACTTGTTTTTTGCTATGCCAAAATCCAGCATGGTAACAGTACCATTGGGTTGTACTTTAAAATTCTGTGGTTTTATGTCCCGGTGCAGAATATCTCTATTATGTAAATGAGCCAATGCGGCTGCAATTTGTTTTACTATGTTTTCTGTTTCTTCGTTCGATAACTTTCCTCTTCTGTGCAAATAAACATCAAGCGAATCGCCTTCAACATATTCCATAATAATGCAGGCAGTATCGCCGGTAACCAGGTATTCGTATAAACGGGCAATGTTTGGATGACTAACAGAAGACTGGATATAAGCTTCATTTTTGAACCGCTCGCCCATATTTTTCTGATGAAGAATTTTAATGGCTGCTGTACGGTTTAATACTGCATTAAAAGCTTTATATACATCACCCATACCGCCTGATCCTATTTTTTCGATCAGGCGGTATCCTCCTATTTCTTGATATTTATTAGCATATTCCATTTTCTGCAGATGGCTCATCAATTAAACGTATACCCCGGTTTTTGATTTTTCTGAATTATTATTTTGCCTTCTTCACACTCATAAGTTCCAAACCATATTTAATGGGCACCGCAAAAGTTATTTTTGTTTGCCCATCGTTGGAAGAGGCATAAAAAATCCCGATCACATTTCCTTTATCATCATACACCGGTCCACCACTGTTTCCCCCTCCGGTAGCATTAGCGGTAAGCTGGTATGAATCGCCAAACCCGCTTTCGCTCATGGTAAGGTCTTTCATAGAACTGGCCGGAACAATACGGCCTATAGTTCCGGGTGTAACGGTAGGTGTTGGTGCAGTTGTTGAATTCCACTCCGGATTAAAAGGATCTTTGGAGCTTTTCACTTTTATGGTCTGTGGGGCAATAGCCGGATAGCCCATTATGGTAACAGTTTGCCCGGCCTCTACTTTATCATAATTATCCAGCATGGTTACCTTTTTCAAAGAAGTAGGTATATTAACTTTTATAAGGGCCACATCGTGGTCAGCAGAAGGAAGTTCCAAATGTGCCTGCCTGCGGTCTGTAGTGCCGGAGAAAACAACAAACATATAAGTATTATCCCCTTTAATTGTTCCCGGGGCAACGGGCCTGCCTTCGGCCATTTTTGCATTTGCAGGAACCCAGCCAAAAACTTCTTCAGCCTGAACAGGCCTTTTGTCAAATACCATATTCCCTTTATTATCATACCCGGTGAATAATAAGCCCGGAAAAGCAAAATCAGGAAAACTCCAGCGGGTATTCCATCCGGCGCCAACATGCCTGTTGGTAAGTATATAACCATCTTCCCCAACTACAAATCCCGAACCTGATGCACCGTAAACAGAAATGGGTATGCCATTACGGGAGTTGCGTTTGGTACTCAGATAAGGTTCAATTTTTCCCTGGCCATTTTGTATATAAATGCCCATCCACCTGGCCTGACCTTGCTCATCTGCTATCTGTGTAAACTCATGTATGTATTCTTCCTTTGTTCTGGTATCATATAACTGCCAGCCAAATTCGATCTGTACAACTTTTTCGTCGTTTTCACGGGCAATCTCATCTGTTGTTTTTTTGCCTGCGGTTTTAGGGTCGATAACTGTTTTGGGACCAAAAATATTATCACGAAACACATAACCCAATACACCGAGCGTAACTACGAGCAAGCCGATTATGATACCCATTGTACCATAAGATTTTTTTCTTTCAGCAACCAGCATTCTTTCTACGGTTTGTTTTCCCAAACCTGTTTTTACAGGCTCGGCCGCCGATGATGCATTAGCTGATGAACCAATTTCTGAAATGGTGGTAGCTTTAATGGATGTAGGTATATCCATTATTTTGGTTTCCATCATCATGTTTTGCGGCCTTGGGTATATATCAAAAGCAAATACAGGCCCATTGCTGCCTAATTGAACTTCATCGCCCGGATTGAGCGTAGCAGAGCCTTTTACCCTTGTTTTATTTACAAAAATTCCGTTGCGGCTATTGTTATCAATAATTGAGAACTGCGGTGGCTCAGCAGTTACCTTCACTATTTTTCCATGCTCCCTGCTCACAATAACTTCCTGCTCGGGATCATACTGAATATCACTTCCGGCAGTACGGCCAATGGAGAGTTCCTGTTTATTAAAATCAAATTCTTCTACCTGGTTGGCCTTGGTGCCTGATATATGTCTGATGACATATCTTTCAATAGTTGTACTCATGATGTTTAGTTTTGGTTTTATTGTATGAATGAAATGTTGAAAGGCTCAGCTTGTTCACTAAGGTTTTAAACACAGGAAAAATGGTAAAAATCGGCTTCAGCCGAAGCATATTACTAAACCGGCGGTATCAGTATCTTTAAGATAAGTGCAGTTCGTCAAAGGAGTGAATCAGCACTTTAAATATAGTAATAATCAGCTAAAAAAATAACTAAAGCAGCCTTTTATTTCTGTATAATAATTTGATTTTCACCAGCCGTGGTTTTGAAAGTGCTTCGTAATTACCTTCTCCGTAAAGCTATCCACTTGAGGCATAGCCCCAAATAATCCAAATGGATTAGTTAAAGGTCTTAGATTACCGGGTGATTTTTAGCTGTTTTAACTAACAGTTGTTAGTTTTTTATTAAATTTGCACTTAAATCGCAGCATATGTCCATACAGGATCTTGAAAAAATATTCCAGGATAAGATAGATAATGAAATAAAGATTGAACCCAAAGACTGGATGCCGGAGGCATACCGCAAAACAAATATTCGCCAGATAAGCCAGCATGCACACAGCGAAATAGTGGGTATGTTACCTGAAGGTAACTGGATAAGCAGGGCCCCATCTCTAAAACGCAAAGCCATCCTTATTGCAAAAGTACAGGACGAAGCAGGACATGGTTTGTATCTATATTCATCAGCCGAAACCCTGGGCAGTTCACGTGATGAAATGATTGCCGACCTGCACAGCGGTAAAGCAAAATATTCTTCCATCTTCAATTACCCAACATTAACCTGGGCCGATATGGGTGCCGTAGGCTGGTTGGTGGATGGTGCTGCCATCTTAAACCAGGTAATGCTATGCCGCACCAGTTATGGTCCGTATGCAAGAGCCATGGTGCGTATTTGTAAAGAAGAAAGTTTTCACCAGCGCCAGGGCTTCGAAAGCCTGCTTGTTTTAAGCCGGGGCACTGCCGAACAAAAAGCCATGTGCCAGGATGCCATCAACCGTTGGTGGTGGCCAAGCCTGATGATGTTTGGGCCAAAGGATTCAGAATCTACCAACAGCGACCAGAGCATGAAGTGGAAAATAAAAAGAAAAACCAATGACGAACTGCGCCAGCAATTTATTGATATGATTGCCGAACAGGTAAAAGTGTTGGGTATGACATTACCCGATGAAAAATTAAAATGGAATGAAGAACGCAAGCATTATGATTTTGGCGAAATAAACTGGGATGAATTCTGGAATGTGGTAAAAGGAAACGGCCCCTGCAATAAACAACGCCTTGCTGCAAGGAACAAAGCACATGATGAAGGTACCTGGGTAAGAGAAGCGGCTATTGCTTATGCTGAAAAAAAGGCAAATCGTAAAAGACAGGAAGCCGCTTAATTAGATATAAAATTCAATCTTTTCAAATGAAAATACAAATCAGAAAATTCTATTACGGCGATATCCCCGAAGATAACGCTGGTGGCAATGAATTAAATGACTCCAAAAATCCCCCCTTGGGGGGTGGGGGGGCTTGGCCTCTCTGGGAAGTCTTCGTCCGCAGTAAACAGGGCCTCGATCACAAGCACGTAGGCAGCCTGCATGCCACCGATGCAGTCATGGCTATTGAAAACGCCCGGGATGTTTATACACGCCGTCAGGAAGGTGTCAGCATCTGGGTTGTAGAAAGTAAATTCATCACCGCATCTAATCCTGATGAAGCCGGAGAATTGTATGAACCCGCTGTTGACAAGGTTTACCGCCACCCTACTTTTTATGAATTACCTGATGAGGTAGGACACATGTAATTTTAATGGATAATTTTTTAATGAATAATGGATAATACTTTAATCAACTATACGCTGCATCTTGCCGACACAAATTTAATTCTTGCACAAAGAAATGCCGAATGGTGCGGCCACGGGCCGATACTTGAACAGGATATTGCTATTACCAATATTTCGCTGGACCTGCTTGGACAGTCAAGAAATTTTTACCAGTATGCTGCACTATTGATAAATAAACATATTAAATCAGCAGAGTCTGAAGCCCCACCTTCGGAGGAGTTTGGGGAGGCTTCTGAAGATTCACTGGCTTACTTAAGAACTGAGAGAGAATTTAAAAACTGTTTACTGGCAGAACAACCAAATGGTGATTGGGCACAAACTATTGTACGCCAGTTTTTTTTAAGTGCTTACCAGTTTCTGCTATATGAAAAATTACAAAACAGTAATGATGAACAGCTTGCTGCCATTGCTGCCAAGGGATTAAAAGAAGTTACCTATCACCAGCGCTGGAGCAGCGAGTGGGTTGTACGCCTGGGCGATGGTACAGAAGAAAGTCACCAGCGTATGTTAAAAGCAATAGATGAATTGTGGAGGTATACCGGTGAATTATTTATTGCTGTTGATTATGAAGTTGCAGCCGGCTTTGATATTGCTTTATTAAAAGATGACTGGATGAAAAAAGTAACATCAGTTTTTGAAGAAGCAACATTACCAATTCCTGAAAAAGCGTTTATGCAAACTGGCGGTAAAACCGGAACCCATACCGAACACCTTGGTTATATACTTACCGAACTTCAGTATTTACAAAGAACATACCCCAACGCTGAATGGTAACAGAACCAACCATAGCTAAGCAAAAAATATGGGATATACTGGAACAGGTTACTGACCCTGAGGTACCTGTACTTACTATCACCGATCTGGGCATTGTAAGAGACGTAAAGCTAAACGGCGATGAAGTTGAAATCATCATCACCCCAACTTACAACGGCTGCCCCGCTATGGATATGATTGCCATGAATATAAAACTGGCATTAATTGAAAACGGGTATCAAAAAGTAAAGGTCACTTCTGTTTTAGCACCCGCCTGGACAACAGACTGGATGAGTGAAGATGGTAAGAGAAAATTAAAGGAATATGGCATTGCTGCACCCGATAAAAAATTCAATATCCCGGAAGATGGCGTTGAATGCCCGCTCTGCAACTCAACCAACACCCGGCTCATCAGTGAGTTTGGCAGCACCGCCTGCAAGGCTTTATACCAATGCAACGATTGTAAGGAACCGTTTGATTTTTTTAAATGCCATTAAAATGGCTAGTCTTTTTTGAGGCTGAAATAATATTTACCTTTTACTTCTCCCAGGCCTTTTTTATCCCAAACTTTAAACTGAACTTCAAATTTATCTATACCAGGATCGGCCTGCGTAATAATTGCAGAGAGGCTTATCACTTTCGTGTCTTCGGGGTCAAGCCCGGTTAATTCCTGCTCTTTAAATATATCATCGGCACTTACCACTACCCTTCCTGCAGAAGTTAAGATCTTTTCGCTGGCACCAATAAATGATTTACCATTTTCTTTTACCCAGCCGGTATCCATTTTTATAACGATATGAATTTTTTCACCAACACGGGCTGTATTTTCTGCCAATGGTTTATAATCAGCATCCACCAGGTATACTTCATTTACTTTTACGCCTGTTGCGTCTACTTCGATATTATTTTTAATGATGGCGCCATTGAGCGTGGTATTGTCTTGTGAACTAACAGTTTTTACTTTTAGATCCGGTTTTTTATCGCCCACTTTAAAATCGCAGCTATACAATACCATGCAGCTTATGGTTGCATAAATCAGTGTTAGTTTTCTCATTAGCTTTTGTTTTAGTTTACATGAATAAAGGCCCTACAGAAAAGTAAAGTACAACAATTATTTAAATCCCCAAACTGCCACCCTCGACCTACCTTTTCTGAACCCTTTGGTCTCATACCAGAATTCAATACGCTTGATATGACGCAAACCACCATCGAGGTCAATCACCCGGCTTTCGCCACCCTGCGGAATGCGTGAACGTATAGAAACATCCTGGATAGTTCCATTATCAAAATATACTTTCATGTCGTACATCTTAAGCGGCCCATCGGTAACCCTTAATTTAAGTTTCCGAAAATCATCATTGGTATTGCCGGTAATGATCACATCATGGTCTACCCCAAATGCAACCCATTTATCGGCAATAAAACGCCAGCCATCCTGGGCATTCACCAAAGTTGTGGTTAAAACAAAAAACAGAACAAATAAAGTGATGATCTTTTTCATTGTTTAAAAATTTAATTGTAAAAGATAAAAATAATTATTGATATATACTAACCCATGCAGTTTATTTTACTGTATCCTGAACCAGTTGCTGCCATTACTTTGAAGTGTGATGGCACTGTTGGCAGTAACAGTTGTGGCGCTTCCTGAAAAGTCGAAGTAAGAAACGCTTAAGGTTTGTAACAGGCCGCTCCTGTTTACGATCACATACTCCCTTCTTTCGCAGGTATTGGCTGCCGGCAATGTAACGGTGATGGAAGGAGCAGCATTACCAATGATCAGTGTATGATCATCGGTATCTAAAGTGGTATTTACACTTACTGTGCGTATCGCATTGCCAAAACTTCCACTCACATCTAATTTACTTTGTGCTGCAGCTCCCTGGTTGCCGATTGATACATTGCCCAAAGTATCCAGTTTCATTTTTACATTACCGGCTTTTAAAGAATCGCCGTAGGCAATTACAAAATTGGTTGCATTATTCAGGCCGGTCATCCAGGCACTGTTTGGGGCAACACTATTGGGGCCGTTGTTCTTAAATGCAATGGAAGCTTCACCGGTTTGGCCACTGGCCGAATTTTCAATCACAATGCCTCTTCCAAACGGACCATTACCACCAGAGGTATTAATAATATGCAAACGGTATTGCGGGTCCGCAGTATTTAAACCAACAAAACCATTGTTCTTGATCATGAATGCATCTTCCGATGTGTTTTTTCTTACATAAAAATCCCCGGTACCATCCATATTAAAAACCATACTGTTTGCACCTTGTGTAATAGTAGTGCTGTCGAGCAAAGTACCGCCCAGTTTTACTACGTTACCGGAAACATTCAACCCGTTATTGGCTGCTGCCACCACATTGGCCCAGCCAACTGTACCGGCACCATTGGTATACAATACCTGGTTGGTACCACCATCTGTTAAAGGAAATGAATATTGACTATTGATGTTTAACGTACCATTAATACGCAGGAGGTCGGTGGTAAAATTACCATATACCAATGGAACAGGATTATTGCTGTTATCAATTGCCAGTATATTGGATAAGGGGCTTGCTGTACCAACACCTGCTCCTATAAAAATATTGCCACTTCCGGTCGCATTTTCACCAGTGAGTGATCCGATAAACAGATTATCATCACCGGTAGCATTATATCCTGAACGATAGCCTACAAAAATATTATTTAAAAAAGTTGAAAGGGGAGCAGTTATTTTGGCACCAGCCTCATAACCAAGAGCTGAATTGTTGCTTCCATTCCGGTTCATTAACGAACGATTACCAATAGCCGAATTTTGACTTCCGGAATTATTATCGGAAAGAACTGCATAGCCAATAGCCGTATTATTTTGCCCGGAAATATTATCTGAAAGAACAGCACTGCCAACAGCCGTATTATTGCTTCCGTTAATATTATTTAATAACGCATACACACCCAATCCGGTATTATTGCCTCCCGCAGTATTTGAAGTAAGCGCAAGAGAACCTAAAGCAGTATTGCCCAACGCTGTAATTGAATTGGCCAATGCGCTTGTACCAACTGCTGTATTATCAAAGCCCGTTGTATTTTTTAACAGGGCCCCGTAACCCAATGCTGTATTTTGGCTGCCGCCGTTATTGCTGTACAGGGCAGAGTCGCCAATAGCAGTTAATCTAATACCGGCTGTATTTGAATATAAGGCTTTGCTGCCAATGGCCACCAGGTGAGACATGTTTACATTATTATACGCCGCACTATCGCCTATTACCACATTATTATTTCCGGTAGCATTTTTTTGTAAACTTCGATACCCTATGGCTGTATTGCTTCTTCCTGTATTGCTTTTTAAGGCATCTGCTCCAATAGCAGTATTAAAACTTTGTGATGCTGCAATCATGGCAGAGTCGCCAATAGCTACATTTGAATTGCCAGTATTTTTTAAAAGGGCTGATGAACCTACTGCCACATTACGGTCACCTATGCTTTCTCCCATGGCATAATTACCTATTGCTACGTTATGGAACTGACTGGTGTCCAAATAAGCAGATGAAGAACCAAGAGCAACATTGTTGCTGCCTTTTTTATTATTTAATAACGCAGCATTGCCAATAGCAATATTATTAATTGCCTGAAAAGCTAAAGGCGCGTCGCTGCCATTATTCGATAAAGCAGATTGACCAATAGCAATATTGTTGCTTTTGTCACCATTCTGATAAAGAGCATAACCGCCCAATGCAATATTGTAGCTGCCTGTGGTATTGCCGTACAGTCCACCACCTATAGCAATATTATAACTTCCGGTGGTATTACTATACAAGCCGGGAACAGATCCTCCTAAGCCCCCGCCAATAGAAACATTGTTGTTACCGTGGGTATTATTATACATATTCTGCCATCCCCCGATGGCCACATTGCTCTGTCCCGAAATATTTTTGAACAAAGTCTCGAAGCCCCCTAATGCTGTATTGGCTACGCCTGATATGTTGGCAGCTAAAACGTTATTGCCGATAGCTACATTTAAATTACCGATGGTGTTTGCTCCCAACGTATTTAGGCCTAATGCGATATTTTCGGTTCCGATTATATTTGACTGCAGGGCATAGTTACCAATACCTATGTTTAACATACCTAAAGTATTGTTCAATAATGCAGAATGGCCGACTGCAACATTGCCCCCACCAGAAGTGTTGGCATTTAATGCTGAAGTTCCTATGGCTGTATTGCTAACACCATTACCGGCGGCGGCCAGTGTTCTAAAACCAAAAGCGGTATTGCCGGTACCTGTATTAAAACGGCCGCTCCTGTTACCAAGAAAAGTATTCGCTGTTGCCAGCGTATGTTCAATCTTGCCGCTATTCTCATTATTCACCCGAAATGCCAAAGGCATATTATCTGTTGTACCAATAAAATTCACCGCAGTATCTGTTCCTGTATTTCCGGTAACACTCCAATCATTACCAGCACCACCAGAAGGATTTAACCATACCCACTGGCTGCCATTATAATAATGAAAACCCACACTATCGGGTACTGCCTGGTAAACCAACAGGCCAATTGCGGGAGTGGCAATCGCATTTTTTTGCGCCTTCGTCATCCGGGGAACCAGTACGCCCTTGCTGGTACTGCTTATATCCAGTATAGAGCTGGCATTGGCAGTAGCACCACTTGTGTTGATGGCCATACTCTGTGCATTGGTTTCTGCAAAGGCAGTAAAAATAAAAATCAGGACGTAAAAAAAGCACTTCATAAACAGGTGGTTTAATCACTGTAAATATGAAGTGCTTTGTAATTTTTTTACTCACCCAGCGGGGTGGTTTTTCCTTTTATTTTTTAGGGAAACAGATCTGCCTGGCAGAATCGGCCAGTGCCATAAATGCCGAAACATCTTTACCCGCCTTCATATCTTCCTCCAGTTTTGTATATTCTGCAATCGAATACTTTTTCTCAATCTGTTCCAGCATACACTCGCAGTTCTTTTTATACCCATCCGGCAGTTTGGCCGCACAACCATTGATAAAATTAGCTCGAACCTGATCAGGATATTTTTCGCCGGGTTTGCTACTGCTGCCGCAGGAGGTTATGGCAACTGCAAAAATGAATGCAATGATGATTTTCATGTTATTAAGTTTTGGTAAAAATAATTTTCTGTATTAATACATATATCCCCCAATAAGGTGATTTTATTTGGCCATTAAATGTCTTAACCGCACAATTAAACCATACCGTGTATTGGCATCGGTTTTTAAATAAATACTTTTTAAATGTGTTTTAATAGTATTCAAAGAAATAAAACTTTGTTCCGCGATCTGGCTGTTGATAATTCCATTGTAAGCAAGCTGTGCCACTTCAAACTCCCTGTCTGTTAAAGGCGACAATAAATGCCGGTTTATTTTTTCCATACTTAGTTTTGGTTGCGAACTGTTGTTCTCAGATGCAAAATTGGATATGGCAATTTCAAGTGAAGCCAGTAAAGTTCTTTCGTTAAAAGGTTTTACAATATACCCGCTTGGCTTTACCTGTTTGGCTTTATCAAGCGTATTTTTATCTGAGTAAGACGTTAAAAACAGAAATGGAATCTGTATTTCTTTATTGATGTAATCTGCAATGTCAATTCCGTCTTTATCGCTTTCTAAATTAATATCCAGTATGGCGGCATCAGGTGTATTGTTTTTTAGTTCCAGAAAGGCTTCGTCACTATCATAAGCAATGGCGCTCACTTCAAAATCATTATTGTCTAAATAGATAGAAATATTTTCGGCTATTACCGGCTCATCTTCCACGATTAGAATTTTCAGTTTATTACTCATGCCGCTTTAAATTTTGATATCTGCATCTCCACCACAGCGCCATTGTTGTTGTAAATATCAAGTGTTGCTTTTAATTTTTGTGCAAAAGCTCTGATCATTTTCAAGCCAAATGATTTGGCAGACTTTACATCCATATCAACAGGAAAGCCTGCACCATTATCGCTTACTTTTAAATGCAGTTTTTCATTTTTTTCTTCCAGGTTTATGTTTAATATTCCCGCTGTGGTTTCTTTAAAGGCATATTTAAAAGAATTGCTCACCAGTTCATTCAAAACCAATCCCAGTGGTATCATGGTATCTACATCTAAATTCAGATCATCAATATTGATATTGACCTTTACCTTATCATTGGAGATATTGTACGAATCGCTTAGGGATTGCACCAGGTTACTGATATACTCTTTTACCATGATGCCTTTGATATTTCCTTCGCTGTATAAATTCTGATGAATGAGTGCCATGCTCTGTACCCGGTTCTTTCCTTCCTTAACAGCAGCACTTGCCTGAGAATCGGTTATGGTATGGCTTTGCAGGTCAAGCAGGCTGCTTACCACCTGCAGGTTGTTTTTAACCCGGTGGTGTATCTCTTTCATCAGTACTTCCAGGTCGGTGGCCTGCTTTTGAATGATGGCATTTTTATTTTTTTGCTTTCGGTACAGGGTAAAAATAGCAACCCCGGAAAGTAGCAGTAACACCATGCCACCCGTGAGTAACCACCTGGTTTGCTTTTCTTTTACCAACTGGCTGTGTTGCAGATTATTTTCCCGTGCTAAAGCTTCTTTTAATTGCAGCTCTTTGGTTAGTTGGGATTGTTTTAAATTATTTTCACTTACCAACAGCGTATTATAGGCCTGCTCACTTTCCATCATAGAATCCTTTAAAATATTTTGCCTTGCAAGCAGGCTATTGTTTTTTTGTTGTTCCTGCATGGCAAATTCTTTCAGTAAATTTTCTTTGAACAGGGCTTTGCGTTGTTCCGTTGCTCTCAGTATTTGCAACGAATCTGTCTGCGTACGGAATTGCAAAACTTCAATTTGCTTTTGCCTGAGTTCATTTGCAGCATTAAGCAAGGTGATCTCCTGTTGCTTTTTTGCAGTTTGATAAGTTATTTCCAGTTCCTGAAGTTTGGCTTGCTGATCTTTATTTCCAATACTATCTTTCAGCTTAAATAAATAATCAAATAGCGGGCCTGCCTCTTCGTGCCTGCCTGCTTTGGATAACAGCCGGTAGGTTGCTTTGGAATACACAAAATGATTGAGCAGCTGTGCCGGCACCCTGGTAAGCTCCATATTTTCCTTCATGTAAGGCAGCGATAACTGAGGCTGGCTGTTGTTCTCATATAATGCAGAAATCGTACTGTTGGTTAAAGCTGCATTCGTAATATCGCCCTGGTTGAGCAGCGTTGTTTTTACCCTGGTTAAAAATTGTACTTTTTCGTCCACAGGCATTTTGTCTAAATTGGTGTACAGCACATCATGAATAGACGGACCCTGCAGGGGATTCTTTCTTTTGCTTATAAAATCTACCTGCTCTGCCATTACTACGGCATATTTTTCGGGCTTTTTTGTATAGCTGTAAAACTCAAGCAAATAACTAAGCATTACACCGTGGTCCATTCGTATGCCCTTTGTCTTTGTTAATTGATAGGCTTTGTCGTAATAGGTTTCAGCCAGATTAATATTATCGGCAGCCTGGTACATTCTTGCTTTTTCAGAATATACATACCAGTTCAGGTATGGGTTATATGCATTGTGCAACTTTTCTGTATGGTCGAAATATTTTTGTGCAGAATCGTATAGCTTTTGGTGCCGGTAACCTTTTGCTATTAAAAACAAACAGGAACGTTTAAAGTCGGGTTTAGTGACCTGCTCAAAATATACCAGTGCTTTTTTGCATTCCGCAACTACTTCGCCATAGCTTTCTTTATGATCGTAATACGCACCGGTATAGGCATAATACCGGACAGCTGTACCGGCGTCATTTAATTGGATTACGATTGGTTTGGCAGCATTAAGATAGGTGAGCATCGCATCAAAGTTACCCAGCGCTTTGTTTTTATTGGCAAGGGTAAGCAGGGTATCCGCTTTTTGCATATCGGTTTGCAAACCAACTACAACAGCTTCAACAGGTTGAGCCTGCAGCGAAACATTTGCTGTACAAACAAAAAATCCTATTGCGATAAACAACTTCATACAAATTGATTACGATTTAAATTTAACCATTTTTGCCGGCAAACAAAAGTATCCTTATGCTTATAGGTTACAATCACCCAACAAGGTGATTTACCGGCATGCAATTATTAACCCTGTTTTAAGTTAGCGCACAGCTTCTAATTATTATCTTTACCAAGGCGTTCAAAACTTGCAATTAATTTTTTTACATGGATATCTCAATTTATTTTGAAGAAGCCGCACAGGTTTCAGTTGCCTTTGTTATAGGTGCCATCATAGGACTGGAAAGGGAATTTCGCAGTAAGCCTGCCGGTTTCAGAACCATGATCCTGATCTGTGTGGGTTCCTGCCTGTACACAATTCTTTCCAAAGAAATTGGTAATGGCAGCCCCGACCGGATTGCCAGCAATATAGTAACCGGTATTGGTTTTATTGGTGCCGGTGTAATATTTAAAGAAGGCATCAGCGTAAACGGACTTACTACCGCTGCTCTTATCTGGGTAACCGCTGCCCTGGGTATGGCTATTGGTTATCATAATTACCCGTTGGCCGTTGTGGTATCGGGTATTGTAGTAATTACCCTGTTTGTTTTAGAGCCGGTACAACGTTTTATAAACCGTTTTCATAAAGTAAAAGATTACCGGATAAAAACCATTTCGCTCGGCAATGATTTTAAACAGGAACTGGAAATTTTTTTTACTGAACATGATATGGATTTCAGGTGCATGAAAACTGTAAAGGAAGATGCAGATGCGGTGTACATGTATCGCATCAGTTCGCCCGACAGGGATTATGATGCCATCAATCATTTCCTGTTAAATCATAAAGAAGTAAGAAGCTTCGAAGTATAACCTAAAATAAATTTTATGAATTCTATATTATTTGAAATTAAAAATGCGGTTGCGTACATCACCTTAAACCGCCCCGAAAAATTCAATTCTTTTAACCGGGAAATGGCCCTGCTGATGCAGGCAAAATTAGATGAAGCCGCGTCTCTGCATGAAGTACGGGCTGTGTATATCACCGGTGCCGGAAAGGCTTTTTGTGCAGGTCAGGATATAAGTGAACTGGCCCCCTCCCAACCTCCCCCCAAGGGGGAGGAGATTACGATCGCTCAAATATTAAGTGAGCATTACAACCCAATTGTAAAAAGAATACGCAATATGCCAAAGCCGGTTGTAGCCGCCGTGAACGGAGTGGCTGCCGGGGCTGGTGCCAATATAGCTTTGTGTTGCGATGTAGTGGTGGCGGCAGCATCAGCTTCCTTCATCCAGGCGTTCAGCAAAATTGGTTTAATACCCGACAGTGGGGGCACTTTTACTTTGCCACGTTTAATTGGCTGGCAAAAAGCAAGTGCTTTAATGATGACAGGTGATAAAGTTCCGGCAGCCGAAGCAGAAAAAATGGGTATGATCTATAAACTATTTGCTGATGAAATTTTTGAAGAAGAAAGTAAAAAGATTGCACAAACACTGGCACAAATGCCAACCAAAGGTTTGGCTTATACAAAGCACGCTTTAAATCAATCTTTTGTAAGTACCTGGGAAGAACAGTTAACTATTGAAGATACATATCAGCAAAAAGCTGCTGACACAGAGGATTATGCTGAAGGAATTAATTCTTTTTTGGAAAAGAGAATGCCTGTATTTAAAGGAAAATAAAAACCAATATTCAATATACAACAATCAATTTTCAATGTACAAGGTCGAATATTTATCTATTTGAATATTGTTTATTGAGCGTTGATTATTGAACATTTAAATAATAATTATGAGCACAACTCCAGATCAGGTAGTAGACCACATGATGCAGCACGACCTCTTTTCTCAATGGTTGGGAATAGAAGTGCTTGATGTAAAAGAAGGTTACAGCAAAATAAAAATGACCGTTCGTGAAGAAATGATCAATGGTTTTGGAATTGTACATGGCGGCATTGCCTTCTCTTTATCCGACAGCGCATTTGCATTTGCCTGTAACAACCGCAACAATTTATCTGTGGCATTAGATACTTCCATCAACTTTACAAAACCTGTACATGTGGGAGATGTTTTAACAGCCGAAGCAAAAGAACTACACAACGGAAAATCTACCGGGCTTTATCATATCACTATTACAAACCAGAGAGATCATATTGTTGCACTCTTTAAAGGCACTTGTTTTCGCACTAACAAAACACTTGTATGACCTACGAATTTCAAGGATATAAACCTGTAATTCATGAATCATCCTTCATTCATCCACAGGCAGCCATAACCGGCAATGTAATTATTGGAAAAGATTGCTACATCGGCCCGGGTGCTGCATTGCGTGGCGATTGGGGACAGATCATTCTTGAAGACGGCTGCAATGTGCAGGAGAACTGTACCATTCACATGTTTCCGGGGGTAACCGTTGTTTTAAAAGCAGGTGCACATATGGGCCATGGGGCCATCATACACGGTGCCACCATTGGTAAAAATTGTTTGGTAGGTATGAATGCCGTTATTATGGATAATGTGATACTGGGCGATGAGTGTATTGTTGGTGCGTTCAGTTTTATTAAAGCTGATGAAGTTTTTGAAAGCAGGAGTTTGATCGTAGGCAACCCGGCAAAAAAAATAAAAGAAGTAACCAATGAAATGATCAACTGGAAAACTGAAGGCACCAAATTATATCAGCAACTACCAAAAGATATGTTTGAAAGCTGGGCTGCCTGTGAGCCTTTAAGAACAGTTCCTGAAAACAGGAAATCACAATCTGACAATTATAAAACCTGGAATGAAAAAAAATAATGTACTTTCTTAACCTTTAAACCAGGTTACTTAGGCGTTCCCCAAACCAGTTTTTCGTTTTTTGCCTCTTCAAAAAAATCAGGAATCTTACCATCTCCCTTACCCGTAAAACCGCCGTCCGGTGCCCCCAGGTAATTGCATTTATCGTCGTACACTTCATTAAAAAAATCGCAGCAGGGTAATACAACTAAATATACCTTCTTAGTCTTATAGATATATTCAAGAACACGCTGCGGCCTTTCATGCGGTTCTTTCAGTTTAAAAGAATCAATTTTATTTTTGATGCAGGTTGGTAACAGCGCATTTACATCGTTGATGTCAATTACAGAATCCCGTTGGTTTAGATCTTCCGTTTGTGCCGCAATGGTAGAATCTGTTTTGGCAGATTGGTTGGTCTTTGTTGAACCGCAACTCAACATGATGGCAAGGGGTATTAAAATAAATCTGATCATCTTTTACATTTTATAATAACAATAGCAAATGTAGTACCATTTATAGTTTATCAGGTTTTTAAAAGCTAAAAACAAGTAAACATCGCTAATCCTTAAATTTTACAGACCTTTGCGTCAATAATGGAAAAATCAAATTTTGTAGATCAGATCAAGATCTTTTGCCGCAGCGGACATGGCGGTGCCGGCAGCAAGCATTTTATGCGTAATAAATTAACGGCCCTGGGCGGTCCGGATGGCGGGGATGGTGGCCGTGGCGCACACATCATTTTAAAAGGCAACACACAATTATGGACCTTATTGCACCTGCGTTACTATAAAAATGTACTGGCCGAAGACGGTGAGAACGGAAGCAAAAACAATTCGAGCGGCAAAACCGGAAAAGATATTATCATTGAAGTACCATTGGGCACTATTGCCCGCAATGAAGAAACCGGCGAAATAGAAGCCGAGATCTTAGAAGACGGGCAGGAAATTATTTTAGTAAAAGGTGGCCGCGGTGGACTGGGCAACAGTAATTTTAAAACAGCTACCAATCAAACACCCGAATATGCACAACCCGGCGAACCCGGCTCGGAAGGCATTAAGGTTTTAGAGCTGAAAGTGTTGGCCGATGTTGGATTGGTGGGTTTTCCCAATGCAGGAAAATCAACCTTGTTAAGCAGCATTACCGCAGCCAAACCTAAAATTGCCGACTATGCCTTTACTACTTTAGTGCCGCAGCTGGGTATGGTTGAATACCGCGATGGAAAAAGTTTTTGCATTGCCGATCTGCCCGGTATTATTGAAGGTGCTGCCGAAGGAAAAGGCCTTGGGCACCGGTTTTTACGGCATATTGAGCGTAACTCCATTTTGCTTTTTTTAATTCCTGCCGATAGTAAAGATCACAAGGAAGAGTTTAAGATATTACACAACGAACTGGAACAGTACAATCCCGACATGCTGCAAAAAGATTTCGTGATCGCCATCAGCAAAAGCGATATGCTGGATGATGAATTGAAAGCCGCCGTTAAAAAGGAGCTGCCAAAAAAGATCCCGCATGTTTTTATTTCGTCGGTAACCGGCCAGGGGCTTTCAGAATTAAAAGATTTACTTTGGTGTACACTAAATAATCCGGATAAAGTTTAAATCACTTGTCAGTCATTTTTAAATACCTGCAGGAATTCTATGAAAAAGAATTTAAGCTGGCTTATTTTGTAGCCATTTTATTGCTGCTGGGTATCTACATCTATCTAAATTACTGGCATGCCCTGGAAATACATTTTGCTGCAGGAGGTAAAACCAAATGGGGCAATTTTGTTGGGTATTATCTTTTATATCTTATTCCCTTTGCTGCTGCATTTTTTTTGCAATTGATTTTTTATAAAGATTGTGATTACTACCGGAACTATTGGTTCTGGATCATTTTGCTGCTTGCGCCGGCCTTTTTTTCTTTCAGAATTAATTTTGATCTTCATCAGCAAATCATTAAAAACATCTGGACCGGTGACGCACAAATTTTCTGGACGCGTTGCTTAAACTGGGTTGTAAGGGTATTTGTGGTACTGATTCCTGTATTTATTATCTGGTGGATAAAAGACCGGGACAACCAGCCTTTTTATGGTACTGCTGCTTTAAAGGAGGTAAAACCTTACCTGGTCATGCTGCTCATTATGATACCGCTGATTGCACTTGCCAGCACACAAAAAGATTTTTTGCAGATGTACCCCAAGGTCAGGTTTATTGAGCAACTGGATCTGCCACCCCGAAAATGGCACTATATTTTTTACGAAGCCTGTTATGGATTTGATTTTGTAAGTATTGAATTCTTCTTTCGTGGCTTTTTAATTTTATCGCTGCTGAAGATCTGTGGCCCTCACTGCATAATACCCGTGGCCTGTTTTTATTGCACCATCCATTTTGGCAAACCCCTGGGCGAAGCCATCAGCAGTTTTTGGGGTGGTTTGTTGCTGGGCATCATCAGTTATAATACACAAAGTATTTGGGGCGGATTAATTGTACATTTGGGTATTGCCTGGTTAATGGAAGCCGGCAGCTGGCTTGGTGTACTGTTTAAAAAATGATCCATGGAAGTAAATTGCCTTTTCTGCTGCAGCAATATTCAACTGGTTTTTGTGCATGGCCATTATCAATGCCCGGTATGCAAAACCAATGCCCTGCCCTCCTGAGCTTGTCGAAGGATGTGATGGAGACAACTGCAACAATGCCTTCTTATCCAATTATCTTACCAACAACATACCCTAAAATAATACAGCGGATTTTTCGGAACAATAGCCGCCAATTAGAGCAGGCAGCACACATACGTAAAAGTGGATCATCAGCAGGTGTTTATTACATTATAATTATTAAGGGGTTTTACTATTGCATTTGTAAACTTCCCGGATTATTTTTAGACGAATGAAAAAACTTTTCGAAATATCGTTATTGTTTTTTTTATGCCTCACGCTCTGTGCATGTCCGTACAGTTCTGCGTATTATTTAGATGAAACATCCGGTATGCATGTAGAAGATGCATTGCTCGGAAAATGGATAGCTGCTGTTAAAAAGCCACAGAGTTCCCGTGAAGAAGAAATTTATCTTACCCTTTCCAAAAAAACAGACACCGAATACCATATTTCAATAACCGGCAACCTGCATGAACTACGCCCCTATCGTATTTTAATATCCGACTCTTTAAACGGCACTGCTTTTATGAGCCTTGTTGACAACCGTCAATTTTTTAATATTAACATAAACTCCCGGGTTTATATTGCGGAACTGAAACTAAAAGATGATAAACTTACACTGCTGCCGCTGGCAGAAAGTTTTACTGCCAAGATGATCCGTAATACGGCAGATCTGCGCAAATCGGTTGAAGTTCACTATAAAACCCGGGTACTTCCGCTGCTGGATGATGACTTTTGCTTACACAATATGACCAAACTGAATTAATACCAATCAGATATTAAAATTATACTGTCAGCCTGAGCTTGTCGAAGGCGGGTTCACAAATTAAGAGGCTCTTTTGCAAATGGCCCCGGTTTCGACAAGCTCAACCTGACAGCTTTTATTAGGATAAATTCAATGTCAATTGGTATAAACCTGTTTTTAGTTGCGTTTGAAACAGTTGCAAATCATATCTTATTGTGTAAATTGCCGGTTCTAAATTAATGATTGCATGCAACGAAGCAAAATTGCCGGTATAGGCTACTATGTTCCCAAAAATGTTTTTACCAACGAAGATTTGAAAAAGTATATGGATACTTCTGATGAATGGATCCAGGAACGCACGGGTATTCAGGAAAGACGCTACGCCGACCGTACCGGCGAAACCACCACCACCATGGGTGTTAAGGCTGCAACCATTGCCATAGAAAGGGCAGGTATAACTCCGCAGGATATTGACTTCATCGTTTTTGCCACTCTGAGTCCGGATTATTATTTCCCGGGTTGTGGTGTTTTATTACAGCGTGCCATGAAGATGAAAGAGATCGGCGCTTTGGATGTACGCAACCAATGCAGTGGTTTTGTATATGCTTTATCTGTTGCCGATCAGTTCATCAAAACAGGTATGTATAAAAACATTTTAGTGGTGGGTGCAGAGAAACATTCTTTCGGTCTTGATTTTAGTACAAGAGGTAGAAATATCAGCGTTATTTTTGGTGATGGTGCAGGAGCTGTTGTATTGCAGCCTACTCAAAACCAAAACCAGGGTATTTTAAGTACGCATCTGCATAGCGACGGAGATAGCGCCGAGATACTGGCCATGTTCAATCCCGGTACACATGGCAACCATTGGGTAGAAAACCCTGTGGCAACATTTGATGAAGCTGAAATGGGACAAATGTTTATGAGTCATGCTATGATTGATGAGGCACAAAATTTTCCAAATATGGATGGCCCTGCTGTTTTTAAAAAAGCCATTGTTAAAATGCCCGAAGTTGTTCAGGAAGCATTAACAGCAAACGGATTAACCAGTGCTGATATTAATATGCTGATACCACACCAGGCCAATTTGCGCATCGCACAATTTGTGCAGCATAAGTTACAGTTAAGAGATGACCAGGTGTATAATAATATTCAGAAATATGGCAACACTACAGCCGCATCTGTTCCTATTGCACTTTGCGAAGCCTGGGAGCAGGGAAAAATAAAAGAAGGCGACCTCGTTTGCCTGGCTGCATTTGGAAGCGGCTTTACCTGGGCAGGCGCATTGATCCGATGGTAAAAATACCGGGGTTTCATATTTATTACACTGAGTTATAAAATTCACTGTTCTTACATAACCTCATTTGAGTTATGCAATTTTTAGCTAATTTTATTGCCTAAATATACACACATGAAAAAAATTTTTTTATTCGTCGTTTTATTTATGACCCTGGGCAATGTATCTATGGCACAATGCACCGTAGATGTTTTTATTAATGGTATTAAAGCCGGGCAGATATCTCTGAAAGCCAATGATGCATTTGGTGGCCTTTCCTATAAAAAATCTACCTATAAAAAAATTGATAAACTTACCATTCAGATACAAGGCAAATCTGTTGATGGTGGTTATTACAGAAAAGTACATGTAATGGGCGATGATGTTACTCCTATGCTGATTGCAGATGAAACAGTTGGTGCCGTTGGTCAATTTGTGCTTACCAACAAAGACATCATCAAAAGGTTAAAGAGCGGCAAGCCAATTACGATGTATGTAGAAAAAACACCCGCCAATACAAAAAGCACAGAAGCGGTATCCAAAGTTTATTTAGGTACGCTTACACGGGAGAAATAATTCATGCACAGAAAATTCATTTACTGCATAAACCCCATTTCCGGTACGGGGACTAAAGGCTTATTGCTTGAAATCATTAAAAACAAGACTGCCGAAAAAAATATTCCTTTCGAAATACTGCATACCAATGCCGAAGGAGATTATGGTTTTCTGAAAGAAAAGATAGCAGCAGAAAATATAACCGATGTTATTGTTTGTGGTGGCGATGGTACCGTAAACCAGATCGTGAAATTTTTATTAGGCGTTACTGTTAATATAGGCATCATACCCATGGGCAGTGGCAACGGCCTTGCTTTCGCAGCTAAAATTCCCGGCAGAATTCACAAGGCGCTGGAAAATGCTTTTGCAGGCAATGCCGTTTATGTGGATAGTTTTTATATCAATCAGCAATTCAGCTGTATGCTTTGCGGCCTGGGTTTTGATGCACAGGTTGCCCATGATTTTGCAAAGCAAAAAAAACGGGGGCTTCTTACTTATATTAAACAATCAGCCAAAAATTTTTTTAAAGCCAGGCCCTATAATTTTGAATTAATACTGGAAGGCAAATCTATAAACAGCGAAGCTTTTTTATCAGCATTGCCAACAGTAACCAGTTTGGCAATAATTTTACCATTGCCCCGCAGGCCAGCCTGCACGATGGTTTGCTGGACATTGTAGTGGTAAATAAGATGAGTAAGTTGAGGATGATCTGGACCATTTTGAAACAGATCCGGAACGGGGAAGTAAGCATGTATGAGGACAAAAAATATCATCGCAACGGTATTCACTACTTTCAAACCAAAAAATTAATCATTAAAAATCCGCAGCTTGCCCCTTTACATATTGATGGAGACCCTGCTGAAACCGCTGCTGCATTTGAAATCGAAATAATTGAAAAGGCTTTTAAATTGCTGATACCGGCTTAAACTATTTCAGCAGATCTTTTATACGCTTTAAAGAAGCCTGGTTAAATGTGCTGTTGAAAGATTCCTTTACTGCTCTTTTTTCCCTGGCCGTTAAATGAAAATTAAGTGCTGCGCCTTTCTCTTCGGTTTCGGGTGCATACATAAATGAAATACGCTGCAACGCATCATCAAAAACTGACTGCAGGTAACTGTATTGATCGGTCTGGGAAAAATCCTGAATTTTATACCAGTTATGCTGTAGCATGCTTCCGGATTTTATAAAAAAATCTGTTACGGCACCTGTTTCAAGCGGCTCCTGCCAGTTATCCTGGTTTCTGTCACGTATCTGCAGTATAATGATCTTACCCGTATTAGCCCTGAGCCAGTCTTTAAAATTATCTATAAACCGAAGCGTAGTTTCCATTCCGTAATTATCCCTCAGCCCGGCATCCATTACGTCTATAACGGGATTACTGGGCAACCACACATTGGGCAAAACGTAGGGAAAGGTTGCATTCATACGCAAAGCCGTGAGCAATCTTATATGCAGGGGATCCTGTTTTGCAAACATGGCTGCAAAATCAACTGCATCCGGACTGGCATATGGATCTTTTGCAAATACCCGGGGCTTCATCATAAAACTGATGGGCTGGGTACTCACCATCATTCTCCTGCCATCCCGGTTAATCGTTGAATTAAAAATGATCAAAGGAATAGCTGCTGCTCTTTCTGCATGGCTGTAATCCAGTAATTGTTTATCCAGTATGTTGCCGCTGTTCCTGTTAAGCTTTTGTTCAAATGCATAGCCCCGGTCTTTTACATATGCAAAATTGCCCACCGTAAATTTTTGTGCAGGAGAAAAGATATCACGGGCCACCATGGAAGAAAAAAGCGGGTTCAACAGATCCTTTGCAATATTATCGGAGTAAACAGGGTTGTGCAGATCCAGCAAACTATCTTTTTGTTGTTGCCAGTATAACTCACGATAATACGTGGCCGCCAGCATCCCTCCGCTGGCCCCGCTGATCAGCATGGTATGCGGCATCAGTTTTCCGCCAACTGCACTATCCAGCTTCTGCAGTGTATTCATTACAAAGGTGCCGCTGCGCAAACCGCCTCCGCTTACATTGATAAAGATCATTGCGGGCTTTTCTTCAGCCTGTTTGCTTTTCCAGTTGGCCAATACCTGCAGCATATTCGCCCTGTCTGCAGCTATTTTTTCTGGCGTACACAGTTTTTGTAAAGATGATTTATCATAAACCGGCTGTGCTGCTTTATTATGATAGTTTAAACCATACGCTTTATTGCGGTTGTCAATGATCTCATTTTTGTACAGCACATCAGCAAATAAAATAAGTATAATAAAAACCGGCAAACTCCAGCTTTGCAAAAAATAAGAGAGTGCGCCAATAACGGCCGTCATGGCTGCAAAAAATATTAAGATACTTGCGGCAGCAGGTGCTTCAAAAAACGGGCTATCCATGTAAAAACCAACCACAATTAAAAAAACAAAAGACAAGGCAATGCTCAGGATACCGGAAAGATGGTGCCGCTTAAAAACGGTATCCAGGAACGCCTGGTTGTAGTGCGATATGTTTCTTGGCTTTTTAAGACTAAACCACTCTCCCAGGTATGCACTCACTTTTAATCCGGGCGTTTCCGTTTCGGCACTGCCTGAATAATAATTCACATTAAAATGTTCGGCTTTACCAATAATGGGTGCAATGGTTCTTTGAATTCTTTTTTCGGCTCCAAAAAAATAAGCAAATGAAACGGCCACCAGCAAAATGATACCACCCAGCATGCCTGCAATGACCACCACAATTTCCCCGGTGTTCATTAATTCCTTTTTCCAATCGAAGAGAATGAGTTTGTAAAAATAGAATACAAGAAAAAGTACCGGAAGCAGTGAATTATTAATACAATATTTTAAAAAAGGCTTTGCGGTTGTTGCCAGGAATTTGCAGCGTTTGCTATGCAGGATGAACGTGGTAATATTCCAGCTCATAAAAAAAACACCCAGCGCAATACCCACTATAAAAGCACTCAGTGCATTTACATCCCCCAGGTATTCAGGCGAAAAAAAAAGTGCATCAGCACCATAGCTTTTCATAAAGCCGCTGTTAATGGTACTTCCCAATACATACCAGAATACCAGCAGTATCTGAAACTTTCTGAAATGCAGCAGGAAAAGCTGTACAGGAAAAAAATAGTAAATATTTTTAAGCGTTTGTTTCATGCATGCGGCAGTTGCTTAAAATTACAACATAAACCAGCATCATGCAAACGCTGTCTCCTTTTTTCTAACTACAAAAAGAAGTGATACAACAACCATCAGCAGTATCATGGCAACAAACTGGTGCGATACACCCAACACCACCAAACGGTTTGGGTACGTTGCATTCAATACTGTTAAAATACCCAGTAATACCTGCAGTAACACCAGCAGTACCACGGTTATGCGAAGCCTGTTGTACAATTTATTATTTGCAATAGCACGGAATTTAAAACACCAGATACCAATCAGTACAACCAGTACATAAGCCAGTCCGCGGTGTATAAAATGTATGGTAACAGGATTGGAGACCAGGTTTTTTGTAAAAGGCGTAAGCTCATTCATAGCTGGCAGCATGCTACCATTTATATCCGGCCAGGTTGGTGCTGTAATTGCTGCCCTCAGGCCGGCCATAAAAGCACCATATATCAATTGAAAAAACAAAACCGCAAGCAGCAGCAATAAAAAGTTTTTCAATTTTGTATCATTAACTTTTTGATGCTCTGTAACAAGCAGGCTTAATGCAAACCACAACGTGTAAGAAAGCAAACCCAGTGCGGCTATAAAGTGAGTTGTTAATTCAACATGACCTACAAAATATTTTTCGGGTACCAGGCCGCTCGCCACCATTAACCAACCTATATAACCCTGTAAACCGCCCAATAAAAAAAGTATGACCATTGGTTTTATCATTCCCCGCTCAAATTTTTTCTTTACCAGGAAATAAATAAAGCCAAACAAAAAAACCAGCCCCATCAGCCGGGCCCAGGTGCGGTGAAACCATTCCCAGAAAAAAATAAATTTAAACTCCGATAGCGTAAAATCCTGGTGAACATATTTAAACTGATCCGTCACTTTGTATTTGTCAAACTCAAGTTGCCAGGCAGCCTCATTCAATGGGGGTAAGCTTCCGGTAATGGGTTTCCATTCTGTTATAGAAAGTCCTGATTCCGTTAACCGGGTAATTCCGCCAATCAAAACCTGTATGATGATCATGACCACCCCAATCAAAAGCCAGTAAGCGATCTGGCGTTGTGAGCGTTGTTGTTGTACTGTATCCATTGCAGGTGCAAATTTACAGCAGCAAAAATGGATACAGCAAAATGAATTGTTTTTTTATGGTTTTACCTGATATTTGTTAAACACAGATGTTAGCTCCTTTTCTACATAAAAATTTACGGGAAGCCGGTTTGGACGAAGCCGGACGTGGCTGCTATGCCGGGCCTGTATTTGCAGCGGCTGTAATACTGCCAAAAGATTTTTATCATCCTATATTAAATGACAGCAAACAATTGAATGAAAAGCAGCGGGACCTGCTAAGGCCTATCATTGAAAAAGAAAGCATTGCTTTTGCAGTGGCATCCGTAGATAATGAAACCATTGATAAAATAAATATTCTGCAGGCCAGCTTTACCGCCATGCATCTTTGCATCGACCGTTTAACCGTTATACCCGAGTTTTTATTAATAGATGGAAACCGTTTTAAACCCTATCCGCATCTGCCGCATCAATGCATTGTAAAAGGCGATGGAAAATATGCAGCCATTGCTGCTGCCAGTATTCTTGCAAAAACCTACCGGGATGAATTTATGCAGGAACTTCATGTATTATACCCCCATTATGGATGGAATACCAATAAAGGTTATGGAACCGAGACACACCGCAATGCCATACAGGCATTTGGACTTTGCAGCCACCACCGCAAAAGTTTTAATATACAACCTGAGCTGATCAGTCAAAAATAAATTCGCCTTTTCCCTGCCTGATGATCGTCCATTCGTTGGTTGTGCAATCCACCACGGTAGAGGGTACCATACTACCAATGCCGCCATCAATTACAAAATCTACTTTATCACCAAAATTTTCCTGCATTACTTCGGGATCGGTATATTCTTCTACCATGTCGCCGGGCAATGATGCACTCAGTATCGGATTACCCAGTTCATCCAGGATATGCTGGCAAATAATATTATCTGGAACCCGCAGCCCCACTGTTGATTTTTTACTCTGCAATATTTTAGGCACCTGCTTACTGGCCGGTAATATAAAGGTATATGGACCGGGCAGGTAACTTTTCAACATGCGGTAAAGCGGTGTATCGATCGTTTTTGTGTAATCACTCAAGTGGCTCAGGTCGCGGCAGATAAAAGAAAGTTGTGCTTTTTGCGGATCAACATTTTTTATTTTACAGATACGCTCAATGGCTTTGTGCTGGTTAATATCGCAACCCAGTCCGTAAATGGTATCCGTTGGGTAAATGATCACACCACCGTCTTTTAAACATTCGGTCACCTGTTTTATCAGGCGGGGCTGTGGGTTTTCGGGATGTATCTGTATTAGCACGCTGTTTATTTCTATTTAAAATGATATAAATCCTTAATTGGCAGCACAACTTACTGAAATCATTTTAATCAATTACTTTTGCAGCTTTAATAAAACATTATAAACTCAGCTTATGTCAGTAATATGCGTTGGTACCATGGCTTTTGATGCTATTGAAACCCCTTTTGGAAAAGTTGATCAGATCGTGGGAGGCTCGGGCACTTATGTTGCTTATGCAGCCAGTAATTTTGTAACTCCTATTCAGCAAATTTCCATTGTTGGTTACGATTTTCCACAGGAAGAAATGGATGAAATGAAAAAACGTGGGGTTTCTCTGGAAGGCGTGGAAATTGTGAAAGATAAAAAATCATTTTTCTGGAGCGGTAAATACCACCTGGATATGAACAGCCGCGACACCTTGGTTACCGACCTGAATGTGCTGGCAGATTTTAACCCCGTGGTACCGGATAGCTACCAGGGTGCGGAGTTTTTAATTTTGGGCAACCTGGCACCGGATATACAGTTGAGTGTGATTGACCAGTTGAAAGTGCGTCCGAAACTGATCGTGATGGACACCATGAATTTTTGGATGGACATTGCCATGGATGGATTGAAAGCTGTTTTGAAAAAAGTGGATGTGCTGCTGGTTAATGATGCAGAAGCCCGCCAGTTAAGTGGTGAGCTTTCGTTGGTAAAAGCTGCCAAATTAATTATGGACATGGGGCCACAGTTTTTAATTATCAAGAAAGGCGAACATGGTGCTTTATTGTTTCATAAAGAACATGTATTCTTTGCACCGGCTTTACCGTTGGAAGAAGTGTTTGACCCAACGGGTGCAGGCGATACTTTTGCCGGCGGCTTTATTGGCCATCTTGCCAAAACAAAAGATATCAGTTTTGAAAATATGAAAACTGCCATTATTGTGGGTAGTGCCATGGCCAGTTTTTGTGTTGAAAAATTTGGACCAGAACGATTGAAAGAGATCACTAAAGAAGATATTGATGCACGGCTGAGTGAGTTTGTACAGCTGGTGAATTTTGATATTGATCTGGTGTAAATTTATAAGATATACAATTTTCAGGATTGCCGGCATTTAAAATTGCCGGCATTTTTTTATATGCTTAGACCCTGTTACAGCCCGCCTTTATCAATTATATACATCAAGAGGGCATAAGTAATTCTATATTGCATTTTATGATAAACAGGTGGTTCCACATTTTTACAATTTGTTTTTCAATTTGGCTATAATTTTTAATAGCCCTTCCCTGTTTTTTGCTTCATGATAAAATTTTGGCAGCTTTTCCAACAGTGTAAAATGCGTTCTCTCTTTGTGCCCTCTTAAAGTGGCACTAATGTAACGTTCTAAATAATCCAGGTGCTTATCATTATAAGCCCAAAAACGTTCTTTTTTAAAATCTGCCTGCAACCAAAGTTCTGCATCAAAAAACTGGTTTGCAGGCTTTGTTATAAAAGTATGCTGAGCCACTTCAGTTGTAACTTCTTTATTATAGCCGCAATGCACACAAAACAACCTGACTTTTTTAGTAACAATATTGGCCGTAGCCAAAGCTTTTTTAGCACAAGCCGGGCATACCACCAGCACTTCATTAAAGAAATCGGAAATCACCAGGTTTTCATCTTCAAAGCGGTAGGGCTGGTTCATTTTTAGCTTAATTTATTAAGAGCATTTAATTTATGCTACAACGAAAGCCCGTACAACAACCCATCTTTACCTGATATCAGCCATACATTTTCATCATCCAGCAAAACAGTTTTTGGTTGCCATGCAGTAAGGTCTGTTAGCCGCAACAGTTTTTTCGTTTTATGATTATATTGCAGCAGGTGGTTATTGTATAATATCCATATATTTTCGTCATCTGCTTTCAGCAGTTTTGTATCCCCGTATCCCTCCAGGTCCTCTGCCAGCGAAGATATTTCAACCTGTTGTTTTACTTTTAGTTTCCGTGATAAGATTGTGAGTTTTTCATCATATAAAACAAATGTAAATTTTTCTGAACTGAGCAACTCAGGCTGTCCAAAAGAATCTTTGCCTGTAATTTCTTCAGACAGTTTTCCATTTAATGCTAACCCGTCTTGAGTAAGGGTAATAAAATTATTTACACAGGGTATGTCTTCTACAAAAATATTCGCTTTTTTTGTGCAGGTTGTATCAAGCAAAATGCCATTATAACCCAAGGCCACCCAGTTTTGTCCTTCAGCATTGGCCCATATTTTATTTTGCAGGTAATAGGGTTGATTTGAATATCCATGTGCAATAAACCGGCTCCAGGCAACCGTATCTTTTGTAAAGTCGTATGCCAGTATACAACCAAAATTGTAAATAGCAGTACCATAAAGCATCCCGTTTTTTATTAATGGTTTTGTGGCCAGCGGGCCAAATGGCAGCGCTTTTATTAAATTACCATTTGCAAGATCAAATTGTGCTGCCTGGTGTATCTCGTTTTTGGAAATTCCGGCATACATAATATTACCATCAGCAAACACAGGAATACTGGTTTTATAGTTTGTTTTTACTGACCATTGTAATGACCCGTCTTTTTTGTTGTAGGCATATAGTTGATAATCGTTGGCATTAAATATCACCAGGTCGTTATGAATTGTTGCCGAAGAATAAAAATTGTTCAGCTGCTCTTTGGTAAAAACCTGTTGAGAGCGGAAGAATTCTTTTTGGGCAAATGCTGATGTTACAATCAACATAAAAATACAGCCTGCAAAAAAATGTTTTACGGGTATGGGTTTCATGATCTGGTTTTAGGTGGGTATCAGTACTTCAAATTATACAAAAAAAAGGAGGACGGTATTTTTTTATGTTGTGAAAATCCAAAAACCTTTGTTAAAGATTAATGACGCTAAAAAGGATGCCCGGTATAAGAACCGGGCATCTTCTTTTATGATCGTTCTCTTTACTTCGTTATCCCTTCCAGTGCAAACAAAAATGCATATTCCCTTGCCCGGTCTCTTAATGCTTTAAATCTTCCGCTGGCGCCGCCATGCCCGGCTTCCATATTGGTGTACAACAACAGTTTATTCTTATCAGTTTTCATTTCACGCAGCTTGGCAACCCATTTAGCCGGTTCAAAATATTGTACCTGGCTGTCGTGCAGGCCGGTTGTTACCAGCATGTTGGGGTATGCCTGTTTGGTTACATTATCATAAGGCGAATACGATTTCATGTACATATAATTCTCTTTATTGGCAGGATTGCCCCACTCATCATATTCATTGGTTGTAAGCGGAATAGATGGATCGCTCATGGTAGTGAGTACATCAACAAACGGAACACCCGCAATAACGCCATGCCACAGATCGGGACGCATATTTACAACAGCACCCATCAACAAGCCTCCCGCACTGCCCCCACTGGTATATAAATGTTCTTTACTGGTATATTTTCCTGCCAGTAAAAATTCGGCGCAGTCAATAAAATCGGTGAAGGTGTTTATCTTCTTATTCATCTTTCCATCTTCGTACCAACTCCTTCCCATTTCCTGTCCGCCTCTTATATGTGCAATGGCATATCCAAAACCCCGGTCAAGCAAACTTAAACGCACACTGCTAAAAGATGCTTCCATGCTTGCACCGTAAGAACCATAACCGTACAACATCAGCGGAGCATTGCCATCTTTTTTAAATCCTTTTTTATAAACAATGCTGATAGGAATTTTCGTTCCGTCTTTTGCCGTTGCCATTACCCTTTCCGTTTCATAATCTGCCGGCTTAAACCTGCCGATCACTTCCTGTTGCTTCATTAGCTTTTTTTCTTTGGTAACCATATTATAATCATATACCGAGTTGGGAGTGGTGAGCGAAGTATAATTATAGCGCATCACATCTGTATTGTAATCGGGTATGTAAGCTATATTGGCTGCATAAGCTGCTTCATCAAAAGACAGGTAATGAGAGCTGTTGTCTTTTGTATTTAAAATATGAATTTGTGTTAGCCCATCTTTTCTTTCCGAAATAGCCATGTAGTTTTTAAAGAGGTCAAAGCCCTGTATCAAAACTTTATCATTATGAGCAATCAACGTTGCCCATGATGCTGAATCCGTTTTCATTTCGTCACAGGTCATCACTTTAAAATTCTTTGCCTGCAGGTTGGTGCGTATGTAAAATTTATCATTGGCATGATCCACATCATATAAAACTTCCTTCATCCGGGGTTGAAAAATTTTAAATGCATCTTCTGGTTTATTAGCATCTATATACCTGTACTCAGATGAGAGCGTAGCACCGGAACCAATTAAAATAAATTTATCCGATTTGGTTTTACTTACACCAATATAATTGGTCGGATCTTTTTCTTCATACACTGTTTTATCAGTAGCTGCATCGGTACCCAGTTTATGCCTTTTAATTTTTTCAGATAAAAGTGTTACCGCATTTTTTGAAGTATAAAACAACGTAAGGTTATCATTTGCCCAAACCGGGCCTCCTTCTGTATTCGGAATTTTGTCTTTGTATATTTCTCCTGTCTCCAGGTTTTTGATATAGATGTCATATTGTCTCCTGCTCAGCATATCAATACCATAAGCCAGCAGCTTGTTATCCATGCTCACATCAAAACCTGTGGCCGAAAAATAATTATGCCCTTCGGCCATGGCATTTACATCCAGCAAAACTTCTTCTGCAGCCTGCAGGTTTCCTTTTTTTCTGCAATACACAAAATAATCCTTGCCTTCCACCACACGGCTATAATAAAAATAGCCATTTTTAAAGGTGGGTACGCTTTCATCTTTTTCTTTTATCCTTGCCTTCATTTCTGTATACAGGTTTTCCTGCAGGGTTTTTGTGCCGCTCATCATGGTGTCATAATAGGCATTCTCTGCTTTCAGGTAGTCAACTACTTTTGTACTGTCTGGTCCTTTTTTAAAATAATCATTCATCCAGTAATAGTTGTCAATACGGGTATCGCCATGGGCAATTAATTCCTTAGCTTTCTTTTCGGCAACAGGCGGCGCAATACTGTCGGCCCATGTATAGGCAGTCTTTGTCATTTCTGAATCTTTATTATTACATGATGAAATTACCAACGCAGCAATGATGATTGCCGGCATGATGTTTTTTTGCATAAACTGTTATTTTTGGTTGATTAATTATTTTCCCGTCCTCGTCTCCGACGAGGATGTAATGGTGTTGAGACTTTATCTCAGAAGCAAGGCAAAGACCTGCAACCAACTCGTCCTCGTCGGAGACGAGGACGAAGTTATGTATCAATAACTGTTACATTCACAAGCCCCTTCTTTCCACAATAATCTCTTGCTGAACTGTACAGATAATCTTCAGTATGCGCTACAATACCCGCCCTAACAGGGTTTTCGTGAGTGTACTTTAATCTTTGTTTAAGCATTTCCGGTTTATATGGATCAAGGTAAATAGCATGATTACCATCCTGCCAAAAATGATATTTTTCAATCCGATTCATAAATTTTCCAGCAAATTCAAATCTGTACAACATCCAGTCTTTTCTGCTTTCCGGTTCATCCTCAATTGCTTTTAAAACAGAATTCGCTGTAAACTTTTTAAAATCTCTGATAATATGAGAAAGTTTATACCCTTTTTTAGCTTGTGCAACCAGGTGCATATGATTGGTCATTAAACACCAGCCATAAACAACAAGCCCTTTCTTTTCAATACAAAAATTCAAAGAGTCAACAATTATCTGTTTATAAACCGGGCGTATAAAAACATCAACCCAATCAATAACTGTAAATGTTAAAAAGTAACAGGCATTTTGATCAGAAATCATGTATCTGTCTCCTGACATAAAATTATCTTTCTTTAAATAAAAAGAGCCTTCTCGTCCTCGTCTCCGACGAGGATGCTTTGGTCTTGAGACTTTGTCTCAAAAGCAAGTCAAAGACTTGCAACCAACTCGTCCTCGTCAGAGACGAGGACGAGTTAGTTTTTCCTTGCCAGCACAATCGTATTCTTAAACTGCTTTTTCTTTCCGTCTAAATTAAACACTTCAGTAAATATAATATAAATACCCACCGGTAATTTTTGAAATCTTTCTCCAAGCCCATCCCAGCGGAAGTTACCTTTAATTCCGCACAATGCATTACGCTGCAGGTAACGAACCGCCCTGCCGTTGGCATCAAAGATGGTAATATTGGCCACATAGCCGGGTGACGGAAAGCTGTAATCAATGGTTGCAAAATCATCCATGCCATCATTATCAGGCGACACAATTTCCGGCGTTACCGTTATGTCACCCTGCACCTGTAAGTCAAGCCGGTACTGCGAATTTTTGTAAGTGGGTGTACCGTACCCAACACTGGTTGCTGCGCTATGCCAGTTGCCCGGACTTTGCGTGGGTGCATTGTAATCAATCCGTTCCAGTGCTACACCTTCCCGGTTATCTATCAGTTTAAAATGCCATTTTTCATCGTACTTCAATTCATCTGTAATAATTCCCTGTGCATTTAAAATGACCACATTGCCTTCGTCATCATTGAACGAAGGCATAGAAGAAACGATCACAAAGGCATCCCTGTTTTGTGTAATGAAGTCTCTTTGTACGCTAGCGGGGTCATCAGTGATCACCATAAAATCCTGTGGAAATAATAAATACGTATCCGTACCCAGTTGTTTGATATTACTTACAACCCCTGATGTATTTCTGTTGGCTATATACATTTGCTTCAGGTCGATGATCTTATTACTGCGGTTATAGATCTCCACATAATCTGTTCCGTTTGGTTTTGGGTTGAATAAGATCTCATTGATAACAATAGCCAGGCTATCGGCTATTTCACTTAAGCCAAGTCTTGCTTTATTTTTTGTGTTGATGATATTACCCTTGCAATCTGTGACGGTTGACACCGTAATGGTATAAACTTTATTGCGTAGCAGCGGCGTATTTAACCGCAAGGTTACTTTATCAAAAATGGATGAAACAGCTATAGCCGATTGAGGTATCCCAATTCCATCACTAATATTATAATGAGCCGCCGTAGCAGCTTTTATACTATCCAACGGTTCATCAAATACCAGGCTTATAGTTACACTGTCTGTTGCATAAGCCCTTAACAATTGCGGTGCTGCTGCATCTGCATTCAATGCATCCACTGCATTTTTTCTGCCCGGTGTGCCGCCTTTACTATCAGTACATGCTTTCCAGTTTGAAGATCCGCTGCAGGGATTTTTTGGGTCAATCATTTCCAGTGTCCAGCCGCCGTCTTTTTTTAATTCATTCCGGTACCAGCTATCGATATAGCTTACTGCATGTATAATGTTGTTTTGCGGACTTCGTAAAAAATAACATCGCCGGTATTATCCAGCGTAGGAAAACCGGTAACTGAAATAGTTGGTCCAAAAGCACTCAGGGCGGCTACAGCACTTCCGGTACAAACAATTACAAAACTATCGGGCAATAAATTATAAGATGGCATGGTCCCGCTTTGGCCCGTGGCATCGCCAATGCGCCAGCCCAGTAAATTAAATGCAATGGAGGAAGTATTGCGTAACTCGATCCATTCATTATTGGGCAACCCAACAGGCGGTGATGGGTCTGCCATCAGTTCATCGATGATGATGGTGTTTCGGCTGGCAACCTGTGCTTTGCCGGCATAGGCACACAGGGACATAAAAAATAACGGGATGATTATTTTGTTCATAGCAGGTAGGGATTATGTATCTACAATATAAAAAATGATTTGTAATTTTTTATATTTCTGCATGTATTTTTGCCATCAAAACCTTAAAAAATGAAAGTTGCAGTAGTAGGTGCCACCGGACTGGTAGGTACAAAAATGTTACAGGTACTTGCCGAAAGGAATTTTCCGGTAGATGAACTGATCCCGGTTGCTTCAGAAAGAAGCATTGGAAAAGAAATAACCTTTAAAAACAAACAGTATAAAATTGTAAGTGCTTCAGATGCCATTGCCGCTAAACCTGATGTGGCTATTTTTTCTGCCGGTGGAACTACATCCCTGGAACTGGCACCACAATTTGCAGCAGCCGGTATTACAGTGATAGATAATTCAAGCGCCTGGCGAATGGACCCAACCAAAAAATTAGTGGTACCGGAAGTAAATGCCCACGTATTGACCAGGGAAGATAAGATCATTGCCAACCCAAATTGCTCCACCATACAAATGGTGGTGGTTTTAAAACCCTTGCACGATAAATACAAAATAAAAAGAGTTGTGGTCAGCACGTACCAGAGTGTAACTGGCACCGGTGTTAAAGCAGTAACCCAATTAATGAACGAGCGTAGAGGCATTGAAGGTGAGATGGCTTACAAATATCCCATCGACCTGAATGCCATACCGCATATTGATGTGTTTTTGGAAAACGGATATACCAAAGAAGAAATGAAGATGGTTAAAGAAACCAATAAAATAATTGGTGACGAAAATATTAAAGTTACCGCCACCTGTGTACGCATACCAACCATGGGCGGGCACAGCGAAAGCGTGAACATTGAATTTGAAAATGATTTTGACCTGGATGAAGTAAAAGACCTGCTGAGTAAAGCGCCTGGCGTGGTGCTAAAAGATGATGTTGCCAATTTTATTTATCCCATGCCGCTAACAGCGTATGATAAGGATGATACTTTTGTTGGTCGCATCAGAAGAGATGAAACACAACCCAACACATTAAACTGCTGGATAGTGAGTGATAACCTGCGCAAGGGCGCTGCTACCAATGCGGTGCAGATAGCGGAGTATCTACTTAACAACAAAATGCTATAACACCCCCCAACCCCCTAAAGGGGGAGTTGGAAGCTCAAATTTTCGAAGAGTTTTTATAAAATAAAAAATAAGCCTCCTGAATTTCAGGAGGCTCTTTAATATTGTAGTGTCCAGGTTCCCCCCCTTTAGGGGGCGGAGGGGGTATGGGTTTGGGGTTTAGTTTATTACCCAGGTCTCATTCCCTTTCAACAATTTATCCAAATCACCTTTGCCTTTTTTAGCGATCACTTCATCAATCTGCATGGTCATGCTGTCTTCGTAGCAGGCTCTTTCGGTTTCATAAAAAACACCGAATGGCCTGGGCAAATGTCCTTCCAGTTTGGGATCATCAAACATGCGTATCAATATCTGTGCTTTATAAAAATCACGTTCGTCATGCACCCAAAGATCGTCAGTGCTTGCTCCTTCGGCAATATCAACAATCACGGGTTTAAATCCATCTAACTTAATACCCTTGTTATTGGTGGCGCCAAAAACCAATGGCTTGCCTTGCTCTAAAAACAACACTTCATCAGGCTTGGTCTTCTTCTCGGTAAATATTTCAAAAGCGCCATCATTAAAAATGTTACAGTTCTGGTATATTTCCAGGAAAGAGGCACCCTTATGCTGTTGCGAACGCAATAACATGGCCTGCAGGTGTTTGGGGTCCCTGTCCATGGTACGTGCAATAAAGCTTGCATCGGCACCCATGGCCAGTGCCAAAGGATTGAACGGATGATCAATACTTCCGAAAGGGGTACTCTTGGTAACTTTATGTTCTTCTGATGTGGGAGAATATTGTCCTTTGGTTAAACCATATATCTGGTTGTTGAACAACAAAATATTTACATCAAAATTGCGGCGTAGCAGGTGAATGGTATGATTACCACCAATGCTCAATCCGTCGCCATCACCGGTAACGATCCACACACTCAATTCGGGCCGGGCAGCTTTTAAGCCACTGGCAACAGCAGTTGCACGGCCATGAATACTGTGCATACCATAGGTATTCATATAATATGGAAAACGGCTGCTGCAGCCGATGCCGCTGATGATCGCAATATTTTCCCTGGGAATGCCCAGGGTAGGCATGATCTTTTGTACCTGTGCCAGGATGGAATAATCTCCGCATCCGGGGCACCAGCGTACTTCCTGGTCGGTTACAAAATCTTTGGCGGTAAGGGGTGGTAAGCTGGTTACTGTATCACTCATAGTTTAAAATATTGAGGGCTAAAGTTACTGAAAATAAATACTCGGTGAGCAATGATATGGATCATTACTATACCTGCCTGAAATTCGTTTGCTTTTCACGCTGGGGGCGCAGGGAAGCCGGGATCGCTGGGTCTTCTCTGCTTTCGCTGCTCCTTTGCGTCCTCTGCGTGAAACTTTATTCAGCTTTCATCAATTCCTCCCAATACTCCGCCGCCCTCCTGGTATGCGGTATCACAATCGTACCACCAACAATATTGGCCACAGCAAATACTTCATACATCTGCTCCGTTGTAATGCCCAGTTCATGTGATTTGCCCAGGTGATATTTTATACAATCATCGCAGCGCAATACCATCGATGCAACAAGCCCCAATAGTTCTTTGGTCTTTACATCCAGTGCTCCTTCGGCATAGGTGTTGGTATCCAGGTTCCATAATCTTTTAATAACCAGGTTCTCTTTGCTAAGGATCACTTCATTCATTTTTGTACGGTAGTCGTTGAATTCGCTTACTAAGTTGCTCATGTGTTTTATTATTAAGTGAAATACAAAGTTAAACCCGGCATGCATATTTTGATGAAACTGTTATAAATTGGCAGGCTTAAACAACTGCATGCAGGAATTCTTCAAAAAATATAAAAAGGAAGCCGCCTTGCTTACCGGGCTGCTCTTGTGCCTGTTCGTCTTTTTTGTAAATCCACTTGGCCTTGCCTTTAAAGCAAAACTGGTTTTATCCATTGCTGTGCTCATGATCAGCTGGTGGGTGCTGGATGCCATGCCGCTTGCCGTGGTTGCCTTACTACCGCTGGTTTTATATCCCTTACTGAACATCAATACCATTAAGGAAACATCCAAAGCCTATTCCGATTCCATCATTTATCTTTTTATGGGCGGTTTTTTTATTGGCATGGCCATTGAAAAATGGAACCTGCATAAACGGATCGCTTTAAGCATTATTAAACTTACCGGCACCAACGGCAACAATATCATACTGGGTTTTATTTTGTCAACCGGTTTTTTAAGTATGTGGCTCAGCAATACCGCCACTACCATGATGATGTATCCCATTGCAGCTTCGGTCATAACTGTTATTGGTAACCACACCAACCCCGGAGCCAATATCAAAAATTTTTCTTTAACCTTAATGTTGTCGCTGGCTTATGCCAGTAATTTTGGCGGCATTGCCACCATCATTGGCACACCACCCAATGTTGCGTATGTGCGTCACCTGAATGAAGAATTTAAACACGGGATCGATTTTGCAAACTGGATGCTGTTGTGTATGCCGCTTGCCATTATCCTGTTACTTGCTCTTTATCTGATCATGGTAAAATGGTTATACCCCAATCACCTTGCCCACAGCGTGGATGGTAAAAATTTCATTAATGCCGAATTAAAGGAAATGGGCAGGCTTTCGCGCCAGGAAAAAAGAGTATTGATCGTTTTTTGCAGTACCGCTTTCTTGTGGATCACTAAAGATATCATCAACACATCGCAAAAAATAATTCAGCTGGATGACAGCATCATTGCTTTAATGGGCGCCATCAGTTTATTTATGATTCCCAGCGGCCGAACAAAAGAAGATCCGGATGAACGCCTGCTGGAATGGAGCGATACCAAAAAAATGGCCTGGGGTATCTTATTATTATTTGGCGGTGGCATTGCCATGGCCAAGTCGCTTGAAGACGCCAAACTGATCCAGGACCTTGGCCAGTACATTGCCGGTTTTGCCACCAACAATTTACTGTTGCTGATATTTTTGGTAACCCTCGTCTCGGTTTTTTTAAGTGAAGTGATGAGCAATATTGCCCAGGTTATTGTAATGGCGCCGGTGATCACTGCTTTGGCAGTAGCGATGCATATCAATCCCCTGCTGTTGGGTATTCCCATGACCCTGGGCGCCAGCTGTGCCAGTATGATGCCCATGGGCACACCACCCAACGCCATCGTGTTTGCCAGCGGGCATATCAAACTCAATCAAATGATAAAAACGGGGCTGGTGCTGAATATTGTATGCATCATTCTTATTACCCTGTTCAGCTGGCTGTTGCTTCCGCTCATCATGCCTGCATTTTAAATGAACCTCGTCCTCGTCTCAGACGAGGATGAGTTGGTTTTAAGTCTCCGACTTAAGAAATCTTATTGTTCTTACTTACAGCCCTCCAGAAAATCCTTTATCCCCTGCACGATCTTTTCTGCAACCTGTTGCTGAAAATTTTCATCCAGTATTTTCATTTCATCTTCGGGGTTACTGAGGAATAATGTTTCTACCAATGCATTGGGATATTCAATGGGACTGTTGAGCATAAAATTAAAACTGCCGTTATTGCCCTGGTCATTCAGGCCAAGCTGCAGTATTTGTTTGTGAATGGCATTGCTTAAATTTTTAAAACCAATATAACGGTAAAAACTGCTGGTGCCTTTTGCCCGTATGGGGTCGCCGGTTGAATTGAGGTGAACGCTTATCAGCAGATCGGGTACGCTATCCCGGTAAAATAAAATGCGTTCCTTGTTATCAACAAATTTTTCTGTTGTGCGGGTCATAATAACCTTTGCTCCCGCCTGTTCCAGCAGTTTTTGCAGTTTTAATGAAACTGCCAGGGTAAGCATTTTTTCTGATGAGCCCGTTGGCCCGCCTGCACCGGTATTGCTGCCGCCATGGCCTGCATCCACCGCAATGGTTAAATTGTTAAGCGCTAAATTTTCGGGTTGCCTTTTTACTTTGATCACCAGCATATTGCCTTTGTAATAAATGCTGTGGCCCCAGTGCTGTGCATGTTTCAGTTCTATAGTAATTCTAAAGATCTCATCTTCTATTTGTTCATAGGTAACATTTTTTATCTCCTTTGTATTTTCCAGTTGCGTTATCCAGTTGGTATTATTGGTAGCGCCAAAAATATCTACCACAATTTTAGATGGGTCAACCAACTGAAAACTCTGGTAAGGTAATCGTGCCGATAAACCCAGTTGCACATAATCAAAAGCACTGTCGCCATAAACCGTCCACCGGTTGGTGAGCGACTCCGGTGTAAAACTTCCCTTGGGTAAAAATGATACTGCATCATCATCGATAAAAGCAGTGCGGTATTTGCTTAAGCGTACTTTGTATTGACTTCTAACTTTACCAACCACGTTCAGCATCACCATCGAATCCAGGTAACCGATCTTGGCACCGCCCAGCCTGTCATCGCCCAGGCCGTACAGTAAGTGCGCAAGCCTGCCTTTTGTTACCGCAATATTGGGTGCCAGCGGACCAAACATGCTCACCCAGTATTTGGTTGGTTTTGTAACTGCTTTACCGGTTCTATCGGTTATGGTTACCGGAATTTTGGTAACCAGGAAACTATCTGTTTCTTTTACCACATACTCGCCCTGGTATATGCCGGGCATTTTGTTGTTGGGCATTTCGTACAAAGGAATATTTCCATTGGCAACAACGGTACATCCTGTCAATGCTTTCACTTTAAAATTGATCCTGTCTCCGGGCATTACAAACAAATTGCCTTCCGGAAAGGTTTCAATACTAACCATATCCAGGGTCTTTACGGTATCGGGTGGCGGCGGTAAAGTATAATTGTAGTTTAATTTTTTGTTCACCGATCTATCGGGTGCGGTAAATGCGATCAGGTTAAAAGCCGTATCGCCGGGTTTTAAATTCAGTTCATAGGCAAAGGCTCCGGTTGGATACACTTTAACCGCTGCTCCATTAATGGTAAGGTTGCAGGTTTTGCAGGTGCTGCCAATAATAAAACTGCGTGCTGCTTTTACATTGATGGTTGTTTTGGTTGGCTCCACCAGTTTTATAAAAGGTCTTTCCGTTGATTGGGCAAAAACAACCATACCAATAAACATAGCCACAGTACTAAATAAGATTTTCATGTTGGCAAGGTAAAATAAATTGGGTTGTCAGCTGGTTAATTACGGGTAAAAAGCCTGGTATGTTCTCATTTTGGCTACAGTTGCCATTTACTCATCAAATTCAATAAATAAAAGTACACAACGGTTTTGTACAACCTCGTACAGCATAATGCCCGCCTTACGCTCCACAATCAACCTGCACAAAAAAATTAAACCGCACTACAACATAAAATTAACAACTGATCGTATGATCGCTTAAACCAAAAGCTTTGTACAGTGTTTATGTGGTGCAGCTGCAGGCCACATGAAAAATTATCAAAACCATTCTTTAAAAAAGCTTTAAGGGCATAGAATGTTTATGTGTCTGTAACAAATTAAAAAACTAAAAAGAACATTATGAAAGCAATCATGTTAATCGCATTAAGTGTGTTTTCCTTAACGGCCATGGCCCAGGAAAAAAAGGACAAAAAAGCCAAATGGGACAAATCAAAATATCACATGCCGGCTATAATGACCCGTGGTATTGGAATAACTTTCCAGGATTTTAACCGCCTCAACAACCGTATGGCAGGCTTTACACAGTACAATCCTCAAAAAAACCGTATGTGGACCCTCTCTATGGGTTCCATGCAGGTACAAAAAAACTTTGTATCGCAGTTTACCGTTACCGGTGGTAGCAGTTTAACCGGCAATCCCAATAAAAAAAGCAGTACACTGCGTACATTGGGTGCAGGTATAGATCTTGGTTATGATGTGATACCCTCTAAAAATATAATGGTATACCCAATGGTGGGCCTTGGTGCCGAAACCTTCCAGGCCGTTTATTTTAAAGATGTGAATGCGGTAGATTTTGATGCCGTAGCCAATTCATCAACCGTGCAAAACAATATCCGTAAAACCAAATTTACAAACTCGTTCTTCACCTACCGTTTGGGATTGGGTATGTCGGTTAAATCACCGAAAGACGATGGCAGTATTGGATTACAGGTTGGTTATGTATCTGGTTTCCAGGAAGAACGCTGGAAAAGTGCCGAATTCCAGAATTTAAACAATGCACCCAGGGATGGTTTACACCGCTTTGCTGTTACCCTTGTATTTACAGGTGGTATGATGGGAATAGGTAAGTAAAAAGGGTATTATTGTAATAAGTAAAAAGGTATGGGCTCCCATACCTTTTGTTTTTAAATTCAGTTTGTGTTTTGGTTTAAGTGAAAAGAGATGACAATTAATTGCAGGCAGATCAACCTTTCTTTTTACTACCCTTTTTAAGTATATCCTGTTCTGTCTTTAATTTTCTTTGCAGTCTTTTTACATCTTCTGTTGCAGGCAGTTCTTCGGGTTTAACGCCTCTTTCTTTAAGCATTTTTCTTACGGCACTATTATTATCAATATGTTCTTTGCTGATGGAGCTATCGCCTTTCAGATCTTTTTCAATTACATTATGGCTGGTAAGTTCGGCTGCAAAATCTTTTGCCTTGATGGTAAGTGTTGGTAAAAAATCGGCCAGTGGTCTGTTGGCAGCCACACCCATCTTCCGTTTCATATCGTTAGTACCAAACCCTCCAAAAAGTGCTGCGTCACCTTTGGAGCGGATGACAGCAAATCCTTTTTCATCTACTCCCCGTTCATAAATTATTCCTGATAGTTTTTTCTCTGATCTGGATAGTTTCTCCCTTGCCGTTACCCTTTCAATATCCAGCAGTCTTTGTTCAATAATTTCCTGTTTGCGGGTTTGCACTGCAAAATAGGTTTGTGCAAAAGCAATGGCTTGTTTGGCGGTATCGCCGTTTTGAGCAACCAGGTAACAGGCATAGCGGGTGAGGGCAATATCATCAACTTCTCTTTTGGCCCCCTTTGCCAAATTTATCATTTTCGTGACATCACGAAAATGATCAGAAACCTTTACCCCGGCATTTTCACATGCTTTTTTTGCCTTACTGATAGCATTTGCAAAATTTTCCCAACGCATATAACCTAATATAGGCTGTAGCTCTCTTGCACTCCAGCATTCAATGCCTTTGTAGTTTTAGCAGGCCTGTTCAAATTGTAAGAATAGTTCGGTAATTAATTCCTTTTTCATACGGGTAATTTTATACTGACTAAGATAATATTTCACAGCAGCAAACTGAAATTTATTACTACTTTCTTTTTTTCTTCAGCAGTTGTACTAAGCACAGCATCCTGCGGGCTGTAGCTTCAACATTTGATCGCTACTCTTAGGTGCAGTCAGCATAATTTAATAAAGGCTGTTTTTAGTTTAATGCATACCCACCCCAGTTTTTTAATGATCTATCTGCGACCATGGTATTTTTCGATTTTGATGTTATCATAACATTGAGCTGCCACACTAATGATCATTGAACTGATAACTATTTTAAAAAACTCTTGAAAAACGGTTTTGGTTGTGAAATGATTTTTTAGAAGCAGACTGGTCACGTGGCGTTGGCGGGCGAAACGGCCGGAGGCGTTCGGGTTCGCCTTGATTTTTTGTTAATCCTGAGCGTAGCCGAAGGGTTGTATCAAGACAAAAGAAAAAGAAAGAAAAAACAAATGGCAGTAAAAGAAATAATATCAGCTTTAATATTTAATTGTTCTTTTTTGCTTCTCCAAATCCTTCGACTCCGCTCAGGAGAACCAAAAAAGGAGCCCGACAAAGCCCGCCTGACCGGACGGGCAGGGATTACACCCCCACTAATCCCTATCAGTAAAAACCGCTGGTTCATTTTTCCCCAGGTAAACATATACTCGATATGCGGAGCCCATTTACCCAATTCAAAAACCGCACCGGCGCCGGTATTAAAAGACCAGAAACGCTGAAACGAAGTTTCTTCATGTGCAATACTATATTCCCTTTCGCTGGTATGGCTTATACCGGTGAGCGGGTAAAGCCGCAATGTTTTACTCACGGGAAACAGGTAATGAAAATTCACGTCAAAATCCCAGGAGCTCAGCTCCACCATCTCTTCGTGCTTTACATGTTTACTGGCAAAAAAGCGGTTCATTTCAACACCGCCAATAAGGCGCTCGTTAAAATGATAAAAGGCGCTTACATTAATTCCATTCAATTGCGAGTGCATATTACGTACAGTTGCCAGGTCTATGCTGGCTGTATGTTGTGCCCCGGCAATCATGGCCGGAAACAACAGGCAGGCTATTAAAAGCGCGTGCAGGATTTTCCGTTTTTTCATTGTACAAAGCACGCAGCTTAAGCGCTTAAGATAAATGAGGGCGGTCGGGTGAAATGCTGATTATGGTCAGCTTTTGGGCAAAACCTTATGCAAAGCATCCTGCGGATAGGTTTGGCCCATATAATGTAGCTTTATAAGCATGGCCGATGTACACAGCAAAGCAACACGCAGTTATCCCGATAGCTATCGGAATGAGCCGCATTAAAGGCAAAAACACAAAGCCCGAAATGCATTTTTATTTCAGTATGTTTACTTACAAATACTTAGATGAAACGGCATTTTTATTCAGATACAATTCCTAATTTTCTCTCACGATCCACACAGGAGATTTTAGGTATATTAGTTCAAAATAGCGGTTTTGACGATAAAGTAACGCAGAAAGAAGCTTGGCTTGAACAAATCAAAATTCTAAAATCCATTTTCGTAACAACACATGGTTCAATATTCTTTGAATATATAATTCCGAGAATGGGGAAAAGAATTGATGTAATTGCAATAATTCAAAATGTAATTTTTATTCTTGAATTTAAAGTCGGTGAAAAAGAATTCCTGTCAGATAATGTAAACCAGGTTTGGGACTATGCATTAGACTTAAAAAACTTTCACAAAACAAGTCATAAACCTTTAATTGCTCCCATATTAATTGCGACAGAAGCGAAAGCTTCTAGCTTAACTATTGCTACTACATCGCATAATGATAATATTTTATTGCCGATAAGAACAAATTCGAATTCTCTAAATAGTATTATCGATAATGTCCTCAATTTTGCAGACGGCGAAATAATTAATTCAGAAGATTGGGCAGTAGGGACTTATTCACCAACTCCGACTATTATAGAAGCTGCAATGGCATTGTACAATGGCCATGCTGTTGCAGAAATTTCAAGAAGCGATGCTTCAGCAAAAAATTTAACTGCCACAAGTAGTGCGCTATCCGATATTATCGTAAAATCTAAAGCCAATAAAGAAAAAGCTATTTGTTTTGTAACCGGAGTTCCAGGTGCAGGTAAAACACTAGTTGGGCTCGATATTGCAACAAAATTCCTAGATAAGGAAAGTCAATTGGCAAGCGTTTTTTTGTCTGGCAATGGACCTTTGGTTGCTATTTTAAGAGAAGCATTAACAAGGGATAAAGTAAAAAGAGAAAAAGAAAAGGGCTTAAAGATAAAAAAGGGAGAAATAATGAGTAAAGTAAAAGTCTTTATTCAAAACGTACATCATTTTCGTGATGAGTGCCTTATTGATACTACAGTAGCGCCATTTGATCATATCGCCATTTTTGATGAAGCTCAAAGAGCATGGGACCTTACACAAACTTCTAATTTCATGAAGAGGAAAAAGAATGTTGCAAATTTTAATATTTCAGAACCTGAATTTTTAATTTCTTGTTTAGATAGACATAAAGAATGGGCCGTGATAATTTGCCTTGTAGGTGGTGGTCAAGAAATTAATACCGGTGAAGCGGGAATAAGTGAATGGATTAATTCTTTAAATCGATCATTCCAAAATTGGCATATTTATGCTTCTAATAACTTAACGGATAGCGAATATGCCGCTGGAGAAGCATTAAAATTATTAGAGCATCATAAAAATGTTACACACAATCAAGATCTCCATCTATCTGTTTCTCTACGTTCATTTAGAGCAGAACATCTATCCCAATTAATTAAAAATCTATTAGATTTAAATCTTAAAGATGCACAACGCAATTACAAATTAGTTGAAGAGAAATATCCAATAGTTATTACTCGTGAGTTATCAAAGGCAAAAAATTGGTTGAAAGAAAAAGCAAGAGGTACAGAAAGATATGGTATAGTTGTTTCTTCACAAGCGCAAAGATTAAAGCCTCTTGCCATTGATGTAAAATCAACAATTGACCCTATTCATTGGTTTCTGGATGGTAAAGAAGATGTTCGGTCCTCTTTTTATTTAGAAGATGTAGCCACACAATTTGATGTCCAAGGATTAGAACTAGATTGGTCTTGTGTTACTTGGGATGGCGATTTTCGATATTCGCAAAAAGGTTGGAATTGTTTTTCTTTTGTAGGTTCTAAATGGAATAATATAAAAAAAGATGAAAGGAAGCTCTTTCTAAAGAATGCATACAGAGTCTTATTAACTAGAGCACGTCAAGGAATGGTTATAGTGGTTCCATTCGGAGATATAGATGATCCAACTAGAAACCCGAATTATTATAATGGCACTTTTGAGTATTTAAAAGAAATTGGTTTTAAAGAAATTTAATTTAACAAACCCATCTCAATCAAAACAGTGATTCTCCTCGGCAACCTCCTCTGGCTCATCTTCGGTGGCTTTTTTGCAGCTATGGGTTATTTTTTTGGTGGCATTGTGCTGTGTATATCAGTAGTAGGCATACCCTGGGGCCTGCCCACAGGGCAAGCAGTGTTTTAAACTGGCGGGGCTGGTATTGTTTCCGTTTGGCAGGCAGGTGGTAAGCAATACGGCCAATACGGGTTGCCTGTCTTTGCTTTGTAATATTGTATGGCTGCTTTGCGGCGGGCTGTATACGGCACTGGTGCATGTGGTATTTGGTCTGCTGTTAACCATTACCATCATTGGTATTCCATTTGCACGCCAGCATTTTAAGCTCATTGAAATTTCGATGATGCCTTTTGGAAAGACAATAGTATAAATGATTCGCCTTGGTTCATGTCTTCACGAACCATTTTTATTTTCATCAGGCTTGCGATACACGCCCTGTTGAAACCCTATAAACTTATGTTATGTACAAAAGCAGTATCAAAAAATACGACGGGCCATTGCAGGCTGTGTTTTATTTAAGCACCGGCAACATCAAACTAACCAGCCGGTTGGCCCATTTGGCATATTCCAGTCCGGAAGGGTGCAGCCCGTCGCCCGCCAGAAGTGCAGGGTTGGTTTTTGCTTCCCGGGTAGAGGGGGTAATATCCAGGTACGCTATGCCATAACTTTCCGTAACGTTTTTATTGATGGCATTGAACCAGTCCAGCTCTTTACGTATACGGGCGGTATCACTGCCGGCAGCAAAAGGCGTTACACTGTAATCGGGTATAGATAATACAAATACATGGTCGGTTTTTCCGTTGGCCAGTTGTATGGCTTTATTAAGCAGGCCGGTAAACCGCTGGCGGTAACCGCTGGTATCGTGGGTTTGGTATTGGTCGTTTACCCCAATCAGCAAACTCACCACATCGTGTATGGCCGGGCTTTGTGTGGTAATGGCAGTGGCCAGGTTGTTGGTTGTCCACCCGGTGGTGGCAATAAAATCGGGATCGGCAATATTGACCCCGGACAGTTTTAAAAGGTTGGCTGTTTGTGTGGGAAAGCGACTGGACGCCTCAACAGACTGGCCGATGGTATACGAGTCGCCAAGTGCCAGCCAGGTTTTACGGGGACTGGTGTTACCACCCGTGCCTGTATAAACCGTTGTTGACGGATCTGATTTTGTGCAGGCCAGCTGCAGCAAACAAAACAATAAAATTATGCCTGATCTCATACTTTCATTAACGAATAAACCGGCTTAATGGTTTACCCTATTTGTAATTTTTACATGGGCAAAAAAGTAAAGGCCAGTTAAAACAACATGCAGGGTTTGGGCCGTTCATATATTCATGCGGTTGTTACCGGTTTCAGGGTCTATCAGTTATTGGCTGATAATTTTGCAGAAAAATGATTTAATTTTCCTTCATGAAAATAAACAAGAAGTTAGTGGCCATTACAGCATTGCTTTTTGTATTCATTATTTTTTTATCTCAGTGTATCAACACCCCTGCAAAGCCCGATCCCCGTGGCACCGCCTTTGCACCGGAAGCAAGCTGCCGGCAATGCCACCAGGCGGTGTACGATTCGGCCATGGCATCGGCACATTTTTTTGCATCGGCCAATGCAACGGCAACAAATGTGTTGGGAAATTTTAATGCAGGGCACAATAGTTTTATATACGACAGCATTACCAGGGTTGTAATGGAAAAAAGAGACAGCGGTCTGTACCAGGTGCTGTACAAAAACAACCAGGCAACCGAAGCCCGGCGGTTTGATATTGTTTTTGGCAGCCGGCATGCCCAAACCTCACTGTACTGGATAAACGATGTTACTTACGAACTGCCGGTTTCGTTTTACCGCAGTGTACAAAACTGGGGTACCAGCCCGGGCTTTTCGGCTGCCGTACCCAGGTTTAACCGGCTTATTGGTATGGATTGTTTTGAATGCCACAGTAATTACATCAGCCACAAAAAACAGGATGTGGCCACCGGTAATTATTTTGCTGCCAATGCCGCTGCTGCAGAAGCTTTTGACAAAAACTCACTGGTAACGGGCATCGGTTGCCAGCGCTGCCACGGGCCGGCGGCCAAACATGTTGCCTTTCATGAAGAAAACCCCGGCAAAAAAACGCCGGCCTTTTTGGTAAGCAGTAAAACCCTTAACCGGCAACAGCAGTTAGACCAATGCGCCGTATGCCACTCGGGCAACGATCAAAGAAAGATACAATCCCGGTTCATGTTCAGGCCGGGCGATGTGCTGGCCAATTATTTTTTGCCTGCCGTGGTGGCCGATAGTGCAAACCAGTTTGATGTGCATGGTAACCAGTTTAATTTATTAAAGCAGAGTGCCTGCTTTTTGCAAACCAGCAGCATCACCTGCAGTACCTGTCATGATCCGCATGGCAATGCCAACCTGCCGGTGGCCGTGTACTCGCAAAAATGTATGGGCTGCCACAGCCCAACGGCCGGTAATTTTTGTACAGTAAACCCTGCAGCAGGTACCCGTTTACAGGACAATTGCATTGATTGCCACATGCCCAAAGAGGCTTCTGCAGCCATCAGCTTTCAGCTTTCGGGTAATGCAGTAAACTCTTCTTATATTTTAAGATCGCACCGTATAGGTATTTACAGGGCGGAGGCAGCAAAAAAATAAAAGGGTATGCATTAACGGTAGTTTCAAATTCTCAGGCGAGTCTCTGAACAGGCTTTGTGTGCTGGCTCGCAGGACTGCCGTATGTCAAATATTGCTCCGTAGAACGGCGAGTCCCACTTTGACTTTATTTTTACAATTAAACATTTTAGTGGTGGAGACTCGCCTGAAAAGAAACAGGCTTTGTGTGCTGGCTCACAGGACTGCCGTATGTCAAATATTGCTCCGTAGAACGGCGAGTCCCACTTTGACTTTATTTTTACAATTAAACATTTTAGTGGTGGAGACTCGCCTGAAAAGAACTTTGTGTGTTGGCTCACAGGACTGCCGTATGTCAAATATTTCTCCGTAGAACGGCGAGTCCCACTTTGACTTTATTTTTACAATTAAACATTTTAGTGGTGGAGACTCGCCTGAAAAGAGTGAGTTGGCACTCGCATGATTTATTGAACGAAAATTACTTCTCTACAACTCAAACCACCCCTCAATCATTTCCCCCACTTTATCTGCCGGGCCCTTGTACATATATTCATTGGTTTGGGCATTGTATAAATAATCCTGCTGCCAGGTTTTAAATTGTGCAGCGGTGGCTTCAATGGCATCTAAAATATAAACGATCTCGGCATTGGTCATTACGGGGTGTATGGAAAGCCTTACCCATCCTGGTTTGCAGGAGAGGTTACCCGAATGGATGGATTCCAGTACCTCGTATGAGCGGATGGCATCTACATGCAGCAGCATATGTCCGTAGGTACCGGCACAGGCACATCCGCCACGGGTTTGTATGCCAAAGCGGTCGTTCAGCAATTTTACCACCAGGTTATAATGGGCGCCCTGCACAATGAACGATACCACACCCAAACGGTCATGCTTATCCGCTTCCAGTATCTCAATATTTTCAATTTTTGTTAAGCGCTCAAAGATGAGGTGCAGCATTTCTTCTTCCCGCTGCAGCATATTGGCTACACCCATTTTTTCCTTCAGCCGGATGCAGAGGGCAGTTTTAATGCCCTGTAAAAAAGGAGGTGTGCCGCCATCTTCCCGATGTTCTATATCGGTGATGTATTCGTGCACTTTCCAGGGGTTGGTGTACACCACGGTGCCGCCGCCGGGCTGATCGGGTATCACATTGTGGTACATTTTTTTATTAAAGATGAGCACACCGGGTGTACCGGGACCGCCTAAAAATTTGTGCGGCGAAAAATAGATCGCATCCAGGTGGCTGTTGTCATCTGCAGGGTGCATGTCAATATGGATGTAGGGCGCCGAGCAGGCAAAGTCAACAAAGCAAAGTCCGCCATATTCGTGTATCACTTTAGCTACCTGGTGATAGTGCGTTTGTATGCCGGTAACATTGCTGCAGCCGGTAATGGCAGCTATCTTATTCTTTTTATGTTTGTATTTTTCAAGCAGGCTTTTAAAGCAGTCCAGGTCTACATTACCGTGTTCATCCGAAGGAATGATCTCTACCGCAGCAATGGTTTCAAGCCAGGTGGTTTGGTTGGAGTGGTGTTCCATATGGGTTACAAATACAATGGGCTTCAGGTCATCATCCAGTTGCAGGTAATCGGTAAAAATATTATGGATGTGAATGGCATCGGTTTGTTCAATATCGGGCAGCTTGTCTTTTTGAACATAATCCATGATCCTTTCGGGCAGGCGCAACCCCAGTATGCGTTGTAATTTATTTACAGCACCCGTCATGCCGCTTCCGCAAAAGATCAGCACATCCTGTTCATTGGCATGCACATGTTTTTTTACAATGAGTTTGGCTTCTTCATAAGCCCTGGTCATCAGCGTTCCGGTGATGGTGGTTTCGGTGTGGGTGTTGGCCAAAAAGGGCATGATGTGTTGCTGCATGCGATCTTCGATAGGCGCATAACAACGTCCGCTGGCTGTCCAGTCGGCATACAGTACCCGCTTTTTTCCAAAAGGCGAATCAAAGGATTGGTTGTACCCGATGATGTTGTTACGGAAAGGTTCAAAATATTTTTCGAGTGTGCTGGTTTCATTCATATAGCTGCAGGTTGGATAAAGAAAATTACAATTAATTCGTGTAACAAAACTACTTCATTAGTGAAGCTGCCAGTTCAATAAAGTAAACATGTACCAAAAATTCTCAAAAATGACCTATGTTTTAAAAACATGAGTCAGAAATCACCATTTTTGACTTATATAATCAGCGAATCAACCAACCGCTATTTGATTTAATATTCAAATATACTCCGGGTTTACAGTCCATCCTTTTATTGTAAGCCCTCCTGCTGTTTTCAGCATTTCCCTCGCCAAAAATTATGATATGGTATGGCGCTGCTTGTATGTAATACAAACCCGCTAACCATTTATTATTTGCATAATGCCCACTACCTGCCTTTCTGCCTACCTTTGGATACTTTTTTGCAGGAAACTTAAAAACAGGTAATATGGATATGCATTTAACAGAAGCTGTAACAAACCCGGCAACGGGCAGCAACACAAACAGCGGTACTGCCGGTGATTCCGAAAATGATACACCGGGTAAAGTTCCTCCCCAGATGCCTGATACCGGCAAGCCCGAAGTGGAAAAGCCGGAAATACATGAAATGCCCGAAAGCCAGGAACCGGAAGTAGAAAAAACGGATATAGAGGAAGTACCCGATACAGAAATTAATGAAGTTCCGGATATGGATACCGAAGAAATACCCGCAACAAAAGAGTAAGCAGGAACCTGCATTAAAAGCTGCATGCTACAACAAGGTGGTATGCTTATGTAATCAAGATGGCCCGCATGCGTTTATAAACTGCATGCGGGCCTTTCTGTAAAAATTAATTATAAAAATTCTGCGACAGTGAATTGGATACCACTTTAAAGTTGCCGTCTTTATTAATGATCTGGTAGCAATTGTTAATAGCCCGTATATTGGGGTTACTCATATGCTTTTCATTATAAGGCGCCAGCATGTTCTCTTCGCTTACTATGTTTCCGGCTTCATCAATGGTACGGGCAATAACCGCGTAATGAAAATGCCAGGGGTTTAAACCCGGAACCGTATCATCGGAAGTGTAGGTATCATTAAATCCTTCAAATATCAGTTCTGATGTGTGGTTAATATGCTGCAGCAGATTTTCGGTGATGTTGATGAACATGTCCATTTCGGGATCATTATGTACGATGCCGCTGTCCCAGACAATGGCGCCATTAATAAATATAACCAGCCTGTTATCTACATGTTTAACATTGATCCAGTATTCCTTTTTCATTGTATGTTTTGTTTAATCTTAAAAAATAATGTTCGTTTTGAAGGTTTAAAGGTGCGGATGATAATGGATACAAGTGATGAGAAACGTCATGACATATGCTGATAATCGTTACTTTTTATGCATTTGTTATGCAGTGCACAATCCACATTTAGTCCACAACACAATTCGGTAACACAAGGTTTACAATTTCTTTACGTTGTAGTGTGAGATTACACCACATAAACCCATACACATGCTGCAAAGTAAAACGGTGCTTTCGCTAACGATCGACCTGCTGGCCAATAATGCTTTCAATCATTTGAAAGATGAAGAGATATCGGCACTGCATTATTTAATTTTAAAACTGCAGGAACCGCTTACACCCATCCAGCAAAACCTGTTGCTTACTTTCTGGAACCATGCCTACACCGGCGATCTGCCTGCTGCGTTATTGCACCGTTGCAATACCGTACTGCAGCAACTGGGCCGCTGCCCGCTGGAGGAAGTGATGATGGAGATGGAGATGTATTGATTGCGTATTTTACTTTTTTTCTCTTTTTTTCATCAAGAAAAAAAGAATATGATCTTGTCAAAAGACCCTTTGAATGAAAAAGAATATTCTCAAAGCTCTTATAACTAACAATATCAGGCCTCTTTTTTCTTCTTGTTCTTTTTTGCTTCTCCAAAAAAGAACCAAAGGAGCCCGACAAAGGATTACATCCCCTTTGTCGGTTAGTTCCCTGATTTAGCTTTTGTACTACTGTAGCTTCGGCTTTGGTAATCCTACTCTTAAAGTTCAGTCCACTCACTTAAAATAAAACCAGCATTTAATTTAATTGATACCCATACTTAATTTTAATTGATTTAAATGTCGACAGAGGATTGGATTTCCACACTAATAATAATTAAACTGATAAGGCATGTAGCGCTGACATGTACGACAGACATGCAGTTAATAAAGTGTAAATCTTTTACATATTTCCTTGTTTTTTAAGATCTGGCACAGTTTATAGTATAATAAATAAACAAACGATCATGATAAAGCATACTTATGTCGTTGCACCAGATAAACAAAATCCCCTTTTTCAGCTGCATTACCTGCGTGGCCGTATACACATACGTGACTATGCATTTTATATGAGGAAGCTGGCTTTTATGCAACAGCAAAGAAATACACCTGAAAAAAAAGATGACAACCGTTCTAGTAATGGTTGAATTACGGGCACGAACAGAAATTTAAAGCTTAAAAAAGATTGACCAATCTCTTAGTCAATCTTTTTCACGTAATACCTATTCTGGTGCCTGTTTTACCAGGCGTATTTACTTTCTGCGATCAGCTTGTCAGCAATTCTTCTTCTGGCATCTTTACTGTTAAAAGGTTCTGTTTTTGTAAAACGTTTTAAGCCCAGCAGCATCATGCGTTGTTCATCGCCACCGGCAAATGCATTGATGGCTTCTTTACCGGCTTTGTTCAACCTGTCAACAGCATCGTTCAGGTAGCAGCGCATGATATCGATCTGCAGCTGCGATTCGGCTTCGCCCTGTTTATCCACCATCTTCATGATACGCAATAAAACACTTTCTGCTTCAAACGTTTCAATGGCCATATCGGCTATGTTCATCAGTATTTCCTGCTCATCGTTCAGTTTCATCATCAGCTTTTGCACGGCTGCACCGGCTACCATTAAAATACTCTTCTTCATATTGATGATGGCTTTCTTCTCTTTTGCAAAAGCGGTTTCATCATCATTACCAAACTCCGGTATGCTCATCAGTTCTTTACTAACGGCCATGGCCGGACCCATCAGGTCGAGCTTACCTTTCATGGCACGCTTTAAGATCATATCTACCGTAAGCAGGCGGTTAATTTCGTTGGTACCTTCGTATATGCGGTTAATGCGGCTATCGCGGTAACCACGACTGGCAGCATATTCATCGCTAAAACCGTTACCACCATGCACCTGCACACCTTCATCTACTACATAATCCAACACTTCACTACCCTGTACTTTTAAAATGGCACACTCTACGGCATATTCTTCTGCAGCACCCAGCAGGGCTTCAGCAAAAGTTTTACCGGCAGCTTCCAGTTCGGTTTCTTTATCATCTATCCATTTGCTGGTTCGGTAAATAGCTGTTTCGCCCACAAAAATGCGGATGGCCATTTCGGCAAGCTTGTATTTTATAGCGCCAAAATTGGCGATGGCTGTTTTAAACTGTTCCCTGGTTTTGGCATAGTTGATGGTATCTGTCAGCGACATTTTAGCACCGCCAATGGCTGCAGCCGCTAATTTTAAACGGCCAATATTTAAAATGTTGAAAGCAATGATATGTCCCTTGCCAATTTCGCCTAACAGATTTTCAACCGGTACTTTACAATCCTGGAAATATAATTGTACGGTAGATGAGCCTTTAATACCCATCTTATGTTCCTCCGGCCCCTGTGTAAAACCTTCCATACCACGTTCAACAATAAACGCACTGAATTTATCGCCGTCTATTTTTGCAAACACAGTGTATACATCAGCAAAACCACCGTTGGTTATCCAGCATTTTTGTCCGTTGAGGATATAATTTTTCCCATCTTCACTAAGTACAGCCGTTGTTTTAGCACTCAGTGCATCACTGCCGCTATTGGGTTCGGTAAGTCCGTAAGCGCCCTTCCATTCGCCGCTTGCCAGCTTGGGAATGTATTTTTGTTTTTGGGCTTCGGTACCAAAATACAGAATAGGCAATGTGCCAATACCTGTATGTGCTGCAATGGCCACGCTAAAAGAGAAACCGCCGCCAAGGCCTTCGTTCACCAGGGTAGACGTAATAAAATCTTTACCCAGTCCGCCAAACTCTTCGGGTATTGACGTACCGAGTAAACCCTGTTCACCGGCTTTAACCATCAGTGATGGCATAAGGCCGGGTTCCATTTTATCAATACGGTCCACAACGGGTAAAACCTCGCTTGCCAAAAACTGCAGGCACATGTCTTTAACCATCTGCTGCTCTTCATTAAAATCTTCTGGCGTGTAGGTGTCAAATGCATTGCTTTCTTTAATTAACCATTCGCCGCCTTTAAGGGGTGTGGTGGTTGCGGTTGATGTGCTCATAAAGATTGATTTAGCCTCCCCAAACCTCTCCAAAAGAGGGGTTTTAAGAGTATGATTATTTAAAAGTTTTTATTTCAACAAGCCAGTATGTTTCAATTCTTTAAAAGTGTCCCTTCACTCAGGCTCTTGCTTTCACTCCCCCTTTGGGGAATTTAGGGGGCAAGATTATCATACACCATCTGCAATACTTCTTTTGCGATCTCTACCTGTCCGTTAGTAACGCCCTGCAGGGCTTCGTTTAAAGTTGTATTGGCAATTGCCATGCAATGCTCTTCCAGTTCTTTTCCTTCGGGTGTTAATACGATCAGGTTCTTGCGACGGTCTTCTTTGGAAGCATTTCTTTTTACCAGTTTCAGTTTTTCCAGGTTATCAACCAGGCGGGTTATGCTTGGCTTATCCCTGAAAGTGGCATCGCATAATTGTTGCTGGCTCATCCCATCCACCTTCCACAAATGATACAGCACACTCCATTGTTCAATGGTTATCTCTACTTCGGCCTGCTTAAAATTCTTTTGCAGCCGCCGCCCGATCGCCGTGCTGGCCTTACCGGTTATGAAGCTATAGAGTTCACCTTTTTTAAATTGGTTGTTTGGCATATAGTTGTTTATGCAACTAAACAAAGATAATCATTCGTTTGACATTTTAAAATTTATTTTTGTGTTAACCGTCATAGCGAGGAGGTACGACGAAGCTATCTCCGGATCACAGAAATGAAGTTGAATACTAATGGCCGGGCTGGATCATTATTGTTGTCTCATCATTTTATTTAAACCACTATGCAGCAGGCTTTACTCATCATTTTACTGGTTATTTTCGGCTTATATTCGCTGCTCATTCTTTACTATTGGAAAAGCTGGACATCAATTGCAGATTTTAGTCCCGATAGCTATCGGGGAGTCGAATGTAGATTTTAAGCCTTCAACAAGAATTACTGTTATTATCCCGGCACGTAATGAGGAAGAAAATATTGCAGCCTGCCTGGATTCAATTTGCAGTCAATCTTACCCAATGGAATTATTTGAAGTGTTGGTGGTAGATGATCATTCAACAGATAACACTTCTGCCATTGTAAACAGCTACGCAGATAAAAATGTAAAACTCATTTCGTTAAAAGATTTTGTGACCGATGAACTGAATTCCTACAAAAAGAAAGCGATTGAAATTGCTATGGCTCAATCAACCGGTGAGTTAATTGTTACTACCGATGCTGATTGTTTTGTAAAAGAAAACTGGCTCCTTACCATTGCTGCATTTTATGAAGCATATCAGCCGCAGTTTATTGCAGCGCCTGTTTCAATAGACTGTAGTAATAAATTCATTGAATTTTTTCAGGCACTCGATTTTATGACCCTGCAGGGAATTACCGGTGCATCGGTTCATAAAAAAATACACAGCATGTGCAATGGCGCCAACCTGGCCTATACAAAAAAAGCATTTGAAGCAGTGAATGGTTTTGCAGGTGTTGATCATATTGCCAGCGGCGACGATATGCTGCTGATGCATAAGATCTACAAACTTCATCCAAACAAAGTAATGTTCTTAAAATCGAAAGAAGCCATTGTACAAACAGCACCGGTACATTCTGTAAAAGAGTTTTTCAATCAACGCATACGCTGGGCCAGCAAAGCCGATAAGTATGATGATAAAAGAATTTTTGCGGTGTTGTTCCTGGTGTATGTTGTTAATGTATTGCTGCTGTTGCTGCCGGTTTTTGCCCTATTCAATAATTTGCAATTGTCACTGGTCATTGGTCATTGGTCATTGATGGGCTTATGGCTTTTATTACTTTTCATAAAAACAATAGCAGAACTCATCTTTCTTTACCCGGTCGCTACTTTCTTTGGCAAACAAAAAATGCTGTGGCTGTTTCCACTGATGCAGCCCTTTCATATTGTATATACCGTAATCGCCGGCTGGCTGGGCAAGTTTGGCAGTTATAGCTGGAAAGAAAGAAAAGTGAAATAATCCCGATAGCTATCGGGATTGAAATTGTAAATTACAGCATGTCCCAAACTGAATTTTCTTTTAAGGCTGCCATGTGGAAGCGACTCAAAAAAAACAGGGGCGCTTTGTTTGGTTTGGTCATTATCATACTTGCCGTATTCATTTCCATTTTCGGATATCTTATTGCGCCCGATAATTCGCCCTATGCCGATCTGCAAACGGTGGAGATACAGGCCAAGAAGCCGGGGTACAGTCAGCAGTTTTTAAAGATCCCTGCCAATAATGTTTCAGAAACCAATTGGCTCCATCATTTCATCAGCGGTAAAAAAAATAATTTTCAACTGGTACCTATAAAAGGATACCGGGTTAAAGGCGACAGTCTTTTGATCAATAAATTCATTGATGATGACACTTCGGTTGTACAATACTATTCCATCAATGAACTAACCGGCAATAACCCTGCGGCCTTGCAACAAAATATCTTCACTAAAAAATACTGGCTGGGTACCGATAAATTTGGCAGGGATATTTTAAGTCGCCTCATTATTGGAACAAGAGTTAGCCTGGCTGTGGGTTTAATTGCTGTACTCATCTCTTTAACACTCGGTATTATTTTAGGTGCATTGGCCGGTTATTACCGGGGATGGGTAGATGAAGTGATCATGTGGCTGGTAAATGTTACCTGGAGTATTCCCACTTTGCTGCTGGTTTTTGCCATTACCATGGCGATGGGCAAAGGTTTCTGGCAAATATTTATTGCAGTTGGCCTAACCATGTGGGTGAGTGTGGCCCGCCTTATACGTGGACAGGTAATGGCCATTAAAGAAATGGAATATGTACAGGCAGCGCGGGCATTGGGATTAAAAAACAGCCGCATTATTGTGCGGCATATTTTACCAAATATACTGGGCCCTGTAATGGTTATTGCTGCCAGTAATTTTGCAACTGCCATCATTGTTGAAGCCGGTTTAAGTTTTTTGGGCATTGGCATTCAGCCACCCCAACCCAGCTGGGGCTTAATGATCAAAGAGAATTATAATTTCATCATTACACACAATCCTTTGCTGGCACTGGTTCCGGGCTTTGCCATTATGTTGCTGGTGCTTGCTTTTAATTTACTGGGAAATGGATTGAGGGATGCGGTGGATGTGAAGGAGGGCTGATGCAGGATACTGAATGCTGGATACTGGATGCTGGATTGAGCCTGAAAATTTGAAAAACTTTTACATAGTTGAACCCTATCCAGTATCGTTACTATAACAGTAACCTCACTAAGAACAATTATGTTTTTATAAAATATATTTATGAAAATAACAGCAACATTTATTGATGAGATCAGTCATGATATACCGCACCAGAACTGGGGCAGGCACGAATGGGATGCCGACTTCAGTCATATGAAAATGGTGGGCATTGATACCGTAATACTTATCAGAAGCGGATACCGCCGCTGGCTTACCTACCCCAGTGAGGTATTAATAAAAGCAGAAGGTTGCTACAACCCACCCGTTGACCTGGTTAAGCTTTTTCTTGAACTGGCAGACAAGCACCACATGCATTTTTATTTTGGATTGTACGATACCGGTAAGTATTGGGTGAAAGGAGAATTTCAAAAAGAGGTAGACCTTAACCGAAAAGTGATTGATGAGGTTTGGAAAAAATATGGTGAGCACAAAAGTTTTAAAGGCTGGTATCTTACACAGGAAGTAAGCCGCCGCGTAAAAGGCGTGATTGACCTGTATGCCCAACTGGGCAGGCATTGTAAAGAGGTATCCGGCAACCTGCCTACCTTTATATCACCGTGGATAGATGGCAGCAAAGCTGTAAGTGCAGCTGCAGATACAATCAGTAAAGAGGAGGCTGTTTCCATCAGGCAACATGAGGAGGAATGGAGTGAGATCTTTGATGGCATTAAAGGTGCGGTGGATGCAGTGGCTTTTCAGGACGGGCATATTGAATACCATGAGCTGCCGGCTTTTTTTGAAGTAAATAAAAGCATGGCAAATAAATACGGGTTACAATGCTGGACCAATGCTGAAACTTTTGACCGTGACATGCCCATTAAATTCTTACCCATTAAATTTGAAAAGCTACGGTTGAAATTAGAAGCGGCCCGAAAGGCCGGTTACGATAAAGCCATCACATTTGAGTTTTCGCATTTTATGAGTCCGCAGTCTTCGTACATATCTGCAGCACACCTGTATGAAAGGTATAAGGAGTATATTAAAACTTTACCGGGGTAAACCGTAATTTCAGTTTCCCGTTATGATCTACGTCTTCAATAAACGGATCAATTGCCAGCTGACTCATCAGCATAGCAATATGTTTTCTTTTTACGGGAGCATCATCGCCGGGATACGGCTCCGGAATAGAGGCTTTCCACACAGCAACCTGTTCATTTGCGATTATGGATGGCCATTTATGCGGAATATTTTTTCTGACCCTGATGGCATGTACTAAGGTAGCCAGCATTTCCCAGGCTTCTTTTACCTGAACAGGCCGGCCAATGAATGTATCTGTTACCGGTAAGCAGGGATAAAACTCGTTGATAGCATCAACAAACCGGTAGTAGGCCACGGTGCTATCCGGATAGAAATACGTTTTATTGGCCCAGCCTTCACTAATGCCGGTTCCCTGTAAAATACCGGTGGCTCCTGCTTTTTGTATCACTTCCCAGTAAGTGTCACCGGGCCTTACATCTACATAAGGCATGAGGTAACATGTGGCCTGCAATAAGATCTGCTGCACATCCCTGGTTGCCGCATTACGCGGCTCCACATTTTTTTGTACACAAACTGCGGCCAACGCTCCTGCTGCCTGGCCGGTTAAAAGTACAACGGGTTGCAACCGGGTTGTACCATTTACGATATTACTCACACTGATATTTTTTTCTGCGGCAATCAGTCCGTTAGTTTTTTCAGGAATTAAACAACCCAGTGGTATGGTATAAGAACTTACATGGGTGAATTTTATTTTTGGAGCCTGTTCATTTTTATGGTGATGATGATCTACCGGGTAATCGCCTACAGAAATTCCGGTACGGTATAAAGATTGATCTTTTTCAAAAGGATTGACCAGGTAATTGTTGTTAATCCTTACCAGCCCTTTCATCCGCCTGCTTTCGCGGTTATAGGGTATCATGGCCAGTTTATCGGTTGTGGGAAATTCATCATCGGCAAGTCCCAGGTTTTTATAACCCAGTTCTTTTTGTATATAATAAATGAATTGCAGGGTATGGTTTTTTGCTGCTGCATATTTTATCATTCTTACTGCCGGTTTATCTTCAATCACATTCAGGTAATAATCATTGCCGCTTGCCGGCCAGTTGAGCATGTATTTATTATTTTTTATTTTTCCGTAGTTCAGCATTTTTTGTGCATTCCAGGGTGAAGCAATTGAATCGTTGTTAAAAACGGATGTGCAGCTTTTAAAAAAACGGGTAGAATCATATCCATCCGGGCGTGAAATGGTGTTATCAGTACCCTTTCCATAATCCTTTAAAATGGCCGCCCAGGTAAGGTCCTGTATGATATTGTTTTTGCCCGGTGCAAAAGATTCTTTTGAATAAGCTGCATCTTCCATACCCAGGTCATAGGCCGTAGCACTCATGGCAATCACATCACCTGCTTCGGTAGCATCAATACAGATCTTGCTTTTAATGGTAATGATCTTTTTATCAGCATTTAAAAAAACGGCACCGGTAATTTTATTGTTTTTCTTTAATACCGATTGCAACTGCAAACCATACAAGACCGACAAATAATTTTTTTCTTTACCACAGATGGCTTTAAAAATACTATCGCCCACATGCGGCTCAAACAGGGTATTACTTACCCAGCCTGTTGCTAAATTTTCTGTTTTATAATGTTTACGAAGCTGTTGCCTGAATTCGTTCCATAAGCCGCTGTGCAAAAGATGGTTGCCGTCTGTTGCGCTAACGCCTGCAGCGGTAAGCATGCCCCCCAGCCAGGATGTGGGCTCGGCAATAATGGTTTTTACCTGAAGCCTGGCGCTTTGTATGCCCGCAGCAGTACCCCCGGTACCACCACCAATCACCAGTACATCTGTATACAGTGTTTGGGATGTTGCCTTGGTAAAAAGAAAACAGAGCAGTATAAACGCAAATAAAAAACGAAACATTATGAAGATGCTTTAAGATTCTGTTGCCACCTGAACATTACGATTAAATCCTTCTTCCAGCGAAATAAAAGTTTCTGTTCTGTCGATGCCTTTAATTTTCTGCAGTTCATCGTGCAAAACAAAACGCAGCTGGTTAATATCTTTACAAACAATTTCAATGAACATGCTGTAGTTACCGGTAATATAATTCAGTCTTACAATTTCCGGGATGTTCATCAGCTCTTTGGCCACTGCATCATACATGGAACTTTTTTCGAGGTATATGCCCACAAAGGCGGTAATATCATAACCGAGTTGTTTGATATCTACATCCATTTTATTACCTTTAACAATGCCAAATTCCTGCAGCTTTTTAATGCGTACATGAATGGTACCGCCGCTTACAAAGAGTTTTTTACCCAGTTCGGCATACGATATCTCCGAGGTCTCCATCATTTCATGAATGATCTGCAGATCCAGTTTGTCAAGATTTAATTTGGTTGCCATTATACAGTTTGTTTTTAGATTATATTCAAATTAATACACAAATATTTGAATTATTTCTATACTTTCCAAATATTTGATAAAATATATTGAACGTATGGGCATTTTACCTTAATTTTGTGTTATCAAACATTCCGATAGAGATCGGATCAAAAATGTGGGGTGATGAAATTGCGCAAGCATGGCAGACATGCCCCCTTGTCTCGGGGGTGAGGATAACAGGATAAACGTAGCATAGAGCCGTTTTGTCCGCCGCAAGGCGGATAACTCGACCGGGGTCGACCACCGAACTTTGTACTACAGCTAACTGCCTCGTGAAGGTTCGATCCCTTCCCCTACAGCGCTTTAAAAATGCCTTCGTTGAAAAACGGGGGCTTTTTTGTTTTTAGTATAAAAGTCATAGACTTTTAACCAATTCATCCTCGTCTGAGACGAGGACGAGAAGGGGCCGTTTTGTCCGCCGCAAGGCGGATAACTCGACCGGGGTCGACCACCGAACTTTGTATCCCGATAGCTATCGGGACTAACTGTCCCGACACTGTGTCGGGATTCGATCCCTTCCTCTACAGCGCTTTAAAAATGTCTTCGTTGAAAAACGGGGGCTTTTTATTCCGGTGATATAAACGATGATAGTGAACCTTTGATCAGGAGTAGTGAATAACGTGTATGATACATCATTAATAGGTACTTTTAACAGCACTCTCAGTCCATTTTTTAAATGCCTCCAAAGCTTCTTCCCGTAAGATCTGTTGGGTAAATAATTTTCTTTCTGCAATGGGCTTTGCCAGCTCTTCATAAATAAACTGATCATCAAAATTGATAACCGTTGCATCTTCTTTTGAATTGGCATAAAAAAGTTTTGCCGGCCTTGCCCAGTAAATAGCGCCCAGGCACATAGGACAGGGTTCGCAACTGGTATAAATTTCGCAATCATCCAGTTGAAATGTATTTAATACGGCACAGGCATTTCTTATAGCTACCACTTCGGCATGAGCCGTAGGGTCGTTTGTTGTAGTAACCTGGTTTACACCACGGGCAATTATTTTGCCGTCTTTAACCACCACAGCACCAAAAGGGCCGCCTTTACCTTCCTGTACGTTGCTTATGGATAGCCTGATGGCTTCCCGCATAAACTCCGACATCTCTTTATTCATGCAATATTTTTTATTTTTTTAAGGGGCCGATAGCAGGCCAGCAGGTACCCGCAATAAAAGCCGGTATTAATCCTGCAGCAACATTAAAAATAACAAATTGAATCAATGCTGACAAATAACAAACGATTATGGCTCTTTGGTTAATACCCGGGCAGCATGCAGAAACCGTTTGTTATATTTGTTACATGATTGCCGGTTATAGTTATTTATCAAAAGAACTACGCAGCAATGCTATCCAGCGCCTCACCGCTTTATGGGCATTTACCGAAAGCGGGCTTGGCGGTATCATGCATGCTTTACAAATTCCCTTTACCGGTTTGCTGGTTGGTGGTATGGCTGTTATTATGATCAGCCTGATTGCAGAAATATCCGATCATAATTTTAAACAGGTACTAAAAAGTGCAGTAATCGTATTACTGGTGAAAGCGATGGTTAGTCCGCATACTCCTTTCCCTGCCTATATAGCGGTTTCATTCCAGGCGGTACTGGGATATACTTTATTCAGCTTATTAAAAGTGAATTTTTTCAGCATTGCATTGTTAAGCACCATGGCCATGCTGGAATCAGCTATTCAAAAATTACTCATCATTACTTTATTCTTTGGGAAGTCTCTTTGGGTGGCCATGGATGATATGGTTGCCTATATTGGCAAACAGTTTGGCAATACTGTTGCCAACGGCAGTTATTGGATAGTTGGTATATACCTGCTTATATACCTGGCCGGTGGTGTTTTTATTGCCATGCTTGCTTACCGCACCATTAAAAGTTTTAAGTCTGAAAGTCCATCTTTCCTTCCCAATTCAACAACTGAAGTAAGCATTGACTTTGTACAACCAAAAAAATATTCCAAAAAAAACAGCTTCAAAAAATTATGGATATTGATCTTGCTGATGATCGGATTATCAGCCGTATTGTTTGTTTTTGCAGATGATAACAAAAAAGGCTGGCTGGCTGTTGCAAAAACGATCACCTGGACCTTGTCGGCAATCCTTATTTGGTTTATGCTGATCAGCCCTTTGTTTACAAAAGCCATTCAGAAATTATTAAAGAAAAAACAAAGCAGGTATAGCGAAGAAGTGTTAAACATTTTATCTTTTTTGCCGGTATTAAAACAGTTAACAGCACAGGCATGGCAACAAAGTAAGTTACACCATGGTTTCAGCAGGTGGCAGTTCTTCTTCACATCGTTAATTCATACTACGCTCACTTATACTGAGTCTGCATCTACCCAAATGCCCCTTAACAATCCGGTATGAGTATTTATATTTTTTCGAGGCCCGTACATAGCGGCAAGACAACCGAACTGCTGCAATGGTGTAACCGGCAAAAAAATACGATGGGCATTTTAATGCCGGATATGAACGGCAGCAGGAAGATTCTTGACCTGCATACAAAAAATATTTTTGACATTGAATGTACCGATGCAGCCAATACCAAAGAACCACTGACAGCTGTAGGCAGGTTTCATTTTTATACGGATGCTTTTGAAAAAGCCAATGCAATAGTATTGGCTGCGTTAACGCAAAAGCCTGGCTGGCTTGTAATTGATGAGGCCGGAAAACTGGAGCTACAGGGACAGGGCTTTTACCAGGCCATTGTAAATGCAGTTGATCTTTACCACAATGGCCAGGTTGCCGGAAATTTACTGATCACCGTGCGTGAAAGTTTATGCCATGAAGTAATTTCCTTTTTCAACATAAAAGATGCCCGGGTTATTCACCTGCTGGAAGATCTTGTGTAAGTTCATTGCAAAAAAAATCCCCCGCTGTAGCGGGGGGAAAGAAAAAAAATAAGTCAACTCTTTTATTCATGCATGATCATGATCGGCATCTTGCTATGGTAGGTTAATGTTTTTGTTCTGCCTCCACCTAATAATTTACCAATAAATGAACGGTTCTTTTGAACTGCGATGATCAGGTCAATATTTCTGCTTTCAGCAAATAAGTTAATGGCTTCATCTACATCAAATAACCGCATAAAATAAAACTCCGGATCATAATCTGCAAACATCTGTGTTAGTTCCTGCTTTTCTGCTTCGTAGTTTTCAGTTAATGAAATATAATGTTCGTTATCTACATTCACAATATGCAACTGCGGTTTAAAAATGTTCAGGAAGTCTTTAATGGGTACCGACGGTGTTGTGTTGAGCGTGTTTTTAAAATCAGATGTGAGCATTACATGTTTAATAGGACTGAAAGTTGCATCTTCCGGTACAATTAAAACCGGGCAAACTTTTCTTTCGGCCATCTTCAACGTATTGCTTCCAAAAAGTACCTGCGCTATAGCAGATTTACCGGTTATTCCCATGATCACCAGGTCGGACTTGCGATGGCGTGCAGCTTTTTCCAGGCCATCCACAAAATCAGACTCCTCATGAACGAGTACCTCCATTTTTAAAATATTGTTCTCCATCAGGTCTGCTTTCAGCTTTTCAAGGCTTTCTACAGCAGCTTCCCCTTCACTGGCCTTGCTGTAACTATGGTATAAAACCATGGTTACCCCATAATGGCCGTTAAGCAATTGAGCTGCGTATGTAGCGGCGTTTAAAGAGGTTTCAGAAAAATCAACTGGAACTATTACGGTGTTCATAATGGTAGTGTTTGTTTAATTACATACAAATTTACTTTATTATGCCTGATTTTATTCATTAAAGTACTTTTTTCATATATGAGCTGCTTAATTTTCACTTAATTTTCAGGCACCTAATATTTATCTTTGCCGCCATGGCCCAAAAAAAATTAGAACGCTTTGCTGCAATAAAAACTTTTGCCAATGTGCTGGAATACCCGGTTAATATGAAGGGCAACTGGGGTAATTTTTTTAAGAATAATAACCCTTTGATCTTAGAACTGGCTTGTGGAAGAGGGGAATATACAGTTGGCCTCTCGCTTTTATATCCGCATCAGAATTTTATTGGGGTAGATGTAAAAGGAAACAGGATGTTTATTGGTGCCAAAAAATGCCTGGCAGAAAATTTAACCAATGCTGGTTTTTTACGTACACAGATAGAAAAACTTACCGACTATTTTGCAGCCGGAGAAGTTGATGAGATCTGGATCACTTTTCCCGACCCCCAGCTGCGCATTTCAAAAGCAAAAAAGAGGTTAACACATCCCAGGTTTTTAAGGCTATATCAACAGCTCCTGAAACCCGGTGGTTTTATTCACCTGAAAACAGACTCTCCTGATCTTTATCAATTCACAAAGAAAGTTGCTGAACTTTATGACATCATTATTGTTGAGGATTCGGAAAATGTTTACAACGAAACTTTTGTAAAAGAAGAACTTACTATAAAAACGCACTACGAAAGCCTGGACATTGCACAAAGCAAAAAGATTCATTACCTGAAGTTTACCTTGCCCTTGCATATTAAGGATATGGATGAAGAACTACAGCAATTAATACAAAAAAATGAACAGCTGGATTGAAGATGAAGATTTTTATTACAATGAGCAAGGCTTTATTGTATTAACTGCCCGGTATCATCTTGACAGGGGGCATTGCTGCGGTAACGGCTGTAAGCATTGCCCGTATGCATATATAAATGTTCCGGAACCCAAACGAAGCGAAATGGCCTCCCCAACCTCCCGAATAGTCGGGACAGGCACTCCAAAAGAGGGGCTATAGAGCCTAAAAAATAATTGTACCTTTTCGAATATGAAAAAGAAAAACTCTAAAAAAATTCTTACTGCTAAAACTCCTCCCCCTTTGGGGGTTCGCAAGCGCAGCGAAGAGAAGGAGCTTAATTCGGGGAGGGGGCCTTACAGTTTTTTTGCTGATGTTTATGATGTGGTACGCCAAATACCCAAAGGTAAAGTAACCTCTTATGGTGCTGTTGCCGCCTACCTGGGCACAAAACTTAGTGCCCGTATGGTGGGTTGGGCAATGAATGCCGCACACACTGCCAAACCAAAAGTTCCTGCGCAGCGGGTAGTAAACCGGAATGGTATGCTAACGGGCAAACATCATTTTGCTACGCCAACCGCCATGGAAGAACTGTTGAAGAAAGACGGAGTTGCGGTTATGAATGATACCGTGGTTGATTTTAAAAAAAGATTCTGGGACCCATCCGAAGCGCTGGCTTTATAATTTAAACAGTTAACTTCATACAAATACCTGCACCTGGTATCCGCATTTTAATAAAGGAACCTATCATGAGCAATACTTTAATTACGGGCAATGTCAGTTTCGTTAACCACGAAAAAAAGTATATCATTATTGAATACGAAGTAAATGGTAAAAAGAAAGTGGTGAATGGAAGTACCGGCGATAAGCTGCAAAAAACAAAACACGTTTTTCATATTGGTGATACGGTTAGTTTTACTGTAGGGTTATCAGGCCGGGGCGATAAGCTGGTGGCTTCTGATATAAAATTTATGTATAACAATGCACTGGATGTACTCATCAATAAAGCCAGAACGGAAAATAATTTTATCGGTTATTTAAAAATTGTTGACGATAAATATTATGTAAAAGAAATTGAAAGTTATCTTTTCTTTCCGGCTACCATATCGCCCTGGCAGTTAAAACCAACCGATGAGGAGTTGAATGAAGCGGTAACCTTTGCATTGGACAATCTTGATAAAAAAGAAAAGATCACTGCTTCGCTCTTTACACAAAAATTCATTCCGGAATATTACTCGGCCGAAAGAGCATTTAAAAAGCAGGAGCCAATACATGCAGCAATATATAAGATAACGGAGTATGGTATTTACCTGAACCTGTTTGGAGAAAAGATTCAGGCTAAAATTTCGCCGGCAGCTGATAATCTGCCTGAAAATCTAAAGTTGGGCGATACAATAAATGTACGTATCTCTTATTTCAGCAAAATGAAAATCGTTGTTGAACCCGTTCTATAGTTCCTCCAGTTCTGCTTCGCTGATCTGTAATTGCAGCTGTATTTTAAGTTTTGATGGGGCAGTCATTACAAACACAAAAAGGATTACCAACACCAAAGCCAGGAAAGCATAATTACCAGTAAGAAAAAAACAGATGGTACAGAATATGGACGGGCCTTCCAACAAGGCCCATTGTATTAAACATGCAGTCCGGTACAATGCAAATTTTTCTTTTGCATCTGCCTGCAGGGCTCTAATCGTTATAAGTTTCTTTTTAAAAATAGTCATGCCGGCATATATACTCCCTACGGCAATTATTAATGCAACAACCTGAAGTGTTTTATCAAGTTCTTTTGCCATAGGCAAAATAGTATTGGTATAAACCAGGTAAATACAAACGCCTGCAAATAAAACTTGTCCCATCAGCAATGCTTTATGCATTATACTTAATATTTTAATAGCGGCCCCTTTTTGCATAGTCAGTCATGTTCAACTTTGCCAAAGTTTTGAACTTTGGCAAAGTTCATTTTAATTATAGTAAGGGCTAATCATCAGGTAAACAACCACACCTGTTATAGCCACATAAAACCAAACCGGCCAGGTAATTCTAACCAGTTTTTTATGTTTATCGTACTCACCGGTTAAAGCACGGTAAGCGGTAAATAAAATAAACGGCAGAATGATCGCTGCCAGCGGAATATGGGTGATGAGAATAAAATAGTAGACCATCCGCAGGTTTCCTGCAAGGGATTTTTCATCAAGGCTAACAATACCGTCGTGATTTATATCGCCGTACTTTGTATCGCCTGCCAATAAATGGTGGGCTATATAAGAAAGCAGAAATAAAACTGATAATGAAATGGCCGTCAGCATTATTTTTTTATGCAGCTCATATTTTTTTTGTTTGGCGGTAAAAAGTCCTGCCAGCAATAAGGCAGCAACCATCGAATTAATGATCGCATTTGTTTTCGCAAATACATGCACATCAAAACCAGTGCTTACATCAAGTTTGTATTTACTTAAAAAGACCACGGCTGCAAATACTACAAAAGAAACCGTGTAAATTAAAAGCTTTGCTTTTTTATCGTTCTTTACTAAGGAAGGCTGTAACATAAATTATTTTTGTTTTTCCTGTTTATTCTTTTGACGGTTAAAGATCAATATTACTACAAATACAACGCCTATTGCAATGAATATGAGTGGCAGAATGGGTATGAATTTTCTGAATACCGAAGGCTTGTTCCTGTCTTTTTCAAGCATCAGTAATGGTATATCCTGCACCAGTCTTGCCTGCTTTACCGTATCAAAACCGTTGTACCAGCCCCTAACAACAAAGCTGCTGTCTAATAAAAAAAAGTTTTCCGTGTGAATAAAAGCTGAATCTACTTCAGTATCTGCAAGACCGGCTTTCAGTTCATTTAATGCAAAATCATAGATATCCTTTTTGTTACCGGTTACAAACCACCAGCTATCGTGGTTGGCATTAACACGGTCGGCAAATTTGCGCAATTGTGGTACTGAGTCATGCACCGGATCTACACTGATAGATATGAATTGTACAATGCTGTCATTCTTTTTAAAAGAATCCTGCAGCCTTTTCATACTGCGTGCCAGGCCGGGGCAAATACTGGGGCACCTGGTAAAAAAGAAATCGATCACAATGATTTTTCCTTTCAGGTCGTATAGCGAAACTTTTTTTCCCAACTGGTTTGTAAATTCAATATTCTTTACATTATGCCAGATGGTATCTGTTTCTGTTTTACCATTCTTTTCTTTAACAATTACACTGTCCGGTTCAAAATACCTGCGGGGCATATGAACCGTATCTTCACTGTAGTGTTTTACTATAAAGTAACCTGCAAATGGCATGACCAGGGCAAGCATCAGGGCTAAAACGGCTTTCTTATTCATGGTCCCTCCTGCATGCTATCCGCCGGCTGGCTGAAGCACTTTTAATCAGTTCAATAATATATAATTTCTTCATTTTCGCGCTCTTTTAAGTAAATGCAAATTTACGGCAATGCAAATCAATTCATTCATAAAACAAAAAACCATCCCGGTTATATCGGGATGGTTAATATAATTTTTCAAAGGTTTTTTCTATTATTTTTTTGCGTCTTTTTCTACTGCGGGCGCATGTTGCTGATGCTGCTCGGTTTGATCAGGACGACTTCCCCCATCGGTATTACGCAGGGTTTTCCAGCTGTTTCCATCCCAAAGAAAAGCCGCAATAAACCAAACAAACAACAGCAGCGGCACTATGATCGTCATGATCATGTTTCTGATCTCATCTCCCAGGTGCATAAATATGGAAACGATGTAATAGGCTTTGGCCAATGTAAGGAATGCGATCAGCAACTTGGTAGAAAGCGTGAGGGCATAAGACAGTTCGCCGTGTTTCCAATACAGGAAATATCCCAGGCCAAGCTCAACTACTGTTAATGCAGATAATACCCAAAATGTTTTCCAGATACGCCCTGTTCCGGAAGCGTGTTCCGGGGCATGTGTGATCTCGGGAGATGATACGTTTGAACTCATGATACTATTTTAAATAATTCGTTTAATAAATTTTATACAAGATAAAAGCAAAGGAATACAAATACCCAAACCAGGTCTACAAAGTGCCAGTACAATCCTGCTTTCTCGATCATTTCGTAATGGCCACGCTGGTCAAAATGCTTCAGTCTTGTTTTAATAAGCATGACTACGTTTATAATAACGCCACTAAATACGTGGAAACCGTGAAAGCCGGTTATACCAAAGAAGTATCCGCCAAATGCAATGGGTCCCGGCGTACTTACCAATTCCCCGTTATGCATCACATGCGGCCCCCATGGATTCCTGGTAACCGTTGTTCCCCAGCGCTCGATCTCTCCATTTACCAAAACCTTATGGTCTCCGGTGATCATATGCGTCCACTCCCATGCCTGGCACGCAAGGAACGCAATTCCGCCAATGATGGTAAGGATCATATATTTTTCAACGCCCTTCCTGTTCATTTTATGGCCTTCGTGTACAGCCAATACCATTGTAACAGAACTGAAGATCAGAATAAAGGTCATCAAACTTACAAATGCCAACGGCAGGTTTGCATGTCCGGCAAAAGGGAAGGCATTGAAGACCTCGTTGGGATCGGCCCAATGGTTTACGCTAAAGCGGATGGTACCATAGCTAATCAGGAATGCTCCAAAAGTAAAAGCATCACTCATTAAAAAGTACCACATCATTACTTTACCATAGCTAATGTTGAAGGGACTTCTCCCTCCGTTCCACCATTTGGTATTCGTTGGTATCGCTGTTGTTGACATAATGGCCTCACCCCAACCTCCCTTTAAACCGGGAGAACTGCTAGGGGCAGTTTTTAAATTAAAAAATTATTTTCCTTACTTCTTACTTTAATCTTCGTTTATTCTTTTCCGTTACCCTCCCTGCCGCCGGGCGAAAGGATAGGAAGCGATTTTCTAGCGGATCATCATTAAAAAGATCAATAAATAGATCCAGAGTACATCTACAAAGTGCCAGTATGTACTTGCCAGTTCAACCGGAATACTGTTGTAGGTTCTTGTTCTGGTATTGAATGCTTTTGCAAACAATATGATCAGTACGATCAGCCCTCCTGCCACGTGAGCCCCATGCAGGCCAACGATCACATACAAAAAATCTGTAGAAACGTTCTCACCCAGGGGCAATCCGTTTTTCCAGAATTGCTGAAAACCGAAAACCTGAAAAACTATAAAAAGAACTCCCAATACCAGTGTGGCAACAACCAGACTTCTGTATTTTTTCATTTCCCGCTGCTTAAACGCCTTTTGCGCCAGGTAAATGGTACCACTGCTCAACAATATGGCGATGGTACTATACCAAAAAAACTGCGGCAGCTCAAAGGTTTGCCAGTTGGCCTGGTTGCGTTTTACTATATACGCACTTGTTAAACCCGCAAACATCATCAGCAAACTGCCAATGCCTACCCATAGGGTAAATTTATGCGGATGAATTTTTTTTCTTTGTTCCATTACCCCTGCACTCATATCACTTGATCCCAAACGGGAATTTTAAAATTAATTACTGAATTTACTATATGGCCCGATTTGCAAACAAGGCCAGTAAAACAATCATTAGATAAAAGTAAGAACTGAACATTACCCGTCTTGCACTTTTTGCATCCATACGGATAAACAACAACACACTCACATACACCATCCACAAATTGCAGACCAGCAAAATAAATAAACTGGTTAACCCTGCAATGCCGGTAAAATAGGGCACAAAACCCATCGGTATCATCAATGCACTGTAAATGATACTTTGCATTGCCGTGAACTTTGTAGGGCCTTTATCCGCAGGCAATAATTTAAACCCTGCTGTGGTGTAATCTTTATGTGCCAGCCAGGCAATTGCCCAAAAATGCGGGAACTGCCATAAAAACTGGATTCCAAATACAACCCAGGCGCCTGTCCAGCCGATGTTTCCGTTGCCATACGCTGCAACCCACCCGATCAAACAGGGTAAGGCTCCGGGAATAGCACCGATCAACACAGAAATTGAATTAACCTTTTTAAGTGGTGTGTAAATAAAGCCATATAAAAAAAGGCTGAACAAACTCACCATGGCACTCTCTGTGTTAAAGAACTTCCACATCATAAACACGCCGGCAGCACCGGTAATGAAAGCAAAAATACCTGCTTCATTCACGCTCATCCTGCCACTGGCCACGGGTCTTTTAGCCGTACGCATCATTAACCCGTCTGAAGTTTTTTCCAGTATCTGGTTAATGGCATTTGCCGAACCGGTTACCAACATCCCTGCAACAAAAAGTAAAAGAACTGATATTATTTTTTCCCGAACGTAAAACTGTTCATTCGGTGCAATTAAAAAACTTACCACCGTACTGAACACTACCATGAAGCTTAAAGTGAATTTGATCAGTTGAAAATAATCTTTCACTTTGCTTACCAACGCAAATGATGTTGAGTTGGCTATGGTCTTTGGTTCCTGTTCTGAATTATTCAAAAATCTAAATTTTATTTCTCCTCAAAAATCAACACCCCGGTTAAATTATTTTTAATGCGCTTTCGATTCATCATCTCCTACCGGTACATTTTGCGGAATAAACTCTTTACCGTCTTTTGCATAATCGTAGGCACCACGGTGTACTTCCGGTATTTCTCCAGGCCAGTTTCCGTGTCCCGGATTAATTGGTGTGGTCCACTCCAGTGTATTTGAACCCCATGGATTTGAATCGGTTACCTTTCTTCCTTTAAACATGCTGTAGAAGAAATTGAATACAAACAGTAACTGAACCGCAAAAACGATCATAGCTACCAGGCTGATGAACTCATTCAGTCCGTTAAACATATTGAATGAACTCCAGCCGGAAAAATCATAATAACGCCTTGGCATACCCGATAAACCCTGGTAGTGCATTGGCCAGAAGATGAGGTAAGCACCCACAATGGTTACCCAAAAATGGATAAAGGCCATGGTGTTATTTAAATAACGGCCAAACATTTTAGGGAACCAGTGATACACACCGGCAAACATGCCAAAGAAAGATGCAACACCCATTACGATATGGAAGTGAGCAACTACAAAATACGTATCGTGTAAATGAAGATCAAGCGCTGAGTTACCTAAGAAGATACCCGTTAAACCTCCACTGATGAATAAACTAACAAAGCCAATGGCGAATAACATACCCGGTGTAAAGCGGATATTTGCCCGCCACAAAGTAGTAAGCCAGTTAAATACTTTAATGGCCGATGGTACCGCAATTAATAAGGTAAGTAACACAAACACCGAACCCAGGAAAGGATTAAGGCCGGTTACAAACATATGATGCGCCCATACCAGGAAAGCCAGGATAGCAATGGCGAACACCGAACCAACCATGGCCATATAACCAAAAATAGGTTTGCGGCTGTTTACGCTGATGATCTCCGAGCTCATACCCATGGCAGGTAATAAGATGATATACACTTCGGGGTGACCAAGAAACCAGAACAGGTGCTGGAACAGGATGGCACTACCACCTTCATTAGGTAAAATTTTACCGGCAATAACGATATCGCTCAGGTAAAAACTGGTACCTAAATTACGGTCGAACAATAATAATATAGCGCCTGATAACAATACAGGGAAAGAAAGTACACCTAACACGGCGGTAAAGAACAATGCCCAGATGGTTAATGGCAAACGGGTCATGCTCATTCCTTTTGTACGCATGTTGAGAATGGTAGTAATATAATTAAGGCCTCCCAATAAAGAAGACACAATGAACATCGCCATACTTACCAGCCAGAGATCCATACCAATTTTAGAGCCGCTGGATGCGTCTCCCAATGCACTTAATGGAGGATAGATCGTCCAGCCACCACTTGCAGGGCCTGTTTGCACAAACAAAGAAGCAAACATGATAGTAGAAGCCAGAAAGAAGAACCAGTAGCTCAACATATTCAACATAGGCGATGCCATATCTCTTGCACCGATCTGTAATGGAATCAGAAAGTTTGCGAATGTTCCGCTTAAACCTGCTGTTAATACAAAGAATACCAAAATGGTTCCGTGCATGGTAACCAGTGCATAATAAAACTCGGGTTTTAATTTACCGCCTGCGGCCCAATGTCCGAGCAGATCTTCCAGCCATGGAAATGTAGATTCAGGATATCCCAATTGTAAACGGAATACAACAGAAAACAAACCACCTATGATTGCCCAGATGATACCGGTTACCAAAAACTGCTTGGCAATCATTTTATGATCCTGGCTGAAAACATATTTGGTGATAAATGTTTCATGGTGATGATGTTCATGATGTGCATCATGTGATCCGTGAACATCGGCATGTTGTAATGTGGCTGCGCTACTCATATTCTTATATTTTTATTCTGCCGATATCTATCAGGACTATCGGAACTCTTTAATTATTTCTTTACGGGTACTGTCTGTGAAATTTGTTTAGCTGCACTGTCAGGAACATTTGGTTCCACCGGTGTTACAGGAAACAAAACTGAATGTTCAGACTTTTGTTCTGCTAACCATTTTTTATATTCTTCCATGGTTTCAACAATAATAACACCCCTCATGGCATAATGACTTGAGCCGCATAACTGATCACAGGCAATTTCAAAATTGAATTCGGGATTACCCGTTTTCTTTTTCATTTCTGCAGTAGTGATCTTGGGGGTAAACCATTGTGTGGTTGGTATACCCGGAACGGCATCCATTTTTAACCGGAAGTGTGGTAACCCCACATCATGTATTACATCCTGGGAATGGATCACCATTTTTACCGGAACGCCAACAGGAATGTGCATGGTTGTATTTACATGAATATCATCCAGGCTTGCTGGATCTTCAAAATCGACGCCCAGGTTATTTTTGGCTGTGTATAATTTGTAATTGGTTTTGCCTAAAACTTTGTCAGCGCCCGGATATCTGAACTCCCAGGCAAACTGGTGACCGGTAACTTCTACTACAATGGCATCTTTAGGTGCATCACCTGTAATTTTAAACCAGTATTTTAAACCAAAAACAACCAAAACAGTTAAGAAGATAGCCGGAACAGTGGTCCAGATCAATTCAAGTTTTGTATTGTGCGGGAAGTAAAATGCTTTTTGCCCGTCTTTTTCCTGGTATTTAAAACAGAACCAGAATAACAGGATCTGTGTAATCACAAATACAACACCTGTAATAGCGATGGTGATGTATAACATGGTGTCTATCTGCTCACCTTCTACCGAAGCTGATCCCTGGGGAAAAAGTGTTTTACCATAATACAGTTCATTACAGTACCAAACACCAATAAGCCCGAATACAAGTAAGCCGATCAGCATAAAAGCATTGATCTTATTATTTTGCTTGCGTGTTTTCTCCTCGCCTTTTAAAACACTTACGTACTCACTGGCTTTTGCAATCTGAAAGATGACCACAAAAATAAGTACTCCTAAAGCTATCATTAAAAACTCCTTCATGATTCAAAGTTATTTTCTGTAAATGTTATTCTAATTCCTTGTTTAAAACTACGTTCAATATTTTTAAGCTTTTGGTATCAAAAGCTATTTTATCAATTATGTATGGTGAATCATACTTTCTTTCAGGAAAGGATGATGCTTAGGAAGCATTGGATTTTTGGTTAAATATCTTCCTGTTCCCCACATAATCAGTCCTACAAACAAACAAGCTACACCAAATTCAAAAGGCATCAGCTCAAAATGCTCGTGCAAAGTGCCCGGCATTACCATTTGAAAAAAATCTATCCAGTGGCCAAAGATGATCAATACAGCCATAACAGTCACCAGGGTCCAGTTTCTTTTAGAACCTTTCTTCATCAGGATCAGCAATGGGGCTAAGAAATTTATGATCAGGTTGAAAAAGAATATGCCTTTATACGGACCGGCTTTTTCGGCTGTACCAATTCTTTCAATAAAATACTTGGTTTCTTCCGGCTGGTTACTGTACCAGATCAGCATGTATTGAGAGAACCACAGGTATGTCCAGAAAACCGAGAATGCAAACATAAATTTACCCAGATCGTGCAGATGCTCTTCGGTAACATACTCCAGCTGGCCACGGTTCTTTAAATAAATAACAAATAAAGCAATTAACGACATGCCCGAAACAAACGTACTTGCAAAAGTGTACCAGCTAAACATGGTACTGTACCAATGTGCATCAATACTCATGATCCAAAGCCATGGAATGGTTGATGCAACTGTTAAGGTAAATACCACGCAATACAAGGAAGCCCAGACAGTATTGTTCCAGATCCATTTTTTTCCGGTTTCATAATCCATATGGCCTTTCTTATCACTTTCAAGGCTCAAACTGCGCATTTTTTTACCCAGGAACCACCACAAGAAAATGGTAAGAAAAGAGAAGATCGAATAAAACATGGGATTTAAAAATCCTTTCTTTCCGTTTAATATATGATCGCCTGCAACTGCTTCTTTATCTAACCAATGATAAATATCTGTACGGTGGCCAAAAACAATGGACATTAAAATAACAAAAGTGATAACTCCTAAAATGGGAACTACGCTTGAAATTGCTTCCGATACTCTTCTGAATGCCACAACCCAGCCGGCCATGGCCATGGTGGTAACACAAATAAAGAACATGGCTGCATTAACTACCAGTAAAAAGAATACACTGTTTTGCAACAGTACTGCCCAAAAGCGGGTGCTGTTAACATTTTCTCCGTGGCCGGCGTGAGCAAACGGATTGAACATTATAAAACCATACAACAATGCTAATACACCGGCACCAATCAGGCCATAGGTCCATTTTTTATAACTGCCGGGCAATTGAAATTGATGATCCATCTAATCTTTATTTTGAGCCTGCCTTTCGGCAGACAGGTTAATCTTTTATTTTTTTGCTACTGTTGCACTGTCTGTTTTAGCAGCAGGCGTTGTTGTTGCTGGTGCAGCTTTTGATTCCAGCGTTCTGATATACTGTACAATTCTCCAGCGCTGCTCCCTGCTTAACTGAGAAGCGTAGCTACCCATGTTAAGCTGGCCATATTCCATTACAAAAAATAATCTGCCATCACTATAACCAGGTGAAGCTGTGATAATATTTTTTACACCACCCACTTTTGCAGCCAGCGGCCCATTTGCTTCTCCTTTTGCACCATGGCAAATGGCGCAATTAATATTGAACAACCGTCCTGTTTCTTCCAGTTCTTTACCGGTTAGCGGCTCAAGGGGATTTTTAACCAATGAACTCAGGTTTAATAATCCATTGCTGTCGTTTGGAACATTAAATGGAAATAATTCACCTCTTTTTAATGTGCCGGCAGGTGGCAGGGTATTGTAAAATATTTTATGCCCTGCATCATTGGGATCCATTGTAAAGATGGAAGAGTCACGGGGTGCATAGCTTTCGTACGCACGGCTGTAGGCCATATCAGGCATATAAACGGATCCGGGACTGCGTTTATCTTTACAACCAATAAACACAACTGCCATTGACAAAATCAGTGTTGCTATAATTGCGAGTTTTTTCATTCTGATTATCTTCTTTTTATTAAGTAGGGTTTATTTTATTCCCCCGTTCTTATCTACTTATTATTAATACCCCTTCTCTTCTTTATACAGTTTTTGTTCTTTATGGTATCTGCCGATCCACCATCCTGTTTCAGCCACCTGCACATTTATTTCCTGAGCGCCGGCAGATTGTAAAAAGGCCTGCACTTCGGCATCATTGGTTTTATCAGTACACTCAATGGCCATAACAAAAAGATCGTCGGTAGCCCTTGGATGAAAATGATGCTTTTTTACAAAAGGTGCCAGGTTACACAGGTAACAGAATGTAAGCACCATACCCACGGCTGAAAATAATACCGTAAGCTCAAAAGTGATCGGTATCCAGGCGGGTAAAGCAAAATTGGGCTTACCACCAATATTTAAAGGCCAGTCTTTGGTAAACACCCAGCTCATAAAAGTAAGTGCGGTGGTGGTACCGGTGATGGCATAAATAAAACCTGCGGTATGCAGACTGGTTTCACGGATGCCCATGGCATGATCTAAACCATGCACAGGAAATGGTGTGTACACATCGTGTATCTTGTATCCTGCCTTGCGAACATTTTTCACCGCAGGAAACAATACCTTTTCATCATCAAATGATCCTACAACAAATTTTTTAATTCCTCCAGCCATAATTTTTAGCTTTTAGCTATTAGCTTTTAGCCTTTAGCTTTTATAACAATTAAACAATATAACTTTTGCTCCGGTTTTGCTAATAGCTAACAGCTAACAGCTCACGGCCTTCTTAATGTGCATGCCCTACTTCCTCCTGGTAAAACTTCTCTGCATCAGCTTTTTCAATATCGGTCATCTTCACTTTATAATTCTCTCCACTGGTTTTTAAAATGGCTTTGATCTCGGCCACCGCAATAACCGGGAAGTATTTTGCAAACAGGAAGAAGCAGGTAAAGAACAATCCGAATGTACCGAGGTAGAATCCGATCTCCCAGATAGAAGGACTGTAATAAGTACTCCATGATGATGGCAGGTAATCCCTGTACACTGATGTTACAATGATTACGAAACGCTCGAACCACATACCTATGTTTACAATGATACTCATGAAGAATGTTACGGTAATATTTCTTCTTAATTTACGGCTCCAGAATAACTGCGGAGATACCACGTTACAGAACATCATCAGCCAGTAGCTCCAGCCATATGGACTGAACAGGTTGGCACGGTTCTCTTTAAATGCATACCACTCGTAAGGATTTTGTCCGTACCAGGCAATGAATAATTCAGTTAAATACGCACAACCCACAATACTACCTGTTAACACAATTACCTTATTCATGGCTTCAATATGGCCGATGGTAATATAGTCCTGCAGGTTTAAAACTTTACGCACAACGATCATCAGTGTTTGCACCATGGCAAACCCCGAAAAGATAGCACCTGCCACGAAGTATGGCGGGAAGATGGTAGTATGCCAGCCCGGAACGATGGAGGTGGCAAAGTCAAAAGATACGATCGTATGTACTGACAATACAAGCGGTGTACTTAAGCCCGCCAGTACCAGTGATAAAGATTCATGACGTTGCCAGTGTTTGGTACTTCCTGTCCAGCCAAAAGATGCAACCCCATAAAACATTTTACGGAATTTTGTTTTTGCTCGGTCTCTTACCGTAGCCAGATCGGGCAATAAACCCGAGTACCAGAATAATAAAGAAACCGTGAAATAAGTTGATATCGCAAACACGTCCCACAAAAGCGGTGAGTTAAAGTTAACCCACAAAGGGCCACGGCTGTTAGGATAAGGTAATACAAAGAATGCCATCCACACACGGCCCATATGCCAGATCGGAAACTGGCCGGCGCACATTACCGCAAAAATTGTCATAGCTTCTGCTGCACGGTTTACACCCGTTCTCCAGCCCTGGCGGAATAATAATAAGATCGCTGAAATTAACGTACCTGCGTGACCAATACCTACCCACCATACGAAGTTGGTAATATCCCAGCCCCAGCCGATGGTTTTATTTACATTCCACTGGCCAATACCATAGGTAACCTCCCTGTAAACACTGTACACCCCAAATAATAACAGGGCTACACTGATATAAAATCCAATATACCAGAGACGGCTTGGTTTCATCTCAATGGGACGAATGATATCTTCCGTTACCTGGTGGTAATCTTTATTACCATCTACCAGCGGTTCCCTTAGTTGCGATTCGTATTTCAGTAATGACATATCGTATTTAGCTTTTAGCCTTTAGCTGTTAGCTGTTAGCTTGTTTTTTATTTTGCCGGCAACACATCTTTGTTTTGCATCGTTGTGTTACTCACTTGTACTTTACTTTCTTTACTCAGCCTTTGACAGCTTACACATGTGCTTTTTCTTCTTTCTTTGTTTCCGCACCATGTTCTTCTATCACGCCAATATGCCGCTCTGTATTCCTCACTTTTGCCAGGTAACTTACGTTAGGCAAAACGTGCAGCTGCTCCATTACATAAAATGCACGGTGCTTCTGATCTACATTCCTGATCTTGTACACATCACTTTCTTTATCATTTACATTACTAAAGCTGATGGCGTGTGTAGGACAGGCCTGCATACACGCAGTTTTTACATTACGCACCAACTTGGGGTCCTGTTGTTTTTTTGCTTCCAGTTTTGTTTCCTGTAAACGCTGTACACAGAAAGAACATTTTTCGATAACACCTCTTGAACGAACGGTAACATCCGGGTTTAATACCATCCTGGTTAAGTCATCATTCATCTGCAAAACCGATTCGTCCATATAGGTCCCCACCATCGGGTTCATATTATCCTTAAAGCTGTCTGCTCCTGTATAATCCAGCCAGTTAAAGCGACGTACTTTATACGGACAGTTGTTGGCACAATATCTTGTACCAATACAACGGTTATAGGTCATTTGGTTTAAGCCTTCGGTACTGTGATTTGTTGCTGCCACCGGGCAAACGTTTTCGCAGGGTGCGTTATCGCAATGCTGGCAAAGCATGGGTTGAAAAACAACATCTACATCTTCGTGATTATCGCTGTTGAAGGTAAAATAACGGTCAATACGTAACCAGTGCATTTCATGTGCACGCTGCACCTGCATTTTACCAACTATACTTACATTATTTTCGGCCGTACAGGCTACAACACAGGCGCTGCAACCGGTACAGGTATTCAGATCAATACTCATTCCCCATTTAATACCCGGCTTTTCAAAATCAGGATAGATGGTTGCATCCTTCACGAAATCACCTTTTTTACCATACAGGTCGGCAGTGATAGCTTCACGCTCTTTAGTTATATCTTCTAAAACTGCTGCTGGATTAGCAGTAAAACTTTTTAGATTGGTTTCATAAATAACCGGGCGGCTTTCGGTAAAGCCGTGTACCTGTGTTTGAGCCAACGGATACATGGCCCCTGTTTTTTCTACCGTTGCTACCGCACTATAAGCATTGGTTCCGTTGAAACCAACCAAAGGATAAACATTTTTACCGGCACCATTTGCAGACTTGCCAATATTTGCCGAAGTGGTTTCCTTATCCGCACTTTCCCTTCCGTAACCAACAGCCAAAGCAATAGTAGCAGCATTCATACCTGGTAAAACGATCACCGGCAATTCAACCGACTTACCGTTTACTGTAATTTTTACAACTGGTTTTTCCGGATGAACTTCGTAATCACTTTGCTTACCACCTTCCTGGTTCATCACATCCAAACCTAATAATGATTTGGCCATTGCAGGGCTTATCATGGCGTAGTTGTCCCAGGTTACTTTAGAAACCGGGTCTGGCAATTCCTGTAGCCATGGGTTATTTGCCTGGCTGCCATCTCCAATCGAAACTTTTTGATACAGCACCACTTCAACCGCTCCGCCTTTAACAGCTGCAACTGCTATGGCAGCTTCAGCAACTTTTGCACCGCTGAAAGATCCGCCGCCAACAGGCATAGTTGCTGGTTCTACAACACCATCCTGTAAAGCTTTTTCCCATAGATCCGGACTGCCCAATTTGGCATTCCAGTAAGTTTTAAAATAAGTTTCGTAATCATTAACCATACTACCTGCAGCAGCGCTCCATTTAATTAATGAGGTCTGAAATGGACGTGTTTTAAATAAAGGGTTGATAGTAGGTTGCAATAAACTGAAATACCCTGTTTTGGGTTCAGCATCGCCCCAGCTTTCCAGCCAGTGGTGTGATGGAAGAATATATTTACAAAGCTCCGTTGTTTCATCCATGGTTCCGTTAAAGGAAACAGAAACAACTTTTGCCAAAGCGTCTTTAAATTTTTTGCTGTCGCTGTATGAATAGGCAGGGTTAACTCCGTTGATCAAAACAGCACCAATGGTTCCGCTGTTCATATCATCAACCAGCTTTGCCATATCAGCGTCAATACCATTTTTGTAATTGGAAGTCATGGCCCAGTTGATCGTAGTACCGTTGGCACCAATGGCTTCGTTGATAGCATTTACAATGATCTGAATATTTACATCATTGCTACCGCAAACAACCAGTGCAGCGCCTTTACTTGCATTAAGTGCGTTTGCAACAGTATCAATGCCTTTAGTAAGTTTTGCATCTGCCAGGGAAGGTGCAGTTACAGCACCGCCCAATTTAGCCAGCAAAGCCAATGCAACAGCACCGGTTTCAGATGGTTTGTGGGTATAGCGGTCATCGGCGTTACTACCGGTAAGGCTGATCATACTTTCAAACTGAAAGTGTTTACTCAGTTCTGGTTTTGTGCCCTGTACCTTCCTGTTTTGCGCATATTGATTGTTGAATTCTGCAGGACTTAGCCAGGTACCCAGAAAATCGGCCCCCAGGCTCACAATTACTTTTGCCTTATCAAAATGATAAGAAGGAATGGCTTTTTTTCCGTAGCAGGCTTCATTGGCCAATAACATACCACTGTAGCTAACCGCATCGTATTGTACGTGGCGGCTGCCGGGATATTTTGCTAAAAATTCCGTGATAATAGCTAAGGTAGATGGAGAGTTCACTGTGGAGGTAAGCAGGGCAACCGCTTTACCGGTAATAGCAGCTCCCACCATTTTATCAAATGCATCAAAGCCGGTAACTTCTTTAAATCCTTTACCATCTTTTTGCATGGGGTAACGAAGGCGGGTGTTATCATACAGATCCAGTACAGAAGCCTGTGCCTGTGCATTGGTACCACCATTGGTAATGGTAGATAATTCGTTCCCTTCGATCTTTATTGGCCTGCCGTCTCTTTGTTTTACAACAACTGAAATCGCATCGCCGCCATTAACATAGGTTGAAGCGTAATAATTGGCAATGCCAGGTATAACACTTTGTGGCTTATTTAAAAATGGTACAGCCTTACGTACCGGCACTTCGCAACTTGCTGCAACTGCAGCTGCAGCTGTACTAAAGCCCAGGTATTTAAGGAAATCCCTGCGTGGGGTTTTGGCATCTAAAATACCTTTGTCATCAAGGTCTTCTAAAGGAAGTAATTCTTCTTTAAACTCCTTGTTGGCTGATTCCTGAAAACTTTCCGTTTGATTCAGTTCACCAAAACTTTGCCAGTACTTTTTCTTACTCATATTATTTGTCTCAACCCCTAAAGAGGCTTTTATGTGCTATAAAATGATAATTATTTTAATGCGCTCCAGTTCTCCGCCAGCTGACGGATCAGGGGGCTTAATAGTGACATTTCTGACATTCCGTTCCACCAATAGCTTCAACTGTTACACTATCCATTTTACCGCTCTTTAAATCTTTGTGGAATTTATCGTAAATGCTGTAATACTTATTGCCGGTCTTATTTTCTTTGTCGTAAAAATCAACCTTGGTATCTCTGTGACAGTTTACACACCAGCCCATACTCAGGGTGCTGAACTGATATACTTCCGGCATTTGCTGTATGTTGCCATGACAGGTCTGGCAATTTTGTTTACCAACCTTTACGTGCTGGCTGTGGTTAAAATAAACGTGGTCGGGCAGGTTATGAATTTTAACCCACTCAATTGGTTTTGCCCCGTCGGGAGCTCCGTCGTTGTTATTATCCGGGTTATACGATTTTGTTGTTGAATTCCAGCCTGCATAAGCATACAGCTTTTCAATTTCGGCGGTGCCATCTACAGCTGTGCCATCTTCTCTAACCAATTTATCGGGGCCTTCATATTTACTGATAGATTTATGGCAGTTCATACAGGTATTAACTGATGGAATGCTTGCCTGCTTGCTATCCTGGGCACTTCCATGGCAATACAAACAACTGATCTGGTTTGTGCCGGCATGTACCTGGTGTGAGTAGAATATTGGCTGTTCAGGCTGGTAGTTCTGCATACGTCCCATACCCACTGCGCCATTGATCGTGAAATATCCACCAACGGCAAACAACAGTAATACACCTGCCATTAGATAGGTTTTGTTTTTGTAAGCCGGTACCGGCTCCGGGCGCAATACGCCTTCTTTTTCATCGGATAATTTGCGCAGGCTGCTGTTAACCTGTAATAATATGAAAGCTATTAGTGCTAAAACAAGGGTTAAAATTCCAAAAAGGAGTGAGTTATCAGTTGCAGGAGCGCCACCCGCAGCAGGTGTTGTAGTTTCAGGCGCCCAATCATCCACATATTTTAATATGCCATCAATCTCTTCTTTGCTCAGTTGTCCGAAATTGGTCATAACAACCGGCTTCCATTTTGCCTTAAGTGCAGTAGCATATGGATCAGTTTGTGCACCGGGATTGGCCATCCATTTGTAGATCCAGCCATCACCAGGCACCCTGTCTTTCCAGCCTTTTAATGCCGGGCCGGTAAAATCCTTATCAATTTTATGGCAGCTGGCGCAATTTGCTTTAAACAAAGCGGCGACATCAGCAGCTAAAGACTGGGTATTAATAGACAATAAAACAACTAAAAAGATACTTGTAAAGATCCTGTTAAAGATTTTTCGATAGCGACTCATACAGTTATATCGGGGCTAATGTGGAAAAATATCCTGATTCGGCAGCAAAAATAAGGCAGGATGCTGACAATATATCAACATTTTAGAATTTTTTTTTTCCTTATCCAGCGTGGTTTTCAGCAACCCGGTTAAATACCTGTATAGTATTTGTCATGTATTTGTAAGTAGTTTTTGTATGCCGATATTTTTTGGCACAACACAACAAAATCACAAATTTTTAACCCACTTTTGCCCAATGTTAAAGAAGCTGCAGCAAAGATGGAAGGTAAACGGGCTAAACCTGGTGCTGATTATTACAACTTTTGCGTTGGGCGGAAGCCTGTGTGGTTATACCGGAAGAAAGATCCTGATGCTTACCAATTTAGAGAAGGGTGTTTTATGGTTTATACTATATATAGTATTGATGACATTGCTTTGGCCTCTTTGTGTTTTAGTGATCAGTATTCCCCTGGGACAATTTGCATTTTTTAAAAACTACCTTATAAAAGTATGGGGTAAGATGAGCGGAAGGAGCAAAAAAAGACAGCAAAAAATGAATATTGCCATTTTTGCCAGCGGGGCCGGTTCAAATGCACAGCAGATAATCCAGCAGTTTTCAGATTCAGCCCATATTCATATTTCATTAATAGTATGTAATAAACCCGGTGCCGGTGTACTGCAAATTGCAGAAAAAGCCGGAATCTCCTCCTTATTAATTGAAAAGGAAAGGTTTTTTAACGGCGATCACTATTTACCTGAACTGGAGAAAAGCCATATTGATCTTATCGTGCTTGCGGGCTTTTTATGGAAAATGCCTGCTGCCTTAATTCATGCCTATCCAAAAAAGATACTGAATATACACCCTGCCTTATTACCAAAATTCGGTGGCAAAGGTATGTATGGCAGTAAAGTACATGAGGCTGTTATAGCCGCCGGAGAAAAAAGAAAGCGGCATCACCATTCATTATGTAGATGAGTTGTATGATCACGGAGAAATCATCTTCCAGGCAACATGTGAGGTAGCCCCAGATGATAAACCGGAAACCCTTGCACAAAAAATTCATCTTTTAGAGCATGCAAACTACCCGGGGGTGATTGCAGGAATTTTAAAAAATTAGGTCTCTGATTTAAAATACATTGGCCCGCAGCATACGCAGATGTTTCAGTAAACAAACTTTTATTCTGTGTCATCTGCGAAATCTGCGGGCAACCTAAAAGCAAAAACGCAGTTAAAACCCGGCAACGGCAAATTTTGTTTTAATTTGTTACTGTACTTTTACCCACTAATTTTCTGCCTGTTGTCATTATTTTTAAAAATACATATACTGCTGCTTTTTTTTACCGCCGCAACCCATACATTGCATGCCCAGTTAACAGTTACCGGCACCGTGTTTGATTCGCAGAAAAGAAATTATGTTGAGAACGTACGGGTGGAAAGTACCAGCGGAAAATTTACCCGGACAGATACGATGGGCAACTACAAAATTGCTGTAACCGAAAATGATTCCCTCACCTTTATCTATCAAAATAAGCCCACACAAAAATTTGCTGTAAAAGAAATTCCAAATCTTATGCAGTTTGATCTTTCCCTGGGCGTTACGGTAAAAAGCGGATATCGGGTTTTAAAGGAAGTGGTAATTTATGCCCGCAGTTACCGGGAAGATTCTATGGAAAACCGGCAAACCTATGCCGATGCCTATAATTTCCGGAATCCCACCATACGCACCAGCATTTCGCCCAGTGGGGCTGTGGGTGCCGATGTGAATGAGATCATTAATATGTTCCGCTTCAAAAGAAACAAAAGATTAAGAGCCTTCCAGGCAAGGCTGGAGCAACAGGAGCAGGATTATTATGTAAGCTACCGCTTCAACAAAAATTTTGTACGCCGCATCACCCAGTTACAGGGTGCCGAGCTGGATACTTTTATGGTAAGATATTTACCTACCTACGAATTTGCCATCATGGCAGATGAAATTACTTTCAATAAATACATCTTACATTCGTCGTATACTTATAAAATTGAACTATTAAAGCAGCAAATCCCTGAGGCAAAAAAAGAAAATTAATTTATGGAAGAAAATCAACTAACCCTTGGCGTTGGTACCCGGCTGCAGCACACCCAGTTTGGGCCTGGTGTAATTGTGGGCGTTAAATATGCCACCTATCTTATTTCCTTTATCCATCACGGCATTAAAGAAATAGACAAAACAGATACGCACTTAGATGAGATCATTGCAGAAAATGTAACTACCGAAGTAGAAACGGTTTCTGAAGTTGAAAGATCTTTATTAAAAATCTTACGCCAGTGGAGCGATGTTACCGAAATTGTACCCATTGGCGATAAATGGATCGGTGGCGTTATGAGTTTGCAAACAGCCGATAAATCTTTAAAGCCAAAAGAAATTCACATTGATGATTTCTTTCATAAAATTGTTATGCTGCGTGACAGGCTGCGTGTGCTGGAACAAAACATCAACAGCCATAAAAAACTAACCGACGAAGAAAAAGTGAACATACAACAATACATTACCCGTTGCTATGGATCGCTTACAACTTTTAATGTGCTGTTTAAAAATAAGGAGCAGTGGTTTGTGGGGGATAAGGGAAGCAAAGCTGATTAAATTAAATATGAAATTCTGATTAATTTTTATCATGCCAGCACTATAATGAAAAAAAACATTACCCCTTCTGTCTATTTTTCTGCAACTTTATTTTCCTCTTCTGATCTAATTACCCCACAGGCATTCATTTTGAATTTAAATGAAGCCATAAATTCTGCTTATATTTAATCAACCATTCTGTTGTATTAAATAACCTCCATGTATAAAAAATTATTTCTTTGCCAATTGCTCATTGCCAATTGCTTATTTGTATCTGCACAATCCTACAAAAAACTCCACTTCAATTCCATTGTTGTTGATACACACAATGACATTCCATCCACCGCCATTGAAAAAGGAGTATCCTTTGATCAAAACCTGCAGTCAAAAACACATTCCGATCTGCAACGCATGGCCGCAGGTGGCGTAGATGCCCAGTTTTTTTCTATCTGGTGCGATGGTAATAAAGAAAACCCATACGCCTGGGCCAACCGGGAGATAGATACCGTACTTGCCTGGACCAATAGAAACCCCAATAAAATGATGCAGGCTTTTACCGCAGCAGATATTAAAAAAGCGGTTGCACAAAAAAAGCTGGCTGTATTGTTGGGTGTAGAAGGCGGGCACATGATAGAAAATGACCTGAATAAATTAGATGCATTATATAAGCGGGGTGTTCGGTACATGACCATTACCTGGAACAACTCTACGGACTGGGCTACATCGGCGCTTACAGAAACCTCCCTCCAGCTCCCTCCAAAGGAGGGAGGGCCGGGCTCCGTAAAAAAAATGGGATTAACTGAGTTTGGTAAACTTGTAATTAAAAGAATGAATGAGCTGGGCATGTTGGTTGACCTGAGCCATGTGGGCGAAAAAACTTTTTGGGATGCTATCAATACCACAACAAAACCGGTACTTGTTTCGCACAGTTGTGTGTTCAGCATTTGTCCGCACCGGCGCAATTTAAAAGACGACCAGATAAAAGCGGTGGGCAAGAACGGCGGCGTAATTCATCTTAATTTTTATAGTGGTTTTATCGATAGCAGTTTCGACAGGCGTACAGACCTCTTCAATAATAATCACAAAGCCGAACGGGATTCTTTGCTCAAACAAAACCCCGAGCCCTATTTTGCAGATGTATTTCTTTTTGAAAAATATCCTGAAGAAGTAAAGGCATTAAGGCCCCCGCTTGCTGCATTGATCGATCACCTGGATCATATTGTAAAACTGATTGGTGTTGATCATGTGGGATTGGGCAGTGATTATGACGGCGTAAATTCTTTACCACAACAATTGGATGATGTAACAGCCATGCCGCTGATCACCAAAGAATTGATGGCAAGGGGTTACAGCAAAAAAGATATCCGCAAAATACTGGGCGAAAATTTTTTGAGGTTATTTAATGCCAATGAACCAGGCAAAAACTGATCTATATGAAACGATTTCTTATTATACTTTTATTTCCGCTGCAGTTAGCTGCACAGCCATTTTCAAAAACAGAAATTGCACGTTGGGGAAAACAGGCAGCCAATATCACCATCATCCGCGACAATTATGGCATACCGCATGTGTATGGCAAAACTGATGCCGATGCGGTGTTTGGTTTATTGTATGCCCAATGCGAAGATGATTTCAGAAGAGTAGAGATGAACTATATTGAAAAGCTGGGCCGCTTGTCGGAAGTGAACGGAGAAAAAGACCTCTACAATGATCTGCTGATCAGGCTGGTGATCGACAGTGCAGATGCCATTAAAGATCTTGCAAAAGCGCCAGACTGGTTAAAAAAAATATTGAATGGTTATGCCGATGGCATTAATTATTTTCTCTACAAAAATCCACAGGTAAAACCGGCATTGCTCCATCGCTTTCAGCCCTGGTATCCTTTATTATGGACCGATGGAAGCATTGGCGCCATCAGCACCGGCGGCATTACAACCGGTGAGTTAAAGAATTTTTATTCGGGCAAAGATGAAGCCATTGTAAAAAAAGAATTTATTGAACCAGAAACAACAGGCTCCAACGGTTTTGCATTTGCGCCAAAAATTACCGCATCGGGTAAAGCCATTTTATATAACAACCCGCATGTTACCTTTTATTTTCTTCCCGAAGTGCATATGGTTAGTGAAGAAGGTTTAAATGCTTATGGTGCCGTTACCTGGGGCCAGCCATTCGTTTACCAGGGTTTTAATGAACATGGCGGCTGGATGCACACTTCATCAGAGGCTGATATTTCGGATGCATACATTGAAAAACTTACAAAAAAAGAAAATGATTGGTTTTATGAATACGACGGAGAGCAGAAACCAGTAACTAAAAAATTAATCAGCATACAATATAAAACAGCAACGGGGTTTGAAACAAAAATTTTTAATGCCCTGTTTACCCATCATGGCCCCGTAATGGCAAAGCGTGATGGGCAATATGTAAGTGTACGCCACAACAACCGCGATACAAAAGGTTTTATGCAAAGCTGGCTGCGTACCAAAACAATAAGTTTTGCCGATTTTAAAAAAACCATGGACATGGGTGCCAACCCCAGCAACAATACCGTATATGCCGATGCGGAAGGGAATATTGCTTACTGGCATGGTAATTTTTTACCAAAGCGTGATCCTACATACGACTGGAGCAAACCGGTTGATGGCACAACATCAGCCACAGAATGGAAAGGCTATCATACCGTAAATGAAAGTGTACATATGTACAATCCGCAGAACGGCTGGTTACAAAACTGTAACTCAACACCATTTACAGTGGCAGGCAAATTCAGTCCCAATAAAAATGATTATGCATCTTATTTAGCACCTGATAAAGAAAATTTCAGGGGAATTAATGCCGCACGTGTACTGGATAAAGAAAAAAAATACACGTTAGATAAAGTAATTGCTGCCGGTTACGATACTTACCTGGCCGCCTTTGAAAAACTGATCCCTGCCCTGGTGAGGGCCTATGAAAAAAATGCTTTCCCCGATGATCCTGCATACAACCAAATAAAAGAGGCTGTTGCCATTTTAAAAAACTGGGACCTGCATTGTGGTGAAAATTCTGTTGCCACCACCCTGGCGATACTGTGGAGTGAAAAATTATTGCCGCAAATTGCACGAGAAAAATCAGCAGGCGCCAATGCCGGGCTGGTTGAAAAAACAAATGAATTTGCTGTAACCGCATCACCCAACCAGTTGATACAACCCTTGTTTGAGGTTACCAAAGCGCTTATAAGTGATTTTGGTAAATACCAAATTCCCTGGGGAGAAATAAATCGTTTTCAACGCATCTCCAATGATATTGAATATACGTTTGATGACAACAAACCCAGTTTACCGGTAGGTTTTGCCTCTTCTACTTTGGGTATGTTGCCATCTTACATTAGCAGAACATTCCCTGGCACTAAAAAAAGATACGGTGTACATGGCAACAGTTTTATTTGTGCTGTTGAGTTTGGTCCACAGGGCCCTGCGGGTAAAAAAGTAAAAGCAAAATCCTTACTGGCCGGTGGCCAAAGCGGCGATCCAAATTCCAAACATTTTTTTGACCAGGGTTTGATGTACAGCAAGGGGCAGTTTAAAGAGGTGTTGTTTTATAAAGAAGATGTAATGAAGCATGTGGAAAGGAAATACCATCCGGGGCAATAAAATAAATATGAAGCCCGCTAAAAGAAATATTGTTGAAGGGATAAACCACATGGGCGATTTTTATGTTGCCCTACCGGAAATAGCCAAACTGATTGAAGCTGATTATGAAGAAGCTGATTTAGATAAAGCTTATAAAGAGGCTATGAATTTACCGGAGATACAGGATTATCCTGAACTGGATGATGACCATGATGGCTACGGTATCTGGTGGACCAACTGGACATTGAAAGGGAAGTGGCTGAGCTTTACCATCTGTTTTGAAAAATACGAAATGCTGTATGGCTGGCAGATCAACTGCCCCAATGAAGAAACCTATTATGAGGTAAAAGCCATCATGGAGGATTTATTATAAGCCTTATTTTACGATATAAATCCTGATGATCTCTTCGACTTCCATGTATGGAATGGAAAGTTCTTCCAGCAGTTTTTCAATTTCTTCCGTATGATCCTCCAGTTTTACCGTGATCAATTTTCCGTCTTTTCGTTCTTCTATCGGATCAACTTCTATCCACTCAATTTCATTAACCGGGAAAGGCCCCTGGTTTTCTGTTTCATAGTAACTATCGCTTGGCTTAATGACCCAGTTACTCCAGGGAATATTTAATGATTCGTTTTTTATTTTCAGCCTGTATGTATATGGTTGTGCTTTAACCGCATAAATAAAACGTTCAACAGGATCAAAATAATATGGTTTCGAATTAATCACAAAATCACATTGCGGCAATAAGTTTTTTAATTGCAACAACTTTTCTTTAATGGTATCTACATCCTCTGCTGAAAACATAAGTGTTTTCAGCAGCGTAAGTTTATCCAAGTGTAACAGGCCATCAATGGTAATATTTGTATTTTTTAAATGTAACAATTCAAGGCTGGTAATTGTATTCAGGTCCTTTACACAATCGTTATCAACGCTACAACCTTTTAGTTGTAATTCTTTAACATAGTCCAGGCCTGCAAGCAACCTGATGCTTTCATTGGTAATTTCAAGTTCATTCAGGTCCAGCATATCAACGCCTTTTACACCTTCCATGATATAAGCAAACCCTATATCATCCAGGTCATCAATATGCCTGAGGTCAAGGTGATGGTAGTAAGATTGTGTTTTACCGAATGGATCACCAAAACGGTTCTTCCAGTATTTTTGGTTTCGGGGCATAATGATGATTGCTTATGTAAACTTTGGCAAAATTGTGAGCATTAAAAATATTTTAAAACAATTACAATTAGCTACATTTAAATTCCTGTTTTAAAATATATAAGGATTGATGATAAAATAACAGTCATGATAAAAGCAATTTCCCGCCGGCAAATTTTTGAAATGAGCAACATGGCAGATATTGAGATAGCTGCAAGACAACGCTTTTATTTTAAAGGCTTCGATGGGGAAGACCCTGCTATCATTTCAAGCATATTGCCGTTTTACGATCATAGGGTACCGCTGTTCAATAACAATAACCAGGCTGCGGAGTTTTGTATATTGGTTTATGATGAGGAATTGAATGGAAGCACTTACGAAAATGGTTTTGCTGCTGCCTTTGTAAAGTTTTTAAAATATCTGAAAATAGACCAGGTAATACTGGTGCAGGATCTTTGCCGTAGCTGGGATGATTTTGGGTTTGATACCAATGAAGATCGTGATCAGTTTAAAAAACTGGTTGGCGCTGAAACCGGAACAGATGGTTTGCTGCTTGATCATGCTTCGTTAGCAGAGGTACTTCCGTTGCTTTTTTACAATAACCCCGATGAAGGAGATTGTTCTTTCTATACCCTTAGCAGCGATTTTCAGCTTTGTATCTTATACTGGAAAGGAAACCTCCATACCTTGTTTTATGAAAAAGATCTGGCTAAATTGACGGAAGCAACCAGGGAGGCTAAACTGTTAATGGGCGACAGGGAACTTGCCTTCAATTACCGGTATGGTAAAAAATAAATGATGAGCCGCTACTAATCACTTTATCCTGCTCAATGGTTAATCCTTTTTAGTCATTCTTTGGCCAATTGCCTCTACGGCTTCCTTTACCGTCACCTTCCAGTAATCTGTTTTTCCTTCCGCAAATGATTGTTTCCAATGATCGTATACTTCTTTATAATCAGGAACCGCATCCAGGTGCCTGATGAAGCTGGTTACAGAATCCATGATCGCCTCTGCAGAAAAAGCTATGTGCTGAATATAACCATTGCTTCCAAAATTTATATTGTCGAGCCTTACATGAATAATGGTATAATCTTCTTCATCGTCGATTTTTAAAACCGTAAGGAGCGAATTTTCATCGCCCGGTCGGGTGTTATATTGCCAGAGCTGGCCGGGGAGAAAGTAATTAATTCCGTCCATTTTTTATGTTATTGATAAAGTTGTGATTATGGTTTAAGTTTCGGCACTTCTTTAATATGATACTCCTGTATCAACGCAGGATTCTCCGGCGATAGCGTAAAATACACTTCCATATTTATCTTTTCGCCTTCCATAATAAAACTGCCACGCAACTGGTTCTCGGGTTTTGTTGCTTTAACCGAAATTATTTTACCTGCTTTGCTATATAAATTTGTTGCTTCTTTCTTTAAACTATCAATGGGGTAATCAGGAAAAAAGTTCTCCGCAAAAATACCGCTTTGTTCAGCATTGTTCCAGTCGGGTAAAATTTTCAGAAGTTCATTTTTGCGTTGCTCTAAAATTTTTGATGGTATAATTTGCCTGGGTTGCAGGCCGGCAATTTTAATTAAGGTATCCAGTACACGCAGGTTTATGCCGCCCATGGGCGCATAGGTACGGTTGGCAAAGGCTACCACGCCAATGCCGTAGTCGGGCATGATGCGCCACTGGCTTCCAAAGCCGGGTAGTCCACCGCTGTGGGCAATATAGGTTTTGCCATCGCAGTCTTTCAGCCAGCCTAACCCATAGCAATAGGCTGCTGTAACAGCACAGGTTCTTCCGTCAGGAAATTTAAACGAGGGGTTAAAACCATTCCATCGCCAGGGATGATGCATCTCTCTTACTGAACTTCTTTTTAAGGGCCCGTCATCTTTTACATTGTTGGGCGGCCATGCACTCATGTGAAAAGCCATGTAGTTTGCAAACTCATCTATAGAGCTGATCATAGCACCCATCGCACCCCAGCTACCATCTTTGGTATCGTGCAGTAAAGTTTCTTCATTCCATTGTTCATTTAACCAGCGGTAACCATGTGCCAGTTTATCGGCAGCCACATCACCAAATTCGTAGGTGGTGGTTTTCATGCCCAGCGGCTCCAGGATAAATTTTTTGATATACTCCTGGTAACGCATACCCGAAACCTTACTGATGATCTTTCCCTGCAGGGCAAACCCCAGGTTACTATATTCAAAAGCAATACCCGGCGGATTTGAAAAACTGATCTGCTTACCAATAAATTCCATCAGGTCTTTATCCGTATCGGCCAGTTGCCTGTCGCCCCAGGGATTATCTTCCGGAAAACCTGCTCCATGCGTCATTAAATGGCGGATGGTAATATGCGGGGCATCGGCTGTGGGGTATTTAACGTTTTTTAATTCAGGAATGTATAAATAAGCGGCATCATCCAAATTCAGTTTTCCTTCATCACGCAGTTTTAAAATGGCCATGCAGGTAAAACTCTTGCTCATGGATGCAATGCGAAACAGGGAGGAAGTTGTTGCCGGAATTTTCTTTTCTACATCGGTATAACCATAACTGTTTTTATACAGCAGTTGCCCATCTACAACAATGCCAAAAGATATGGCGGGGAAATGATTATCAGTGGCATGCTTTTTATACAAACTATCTATTACCGCAAAAGCTGCTTTAATTTTTTCTACCCGGTTGGGATCTTCAAACACGGCCGGCACATAAGCAGAGTCGTACAACACTGTTGATGCATTTGTTTTATCTGCTGGTTGTTTGCAGGAAATAAAAACGGTGGTGACTGCAATAAATAAAAAACATTTTTTCATACTGGTTATTTTAACTGTTAACCGTTTTGTTCTGCTTTGGATGCTGCAACAAAATCTGCAACAGACCTATTAGCTTCCATACATTCCATATGGGCCAGCTCCATCATTTCAATGTCTTCCGGTAAGGTAAGACCGGCTTTGGCAAATTCAATTTTTACTTCAGCGTACCAATCTTCAAAAGAAGTTTCTGTTGACATGTTTCTATGTTTTAATATTAAAAAAAAAGGTTGTTCATTATGGAGACGATCAAATATCTTGTTACCAACCACCACCACCACCGCCACCACCACCGCCACCGCTGCTGCCGCTGCTAAAGGAAGAACCCCCGCCCGAAGAACTGGATGGAGGCGTACTTGCCGAAGATATGGCACCGCTGAATGACGAAGCAAAGGATGAGCTGAAACTGCGGCTATCACGGGAGAAGCTTTGTGAAAACGAAGTAGCGGCTGCTCCGGAAATTACCGCTGTATTAATAATGTCTTCAAATTTTTGTCCCCATTCATTTTCACAACCCAGTGCAATGGCAAAAGGCAGATATTTTTCGTACAGCTCCAGCGATTTTTTGGGCGGACTCAGCAGGTCAAATCTTTTTTCATCGGCGGTAGCCAAAAACATGCGAAAGCCTTCGATCTTATCGGCCAGTTGCCGCCCTTCGGGGCTGTATGCTTTTAAAAGCTTTGAGAATATTCTAAATACCAGCGAACATAAAATGATACCACCAACAAAATAGGCTATCTGCCAGAAGTTTGAAAGATACAGGGCTTTGAATAACTCTATGACTCCCCAAATACCTGCTGCAAAGCAAATCAATACCGGAATGGTAGTATACTTATTATTCAAAGCAAAAAACCCTTTGTTACTTTTTCCAAATCCGTCTTTATTCTTATACTTGTCTTCGCAATAAGCCTCTACGGTTTTGTTCAGGTCGGCCAGGTTACTGTTGTATTTTCCTTTTTCAATGCGGTTGCCAATCAGGTCATTTACGTCGCTGCCAAAATCTTCATAATTACTTATGGGCGCTTTTCCCGGCAAATTACTTTTTCTGATAGCGTATTCGTTGTGTTTAAAAATAAGCCCATCCCTTTCTACATCAATTGTTATCTTATTTCGAACAGCAGCATCCACGATCGTTGCAGCCGTTAGCTGCTGGCTATACTTTTGGTTTCGTATATAACCCAATGCAGCCGGCGAGAATCCGGCAGGCGGTTCAAACAAAGGATATACTGTTCCTTTCTCCGGATCACGGCCATAACGGAACCAAAAAATAAAACAGAAGATGGCAGAGAACAGGGCAGCCAATGGTAAAAAGAAAACTGCTTTATTATTCCACACATAATATTTAATGGTTTGCCAAAGCGAAGGTTGGTTTTGTATAAATCCTTTGGGCCAGGATGTAGCAATGGTAAGCCCCTGGTAAGGCTGCAGCGATCTTGTAGCCCTGAAAACTATAGCAACACTATCGCCCATTGCAGTTTGGCTTATGTTGCAATCTTCATTGGTGGAACCCTGCTTACCGGTATAGCATTTGCTGGATAATACGGTGGCTCCCCGGGGAAGTATAACCGTACAAGATGCCGAATCTATTTTAAAAGACCAGCCGTTGCCGGTAACATTCCAATACAGTTCATCAAAATCTTTTAATGACTTAAGCTGATGATCTGTTTCGTAGGTAATGCTGTAAGTATATTGTCCCTTCTCTAAAAAAACTTCTTTGCTTCCGGTATAAACCAAAATACCGTTCTCATGTTTTTCGGTATGATATTTTTCTTTTTTACCATCAAGCAACACTTCTTTCAGTTTAAAAGTTGTGTTCTGAAAAAGTTTATACTTATTGATATAGTAAAGCGGGAAAGCCCTTACAATCCCTCTTTTGATCTCATTGTTTACAGCAATCTCTTCTGAACTACCGTCGTTTGCATACACGCTATTTGTTTCCCCGTTGCCATTGTGTATGCTTATCTCTTCCTGAACCAGCAGTTTACCATTGGTACCCACCCGTACAATACTGTTAAAACTGGTGATCCGGTCGCTGTTGTTAAGTGATGTGTATTTTGAAAGAGATTTACTTGTAGAAAATGTTTTGCGTATCTGCACCTGAATTTCTTCCATATACAACCGCTTATTGCTGTAATACTTTGACAGGCTTTTATCAACCGGTTTTATTTTTTGCTGATTCTCCAGTACGGTAAATGCCTGCGTGATATTTTGTTTGCTCACAGTCAGCAGCATACGCTTAATAGTTGGATATGCTGCCTCAACCATTGACTCGGGAATACTTTGTTCTTTTAAAAAAGCGGTTGCTTCATCATAAAACAAAGAATCTACTTCGGCATCATTCAAATAATACTCGCTGGTTCTGGTAAAATAATAAGCAGGTACTTTTCCTTTCTGTGCTTCTGCAAAAAAAACAGCAACAAGAAAAACAAGCAGGGTGATAATTTTCCGCATAAAATTTCCCGTTTATAAAAAATGAAAATCAAACAACGAAATATGTTTTTTAAAATTTTACTTTGGGAGCCACTTTGGCTTCGGCATCTTCGGCAAAGAAAACAGCGGGTTTAAAACCAAAACTGTTACCTACAATATTTTTAGGAAACACTGCAAGGCTCTGGTTGTATTCCCGTACCGTGCCATTATAGTAGCGGCGGGCATCATTGATTTTTTCTTCAAGCTGAGCCAATTTTCCCATCAGTTCCTGAAACTGCGTATCGGCTTTCAGTTCGGGGTAATTTTCTGTAACAGAAAGTAAATTGATGAGCGCCTGCTTCAATCCGCCGGAAGCAGCGTTCTGTTCTTCAACGGTGGTTGCGCCTGCGCTTTGGTTGCGCCATTTTATTACTTCAATCAGGGTTAGATTTTCGTGGCCGGCATAACCTTTTACGGTTTCAACCAGGTTTGGTATCAGATCATTTCTTTGCTGCAAACAGGTACCAACGCCGCTGGCGCCTTCCTGGGTAAGGATCCGTTCTTTGGTAAGTTCGTTGAAAATTTTAATGAACGCAGCAATAATGATGAATATGCCTATGCCCAAGGCAATGAGTAAAATGGCGGAAATTGACATGGTTGTAGTTTTGGTTGTAGAAAACAATTTTGTTATGTGAAAATATATTTTCTTTTTTATAAAACAACTATGCAGGCTTAATTATCTGCTCTTCGTAAAAAGCGCACGCCAAAGTTTTAAACTTTGGCGTGCAGAAAACAGTTATCAAAATATGTACGTTGATTTATTGCTTTACAAAAACCTTTCTTTCGTTAAGCGTTGCCCCGGTTATCTCCAGGTAATACATACCACTTGCCAATTCTTTTACATCAACAGGCAAAGCTGTACTACCTGCAGCTAAACTCCATTGCATTTGTTTTAATACACGGCCGGTATTATCTATAATTCTTCCTTTTACCTGCTGTGGTTTATTAATGTTAATGGTAAGATTTGCATTTGTTACAACCGGGTTGGGATATAACAACACAATGCTTTTGCTTCTATCAATTGATAAAGCCACAATGTTTGAATAAGTAAACCTGCCAATGATATCTTTTTGCTTAAGGCGGTAGTAAACAACCGGCACGCCCAATGCTGTAATATTATTATCTGTAAAATTGTATTGATGATTGCCTGCAGTATTGTAAGCTGCCACAGTACCAACTGCTGTGTATGTTCTGCCATCAATGCTTCTTTCTATATCGTAAGAAGCGGCATTGAGTTCGTTGGTGGTTTTCCAGTTGAGTAAGCCATCATTGTTTAGTAGAAACCCATTGAACGACAATAATGATAATGGCAATAAAAATGAACTTGATTGTACAATAAAGCCGCTGAATCCGGTTACATCAAAGCTTACTTCCCAACGATTTAGTACGCTGTTCCAGATGATGTCATTATCATCCGGATTGATTACCTGGCTGGGGCCTGCATATGTACCGGGCAAACCTGAACCGTTACTGCTGGTTCCCGAATACTTGCCAACCTTGAGGTTATATTTACCCAGTATATCATTGGGGAAGGCTGGCAAATCGTATATGCTGGCCGGATCGGCATTAAAATCATCAAAATCCTGCTGGGTAAAATACAGGGTAACCCTCCCTGTTGCCGTGGAGGAATTGGTGGCCGGCGTAATCTGGTAATGCCGGGCTACAAATGGTTTGCCTGCATAGGATGGCACGGTTGACTCTATCCATACTTTAGCATTTACGCTTCCACTTACCTGGCTGCCGCCGTTGGGTGTAAGGGAAGCAATGATACGGCAGCCACTGGTTACAACAAAAGGGACTTTACCTGTACCACTTACCGTAAGGTCTACTGCATCCAGGTGGTTGGCCAGGCTCATACCTGATGGAAAATAAACTGTAACAATATTTTCCAACCCCCGCCCTACGAGCAGGTAATCATAAACATTATTATAAGTTTGTCTCATAAAGTTACTATTGCTTGCCAGGTTACTGATCACACTATTGCAGCTGTTGATGTAGCCTGTCAGCGGAATGCTGTTATTTCCCAGGGTTACTGCTCCGGCATTTACAAGTGCACCGTTGTCCCATTCGTTATGTTTGGTAAAATAATTCCCGTTTGCCACTTGAACGCCGTTTTGTCCCAGTTGGTCATTAACTGAACTGCCGATCAATGAATTGGTCGCATTGATCTCTCCATAGATACCCGTGGTCGTACTGCCCATAGTGTAGGCACCCACATTGGTCAGTGCACCATTATCCCACCCCCATGACCCAAGTAAAAAATTTCCATTAGGAAGTTCACTTGTAGTTCCAATTCCAATTGAATTTCCTGAGGTGGTTCCTACCAGGGAATTGGCATTGCTGATATTTCCCGTTCGCCCTGTTGTTCCATCGCACCAGGTTACGGCTCCTGCATTGGATTGGGCTCCGTTAGCCCAGTTTGGGTTACGTACAAGGTAGCTTCCGTTAGAGAATAGAAATACAACGTATAAACCAACCTGATCATTCATAGTACTCCCAACAAGCGAATTACTGCTGCTAACAACACCGGTTCTTCCGGTTATGCCATCGCACCAGGTAGATGCTCCGGCATCTGTTATTGTACCATTATCCCAAGAATAACTGTTGACGACATAATTTCCATTTGGTAATGCAAAAACTTGTCCTGATCCTACAATGTCATTTGCTTTGCTGCCAACCAAAGAGTTGGTGCTGTTAATGGTACCGGTTCTTCCGGTTGTACCATTGCACCAGGTAACGGCACCTGCATCTGCCACAGCGCCGTTATTCCAGACATAGCTGGTCACTACATAATTTCCATTGTTGAGCGCAACAATTCCCTTTCCACCAGGCGGGTCGAGCCCCAGGCGATCACCTACCGCGGAGCCTACCAGTGAATTACTGCTGCTAACGGCACCGGTTCTTCCGATTGTTCCATCGCACCAGGTAACTGCACCTGCCTCAGCTATGGCACCATTATTCCACAATTGGCTTCTTACTACATAATTACCATTGCTGAGTGCAAAAACGCCGCTATTTGTACTTATACGGTCACTTGCCGTAGTACCTACTAACGAATTACTGCTGCTTACCGCACCTGTACGGCCCGTGGTGCCATTGCACCAGGTAGCTGCCCCGGCATTAAATACTGCACCATTATCCCATAGCGGGCTGCTCACCACATAATTTCCATTGCTCAGTTCTGTAATAAACCCGCTACCTACCTGGTCGTTTGCCACAACGCCCACTAATGAATTGCTGCTGCTCACCAGACCTGTTGTACCAGTTGAACCATTACACCAGGTAACAGCGCCCATATTGGAAAAACCCGCATCCCAGGAAGGGCTGTTGACCACATAATTACCATTTAATAAAGGAGTAACCCCACCACCACCAACAACATTATTTGAAAAGCTACCAACTAATGAATTGCTGCTGCTCACCACACCTGTCAACCCGGTAGAACCATTACACCAGGTTACTGCACCTGTATTTGTACTCCAATTGGGGCTGCTGACCACATAATTTCCATTAGACAATTTTGTAACAATAACCCCCACTTGGTCATTGGTAAAACTCCCCACCAATGAGTTGCTGCTACTAACCACACCAGACAAGCCGGTAGTGCCATTACACCAGGTAGCCGCCCCGGCATTTACAACAGCCCCGTTGTCCCATTGATATGCCAGCACAATATAATTACTGCCCGATAACTCCAGAACAGTAAACCCAACCCGGTCCTGTGCTGAACTTCCCACGAGAGAATTTGAACTGCTTACCACGCCAGTCAATCCGGTGCTTCCATTACACCAGGTAACCGCCCCGGTCTGCAATACCGCCCCGCTTTGCCAATCGGGGCTATTTACTATATAATTGCCATTACTCAGTAACAGGATATTACCGCCTCCTATCGCGTCGCCACTTTGAGCACCAACCAGTGAATTGCTGCTACTCACCGAGCCGTTGATGCCGGTATTTGCATTGCAGTAAGTAACTGCCCCGGTGCCCGCATTCCAGTGTTCACTTCGAACCAGGTAATTACCACTGGCCAGTTTATACAATGCCATCCCGACCCGGTCATTTACTGATGTACCTTTTAACGTACTGATGAGTGTATGTGTACTGCCATTATAAAGATATACTGCACCAATATCTGTTATTCCTCCTTCGTCGTAATATGGATCTGCTATTATATAGTTCCCATTATTAAGAACCGTTAAGGAATAACCGAATTGTCCACTGCCGATCGGTCCATTTATATTAATACTTTGAGCCAGTCCGTTTAATTGAAACACAAGCAACCAAAAGAAAGTCACAATTCGGTAACCATTCATGAGTCATTTATTTTAATAAAAAACGACCCAAAAATATTCGGAATGCTAAAGCTAAAAAATACCCCCAAAGGGTGACAAGCCTTCAGTTTTCTTTGTTCAGGAGATAAACAAGATGGGGAAAATTGCTGATATTGTTCTTTTGCAACATCCGGCGTCGATGGGTTTTTACGGTTTCGATACTGATCATCAGTTTACGGGCTATTTGCTTAGACGACATGCCCTCGGCTATTAAATGAGCTATTTCTTTTTCCCTACTGGTCAGCTCCAGTTTGCTTGTTGATATGTGCTGTTGTTTTTTTAATATTTTATGAAAAGCCAATTGTACTGCCACCAATAACTGTGAATCCTGGAATGGTTTTACAACATACATCACCGGTTCTGATTCAAATGCACTAGCTACTGTTTTAGCATCTGAATAAGCGGTTAGGAAAATGATTTCGCAACCAAAACGGTTTTTCAATGTTATTGATAGCTCCGTACCTTTTATAGCTCCCTTAATATTAATATCACAAATGACGATGGCGGGCCATACCTCCCCTTTTTCGCAAATGGCAATTGCTTCAGCAGCGCTTTTTGCAATACCCATCACGTTATGTTCTTCTTCCTGTAATAACTCAGCAATGGTTTCTGCAGTTATTAATTCGTCTTCTACTATTAAAATATTGGTATTCATCGATTTAGGCTAAGCCTTTAATGTTATTATATATTGTGTCCCATTGTTTACATTCACCTGCATGGTTGCATCCAATTGGGTAATCAGGGTATGCACCAGTTTCATACCAAATGAGGCTGACTTTGTTTCGCCATTGTCCAAACCAGCGCCATTGTCCGAAATATTCAAGACCAACCCTGCTGCCGTTTCAACCAATTTAATATGTATCTGCGGATCCTTCGCTTCTGTAAAGGCATGTTTGTACGAATTAGTGATCAACTCATTTACAATTAAACCGATAGGTATGGCTTTGTCAATATCCATTTTTGTTCTAACCATTTGCACCATCGTGATTACTGAAGAGGCTTTGTATCCAAAACTTGTTGCCAGTGATGAAGACAGATTTTCCAGGTAATCGTTGATATCAACAGCTGCCAGCTCATCATCCATATATAGCTTTTGATGGATCAGTGCCATAGCATCTACCCGGTTTCTTCCTTCATCCATCGCTTGCCTGGCCTTTTCATCTTCCAGCCTGTTCGATTGAAGTGATAACAATCCTGAAACAACCTGCAAATTGTTTTTAACCCTGTGATGTAATTCACGAATCAGGGATTCAATATGTATATTTTTTTTAGTGGTTTCCCGATAGGCTTCTTCCAGTTCAATTTTTTTTTGCCATAATATTTTCTTCTCCCTGTCATAGCTTAGTCTGAACAATCGGATAACGATCATGGTGAAAAACAATGAATATACAAGCACGGTGATATGATCTGCCAACCGCTGTGATGATGATGTATAAGGAACTACCCATTGAGGGGAAAAATATTCTAACACCAACATACCCAAAATTGTTGAACCAAATAATCCATAGATAAACAATTGCAATCGGGGTGAAGCAATCAGCAGGAATATGTTCAATACCATGATAAGCAGGTAAATGGTAGGACCGGCAGATGCACCATTATAAAAATGGAGCGTGCCCAAAATGATTATTACCGCAATTGAAAAAACAATAATTAATGCGGGAGAAAATTTGCCTTTTACCCTTGAAATATAAAAAAGCATAAAAGCAATAACAGTGCCGACCATGGCTAACCAAACGGTAGCCATATCCAGGCCAAGTAAATAATTTATGAGCGTTCCCTGTATACAAAATACGACAAGAACAAAACTGGTGAGATTATAGATACGGTGTTCGAAACCGTATGACTGATCGCTGCCGGCGATATAGTGATAGAGCTTTTTTAACATGTAATATTAATTAACTGTGCCGATAATGAATAATGCAGCAGTATTAACTAAATATGAATTTAATAGTTTAATAGTTTTTGTACACTTTCATCCAGCCTGCTGTAGGCCATAAAATTCTTCTCCAGTTCCATATTAAAAGGAATGGGTGTATCCAGCGATGCACAACGCATTACCGGTGCATCTAAATGATCAAAACAATGTTCAGCGATCCAGGCTGCTATCTCGCCGCCAATGCCACCGATCAGTGTGTCTTCGTGCAGCAATAAAACTTTACCTGTTGCAGCAACCGCCTCTTTGATGGCTTCATAATCCAGAGGCAGCAATGTTCGCAGATCTAAAATATGAATGGAGATATCCGAATGATTTTTTGCATAGTCCATGGCCCAATGCACACCGGCACCGTAGGTAATGATGCTGATATCATCGCCGCTGGTAACCAGCCTGGCTTTACCGATTTCCACTTCATAATATTCCTCAGGCACATTGCCGCTTACAGAGCGATACAAAGCTTTGTGCTCAAAATATAAGACCGGGTTGGGATCGTTGATGGCAGCTATCAGCAAACCTTTGGCATCGGCAGGTGTGCTGGGGTAAACCACTTTCAATCCCGGCGTATGTACAAACCAGGCTTCGTTACTCTGGCTGTGAAAAGGCCCGGCGCCCACACCACCACCAGTTGGCATGCGTATCACCACATCTGCGCTTTGCCCCCAGCGGTAGTATATTTTTGCCAGGTTATTGATGATCTGGTTAAAGCCCACGGTCGCAAAATCGGCAAACTGCATTTCCATGATGGCTTTGTATCCTTCTAAACTTAAACCCAATGCAGCACCCACCACCGCACTTTCGCAAATGGGGGTGTTGCGTATCCGGTCTTTGCCGAATGCTTCCACAAAACCTTCGGTGATTTTAAAAGCACCGCCGTATTCGGCAATATCCTGCCCCATGATGATGAGGTTGGGATGTTTGAGCATTGATTGATGAAGGGCTTCTTTGATTCCATCGATAAAACGGGAGTCGGGAGCCGGGAGCCGGGAGTCGGTAGAAGAGCTCACATCCTCATACTGCTTAACTGGCGACTCAAGACTCACAACTGACGGCGCATACACATCATTCTTTTCTTCTGCCGTATCCACTTCCATTGGCTTTACCTGCGAGCCAATTTTTAATTCCGTTTCAATATGTGCTTTTGTTTCTGCTTTTATATTTTCAACCTGCGCTACAGTCAGAACATTTTCATCAAGAAGATACTGTTCATAATTTTTTACAGGATCTTTTGTTGCCCATTGCTCAAACATTTCAGGTGGAACATATTTTACACCGCTTGCTTCTTCATGTCCACGCATGCGGAAAGTCATGCACTCGATCAGGTAAGGCTTTTGATTTCGGATACAATATTCTCTTACACCTTTAATGGTATCGTACACGGATAAAATATTATTGCCATCGATTTGTATTCCTTCTATCCCATAGCCAACGGCTTTATCAACCAGGTTTTTACAGCGGTATTGTTCGCTCGTAGGCGTACTTAAACCGTATCCGTTATTTTCAACAATAAAAATTACGGGCAGATCCCACACAGCAGCAATATTTAATGCTTCATGAAAATCGCCTTCGCTGGTGCCGCCATCGCCGGTAAAAGCCAGCGAAGCTTTTTCATCATCACGCAGTTTATAAGCCAGCGCCACGCCATCGGCAATGGCCATCTGCGGGCCCAGGTGCGAAATCATTCCACAGATATGATGCTCTTTTGTACCAAAATGAAAACTTCTTTCACGCCCTTTACTATACCCTTCTTTATTGCCCTGCCATTGCATAAATAATTTACTCAACGGCATTTTGCGGGATGTGAATACACCCAGGTTGCGGTGCAACGGCATGATCCATTCATCCGGCTGCATGGCCAGGGTGGCGCCAACAGCAATGGCTTCCTGTCCAATGCCACTGAACCATTTACTGATCTTACCCTGCCGCAGTAATACCAGCATTTTTTCTTCAATCATACGGGGCAGCAATAGTTTTTTGTATAGCTCTGTAAGTGCCTCGTTACCTAAATTTTTTCTATCGAATTGCATAGTATCAGATCTGGTAAATTATTGCCCGCCCGGCTGAATGCCATCCGAACATAATAAATCCGGCGAGCCGTTCGGACGGGGTAAAGTTAGCCCTTGTTGGGTATGCTTTCCAAATCGGTTTGTATTTTGAAGCCAATCTGCATTTGTTAATCAATTGCAAATATTCTTATTCCCAAAAGAATTACTGTGTAATTTGTATGGAACCCGCATCTACCTTAAAACTACCATCTATGCAACAAGTATTTAAACCAGCCGCTGCCCTGCTGCTTATTGTAACCAGCATTACCATTTTATCTTTTACAAATAATACCCGGCAATCAACCCCGGTTTCAAAAACCGCCAATCCAAAAATACAAGCTGCCATTTTACTGGATGTAAGCGGCAGTATGGATGGACTGATTGAACAGGCCAAGGCCCAGTTATGGAATATGGTAAATACCATGGGCAAGGCAAAGTGCGATGGCAGTATTTCGCCACAAATTGAAATTGCATTGTATGAATATGGCAGAACTACCAACGATGTAAAAGCAGGCTATGTAAAACTGATCAATGGTTTTATCAGCGACCTGGATTCCTTATCTCAGAATTTATTCAGTTTAAAAACCAATGGTGGTGATGAATATTGCGGCCAGGTAATTTTCAGCTCGCTGAATGAGTTGAAATGGGATCCTTCGCCTGAAAGCTATAAAGTAATTTTTATTGCCGGTAACGAAGACTTTTTACAGGGCAGCCTGCATTATACCAAAGCCTGTACCGAAGCAAAAAATAAAGGTGTGATCGTAAACACCATTTACTGCGGCGACAAAATGCAGGGCATCAGGGAGCACTGGAACCTGGCAGGAGAATGTGGCAATGGCAGTTACACCAATATCAATCAAAATGCAAAAGAACCGGAAATACCCACACCCTATGACAGTATTATTTATGCACTTAATGATAAACTGAACGGTACCTATATTGCTTATGGATATGGTGGAGCCAGTTACCAGAAAAAGCAGGCTATTATAGATGAGGCAAACGCAAGCATGAGTAAATCTGCCGGTTTAAAAAGAATTCAAAGTAAAAGTAATGCTGCAGTTTATAATAATGCCCAGTGGGACCTGGTGGATGCAAGGGATAAAGGTGGTGAACTGGCATTGGAAAAAATTAATAAACAGGAACTACCCGATAGTTTGAAAAACAAAACTACCGAAGAGCTGAAAAAGATTGTGGAAGTTAAAAGTAAGGAACGCGGTGCCGTAAATGCTGAAATAATCAGCCTGAACAAACAAAGAGATGCTTATATAGCTGCAGAAAAAGCTAAAAATGCAACCAATAATAATGCGGCTACATTAGAAACAGAAGTAGAAAAAATTATTAAAGAGCAGGCTAAGCGTTATAGAATGCAAATTGATTAAGAAGAGATTCCCCTGAAAACAAAAAAAGAGTACGGTTTATTTTCCGTACTCTTTTTTTATAATTGTTGATTTATGTTTTTCTTCTCCCCGGGAAATGCTTTTTTATGCACCAAAGAATTAAAGAAAGAAAGTAATGCACTTAAAAGCAGGGCATGCCAGAAACTTTCTACTTTAAAGCCATGTACAAAATAATCATCCAGTAAAATGATGCAGGCATTAATTACAAAAAGGAAAAGGCCCAGTGTTAAGATCGTAGCCGGCAGGGTAAGTATAATGAGCAGGGGCTTTACTATTGCATCCAGCAAAGACAGTACCAGTGCCACAATAATTGCCGAAAAAAAATCAACAATACTTATGCCCGGCAAAATATACGCCAGTATAAACACATTTACCGAGCAAACCAATACTTTAAAAAACCATTTTTGCATAAGATCAAATTACAACTATTTCGTAAAAATCGGCAGGATTCAGGTATTTTTTTGACAGCTCCCGCAGTTCTTCTGCCGAAATATTTTTTATCGTTTGTATTGACCTGTAAAAATAATCGCCATCAAGATTATTCAATACCAGGTTTTTCCAGCGCCCCATGATCTGGAAGGGGCCATCCAGGTCTCCCAGGATCGTTCCGATCAGATAATTTCTTACCAACAACAGTTCTTCATCATCCACCAGGTCTTCTCTTAATAATTTCATTTCTTTATACACTTCTTCAATGGTTGCTTCGCAAACATCTTTACCGGCTTCGGTACTTATCATCCATGCCGAATCGTGAATATGATTTTGTACATAGCTGTGTATGCCATAAGTATATCCTTTGTCTTCACGAATATTACTCATCAGCCTCGATCCAAAGAATCCTCCAAAAACCGTATTCAATACCATCACTTTCATAAAGTCGGGGTGATGGCGGTTTGGAAATGGCCTGGCAATACGGATAGCGCCCTGCACACCGTTAGGATCGTTTCCAATCCTGTATTTTTTCTCTGTTGCAGGCGACTGAATTATTGTTGTTAGCTGGTTATTGAAAGGTTTTAATGAAAGATCACCAAAGGCGCTATTCAATTGCACTTCAATGTCGGCCGGTAGTTTACCACTTACAAAAATCACACACTGACCGTTAAGATAATATTGTTTAAAAAAATCTTTAAGCAGGTCGCTGTTCAATGCATCCAGGTCTTCCGGGTTGGTATACTTACCGTAAGGATGTGCTTCGCCAAAAACATAAGCATCAATTAACCGGGTAGCAACAAAATCGCATTTTTGCAAATTGACCTTTATCCGTTGTTTTGAATTTTGTTTATAGATATCCAGCTCTGCTTCACTAAAAACAGAATCGGTTATCATATCCCTAACTACCGGTAAAACTGCGGCCAATTGTTTACTTAATGAGGAAAGAGAAACAACCGCAGTTTCATTAAAGCAGGAGCGGTTACAATAAGCCCCATAATATTCAAACTCTTCATTTATTTCAAAAGCACTCTTTGTGGATGTACCATTCTTTAATAAATAATTGACGGCTGCCGCTACCGATTTTTGCTTTTCAAACCAGTTGCCTGCATAAAACACCATTTCTACCTGCACCACTTCCTGGGCGCCGGCATCAATTGTATAAACCGGTACACCATTATCTAAAGTAAATTTTTGATAAGGCTTAAGTTCAAGGTTAAATTCAATGGCATCTTTTATGAGTGGGGCCGTTTTTCTGTTCATCAGGTATTAGTTGTTGGAATAGTAATACAGGGTATTACTGTTGTTCTCGTCAAAAATTATGTTGCTTTCAATCTTTATTTCTTCTGCTGTTACCGCCCGGTACCTGTCCAGTTCTTTATTGATCAGGTCTGCATCGCCCAACTGCTCGTACATGGCCAGGCTGGCGGCCCGGTTGGTTATGCTCATGTCTTCAAAAGCAATCATGCTTTCTGTTTTGTTTTTTACTTTATCCAGTTCACGCTGGCTGATACCATCCTGCTGCAGTTTTGCCAACTCTTCATTCACGGCTGCTTCGGCATCTTCCATCTTTACACCTTTTACCAGTTTACCTTCAATGGTTAACAGGCCGGCATCGGTACTTCCTAAATGATAACACTCAATATTGCTGAAGAGTTGTTTTTCTTTTACCAGCGATTGAAATAAACGGGATGAACCGCCCCCGCTTAAAATTTCGGAGATCAGGTCAGCAGTATAATAACGCATATCTGTTCTTGGATAAATATGCCAGCATTTGTACAATGCATCCAGCGGCACATTTGCCTTTACGGTGCTTGATCTTGCTGCTGTTTGTTTGGGTTCTACCGGCAGGTTGCGCACATATTTTTCGCCGGCAGGAATGGGTGCAAACCATTTTTCGGTAAGGCGCTTTACTTCATCCACGGTTACATTACCGGCCACAACCAAAATGGCATTGCCCGGGTTGTAATGTTTATTAAAAAATGCTTTTACGTCATCCAGTGTTGCATTTTCAATATGGCTCAGTTCGGCACCAATCGTCATCCACCGGTAGGGATGAGTGGTATACGTGAGCTCCCTTATTTTATGCCAAACATCGCCGTATGGTTTGTTGATGTAGTGTTCCTTAAATTCTTCGCAAACTACTTTCCGCTGCACTTCCAGGCTTTTTTTGCCGAAGGCCAGCGATAGCATGCGGTCGCTTTCCAGCCAAAAAGCTGTTTCCAGGTTTTCTGCCGGTAACTGGCAATAATAATTGGTAAGATCGTTGGTGGTAAAGGCGTTATTCTCTCCACCGGCAAGCTGCAATGGCTCATCATACACGGGAATATTAACACTTCCGCCAAACATCAGGTGCTCAAACAAATGAGCGAAGCCGGTTTTAGCAGGGTCTTCGTCACGGGCACCCACATCATACAAAACATTTACTACTGCCATAGGCGTGCTTTTGTCCTGGTGAACCAGCACTTTTAAGCCATTGGCTATCTCAAATTTTTCGAATTGAATCATGTGCAAATGTACGGAGGAGAAGATTACTTCGCTCATTATATGAGCTTCGTAGTACCCAGCAAAACCCGCAACAAAGTTTATACCGACTTTGCGCTATAAATAGTACAACAGCTTTTCGGTCGGCATAATACCATCTAATATTTCAACGCAGTCCGTTGGACTACTTATGAAATAAAGATGGTATTAACGGATGCTTATGGTATGAATGGTAAGTTCTTTTAAAATGCCATCCCGCCTAATTAAAACCTTTACGGACTCGAACGGTTTTTGTAAAATATTTTTATAGAGCTGCATGTTCAAAGAAAAATTTCTGTTTACAGCTACTATTTCATCATTTATTTTAAAGTGTGCTTTATCTGCGGGCGAATCCTGAATAACATCCTCCACCATTATTTTGCCGTTAACCAGATAAATTCCCAACCCGGTATAGGCATAGTCAAAGTCTTCTTTAAAATGGCTGTTAGGTTGTAGATGAATTTCACGGTTTGGGTAATTGATGATCATATTGAACCTGCGCAGCAGATCATTGCCCAAAAGGCCGCCCGTAAAGGGATAGGAAGTTACGTTGTAATCGTCCTTATACAAATAAGTGGGCACCGCTTTAAATTTATAAGGCCCGATCTTTACCTCTTTAATAAGGGTTAGCCGCATTTGAAGTTTTCCTCCCATACCCTCTGCCTGGGTAATTACGGGCCTTCTCCTGCTCAATAAAATACTGCTGTCTTCTGCAAATTTTTCACTCATCAATAAACAAAGCCCTGCGCCGGTATCAAAGTAAAAATTAAACCCAAGTTTTTTTTTGTCTTTTATATTCAGCCATTGAATGGGCAGATTGGTAAAGGCCGGGTGCAGCAAGGTTCCATCGCCGGGGTAATCAATTCTTCCTGGACTGTATACTTCAATCATACTGCTGTCAAAATTAATTTTAACGATATAACGGCTGAAAAAACTATACCCGATGATCCCATCTACTTTTTCGCCATACACACTGGTGAGCACTTCGTAATTATTTATATGAAAATTAAGGTGATCGATCTTTAGACCCGGCAGCAACAGTGTTTGATCAAAGGCAAAGGAAACCTTACGGATGCCCCCGATTCCGGTAATGGTTGTATCGCTTGGTTTTGTTCCAATACTAAACTCCGCACAGGTGCTGGAGTCAAGAGAAATGCCACCGCTGCCACTGTCTAAAATAAAATTTAAGGTATCGGGTACGTTGCCAAACCTTGCCTTAAGCACCATTACACCGCCACTGAACTGCCTGAAAGGGAATCTTGTTATAAATTTTGCTTCTTTCTGGGGTAAAATTTCCTGTGCCTGTGTATTTGCCAGTGTAAAAATGAATAATATGGTGCAGTAGATTTTTATCATGCAATCTTCCCTCTAATTTACAACCTAATGGATGTATTTTTGTTGTTTATTACACAAATGGAGCACATATGGAATTAAATGACCTGTATCACAAAGCACTACACTTCGGATATTTATCTGTAGAAGAAGGCATGTACCTGTTTGAAAATGCTGCATTAACTGAATTAATGTTTGTAGCCGACGAGTTAAGAAAGAAACAGGTACCCCATGGTAAAGTTACCTGGCAGATAGACCGGAATGTAAACACAACCAATGTGTGCATCGCCAATTGCAAATTCTGTAATTTTTACCGCATACCCGGTCATGCCGAAGCATATATAACAGATATTGAAACGTATAAGACAAAGATTGAAGAGACCATAAAATTTGGCGGCGACCAGCTGTTACTGCAAGGTGGCCATCACCCCGAACTGGGTTTGAGTTTTTATGTAAATCTGTTTAAAGAGCTTAAATCCCTTTACCCAAATATTAAACTGCACACCCTGGGCCCACCGGAAGTGGCACACATTACCAAGCTGGAAAAAAGTACACATCGTGAAGTACTGATGGCTTTAAAAGAAGCTGGTATGGATAGCCTGCCGGGTGCCGGTGCCGAAATTTTAACCGACAGGGTGAGGCGCCTGATCAGCAAAGGAAAATGCGGTGCACAGGAATGGCTTGATATTATGCATGAAGCACATAAACTGAATATCACCACATCGGCCACCATGATGTTTGGCCATGTGGAAACCCTGCAGGAACGTTTTGAACATCTGGTAAAGATAAGAGAAGTTCAAAGCCGTAAACCTGCTGAGGCAAAGGGTTTCCTGGCATTTATACCCTGGACCTTCCAGGATGCAGATACGCTGCTGGCAAAAATACGTGGCGTACATAATTTAACTACGGCTGAAGAATATATACGGATGATTGCCATGAGCAGAATTATGTTACCAAACATTTTGAATATACAGGCAAGCTGGCTAACGGTAGGTAAACAGGTGGCTCAAATTTGTTTAAACGCCGGAGCAAATGATTTTGGCAGTATTATGATTGAAGAAAATGTTGTTAGTGCGGCCGGCGCGCCACATCGTTTTACCAGCACAACCATACAGCAGTCTATTAAAGAAGCCGGCTTTGAACCACAACTGCGTAACCAGCAATACGAATGGAGGGATATGCCGGAAAGTATTGTAGAGCAGGTTGTAAATTATTAACCCACCTGCCCCACCCTGGATGTGGGGGAGTTATCGAAATATGATGAAAGAAAACAAACAGAAATTACTGCACCGTTTCAGAATGATCGGCATTGCAGAAGGCATTTCGTTTTTGGTTTTATTGCTGATCGCCATGCCGCTGAAATATTTTTTTAATTTCCCCGAAGCTGTAAAAGTGGTGGGTTGGGCGCACGGAGCATTATTTGTTGCCTTTATTTATTTTGCTTTTGAAGTGATGGGTAGTTTAAAGAAAAATTTTTTTTGGTTTATTAAAGCCTTTATTGCTGCCTTTATTCCCTTAGGTACGTTTATTTTCGACAGGGAATTAAAAAAGGAAGAAGCTTCACTGGGTTCCTGATTGTTTGGAGATATATTTCCGTTGTTTAACAGCCCGTTTTATTTATAAGTTGAATAAGACGGCTAATTTATTTTAAATTTGATAAGATTTATTATCAAATTTTAATACAATGACTAAACAACTGCCATTAAAAAGAATACTCCTATACATTTTTGTTATTTTCTGTTTGCATTTTCAACAGGCAAAAGCACAGGATAAAGCAGCCGTACTGCACGAATTAAATGCTGTTCTCATCAACACGGTAATGGTTGATTTTTTTACACCCCCGGTAGCAAGCCGTATTTATGCCTATCCCAATATTGCGTTTTACGAATGCATCAGGCTTGATGATCCTGCGCTTAATTCTTTATCAGGCAAGCTGAACGGATTGGGTAAGTTACCAACCCCGCCGGTAAACACCAAAATTGACAATTTTATTGCTGCTGCAGTTTCATTTTCTTATACAGCACAAAGCCTTGTTGGCTCCGAGTATAAACTGGAAGGCTGGCGCCAAAAATTTATTGATTCTGTTTTATACAATAAAAGCAATGCAGAGCTGGTAAAAAATTCGCTCCTGTATGGCAAACTGGTTGCCGATAGTGTGGTGGCCTGGGCCAAAAGAGATAATTATAATCAATCCCGTGCCATGCCAAGGTTTACACTTTCAAAAGAGCCGGGCACCTGGCAACCTACACCTGCCGATTATGCCCAGGCTATTGAACCTTTCTGGAATACGATCAGACCATTAACTTTAAATTCACCATCGCAGTTTTCTCCTGCAGAAAAACTTCCTTTCAGTCTTAAAAAAAATTCCTCTTTTTATAAATCCATGATCGAAGTGTATGAGATCGGCAAAAAACTGGATACCACACAAAAAGCCATTGCAAAATATTGGGATGACAATCCGAATGTATCTGTAAACATGGGCCACCTGAATTATTTTATTCATAAAATTTCGCCGGGCGGCCATTGGCTGATGATAACCCAACAGGCATGCCAGGCAAAAAACGAAACGGTAAGCCGGTCCTCGCTGGCTTATACACTTACAGCGATTGCATTATTTGATGCCTTTATATGCAGTTGGGATGAAAAATTTAAAACCAATCTTATCAGGCCTATAACTGTAATAAATGACCATATTGATAAAAACTGGCAACCCTATATTCAAACACCTCCCTTTCCTGAATTCACGAGCGGGCACGCCGTAATTTCAAATGCTGCTGCCACGGTGCTCACCCGGCTGTTTGGAGACAATTATGAGTTTACAGACGTTACTGAAATTCCTTTCGGGAACGAAACCCGTCATTTTAAATCGTTTTATGAAGCTTCTGCAGAAGTAAGCTGGAGCAGGGTTTACGGCGGTATTCACTACCCCGAAACTGCACGTATCAGTATTATACAAGGCAAAGAAATAGGTAAGCATGTACTAAAGACAATCTACCCAGTTGCAATTAAATAAACTAAATCATGATAATTACTTATCGCCGTTTCTGTAGTTTTTTGTTTGTTGTTTTTTTAGCGGGTGCTACATTTGCTCAGCTACCAAATACAAAAAAACAATTTACGCTGCTGCCCGAAAGCAGTACCGGCGTAAGTTTTAGAAATGACATTGTTGAAACGTCAACCTTGTTTTTTTACACGTACGAAAACCTTTACAACGGAGCAGGTGTAAGTGTTGGCGATATTAATAATGATGGCTTAGCTGATATTTATTTCTCATCAACCCTGGGCAGTAATAAATTATATGTAAACCAGGGCAACTTTAAATTTACTGATATTACTGAAACAGCGGGTGTTAATGGCGGCGAAGGAATTAAAACCGGCGTAAGCATGGTTGATATTAATAACGATGGTTACCTCGATATTTTAGTTTGCAAGTCAGGTTATAAAGATCCTAACCTGAGAAAAAAAATTCTCTACATTAATAATAAAAATAACACTTTTACCAATAAGGCTGCCGAATATGGATTAGAGGAATCGAGCTTTACCTCGCAGGCGTATTTTTTTGATTACGATAAAGATGGAGATAAAGATGTCTTTTTTGTAAATCACCCGATAGACTTTAGCAAATCGATGACCATACCCGCAACCATTGAAAATGGTAAAATGATTTATGCAGCAGATACAAACACCCTTTATGTAAGCGACAGATTATTTGAAAACCGCAATGGAAAATTTGTTGATGTTACCAAAAAAGCAGGCCTTATTTCCCATGCTTTTGGGCTAAGCGCATCCATTGCCGATATTAACGAAGATGGCTGGCCCGATATTTATGTTGCCAACGATTTTAATAAACCCGATTTCGTTTTTATTAATAATAAGAACGGAACTTTTACTGATAAGCTTACTGAGTATATAAAACATTTAAGCTTCTCGTCTATGGGCTCGGATATTAATGACTTTAATAACGACGGGCACGAAGATATTTTTGTAGTAGACATGGCAGTAGAAAACCCTCTACGGCAAAAACAATTGTTTGCCGTAAATCAAAACTACGATAAGTTTCAGCTGCTGCTTAAATATGGTTTGTACTACCAATACCCACACAACAGCCTGCAGTTAAATAATGCCGATGGTAGTTTTAGCGAAATATCAAACTATGCAGGTGTATCTGAAACAGAATGGAGCTGGGCACCGCTTATTGTTGATTTTGATAACGATGGGTGGAAGGATATATTTGTAAGCAACGGATTAAAACGTGATATTACCGATTGGGATTATAAAGTTTTTGTGCTTGATTCTGTTATCAACAGTATGAACAGGGGTAAATCTGTTGACCTGAATACCTGGTTGCAAAGCATACCATCGGTACCTGTAAAAAATTATTTTTATCGCAACAATGGCAGTTTAAAATTTGAAAACTATACAGATACCTGGAGCGATGCGCCTGCTTCTTTTTCAAATGGTGCAGCTTATGCAGATTTAGATAATGATGGCGATTTGGACCTGGTGGTAAATAATGTTGATGGCCCTGCTTTTATTTTTCAAAACAATACCAGGGAGCTTTCTTCTGCCGAATCGCATTTTCTAAGATTGCGTTTTTATAAAAGTCCTGGTTCTTTTGATGAGGTTTATGGCACAACAGTAAAACTCAGCAATACAAAAGGGCAAATACAATTTCAGCATTATCATCCGCAACGTGGTTTTTTATCAGGTATGGAGCACCTGCTTCATTTTGGCACTGGCAGCGAAACTATTATTCCGAGTGTTGAAATAACATTTCCCAATCAAAAAAAAATCATCCTGAAAAATATACAGGCCGACCAGGTACTTACCTTGTATGAATCTGATGCGATCAATACCAGCAGCACTATTGCAATAAAACCAAGCCTTGCTTTTAAAGACATCAGCTCAACCGGAAAATTAAAATACACACAAACCGAAAATGATTTTATTGATTTTAAAAGAGAACCACTAATACCCTACAAGTGCAGCCGAAAGGGCCCTTACTTTGCCAAAGCTGATGTAAACGGAGATAAGCTGGAAGATTTATTTATTGGCGGTGCTGCCGGTGCCGAAGGAAAATTAATGCTGCAAAACACAAACGGATCTTTTACAGAAAAGAAACAGGCCGTGTATACGGCCGCCAAAAACCAGGAAGATATGGGTTCTCTTTTCTTTGATGCAGATGCTGATGGCGATATGGACCTGTATGTGGTAAGCGGTGGCGCCGAGTTTAAGGCTGGCAGCAATGTATACCAGGATCATTTGTATATAAACGACGGCAAAGGGAATTTTACAACTGCACCCAACGCATTGCCTGTAGAGGCTTTTAACGGATCGGCTGTTACGGCATTGGATTTTGATAACGATGGAGACCAGGATTTATTTGTTGCCGGCCATGTTATGCCGGGTGTATTTCCCAAGGCAGACAGAAGTATGCTTTTACAAAACAATAAAGCTGTTTTTACCGATGTCACCAATCAATATGCAAAAGCATTAGTAAGGCCCGGCATTGTTAACCAGGCTGTTTGGGCCGATGTTGATGGCGATGGTAAAAATGAATTATCAATTACCGGCGAGTGGATGCCACCTGAGATATATGGTTTTGAAAACGGGCAATTTGTAAAAAAAGAAAGCTCAGTTCACATCATGCTACCTTCAAAAAAAGATACGCTTATCAGTATGCATGCATTAAGCGGCTGGTGGTATAATATGAAAGCAGCCGACCTGGACAATGATGGCCGAATGGATTTTGTTATGGGCAACCGTGGTTTAAATTCAACCATTAAAGCAAACATTAATGAGCCATGCACCATTTATGCAAAAGATTTTGATAACAACGGAAGTTATGATGCCATACTTGGTTTTTACCAGTGGGGGAAGTGTTATCCGCTTTACAGTCGTGATCAGTTGATTGACCAGGTACCATCCATGCGCAAAAAATTTGTACGTTACAGAGATTACTCCGGTAAAACAATGGATGAGATTTTGACGCCTGCCGAAAAAAATAATATGGAAATTTTTAAAACCAATTTTTTTGAATCGGGCGTGCTGATGAACGAAGGCAATAATACTTTCCGTTTTATTCCTTTTCCGGAAAAAGCGCAGCTCTCAACCATTAACGATATGGTTATTGATGATATTGATAATGACGGTATAACAGATATTTTGGTTTGTGGCAATTCCAATGATCCGGCTGTAATGGTGGGTGTATATGATGCAACATCAGCCTTGCTTTTAAAAGGAACCGGCAAAGGAAATTTTAGCGCCACAGCCCCGGCAGATAATGGTTTAAAAGTAAAGGGTGAATCCCGTAAAATGGTTTACCTGAAAGATAAAGACAAAACGACGTTGGTATTTTTAAAGAATAATGCTGCGGCGCAGGTGTTTATAAAGGAGTAGGCAATTACTTCAACAACAACTTTCCAAACTTTTCTATCTCTGCCAGTTCCAATGCAGTAATATTTTCGTTGTTATCAAATTTCGATTTTAAAAACAATAACCTTTTGTGCTGGGGATATTTATCCAGGATGGCTTTGATCATTTTTCCAACAGCTTCATCTTTTGCCGGCAAGGGAGCGGTAATAGTTGCTGCAGCCCGTTCCCTGGTTGGCTTTTTTTTGATGATGGCTTCTAAAGTGGCAAGCCTGCCTTGCGAAATACCTGAAGTTTTAGATGCTTTACTATGCAGGCCTTCTAATTGTTTTTTACTTAAGCCGCCACGGTTGCAGTATTGCTGGTGCAGGCTGTTTACAAAATTTGAGGTTGGGTGCGCCTTCACCATTTCATTTAATATATCTAATAGTATATCCATCTTATCGCTACGAAAGTAATCTAAAAACAAAAGCCACCCGAAAGTGGCTTTTGTTATCTTTTATTCAAAATTAATGTTTGCCCTTGCCATTCCCTTTGCCTTTGCCGTTTCCATTTCCTTTACCATTACCCTTATTTTTATACTGCCCGTTATGGTTTCCGTTATCATGTTTATTCTTAATGATCACCTGGTGGTTTTTGTAATTTTTGTATCGGGCATATTTTACTTTATGATCATTAAAATATTTGTAAGCGTTGGGTTTGTTTACAACAACTTTATACCCCGAGTATATATCATAATTTGAATATGCCGGCGGTAACCCTGCTCCAAAAACCCATCGGTTGCCCGAAAAATATACAAACTGCTTTTTGGGAACATAATAATAGGTTTCAATATCAGGCATGTAATAATATTCTGCATAATTGTATCCGGATGGACCCCATTCCGGCTGAGCACCAATATTAATATTCACACTCACCTGGGCTTTGGATGTGTTTGTAATTGCCAGTGATGCAATTCCTAACAACATGCTCAACATTGTCTTTTTCATATTCATTCTATTTGGTTCAACTATGTAAGCCAAATACAATGCCAAAGAAAAAAATGTTGGAATTTTAAACCATGTATTTACCCAATGTGTGTTGTTTGCCTGTAATCACTACCTCATCGCCAACTGCAATCCATTTTCCAAATTCGGATGATGGTATATAACAATCAACAGATAAATAATATCCATGGTTATAATCATCCAATGTTGACCAGGGAGGCAGGTTTGCTGTGCGTTGTTGTGCAAATGATTTTTGAAAGCCCTGTAACAATTCACCGGTTTCAGGATGACGGGTGGGCACCACACATCTTGCACGTGGACTGACTCCCAGGAATATTGCATCCCCAATTTTAAATTCAATGCCTGTCCCTTCCTCCAAAAAAAGTTTGTCTTCCCAAAATGCCGGCACTGCTGTTAATTCAATAGTTGCCCGAAAACGTTTTCTTGTTTCTTCAGTATCCATATGATTAAACCAGGTACCAACAGAATTAAGGCTGGCGGTTGACAAAACGGTTACCCCGCTTTGCACCGGTACGTCTAAAAATTCGCCCATCGTATTTTTGTAAAGGGCCACGGGCATTTCAAAAAAAGCTGAAAGGAATGCATCAAGCGCAGTTTTATCATTTTGTAAATGAAAATCATTCCAGCCTGTTTCCAATCCGTGCCTCAAAGAAATTACTTCTCTTTCAAAATCAATTTTTGATCTGAGCAAATGCACCCGTGCATTTGACTTTCCATTCACAAATTTTCCATTGCTGTTTATGATGGCATATTCCCTGTCGTGCACCAGGCTGCCACCATTGCCTATCTGCGCTTTTTGTAATGAAATTCCATCCAGCGATTTCACCGGGTAGATGGTAATGCGGTCAACAACAGGTTTTAACTCCATGGTACAATTGATTTTTGATTCCGTTAAAAAAAATACAATGATCTTCTTGTTTTAAACCTCCAGCTTCTCATCAGGTCTATTCTTTTTTAACCAATTTAAAACAGTATTTATGAAAAAGTATTTACAATTAGAAATTTCTACTGCAGAAACCATTGCCTTTGTTGCTATTCTTTGCTGGATCATTGCATCCTGCTTTGTGCCATTACCCGATGTAAGTTCTCTTGGCAGGTAAGTTATAGCGGAGCAGTTAGGTTGTGTTGTATAAAATTGGCTTCAATATACAATAATCTAATTTGTGCGGCGTTAGATTAATACTAAACGATCTCCTAATGACAAAAACCCCATACCAGGCAAAATCCGGCCATATATTGGTGCAGGCAATTAAAAGTTTTATCGGCAAGCTCAGGCAAAATCCTGATGTTTACCCCATTCGTTACTACAAAAAGAGTCGCAGGTTTGGCAGTAGTTTTAACAGAGAGGCAGTAAAATAACTATCCCCTGTTCGGAAATTACCTTCTTAAAGATCAAGCAAAACCGCTCTTGACTTTATTTATAACGAGTTTTACTTTTGAAGTGTAAAATCTGACGTATGAAAAACTATACCACCACCACACAGCATTTCTCTATTCCCGGTATTTTTAAGGCTTTGGGTAATGCCTTAAAAAACTTCTTTGAAACAGGCAGCAACAAGGACTTTAAAAGGCTGAAGGATTTTATCTCTTCTTAATATAATCCTTACTTTCAGGAAAATTCAAATAATTAACCGGGTTTAAATAGAACATCTTTTTCCACCCTTCATAAGCATTTTTATCATAGAGCCAGATGTATGGAATTACTGTTTCTATTGTATAATGAAGATGCGCAGGTTTTCCCGCAGCATTGCCGCTATCGCCCACTTTACCAATAGTATCTCCTTTGCTAACGTAACTATATGTTGTAACAAATATGGTGTCCATATGTGCAAAATAATAGGTTCTCCATTTGGGGCCAATGATGTACACATAATTACCGGCAATTGTTCCATATCCTTTTTTAATTACAAAACCCGAGACAGGTGACAGGATCGCCGTACCTTTTTCAGAAAATATATCAATCCCTTTATGTGCACCAGACTCTCCCCAGGGGTAACACCAGAACGATTCAGGGTCTATTTTAGAAATACAATTTTGTGATATGGGTGAGGAAATATTATTGGGTATCAGGTAGCCAATAATAATAATTATCATTAATAATTTTACACCACTCTTTAAAACTGAATACATGGTTTTGATTAGTTTATTAATCCGTTTAAGATTTCCTTTGTCCTTTGCCTGATATTTTTTGTCTTTTGTGAAGCAATCTTTACCGGCATTTTTAAAATTGAATTTGCCCAATAAATTGCGCTGGCCGTATCCTTTCGTTCAAGATAAAATTCGAATAATTCACTCCTGCTAGCCATTCTGTTAGGTACCATATTAATGGCTGTTTTATAATCAGCTTCCGCCTGTTTATAATTTTTTAATTCGCTTTCAATGGCGGCAGAAAGTTTAAACACTTCATTGGTACAATAAAATTTCTTTGCCCGGCTAAGCGTTTCTCTTGCCATGCTTAGTTGATTGATATTATACAACTCTTGTGCATAGAGGTAAAGCATATTCCCCTCCTGTATATATGAGCTGTTCAAATGCTTGTATTTCTCTATTGCCATTTGCCTGAATCCGGTTCTTTTTAATTCAAAAGCCTGGTTGCTTTCTCTTTTATGGTTAAAATAAAAACTATAATGTATAAGGAGTAATGCACTTAACAATATCAGCATGCTGCCTGCAATTTTCCACCCCACTTCAAATAATTCAAATTGAAATTTTTTTTCTGTTTCAAACGAATTGATTATGCAAAGACAAAGCGTTGCCTGAACGGCTATTGGAAGAATCTGCAATGGGTAAGAAAACAACGCTCCGGTTAAGACACATAGCAGCGAGGCAACTGAAGCTGTGAATAAATGTTTATTATCAGTATTTGTTTTTGCCTTTTTAATTTGCCATACCAGCAAAAACAGTATGGCTGCCAGGAAAAGCAGGGCGATTATACCGTTTTCAATAACAGCCTGTAAGAGATCATTAAATGCATAAAAGGTATTATCAGCCAGCAATGCCTCTTTACTATCTATGTTATGAGCAGCAAAATATGCAGCCTGGTATTGATTATACTGTATTTTGAATTGCCCATGGCCAATGCCCCAAAGCCAGTTTTCTTTTAACATGCCTGCTGATACTTTATAAATTAATAACCGGCCACTGGAAGAATCTGATTTAAATAAGACTATAGCTGCAGTTAATAAAACAATAGCCGGCAAGGTCATAAATAAAACTACTCTTTTAAAACTGGTAGCAGTTAAATACTGACAGGCTATATAAGCTATTGCGATTGCCAATCCAATACAACCCGCCCTGCCCTGTGTAAAACCCAAAAGAATAACTGATGCAGCAATTAATCCCATGAAAAACCAGGTTGTAAAATTTGAAAGTGTTTTGTGCTGTTTATAAAAATGTACGATGGGTATTAAAAAAGCTATTTGTGAAGCCAGCAAGATGCTGAAAATACTTTTATTGGGAATGAAAAAATTGGTGAGTGTTTCCTTTAGAAAACAGCAGTGGTAAATTGAAAAAATAATATAACCAACCAAAATTGTAGCGGTAGCAATTGATAATGTAGGTAAATATGTGAAAATGTAATTTATATCAAAGGAGGCCTTTATACTATAATATAAGACTAAAAGGAAAACCAAATAACTCACAGCAGTAAAATCAACAGTATTTGCAAAGATTTCTTTGGTGATTAAGTAAACCACATAAAGTACATAGACTGTATCGGAAATTTTAAGGGGCAGCGGTTTAGGGATTTTAAACCCCGGACTACCAATATAACGAGTAAAAAAATATTACTATAATGGAATTCTCCTTAATCAAAGTAGTGCTTACATTGCCAAATGAAGACAAAGCCAATACTACTGTAAAGAACAAAGAACCCCTGTTTACGCCATATTTCTTACTTAAATGAAGCATATACAGAGGTTCTTAAAAATTTATAAGATTATCCCCGGGCCAACAACAATTGATTACAAAATATATTAGCAGTTACTACTAAGGTTTTTTCTCTTTTAAGGCAACTCCTCTAATGGTGTCAATTACAGCTGCCTTACTTTTTATTAGCATACTCTCACATATGGCCTTCTCTTTTTCAGTTAAAGGCCGGATTGCATCAACTTCTTCAATATATCTCTGCCTTTGTTTCGGTAAATAAATATTTAATCCAACAATACAATAATTCTCATCTGTGAATTTTGCACCATTAATTTTATATAAAGAATTCAGATTGGCATTCTTAATCATGGTCATCTTCATTTCAAAAGTATCATTCATGTTTTTATTTTTTGAAATCACTTCAGTATAAAAACACTTAATCTTGTTTATTATAACCTCTACCGGGGGGCCATAAAAAACGGTAGTATCTGTATCTTTTTCTGAAGGGTTAAGCCTTACACCAAATTCTTTATCACTAAGCTTGCCCGTTTTTAGTATACTGTTTTTGAGCGAAAAAGTATCAAATGAATAATACAATTTATTTTTATTCTCCAATAAATAAACACTTACTGTATCATAGTCAATAGAAGAGGTTACAGAACCTGATTCTCCATGAAGCACGTTATTGATGCTTACTCTTTGTATGAATTCAAAAAGGTAACTCCCGTATGATATTACATTACTGGAACTCATTAACCGTTTTGTTGTATCTATTGTATAGCTATCTACTGTATATGCATAGAATTTTTCTTTTGATGTTTTGCAACCACATAAAAACAAAAAAATCAGAAACCGAAAGAATAATTTATTCGTTTTGTTCATACATATTTAATTTTTTCTACCTAGGATTAAAAACCATTGAATTATCTATTTGATCAACAGAACTTAAAGTTAAGGGGTCGCAATAGGGAATTCTAATTTGAATATTTAGTACATGGTTGAGTGTTCCCGTAACATGTGATTTACCTTGTGTATTAGAAGTATTATTATTAATGACCTGATTGACAGTTGGATTAGTTGTAGTATAAGTAGATGTAATAGTAAAATTGGAACCCACAAAGTAACCATTTCCAGTAGCAAATACAAAGAGGTTATAGGTATGTATAAAGGCATTTAAGTTTACATCAAAATATTTATCATGAAAATAACTATAATTTGTATTTGCTTTTACCGTCCAGCCACCGTATTCGGCTTCCGCTACGTTCCACACAAAAGAATTGGTTATTGGATCTTGCCCATCAGGTGAGGTATTTGCATTAATTGAAACTTCTGAAGCTGATTGCATTACTACATAATTATTAAATTGTTCTTCTTCAGGCCATACAGCATTAGGATCGCAAGCAGGTGGCTCAATTGGACCACCACCACCACCGCCACCACCACCAGGAGGAGGATCCGGACAATTTTCTACTTCCCAGCATTCTACTATATACCATGCTCCGCATTCGTTTTCTATCATTCCGTCACCATGAATTATCAATACGCAATCCTGTTGCCACAAACAGAACGTGGTATAAGTACATTCTCCTAATGAACTTGTATTATCTCCATTCTTTGTATTACCCGATTTTTTTTCTTTTACTATTCGGCCGTATTTTACAGTTTTGCCCTCAACCTGGGTATGAAGTGACAAGATTTTACCGGCCCAGTCTTTTGTAATGACCATGCCGCTAAAATCTGATTTTCCGTTTACTCCCTTCATATCGCCCATATCAAATTGTTTTCTCTGCAAATATTGCCAGTCAGGTATGTAGTCAATTTCCCTGACAGCAATTTTGTTATCAGCAGTTTTGATAAATGCAATTGTAGACAATGATGCAGCGGCAATTCTTTTACCCTGAGGGTCCGTTAAAGCGTTAGCTCCTGGCAATGAGAAGGTATGTTTTCCTTTAATAAATGGATAAACTACAGCATCTAATTTGTCAATGGTAGTAATTACTCCATTTTTCCAGTCTGGCAACTGTTTATCTTTTTCAGCTGCAGCTGACCATTCTGCAGTTTTAATAAATGTTCCATAGTACCAGTTTTTTACAAATGCTGTATTAAATGTTTTTCCTGAAGCTGGTTGATCTTCATTAGACAGCATTTTTTTGCAGCTGATTGCGATCAGTATGATTGCTGATGCAAATACAAATAGTTTTAGTAGTGTTTTCATTTTTTTATTTTTAGGGTGAAGTGTGGATTAAATACAATGTAAAAATCTACTTTACTTTTTTTATTGCAAATTTTTTGAACTAAAGTATATTTAGTATAACTTCATATTAGTTTAGTTTGTTACCCTTTTTAATCTACCCTACCATGCCTAACAAAAAAACTAACAAAGCATATAAAATTAAAGTCGGTGAAAATATCCGAACCTGGAGAGAGCTTAAAGGTTTAAAACAGGTAGACCTGGCAAAGCGGATCGCTATAAGTCCGGAAGCTTTGAGTAATATTGAAACCGGGGTTTCTAAACCCAATATTGAACGGCTGGAAGACATTGCAGATGCACTGGAAATAGAAATTAACCAGCTATTAGTAAATCCTCAACAACTTTTTACTTTTAACATTAACCCAGGCAGTAATGTTTTGCAACACCCGCAAAACCAAAATTTTGATAAAGATTTACTGGACAGGCTTATGTATGTTATGGAAAAGATGACCCTGTTTTTTACTTCCCCTAACAGGCAAAAAACTAACTGAACAGATACTCTACATCTGATTTAGAAAGTGCTTTTACAAAGCTGGCATCATCGGCAATTAACTCGCTGGCCAGTTTACGTTTACGTTCCTGCAGTTCCAGAATCTTATCTTCAATAGTATCAATACAGATCATACGGTAGGCAAAAATATTTTTGGTCTGGCCAATACGGTGCGTACGGTCAATGGCCTGTTGCTCTACAGCCGGGTTCCACCAGGGGTCAACGATATATACATAATCGGCAGCAGTTAAGTTTAAACCCATACCGCCGGCTTTTAAGGAAATTAAAAACACCCTGCACTCATCATTGTTCTGAAAATTCTGAATGGCTTTTTCCCGGTCGGGTGCCGATGTGCTGCCATCAAAATACTCAAACGGAATACCGTCTTCAATTAATTTCTTTTTTATAAGAGCCAGCATACCTAAGAACTGGGAGAAGATCAATGCTTTATGGTCGCCGATATTTTCTTCGATCTCCCTGGCTAATTCATCAAGCTTGATGGAATGGTTAGGATATTTTTCTTCTTCATTCAATATAGCCGGGCTATCACATATCTGGCGCAGCTTCATCAGGCCCTGCAAAATAGTTAACTGCGATTTGCCGATGCCCTGCTGATCAATGGTACCCAATATCTTTTCCCGGTAGCTGTTCCGGTATGCTTCATACACCTTGCGCTGCTCCTTTTCCATTTCGCAAAACAAAATGGTTTCTGTTTTATCCGGCAGATCCTTAGCCACCTGTTCTTTGGTACGGCGTAAAATAAACGGAAATAATAATTTGCGTAAATGTTCTTTTTGTTCCTGCTCACCAAACTTATCAATGGGTGTTGCAAATTCGTTCCTGAAAAATTCCATATTGCCCAGCAGGCCTGGGTTGAGGAAATTCATCTGTGCAAAAATATCAAAGGTGTTATTTTGTAATGGGGTACCACTCATACACAGCCTGTTCTTTGCATTCAGCAAACTGGCAGCTTTGGTAACTTTTGATGCCGGGTTTTTTATGGCCTGGCTTTCATCCAGTATCACATAATCAAAATTTATTTTCAGCAACAGCTGTATATCGCTGCGCAGGGTTCCGTATGTGGTGATGATGATATTGTGTTTCTTTAATTCCTCCACATCACGGCTTCTGATGCTGCCATGGTGTATATGAAAAGATAAAGCAGGAGAAAATTTCTGAACCTCGTTCCGCCAGTTATAGATCAATGTGGTAGGGCAAACTACCAGCGCCATTAATCCCCCGGTGATCTCCTTGTAATGATGCAGCATACTTAAAGCCTGAATGGTCTTACCCAAACCCATATCATCGGCTAAAATACCTCCCCAGCCAACATCATTCAGATAATTAAGCCACTGAAATCCGGATGTTTGATAAGGACGCAGTATAGCCTGCAGGTGTTCGGGCGCTGCTGTTTCCGGAATATTCTTAAACTCTTTCAGCCGCTCATATTTTTCATCCAGCTCAAAACTTAATTCTTTTTCGTCCCTGTTTTCGTACAACTCATCAATAACACTCATGTGGTATTTTGATAAGCGTAACTGGTTGCTTCTGCCATCGCCCACCTTAAACAACAATGAATATCTTTTCAGCCATTCATCGGGTAATATACCCAAAGTACCATCGCTTAATTGTACAAAGGATTGTTTATTGACCAACGCATTTTTTATCTCATCAATTCCTACACGCTGCTCACCAAATTCAATTTCAACTTTTGCGTCAAACCAATCCAACCCGCTGCTTACATGTATATGTGTATTGGGCCGGGCTGTGTTAAAACGGAAATTGCGCAAAGCTTCAAAACCAAATACCGGCACTTTCATTTCATTCATGGCATCCACAAACAAAAAGAACCAGTTATTACGAAGCACATCAGCACCCCTTAACACTAAGTTATTTTTATGACCATCGGGCCTTACAAACATCGAGTGCAGGCTTTCCAGTTTTTTCAGAAAATTCTCTTCTGCTTCCAGGTTCCTTTCTATGATCAGTATCTTATCTCCATCGGGGATGATGATGCTTTCCTTATCGGCTGCCTTGGTTTCAAAACCCTTGTAGGTAAATACGGGCTGAAAAACAAGATAGTCGCCTTTTTCCTGCAACTGCAGTCTTACTTCCGGCTCACCGCTTTTAATTTCCCTTACCAGGCTTTTATCAAATTCAACTTTGTATTCTTTAGTAAGCGGCAGAATGACCTTGCGCATTTTCTCTGCCCAATTATCTTTACTGAGTTGAATATTTCCTTCCTTCAGAAATTTTTCGGCCTGCAAAACATCCTCAGCCTTTTGCCACAAATACAAGGCCTGATCATTTAAATAAACCAGGCTGCTGTTACATTCATTATCTGTAAACGGAACGGTATCGCCCAATAATTTTACTGTACAGGCAATTTCAAAATGACCGGCGCTGGCCTGCACTTTAAAAACGGGTGCAATAAAATGGTTGCTTAATTCAATGTCAACCAGGTTGGCTGTTGTAAATTGTTTTGCCTTTGGCAGGTAAAATATAAAATTGTTGCCCGACTGTTCTTCAAATATTTTTTTAAGTTTGGGTTGCAGGTATTCTGCTATCAGGGCTTTTGTTTCTTCGGGCAGATCATCACCATCGGTATGAATGATGTTTTCCCAAATGCCGCTGAAAGGAGAGTTACGGTCGAGGTATTTATTTATTTCGGTACTTTGTAATTTACGAACCTGCTGCACCAGTTGCTTATCATCTTCACTAAATAATTCAGTGTTAACAAATTTGGTGAGGTCCAGTTTTTCTACTTTGCCCAGGTATTTATTTTGTGCATCATTGGTTTCTCCCTGCACGGCATCTATCTCAAAATATGGATAGAGCGTTGCGTTGAAATTAAAAACAACACCCAGTCTTTTTGCCGGCTGTTCAACTACGGCAACTTCTTCCGGAGGCAGTTCCGGCACAATAAATATCTCTGAAGGTTTTGATGCTGCCGTGCCTGCTACTACTCTTTTTATAGCGGTATCCAGTACTTTTAAAAAAGGTTTTCCGTCTTTGTAAGTAAACTCAAATTTGCCGGTAAGATCATCTTCTAAACTGTAGCCATAGATCTGGAGCAGTTTATTTTTTTCTTTATCCCAGTTGCGGATGCTATCGAAATAATTGGTGCCGTAGGCATCCAGTAATTGCAGAAACAATAAAGTTTTATGTTCGCAAAGGGGATGTTCGGTTTCGTTGCATTTACAGGAAGTATCAAAATTACGTTCATCGTTTTTCTGAATTACCAGTGGAAATGTTTCTCCTTCAATGATCAGCTCAGCTTCTACCCGTTCATCAGCTGCTTTAATGATATTTGCTTTGGTTGTACGTAACAGATTTTCGGCTTCGGCATAAATACCCGGCGAAGAAAGCAGCTTGATCATCTTCAATTCAATATGCTTCATCTTGGCAACGGTATGCCGCTGGTTGTATTGAATATTGGTGTTACCCAGCATGTTCTTATCAACCATGTCCTGCAGGCGGATCAGGGCAGCGCCTTCGTGCCGGCAAATATCGCCCAGGTTATAGGGGCATGAGCAGCGTACCGTCATGGATTTTGCGTCGGTGTATTTTTGAATATACACTTTGTAAAAAGTTGCATAACTGTCATCCTTTACCCTGAACACAACGCCACCCATCAACTGGTCATGTTCAACCAGTTCAACAAAACCCATGGCATGAATTTTTTTGCTGCGGCGAATCACTTCATCCGAGCCGTTGTTATATACATATTTGATAAGGTGCGGTAAAGCCATGCTGGTTTGTAGATGCCATTTTGGGATTCCGGAATGTTCAGTATTTCATCGAATTTGAATACAGCGTGTTCCGGAAAAGGCAATTTGCAAAAGTAACGAAAAATAAGCGAGGGTTGAAGGATAACCAAAAGATTAATGAAAAAATGCTGTTAATTGATGCCTCATAAATTGCTATTTTTAAGGAATTTTTTTAATCTCATGTTATGGTTACAGCCGAAAACATAAAAGCTCAGTTAAAAGCCCTGTTAGTACACAGGAGAGGTGTTGATTTTAACCTGCTTTATAGTCCGGTATTTAATTATGTACATGAGTTTTTTGCAGAAGGCGAAGTAATGAGCGGTTATTGTATAGGGCCTTTAACCAGGGCGGGAAAGCAGGTAAGAGGCGGTAAATGGCTTGCTATCTGTACCAACCGGCAACTTATTTTATTGCACAAGGGCCTGCTTAGCGGTTTAACACATTTTGAAATTCCGCTGGCAGATATTACCGGCTTTACAAGCAAATTAAGATGGTGGAGTAACATCATAAAAATACAGGATAAAACCGTTGAGTGGGAGATGTTTCAGCTTAATAAAACAGACCTGCATTTTTTTGAGCTTGCTTTGAACGAAGCCATTGCTGCACAAAAAAAATAACCCGTCAGAAGTTTACGCTTGCCCAGGCGGCAGCATTGCTAATTACTTTTTTTGTTTCGCCATATCTTTTTGCAAATTCACCTTCGCCAAAATAACTGTTGAAGAATGTGGCATACCGCAAAGAAGGCTGATGAATATTGGGATTGATTTTCCTGTTATCGGTATGCATCTTTTCTGCAACAGCAATTAAGTTTGCTGCCGGTTGCTGAAATGGTATACAGGCGGGCAAAACTTCATTCACTAAAAACTCCGCATACTCCTGCGACCAGTACATCCAGTGATGCTCAACATCCCAGGCAAAAGAAGGGTGTAGGAATAGTTCTTTTGCAGACAATCCAAAATACCGGTTGTTTATTTTCTCCCAGGTACGCAGTTTTCCGGGCACACAGTCCTGCGATTCTTTAACTGCTTCTTTCGGTTCTTTTGTTGCAGCCCATGGTTCAATGAAAGGGGCAAAGGAACAGTAAGCAGTGATCCATTCATCAAGCCAGAAAAGCGTTTTCTCCCAGCCCTGCTTAATCTTATTCCATTTTATGATGTCCGGCTCGTGCGTCCATTCAATCTTTTCGCAGCCCAGTTGAAACTGAAGGCTATCAGCAACATTAATTGAAGATTCGGCTGCATGTTTTTTTTGCAGAACAAGTTTTTCTTCTTCTTTCTTTATTAAATACGGATTAGCGGATGTGGCTTTGGCTGCATCCAACAGGTATTGCAGGCTTTCGCCAGTGGTCACCGATCCTTCAAGCGCTTTGTCCAGGCCTTTTTCTATCAGTTGCGATAAAAACAGAGGGTAAGAAACACCAGATTCGCCTAAAACAATCAACTGTTCAATAGCATCAATGATGATCTTGTCTTTAAAAAGTACATCAGCATCAGCGGCATGATTGCCCATCTTTTCTTTTACCTGCGATTTGTTTTCTTTAATTCTTTGTACAGCATCCCGGTAAGCTTGTAAAGTATTTTGCAGCAATTGCTTATCGGCAGCTTCATCATATACACCCGAATTACCCGAACCTGATTGTTGCGCAGCAGCTGATAATACCTTTGAATAATGATCACTGAATTTCATGAATAATCCTTCCTGCACAAGCATTCCGGAGTAGGCACCGGTGTCGTCCATTTCAATACCCAAGTGTTCCATTCTTGCCAGGGTGGACGCCATAATATCCAGGTCACCGCCCGATAAATTTTTATCCCGGCATTCCTGCAACATGTTGCGGAATGTTCCCAGCATCGCATCCACTATCATTTTGTCTACCGGCATCGGGCAATTATTTATGTAAAATTTTTTGCGTTAATTGTTTTTGCGTTGCAATTACTTCGTTGCTGTATGGTAACAACCTGCGATGCTTTTCTTTATCAATTTTTTCAAAACTAAATTTCCAGCCGGGCTGCCAGTTGTTCATTTCTTTTTCAATGGCAGCATAAGCACTCTCAATACTTGTTCTTTCTTCATTTGCATAAGCAGCATATTTTTCTTTATATGCAGCAGGAATTTCTGACTGCTCCCATATCTCCAGATTTTCAAGGAAGAGCATATCAGCAAAGGGATAAATGGTATCTGTTGTTATCTCTATATTCAAAAGATTTTGTTCTTCATTAACCATGGTTATCAATTCAGAAACATGCTTGCATGGTTTTACCTTATCTAAAATGCGCCGGCAACATGCTGCTTTAACCGTTTCTTTAATTTCTTCATAGTGCCGCAGGCGGATATTTTGTTCATCAATCACAAGTGCCATGGCCACCTGTTCATTGGCACTGCCGATCTTGTCTTTAAATTCTTCCAGCGTGGTGCATGAATTGATGATATCAAAAAGCATTTTTTCAGCGGCATAGGTATTGCAATAATCTTCATTTCCCTCCCGCTGCTTCATCCGCAGAAAGTAATACTGTTTATATGCTTCCAGATAGTTGATCATGTTTGTAAAATTAAGGGGCTGTCGATCTAAATCAGCCTTAAAATTTAACCACATAGAAACATAGTACACAAAAGAAAGAAACACATAGAATCCTATGTTAAAATCTATCTTTCTATGAAATTATATGGTTCAAAAAACTGAGGGTTGAATTATCTCTTTAAATATAAAACTAAACAGGTAACCGGAAATGCCGTACAAAAACAAAAAGCATAAACAACCCGATTACCTGTTTAATTTACAACTAATTTAATAGGGAGATTTGGTTAAAGGAATAGAAAAGGTTCCTTTAATAAAAGTATCGGTGCCTGATACATCAATGGTACCGCAAACTTTATCTTCACCCAGGTAAGTGATGGTTGCTTTTCCTTTGGCATTGTAAAAACCTTTGTTGGCGTCTTTGTTTTCAATACCGCCGCTAACTGCATAACCAACTCCAAATCCACCATCACCGCTCATTTCATAATCACCAATGCGTAGTTTTTCGCCAGCTTTGCCACTTATTGTAAACATTATTCTTACGTTGTCATTGGTTGGTGACTGCAGGTAGCTTCCTTCTTTTTCGTAATTAGATACCTGCACAATAATAGCCGGGTATTTTGTTTCGTTACTGGCCATATTCCACAAAACTGCTTCGCTGTATTTCATGGTAAAACCATCACTTTTAATTTTATCGGTACCAAATGTTATGGCAGTTGTACCGCAATCTGCTGCATTGCCTCCGGCTTTTACACCACCGCCCTCATCTTTTTTAGCTGTTTCTGTTGTAGCAGCGGTTTCTTTTTTATCTTTTTTATCATCGCTGTTACCACAGGCAATAAATGCTGTGAGCGAAACGGTTAATAATAAACCTGAAAATAATTTACGTGTCATGATTGTTATTTTAGTTGTTAATGATGTTTTCGTTTTATTATATTACCAAATATTTCCTTTGGTTATATTTTCCCGGGGGATCTCGTATCCCAGTTCCAGGCGCTTTGCTTCTATTTTTGAGCCAATGGTAGAAGGCACCTTCAATGTATAATAATCCATATCACTTGCTACTGCTGTTACACGCCATAATTTATCTCCAGCTTTTTTTACAAAACTGTAACCGATCACTTCGTGTTTACCATCGGTGCGTTCAACCAATATCCAGCCGCTGCCAACAAAACTTTCAACCTGGTTTTCGTTGGGCCAGGGGCGCATTACTTTTCCGGTTTGTGTTACAGAAAGTTTAAGCAGTTTCCCGTGCCTGTTCAGGTCTTCCCAATTCATAACCAAGCTTCTATCGTCGCCGGCTCCATACTGTGTATTAAATGTAACCGATGCCAGTTTTTTTGCCCACATCTGATCATGGTAAGCCTGTAATTCCCTTTTTGTTTCTTCATTTATCTTGATAGTGAAAATTGATTTAGGGCCAATAGTTCCGTTTATCTCTCCCAAAAAGAACTCGTATGTATAAGTACCTGCCGGGCGTGATAAAAAGAATTCGGTTAAATGCAATGAAGGCATATAGTTCAGGTGTGATTCATAATTTGTTTTACTTAGATCAGGGAACATATCAAACTCAACATAAAATGCATCTTTCATTTTATTATAGATGAGTTCGTTGCAATAAATGGGAACCACCACTGGTTCACTTTGATCATCTTTGGTAATGTCTTTTAATTGCAGGTATGGAAGTTTAGGTCTGTTACCTGTTGACATTGTACTTTTTGCACCAAGTGTAATTAAAGGATCAACGGCATATGCTATTAAATATGTTGGCTTTCCGGGAATGACCTCCTGAATCTCCTGTTCTTTGCTTTCTTTTCCGGGAGTTTGTTTCTGATTAAAGATGTTGATCTTTTCTAAATGACTTTCGTGATAGCTACCGGCAAGGCTTGGCCTTAATGCTCCCAATACTGCGTTATATTGTGTTTGTGCTTCAGCTTTTTTTCTTACTATATCCTGGTTTTGTGGTTGAAATTTTGCAATGGCATCGCATAACAAAATAGCCGTGTTAGCGTAACGAAATGCAAAACCCAAACCTGTTTTTCCACCCGATTCAAAGCGCTTGGATTCATCAAGATATTTTTGAACACACTGTGCAAATTCGGTATAGTATTTTGTTTTAACAGTAGCCCTCCAGTTATAATATTGTGTTATGTATTTATTCACACCGCTTCCCAGCCTGCTGCCTAAAAAATCACGATTGGGTCCGCCGTATTCCATGCCTTCAGGCATTTCAGCCTTGTTGCCGTAAAACATAAAAGGCTCTTTCATACGCTTACTGTCGGTTTCAATTCTTTTATCCAATCCATCCAGAAAAAAAAGGAATTTTCCCATTTTGCGGTTATCCAGTTCAAGCGCACTCAATAAATAACCATCGTACAAACCTTCACGCCAAACCATAGCGCCCGATTCCTGCGTGGCTTCCTGGTAGTATGTCCACCAGGCTGTTTCTTCATCTTTAGTTAAAGCGCCACCCTGACTTTTAGTTCCGGATGAGGCATTGCCTGAGGAAACATTACCAGATGGTGTACCGGAGCTGTTACTACCCTGCGACTGGCTACCAGACGAGTTGCTGCTCTGTGTGTTTTGATTGTTACCTTCCGTTGCTTTTCCGGCGGCTTTTTTAAGTTTATTTAAATTGATCTGGGCATAGCCTGAACTCAGGCCCAGCATGATTGCACAAACAAGGGCTACCTGTTTAGCTGCAAATAAATTGATTTTTTTGTTCATTGCTTTTTGTTTTTGTGAAGACAAATATTTAAAAAACGGCCGACAGGTACAATCCGCAATAATGCGGAAAATACAGTAGGTAATTTTACGGATGAACCGGTAAAGACAATAGTTTCAGGCAAGTACTAAGATTCTATCCAACTTTCACGAATGGCAAATTTTACAAGTTCGATGGTGTTTTGCAGACCAAGTTTTTGCAGGATATTGTTTTTATGGCTTTCCACTGTGCGGCTGCTGATGAAAAGTTTTTCGCCAATTTCTTTGGTGGTAAGCCCATTGCAGAGCCATTGTACAATTTCCATTTCACGGCCGCTTAAGGGTTTATCGGCATCCTGAATATTTTGCACCGATTGCCTTACATACTGGTCTATAATAAGATGAGAAATATTTTCGCCAAAATAAGTTTGGCCCATATAAACCGAATTAATGGCTGCAATAAATTCAGCCTTGCTGCAATCTTTAGAAAGGAAACCGGTTGCCCCGGCTTTAATTGCCCGCAAAACATAATGGTCTTCGGTATTCCCCGAAAGCATGAGAATTTTTAACTGGGGAAATTCTTTTTTTACAATGGCCGCAATCTCAATGCCCGTCATGTTCCCATTCAGTTTTATATCGGCTACAATAATATGCGGTAAATCAATTTCCAGTTGTTTTAGTAACGAAGACATATCGTTTGCTTCGCCAATAAGTTTAATACCGGCATTGCCAATCAACATGGCCCTTATACCATCAATAACAATGGTATGATCATCCAGCACTATTAATTTGATGGACTCCATGCTGTAAAATAATCAATTGTCGGCAAGGGGCAAAGCAAAAATAAACCGGCTGCCCTGTCCGGCTGTACTTTCGGCCCGGATACGGCCTTTGTTTTTTTCAATCAGTTCTTTGCAAAGTATCAGTCCAAGGCCGGTTCCTTTTTCGGAAGATTGGCCAACATTAGTAACATCTTCTTCTACCTTAAATAATTTATTGAGGTCGGCGGGTTCAATGCCAATCCCGGAATCAGCAATAGTAAAAACAGCTTCCCCGTTTTCTTCCCCGGCACATAATTCAATTTGTCCTCCTTCGGGTGTAAACTTTACAGCGTTCGAAAGCAGGTTTCGCACCACGGTTTTAATCATGCTTTTATCTGCCCATACAAAAAGTGTTTCGGGTATGTTTACTGTAACCTGTTGTTTTTTTTGCAGGAGGTTATTTTCAAAAAGTCTTGTGTTATCATTTGCCAGATCTGCCAATGAAATTTTTTCTGGCACAAAAGGAAGTTTGCCAATTTGCGAAATGGCCCAGTTGAGCAGGTTTTGCAACAGGTCGTATAATTGGTTGGCCGATTGATTCAACCTGCCAATGAAAAAGTCGATTTCTTCTTTACTTATTTGCAGCTTATTATCGCTGAGGTTTTGTGTAATAGACCGAAATGCCGACAATGGGTTTTTAAGGTCGTGTGCTACAATTGCGAAGAGTTTATCCTTGGTTGCATTCAGTTTTTGTAATTCTGAATTTTTTTCGGCCAGCAAGCGGTTTGTTTTTTGTTTAAAGCGATAACGATTCCATAAAATCAACCCAAGCAAAAGGATTAATGTTGCCAGTACAATTAAGAAGATATTGGTCTTACGCTGCACTTCCTTTTCCTTATTCAACACCAAAATCTCTTTGTCCTTTTTTTCTGTTTCATACAGGGTTTGCATTTCGGCAACACGCTGGTTGCTTTCTTGTGTATAAACCGAGTCGTGTACATTTATATATTGCAGTAAATAATTGTAGGCATTTGTATTATCGCCTTTTCCTGCATAAGCTTCGGCCAGGTATTTCAAAGCATTTTGTTCGTGAAATTTATAATCAATCTCTCTCACCATGGCAAGCCCCTCTTTCAGCAGCGGAATACTTTTATCAAACTGTTTCAGTTTTACACTGGCATGTGCGATATTGATGAGGTTTACAGCAATTCCTTCCTGGTCGTTACGATCCCGGTCAATTTGCAAAGCCACTTCATATTGTGTAACGGCTGCTGTGTATTGTTCCTTATCAAAATAAATATTACCAATATTAGAACTTGCTGAAGCAATGCCTCTTTTATTTTCGAATTGCTGTGCATTGGCTAACGATTGCTGATACCAAAACAATGCACTATCCATTTTTTTAGTATCATAAAATACATTGCCAATATTGTTCATTGTAGATGCCAGGTTTCTGCCCTGGTTAAGCAATTGTTTTATAGCCAATGCTTTTTTAAAATATTGCAGTGCGTTAGGATAATCCTTTTTATCCATATACAAAGACCCCAGGTTGTTTAGTGCGGCTCCCTGCCCTTCTTTATCTTTTATCGCTTCATAAATACGAAGCGACTGCAGCATATAATCAGCACCCTTAATAAAATCAGATTGATAATAATAGTAACCGCCAATGCTTAACAATGCAGATGCATTTCCCTTTTTAAGTTTTGCTTTTTCAAAAATTTGTAATGCCTGCTGATAAAGATGCAAAGCACTATCATAATTGCCCTGAAACTCCTGGATAATTCCCAGCGTATGCAAAGCAAATCCTTCGCCTTTTTTAAAATTTATTTTTTTAGATTGAAGAAGCGCCGATGCTGCAAGCATGTTGCTGGTATCAGTATTTGAAAAGCGGTGAATATTGGCCAGTTGCAGGATCAGGTTGATGCGCTGCGTATCTGACTTTTCTTTATTGAGCAGTTGTTGTATACTGTCGATTACTTTTTGTTGAGCGCTGGCTGTTTTAAATAGAAACAAAACGATCACAACCAGCCCAACAAATTTTAATTTGCTTTGCATACCTGATGAAGTATTATTTTTTTCAAGATACAGTAAATGTTTTGACTATACTACCAGTTTGCCATCCTTGTAAATTACCAACACATTGGCACCATCGGGAGTAAGGCAATAGCGGATGTCCTTCTCTAATCCAAAGCCGGTAAGTCGTTTATAGTGAGAAGCATTTTTTACTTTCATAAATTCAAACAGATCTTCTTTGGCATCATGATACATGGTTGCTGCCATCTGGGATGAATCACAATTGATAGAGAAATGTTTACCTATGCGGTCGATCACAGCGCCGGCAAATAAAGTATCTTCTATATTCACCCTGTTCTTCCAGGCTGCACACCCCAGTATTACCGGTTGGTTTTGAGCCACTAAAAAATCGCATACAGCCGACAGGTTAGGAAAAGAGCCGGTGATGATAGCTTTTGCGTTTTCGGCAAGTGCCATGTGCAACAGTTTGGTGCCGTTGGTGGTGGTAAGCACCAGGGTTTTATCTTCAATAAATTCACGTGGATATTCGAAAGGAGAGTTGCCATATTCAAGGCCTTCGGCAATTTGCCCGTCTCTTTCACCTGCAGTTATGCTGTCAATTTGTTTGCCAATGCGTATACATTCAGCCACACTATCAACCGGTATGATGGCTTTTGCACCATTGTACAAAGCGGTGGCAATGGTAGAAGTGGCCCTTAAAACATCAATGATCACAACGATGCTTTTTTCTACCGGGTACAGATCTAAAAGTGCAGGAGAAAGGACTGTATATAATTCGGGTTTGGTTGTTTGCATTGTTATAAAATTAATTCAAAATAGCTTTCCACTTTTGAGTTTCGGCATATTCTTTAATCACCCCATTTCTTTTTATCAAAAACTTTTCAAGGTATGATCTTAGAAAAACGGTGTTGACAAGTTTTCCAAAAGACCCATAAGGCGTTTCAAAGTTCAGCAGATCGATCATGATAGTACCGTTTGTTGCGGCTTTAAAATGATGCTCGTGATAAAAGCTTTTGAAATCGCCCTTTATCATTTCATCAATAAAAAAATCGGGGCGATGCATCTCCGTAATTTTAGCAGTAAACAGCCTGGTTTTAAAAAGATGTTTTGCCTGCCAGGTAACGGTTTCGTTTTTATTTATTAAACCACTCATTACACCATCTATAGCTTTTTCATGGGTAGATACAGTTGATATCTGGTGCAGGTTTATGCTGCGGCTTAAATCAAAAACACGTTCAATGGGCGCTGCGATAAATGTAGTGAGATGTATTCTGGGCAACCTTTATTTTAGTTTACAGTTAATGTAGAAGCTATAGACTCAGCTATATCACCCCATTCAGCAACTGAACGGTTCATACAATTAAAATTACAAATCAATAATTTATTGCTGAAATCTGTAAAAAACATATAATTATAAATCTCTCCATTTAACGAAGGTGTTATCAGGATAACATAACCCACCTTTCGTTTATTAATTATTCTGGTTCCTTTTTTTATTTTTTTGCTTCAGGAAGCGGGCCTGTAATTGAATTTTCAATGAGATCAACATATTGAGCAACCGTTTCCTGGGTGATTTTATTGTTTCTTAAAGTAATCGAAATACTTGGGCTTCCTTTCTTCTCCGCAAAGACAAAATCGGGTGGTGTGCCTCTATTGAATCTTTTCTGAATATCCTCTTTACTCATTTCTGAAAACAATTCGGGAATCGTTAATTCAACCTTGTTTTCAAATAACGATACCTTCCTTTTTTCCTGTGCCGAGACTGTCAGAGAAAAAAAACAGGCCAAAAAAAATAAAACCTTGGTTTGCATAGTTGTTTTTATACAAATGGCATTTTAACCACTTTGGCTTTAAGTAAAGTATTACGGATACTTATAAAAATCTCGCTGCCAATAGCTGAGAGCCTGGTATCAACATAACCCATGCCTATCGCCTTTCCCAGCGTGGGCGATTGTGTTCCGGATGTTACCCTGCCAATAATATGCCCTTCAAAATCTTTTATTTCATAATCGTGGCGGGCAATACCTTTCTCCACCATTTCAAAACCTACCAGTTTTTTGTTAAGTCCTACTGCTTTTTGTTTTTCAAAATATGCACTGTTGGTAAATGGCTTGCTGAATTTGGTTATCCATCCCAGCCCGGCCTCCAATGGCGATGTGGTATCATCAATATCATTACCATATAAACAATAGCCCATCTCCAAACGCAGGGTATCTCTTGCACCCAGGCCAATGGGTTTAATGCCGCCTTTTTGCCCGGCTTCAAAAATAGCATCCCAGATCTTTGTAGCATCGTCACCCTTATCTTCAAAATAAATTTCAACACCACCTGCGCCGGTATAACCGGTTGCACTAACCAATACATTTTCAACACCGGCAAATATGCCTTTGGTGAACGTATAATATTTCAGGTTCATAATATCCATGCCGGTAAGGGGCTGCAAAATTTTTGTTGCATTGGGACCCTGTATGGCCAGCAAACAGGTTTTGTCGGATATGTTATGCATCTCCACCTGCTTATCGTTAAACTGTTGTATCCAGTTCCAGTCTTTTTCAATATTGCTGGCGTTTACCACCAGCATATAAGCCTTGTTCTCTTCCAGGCAATACACGATCAGGTCATCTACAATACCGCCATCTTTATTTGGAAAGCAACTGTACTGTGCTTTTCCGTCTGTTAATTTAGATGCGTCATTACTCGTGATGCGTTGAATAAGATCCAGTGCATGTTCTCCTTTTAAAACAAATTCACCCATATGGCTTACATCAAAAACACCTGCCGAATTGCGAACGGCAGCATGCTCATCATTAATGCCCGAATAACTGATGGGCATATTATATCCTGCAAACTCAGCCATTTTAGCGCCTAAGTCAATATGTTTCTGTGTGAAGGGTGTATTTTTCATTTGAGAATTTTTGTTTTTTGCTTATGCCGATGTAACATACAAAATTGTATAAACTCTTTTCTATACCGAAATAATCGGCACAAGTCGGCACATTACCGTCTAAGATTTTCTTGTAGTCCGTGGGACTACTTCGTAAACCAAGATGGTAATGGCTGCAAATGTAAAATAAAAAGCTGATGGTTATGCCATTAATGCCGGCTACCGGTTAAATTGCCCGGGCTCTTTTCCACCGGCATAAAAAGTCCCCCGAAAAATCGGGGGACGTTGTTGGTTTCAACTTCAACTCAACTATTGAAACGAGTTTAATTATCTTCTATGATCACTTTGATATCTTCACAAATCCTTTTTACTCTTTCACAGGATTCCTCCGAGTTCTCATTTTTATTGATCCGTATACTCAGTTCACCGGGATTAGCATTGATATAAAAAGTTGATTCATCATCAAGGGTTATTTCGTCATCCACAAAACCATTATGAACAGATGTGTTACTGTTGGTAAGCAGGTGGTTATTTAAATAAACCTGAACGGCATGTGATTTACTTTTCCCGTAATCTGCGTCCATCTCGTATTCATCTTCATCTTCCGAAACAGCGATCGAAATATCGTGCCGGTGATGAAAACACGAGGACATACCGGCTATTATCATCAACCCCAACGCAAGTGAAACAATATATTTTTTCATTTGATCTGTTTTAGAAATTGATAGAACGGTTAATTTATCTCCATCATCGGGCTCAGCGAATGTAACTGTGAACTGAGCGGAGCCGGTTCAATATTATCCCCGATCTTTTCAAGCTGCTGTTCAATTTTTTGCTTTGCTTTTTCCAATGAGTCTTTTATTTTTTGTTTTTCAATTTCCAGTTTCATTTTCATAGAATCTATCTTGTTCATTGGCTCACCACCGTTGTAGCGGTAATTATCATTACCATTATTATTTTCGTCTGTTATCACTTCTATTCCATTGCTGTTGATGGTTACCCTGGTTCGGCCATCTTTTCCTGCCGGCACCCCTTTCAAATTATACAGCTTGCCATCTGCGCCCATTTTATACTCAATGCCTGTTTTCCAATCCTGTGAATCGTTGTCTGATTCATAATACCAATCGCTGTTGTCGCGGTTACTTCCAAAATGTACATCGTTAAACCAGCTTATGCTTTTATCAATTTTAATTCTTTTGCCAACCGGCACATAAATAGTCATTACTACTCTTTGATTACGGAACTTATCGGTTTTATTGATCGCAATCCCTTTATCCATCAGCAGTACACTATCTTTTTGTGCGCCGGTGTATTGGATCCTGGCTGCATTTTCTTCAGCAATATTTCTCGACCTGCCGGTTGCAGTTTTAATAATAGTAACTCTAAAGCTGTCGTTGGTTGCCTTAACGATGCGTACATCCACATTATTTACATAGGCAGTATCTTCCTGGATTCCCTGGAAAGGTTCAAACCTTAAAAACCGGCTGCGGTTGTATTTATACAGGGGTGATGTTGCGGTTATCTCCAGCTTATCAATGGATGGGTTTGCTAAAGCTATTTCCTGTTCTGTCATGTTTTTACTGTTGTAGTTAAAATCGCGACTTATAGAGGCACCCAATAATGTTATGCATACCCAGCCAATTACCCACAATGCGCCAAAAGACCAGCCTAAGATATTGCTATTGCTTTTTGACCTTGCAATTTTACGGATGATCCAGGTAATGATACCGATAATAGGAACTGCTATAAAGAATATCAAAGTACCCCAGGCAAACAGGTTTTGATAATCGCCACCAATTAAAAAGTCTTTTAAAGGAAACAACCCGATCGATGCAATGGCCAGTCCGAATAATGCCATCACCAAAGCGAACCCTACACAACCAATAATGAAGTAGGCAAATATTTTTGCTATCAGTGCAATTACATTACCCAATCCGCCACGGTTACGTTTAGCAAAATTCTTAACATCGCCTGCAACCACATTTGCTTTTTCACTTACAACAGAAGAAGCATCTTTACCAAACTTTTCAGCTTTTTTTCCAACACCTTTCATTTCTTCCATTACCGAAGCTTTAATAGAATTCATATCCACTTTCTCACCTTTCATTTCCAGTTTTTCAGATGTGGTGGATGCTTCGGGTATTACTATCCATAAAATGATATAAACAATTAAAGAAGTAGGGCTGAAGGTAAAGCGTACAATATCACCAAAATCACCAAAACCCCAATGACCCCAGCGTGAAATAAATGACAGGAAGGGAAGCAGGAACAGTACCCTTGGTATCCAGGCATTGATGCCGAAATAATTACCTATCCCGCTACATACACCTGCAACCAGTTTCTCATCGGGATTGCGGAATAATTTTTTTCGTGTGCCGCCAATCTGTGTGGTAGCGCTGCTGGGCACCGCTATCCACATAATAATGTAGGTTAAAAATCCAACACCCGAAAATAACAGTACCACAAAAATTATCCTGGCTATTACAACATCCATATTAAAATAGTTGGCTAAACCACTACACACTCCACCCAGTACCTTGTCGTTCTCATCGCGGAATAATCTTTTGTTACCGGCAGGTTGTGCGTGCCCGTGTGATTGATCCTGAGATGAAGATGCAGATTGGGTCTGTGTATCATCCATTGCCTCAAATTCTTCGGGTCTGCCCATGTTTTTAATGATGGCATTTACATCATCATCGGTAATACAGGTGGCACCTTTGGTAATTTTTTCCTGGAACAGTTCACCAATACGGCTTTCTATATCGTTGATGATCTCTTCTTTACCTTCTTCATTGGCAAAGTGGCGGCTCAGGCTTTCGGTATAATTTTTCAGCAGTTCAAATGCTGTTACTTCAATGGGAACAACGCGTCCCTGGAAGTTTATATTTATTACTTGTTTCATGGCTTAAATTTTTTTCGTTTCGTTAGTTGCTTTGGTATTACAAAAAAACATGGCTATACTTTTTTGTTACTGCGGGTTGTTGAAGTTGTTGTTATTAATTGGTTCCTGTTCGGTATTGGTAAGCGCTCTTACTGCATTGGAAAGCTCATACCAGGTTGCCTCCAGTTCTTTGTAAAATCCTGCCCCTTTCTCTGTAAGGGTAAAATATTTACGTGGCGGGCCGCTGGTGCTTTCTTCCCAACGATAAGATAATAGTTCTGCGTTTTTGAGCCTGGTTAACAGGGGGTATAAAGTACCCTCCAGTATGTTCAGGTTTGCCGCTTTCATTTTTTCAATGATATCCGAAGGGTAAGCTTCACCCTCTTTAATGATCGAGAGGATGCAAAACTCCAGAACTCCCTTACGCATCTGGCTGGCTGTGTTATCAATATTCATGGCTTCATTTTTTAACCTCGCTTCAATCCTCTACATCCTTCGGCAAGCTTAGGAGAAAGGGTGAAGCGAAGATCTTTGCTAAAATAATTTTTCATGGCTATACTTGACCTCACCCCGGCCCTCTCCAAAAGGAGAGGGTGAAATGAAGATCTCGTTTTAAATTGCTATACTTTAAGAACTTTGTGACCTGAAATAACCGGTTTATCCCCGATCACATCACAAAGATAATATCTTTTTAGTACTATGCAACACATAATACCATATTTTTTATAGTAGTGGGTGGTAAATATTAGCCGTTTTTACACGAAACCCTTTACTGTAAAGGGTTTTGAATTTTTAAATTATTTTTAAATTACTGATCGGTTTTGATGAACGGCAAATTTTTGAGGTTAAATGGCGTAAATTGAATTAAAAAGTTTAGTTTTTCCAGACTCATTTAGACTAAAATGGACAAAGATCAGGTTTGATGTTAATCTTTATATAACAAATATACTGCCCGTAACATTGGCCCCTATATTGTTCGTATATTACTTAAGGAGGATATAAATATGAAATACATTTTTTACACTTTAATAAGCCTGGTTCTTTTTGCAGGTTGTAAAACCAGCAAGGATTATTTATCACGCAGTGATAATGACAATACCTTGTTTGATGCCATTAAAACACTGAAAAAGAACAATGGAGATACTTCAGCTTTGAATGCATTGCCGGTTTTGTACAACCTGGCACAGCAAAGAAACCTGCGTAAAATAAACAGCTACAGCAGTTCAAGGGAGCTTGGCCGCTGGGATAAAATGATTGATGCGTACAGCACCTTACAGGAAATGTACTATGCCATTATCGAAAATGATGCCGCCAGCCGGGTGGTAACGCCTGTCAATTACCAGCAAACGATTACCGGTCTTAAACAGGGGGCTGCAGCCGATTATTATGCAGCCGCAACCAGCTTTTTAAACAAGCCGGGCCGGGCAGAAGCTAAGCAAGCCTACAATTATTTTAAAAAAGCCGATAAACTCGTGCCTGGCTATGAAGATGCCAAACTGAAAATGGAGGAAGCCTTTGAGCATGCTATTGTAAACGTGGTTATTAATCCCGTGCAGGATAATTCTTACTTCTTTAATACAGGCTGGGGCAATTACGGTTATAATTACAGTAACGAATATTTTCAGCAAACACTGGTACGGGAACTTAAAGGAACAAACAGCAGTCGCTACCCTGCACGCTTTTATACCGATTGGGAAGCCCGGCGTGATCATGTGCAACCCGATTGGGAGGTAAATCTTACGCTTAGAAATATAAATATACCCAGGCCGTACACGAATACCTACAGCCGCAATGCGAGTCAGCGGGTTGAAGTTGGACGTGATACCAGTGGCAAGATTATTTACAGAACCGTATATGCAACTGTACATATTGCCAGGCAATCTTTTACTGCCAACGCCGATATGGAGATCAATATTACCGACATTGTAACCCGTAAAAATATTGTTTACAACAGCGTTAGAGAAGATTACAGCTGGCAGGAAGAACATGCTACTTATAATGGTGATAGCCGTGCATTGAGTGCCAACGATTGGGCATTAATCAATAACAGTTATTATAATGAACCCCGTAAAGAAGATGTATTGAACGAGTTGTACCGAAGAATATATCCGCAGGTAAAAAATAAGATTACGTATGCGGTTGATTGGTAGCCTCCCCAAACCCCTCCAAAAGAGGGGCTTGCAAGAGTATGATAATTTAAACAGCCCTCAGTTTTGCGGGGGCTGTCTAATGTTCTTGATAAAATTCTTAGATAAAAATCCTGTACACAACCCAGCTCATCAAATACGCCAGACCCGTCATATAAACCAATTGAATTGCAGGCCATTTCCAGCTACGGGTTTCTCTTTTTACAATTACCAGGGTACTCATACATTGCATGGCCAGTACATAAAATATTAATAAGGATAAACCGGTTGCCAGGTTATATACTTTGCTGCCATCAGGCTTAACCGCAGCACCCATTTTTTCACGGAGGGTGCTGTTGTTGCTCTCTGCGTCTTCTCCCACACTATATAAGGTTGCCATAGTACCCACAAAAACTTCCCGGGCGGCAAAAGAGGTGATCAATGCAATGCCGATCTTCCAGTCGTACCCCAGCGGGCGTATAGCAGGCTCAATAGCTTTGCCCAGTGTTCCGGCAAAAGAACTTTCCAATAATTCTGTTTTGCGTTGTTTATTTAATTCAGCTGCTTTTTGCGGATCATTTTTTATCAACTGCTCGTACTTTGCAGTAACACCGGCCATTTTTTCTTTTGGCCCGTAGGTGCTTAAAGCCCACAGCAGCAGGCTTATCATCATAATTACCTTTCCGGCATCAAACACAAATATCTTTGCCTTTTCAATCATGGTGGTCAACGCATTCTTCCAGCGGGGTGCACGGTAGGTTGGTAATTCCAGAATAAAAAAACTGCGTTCGGTACTTTTAATGAACCATTTCATTACCCAGGCAACTAGCAATGCCATTACCGTTCCCAGTAAATACAAACCCATCATCACCAGGCCCTGCAGGCTTAAAAATCCAAAATATAATTTTGAAGGAATGACCAATGCAATCAAGATCGTGTACACCGGCAACCTGGCACTGCAGCTCATCAGCGGTGTTATCATGATGGTAAGTAATCTTTCTTTTTTATTCTCGATATTCCTTGCACTCATAATAGCCGGTACCGCACAGGCAAAGCCACTGATCATGGGCATTACACTTTTACCATTCAATCCAACTTTACGCATTAATTTATCTGTAAGAAAACTGATACGGGCCATATAACCGGTATCTTCCAGAATGGTTATCAGGCCAAACAATATCATGATCTGTGGAATAAAAATCACAATGCCACTCAGTCCCGCCACAACCCCGTTGATGAGCAGATCGCTCCACCAGGTAACCGGTAAATTATTACTGAGCATGCCACCAAACTCACCAAATATCCATTCAATACCGTCCATAGGATACTTGGCCACCCAAAAAACACTTTGAAACAGCAGGAACAAAACCGCCAGTAAAATGATATAGCCCCAGCGGCGGTGCAGCAGTACATCATCAAGCCTTTCGTTAAAAAGCGCTTTCTGCAACGGGTCGGCGTCTACAACCGTTTGCTGCATGATATGCTTGATGCGCCCGTAACGCTGCATGATTTCCTCTGCCTGCGTTTTGGTAGGATTAAATTTATTGTCAACCTCGATCTGCTCAATGGTTTCCTGCATTCCATCCCGCAGTAAAAAATGCTCGTGATTAATGAGGTAATGAATAGCCGTGTAACTACTCACCTCGGGGTAATGCACTTTTACAGCTTCAATGGCATTGGTTGCCAATGCATGATTATCGATAAAGTTCCTGGCAGATAGCTGGGATAAATTTTCCGCGGATTGATCAATTACTTTTTTCAGTTGCTCCAGGCCTTTATTTTTTCTAGGGTTGATGGGAACAATGGGAACACCCAGTTCTCTTTCCAGTCCGGGTATATCGATCTGTGTTCCTTTCCGCTTGGCAAGGTCCATCATGGTAAGTGCTACCACCACCGGAATATTGAGGTCGATTATTTGAGAACAGAAAAGAAGATTACGTTTTAAATTGCTGGCATCGGCAACCAGTACCACCATATCGGGTTTAATAGCCTGATCCTGGTTTAATAAAACCCGGTACGCCACCCACTCATCACTCCGCTTGGGATATAAGCTGTAAGTACCCGGCAGATCAATGATGGTTGCGGTCAGGTTTTCAGCTATCCGGCTTTGCCCCATCTTTTTATCAACGGTAACACCCGGAAAATTACCCACCTGCTGGTTTAACCCGGTTAAATAATTGAACAGGGAGCTTTTTCCACTGTTGGGGTTGCCTACTAACGCTATGTTTATCTTTTTTGTCAACTACCTGCAAAAATAACGGTAAACCATTTTACGGGGTTACGAATTAAGAAAGATGGAGTGCGCTATGCGGAATTGCCTGTTTTTTAAATATTGCCATTTTTTTTACACGCTGTTTACAGATTTAGCAAATCACTAAGTTACCTTTGCTTTTCTTCAACAAACTTATATACATGAAACGGATTCTTTGGTTACTCTTGCTTGTTTCCACTATTTGTACGGCACAAAAAAGTAAAAAGTCGCAAATAAAAGCACAAATAAAGGCAGACAAAATGGTTATGGCGGCTCTTCAAAGCCATATTGGTTTTTTGGCTGATGATAAACTGGAAGGAAGAAGAACCGGCTCGGCAGGTGAAAAAATAGCCTATGAATACATCAGCAAAAAAATGGAAGAAGCCGGTTTGGTTCCAAAAGGGGAGCAGGGAACTTTTATTCAGCAGTTTGAAGTTCAGGAAGGCAGGGAAATAAAACCCGCAACATCGCTCAGCATCAATGATTTTATCCTGAGGCTTAACATTGATTATTTTCCTTTAAGTTTTAGTGGCAACGGAAAAGTAACTTCCTCAGCTGCCATGGCAATGCCACAAAGCGAATCGGTTTGGTTTCTGGATTTAAAAGAAATACTTGAACAAAATAAGAATAATCCGCATTTCGACCTGGAAGATGCGATCGTAAAAAAAACAGACAAAGTAGCTGGTAAAGGAGCTGCCGCATTGCTTATTTACAACAGTTCCGATATTAAAGACAGCCTGAGATTTGATCCGAAATCAAAAACAGCAGCGGCTAAAATACCCGTGCTTTTTATAAGCGGGGACATGAAGAAAAAATTTTTAAACGACGAGATAGGTTTTGTTGATTATAAACTGGAAGTTTCAATCGGCAATAAAAAAAGAATGGGCCATAATGTAATTGGTTATATAGATAACGGCGCTGCCAACACTATTATACTGGGCGCCCATTACGATCATTTGGGTTATGGTGAAGATCACAACTCATTATATGCAGGAAGTGTACCGATGATCCATAATGGCGCCGATGACAATGCCAGCGGCACCGCAGCATTGATAGAATTGAGCAGGCAGCTTAAACAATCAAAACTAAAAAACAACAATTATCTTTTCATCGCTTTTTCCGGTGAAGAGCTGGGTTTGTTTGGCAGTAAATATTATACCGAGCACCCTACGGCTGATCTTACCAAAACCAATTACATGATCAACATGGATATGATCGGCCGCCTCAACGACAGCACACATGGATTTACCATTGGTGGTTATGGAACTTCGCCTGTTTGGGGGCAACAGCTTTCTGCAACAGATAATTATTTTAAAATAAACTTCGACAGCAGCGGTACAGGACCAAGCGACCATACCTCTTTTTACAGAAAAGATATTCCGGTGTTGTTTTTCTTTACAGGCGCACACAGCGATTACCACAAACCCAGTGATGATGCTGATAAAATTAATTACACCGGTCAGTTGATGCTGTTAAAATACATATACGGTGTAATAGAAAAAACAAATGACAAAGGTAAACTGGCGTTTACCAAAACACGTGAAGCACAGCAAATGGGCAAGCGTAGTTTTAGTGTGAGTATGGGTATTATGCCCGATTATACTTTTAGCGGCACGGGTGTTAGGGCCGATGGTATTAGCGAAGGAAAGCCGGCGCAAAAAGCAGGATTAAAAACAGGCGATGTAATAACACAGATCGGAGATTATAAGATACCCGATGTACAGGCTTATATGCAATCACTGGGGAAATTTAAAAAAGGCGATGCAACAAAAGTTATTGTAAAGAGAGGTACTGAAGAAATTGTTTTTGATATAGTTTTTTAACCTGGCGTAATGCCGCATCATGAAATTAAAAATTGACAACGAAGCTTTGGCCGAAGAGTTTTTTGAAGACTCCGTACTGCTTGGCATTGTTGCACCCATTAAAGATTACCAGTTCAGCTGGCAACTAAACCAGTTGCTGGGACTCGATTTCAGGGTGAATAACGATATAGAGATTCAGCTAACCAAAAAGCAACGCAAATATTTTTTCAGTATTTATGAATATGCTTTACCCGCCATCAGCTTAACCCATTATTTATACAACAACGAAAATGATGGCGAATATTTATTACCCGAATTTAAACACCTTGATTTTTTGTGGCTGATAAAAGGTGATCCTGTTCCGGCAGAAGATCTGAAAGCACTGATACAGTCGATCAGAACTTTACCCGGTGTGCAGCTGGTTAACGAAATGACGAATGAGAAAATAAAGCATAAACAACATCTTATAATTTAACCCCCTCCGCCGGGTATCCTTTGACTTCACTGATCGGGAACCTGGAGTATTCAATTTTAAACCTCTTTAAATTAAGCAACCATGTGGCCTGAAATTGATAACAAACTGTACCAGGAATTTATATTTCCTGATTTTTCAAAAGCATTTGCTTTTATGACCAGGGTGGCATTGGCTGCTGAAAAGATGGATCATCATCCTACCTGGAAAAACACGTATAATAAAGTAGAGATTTGGTTAAGCACGCATGATGCCGGAGATATTGTAACAGAAAAGGACCGGAAGCTGGCGGCAATCATTGATAAGCTTACAAATTGAATATTTCCCGCAGAGCACACAGATTACGCAGATGAGTAAATTATATCTGCGACATCCGCGAAATCTGTCCGAAGGATCCTGTGGGCGGGCCAACTTTATTTTGTTTTAATTTCTTTCAAGCTAATGGAAAACCCATTTTTCATTCGCAGTATAATTGGCATTTTGGGTGAATTGGAGAATGTAAAATAAACCTGGTCTTCAGCGGGTGCGTTTGCAGCATTCAGGTCGCTGGCAGTAAATTCTTCCACCGTTTCTTTTTCTCCATTCACTATAATCTTCAGTTCAGCAGGATCTTCTTTAACAACACCCATTTTTTTGAGCTTCGTTGGTGTTCATTTTCAGCATAACATTTTTGGTTCCCTTTGTGAGACCGGTAAAAGTATTCTTACTCAGCAATACACTCAGCGTATTATCATCCAGCATTTTTGTACCCGGCGAAAAAAAGTTATACATCGTATTGCCCGTAATCATTGCAGCCGCTGTATGTGTGATGGTGCCGCTGCTTTTATTATCGTTTGTCATCTCCCAATCAAATATCAAAGCAGGCACAAGTGTTTTTACCGTAACGATAAAATCATATTTCTGTGCGCCGGCTTCCACAGCATACATAAGTTTTGTGCCGGGCTTTATTACTGTCTGCAGGTTTACCTGCGCAAAAGAAAAAACAGATAAACCCAATACACTAAAAAGGATAGATATCTTTTTCATGAAAATTATTTAATACAAGTTTACAATTAGTTTTAAAATTATTTCCTGATGGCTGTTTTTACAGTCGAACAAAAACAGTTTTATCAGCAAGCTCTTTCATTATGCCGATGGGCTCTGCAAATTTTTCCAGTCCGGTTTCTTTTAATAAATGCTTTACCGTGTCCACAGCACCTGCATCAACAGCAATTAACAAGCCACCATTGGTTTGTGGATCGGGTAATAAATTAAATGCCTCCATCACATTTACACCCTTTTCAAAACCGGTTTTTGTACTGTAGCTGTTCCAGTTGCGGTAAGTGGCATCGGGCACAATGCGCTGTGCCAGGTATTCCTTTACACCCTCAGCAACAGGCAAAGCTGAATAATTTATTTCGGCAGAGCAGCCAGCGCCTTCAGCCATTTCAATCAGATGTCCCAGCAAACCAAAACCGGTAACATCGGTCATGGCCGTAACGCCTTCCATCTTTCCCAGTGCTTCGCCAACTTTATTTAGTTGTGTCATCTGGTTTATCATCACCACTACATGCGCTTCTTTTATTACACCTCTTTTTTGTGCGGTAGATAAAACACCAACACCCAATGGCTTGGTTAAAAAAAGCAGATCGCCGGGTTTTGCTGTATTATTTTTCTTTAGATCTTTGATATCCACCAATCCGGTTACCGCTAATCCAAAAATGGGTTCAGCGCTGTCAATACTATGCCCGCCAGCCAACGGAATGCCGGCTTCTTCACAAATTTTACGACTGCCATCCAAAACTTTTTGTGCCAGTTCTGCAGGTAGTTTTTCAACCGGCCAACCCAGGATCGCCACCGCCAGCAAGGGTTTTCCGCCCATAGCATACACGTCGCTGATGGCATTGGCACTGGCTATACGGCCAAAATCAAAGGCATCATCCACAATGGGCATAAAAAAATCGGTGGTGGAAATTAATGCCGTTCCGTTACCCAGGTCGAACACAGCGGCATCATCTTTACTGCTGTTACCAACCAACAGTTTACTGTTAGCAGGTGTTGCCATATTTGTTTTTAAAATTTCATCAAGTACTTTAGGTGCGATCTTACATCCACACCCGGCACCACGGGAGAATTGCGTTAGCAGAACGGCCCCTCCCAAACCCTCCCCGGTGGGGAGGGCTTTTGGACTCTGCAAATTCAAAGATTTATTTTCCATTCAGTCAGTTTATTTTAAAATCTGTGAAATCATTTATCAATTATTTCATTCAGCGTTCTTTTCTTCGAAACACGATCGCTGCATTCCTTTTTAAATCGCCGCTGAACCGTATCTCATACCTTTCTTTTCCATCATACACAATTAATAAACCGGTGTTGGGTGGCAATACTCCCAGGTTTTCGGCATACATCACAATCTGTATACTGTCGGTAATATCTTTTGTATAAATCGTTTTACGAACAGCATTGGTACTTAACCCGATCATGGGCATAATTACTTTGCCATTCATTAATACACTAACCGTATCGCCATCTACTTCACCATTATCATACAAACTGATCACCAGGCTGTCTGATGAATAATTAACTGATTGTATTGTTTCTATGATGCGACCCTTAATGTCGGCAGCAGGCTGTATTGTAGATTTAGCTGGTTCAGTATTAACTTCTTTTTTTGCAATAACCTGTATTGTCCGCTCTATCGTATCTTTTTTTGCATTGTTATTTTTTGCTACAATGATCTCTTCCGGTTTAACAGCTTTTTCTTTTGCAGCTGCTTTTTCTTTAGCAGGTTTGGCCTTTACTGTTTTTTCTTCAGCCGGTTTTTCCTTTTCAACCGGTTTAACTGTTGCTGTTGGTTCTTCTTTTACAGTTGCTGTCACGATAGTTTTCGGGATTGCAACAGTTGCTTCGCCTGGTATTGCTGCCGGCACAAAAGAAAGCTCGCTCATCAACCCCATATTTTCCAGTTGTTTTACCAATGGCGATTCTTTTACATCGATCTTTCTTTCAATATGCACATACCCTGTAGCCGGAGCATATTCACGGGTGCGGTTGGTTTCAAACATACCACTTAACATCATCACATCTTTCTTCATCTCAAAATTCAAAACATTTACAACATAAACTCCCTTGGGTGGTTTGATGGGATAATTGTTTTCTATCAGCTTTTGATCCTGGGTAATTACTTTATTACCATCAATAGTGATCTTCAGTTTTTTAACACCATAATATTCTTTACCATCCAGTATAAAAAAAGTTTGAGAATATCCGATCAGTTTCCCTTTCTTTTCGCTGATGGCAATTTCATAGCGGTAATTCAATTCGGTGGTATCATTAAACATCAGGCCGGTCCACAGGCCCGTCATATCAACCGGCGCAGATTGTGAAAATGAAGCTGTACAAAAAAACAACGCAACACAAAGAATTATATAGTGCTTACAATATTGCATGATAACAGTTTTTGGGTATTGATTGGTGTATCAACGCCGGTACAGGGTATTTTATTTAAAAGGGTTGAAATATTTTCACGGTTGTACAGGCCTTTATGATACCATTTATCGTAATAGGTGAGCAAAATGCGGAAGCATTCTTTATAATCATTCTGTTCCAGGAAATTTAAAGCATTTTTTGTTTCCAGTCCGCCCAGCCTTTTTTGAATACGCAGAATAGCCTCTTTCAGATAATCTTTCCTTTGTTTTCCATATTCTTCCGTAATATAATTCAGCCTTTCTTCAAAGGGAATATCCATAAAAAAAACCGGTGCTTTACGCATCGTGTACCAAAGCGGCATGGGTATTTGCAGGTTACCGATGCGCTGGCTTTCGTCTTCCAAAAAAATACAACCCCCTAACCCCCTCCCTTCGACCACGCTCAGGATTGGGGAACTGGAGCCTGTTATTTTTTGAATATCATTACTTGTTTCATGCAGCTTTTCCCCCAGCATATTCTCAAACATCTCCTGTGTCGGCTGTGGCATATTTTCTATTGATCCAAAAGCTGAGCCCTTATGATTGGCCAGCCCTTCCAGGTCAATTACCGCTTTATTTTCTTTTATTAATTCATGAACCAGCAAGGTTTTTCCGCTGCCGGTATAGCCACCAATGATATTAAAGTTGTAGTCTTTTTCAAATTGTTCAAGAACCCATTTACGATATGCTTTATAACCACCCACCAATAAATAAACTTTAAAGCCGTATAGATCCAGGAGCCAGGCTACAGCTGCGCTGCGCATGCCGCCACGCCAGCAATGCACGAGGAATGAGTTCGGAGTCGGGAGTCCGGAGTCGGGATCTTTCCTAACTCCTGACTCATGACTCTGAACTAACGACTCTACTTCTTCCACCATCTTCCGCATCTTCACGCCAAAATAATCAAGTCCAATTTTTATGGCAGCTTCACGGCTTTGTTGCTTGTAAGCAGTGCCTACCTGTTTTCTTTCTTCATCGGTAAATAAGGGCAGGCTGTGTGCTGTGGGTATATGTGCATGGGTATATTCACCCGGACTGCGAACATCCAAAACAGGATATTGCTTTGCAAGCGATAAGAATTCTTCTATGCTTATTTTTTGTACAGGCATTTAATTTTCAGGCTCCTTTTTAATTTTTTTCCTCGTAAATTAAATCTACCAGGCTCCCTCTTCTGCTTTTCAAATTCCCCTTCATCTCAATAGTTTTTGTCTTCAGATTTACCGAAACACCGCATTCCTCCTTATCATCTTCAGAGTTCCAAAGATCCAAAACTTCATATCGTACATCATTATTGTAGAAATTAAGATAGCCAAAACGCATGGCTGCATTTTGTTTTCCGCCACCACGCATATAACCCTGAAATGTAAATTGCTGCCAGGATGTAGAATCTAAATTTGCCGGATATTGCATTTCGATCTTACTTTTTGTTCCAAACCTGTAAACAATGTAATTGCCCTTCATTTCTTTACAAACTGAAACCCATTTTTGATTTTTAACCTGAAAAGCAAAAACAATTTCTTCGTTCGGCTTACACAGTTGATTATTGAATTGTGCAAAGGCACCTGTACAAAAAAATAAACCCAATAATATGATGGTTGCTTTTTTCATCAGCATAACACAAAGTTACATAAAGAAAAAAGCCGCTAATAAAATCAGCGGCTTATATTTTTATTTTAAATTTTATCCATTCATTGATGTCAAAAACTCTGCATTATCCTTGGTTCCCTTCATGTTTTTCAACAAAGTATTGATCGCTTCTTCAGGATTCATATCGGCCATATGCTTACGCAATACCCACATGCGCTGGAAAGTATCTTTATCCAGCAACAGGTCATCGCGCCTGGTTGATGAAGCCACAATATCAATGGCAGGATAAATTCTGCGGTTCGATAATTTACGCTCCAGCTGCAGTTCCATATTACCGGTTCCTTTAAATTCTTCAAAGATCACTTCATCCATTTTACTGCCGGTATCAACCAGTGCAGTGGCTATGATGGTCAATGATCCACCGTTCTCTATTTTACGTGCCGCACCAAAAAACTGCTTTGGCTTTTGCATAGCATTTGCTTCCACACCACCACTTAACACTTTTCCGCTTGATGGAGCAACGGTGTTGTGCGCTCTTGCCAAACGGGTGATTGAATCAAGCAGTATCACCACATCGTGGCCACACTCTACCAAACGTTTTGCTTTTTGCAAAGCCATGGTACTAACACGAACGTGCTTTTCTGCCGGCTCATCAAATGTTGATGCGATAACTTCAGCCTTCACACTGCGTTCCATATCAGTAACCTCTTCCGGCCTTTCATCCACCAGTACGATCATCAGGTAACAATCCGGATGATTCTCTGCAATGGCATTGGCCAGTTCTTTCAGCAACATGGTTTTACCGGTTTTTGGCTGGGCAACAATCAATCCACGTTGTCCTTTACCAATGGGTGTAAACAGATCCATGATACGGGTGCTGTAATTATCTGCCTTTGTAGTAAGATTTAATTTTTCAAAAGGAAACAAGGGAGTTAAATAATCAAAGGGCACACGGTCTCTTACTTCCTCGGGCGATTTACCATTGATGGTTTCAACCTTTAATAACGCAAAATATTTTTCGCCTTCTTTTGGAGGCCTTACACTTCCATAAACGGTATCGCCTGTTTTTAAACCAAATAATTTTATCTGGCTGGGCGATACATAAATATCATCGGGCGATGATAAATAATTATAATCACTGCTTCTTAAAAAGCCATAACCATCGGCCATCATTTCCAAAACGCCTTCGCCCAGGATCACGCCATCAAACTCTATATTAAAAACAGGTTGTTGCCTTGCCTGGTTGTATTGTTTTGCAGGAGCCTGTGTAGATTCTTCATCATTTTCATTCATATCCGTTTCGGGAGCCTGGTCCTGCTCATCTTCGGCAGCCAGCATTTGTGCAATGGCAGCGGGTATGGTACTTTCCTGGTCAGTAATGGGCTGTACATCCATTTCTTCTTCTGCTGCTGCTTCAACCTGCTTTTTAACGGGCTTCTTTTCGGCTTCCGGCTTTTTGGGTTTTGCAGGTGCAACAGGTTCGGGAGCTCCTGTTTCGGCAGATTTAATGATCCGCTTCCGCTTGGGCTTTTCGCCTTCGATCTTCTTGTCTGTGTTCATATTAGATTGGGTTTCAAGGATCTTACTGATGAGATCCTGTTTAGCAAGTTTTTTTGCGTTGGAGATGTTATATTGCTCTGCAATATCAAGCAACTCAGGAACGAGCAGGTCGTTCAGTTGTGAAATGTCGTACATAAATAATGAAAAATGATTTTCTTCAAAAATCCCTTCTTAAGTCTGAAAAATAGTGATTGAGAAATTTATTTTGATGGATGTAAACCGCTGACAAAGTATTTGGTTGAAAGACGCTCCTCAGCCTGATTCTGATGCAATATTACGGTGTTTTTTTAAAAAAAAGGAATTTTTTTGGGGTTGAGCTGTTAATCTTTGATTGGACAGAGGTGGTCCCGATAGCCATCGGGACTCCATTCAAAATTGGTAATGCTGTTGGGCTTTAATTGTGATTTGTTAAAATGCCGTGGATGATGGAAACAATTGTTGGATTATTAAATTTGCGAATAAACTAGTTTCATGTACAACATCACCATCAAACCATCAGCCTTAAAAGAACTTGGCAAATTACCAAAAGCAGCCGTTAAGAAAACGGAAAGGGCTATCGATGCTCTTGCTAAAGAACCAAGGCCGTTGGGCGTAAAAAAATTAAAAGGAATTGATGAGGATCTATATCGGATAAGAGTTGGAGATTATCGTATTATTTATGGTATAGAAGACGAGATTAAAATTATTGATATTTTGAAAATTGGCCACCGAAAAGAGATTTACAGGTAGATTATAGTTTCCCAGCCTTTTTAAGTTGTTTTTTTGCCTCTTCCCAGGGAATGCTTTTTTCCCCTTTTCTTTCTTCAGCAATAAGCACATCAATCATATCCTCAAATTTTTGAGGGTTCTTTACCAACTCCTTTACCTCTATCTGAAGAATTTTTCCCTTATTTGCCTTATCTGCTATTAAAGAAAACCCTTTCATAATTTAATTGTGTTTCTACAAATTTATACATTTTTTCTTCGAAATTGTTATAGGATGTCCTCCTTATCAAGCTTATAGTATATTTGCAGTCCTTAAATCAGGAATATGTTCAACAAAAGAATCAGAATTAAAGAACTCCTGGCCAGCGATAAGGCCAACTATGAAGCAACGGTAATGGGATGGGTACGCACTTTCCGCAACAACCAGTTCATTGCATTAAATGATGGGAGTACCAATAATAACGTACAGATCGTTGCCACACTGGGCCAGTTTGACGAAACCTTGCTGAAACGCCTTACAACCGGCGCCTGTATAAAAGCAACCGGCGAAGTGATCCCCTCTTTAGGCAAGGGACAAAAAGTAGAACTGAAAGCGGCTACGATAGAAATACTGGGCGACAGTGATGCGGAAACATTTCCCATGCAACCCAAAAAGCACAGCCTCGAATTTTTACGGGAAAATGCACACATGCGTTTCAGAACAAATACATTCGGTTCTGTATTTAGGGTTCGCCACGCTTTGGCATTTGCTATTCATAAGTTTTTTAATGATAAAGGATTTCTTTATTTACATACACCGATCATTACCGCAAGTGATGCGGAAGGTGCCGGTGAAATGTTTAAAGTAACGGCACTGCCGCTGGATGGAACGGCTGCAAAAAATGAAGACGGTTCTATAAATTTTAAGGAAGATTTTTTTGGCCGCAGCACCAACCTTACCGTAAGCGGACAACTGGAAGGCGAGTTGGCTGCAACAGCTTTTAGCGATATCTATACCTTCGGCCCTACATTTCGTGCCGAGAACAGCAACACAACCCGCCACCTGGCGGAGTTCTGGATGATTGAGCCCGAAGTGGCCTTTAACGACCTGGAAGATAATATGAACCTGGCGGAGGAATTTATCAAATACGTGATAAAATATGCCATGGATAATAATAAAGAAGACCTGGAGTTTTTAGCACAACGGTTAGAAGAAGAAGAAAAACAAAAACCACAAATTGAAAGAAGTGAAATGGGCCTGTTGGAGAAATTAAATTTTGTGGTTGATAATGATTTTGAAAGACTGACTTACACCGAAGCCATTGAAATATTAAAAGAAAGCAATCACAATAAGAAAAAGAAATTTCAATATTTAATTGAAGGATGGGGAACAGATCTGCAAAGTGAGCATGAACGTTACCTGGTTGAAAAGCATTTTAAGAAGCCGGTGATACTAACTGATTATCCCAAAGAGATAAAAAGTTTTTACATGCGCCAGAATGATGATGGAAAAACCGTTGCCGCCATGGATATTTTAGCGCCGGGCATTGGCGAAATTGTTGGTGGCAGTCAAAGTGAAGAGCGCATGGACAAGCTTACCCAACGCATGGAAGAAATGCATATTCCTGCCGAAGAATTGTGGTGGTACCTGGAAACCAGGAAATTTGGAACCTGTCCGCATGCGGGCTTCGGGCTTGGTTTTGAGCGGCTGGTGCAGTTTGTAACCGGTATGGGAAATATCAGGGATGTGATACCTTTTCCGAGGTATCCGAAGAGTGCGGAGTTCTAACGAAATGTCATGCTTAGCCTGTCGAAGTATGATTTGGATAAATGTAAAAGGCCGAAGCGGTCTGCTTCGGCCTTTCTATAAATATCCGGCAGCGGGTATAGTAATTGTGAAATGTTTTATCAAACTTTGTAAAAAAAGATCATGAAAAAGTATATCGTTTTTATTACCGCCTTTTTTTTAATTTCAACAAACAGCCTGTATGCGCAAACCCGAACATTAAAACAGGTTATGGAATTACAGATGCCTAAAACAGCTGAAGATGAACTTTGCGGTACACGTGGTGCCGGTGTTTGCTGGAACCCGATAACAAAAAAATATTATGCTGCCTTTTGTGGCAATACAGGCTTTCCGATGGCTGTGTTTACCCCTGCAGGAAAAAGAATATCAAACGACAGTCTTACTACCATGGAAGATATCCGTGGTATCTGGTTCAATCCATCTATCAACAGGATCATTGCCAACGGATACAACGATATCGGCTGGATAAATTACGAACTGAATAACGCCGGAATACCCACAACTTATTATTATAAATTCACGGGTATGAACCAGCCCAATGAACAAAGTGCAGGCGCTTACTATAGCGGGCTTAAAAGTGTTGTCTTTCGCGATGGCAACCAGGTAGTGCTGTATCAAAACATCAGTAATGCATCGCCAGAAGTTAAAGAGTCGGTAATGATACATTGGGGCCGTAAAAAATCAGAAGGGCCCGGCGAAGAAAATGAAAGTAATGGTGATAATTATAACAGCAATGTGGTTGCCACCAATGTTAAAAATGAAGAGTTTGGTTTTTTAAATACAGCAGACAAACAAATTGAATTATACAACTACAATGAAGGTTACCTGCAAATGACGCTGAAACTGCCTGAGACAGCCCCAGTAGAATTTTCCTTTAATTTTTCATACAGCAATGGCATTTACTGGCTGTTTGATATAGCCAACAGAAAATGGATTGGATACAAATAAGCACCATGCTTTTTGTATACACATACCCGATCCCTGCAAATATTTGCAGGGATCTTTTTTATCTGTGTCTTCCGTATACAGTTTATACTGATCATTATCAGTGAAAGTAATCAAGTATTTCCCGGATACTGTTTTGCGCCCTCATAAAAGAACCCCTCAATACCCGGAAATTTTTTGTTACTTTTAATACTGTCATTTTCTTTTCAGCTTCCGACCTCTTTATTGTATAATTTAAAACAGCATTTAATGAGCAGGATTTATATATGCTTTTTGGGGGTACTTCTTTTTCTTTTTGATTCAACGCTTTTTGCCCAACAAAAAGATATACCGGGCATAATCAATACCCAAAGCTTTAACCCGGCAACTTTATTGTGGTTTACTGCCCCTGCAAAAAAATGGGATGAAGCATTGCCGGTTGGTAACGGCCGCCTGGGCGCCATGGTATTTGGAAAGAACGGCGAAGAACGCATTCAGTTAAATGAAGAAACCTACTGGTCGGGCGGGCCATACTCAACCGTTGTAAAAGACGGTTATAAAGTGTTGCCCGAAATACAAAAAAAGGTTTTTGAAGAAAAGTATTTAGCCGCTCATAATCTATTTGGCCGCCATTTAATGGGCTACCCGGTTGAACAAATGAAATACCAGTGCCTGGCAAACCTGCATTTGTTTTATAAAAATCAGGACAACGTTACTGATTATAAACGATGGCTTGACCTGGAAACCGGCGTTTCAGGTGTGGCATACACTGCTGATGGAATTACTTATCAGCGGGAGGTATTTGCATCTGCAATAGATCAGGTGATTGTTGTTCGCATTACGGCTGATAAGCCGGGCAGTATTTCATTTACTGCAAACCTGCGTGGAGAAAGAAACCAGGTACATTCCAATTATGCAACTGATTATTTCAGGATGGACCCATACGGCAATGACGGATTGATCCTCACCGGTAAATCGGCCGACTATATGGGTGTAGAAGGAAAGATGAGATATGAAGCAAGAATAAAAGCAGTGCCAGAAGGTGGCAGCATGAAGACAGATGATGTGAACCTCATTATAGAAAATGCTAATTCCGTGACCATCTATTTTGCTGCTGCTACCAATTTTGTGAATTACAAAGATGTAAGTGCTGATCAACATCAAAGAGTAACCGATTATTTAAGAGCCATCGAAAATAAAAATTACAATACCATTTTTACTGCTGCCATTGCAGATCATAAAAAATATTTTGGCCGGGTATCGCTGCAGTTATCCAATACGCCCAATTCTTTTTTACCAACACCCGAGCGGGTTAAAAAAATTCAAACAGAACCCGATCCTTCTTTGGCTGCTTTGAGTTACCAGTTTGGCAGGTACCTCATGATCGGCTCATCCAGGCCTGGTACAGAGCCCGCAAACCTGCAGGGCATCTGGAACGACAATATGAATCCTTCCTGGGATTCGAAATATACCACCAATATCAATACCGAAATGAATTACTGGCCGGTTGAAAGCGGTAACCTTTCGGAGTGTGCCGAACCATTGATAAGAATGATCAAAGAATTAACCGACCAGGGCACGCAGGTTGCCCGTGAGCATTATGGCGCACGGGGGTGGGTGTTTCATCAGAATACAGATATATGGCGGGTTGCAGCGCCCATGGATGGCCCAACCTGGGGAACGTTTACTGTAGGTGGTGCCTGGCTATGCACACATATATGGGAGCATTATCAATACACCATGGATAAAGCTTTTCTAAAAGAAACTTATCCGTTGATAGAAGGTTCTGTTCAGTTCTTTATAGATTTTTTAGTACCGCATCCCAATGGAAAATGGTTGGTCACCAACCCTTCCACTTCGCCGGAAAATTTTCCGGATGGCGGCGGCAACAAACCTTATTTTGATGAGGTTACCGCAGGTTTCCGGGAAGGTACAACCATCTGTGCAGGATCATCCATTGATATGCAGATCCTGTACGATCTGTTTGGTTATTACCTGGAAGCTGCAAAAGTTTTAGGAAAGGATGATGCTTTAGTTCAACAGGTTAAATTAGCCAGGGAAAAATTAGTGCCACCACAAATTGGCAAAGATGGTTCCTTACAGGAATGGGCCGATGACTGGAAATCGCTGGAAAAAAATCACCGGCACTTTTCACACATGTACGGGTTGTACCCCGGCAAAGTGTTGTACGAAAAAAGAACGCCGGCTTTGACTGAGTCTTATAAAAAAGTATTGGAAGAAAGAGGAGATGCATCTACCGGTTTTTCAAGAGCCTGGAAAATGGCTTTGTGGGCAAGGTTGAATGACGGCAACCGGGCAAATAAAATTTACAAAGGGTATTTGAAAGAGCAATGCACCGCTTCTTTTTTTGCGCTATGCGGAAAGTCATTACAGGTTGACGGATCTTTGGGTGTAACCGCTGCAGTTACCGAAATGCTGATGCAATCGCATGATGGGTTTATAAAATTATTACCTGCCTTGCCGGATGAATGGAGTGAAGGTGCATTTAAAGGATTGGTTGCAAGAGGTGGTTTTGAACTGGATTTTGAATGGAAAAATAAAATGATAACACAACTGAAAATATTATCTAAGGCGGGGGAAGTTTGCAGGATTGAATTAAAACCTGGCATGAAGATCAGTAGCAATGGAAAAAATATTAACTTTAAAAAACTACCTGATGGCATCGTTGAATTTAAAACAGAGAAGGGCTCTGTTTACCTAATTAAATAATTATATCTAACCCTGTTAGCGGATTTGATTTTTTAATGCCTCCTAGAGGCAAAAGATTGGTAGCATAATTGAAGTCAACAATAAAAGTGCCGTAGGCACGGCAGGTTTTTTCTTTTTTGTGTCATGCCTACGGCATTTATTTTTATTGTTGTTTGTCTTTCTACCAATATATCGTCCCTAACGGGACTAAACAAATAACATCGCCAACAGGGTTATAGTTACAATTTTAATAAATAAAATCTACAATATGAATCGTACACTTTCCTTCAAACTGATTCTTTTCATCTCCATTTTTTGCTTCAGCAACAGCTTTGCTCAAACAAAAAAGTTAACCCTCGAAGATATTTACTCCAACAATGTATACCGTGCAAAAGGTTTTGGACCGGTAAGGTGGATGAAAGATAATAAAGGGTATTCTACATTAGAAAATAATGCAGAATCAAAAGGAAATGATATTGTAGTATATGATGCAGAAAGCAGCGCAAGAAAGGTTTTGGTAAATGCCAAACAATTGATTCCCGCGGGTACAACAAAATCTTTATCCATTGCCAACTATATATGGAGCGATGATAACAGCAAACTGTTGGTTTTTACCAACACCCGTAAAGTATGGCGCCAAAATTCAAGAGGCGATTATTGGGTGTTGAATCTTGCCAATGGCAAGCTGACACAACTGGGAAAAGGGCTTGAAGAAGCTACACTTATGTTCGCTAAATTTTCGCCCGATGGCGGAAAAGTGGCGTATGTAAGCAAGTTGAATATTTATGCTGAAGATATTACAACCGGTATAATTACTACATTAACGAAAGACGGAGGCGCCAATATTATAAACGGAACATTCGATTGGGTGTATGAAGAAGAACTGGATTGCCTGGATGGCTTTCGCTGGAGCCCCGATGGAAAAAATATTGCATACTGGCAATCGGACACAAAAGGTGTGGGCACTTTTTACATGATCAACAATGTTGATTCCAATTATTCAAAACCCATTCCTTTACCTTATCCCAAAGTGGGTACAGCCAATTCTGCTGTTAAAGTAGGTGTTGTTTCAGCGGCAGGCGGTAAAACAAAATGGTTTGCAGTACCGGGCGATCCCCGTAATAATTATTTAGCCCGGATGGAATATATACCCGGCTCAGATGAAGTGATGATACAGCAGCTGAATCGTTTACAGAATACGAACACAGTATGGGTTGGCAACACTAAAACCATGTCGCTTAAAAATATGCTTACCGATAAAGACGAGGCATTTTTAGATATACATGATAATATTGTTTGGCTTGATAATACAAAATCATTTACCTGGACCAGCGAAAAAGATGGTTGGATGCATTTATATAAAGTTTCCCGTGATGGAAAAGATATGAAACTCATCACGAAAGGAAATTTTGATGTGGTGAACATCAACTGCATCGATCCGGCCGGCGGATATGTATATTATATTGCCTCTCCTGAAAACTTTACGCAGCGGTATCTGTACCGCAGCAGGCTGGATGGAAGCGGAGAAGCAGAAAGGGTTTCGCCGGCAGGTATGGCCGGGCAACACAGTTACCAGATAGCTGCCGATGCAAAATTTGCCATTCACAGTTTTGAAAATGCAACAACACCACGCCGCATATCGCTCATCAATCTTAACACACACCAGGAAATAAAATTACTGGAAGACAATACCGCATTAAAAGCAAAAATGAATGAGCTTGGTTTGCGTAACAAAGAATTTTTTAAAGTAGATATCGGCGATATGGTATTGGATGCCTGGATGATAAAGCCCATCAATTTTGACCCTCAAAAAAAATATCCGCTTTTGGTTCATGTGTATGGAGAGCCTGCGGGTTCTACCGTACAGGACAACTGGGGAACCGGTGATAATCTCTGGCACCAATACCTTAGTAACCAGTTAGATTATATTGTTGTGAGTATCGATAACCGTGGCACCCGTGTACCCCGCGGCCGTGATTTTAGAAAAAGTATTTATCGCCAGATCGGTTTACTGGCTGCCGATGACCAGGCAAAAGCAGCTAAAAAAATAATTGCAACTTATTCGTTTGTGGATGAAAAACGCATTGGTATCTGGGGCTGGAGCGGTGGCGGACAAATGAGTTTGCATTGCATGTTCCGCCATGCGGATGTTTATAAAACAAGCATTGCTGTGGCTTTTGTTTCGCAGCAAACGCTGTATGATAATATTTACCAGGAACGCTACATGGGCTTACCCAATGATAATGTTGCCGGTTACCGTGATGGTTCGCCGTTAACACATGCCGGTAAACTGCAGGGCAATCTCATGATCATTCATGGCACCGGCGATGATAATGTGCATTACCAGAATTTTGAAATGCTTGTAAATGAGTTAATCAAAAACAACAAGTTATTTACCATGTTGTCTTATCCCATGCGTGACCATGGTATCAGCCAGGGAAAAAATACAACTTTGCACATGCGGAGGAGTATGGAAAAATTCTGGAAGGATAATTTGTAGGTTAACCACAAAGGCCACTAAGTTTTTTTACAGAGAACTCAAAGGTTCTTTGAGTTCCTTGTGCATGCTTTGTGTTGCTTAGTATAAAATATCTTGTAACTTAACAATCAATATGAGCACATTTCCCAGCATATTCAATGATGTCATTGGCCCGGTAATGCGTGGCCCATCCAGTTCGCACTGTGCCGCATCTTTACGCATTGCCCGTTTATGCCGGGATCTGATGGATGAAAACATCAAAAACATTCTCATAGAATTTGATCCAAATGGCTCGTTGGCAACAACACACAAAAGCCAGGGGTCGGATATGGGTTTGTTTGGAGGTTTTTTAGGTTGGGAAGCTCATGATGAACGATTGCCGCAATCTGATAAACATATAGTAACTGCCGGAATACATGTTACCATCAATATTGTTGATATAGGTAACGGTCATCCAAACCTGTATAAAATAACTTTACATAATGATCATGAAACAAGAAAGCTTGCCGCCATCTCCACCGGTGGTGGAATGATTGAAGTAATTGCAATAGATGAGGTGCCTGTTTCCATGGCAGGTGATTATTGTGAAACATTAATTTATTGTGAGGAACCGGAAAATATCATCGCATTTTTAAAAGCATCTGTACATTATGATGATATGGAATTTCATAAAGGTGAATTTTCTTTTATTGAAATTAAATCGCAGGCGTTTGTAGATAGGGCTATTTATAAAGAGTTGCTTGCCATGGAAGGCGTTTCGTTCATCAAACAACTGCAACCCGTTTTACCAGTAATGGCACGCAAAGATCTGAAAGTGCCTTTTATTTCCTGCAATGAAATGATGGAATACAATGCGGGCAAGAACAAAGCACTGTGGGAGTTGGCGGTTGATTATGAAATGGCCAGGGGAAATATTTCTGCCCCCGAAGTTTTTGAAAAAATGCGGAGCATCATCCATATCATGGGTAATGCCATTCAGCTTGGTTTACAAGGAACGCATTATGAAGATCGTATTTTAGGAAGCCAGTCTTTGCAATTCAAAGAAAAACTGGAAGCCAATAAATTAATTGGCGGCGAAACCAACAACCGCATCATCATGTATGTAAGTGCCATGATGGAAGTAAAAAGTTCGATGGGTGTAATTGTTGCCGCACCCACTGCCGGCAGTTGTGGTGCCTTACCGGGTGCTTTGTTTGGCACTGCACATTCCATGCAACTGCACGAAGATGAACTGGTAAAAGCCATGTTATCCGCAGGATTGATTGGTGTATTTATTGCAGCACACGCCACTTTTGCAGCGGAGGTGGGTGGTTGTATGGCCGAAACAGGATCGGGCGGCGGCATGGCAGCAGCAGCTATTGTAGAAATGAAAGGAGGCAGTTTGCAACAATCCGTTGCAGCATCCTCACTGGCCTTACAAAATTCTTTGGGCATAATTTGCGATCCCATTGGCAACCGGGTAGAAGCGCCCTGCCTGGGGAGAAATGTGATGGCTGCAACCAATGCTGTCTCCTGCGCCAATATGGCCTTGTCAAATTATGAACAACTGATCCCTTTGGATGAAGTGATAGAAACCATGAAAGCCGTTGGCGACCAGATCCATCACACGTTACGTTGCACCAATCTGGGCGGGCTCTCTATAACCAATACGGCCAAAAAGATTGAAGCAATGCTTGATAGTGTTCCTGGCAAATTTTTCAAGAGTTGTTAATCACATGAAACCGGATTTTAATCTCCTTTTTATATAGTCATATTCTCCAAAAAACAATAATGCGGCAACCAAAGTTGCTGCTCGTTCTTATATGACCTTAATCACTGATATCAGCAACGGTCATCATTAATTATCCCAGGTTGTTTTTATTACTTTGTTGAAAAGCAAATACAACAATTTGCAATCATGAACTTCGAATTTATTCGTAATTAGTACACTTTTTTGTATTTGAGGTATGGTTATTGATTATAGACAGTACACTAAATAAAACAATATGAACAATCAAAAAAAATTCGGCGTTTGGATGGATACACAACATGCAACAGTAGTAGGACTTGAAAATACCGAAACTGAAACATTGACTGTACTGGCACGTGTAGCCGGCGAAGCCGTTTCACCAAGTCCCAGCAATAAGAATGAAAATAATCAAAAGCAAATGCTGCAGGCAAAGTATTTTAAAGAAATAGCTTCACATCTTGTAAATGCCACACACCTGCATGCTACAGGTACGGGCCAGGTTCAGGAGCAGTTTATCCGCTACCTGTCAGAAACCCCGCAATTTAAAAACACAAAAACTGAAGAATCTACTGCGAACAAGATGAGTGATGAAAGACTGGTAGAGTTTTTTAAAGAAAAATTAAATTAAAATTCAGTTAGGGAGCTGCATTCTTCACTATTATGAAAACAGGAAAGGCTGCCATGCAATACTTTTATTGCATGGCAGCCTTTTTTAATGCGCTTTATTTAATCAGATCTGTTTTGCTTTTAATTTCTTTAATGGCAGTAAACAATGTATCCAGATCTTGCTGGCTGTTGAAAGCATTGATAGAATAACGCAGGTACACTTTATCTCCATGCCGCATTACCGGTATCTCAATTTTATAGTTATCGAAAAAATGGCGGTATAACTTTTCGGGTTCGGTTGTTTTTATTTCGGCGCTGAAGAGTTGTAAAATAAAATCATCATGAACAGGTGCAAGCGGGGTTGCACCCAACAGTTCGCAAAATGCGGGGGCGTTTGTTTGTACCAGTTTTCTGCAATCGGCAGCTACCTGTAGCCAGTTGTGCTGCTGCATAAATGCTATTGCTGCGGGTATGGTTAAAAATGCGGAGTAATCTCTTGTGCCATTCATCTGGTGGTAATCCAAAAAAGTTGAATGAGAAGGAAACAAAGCTTTGTAGCCCCAGCTCACAACCAATGGGTCTATCATATGCTGTAATTCTCTTTTCACATACAGGAAAGAACTGCCTTTGGGTGCCATCATCCATTTGTGGCAGGCACCCGTGTACATATCAAACGGAGATGCCTGTAAATGCAATGGGACCTGTCCGGGCGCATGGGCTCCATCAATAAAAGTGAGTATACCTTTTTCTTTCGCCGTAGCGCATATTTCTTCCACCGGTAATCTTAAACCCGTGCTGCTTGTAATATGGCTGATGAAAACCAGTTTGGTTTTACTGCTTACACCTTTAAAAAAATCTGCTACAAATGCTTCTTTGGATGTTACCGGCAACGATATCAATTGCTTTACATAAACTGCTCCGGTTTTCTTACAAAAATATTCCCAGGCTTTATCGCAGGCTCCATATTCAAGGCTGCTGGTTAAAATTTCGTCGCCGGGTTTAAGATCTAAACTGTTGGCCACCGTATTTACAGCATAGGAAGGATTGGTAACGTACACCAGATCATCCTTATGGCAATGCAAATAATTACCCAGCGCTTCCCTGGCTGTTTCCAGGTATTTTAATCCGTTTACGGTAATAAACTGAACGGGCTCCTGTTCCAGTTCCAGCTGAAACTGCTGGTATTTTTCAAAAACCGGCTTTGGACAGGCGCCAAAAGATCCAAAATTGAGATAGGTAATATCATCCCTTAATAAAAACTGTTGTGTAAGATTTTGCATGATCAAATATAATGTCATTTTCTTTTTCATACATGCAAACACATTAAATGATTTAATTGGATTAACTTTAAGCATGCCTTTTTATAAACTCATCATCAGTTACCTGCTTACCACCCTTGTTTTTTTTGCTGTGGATATGGCCTGGCTTGGTTTAATTGCCAAAGGACTTTACAAAAAATACCTCGGTGGTTTTTTAAGCGACAATGTAAACTGGCCTGCTGCGATCATTTTTTATTTGCTGTTCATCATCGGCATTTTTTATTTTGCCATACTGCCCGCTGTTGAAAAAAATTCCCTGGCCAAAGCCATCATCAGTGGCGCATTGTTTGGTTTTTTTACCTATGCTACGTACGATCTTACCAATTTAGCTACTTTAAAAGACTGGCCGCTGCCCATCGTTTTTATTGATATCGCCTGGGGTGCTGTTCTCACCGGCATTGTAAGCACAGCCGGTTTTTATATTGTAAAATGGGTTGCTTAAATGTTAGCTGTTTTCATAACCTGCTTCTTTATCATTTTTGTTTACGCAAGCGTTTGGTTTGCCATAGCTGTTTATAAAAAAAGAAATGATGTAGCCGATATTGCCTGGGGAGCCGGGTATATTATTATTTGTGGGTTTCTTTTTTATACTTACCCCGCTTCCAACGTTTTAATACTCCTGTATACACTTGTTACTATTTGGGGATTGCGGCTGAGTATGCACATTTACACCCGTAATAAAAACAAAACAGAAGATTTTCGTTACAAAGCCTGGCGGGATGAATGGGGAAAATATTTTTACCTGCGCAGTTATCTGCAGGTTTTTTTATTACAGGGTTTGTTTTTATTAATAATCATATCGCCTGTAATACATGCTGCTGCTGAACAACCGGTTAAATGGAATATGTTCACCTGGATCGGTTTATGCTGCTGGATCATTGGTTTTTATTTTCAGTCGGTTGCAGATTGGCAACTGGCTGTTTTTAAGTCGATCCCAAAAAATAAAGGCATGATCATACAAACAGGATTATGGAAATATTCCCGTCACCCCAATTATTTTGGAGAGATCATGATGTGGTGGGGCATTTTTTTTATTACCATCCCTTTTGCTAACAGTCTATATTTTATGATCAGTCCGCTTACCATTACCCTATTGCTTGTTTTTGTTTCCGGCATTCCCATGCTGGAAAAGAAATACAAGGGCAATCCTGCTTTTGAAGATTATAAAAAACGTACCAGTGCGTTAATACCGATGCCAACTAAAAAAAAGTAACTGGCATCCGGTAAAATTCATATTTAACTCACTCCAATGATCTTTCCGTCCACCACATCAATATTATTTGCCTGAGGTATTTTGGGAAGTCCCGGCATACGCACCATCTCTCCGCAAACAGCCACTATAAAACCTGCACCCTGGTTAATTACCAGGTCATCCACATCAATTTTAAAATCGCCGTCCAGGCCGCTTTTAGCAGGGTCGTGTGTAAAAGAGTATTGTGTTTTTGCCATACAAACAGGTAAATGTTCCAGCCCCAGTGTTTTTATTTTCTTTATCATGTCCTGTGCTTTTTTATATAGCACCACATCGGTAGCACCATAAATGGTGGTGGCTATCTTACGTATCTTGGTTTCAATATCATCGCTCAGTTCGTATGTATATTGTATGGGAGACGATGGTTTTTCACAAATATCCACCACAGCCTGCGCCATTTCCAGTGCCCCTTCGCCACCGTTTGTAAAACCATCATTCACTGCAAAAGCCACTTCTTTTCCGGCACACCAGTTACGCAGCCACGCAATTTCTTCAGCAGTATCAAATTGATACCGGTTTAGTACTACCAATACTTTTTGTCCGAATGATTTAAGGATTGAAATGTGTTTTTCAAGATTGCGGACACCTTTGGCCAGCACGGCCATATCGGGCAGCATCATGGTTTTAGGATCTGCACCGCCGCTTAATTTAAGAGCCTGCGAGGTAGCTACGAGCACGCTCATGGCCGGTTGTAACCCTGCTTTACGGCATTTGATGTTGAAGAATTTTTCGGCACCCAGGTCTGTTGCAAATCCTGCTTCTGTTACCACATAATCGCCAAACTGCATGGCTGTTTTAGTAGCCATTAACGAATTGCAGCCATGTGCAATATTGGCAAAGGGGCCGCCGTGTATCATGGCCGGTGTGCCCTCTAAGGTTTGAACCAGGTTGGGTTGAATGGCATCTTTTAGTAAAGCAGTGATTGCGCCTGTTACACCCAGGTCTTTGGTAGTGAAGGGCTCGCCTGCAAAAGTAAAGCCGAGTAAAATATTATCAATTTTTTTCGCAGCTCTTCCAGTCCTTCTGATAAACAAAGCACCGCCATGATCTCGCTGGCTGGTGTAATTACAAAACCCGTTTCGGAAGGGATACCGTTATTAGGTGTATCCAGTGCCGTTACAATTTTTCGCAACACCCGGTCATTTACATCCAGGCAACGTTTCCATAAAACGGTTTTAATTCCTTCCGGTTTACCACGGTTATAAAAACGAAAATTATCGAGCAAAGCTGCCAGGTTATTATTGGCTGCGGTTATGGCATGAAAGTCGCCGGTAAAATGCAGGTTAATTTCTTCCATAGGCACCACCTGGCTGTAGCCGCCGCCGGCTGCACCGCCCTTCATACCAAAACACGGACCCAGTGAGGGTTCACGCAAAGCCAGCACCACTTTCTTTTGTAGTTTATTCAGTCCGTCGGCAAGACCTACCGATGTGGTTGTTTTTCCAATACCCGCTTTGGTGGGTGTAATGGCTGTCACCAGAATCAGTTTTGAAGCAGCTACTTTATTTTCATCAAAATTCCGGATGTCTATCTTGGCTTTGTAACGGCCATACGGTATCAGCATCTCGGGTGGCAGTCCCATCTTATCTGCTATGGCAGTTATCGGCTGACTTATATTTTCCTGGGCAATTTCATAATCTGATTTCATCGTAAGTGATTTTAAAAAGGTTAGTTTTGAGTATAATAAATGTAGTTAAATTTTCAGTGCTTTAAATCAATTGCGTACATCTTTACAAGTTCTTCCAGCATCCTTCGCAAATCGTGAGACTTTTGTAAAGTAGCAATATAAGCTTCTTCGCTGCCCGTTGCTTTCTGGTTGAACAGGATTTTTAATGTTTTTTTCAACTGGTTATTTTGCAAAATCTCTTTTTCATTACACAATAAAAAAATACACCAGCTTTTTAAAACAAAGTGCATATTTTGATCCTGGCAGTTTTTAATTTTCAGGATGGCAGCCAATTTTTTTACAGCGCCTTGCTCTGAAAGCAGCCGGTTGCCCTGGTACTTTTTTGTAAGGATGCCGGCATAGGTTCTGCTCAGATCAGTTGCATCAAAGCGGACAGCGGTTTTTTGCAAAACCATTTCCAGCCTGGAGTTGGCAAGTTCTTTTAATACAGCGGGAGCGCTTCTGTATTTTTTATTCATACTTATATTTGCTGCTTCTGTTGCCGCAACCTGTTGTTGCTTTTTTTCTAATGGCCTGAATCCCGCATGATAATAAACCCAGAATGCTCCTGATCGAATTCCATCACTGTTATCTTTTCCAATTTGATATGGGTCGGCTGTAAAACGTTTTAAATGGTAAACCCCTGCATGCAACTGTAACACCTGTTCAAAAATAAACCTGGTTTCACCGCCCCGATAACCAGGGAAAACATTCAGGCCAATTCGGCCGCTGTTAAACAATATCCACGAGCCCGCATAAGCAACCGGTAAGCCATTTTTAAAAACCATATAACCCATGTAACTGTCTATAGGATGTCGTCGCTCAGGCACCATCCCCATCAGCGCAATGGAAATACCCCTCGGCAAGTGATAATAAGAAATTAAATTGGCTGCTGTAAAGCTGATTGGGTCAATTTCCCTCAGATGGCGCATCAGTATCATTCTGCTGCAGTCTATGATCTGTTCTGCTGCTGCAGGTGTTAAACTAACGGTAACGGGTATATGAAAAGGTTCATTATTTATTTGCTCCCTGATCAGTGCCCGGTGATAAAAGTTTATTGTCAAAGATACCGGTAACCGGCAGTGCGTAATAAAATCAATTTCAATATTAATACCTATGGCATTCCATATCTCATCTTTTACTTCGGGCCTTATATCACTGCTGTCGAAAATGGCAATCAGCTGATCCAGTATATCCTCATCCGGGTTTACCCGCTTTAACCATTCCTTCCAGGATGCATTCCCATCCTGGAAAATTTCCGACTCTGCTTTGTTCATAATAACCGAAACAAACGGCTGAATATAGGCTTCATCATGTTGAAAGGAATTAAACCTGACTGATGCCGCATGTGTCTTTCTTAACCACTTTACCATTTCAAAACCAAATGCTGCACACAGGGTTGTGCCGGTAATACCGGTGTTGTACAACTTGTAGGTAAGGTTTTCATTCGCAGTTATATGGGCTGTTAATAACTGCAACGTATCTTCCGCTTGTTTATGTATTGTTTTATTGTCGGGATAAGCCTGCAAAAACAACAATGTTGTATACAAGGTTTGTGCTGCTTTGTTGCTTTTAATATTTTTTATATTGATACTGCGGAGCAATTGTAATTTTTCCAATACCTTTCCCTCTCCGTATTGGTTACGGATAGCAAAAAGTTCACTGATGGAGGCACTGGTTGTCATCAAACTAACAGGTGATTAAACTCAACACAGGAAAGTTAACCTATTTCTTTGTTGCCACTACTTAATACCTTTGCTGTGTTTTGCAACCATAAATTAACTAACTTACTACAATGCTTCGCCTTTTTTTAAAGCTATATTGGAAATTTTTTGGCTGGAAGATCTCCGGCACATTTCCGCACCAGTATAAAAAAATAGTATTGGCCGTTGCACCACATACCCATTGGGTGGATGTGATGACCGGCTTTATTGCACGACAGGCTCTACAAATTGAGCATGCAAAATTTTTAGGAAAAAAAGAATTGTTTGTTTGGCCGCTTGGCTGGATACTGCGCAAAATGGGCGGTACACCTGTTGACCGCTTTGCAAAAAAGGGTATGGTAGACCAGGTTGTTGCATTATTTAATGCACATGAAACTTTCATGCTGGGCATTTCTCCTGAAGGCACCCGTAAAAGAGTGGATAGTTTACGCACCGGCTTTTACCATATTGCAAAAAAAGCAGGCGTGCCTATTGTACCCATTGGCTTTGATTATGCAAACAGACGGGTGGTTGTTGGGGATGCTTTTTTTCCGGGTGAAGATGAAGCAGCTGATCTAAAAAAGATCATTGCTTTTTATGCAGACATAACAGGCAAAAGACCTGAACTGGACCTGCGGCATTTGAAACAACCCGAAGATGCATCAAATTAATTTAGAAACTTAATCCCTGTATAAGATCACACAGCTATAGCCTTTGATAAGAGGTTGTGCACCCAAAGCAGCAGTGGAGACAAACTCATTATTCAATACAGCAGTTTTATAGCCGGCTGTCCATTCGGTTGGCAATGATTGTTCGGTTGCGTTGCCATTAAACCAAACCTGTATGTCTTTCCATGTATCTTTCAGGGCACTGCCATTTATACGGTAGCCGATAATACCCCGGGGAGCAGGTAAAAAACTCAGGTTTCTTTGTATTTGCACAGTGGTTTGCATACTGAAAGCAGGATGCGCTTTACGCATGCTGATGAGTTGCTGAACATAATCAAACACATCATGGTTGGTGGTTTTAAGGTTCCAGTCAATGGCATTGATGCTGTCTGGTTTGTTGTAAGAATTCTCTATCCCCTGTTTACCACGCAGGAATTCGGTACCGGCGTGTAAAAAAGAAATACCCTGGCTGGTAAGTACAATAGATAAAGCAAGCTTGTGCATGTTGGTACGTTCGGCAACGGTTGCACCAGGTGTACTGATGGCCAGTTTATCCCAAAGGGTATTGTTATCGTGGCATTCTACATAACTGATAACACTACCCGGCGAATTTGCATACGGTGCTTTACTGTAATTTACTTTTTTATAATTTACCTGTGGATGCTTTGTAGCTGCCACAATTCCAAATTTGATGCTTTCCGTTTTGGAAATATCGCCACTGGCAAAGCCTCTTTCGGCTGCTTCAAATACGCTGCCTTTAATACCATCACGCAGATCATCGCTGAACACGGCGATATTGTTCAGCTGCGCTGCATATTTTTTTAATGCCCGTTTATTTTCGGGCAGGGTAGATGGTCCGGCTGTCCAGCCTTCGCCATACAATAAAATACCTGGTTTAATTTTTTTAAGTGCAGCCGAAATAAGGTTCATCGTTTCAATATCATGCACGCCCATCAGGTCAAATCTAAAACCATCAATATGGTATTCCTTCACCCAATACAATACCGATTCAATAATGAACTTACGCATCATGGCTTTTTCGCTGGCGGTTTCATTGCCGCAGGCTGTAGCATCGCTGTATTTACCTGCTTTGGTTTTGCGGTAATAATAACCGGGCACCAGCTGGTTAAAATTACTTTGTTCGGTAAGGCCGGTATGGTTGTACACCACATCCATCACAACAGCCAATCCTTTTTTATGAAAAGCCTGCACCAGCTGCTTCATTTCTTTTATGCGTACTGAACCATCTGCTGCATTGGTTGCATAAGTGCCTTCAGGTGTATTGTAATTCAACGGATCGTACCCCCAGTTGTATTGCGGTTTCTTTGTTTCGGTTTCATCATTTGAATTAAAATCGAAAAAAGGAAGCAGGTGAATATGTGTTACACCCAGCTGAACCAGGTGATCCAGTCCTGTGGACTGGCCTGCGGGGTTTTTGGTTCCGGTTTCGGTGAGGCCAATAAATTTTCCTTTGTTGGTGACACCGCTGCTTGAATCAATACTGGCATCCCGCACATGCAGCTCGTAGATAACGGCATCAGTTGGGCTTTTTAATTTGGGGGATCTATCTCCGGCCCATCCCTCCGGGTTGGTTTTTACCAAATCAACGATCATGGCACGTTTGCCATTTGTACCAACTGCTTTAGCATAAGGATCCGGCACTTCATTAAGCCATTGGCCATTGTGTTCAACCGAAAATGTATAATAGGTTCCCGCACGATCACCGGGAAGTGTTGTTATCCAGGTACCCTTTACTGATCTTTTTAGTTCGATGGTTTGTAAAGCAACTCCGCCCAGTGGTTCCTGGTAAAGATGTAACCGCACTTTTGTGGCAGTAGGCGCCCAGATACGGAAGCCGGAAGCTGCCTTGGAATAGGTTAATCCAAGATCTGAACCAGTATAGGCCGGATAAATATTTTGTTGTGCTTTTACCTGCATATTTATAAAAGAAAAAAAGCCGATGAGGAATAATATTTTCATGTAGTTTTCCCCTTGCCATTTCATGAGTAATAATTGAAGGACTAAAATAAACCATATTGATTTTAAATTGGTTTTAAATTCACGTTGTTAATTTTTGTTGCCACGAATCACACGAATTATCAATGATCCTGTTTTTGTATTTGTATTAATTAGTGTATTTAGTGGCGATAAAAACTACAAAGTAGTTTCAAAATAGTAATTTTAAGCAGCTTATAAACCGGGCATAAAAAATCTATAGATGCAAGATCATGTTTCACTAAATACAAAAACCAGGTTTGGCCGTTGCCTGCAATCGCTGAAAGAAATAGCGGCCAACATGGATAAAGATGCAACCCTGGCTAAAAAAGATCTGTTACAAACACTCAGCAGTATGGAATTGCCTTCCGGTAAATATTTACCTGTTTATAATGAGACGCTATTGTTTTTATGTGCCTACGCAGGCAATGCTACTTTACGAAGATTTGCAGAAAATGAACTAAAACGCATTGCCCTGCACCTGAAAAAAAATTACCGTACCATTAAAAAAAGCCTGCCCGAAAATTCGGGGCTGCCGTATACAGAAACCATCACCAGCTTTTCTCCTGATTCACTCGGATGGCTCCTTAAACAAAAAGAATTTTCTCTTTATTTCGATTCTTTCTATAATCCCAAATTAACATTGAATGAAGTGTTGAATATAACACTGCCTTCTTTATTAAAAGCCGAAACCACGGCCGGGTTAAACCCCGAAGACCTGCTGGAAGTGTTTGGCCTGAAACCCGGACAGTACCTGGATTTTGTGCATGGACAACTTGAGTCGTTGAAGGAATTTCCACAGGCAAAAGATCTTTTATCGGATGGTCTGAATCTTTTTGTACAGGTTGTTCCCAGGAGCAAACAGTTTTCGCGTTCTTATAACCGTATTCCGCATCAGCCTGTTTATTACCACCAGGATATGCTGAAACGTTTTGATCATACACAACTGATCAACGAACCTTTGCCGCATGAACCGGTAACGCCTGAAAAAATCATGGGCTATAGCGGAAAAGAACAACTGGTTAAAGTAATTAAATATGCCATGTCGTTAACAGAGCGGGAGATCGATCCGGCCACTTACCTGCAGGAAGACTCGATGCGGTACATTGTTTTGGAAAGAGGTTTAACCATGGCTATTTATGGCATGTATCCCGAAAGGCAGCTGCCGCTGGAAACCTATACGGGCTTTACTATTTTTAAAAACGGCCTGCCCGTTTCTTATGGCGGCATGTGGGTGTTTGGTAACAGGAGCAAAGTTGGTTTTAATGTTTTTGAACCCTACCGGGGCGGAGAGTCGGGTTATTTATTGTGCCAGTTGCTGCGGGTATATAAACAGTATTTTAATATCAGTTATTTTGAAGTAGAGCCCTTTCAGTTTGGGGCCGATAACGAGGATGCCATTGCCAGCGGTGCATTCTGGTTTTATTATAAGTTTGGTTTCAGACCGGTAGATAAAGAAATATCTAAACAGGTAGAACTGGAGCAGCAAATAATAAAGAGCCGGAAAAATTACCGCAGCAGCGCCAAAACATTGATTGGTTTTACAGGCGGTAATATTGCTTTAAACCTTGGCAACAGCATACCTGCGGATGTCATTCAAATTTCAACACAGGTATTAAACACAATAAAAAAAGACTGGAAAAATAATTACCGGCAAGCCCGCAAACAAGCGGTTGAAATTTTTTGTAAACGTGTACACCTCAACAGCAGCAATCTTTCTGTAACAGAAATAAAGATCATGGAAGACCTAGCCCTTTGGGCGATGGCCATGAAAATTACAAATAAACAAAAGCTTGAACTGATGAAACAAATGGTTTTCAGATCAACCACCGATTTATATGCTTACCAGCAATTGTTGCGGAAATTTTTTGAAAAATAATACGGGCACTATTTCATCTTAAATGTACTCCAGTCAACACCAATACGAAATGTCTGGTATATGCGCCCGCCTTTTAAACTACCGCCATAGTGGTTGGTGGCTGAGTGAAAAGCCCCGGAAGGATAAGCAACCATGCGGTTAAAGCGGTAACCGGCCCTGTCAATTTCAATCCATTTGCTGCGCTTTTTGCTTTCATGCTCTAACTGCTCTTTAAGATCGGCAAATTTCATTTTATGCTTTCTGGCAGCAGCAGGTGTGGCCGGGTCAATCAGTCCTGTTTGTTTATGCATCCACAAAGAGGTACCGCAATGCAGCGGAATACCGGGTGTTAAATACACTACCACAGTAATATCATTATAAGGTTCATCAGAATGAACACCGGGAATTTCTTTTTTGCTCCCTTTGGCAAATCCCTGGTAAAAAACACCATTTTCCTCTATGGGATTGGTATCCCAGCGCGTGATCTTAATTCCCAGTATTTTTTCAAGCCTTGCTTTTATTCCGGCTGGATGATAAACCTGTGTACTCCTGAAGCCGGTTACATGCTCAGGTTCATAATAATGAGCCTGCAGCGCTGTTTTATAAACTTCATCCGGGTTAGGATAGAAATCATCCTTTACTATTAAAAACCGTGGGTATAATAACTTTTCCATGCCTGTAGTTTTAGATATTTATTGGTAAATCTGCTTTTAAATATAAATCAATTTTTTAAAAGTTTTATTCTTTAGTAAAACAACAACCCGGTCAATTCATTGCTCTATTGCTTACTTTTGAAAAAAGAAACAAGATGATCTCTTACAATACCAAAGACTGGTTCACTTTCCTTTTTAAATTTCATAAAGCAGATACCTTTCGTAAACTGTTGCCGCTTATTATTGCCATCTGCATCTATTCCGGCATTGTTGCGTGGCTGGAGCTTTATGTATGGAGACTCTCAGATACCAGCCATGTAAAAAACATACCGCTTATGCATGGCCTGCTAGGTTTTGCCATTTCCATGTTACTGGTTTTTAGAACCAACACCGCCTACGACCGCTGGTGGGAGGGGCGCAAACTCTGGGGTAGCCTGGTAAATAACAGCCGCAACCTGGCTATGAAATTACAGGTTATATTACCGGCAGACGATAAAGAACAACGAGCCTTCTTCAGAAAAATAATACCGGCTTTTGCCTATGCACTGCACAATCACCTGCATAAAGAACAAACAAGGGTTGAATTGTTTGGGGGAGAAGAACACAAAGATTTTTTTTATGGTATTGATCATGCAAAACATATTCCCAACCAGGTTGCCCTGCGCATGTATCAACATGTACATCAAATGCATGAAGCAAAAAAGATCAGTGGGGAACAATTGCTGTTCTTAAATGCCGAACTACAATCCTTTACAGATATATGCGGCGCCTGTGAACGCATTAAAAACACACCCATACCTTTTTCCTACAGTGTGTTCATAAAAAAATTCATTTTCTTTTATATCATGACGCTTCCTTTTGGATATGTTTTTCAACTGGGTTTTTATGTAATTCCTGTTGTAGCATTTGTGTTTTATGTTTTGGCCAGTCTTGAACTGATCGCCGAAGAGATTGAAGACCCGTTTGGAGGAGATGAGAATGATGTACCAACAGGTTTACTGGCAAAAAATATTCACCGGCATGTAGCAGAAATTATCTAAAGATTTTTGCCGGTTAAAATACTTAACCTGAGGCAGGTGCCGGATGAAATATTTTTAGCAACAGTTCATACAGCTCCGGATGTTTTTCTTTCAGCAGGTCGGGTCGTTCGAAAAAATATTCAGATACCACGGCAAAAAATTCGGCTTCATTAGTAGCGCCATATGGGTTAATGTCTGATTGATCGTCAATGATCTCCTTTATTTTTTCCTGCATCAGCTGCAGCCATGGTTTTATGTATTGCCTGTTCAGTAAGGATTCCGGTATGCCATCAATTTCTCCATCTGTTTTATCAACCAGGTGTACAAACTCGTGGATGGCTGTATTGTTTTTGCCGGTTTCGTTTATAAACGCCTGCCGCAGTTCAAACTGAGATAAGATCATCACCTGGTTTAATGCGCCGCTACCCACCATGCCCAAAATATTTCTGCCCTCGCCCTGTTGTTCAAATTCATGGTCAAAAGAATCGGGATACAGTAACACTTCATTCAGGTTTGGGTATTCCCAACCGGAAAAATTAAAAATGGGGATGATGGCGCTGGCTGCAATCAATACTTTGTCTACATCTTCAACAACAGTTTTAACACCGGTTATTTTCACCTGCGTTAAAAAATGAGTCGTTCTTGTTTCAAATTCGTTTTTCTTTTCTTCATTCAATTGCTGATAAAAGGGAATCTTTTCCTGTAGAATATTTTTTAGCAAGGGCGGCACAGGCTCTGTAACTTTTATTTTCTTTTTTTGCAGGAATTTAACCGCATAAAAAATTGCCAGTATAAAAATGCCGAGGATGAGTATTTGTATTGTTTGCATACAAAGAAATCAGTGATTTTTATTTTTTAGGCGCTCTTTTTATAGGCTTGCCATATTTTTTCATCATCCGGTCTTTCTTTCTTACTATAAAATTCACTTTGCTGTTCTTGGCCGATTTTTCATGAAATGCCGGGCCACGTTCTTCCGCTTTGGGGATCTTCAACTGGATCGTCTTCATATACACTTTTGGCTTTTCGTCTTCCGTCAGTTCTTCAGATATCACGAGATGGCCGGGCAGTGCAGCATTTGTAATAGGTTGCTTCATCAATGTTTCAATCGCTTCCTGCAAAGGTTTTTCCTTTTCGGTAATAAAGCTGATGGCAATACCTTTTTTATCGGCCCTTCCCGTTCGGCCAATGCGGTGTATATAATTTTCCGGCACTTCGGGCACATCAAAATTAATTACATGCGTTACTTCAGCCACATCAATTCCTCTTGCAACAATATCGGTTGCAATAATAAAGCGGTAAACGCCTTCATGAAATTGCTTAACCGTATTAAACCGGTGATTTTGTTCTTTGTTTGAATGTATCACGCCGGCTGTGCCCGGAAATTTTGCTTCCAGTTGTTCATACAGGTCATCGGCCAGTTTTTTTGTGCCCACAAAAACCAACACCTTGGTCATGCTTTCATCCTCAGTTAACAGCAGGTGCAGCAAATTTACTTTGGTGTAAAAATTAGGCACATCATAAAATGCCTGTTCAATATTTTCAAGTGGTGTACCGGTTGGTGCGGCTTCCACCCGTTCCGGTTCATTAAAATAAGTGTCCATCAAAGATTCCACCTCATCCGTAATGGTTGCAGAAAACAAAAGGTTCTGACGCTTGTCCGGTAAAAGGTCGAGTATGTTTTTTATCTGTGTTCTGAAACCCAGGTTCAGCATTTCATCCATTTCATCGATCACCAGTTTTTTAATGGCCTTGGTTTTAAATGCGCCATTCAATATCAGGTCATACAGTCTGCCCGGCGTAGCCACCAATACATCTGCCCGCTTTGCAGATCTTTCCATTGTGTATTAATATTTACACCGCCGTAAATAGGTATGGCCACCACACTCATGTAGGTGGTTAGTTCCTTTACCGATTCTACCACCTGCACCGCCAGCTCCCTGGTAGGTACGATGATCAATATCTGTGGGTTTTTATCTTTACTGAATTTCCAGAGCCTTAGCAAGGGCAACAGGTAAGCAAATGTTTTACCGGTGCCGGTTTGCGCAATGCCACATACATCCCTGCCACTCATTACCACCGGAAAAACCCGGTGCTGAATGGTAGTGGGGGTTGTATAGCCTCTTTCATCCAGCGCATTGAGCAAGGCGGTATTTAAATTTAAATCGCTAAACTTCATACTATACATATATGTTGCGAAGGTAGTTTTAAATTATTTGAAGCGGTTTATGTACTGTTAAAGGATCAGGCAGAGGTGTCACCTTTTTAATTCCTGCATTTTACTATAAGGTTCTAAATAAAAGGTGACACCTCTTACAGTCATATTAAATTTAGCACAGTTAAACCCAAAATACCCTCCGGCCCTTATCATTGCCCGCTGTTTTTTTTGTAATTTTAAAACGAAAACATGAAAACATGAAACAGCTGATTGCGACTTTGGTTTTAATTGTCTTTATAAACTCAACTGTGCTTTGCCAGAACTATGTGGTTGATTACCCTTTAAAAAACGGATATACACTGGTGTATAAAAAGCTGCCTCCTCCTTCGCCTTTGCAGAAGGCTCCCGAAAAAACATACGGAGTAATAAACAGTGAAAAAAACTGGTAATACCCATGCTGTATAAAAAGATCATGTCAAGCGGTGAAAACGGAATATTTATCATTAAAGATGGAGCAGATCATGTTGGTTTATATTCAGTGCCTGCACAAAAAATTATTGTTGAGCCGCAGTATTATGAAATAGAAAGCTTTAGTGAAGGTTTGGCAACAGTAAAAAAAAGAAAGGCTGATCTTGGTTTTTTATGGGGCGCTGTTGATGTTAACGGTTCTGTAATTATTCCGGTTGAGTACGATTACCTGGGCACTTCAAGTGAAGGCCTGATAAATTTTCAGAAAGAAAACAAGATGGGTTTTCTTGATAAAAATAATAAGATCATCATTCCGGCCATGTACTATGATTTTTCTGCTTTTAGCGATGGATTGGCTGCTGTTAAGGTTTCGGAGACGGGCAAATATGGTTACATAGATAAAACGAATACTTTGGTCATTCCTGCTGAATATGAAGATGCAAACCCTTTTTACGGTGGTTTTACATCTGTTGCCAAAAGAAAAGCTACACTACGGGCAGTGCAGGTAAAGGATCTGTTACTATACCGGGCCAATGGGTAGTGATCAATAAAACCGGGAAAAAATCCAGGAAAGATCTTTTTGACAGGGTTTCTTCGTTAAATGCCGGCGGTCTTTTCATCATTGAATCGAATGGCAAAAAGGAACGATGAACACGCAAGGTATGCCCATACTACCGATGGAATATACTGATGTAACCATTGACAAAGCCGGCTACACTGTTTTTAAAACCGTGGATACAAAAAAATATGGCATGATGAACAATGTTGGTTCAACCATCGTTGCTGCTAATTATGATTATGTTTCGCCTACCACAGCCAACAGGTTTTATGTAATTCAAAATGGTAAGTATACCGTGGGCGATGTGAACAATAATATTTTTATACAGCCCGACAGTGCCAATGGTGTTATACTTGGAAAAAAAAGAATTGTTTATCACTACACCAACAAAGTGAAAATCTTTGATTTGAACGGGAACCCGCAAAAAACTTTTACCGGTCTTAATTTAAAAGCTTTGGCCACAGCCTAAGCGAAACAGAAGATTCTGTGAAACTTAATTTTGATAATACCGTGCAACTCATTAACCTGGCCACCAACACAAAAAAAAGCATGCCTTTTGGCGAAGCCGGAGACTTTAATGAAGAAGGTATTTTTATCGGCAAACAAAAATTGTATGATTTTTATGATCATACCGGTAAAAAATTAAACACAGAAAGTTATTACTCGGTAGTAAACTTCAGTGATGGTATTTGTGCTTTGCAGGTAAGCAGTACATCGGCACCACAGCTGGCCGACAAAACCTTTAAAAAGATAAAAGACCTCAATACTAATTTCCAGGGGCCGTATTCCGAAGGACTTGCTTATGCCAATAACCCCCAGACAGGAAACATCTATTACCTGGATAAAAAGGGAAACGAGGTGTTCAGTATAAGTGCTAAAGAAGGCAGCAAGTGTGTGGGTGGTCTTATCACTGTTAAAGATAAAACCAACAGGTATTTTCTTGTAGATAAAACAGGCAAACCCGTAAACTCATTAACCTGGGACGCAATTGGCATTTTTTCTGATGGCCTTGCTTTGGTGAAAAACAATTCAAAATGGGGTTATATAGATGCACAAGGCAATAAAGTTATTGATACGAAGTATGATATAGGAAGCGGGTTTACCAAAGGTGCTGCCATTGTTAAGTTAAATAATCAGTTTTTTCTGATCAATAAAAAAGGAGAACCCATTAACAGCAATAAATATGATGCAGCCGGTGCGCCTGACAACGGTACTTTTCCTGTTCAAAAAGATAGCCTGACCGGCCTGATAGACAGCAAAGGAAATACCCTTATTGATTTTAAAAAAAGCTACAACAGCCTTTTGTATATGTCTGAAGAACGGGTTTGGGCTTCACAAGACGGGAAATGGGGATTGCTTGACAATACGGGCAAAGCGCTTACTGATTTTATGTACGATGGTGCCCTGTCTTTTAAAAATGCTTATGCCGTGGTGATGCTTGATGATAAATATGGGCTTATAAATAAAGCAGGTAAGCTCGTAGTTCCTGCGGAATACAAATCACTGGGCTCAATTTATAAAAACACTATGCTGGGTATAAGGGCTGCGGAAACTGTTTTTTATAATCTGAAGTAATTTGCCCCGCAGAATACGCTGATGTAGCAGAAAGAACGGTGTATACTGCGTATTCTGCGGGATATTACACTTTGCCAATAAGCTTGCGCACTAAATCTGTTTCAAACCCCTTCTGCAATAAGTGATCCTGTAATTTTCTTTTTTTAATGAAGCTATTTTTTCTGCCTTCAGTGTTTTTAACTTCTGTTCAAAAGCTTTTCTGCTGTTTTTGTATAATCATTTTCATCAATAGCCTTCAATGCTTTTTTTATGCAATACTCACTTACCTGTTTTTGTTTAAGGCCATATTTAATTTTAACCCGGCCCCATTGTTTTATCCTGAACTTTCCGCCGGCAAACTGAATGGCAAAGCGTTCTTCATTCAGGTAATTGTCGCTGATGAGTTCACTCAGTAATTCATCCACTTCATTTTTATTCATACCAAGACTGTACAGCTTTTCTTTTACCTCGCTGTGGCAGCGCTCCTGGTAGGCACAATATTGTTTTGCTTTCTGCAGGGCTTCTTCTTTTGAATGATATTTATTGTTCATTGAAGTAAAAGTAAAACATAATACCACAAATGATTTAATGGATTTTGCATTCGGCAAAATTAAATTGCCACAGAAGCACAGAAGCACGGAAACAACAGTTGTTCCCTTCTGTGCTTCCGTGCCTCTGTGGCAAATATCATTCAGGAGCGAAGATTCTGAATTCTAATTCTCTTTTTTAGGCTTCTTGTTCTTATCAGGGTTTACAAAAAAGATCAGTGGCTCACTTCTGGCTTCTCCATTACCATCGGTTTGTGTTACGGGGTTCCCACTTGCATCCAGCGATTGTATGGTCCATATAAATGTGGGAAGTTTTTTGTTTCTTCATCATACGGTAAAAAGATAATTGCGGCTGCCAGATGAATTGTGTGGCAGCTAAAACTTCTTTATCCAGCAAAGGTTGGTTACTCCTCAAAGCCTGCACCGGGCTTTGTGTTGGCAACACTTCAAAAACCTGAATACGGTAGGTAACCGGCGATGGCTGCGTAGGTACAACCGGGCTCCACCTGAAGATGATGGCTGTTTGCGCTTTCTTTGCATCCATCACTTCTTCATTATACGGCTTCATCAAAATGGGCAATTGTGTTGAAGCCAGGTAAAAGGTTTTGCATTGCTCTTCGCCCTGTGGGGTATAGTCTATAATATTAACCGGCCTTGCACAAAGGATATAATTACCTGCAGGCAGCTTACCGGTTCTTTCTAAAGAAGTTTTGTATTTACCGGTAAACGCCATAAACTCAAGCGGCATTACATCGTTGGCAAAAAGAATTAATGGTGTTCCTGTTGAGTTAAGTGTAAACACAGGCGTTTTAGCCAGGTCGGCCGATGCTACAACTGTTCCGTCTGTTGTTTTGATCTCCGTTTTTATTTTAAACTGACCTCCTGGAGCGCCAGGTTGTCCTCCTGTAACGATCAGTGTAAGCACTTCACGCCTATTGCCCCACTCAGATAATTGTGCAGGCGGCTGTGTATTAAGTATTGCAAAATTGAATTTTATTCCCTGTGCCATAACATTGGCAACAATAAAGATTGCGATGGCGGTTGATATTAGTTTTTTCATTTTTGTTTTTTTGTGTCAAAACGATATTGAAATCCTGTGCGGCAACCTGTTTCTACATAATTGGCTCCGTTGGGAGTTATTTCGTTTCCATATTTAAAATAGTTGGTGGTTAAAAAGTAACCCAGGTTAACTTCTTTGTTAATTTATAATCAACATTGCAGCTGGCAATTAAATTGTTATTGTTGCTGAAGCTGTTAAGTTTTCCCAAGGTATACTGTAATTGCCCCCTGAGCCGCATCTTCTTTTTTAGCAGCCTGCATACTTAATGCAGCGCTTAAAGTGGCCAGGGTTATCTTAGCACCGGGCACATCATTATAAAAATACAGGATGCTGAAGTCGGGCGATATTTCCTTCTCCAGGTATGTAGGCACATAAGTAAGCACCCCTGTGTGGGTATTATTGGATGTGGTAAGACCGGAATATACATCCCGTTCATCGTACTTGCTGTAATTATAGCTCATGCTTATCAGGTGAATGATCTTTTTGCCTGTAAAAGTAAAGGTCGGGTTTATGCCCAGGTCGTTACTTACATTTTTTATGCCGAAAGGGTTAAGACCGCTGGCGGTTTGAAAACCAAAATTGTTATAGTTGATATTTAAACTGAAGTTATCGCTGAACTGTGTAAACCAGTTGAGGTTGCCAATGAACTGTTTTGCCCTTAATGCTGTGTTCTTTACATTATTTACCCGCTGGCCTAAACTGGCAACAATATTCATTTTGTTTTTCCAGGCATTGATACGGGTGTTCAAGAGATAATCAAGTCTGTCGCTTTGTAAAAAAGGGTAGCCAATTGTCTGAAACCCGGCACCCAGGTATTTTACCATTACCCCCAGGTCGAGGTTCTTTCCTTTTTTTCCAACAGCAAGTTGCCCGGCAAAATCGGTAATCGTAGACGTGTGTGCTTCAATAAAAGGTTTCAGGCTTTTAACATTGGAACTTAATGGTGTGGCCAGGTCTTTGGTAAAAAGTAGATTGTGCGCCTTCGGCTTTAAAATAAAAGCCTTTCTCCGGTACAGGTCAGATACCAGGCTTATCACAATACCTTCCTGCGGCCGGATGGTCAATGGCGGCGGTGCTGCAGAAGTGGGTACGTCTTTTCCTTTGGCAATATTAATTGCAAACAAATAACTGTCTTCTTTCTCAAGACCTATTTGTGCCATCCAGTTTTTGCGTTTATACGCACCCGTTACGGTTGGAGGTCCTGCCACATAATTTATACCCTGTTGCGATATGCCGGTAAAAAATTTAAACCTGAATATCTTGGGCCTCAGATCTACGCCCACACCAAACACGCCGATATCTCCTGTTGAAAGTTCAGAATATTTTAAATACTGTGTACCCAACTGCAGCTCGGCCCATTTGTATTTTGGGTTGATGCCAAAACTGTTCATGGGATTGGTGATGAACTGCCCGAAAGTTGGTTTTTTTATACCTGCATACGGGCCGGCAAAATTAGTAGGTATAGCAGCAAAATTAAAGTTAAACGGCAGGCTGAAGTTTTTACTGAACTTAAATGTTGGCGTAAAATTAAAACGCACCTGGTTCCAGGGCCTGCGGGGCTGGTAGCCTGTCCAGCCCGATGGGCTGCGGTTGAGGCCATACCCTTCGTAGGTTACGCCCATGGTGCCGCTGATCTGTAATTTTTCTTTTGCTTTGTCTTTCACCTTGTTAAGCAGTGAATCAACTTCCTGCGCAAGCGATGTAGTAACAAACATGCAAAGAAAAAAACTGCTGGTTATTATTTTTCTTTTCATCATAAAAAGCGGTTTGGTATTTCCAGGTTTTTTTATTTTTTCTTAATTACAAAATCAAAACAAGTGATCACTTCACACTCTTTACAATCCTTATCCCGGAAAGTTAACTTCACACAGATCTTTCCTTTCAGCTCACAACAATCAATGGCTGGTACCGGTGGTAAAATAAAGTTCATGCCTATGTTGGTGCCGTTGGGTATAGCAATCGGGCTTCCGTTATTCCATATCACTTCCCTGGGATTTTTATAGGCATCTGCTCCACTGCCATTAAATGATGCTACTGTTGTTCCGCCATACATGGTGATCAGGCCCGGCGCTGCTCCCATATTGGCTGCCGATGCAATGCTTGCCCAGGTAAACGGAAGGTTAACACATTTCATACATTCCTTACCAAAATTATCGGTGATGTCGTAGCTGATCACATTGGCCCTTACTTCGGTAATGGTTGCCAGTGCCAAACCATTAATGGTAAATGTTTGCGCAGCTACGGTTGCGTTAGGTATCTGTGTAAAATCATATTTAACGGTTCCGGTTGTAGCTTTAATATCATACGGACAACAATCCTCTTCTTTACAATCTGTTTTAAATTTAATTACGCAACTATCACAAAGTGTTGTGCCGCACCAGCCATACATGGTTAAAGTATAGGTGCCGTTTTGAATGGGTGTAAATGTAAGCGGTAAGGTTCCGGTTGTTGGTCCGCCGGTTGGCCCCTGCAAAGAATAGGTTACCGCTCCGTTACATTTTGGATCGGCACATAAATAATTGGCGTTAACCGTAACCGGTGTTTTACATTTTACATCGTACTGTTGCCCGCATGTAAATGATTTGGTATTATTATCAACCGTAACTGTACGCTCTCCCCACTTGCTGCCTTTACAATCACATGCTACACAATTCACTTCAAATTTAATGATACAGGTGTCGCATATTTTATCGCCGCACCAGCCATACATCGTTAGCACATAAGTGCCATTTTGAGTGGGTGTAAAATTAAATGCAGGTGGCATGGTACCTGTAATGGGTGCGCCGCTTGGGGGCTGTAAACTATAGGTAACTTTTGCAGGACATGCGGTATCCTTACATATATAACCTGCGTTGATTGTGTAAGGTTTATTGCAATCCAGTTTATAGGTTTTATCGCAGTTTATGCTGATGGTATTGGGGTTATCAATAACCACCGCCTTGCCGGATTTTGCCAGGGCAGGATCATCTTTGGGATCTTTAGGATCTGCTTCGGTTTTGCCCTTGGTTAAGGTGATCTTATCCCACTTACTTTCTTTACAATCGCACGCGCAGTCTTTAATGAACAACTGAAACACATTGGAAGTGTCGGTACAGCCATTGAGCGTTACTACAATAGAAATATTGTGCATGCCCAATAAGGGTACAAGGGTTGCAGTATTCAGTGTATTACAAGGTGATGGCTGAGGAGATATTGGAACTCCGTTATCCAGCCATACGATCGAATAAACGGTGCAGGCATTTTGACCCGGACCCAGTGGTAATGGTGGAATAATATTGATTGGTGCATCACTGCAAATCGTATCACAGCAGGAAGGGAACAGGCTTAAATCCGGCCCCTTGTTTATAAACACAGTATTAGACATGGCCGAACAACCCGTATTCATATTTGTAACAATGGCATTGTAAACTCCCGGTGCAGATACATTTATAGTATTGGTGGTTGCACCGTTATTCCACAAATAATTATACCCTGCAGGTGGCGCTGTTGCCGGTGTAGGCACAGCCTGTAATGAATATACATTGCCCGAGCATAAAGTTCCTCCCGGCGCATTTACAATTACAGTTGGGCTGTTACTGGCATAAATACACAGTGTATCATAAGCCATACATCCATTGGCATCAATTACCTGTAAAAATATCTGGTAATTACCGGCAGCTGTTACCGTAGCAACGGGGTTGTATATATTGGTAAAATCGAAAGTAATACTGCCACTGTTGGCACTCCAGTTATAAGTTGGATAACCACTCACGGTATTGGACAGGTTTATTGTTCCTGTACCTGTATTTGCGTTTATACAAACCGTTGAGTTGCCATTGATCTCTGCGATTGGCTTGGGATACCAGCTTACGGTAACCGTGTCTGTTGTTATAACACAATTGCAGGCAGCACTATTGCCTGTAAGTACTGCATAATAAGTTCCGTAGTTTGTTGCGGTTAATGTGGTTGTATTTGTTCCTACCGGGTTACCATTATTATACCATTGAAAAGTATAGGAAGAAAAGTTGAACACATGGTATTGCCGTTGGCATTGATGGAAGCCGTTAATGTTACCGATGTGCCCGGGCAAATGGTTACCGGGTTGGGAGTTATGGTAACTATTGGTTTAGGTTGAATGGTAACCGTAGCTGTATTTACAACTGTGCAACCTTCGGGTGTAACTACAGTAAGTGTTACTGTATACGTACCCGGACCAGGATAAATATGCTGGGGCGATGCCATCAATGAAAAACTGTTATCGCCAAACTGCCAGTTATAACTGGCCATGCCCGCCGTGGTTGAAAGAATACCGGTGAGCCATCGCAGCTTGGGTTAGGATTGATATTGATGGGTGCAACCGGCAGTACCACCAAAATGGGCATGCTATAGGTTGATGTACATCCGTTAAGCGTGATACTTAATGTGATGGTATATGTACCTGATGCTGTGGGTGTAATATTTTGGTTGGGGCTATTGGTTACAACAGGTATCATTGCTGCTGATCTTTACTACTTTTTGTACAACACAGGCGGTATATAACCCGGCTGCTGCATACTGGTGGGTTGTATTCAGGCTGATAAAATCATCTGATGTGCCGTCACCATAACAAATGGTTGGATGTATAGTACCTGTTGTCCATCCCGGAGGTAACACTAAGGGTGAGCCGGTAAAAACGGTGGGCTGGCAACCGGCATAGTGTAAATTAAACTGAACTCCGGATAATGCACTGCACACCGGTGTGGTACAACAGATATTAATATCCTGTGGTATTCTTATAATGTTAGACGTGTCTCTACATCCGTTCGGGTCAAGAATCACCAAATAATAAGTACCCAGCAAAGTAGCTGTATAATTACCGCAGCTGGTTGACACTACTGTAAACGGCCCGCCGCCCGGAGGTTGATAAAGCCACTGGCAATTGGTGGGCGAAGGAATATTTGTTGCTACAGTTAACAACACACTTAATGTTGCCGGGTTACAGGAAGAAACACTGCAGGGCGGTATTATTTTTACCCAATAAGGATTGGGTGGAATGGTAATACATTTTGTTTGTCCGCAACTGCCCGGTGAACCCGGATTAATGGTTACACAATAAGTGCCGGGTTGATTGATGTTTACCGTTTGTGTTGTTTGTCCGGTTACTCCGGGGCCGTTCCACAAATAAGGCCCGGCGGTACTGGAGGTTAGGGTCATGCCGGTTGTAATACAGGTACCCCCCACAACCGTTATCGTTGGATAAACAGGTAGTGTAACTGTTACAGGCACTGAAACTGAACCTCCGCAATTACTCACTGTTATGGTACCCATATTGGCTACCGCATTGTTTCCATGCCATAGCACATTAATGGTTCCTGAGCCCTGGCCCGAGTAATGGTGCCTAAATTATTGCTGATAGTCCGGGTATAGGTGATGCCGGAAATATAATTTGAAATTGAATAAGAGGATGTTTGATCAATGCAGGGATTAGGAGGTGTGGCTAAATTGGGCGCCTGAGGTTTTTACTGTTACAGATGCTGTGCCTTGTGAGCAGGATAAATTAAATGCACATTTTTTGCGTAGCCGTTACCGTAACACCACCAACGGGAATAGTTGCAAAACTTATTACAGCCGTATCTAATTGTGGGCCACTGTTAGCGATCATCGTTGCTCCGCCCGGCAACACCCAATTAATGGGCGTGGTTGTTACAGTAGACGTTGCAACAAATGTTACCGGCGTATTGGGGCATGCAATAGCCGATGCCGGAAGAATAGTTAATACCGGCCTTGGCGCAACTACAATAAATGCCGATACCGGAGAATTGCAATAAGCACCGGCTCCACCGGTTCCGGTAATGGTGTAGGTATTGGTTGTAGGTGAAACAGGAAAACTAACGGTTGTACTTGGGCCGGCCGGAGGAGAAAAAGTAAGTCCGGGAGAACCTGACCAGGTAACCGGGCCGCCTCCTGTATAGAAGAAAGCGGTACAGCCAACACAACTTTGCGAAGGGCCGTTTATTTTTAATACCGGTTTAATCGTTACATTTTTAACACTGGTTCCGCTGCAATTCTTTTTCAGCGGATTAGTATATGTGCAGGTTATCTGGCCTGTTGGGCCGGCTCCCCAGCTTACAGTTATTACAGATGTATTAACGTTGGGCCCAACTATGGTTCCGCCTGTTACTGTCAGTTGTAAAACACACCGGGCATTGCGGGCAGTGAATACGTTTGTGTACTAAACTGACAGACGAGATTATTAGGCGGCATTATTGGAATATTGTTAACCAGAACCGGAACGCTTAAAGTTGCCGTGTTGCCGCAAGGTTTGCCGCAATTGGGTGCACCTACCGAAATGGTTGTAGGATAGGTATTACCCCATACTATTTTAACACACTGGGTTCCCTGGCCCGAAATAATGGTTGATCCGGGTGAGACCGTCCAGGTAATTGGCCCGGCACAGGGTACGGTTATACAATACTCTGCTGTATCTCCGGCACATAAACATTGGTTAATACATTCTTTGGGTACAATTAATAACGGACTGCCTGCAACAACAGTTACCTGTAGTGTAAAAGAACTGGTACATCCGCAACAGGGCTTTTGTCCTTGTCCCGGTGGTGTTGAAGGTCTGCAGTCTGCTGTATCGTTGGTAACATAGATTGTTACATTATATACACCCGGTGCTGCATAAACATGTGTGGGATTGTTTACATTTCCGGCAAAATTGCCATCTCCAAAATCCCAGGAAACACCTGCTGCACCTGTGGATGTGTTTGAAAAAGAGACCAGGCCTCCTGCACAGGGGCTGCTTTGGGTAAATGTAAATGCAGCAACGGGCGCATCACGTAAACATATTGTTTCCTTTATAGTTTTTTTACAGCTTCCGTCTGCACTGGTAATAGTTACCATAATAGTACCTGTACCGCCGCCGCCCCAGGTAATAGTTACCGGGTTTCCGGTTGCAGATGTTGGCGTACCACCGGTAATAACCCATGCATAGGTATAGCCTGGTAGATTGGGTACAACCAAAAAGGTGTTAGTGCTGTATTTGCACATGCTGGCGGTAAAGTGTTCTTCGTTGCCTCCAATGGGCCCCTGCAAACATGGCCCTTCCTGGTACAATCAAAATCTCTTTTGAAAACCATTTTAAATTCGGGGCAGCAGGCTGCTTGTTGTGCCTGCGCAGCGCTAGCCAAAAAACAAATAATGCAATAAGTATGTTGAATATTTTCTTCATGACAGTTTATTTTATGTTTTTATCAGGGTTTACTTTTTCGCATCCTTCTTTTTTTTCTTTTCGTAGCTTACACCAGTTTATTACAGGTGGTACAGTCTTTAAATTCTATCTTATACCTGATGCACCATTTAAACACGGCACTGCAACACGGGGTAAGTTGTGGTGTGGTTATGTTGATGTTTAAAGATTGCTGCGGACCGTTCCATTCCTGGCTGTTGATGCCGTTTGTAAAATGCCCGTAAGTAGCTGCATCTTTATTGCAGGGTATGCACATATCATTTTCGGGCACCATTTCATAATACACCAGTTCGGCTTTTAAAGATTTTATTGTTTTTGCCGGTGTGGTTGTTACGGTTATGGGCTGATTAAATGTAATAGTATTGTTGCTGATAGTAATGTTGCCGGGCGGCGGTGCGTTCAATGTAAAATTCTTTTCATCGCAGGCGGCGCAGGCGCAATGCAGCGTATCACTTTTTACTTCTGTTTCTTTATTATCCGGATCGGCAACGTCTTCTGCATCTACCAAAAACTTAAGGAAGTTTATGGCGGGATTACATTCAATGGTTGCGGTAAAAACTTCAAAGCCGTTTCCTGCAATTGTTTGTGGTATTGCGGGGCTGGTAGGAGAAAGATTAATAGAAGCCCCAACACCATTTACTTTATATTTTATTGCAACTATATTTACAGGCGTGGCCAGGTTGTTTCTTACTTTAATGTAAATTGATTTGTACTCCTTTTTCGCAACAACCAACTTTTAACTGTCAATCTGTATGTCAATATTATTTTGAATTTTAAAACTGAAGGCTTCGCTTTTGCCTTCATTTTTGGAGATGCTGGTTTTCCTTCCCTTGTCAATGCCTGTACCTCCCAAATAAAATCGCAGAGATAAGGGGCTTACATGGGCCGGTATATATTCCGGAAACTGATACTTCTGTAATATTATCTACATCTTTGGTTACAATAGGTTTGTTCTCACGCATTGCCTGTGAGCCGCTTTGGCCTTGCATTAGCTGCCATACCTTTACTCGATAAGTAACTGGTCCCTGTGGTTTGGGTACAAGTGGTGTCCAGCGAAATAAAACCGGTGCCGACATATCTTTTGCAGAAAAGACTTAGCATCTGCCGGTGCATTTAATTTTGGAGGCGTGCATTCTGTTACAGATTTGTCTTCTACTTTAAATGTAAAGGTTCCGCTTTTGCCTTCGTTATCTCCCATTGGTTTACCATCCCTGTTCAAAGCCTCTACCTGCCATATAAAATCGCATAGATAGGGAGGGCAGCATGGGCCGCCAGTGCATCCTGCTCTTAATAATGAAGAGACTTCTACCTGAGTTATATTATCAGCATCCTTGGTAACAATGGGCTGGTTGTACGCATAGCTGTTGTACCATTTTGCCCCTGCATTAATTGCCAAACTTTTAAGCGATAAGTAACCGGCTCCTGCGGTTAGGTACAACCGGTGTCCAGCGGAATAAAACCGGAGCAGACATATCATTTGGCATAAATGATTTTGCATCAACCGGTGCAATCAATTGCGGTGGCGTAAAGCTAATTTTATTGTCAATTTTAAAAGTATAAGGTTCACTTTTACCTTCATTTCTTCCCTTGGCTTTCCTTCTTTATTAACAGCCTGTACCTGCCATATAAAATCGCAGAGATAGGGAGGCCTGCATGGGCCTGTATAAATTCCATTCACAACAGCCTGTAATATTATCTACATCTTTGGTAACAATAGGTTGATTTGAACGCATGGCCTGCGTACCATTTTGCCCCTGCATCAATTGCCACACTTTTAAGCGGTAAGTAACAGGCTCCCTGGGTTTGGGCACAAGCGGCGTCCACCGGAAAGTTACCGGCCTGCTTAGTTCTGCTTCGGTATAAATTTTACCATTTTCAGGATTTATTAAAGTTGGTGGTGCGTAATCCGTTTCTTTAGGGGTTTCAACCGTAAACTCTTTACACACTTCGTTGCTGATGGCTACACGGTCAACATTAAAAAACTGTACGCAGATGGAGTAGCTACCGTCTTTTAAATCATGACAACCCTGTAAACTGCCGGTTAATTCATTGGCTGTAAATGTTCGTGTGGTAAACTCATCAACCTGTAGCCACCGGCCGAATTATTACTGCAGATAATAGCACCGCCACCCTTTATCTGAACCATCAACCTGATACCTTTTACCCTTACTGTTGGCGGCAATTGCGCCACCAGCAATAATGATCCGGGAATATTACCCCAGTTATCAATTACAGCCGGTAACTGGTTTTTTTGCAGTAAAGCTTACAATTTTTATCTGTTGTAATTGGCCATATGCCGTTACTCCTGTAAGCATCAACAACAGTAAAAGCAGTTTTATTTTTTTCATATCCTGAATTTTTAGAGTTGGCTTTTAAACAAGCCTTTTATTACGGGTACAAAAATGTAAAGAAGAAAGCGAAGGATTTGCTGAAATGTAAAAGCGTGGGTTATGATTGTATAAGTGTGGGAAAGGAGAATTTAAGTTTAGGCTTTCCTTTTTATCCATTTTTCAAACCTTGCCAAAAATTCTTCCTTTCGGCGTGATGCAACGGGTAATTCTTTTCCGTTCTCCAGCACCACATCGCCGCCGCTGCCCTTTATATACTCTTTAATAAAAGAAAGGTTGATGATGTATTTATCATGAATACGGGTGAAGTTTGTTTCCGGGCAGCAGTTTTCATATTCGCCCAGCTGGCGGCTTACCATTATTTTTTTAGCCGCAGGCTGCTGTGCATCGTTGCATAAAAAGAAGTTGGTGTAGTTACCGCTGCTTTCGCAATATAAAATTTCGGCAAGCTTTACAAAAACCAACCCGTTGCTGGTTGATAAAGGAATTTTATCGGGCGCAGCAGCCTGGGTATTTTTTTTCTAAGAGAGAATAAATTTTTATTGATGTTCTTTTCTTCAATACGCCTGGTTGCTGTATTAACCGCCGCAATTAATTTTTCGGTATTGATGGGTTTGGTAATATATCCGGTGGCGTGGTGTTCAAATGCCTCAACGGCATAATGGCTGTAAGCAGTAACAAAAATGGTTTCAAAATTTACCGGCTCCAGTTTTTTAAGCAGGTCGAAACCGTTCAGGTGGGGCATTTCCACATCCAAAAAAACAAGTTGGGGCTGCAATTCGTCAATTAACAGTAATCCGTTTTTTGCTTCAGTATCTGTTGCCAAAACCTTAACCCCGGGGCAATACATTTCCAGCATGTTTTGTAACAGCTTAATATTTTTTGCTTCGTCGTCTATAATTATACAGTTAATCATCATTTAAAATCTATAGGAATTTTTACAGTTATGGTTGTTCCGGTTGCAATACCATTATCATCTTTTTTATCGGTTACCATCTGGTCAATATGATATAGCTCAGCCCGGCGCCTTGATATATTCATTCCTTTGCTCTGATACTCTACATGCATTTTACTTTTCAGTTCCGCAGCTTTTTCCCGGCCAATACCATTGTCGTCTATTTCACAAACTATGAAATTGTTTTCTTTTTTATTTTATATTTATCTGCCCTTTTTATTTTCCAAAAAACGCATGCCATACCTGATGGCATTTTCAACATAGGGCTGTAGCAGCATGGCTGGTACAAACACCTGGTCTTTATCAATATCTTCATCTACAGCAATGGTATAATTGAATTTATCTTCAAACCGCAGTTTTTCCAGTTGCAGGTAATTATCTAAATAACTGATCTCGTTTTGCAAAGAAATAATGGAAGCATCTGAATTATCAATGGTGCTTCGCATCAGGTCAGCAAATTTATCCAGGTATTTATCTGCCTGTTTATAATCACGGTCAAAAATAAATCCTTTAATAGAGTTAAGGCAGTTGAAAACAAAATGCGGATTGATCTGTGCCTTTAATGCCTGCATCTCCAGCTCGGTCAATTTTTTTTCGGTGATCACTTTTTCAACGGCAGTTTTTCGCTTTTGTTTATTGCGTGATTCTAAAATAAAAAAACTGATGATGAAAAGCGATATTACCATGATGGTCCAGAATATACCGTTTTTCCAAAAGGGCGTTTTAACAAAACAGAAATGGTTTCAGATTGGGAGGAGGCTGTTCCATCACGTTTTAATCCCCTGATCTGTATATTATGCCTCCCGGGAGCCAAACTCAGTTCAATATTATTCTTATCAGTTTTAAGCCAGTTTCCATCATTGATCCGGTATTCAAACAAAGGGTAATAGCCTGTAAGATCGGCTCCTGAAAAATAAATACTGATATTATTTTTATCGTAGGGCAGTGTATATTCTTTTAACACCACTGTATCTTTTCCCTGTATTAAAACCCGGGTTATGAATGTGGTAATATCGGCCACCGGTAAATTTAAATTAGCCGGCAAGTAACTTATTCCGCCGGTAGTGGCTGCATAAACCGTATCGTTGTGTATGGTTATATCGTTTACCTGTTCTCCAATAAGCCCATCGGCCAAACCAAAAGATGTATTGTAAAAACTGAACTTATCATTGCTGAGCTGGTACTCAATTTTATTCAACCCTTTATTTGTACCAAGCCATATTGTACCTGGTTTGCTGCTGTATAAAGATTTGCAAACGCTTCCCGGTATAATATCGCCTAATGCGATAGATTTAACAAGCAGGTTGTTTTTTAAAACCAGTAATGAATCGGAGCCCAGGCCCACCCACAAAAGATCATCGGCCGTAGTAAAAATTGTATTTACCCGGTAACTTAAAGCCTTATATTTTTTTCCAAAATAAAAAAGTGAATCTTTATCCCATCGGTACAGCCCATCGTTTGAGCCAATGTAAATTTCTTTAGCCTGGTTTACACCAAGTGCCGTTATTCTTTTTATGATGGTATCAATGCCTTTGTTTGCAGCAATATTATATTTCACGGCTGTTGCATGTGTACCCAGCAGCAAGATTGAATCGTTAAGCAAAAATGCCGATTTGGATGACAGGTTGTCTCTTGCTTCAAACCGCTTTACAATCTGCAATGATTTTTTATCGAGTATGAAAGAACCTGTTTGACAGGCTACATAAACCCCTTCTTTCAATTCAATGATCTTTCTTACCACAGCATCCATATTTTTTCGCCGGATAATGACTGCTTTTTTTATATCGTACACCCCGTCATAGATCAAAACCTCGCCATAATTATTACCCACAAATATTTTTTATTGATAACAGCCAGCGTGGTAAAATGCTGGGTTATCTCATCATTAAGTGCTTTATCGGTAATGGTAAATGATGAAATCCTTTTTTGCTGGATCTTTATCAGGCCCCTGTCAATGCTCGATATCCAGGTACTGCCGTTTTTATCTTCCAAAACATTTCTTACAGCAATATTGTACAGTAAAGGGTCTTTCAGTTCCAGCGTGGCGGTATCAACCGGGTAGGTTGTTCTGTTGTATGTTGCCACAGCAAGCTCTTTACCGGCTTTACAAAAAATGCGTATCACAAATGGAAATGTTTTTTCCAGGATCTGGTTGATGTTTCCTTCATTATCTACCCTGTACTTTTTTATTTTGTTTGCAGAAGCAATGTATAATGTGTTACCAAAGTATTCGCTGTAAAAAAAATCGTTCTGCAGCGGAAACGATTTTGTAAACCTGTTTTTTATAAACACCCTCACTGAATCTGGGCTTATCACCAGGTATCTCTCCGGCCTGAATTCAATGATCTTTTCAGGGGTGCCCGATTTTTTTACATTCATCAACCCTTTGTAAACTGTTACTTTCCCGTTTTTATAAATAAAAAAATCACGCAGGTTATTACAAAATGCAATGCCGCCATATTGCAACACGCTGCCCCGGTTTGTATTGCCCAGTTCTACTTTCTGTAGTTCGGGGTCGGTATCTTCATTCTCAAACCTGTCTTTTATTGGGTTATAATAAGCCGCTGTTCTTCTAAAAGGTGTTACCCAAATGCGGTGGCTGCTGTCAATGAAAATGTCGGTTATTTCATTATCCGGTAACCCCTGTGAGGTTGTATAGATTTTAAAGTTCTTCCCGTCAAATTTTGCAATGCCATTGTCGGTGGCTATCCATAAAAAACCGTGGTTATCAAAATGGTTTTGTAAATAGAATTTGAGGGCAGCCCGTCTTTAGTGGTATAAAATATGGTTTGTGTTGACTGGGAAAATGAGCCTCCCGCTGTAATCAGCAGGCAGCAGGTAATACATATGTGATATAAAAAATTACGCATTCATCATAAATATAAAAAATGCAGGCCAATAATAATACTTTGCCTGTTTTGAGTTTACAATATGCTCTAAACCTCAAAAGCAACAATTATGAAGTAAAACTAAAATTGTTGCCAAATACCCTGTATTTTTAGCCCCGTTAATTTTATATATTTGCCAACTAAAGATATAATTATGAAGTTTATTGTTTCCTCATCGGCCCTGCTTAAGCAACTGCAACAGATCAGCGGTGTAATTAATGCCAATACAGTACTACCCATACTGGAAGATTTTTTGTTTGAAGTTGAAAAAAACAAGCTGACCGTTGTTGCCACCGACCTGGAAACCGTGATGAAAGTTCACCTGGATATTGAAGCAAAAGAAAGCGGTAAAGTGTGCATTCCTGCAAAAATTTTGCTGGATTCTTTAAAGAATATTGCAGAGCAGCCCCTCACTTTTAATATAGATAAAAACTTTGCAGTAGAAATTACCAGCGACAATGGTAAGTACAAGGTAATGGGTGAAACACCAGACAATTTCCCCAAAGAACCTGCTGCAGATGATGCCAATGCTTTTACCATGAGCTCATCGGGTTTGGTTACCGCCATCAACAAAGCGTTGTTTGCTGTAAGTAACGATGACCTGCGCCCGGCCATGACCGGTGTATTTTTTGAGCTGGATAAAAAGTCAATCACTTTTGTTGCTACCGATGCTCACCGTTTGGTACGCTACACACGTACAGATGTAAGCTGCCCTAAAAAAGACTCGTTCATCGTTCCAAAAAAACCATTGAACTTATTAAAAGGTGCCCTACCAGATAATGATGATGAGCTGAACATTTCATACAACAGCAACCACCTGTTTGTATCGCACGGTACAACCGAGCTGGTTTGTCGTTTGATTGATGCCCGTTTCCCGGATTACAAAGTAGTAATACCGGTTGATAACCCATACAAGATGACGGTTAATAAACATGATTTTCAAAATGCATTGCGCCGGGTAAGTGTATTCAGTAATAAAAGCACCAACCAGGTTGCTTTAAGCATCAGCGGCAGCGAATTACAGCTGGCTGCACAGGATGTTGATTTTAGTTTTGAAGGTAACGAACGCATGGCCTGCCAGTATGATGGCGAAGATCTTCAGATTGCCTTTAACGCTAAATTTTTAATTGAAATGCTGGGCGGTGCCGATACCGGCGATATTAATATGGAACTGAGTACGCCTACAAAAGCAGGAATTATAAAACCAACCGAGCAGGGTGAGGAGAAGAACTGCTGATGCTGGTAATGCCACTTATGTTGAATAATTAAAAAACACCCCCTCCGCCCCCTAAAGGGGGAACCGGAACTCATAAATTTGAACCGCTTTCTTTTTTGAAAGCGGTTTTTTATTTCTGGTATGTGCAAAACCATTGCCTTAATTATTAATTCTTTTATTGAACTTACAGTTCTAAACTTATATGCCATGTTTTTAATTGTAATTGGAATTATTGTTTTAGTTATTACCGCAGTTGTACTTAAGAACAACCCTGCGCTTGCGAAATTTAAACCCATTGGCCGCATTGTTGGGGTAATTTTTATTTTACTGGGTGTTTTAAATGCCTGTGTAAAACAGATTGATGCCGGCCAGGTGGGTGTAAAGGTTTTGTTCGGCAGCATTCAAAACGATGTGATGGGCAGTGGCCTGCATTTTATAAATCCGTTGCTGGATGTAAAGAAGCTGGATGTAAAAACACAAAACTATACCATGAGTGGTGTGCATGATGAAGGCAACCAGGTTGGCGATGATGCCATCAGGGTTTTGACCAGCGACGGACTTGAAGTAACTATTGACCTTACAGTTTTGTACCGTGTAGTTGGTGCCGATGCACCCAGGCTGCTAAGAGAAACAGGAGATGATTACCGGGATAAAATTGTACGTCCCATTACCCGTACAAAAATCCGTGACAACGCAGTTTACTACCAGGCGGTAGATTTATTTGGAAGCAAAAGAGATGTTTTTCAGCAACGCATATTTAAAAGTATTGAAGAAGATTTTAAAAAGCGTGGCCTGCTGCTGGAGCAGTTGCTTGTGCGCAATATTACTTTACCTAATTCGGTAAAAGCATCTATCGAATCTAAAATAAATTCTGAGCAGGATGCCAAAAAAATGGAGTTTGTTTTGCTGAAAGAAAAACAGGAAGCTGAGCGTAAAAGGGTAGAAGCACAGGGTATTGCCGATTATCAGCGCATCATTAATACCGGCCTTACCGATCAGCAGCTGCAGTACGAACAGATTAAGGCCATGAAAGAACTGGCACTAAGCACAAACTCAAAAGTAATTGTAATGGGCAAGGGAAATACACCCATCATTATTGACGGAAAACAATAGCACTATGACTTTTAAACAGATAGCATCTTACGATAATTATATGCTGGCCAATATGACCATGGGGCTGCTTACCGAAAACGGTATTAAATGCCAAATGAAAGATGAGCATATTGTAACTGTAGACCCATTGCTTAATCCTGCTGTTGGTGGTATTAAATTACTGGTTGAAGAAAATGATTTTGACCGTGCAGTTGCTTTAATGAAAGAAGTAGAGAATGATTATTTAAAAGATATCCCTTGTTCCAATTGCAAAAGCCATTCATTGATTGTAGAAGAAAAGACAAATAACCCAACTGATTTTTGGGGCAGGTTAAAAAACCAGATTTTGTTTGGCCAAACATCTACCTACAGCAAAGGTTACCGGTGTACAAACTGTAAAAAATATTTTGCAGAACTTCCTCCTTCATTTTAAATTTATTAACCACAGAGTTCACAAAGAAAAATACAACACCAAGCACACGAAGGTGTCTTTGTGCCTTTTGTGAAAAAACTTCGTGTACTTTGTGGTTAAAATAAAAAGCCTCATGAAAAAAATTATTGTAACCCTGGTTATATCTTTTTTTTACAGTTTCTCTTTCTCTCAATTCACTTACTATGCTGCTGCTAAAGCCGGATTGAGTATGAGAGAGCAACCCAATACCAGTGCTAAAGTGCTGGAAAAAATTGCCTACGGCGAAAAATTAGTTACGGTTGCAGATAACGATCCTGTAGTTGCTATTGCTACCGAAGGTTTTAATGGTTTTTGGTGGAAGGTGAAATACAATAACAAAACCGGCTACATTGTAAATAGCTATGTGTTACCAATGCCTGTGCCAAAAGCAGGAGTAAAAACACTCAGCGATTATTTTTTGCAGGTAAGCACAAAAGCCGGCAGCCCGCTGCTGATAAAAAAATCGGAAGCCGCTTTAAATGAAATGGGCGAATCTACCATTACCAAACAATTGTTCAAAAACGGTATGGAGTGGCAGGAAGAAAAGGGATATGAAAATGGTTCTAACCTTTACCTGCTGCCCGATTTTACCATTGAGCAATGCTTTTTATTGGTGCGGTTACTGGGGCAATATCCCGACCTCGTCAGTGAAAAAGATCCCTTCCTGTAAAAAATACAAATACAAAAATTGAGGGAGGCGCAAAATCCATTGAAGTTCAAAGAGAAAAATATGATGGCAAGCCCGGGCCGGTACAAAAAATAAAGATTGTTTTGGAGCAGGGCGCCATTACCGAATTTGAGATATTTATACTTGGTACACAGGCCATTATTTTCTGGACCTCGGGTGTATAGACTTTAACCACAAAGCGCACAAAGAGAATACAACACTAAGTACACAGAGGAGTCTTTGTGTTCTTTGTGAAAAACTTCGTGTACTTTGTGGTTATAATAAAAGAACGAAATGAAAAAGATCGCCATGATACCGGCACGCTATGCCGCCACCCGTTTTCCTGCCAAGCTCATGCAAATGCTGGGCAATAAAACAGTTATTCTTCATACCTACAACAATACCGTTGCTACCAATTTATTTGACGAAGTGATGGTGGTTACCGACAGTGAGATCATCTTCAACGAAATTATAAACAACGGCGGTAAAGCCGTAATGAGCATTAAAGAACATGAAAGCGGCAGCGACCGTATTGCCGAAGCCATTGCAGATATGGAGGTAGATATTGTAGTGAATGTGCAGGGCGATGAACCCTTTGTACAAAAAGAACCACTCGAAAAATTGTTAGCCGTTTTTATAGGCGAAAGTGTGCAGGTAGCTTCGCTGATGCAGGTACTGCATGTAAAGGGAATTTATTGACGACCCAAATTATGTAAAAGTGGCGGTTGATAAAAACATGAATGCACTCATGTTTAGCCGCAGCCCCATACCATACCACCGGGATAAAAATACCAGCCCCGTTTATTACGAGCATATTGGTGTGTATGCTTTTCGCAAACAGGCTTTATTAAATTTTACTGCCTGGCCCATTACACCGCTTGAAGCTACAGAAAAAATTGAGTGCCTGCGTTACCTGGAAAACGGTGTGCCATTGAAAATGGTGGTTACAAAGTACATGGGAATAGAGATTGATACCCCGGAAGATTTAGTGAGGGCTGCTTCGATGCTATAAAATTAACCACAGAGTACACAAAGACCCTTCACAAAGGACACAAAGATGGAACACAGCAATATACCCGATGAATTAAATAAGCTTTCCAATGAAATTATTGGGCTGGCAATTAAAGTACACAGAGCGCTAGGACCCGGATTACTGGAGTCATCTTACCAGGAATGTTTGTGTTATGAACTTGTAATGGCGGGTTATCTTGTTGAAAAAGAAAAAGCCTTGCCATTGATTTACGAAGATGTGAAACTCGATATTGGTTACCGGCTTGATATTCTGGTTGACAATAAAATAATAATTGAGATAAAAGCGGTGGAATCTGTTACTGATGTACACATGGCGCAGGTACTCACATACCTGAAACTTTCCGGTAACCGCATAGGACTTCTTATAAACTTTAATGTTAAATTGCTTAAAGACGGTATAAAGCGATTGGTATTGTAACTTTGTGTCCTCTGTGAAGGACCTTCGTGTCCTTTTGTAAGCTCCCCTATAACTCGGCCATTTAAAAGTTGACAAAATTGTTAACTTTAAACCAAGGAGGTCGATTATGAAAAGAACAAGATTCACCGAAACACAAATTGTAAAAGCTATTCAGGAACATGAAAATGGCAGGGATGCTAAAGAACTCTGCAGAGAGTTAGGTGTCAGTACTGCTGCTTTTTACAAATGGCGACAACGCTATGGAGGATTAGATGTGAACGAACTCAAAAGAGTCAAGGAACTTGAGGACGAGAACAATCGTTTGAAGCGGATGTATGCTAATTTAAGTTTAGTACATGAAGCATTAAAGGATGCTGTTGCAAAAAAGCTTTAAGGCCTGATGATAAAGGCAGCTTGGCTGAACACATGATAACCGAACATGGAATCAGTCAACGTCAGGCATGTAAAGTAGTAAGTCTGCCCAGAAGTAATGTGCAATACAAACGTAAACCCAAACGGGATGAACCAGTCATTGATCAGCTTAAAGAGCTGGTTGATAAACATCCATCAATTGGTTTTTGGCAGAGTTATTACAGGATCCGGCGAAAAGGTTTTAACTGGAACCACAAAAAAGTGTACCGTGTATACACAGAAATGAAACTCAATATCAGAAGGCGTTACAAAAAAACGCTTACCGGCAAGAGTAAAACAGGCATTGTATCAACCGGCGGCATTGAATGAGGTATGGAGTATTGATTTTATGAGCGACACCTTATGGGATGGAAGGCGTTTTAGGTTATTGAACATTATTGATGATTACAACAGGGAGGTATTACATATTGAAACTGATTTGTAGTTACCAACACTAAGGCTGATTAGGTGCTGGAGTATTTAAAAGAGTTCAGGGGCTTGCCACAGATCATTCGGGTAGATAATGGGCCGGAGTTTATCTCACCGATTAGACATGTGGTGTAAGGAACACAAGATAAGCCTGGCTTTTATACAACCAGGTAAGCCCATGCAAAATGGTTTTGTAGAAAGGTGCAATGGAAACATCAGAAAGGAATTATTAAATGCCTTTGTTTTTAACAACCTGAATGATGTTCGACAAAAAGCGGAGGAATGGAGGCTGGATTACAACTGTTCAAGACCACATCAATCGCTGGGCTTTGTTCCACCGGTTGAGTTTATTTAATCCGTTTCCCATGTTAAACTAAAAAAACAAATGAAAAATTATACTTTTGATTGGCACGAATTTAAGGGGAGCTTACACTTTGTGGTAAAAAAACAAACTTATGGCATTCAGAAATTTTAAAATGGTTGGCTATGTAATTTATGGCCGTGGTTCTTTTAACCAGTTAGATGAAATCATTGCGCCGCATCGCAAGGCTGGTGCTCCCATGGTTTTTTTGGTAGACCATTTCTTTAATGGCAAAGAACTTGCCAACCGTGTTCCCGTTCGTGGCAACGATAAAATTATTTTTGTTGATGTAACCTACGAACCTAAAACAACTTATGTAGATAGCCTGGCCAACCAGCTTAAAGAAGAGTTTGGTACGGTGAGTGGTATTATTGGTATTGGTGGCGGCAGCGCCATGGATCTGGCCAAAGCCGTTTCTTTAATGATGAACAACCCCGGCAGCAGTGCCGATTACCAGGGCTGGGACCTGGTGAAAAATGCCGGCGTTTACAAAGTGGGCATACCAACACTTAGTGGTACCGGTGCCGAAGTAAGCCGCACTACCGTGCTAACTGGCCCAACAAAAAAGTTGGGTATGAATTCTGATTTTACTCCTTTTGATCAGATAGTTTTAGACCCCGAATTAACCGCCGATGCACCAGCCAACCAACGTTTTTATACCGGCATGGATTGTTATATACATTGTATTGAAAGCCTGAACGGAACTTTTTTAAACGAGTTCAGTAAAAGCTATGGCGAAAAAGCATTGCAGCTTTGCAGAGATGTGTATGTAACAAAAGACGGCTGGGATGCGGACAGCGATGACAAACTGATGATGGCATCTTACGCCGGCGGTATGAGTATTGCCTACAGCCAGGTTGGCGTGGCACATGCAGTAAGTTATGGCCTCAGCTATTTGCTGGGCACCAAGCATGGTATTGGCAATTGTATTGTGTTTGATCATTTGCAGGAGTTTTACCCTGATGGCGTAAAAGAATTTAAATACATGGTAGAGAAGAACAATATTGATATACCCAAAAACATCTGCGCCGGTTTAAGCGATGAGGATTTTAATAAGATGATTGATGTATCGCTGGGCATGAAACCGCTTTGGGAAAATGCCCTTGGAAAAGATTGGGAAAAACAAATGACAAGGGGAAAGGCTAAGGGCTTTGTATGAGCTGCTGTAAGTTTTAAAAAGGCAAAAGACACAACTCTTCTTTTATAAATATTTGCCTTTTTATCAGCCCTTTTTTTATTTGCTTATAACTTATTCTCCTGTTACTACCCCTTGCTTCTATAATAAAGATTTCCCTGGTGAATTTCCTTTTCCATCAGTTCTTTTGTGGAAACTGGTAAACTGCTTTCCAGTCTGCAAGCCCTATTTGCAAATCTTCGTTCCAGTATGTAAGCTCAATCATTTGTATAGTTTTATATTGAAAATTAATGCTTTTTTATACAAAGAGTAGCGTATATTTAAGAGTTGGTTGCAATTTTTAAGCACTCTACTATTTTGACACCTAATGAAAGCAAAGACAGTCTTTATATTTATCCTTTTGGCAGTTTCTGCTACTTCCTTTTCTCAGGTTTGGACAAAGTCACAAATGGATAAAGCCAACACTGCAAAAAATATATCCTATTTGACAAAAACCGAGAAGGAAGCAATACTGTACATAAATCTTTGCCGGCTTTTCCCTAAAGAATTTTCTGAACTTGAAGTCAGCCAATATCAAATAAACGAAGATTATGAAGACAGTGTTTTGATTGAATTTGAAGAATTCAAAAAATCACTTCAAAACGATTTATTAAATAGAAAAGCTTGCAAAGCTCTAATATTTAGCAGGACACTTTATTTTGACGCCAAATGCTATTCAACAGAAATTTCAAAAGTTAATAGAAGCGGACACGACAGAGTTAATTGTAAAAAAACGAATTATGCCGAGTGCATTTCGTTTGGACAAAAAACTGGTAAAGACATAGCCTTACAATTACTAGTTGACTCTGGAATTAAATCTTTGGGACACAGGAAAATTTGCCTTGACAAATCCTACAGTAAAATTGGGTTAAGTAGTAATAAACATTTCGAATTCGAAGTTTGTGCAGTTGCTGAGTTACAATAAAACTGCAACCAACACGAACTGTGCATAAAAACAAATAAATCAAGCTGTTTTTTTATAATAATTTCTGTCGAACAAACACTCGTTTTTTACCACTCCAAAAACTTGTTTTAAAAGCTTATTTGCTACAGCAATAACGGCCAGTTTTTTATTTTTTCCTTTTGCTACCAGCCGGTCAAATAATTCTTTGCAGGCGCCATTTGTTTCCTTAGCATTCAGGGCGCACATGTAAAGCGTATGTCGCAGCAATGAACCACCCTGTTTGCAGATACGCACCTTGCCTCTTATGCTGCTGCCGCTGCTATATTCCTTGGGGCTTAGGCCTGCATAGCTTATTAGTTGCTGGTAGGTTTGGGTGTGCTTAAAGCCCTGCGTGGTTACAATTAATATTGCAGTAGCCCGCTTGCCAATGCCCACAACACTCCGAACCTGCTTTACCAATTCTGGTTGCCAGGCTTCCAGTTTTTTATATAATTCGGCTTCAAATTTTTTAAGCTCCCCCTGTAAGCTCCCCTTAAATTCGTGCCAATCAAAAGTATAATTTTTCATTTGTTTTTTAGTTTAACATGGGAAACGGATTAAATAAACTCAACCGGTGGAACAAAGCCCAGCGATTGATGTGGTCTTGAACAGTTGTAATCCAGCCTCCATTCCTCCGCTTTTTGTCGAACATCATTCAGGTTGTTAAAAACAAAGGCATTTAATAATTCCTTTCTGATGTTTCCATTGCACCTTTCTACAAAACCATTTTGCATGGGCTTACCTGGTTATATGAAAGCCAGGCTTATCTTGTGTTCCTTACACCACATGTCTAATCGGTGTGAGATAAACTCCGGCCCATTATCTACCCGAATGATCTGTGGCAAGCCCCTGAACTCTTTTAAATACTCCAGCACCCTAATCAGCCTTAGTGTTGGTAACGACAAATCAGTTTCAATATGTAATACCTCCTGTTGTAATCATCAATAATGTTCAATAACCTAAAACGCCTTCCATCCCATAAAGGTGTCGCTCATAAAATCAATACTCCATACCTCATTCAATGCCGCCGGTTGATACAATGCCTGTTTTACTCTTGCCGGTAAGCGTTTTTGTAACGCCTTCTGATATTGAGTTTCATTTCTGTGTATACACGGTACACTTTTTTGTGGTTCCAGTTAAAACCTTTTCGCCGGATCCTGTAATAACTCTGCCAAAAACCAATTGATGGATGTTTATCAACCAGCTCTTTAAGCTGATCAATGACTGGTTCATCCCGTTTGGGTTTACGTTTGTATTGCACATTACTTCTGGGCAGACTTACTACTTTACATGCCTGACGTTGACTGATTCCATGTTCGGTTATCATGTGTTCAGCCAAGCTGCCTTTATCATCAGGCCTTAAAGCTTTTTGCAACAGCATCCTTTAATGCTTCATGTACTAAACTTAAATTAGCATACATCCGCTTCAAACGATTGTTCTCGTCCTCAAGTTCCTTGACTCTTTTGAGTTCGTTCACATCTAATCCTCCATGGCGTTGTCGCCATTTGTAAAAGCAGCAGTACTGACACCTAACTCTCTGCAGAGTTCTTTAGCATCCCTGCCATTTTCATGTTCCTGAATAGCTTTTACAATTTGTGTTTCGGTGAATCTTGTTCTTTTCATAATCGACCTCCTTGGTTTAAAGTTAACAATTTTGTCAACTTTTAAATGGCCGAGTTATAGGGGAGCTTACAGGACAAACAACTTTGAGCTTTAGTTCTTAACTTCAACTTCATATTTTCAATCAGCAGCGGCTGTGGGCGGACGGAATACTAATGCCACACCTGCACAAAGCCCCTGCCCGTTAGCAGAAGCTAAGCGTAACAAACAACACCGACATAAATAAACCGACAAGAAATAAATTGAGATTAATAGACAAATGGAACTGAAAGCAATAGAAATAAATTTAGATAAGACGAATGACTTATATAGTTCAGACGACTGCCAAATGTTATTGAAATCTTATGAAGAATATTATCCGAAAATCGGTTACAACTTACCGTGGGTAGGATATTTTGTAGTAAGAGAAACGCAAATTGTTGGCTCTTGTGGTTTTACTGGACAACCAAAAGAAGGAAAAGTTGAAATAGCATATTGGACATTCAAAGAATACGAAGGACAAGGTATTGCTTCGTATTCTTGTAAAGAACTTGTCTTAATTTCTCAACAAGATGACCTGACAATAATTATTACAGCGAAAACCGCACCTGAGTATAACGCTTCGACAAAAATATTAGAGAAAAACGGTTTTATTTTTACAGAAATTGTACAGGATGAAGAAATTGGTGATGCTTGGTTATGGACTCTTCAAGAAAAATAAAAGTGGAAATAGTATTGACACAAAAGCTAGATAAACAAGTAGAACGCCTAACCGCTAACACGAACTGTGCAATATGGTGGCTAAGGTGCTTCTATGAAACATTTGTACAAGGTTCAACAGCAGTATTTCTATTGAACTTTAGTGCTAAAAATCCGCCACATCGCCAAGCCGAAGATGAAAAATAAAACTAACATAAAACTTCCGCTGACGGACATTGAAAAACAAATTTGAGAAGAATAAAATCAAAATTGCTAACATTCTGACTTCGCAACTGACGAATTGGAAGTGTTGTTAAACTCTACAACTGAACGAGCAAAAGAAATTTATGCTTTAGCAGAATTTCAAACCGTTCCGTCAGTCGGAATAAAGTTTGCAGAAGACCTTGTTTTTTTAGGTTATTATTCACTCAACGAACTAAAACAAAAAGACGGTGCTCAACTCACAGACGAATACGAACAGAAAAAAGGTTATTGGATTGACCCTTGCGTTGAAGACCAATTTAGATTAATCGTGAATTTTGCAAACACAAATGACACGAAAAAAACGTGGTGGGACTTTACCGAAGAACGAAAAAAGTTTCGCACTGAAAACGGTTATCCAAAAAGCAGACCTCAAAAAGCGTGGTATGAAACATTAGGATATCAACGAAAATATAATATAGGTAGCCACTAACACGAACTGTGCATAAAAACAAATAAATTAACCTGTACTTTTATATCTTTATTCAGCAGCGGTTACGGGCGGACAAGCAATGAATTCCAGCCCTGCAGCAAGCCCTGCCCGTTGGCTAAAAATCCACATTATCGATTATCCCACAGCACATTTTGTGGCTTACGTCCAAAGCTGTTAAATGCACAGCTTCGGCACGTATTGTATATAAGCAGTGTGCAGCCTGCTGATAATAGCAGCTAAAAAAATTTATACCTTTAGCAAAATAACTGCACATGAAAAATTTATTTGATAAAAGCGCTTACACAGAGATCATCAACCGCCTGAATACACTTACACCCAATACCCAGCGCCAATGGGGCAAAATGAATGTAGCACAAATGCTGGCGCATTGCAAGGAAGCATTTAAAGTGCCGCTGAGCGATAAAAAAATGCCCCGCATGTTTATAGGTTTATTAATCGGCTGGGTGTTCAAGAAAAAATTATACAACGATGAACCGTGGAAACGCAACCTGCCCACAGCTCCCAATTTTATCATTAAAGACGAACGTGATTTTGAAAAAGAAAAACAGGAGCTTATTGCCATGATCAACCGGTTTCATCATGCCGGGCCCGGTAATGTGGGAAAATATCCGCATCCCATGTTTGGTACATTTACACCGGAGCAATGGGGGCAGAGTATGTACAAACATCTGGATCATCATTTAATGCAGTTTGGAGTTTAGCACTTAACCACAAAGGGCACAAGATTTATCACAAAGAGCACAAAGTGTTTTGTGCTCTTTGTGATGTATTTCCTTAGTGCTCTTTGTGGTAAAAAATATTTACGTAAAATTATAGTTTCATCAACCTGTTTGCTGCTTCTTCCAGTGTGCTTTCCTTTTAGAAAAACAAAAGCGCAGTACTTTATTGTCTTCGCCGTGTTTATAAAACACTGATGTGGGTATGGTGGCTACGCCATAATCTTTGGTAAGGCGTATGGCAAAATCCTTTTCGCTTTCATCGGCAATATCGCTGTAGCTGTATAATTGAAAATAACTGCCGTAAGATGGCAGTGCTTTAAATTTTGTCTGCTGCATCAGGTTTTTCAGGTAATCTCTTTTTTGCTGCAGAAAACTTCCCAGCTGCAGATAGTTTTCCTTATGCTGTAGAAATTCTGTTAACGCAAACTGTACCGGGCTGTTGCAGCTAAAGCAGTTAAACTGGTGAACTTTTCTAAACTCTTTCATCAATGCGGCGGGGCCACACAATAGCCCAGTTTCCAGCCGGTGCAATTGTAAACCTTGCCAAACGAAAAGCAAACAAAACTTCTTTCGTACAGATCGGGATAACGCAACATACTTTCATGTTGCTTACCATCAAATATTAAATGCTCATATACTTCATCGCTCAAAATAAAAATGCCGGTGTCTTTTACAACACTTTGCAATTGCACAATATCACCTGCCCCCAGCACAGCCCTGGTTGGGTTGTGTGGCGTGTTCAGCATAATCAGTTTTGTTTTGGGTGTAATCTTTTGCTTCACCAGTTCCCAGTCAATTTTATAATCGGGGGACTACCAGCGGAATTAAAACCGGCACGGCTCCGTTAATTTCAGCGTGGGAATATAGCTGTCGTAGGCCGGTTCAAAAGCAATCACTTCATCGCCGGGTTGCAGTATGGTGGTAAGTGCGGTGTAAATGGCATAGGTTCCGCCGGGCGTAATGGTAAATATCTGTATCGCCATTAACTTCGGTGGCATACAGGTTTGTAATTTTTTCGGCCAGCCGTTCTCTTAATGCAGACAGTCCCGTTCATGTGTACATACTGATTATACCCGCTGGTCATGGCTTTGTTCACAAGCGCAATCAGTTCTTCACTCATGTTATAATCCGGAAAACCCTGTCCCAGGTTAATGGCTTTGTGTTCATTGGCAAGCACACTCATTACTGTA